>NZ_BOVQ01000001.1 GCF_018403765.1 Lactococcus nasutitermitis
CCTCCAAGTGTTTTCTTTTGACTTTGTCAAAAGAAAATGCGGTATTTACGTAGTAAATATAGCATTTTGAATTTTTTATCAGTCGCCTTGACTTTCAATCGTTAACACTTTTTTGCTCCAGCCCTTTCCAATAATCAACTGCCCCTTTGAAAGCATCACTTTGGTGCAATGCCCAAACTTTATAGTAAAGCACAGGATTTGTCGCATCCCAATTTGCAAGGCTTGTCAGCTCTCGTCCTGCAGGAACATCCAACTTTTCTCCTCGGAAGGCAATCCGCCCAGATGGCAAAATATCAAACTTGCGCCGCTCATCCACAGCGTACAAATCATGAAAAGTATCAACGTTTTCAAGTCCAACAATAAAATGAATGTGTTGTGCACGATTAGGACTAATCCGCCAATCTCCCAAAGTGTTTTTCTCCGCGCCAGTCAACTTGACAATCAAAATTTGATTTTGCCACAAAGCACGCTCAAAACGTTCTGCGCTCACTCCGGCATCCAAAAAGAGTTGGCGCACATCTTCGGCAGCCTTTAACGCATGGCGCTGTCCTCGCCAATTTTTCTGAGTTTCAGCGCGCTTTGGCTCATTTTCTGCTCTATCAGCCACTTCAACATTTTTGACAGAACTGTCAAAAATTTCAGTACTCGTTTCCATTGCTTCCGCATTGTCAGGGTGCAATTCGTCAATCAAAAATGCCACATCAGGGTAATTTGACTTGAGGAAATTCAGTCGTTCTGGCGATAAGGCGCTCAACAACTCTGCCACCATATCCTGCCGTGATTTCAAATCAGCATTTTCTTCATCATAATGTACAGAAGCTCGAATTTTTTGATTGAGGTCACGCAAGCGGTAAAGCAGCACAACAATCGATACCAACTGGTCCATCTCGGTTGCAGCCAAATTTGGATCTCTAATTTTTAATAATTCACGCACATCAGCTGCCGAAAAAAAACGGTTCATCGCCAATTCTAGCGTTTCACTTTCCTTTTCACTCGCATCTTTTTTAAAGCGCTGCAAGGTAATCCACAAGGTCACAACTGTCGCAACCGAGCCAATACTTTCGATAATTTGTAAAACCGTATTCATAGCTTCTATTATACACATTTTTGACAAAATTTTCTGTAAAAAATATTTTTGACAGTTCTGTCAAAAACTTTTTTCAGCAAAATTCCTCTCTAAAAAACAAAAAATACTTTTGACAGAACTGTCGTAGGGGCTAGAGGATTTATTCTCAGCCTCCTCGGACAGGGTGAACTTATAACGAAGTTGTAAGTTTGTATCCATGTCAAAAGTATTTTCATCAATTTTAAATCGTCCGTGTAGCAAAACTACGACTTTCCATGACTTTCAGAATTGCCTCAGCCGTGTCAAGTGCCGTAAACAAAGGAATACCGCGACTAATCGCCTCCTGACGAATACGGAAACCGTCTGTTTCAGTCGCCGAACCACGATTATTCCCCATCGTGTTAATCAGCGCCTGCACATGACCTTTGCGAATTTCCTCAACGATTGTTCCCTCTTCATCCTCGCTGCCCTCAAGTTTACCAACTTCACGCACATAAAGTCCATTTGATGCCAGATAACGCGCCGTTCCCTCAGTTGCCACAAGCGAATAGCCAATCTCAGCAAAGCCTTTCGCCAGTTCGAGCGCTTCTTCCTTGTCATCATCTGCCACTGTGAATAAAATCGTACCATGTTCTTCCATGTGCAATTTCGCCGCTTCAAAGCTCTTATATAAGGCTTTTTCCAATGTAAAATCAGAACCCATTGCTTCGCCAGTTGACTTCATTTCAGGACCGAGCAAACTATCGACTTTCGCCAATTTTGTGAAACTGAAAACAGGAATTTTCACATGAACCATATCAGGTGTTGGAGCAAGTCCAGACTGATAACCATGTTCCGCCAAGGTTTCGCCCAAAATCATCTTCGTTGCCAGCTGCGCCATCGGAATATCTGTCACTTTTGATAAAAATGGCACCGTCCGAGAAGCACGTGGATTGACCTCAATGACATAAACCTGCTCTTTGAAAACAACAAATTGCACATTCATCATGCCGATACAGTTCAAGCCCAGCGCCAAACGTTTCGTATAATCCACAATCGTATCAATAATCTTTTGTGAGAAGTTTTGCGGAGGATAAACCGCCATCGAGTCGCCTGAGTGAACCCCAGCACGCTCGATATGTTCCATAATCCCAGGCAAAAGTACATCTGTCCCATCACAAATCGCATCCACTTCACATTCGCGTCCCATCAGATAACTATCGACAAGAACAGGATGCTCAGGACTCGCTTTTACCGCACGGTTCATATAGTCTCGCAAATCACGTTCATTATTGACAATCTCCATCGCCCGTCCACCAAGGACAAATGACGGACGAACCAGCACAGGATAACCAATTCGATTGGCATTTACGACAGCTTCTTCTTCATTGGTCGCCGTTGCGCCCTCTGGCATTGGAATCCCCATGTTAATCAAAGCTTGTTCAAACAAATCCCTGTCTTCTGCCCGGTCCAAATCTTCCACTTGCGTACCAAGAATTTTCACACCAGCTTTGGACAATGGCTCAGCCAAATTAATCGCCGTTTGACCTCCAAACTGCACAATCACACCAAGCGGTTGCTCAATATCAATGACATTCATCACATCTTCAAAAGTCAAAGGTTCAAAGTAAAGTTTATCTGAAATCGAGAAATCCGTTGAAACCGTCTCAGGATTACTATTGATAACGATTGCCTCATATCCAAGCGCCTGAATAGCTTTAACCGAATGGACAGTCGCATAGTCAAATTCCACACCTTGACCGATACGGATTGGTCCAGAACCAAGCACGATAATCTTTTTCTTATCTGTCGCAAATGACTCTGTTTCATGTTCATAAGTTGAGTAGAAATAAGGTGTACTGCTTTCAAACTCAGCTGCACAAGTATCAACCATCTTGTAAACAGGCAAAAGTTGTGATTTTTTACGGAAATCACGCACGTCATCCGCCGTCGTATTCCAAAGCAGAGCAATCTCACGGTCTGCAAAACCATTTTTCTTCGCTTCTGTCAATGTTTCCAAATCAAAAGCTTGTTCTTTGAGTTTATTTTCAATCTCAATGATATGCAACAATTTGTCAAGGAAGAAAATATCAATCTTCGTCAACTCTGCGATTTCCTCAATCGGAATCCCGCGACGAATGGCTTCAGAAACATAGAAAAGTCGGTCATCTTGCACTTTTACCATTTTTTCGTAAAGTTGTTCATCATCTGCTTCACGGGCTTCTTCCAAATCATTATGAAAAACACCGATTTCCAGCGAACGTACAGCTTTCAAGAAACTTTCTTCAATGTTCCGACCAATCGCCATGACCTCACCAGTTGCTTTCATCTGTGTACCAAGATGGCGGTCGCCATGTTCAAACTTATCAAATGGGAAACGGGCAATTTTCGCAACAACATAGTCAAGTGAAGGCTCAAACATGGCATAAGTTTTATTTGTGACTGGATTGACGATTTCATCAAGCGTCATACCAATCGCGATTTTCGCTGACATTTTGGCAATTGGATAACCTGTCGCTTTAGAAGCGAGCGCTGATGAACGGCTGACACGCGGATTGACTTCAATCACGCGATATTGATAACTGTTTGGGTCAAGTGCCAGCTGAACATTACAGCCGCCTTCGATTTTGAGGGCACGGATAATATTGAGTGAGGCATCACGCATCATCTGCTGTTCTACGTCAGTTAAGGTTTGGATTGGTGCAAAGACAATCGAGTCGCCCGTATGCACGCCGACTGGGTCGAAGTTTTCCATGTTACAGACAACCATCGCATTATTGGCAGAGTCGCGCATGACTTCATATTCGATTTCCTTGTAACCGGCGATACTTTCTTCAATCAAACATTGTGTGACTGGACTTAATTTCAAACCGTTCGCAACAATTTCACGTAGTTCTGTTTCATTGGCACAGATACCACCTCCTGTTCCGCCCATGGTAAATGCTGGACGAACAATAATCGGATAACCGATACGATTGGCGATTTCGACAGCTTCTTCAGTTGTCGTCGCAATATCTGATTCACAAAGTGGTTCGCCAATTTCTTCACACAATTCTTTGAAAAGTTCACGATCTTCCGCACGATCAATCGCTGAGAGCTTTGTTCCCAGTAATTCAACACCCAACTCATCAAGAATTCCTGATTTTGATAAATCCATTGCCATATTCAGCCCTGTTTGGCCACCTAATGTTGGTAAAATAGCATCTGGACGTTCTTTACGTAAGATTTTGCTAACAAATTCGAGAGTAATCGGTTCAATATAAACAGTATCCGCAATTTCGCGGTCAGTCATAATCGTTGCTGGATTTGAATTGACCAGAACAACGCTGTAACCTTCTTCTTTCAAGGCAAGACAGGCTTGTGTGCCTGCATAATCAAATTCAGCAGCTTGTCCAATGATGATGGGACCTGAACCGATAATCATGATTTTTTTGATGTCAGTACGTTTTGGCATGGTTTTTTCTCCTTTTTTTGAAACAAAAAGCACCTGCCAGAAACCTAGCAGATGCGAATATATCAAAATATTTTCTGTTGCAGAATAGACTACGACGAAAAGAATTTTATGTTTTCACAACCTTGCTAGCCTCTCTGGACTAGATTAAAAGTTTTTATACTACATATTTTATCATCTTCATCTTAAATTTGCAAATTTTTACGTATCTGAAAATTAACTCTTCCTGAAAAATATGCTTTTATTTTCTCGAAGCAAATCATCTGTAGGAGAAATTTCCACAATAATCAGCACTAGAACAAGCACCAAAACTATCATAAAGAATAGGTAATTTGCCAACTCAAACTTGTAAATACCGTAATCAAAATAAGTCAGCTGATGCAAGATGATTATAAAACTGATTGCTCCTCCAAGTGAACTCAACAAAAGAATACTGGCAAAATGATTGAGTCCGACATCACGCAATCTACGGAAATGAATAGCAAGTTCTGGAAAGATAATTCCTATCAGATATAGACTTAGCAAGGTTTCAGAAGCAATAGACAGGATCACTCTTTCTCCGAAAATCAAATCATCAAGTACAAAACTGATGATAACAAGAATGCCAAGCAAAGCTGCAATTCCTACAAAAACAAGCTGTGTCCACCAAAAACTAGCGCGTTTTGTGCGTCCACGAAAGTCAATATATCCTCGGAAATAGTTTTTGATTGCTTGAAAAAAATCAATCTTTCCTGTTTCATTGACTGTGGCAACTTCCAACTGCTCTTTTGAAAATTCTGGAATATTCCTGCTTGATTGACTACTTTCAAGGGCGCAAATTGCCAGAAGAATAATACTGCCAAGAAAAGGGAACAACGTTAGAAAAATCAAGCCCCAAGGTAAGGATAAATCACGAAGTCGTCTCACTGTCATAGCCAAAATCGGTAGAAGTGTGGCAAAACTATAAAGCATGAGAAGCTCATATACAAACCATGAAAGACCTGTCCAGATATTTGCCAATACTTGATTATCAAGGGCATGAAAAATTTGAGCAGCTACTATCAAAATGAGGCAAACAATCAAATGTGCCAATAGTGCGAGCCAAAAATCTTTACGACTGGTTCGATTTTTAAAATTTGTATATCCTAAGAAAAATTTTTGATAGGCTTGAAGCATTTTTTACTCCTTTTATGACGTAATTTATTTTTCTGTGTTTTTATGTTGTTTCTTTGGATTTGACATGATACAGAGGATATAGATGATGAACGTGAGTAGATTTAACGCAAATCCCCATCTGCCAATAAATGAAAAATTAAGGAAATTATTAAGAATGCCATATAAGGCAAGCAATCCAAAAATAAATGCTATCCAAGCAGGAAATGCTGCATCACGTAAACGACGCGCTGTAAGCATCATATTTGGCACAAGTATGAGAATTCCTAAAATAATCGTGAGAATGAGGAGAGCTAACAATATACCTGAACGCGGATGAAGAAAAAGATTTGTTGCATTATTTGATAAAGTTTCAGGACTTTTAACGTTTGAATGACTGATAGATAAAGAAGTCAATGAAAAACGAAGGGCAAACAGAATCCCAAAAATAATCGTATTGGCAAGAAAAACCCACCAATAATCTGAACGACTGGCATAACCATTGAATTTTCCTGCATTTTTGAGGTATTTTTTATAAGCTGTAATCATTTTTTATGCTCCTTTTTTTGACAGTTCTGCCGTAGAGGCTAAAGAATTTATTCTCAACCTGTCAAAAATATTTTTACTTTGTCAATAGACGTTTTGCCTGCGCGCGAGCTTCTTTTGTCACATCATCTCCAGCCAACATCTTGGCAACTTCTTCTACACGTTCATCAAAGTTGAGTTTTCGTACAGTAGAAGTTGTCACATCTGTCGTGGAAGATTTTTCAATGTAAAATTGTGTATCTGCAATCGCAACGACTTGTGGCAAATGTGAAATGGCAAGAACTTGACCACTTCTGGCAATTTTATAGATTTTATTGGCAATCGCCTGCGCAACACGCCCTGAAACTCCCGTGTCCACTTCGTCAAAAACAATTGACGTTTTACTTTCATGGCGAGAAAAGCTAGATTTTATTGCAAGCATCAAGCGAGAAAGTTCACCACCAGAAGCTGTTTTTGCCAAAGGTTTAAAGCCTTCTCCTGGATTTGTTTGAATGAAAAATTCAACGTGTTCATTGCCATGAATTGAGAATTTGCCAGCTTCAAAATTAACCCGAAAATCAGCTTTTTCCATGTAAAGCTCTGCAAGTTCTTGTTTGATATCTTCCGTCAATGCTTCGGCAATCTTATGACGTTTATCATTGAGCTTTTTACTGGCTTCAAGTAGCGCTGTTTGTGCTTCTTTTACCGCTGTTTCTAGATTTTCAGCTCCATTTTCAGAACCTGTCAACTCGTCAAGTTCCAAATGAATTTTTTCAAGATAATTGACCACATCTTTCAACTCAGGACCATATTTTTTTTGCAAGGTATTGAGTGTCATCACACGGTCTTCAATCTGCAAAAGTTCAGTCGGATTGAACTCAAGACTTTCGATAGCACTGCCAATGCGACTGACAACTTCTTCAAGTAAATAATAGCTTTCTGCCGTTTTTTCAGACATTTCCTGATAATCATTATCATAACTGCTGACACTTTCAAGCTCTGAAAGCGCAGCTCGCACATTATTGAGACTTGAAAAGTCGTTATCATCATCGTCAAGCACTTGATAAGCACTGGATAGCGCATCGGCAATGTTTTTTACATTATTAAGTTTTTCACGGCGTTTTGGAAGTTGTTCATCTTCTTCAAGATTGATAGCGACAGCTTCTATTTCCTCTGCTTGAAACTGTAAAATCTCAATACGCTGAGCAAATTCTTGCGCATTTTTTTCGCGGATACTTAGCTGGTTACGTAAATTTTTATAGATTTCAAATTTCTCTTGGTAATTTTTTTTCGCTTTTTCAAAATCTTCATCGCCAAATTCATCTAGTAAATGCAGATGATACTTGGCATTCATCAGTTCTTGACTGTCGTGTTGTCCGTGAATATCAACCAAAAATTCGCCAATTTCGCGCAAACTGCTCAAGTTGACCATTTGTCCATTGATACGGCAAATACTGCGTCCACTGGCAGTTATTTCTCGGCGCAAAATCAATTCTTCTGATGGCTCAAGTCCAAGTTCAAGCATTTTTTCATTCAGCTCACTGTTTTTATTTGTAAAAAACAGGCCTTCAATTTCTGATTTTTCTGTGCCGTGTCGCACAAAATCTGTTGAGCTTCTTCCGCCCAACAAAAGGCTCATTGCATCAATGATAATCGACTTCCCAGCACCTGTTTCGCCTGTTAAAATCGTCATTCCATTTTCAAAAGAAAGATGAATTTCGTCGATAATTGCAAAATTTTTGATAGAAATCTCTTGTAACATCGTCATTTTTCCTCTCTATTTTTTGACAGAACTGTCAAAAACTTTTTTTGTTCAAAATCACTTCGTCAAATCATCAATCACTTTTTGCGCCTTTGATTTTTCTGACAAAACCACCAAAAGACTGTCATCATCAATAATAACAGAAAAAATATCTGCTGCAAAATTTTTCCGCAAATAATCTTTAAGCAAGCTTGTCGTTCCAGGTTTAGCAAGGATTGACAGCATATTTTCTTGTTGCTTGACTTCGACAATCGCATCCAAAAAAAGTTCTTGGTGCAACACATTTTGCTGCTGCTCTTTGCTATTTTTAGGTAAAGCATAGCGCAATCCGCCTGATTGTGCGGGAATTTTCACAAGCGCAAGGCTTTTTATATCTCGCGAAATTGTCGCTTGTGTGACATCTACACCACGTTCTAGCAAGGCTTTCACAAGTTCTTCTTGCGTTTTCACTTCCGCTTTTTCGATGAGGCGAGAAATAAAATCTAAGCGTTCTGTTTTTTTCATTTTCATCTCCAAATCCATATTTTCCAAGGAATTTTAGCTTTGTTTATCAAAATTATTTTTTTCATTTTCAAGCATTTCAGGCACATTTATCGTATCTGAGAGTTGCGGATTTTTTTCTTTTTTCAAATGAACCAGAAATTCCACATTGCCAGCGCCACCTTTAATCGGCGAAAAAGTAAGATTTTTGACTGAAAAACCTAGTTCTAAAGCTTTTGTCATTACTTTTTCAATCACCTGCTGATGCACTTTTGGGTCCTTGATAATACCATTTTTTCCAACTTGCTCGCGTCCCGCTTCAAATTGTGGTTTTATCAACGCCGCAACTTCGCCATTCTCTTTCAAAATACCAAATAATGCTGGTAAAATCAAGTCCAAACTGATAAAACTCACATCAATACTGGCAAATTCTGGTTGGCCTTCTGTAAAATCTGCAAGCACTGCGTGTCGAAAATTAAACTGTTCCATGACAATCACGCGCGAATCCTGACGTAATTTCCAGACCAACTGATTGGTGCCGACATCGACCGCATAAACTTTTGTCGCACCATTTTGCAGCATGACATCTGTAAATCCGCCTGTTGATGAGCCAATATCAAGGCAAATTTTATTTTTGACAGAACTGTCAAAAAATTTGAGCGCTTTTTCTAGCTTCAGTCCGCCACGACTGACATAACGCAATTTTTCCCCTTTCAGTCGCAACTCTACTGAGTCATCAACTTTCTGTCCAGGTTTATCAAAACGTTCGCCTGACTTGCTATCAACCACAAGTCCAGCCATCACACCACGTTTTGCCTGTTCACGTGTTTCAAACAAGCCTTGATTTGCCGCAAGAACATCAATTCTTTCTTTCATTTCATTTTCTCTTTATCTTTATATACGTAAAATTTTATAAATTGTCACCAAATTTTTCGACGCATGACAGCTGTTTCGTGATTTTTTTCGCCAAATGTCAGTTTTACCTGCTTAAATGTCTGATAGCCAAGGCTTTCCCAGAATTTAAGAGCTTGCGGATTATCCAGAAAAACACCGATTCGCAAACTTTTTGCCCCTGCTTTTTTAGCAAATGCTACAATTTCTGTGTGCAGTTCCTTGCCTAAGCCTTTGCCACGTAGCTCAGGCAAGATTTCAAGCAATCCTATCATCCATTCTCCATCCTCTGGAAAATCACGGAGCAAATCAATCACAGCAAGCACTTTCCCACTTTTGTCAACAAGTCCAAATACTATTTTATCAGCTGGATTTTTCCCCTCAGGAAGCTCATTTATCAGCGTCAGGAAATCTTCCTCTGGCTCAGATTTTCCACTTGTCAATCGGGCGAAATCCGCAGAATGAGCAAAAAATCGAACAATTTCTGTCTCATCTTTTTTTGACAGTTCTGTCAAAAAATATTTTCCCAGTTGAACAGTCATTTTAGCTCCAAACTGTCAATCAATTTGAAAATTTCTTCTCCAGAAAAATTTGACAGTTCTGTCAAAAGTTTTTTGACCTCTGTCAAATCTTTTGACAGCTCATTTTTCGCACCTTCAAGCCCCAAAAGACTGACATAAGTCGATTTTTCTTCCAGCACATCTTTTCCAGGTGTTTTCCCGATATCATCAAAATCCGCTGTCACATCCAAAATATCATCACGAATTTGAAAAGCAAGTCCCAAAAGTTCCCCGATTGCGCGCAGTTGCCGAATACTCTTCTCAGATTTCTCGGTAACAATGCCAGCAGCAACAAAAGGAAAAGTCAAGAGTCGTCCCGTTTTTAGCTGATGCAATCTCTCCATCTCAGCCAAGTTCAATTTCTTGCCCTCAGCCTCCATATCCAGCACCTGCCCAGCCACCATACCAAGCGAACCTGAAGCAAAACTCAACTCACGCACCAGCGCCACCACGATTTCCGCAGGCAAATCACAACTTGCAAGTACATAATAAGGGTCTAAAAATAAAGCATCTCCAGCCAAAATCGCCGTTGCTTCATCAAACTTCACATGATTTGTCAACTTTCCCCGTCGATAATTATCATCGTCCATTGCAGGCAAATCATCATGAATGAGCGAGCCAGTATGTATCATTTCCAGCGCCGCAGCCACCTGAAAATGCGCCTTTTCAAGCTGCACACCAAAAGCCTCCAACAACTCCAAAAAAAGCACAGGACGAACGCGCTTCCCTCCAGCCGTCAACGAATAAAGCACCGATTCTTGCAAATGAGCCGGTACATCACTTTGTTTATAAAATTTCACAAGCTCATTTTCGAGCTGATTTTTATCAATAGTCATTATGTTCATTATACCACAACTCCTAGTATTACTTTTTCTCCGAGTTGTTCCAAAAATGTTTATATCACCTAGATTTTACTTAAAAAAGCAACTTCTGAATGGAAGTTGTTTTTATTAGATATATTTAAGTCGATTTTGTGGAATATTTCCTATACTTTTGGAATAAAAAGATTTCCCAAAGTCGCTGCCATGACAGCTTTTATCGTGTGCATTCTATTTTCCGCTTCTTGGAAGGAAATATTATGTTCAGATTGGAAAATTTCATCCGTCACTTCGAGTTCGTTGAGGTTGTATTCCCATTTGATTTCTTGCATGATGTCAGTATTGAGGTCATGGAAACTTGGCAAACAGTGCATAAAAATATAGTTTTTATTGACAATCTTATCCGTTAGAGCTTTGTTAATCTGGTAAGGTAAAAGAAGTTTGATACGCTCTGCCGTTTGGTCTTCTTCACCCATAGAAACCCAAACATCGGTGTAAATAACATCCGCATTTTCAACCGCATCAAGGTCGGCACGAATCGTAACTTTGCTCCCTGATTTCAGTGCATAATTACGCGCAAGATTTTGCACTTCTTTGGTGGGTTGGAGGCTTTCAGGACTGACAATCGTGACATTCACACCTAGAATAGCAGCCGTCACAAGAAGTGAATTGGCGACATTATTGCGACCGTCACCGACATAAGCGAGCGTCAGATTTTTAAGACTGCCAAAATGCTCTTTTATCGTCATGAAATCAGCTAGCATCTGTGTCGGATGCCATTCGTCTGTCAAACCGTTCCAGACAGGAACGCCAGATTCTTTGGCGAGAATTTCAACATCGGATTGTTTGAAACCACGAAATTCAATACCGTCAAACATAGAACCGAGGACTTTTGCCGTGTCTGCAATGGATTCTTTTTTGCCAAGCTGAATGTCGTGCGGGCCGAGAAACTCAACATTCGCCCCCAAATCTTGCGCTGCAACCGTGAAGGCCGCACGGGTACGTGTTGAAGTTTTTTCAAAAATCAAAGCAATATTTTTATCCGTCAGATATTTGTGTTGAATGTGCTGATTTTTCAGGGACTTCAGATGAATGGCAAAGTCAATGAGATAGAGCAATTGCTCTTTTGTGAAGTCAATTTCTTTTAAAAATGATTTGTTTTGGAACATGAGATTCTCCTTGTTTATTGGGTGCAAAGCACACTTTATTTTATTACTACAATTCCTGAAAAAATCAGGAATATTCCGCCGAAAAGAATGACAAATTTACTCACTTTCTTCCCTAGCAATCTTCCTAGATAATGGGCTAACGTGCTATATACAAAATCATTTATGAGACCAATGACTAAGTAAATTGCCCCTAAAATGATAAGTTGCATGAGAACATTAACATTTTTAGTAATAAACTGTGGAATAAAGCTTGCAAAGAAGATAATTGTTTTAGGATTGAAGAAAGTGAGTAGAAAACCTGATAGAAAAAGTGTACTTGTATTTTGTGAGACAATTGTTTGAGATTTTCTATCTTTGTAAATTTTAAAAAACCAAGATAAATTAAAATGATGCCACCTAGATATTTCAAAACGAGGTTAAAGTTTGGAAAAACATGAATAAGTGCTGTCAAACCGACAAAAGATAAAGTCATTGCTGATAAATCGCCCAGAAAAGTTCCAGGAATAATTCGATAAGCTGCACTTTTTCCCTGTTCAATACTCGTTGTAATGAGAAAAGTCACAGATGGACCAGGAACACAAATAATGAATATACAAGCGATGATGTATGTAAAAAGTGTTTGTGTCATTCTAAGTTTTCTTTTTTAATCAGCGTTCCTTGTCCTTCGGGTGTGAAGAGTTCAAGGAGGAGAGCATTAGGGACACGTCCATCAAGCAGAACTGCCTGCTCTAGTCCTTCTTGCATCGCAAATTTGATGGCTTCGAGTTTGGGAATCATGCCTCCTGTGATTTTGTCTTTTTTGATAAGATTGTCAATTTCTGAGAGAGTCGTTTCGTGTAAAAAACTTGTCTCGACAGGAAAATTACTGTAAAGTCCGCGCACATCAGACAAGAGAATGAAGCGTTCGGCGTGAAGCGCTCCTGCAATACGACTGGCCGCGGTATCGGCGTTGACATTGTAGATATTGCCTGCATCATCAATCCCTGCGGTCGCAATCACGGGAATTGCATCTGTCGTCAAAATGCGATCAATCATTTCAGTATTGATATGTGTAATCTCGCCAACGTAGCCTAGCTTCGGATTGAGCTGCTCAGCTTCAATCATTTTTCCATCAATGCCTGACACGCCAATCGCGTTGCCACCGAGTTTGATGATGTCCTGCACGAGAGATTTATTGACCTTACCAGCAAGTGCCGTGAGCGCAAGGTGCGCGGTGTTTTCGTCGGTGTAGCGTAAGCCGTCGATAAATTCAGATTTGACGGCGTATTTGTCGAGCAGTTCGTTGATTGCAGGGCCGCCGCCATGGACGAGGACAACTTTGATACCAATCGTTTTGAGCAATAAAACATCGCTCAAAATACTTGATTTGACGCTATCATCCGTCATCGCATTGCCTCCGTACTTGATGACGACGGTCTGGTCGCGGTATTTCAGCATATAAGGCAGACTCTCCGTCAGGATTTGCGCGGTATCGCGGATAGCTGTCATAGAACCTCCTCCAGAATTTTGATACCTGCGGACAGTTGCTGCTCGCTCATGACAAGCGGTGGGAGAAGGCGGATAACATCGTGACCAGCAGAGAGGGCAAGGAGACCTTGCTCACGCAATTTTGACAAATCTTCTGACAATTTTGTTTCGTCAGCAAGTACGATACCAATCATCAAACCAATTCCTTGAATTTTTTTGACAGAAGCTTTGTTTGATAAACTTTTTGACAGTTCTGTCAAAAAAATGTTTGATTTTTGACGAACTTCTGTCAAAAATTCTTCCGTCAAATTTGACAGAACAGCATTTGCTTGCGCCATCGCCAAAGGATTGCCGCCAAAAGTCGAGCCGTGCTTGCCTGCGGAAAAGATTTCAGCATATTTGTCAAGTGTGAGCATAGCGCCTGTCGGAATGCCATTTCCCAAGGCTTTTGCAGCGGTAAAAATATCAGGTTGAAGTCCAAATTGCTCGAAGGCAAATAAAGTGCCTGTGCGTCCAATGCCCGTCTGAACTTCGTCAACCACAAGGAGAATGCCCTGTGACTGATAAGTTTTCAGCGCATCCGCAAATTCTTGCGTCATGGGCAACACACCGCCTTCGCCTTGAATACATTCCACCATGATGGCAGCGATATTTCCAGTTTTGACAGCTTTGTCAAGACTTGTGACGTCATTGTAATCACAACTTGTGAAGTCTGGCACGAGCGGCGCAAAGCCTGCTTGAATTTTTTCTTGCATAGTTGCCGACATGGCGCCAAAGGTTCTGCCGTGAAAGCCATTATTCATCGCGAGAATCTTCTTGCCAGGCTTGATGAGGCGAACAAGTTTAATCGCGGCTTCATTTGCCTCAGTCCCCGAATTACAGAAGAAAGCTTTATAAGTCCCGCCGTAGCTAAGTTTTTCCGCCACTTCTTCTTGCAAGGGATTTTGATAAAGATTGCTCATATGCGAGAGGACGTCAAGTTGCGCTTTGACCGCATTTTTACCGTCCTCAAAGCTATAACCCATGTTCATCACGCCAATACCGCTCGTGAAATCCAGATAATCATTGCCTACATCATCCGTCAATGTTGTATTTTCACCTTTGACAAGGGCAAATGGAAGGCGACCATAGTTTGGTAGTAAATTTGTCATCTTTTTCTCCTTAAATTCTCATCAGCTCGTATAAAGGGCATTGATTTCAACATATTTATAAGTCAAATCACACCCCCAAGCTTGTCCTGAACCATTTCCTGCGTTTAAATCTACTTTAATGTAAATTTTATCTTCTTTTAATTTTTCAGAGAGAAGTGCCGCGTCAAAATTGACAGGTGTTGAATGATAAAGAACAAGTTCATTTTGGATTTCCAGCTCAATATCAGGCACTTCAAAGATCGCTGATTGCCCGATTGCCGAGATAATCCGGCCCCAGTTGGGATCTGCACCAAAAATTGCCGTTTTTACAAGGCTTGAACCGACGATTTTTTTCGCAAGCATCCGTGCGCTCAAATCATCTGGCGCCCCTGACAAAGTCACTTCAATCAGCTTTGTTGCGCCTTCGCCGTCAGCAGCGATTTTTTTGGCGAGCGTGCTCATGGTCTGCGCAAGCATTTCTTTGAAAATGTCGTATTCAGCTGTGTTTTCGAGGATTTCAGGTATTTCTGAACAGCCATTTGCGAGAACCAACACCGTGTCATTCGTTGACGTATCGCCATCAACGGTAATTTGATTAAAAGTTGTTTCCGTCAAACTTGACAGCGTTTTTTGCAACAATTCTGGGGAAATCGTGGCATCCGTTGTGATAAAAGCAAGCATCGTTGCCATGTTCGGGTGAATCATACCTGAACCCTTGCAGACACCTGACATTTTGACAGTTTTGTCAAAAATTTCTGCTTCCAAACTGATTGTTTTTGTCTTCGTATCCGTCGTCAAAATGGCTTCTGCAAAGCCATCAGCATTGCCATTTTTTGACAATTTCGAGATGCCAGCGGCGATTTTATCCATCGGCAACTGCACACCAATAACACCGGTTGAGCAGACCGCTGTCAAATTTGACGAAATGCCAAATTTTTCTTCCAGCAATTTTGCTGTTTTGACGACATTTTTTGCCCCTTCCTCACCCGTAACTGCATTCGCCACGGCAGAGTTCACGATGATGGCTTGTGCCTTGCCATTTTTGACAATATTTTTGTCAAATTTGACGGGTGCTGCAGAGACCTTGTTCGTCGTGAAAACACCTGCTACTGCTGCTGGCACATCACTCATGATAAAGCCTAAATCCAAATGTTTGTATTTCAACTGGGCATGTACTGCATCCGCTGTAAATCCTGCCGGTGTAGCAATATTGCCATTTATTTCTTTTATTTTATTCATAAATTTCTCATATCCTCTCTTAATCTTTATTTTATCCTAAACAGTCATTTCTACCGATTAACTCATAAACTTTCAAATCATCGGCATAAATTGAAGACCTGTTGTCTCCGCAAAACCAAAGAGTTGATTGAAATTTTGCACCGCTTGACCAGCTGCACCTTTCATCAGATTATCAATGACAGACACAATCGTAAGTATATTGGTCTTCTCATTGTAAACAAGACCAATATCACAAAAATTTGTCCCCACGACATCTTTAATCTGAGGAAGTTGTCGTCGAATTCTCACGAAATTCTTATTTTCATAACATTTTTGATAAGCATTTTTCACAGTGTCAAATGTAACAGAATCCGCAAGTTTCACATAACTACTGGCAAAAATACCACGCGTCACAGGAATCAAGCTCGTTGTGAATTGTAAAGCCTCAAAATCTTCGTTCCAATCATGCAACTGTTGCGCAATTTCTGGAATATGCTGATGTTGATTGACCTTGTACATGGACATATTGTCAGAAACATCAACGAAATGACTACTCTCCGTCAACTTTTTCCCTGCACCTGATAATCCTGACTTGGCATCCACAATAATACTCGTCAAATCAATCAAATTCTCCTGTACAAGCGGTGCCAAAGCCAGCAAAGTCGCGGTCGCATAGCAACCAGGATTGGCAATATAAGTAGCTGTGGCAGTTGTCAAATCTGCTAAATTATACTTAGCTTTTGATAAATATACATTTTCAGCCGCTGTATTTTTATACCATTTTTCATAATCATCTGGATTTTTCAAACGAAAATCTCCCGATAAATCAATCACAGGAAAACCTGCTTCAATCAGTGGTAAAGCCAATTTTAACGACACACCACTTGATGTCGCAAAAAAGACAACATCTGAATTTTTCATCGCTAAATCTACATCAAATTCTGAAATCACAAGTTCCGTCAATCCTTCAAATTGCGGCACAGCATCTGCTAATTTCTCTCCAATATGTGACGTTGCACACACAGCGACAACCTCTGCTTCTGCATGAAAGCTAAGCAACCGAAACAACTCTAGCCCACTATAACCTGTAATCCCAACAATCGTAATTTTTTTCATAGAATTTATTCACTCCTAAACTGTATATTTATACATTATACTCTTTTGCGCATATTTGTCAAGGAAAAAGTTAATAAACATACGTTTTCATGTATAAAAATACTCAATTCTTTGATAGAATTGAGTATTCGCTAAATATAAATTACTTTATTGATAGGAAAATGTTGAGAGTACAAAAACAAGGACTTTCAATATATAGTGCTTCGTCATGTTTTACTGATAGGAAAATGTTGAGAGTACAAAAACTTGAAGCAGTAGCTGATGATGTTATTGTAAGTTTTACTGATAGGAAAATGTTGAGAGTACAAAAACAGAATCTTAAGCTCAAACATTGTCTCTTGAGTTTTACTGATAGGAAAATGTTGAGAGTACAAAAACTACCTGCTGAACCTTACCGTCAACGCGGTCGTTTTACTGATAGGAAAATGTTGAGAGTACAAAAACCAGTTAATAACTGGCCATTTTGTGGATTTGGTTTTACTGATAGGAAAATGTTGAGAGTACAAAAACGCAAAAGTGAAAAAGAATTTATTAGGTTATGTTTTACTGATAGGAAAATGTTGAGAGTACAAAAACAATAATGTCCCTATAAATGCTTTGTGGTTCGGTTTTACTGATAGGAAAATGTTGAGAGTACAAAAACTGAGGTCATAAACTTGTGTATTATCTTCTTGTTTTACTGATAGGAAAATGTTGAGAGTACAAAAACTAATAAGAGCCATTGATCCAAAAGTTGACAGTTTTACTGATAGGAAAATGTTGAGAGTACAAAAACAAACTCTAACAACAGGTTCACGACCTGCTCGTTTTACTGATAGGAAAATGTTGAGAGTACAAAAACTCAGTTTGGAATTGAGGGCGGATTTGAAGAGTTTTACTGATAGGAAAATGTTGAGAGTACAAAAACGCAACATATAACCAGTAATAATCATAACCGGTTTTACTGATAGGAAAATGTTGAGAGTACAAAAACTTGCTTGTGTAGGGTCTTGTAAGTATGGTGGTTTTACTGATAGGAAAATGTTGAGAGTACAAAAACTTGGTTAAGACAAGTACAAAGTGAATCTGGGTTTTACTGATAGGAAAATGTTGAGAGTACAAAAACCATTAAACAAGCTGGTATTGGTTGGGGGCAGTTTTACTGATAGGAAAATGTTGAGAGTACAAAAACTGTTGCTATCCCCGTCGTTAATCAATATTTGTTTTACTGATAGGAAAATGTTGAGAGTACAAAAACCTATGAAACCTAAAGCGAACCAATCTATCAGTTTTACTGATAGGAAAATGTTGAGAGTACAAAAACCATATGCAACAAACAAGAAAATCGCTGCTAGGTTTTACTGATAGGAAAATGTTGAGAGTACAAAAACTAATGTTTTCAAGCGTAGTTGTTTGAGTGAGTTTTACTGATAGGAAAATGTTGAGAGTACAAAAACAACCCGCTCACTCGCCCATTCGTGGAGGTGGTTTTACTGATAGGAAAATGTTGAGAGTACAAAAACGTACCTTTAGCTGGGGAAGATAAAGAAAGAGTTTTACTGATAGGAAAATGTTGAGAGTACAAAAACCTCAAATTAGAAATTTTTGTTCCACAAAGTCACCTTTTTCTCAAAAAATTCGTCAATTTTCAGAGAGGAGATATGATTTTTCGGCTGTCGAGAGTTCGTCAAATTTGACGGAAAATGGCAAATCATCAAAGCCCAAAAGTTCATCTATCACTTTCAATAATACCATATTTCGGCTCGCTTTTCCAGTAATAGATGGCTTTATACCAATGTTGGAAACAATTTCATAAAATTTTTGACAGAGTACTTCATCTGTCATTTCCAGTTTTTCAGGATAATGATTTTCAATACTTTTTCTAAAATCCGAGAATTCTGGCATCTGATAAGCATCAGATGCCAAGATAATCGTTCCAGAAATATCAGAAAGTTGATGAGGAAAATCAAGTACTTGATTAGAAATTATCCAAACTTTCAAAAGCCCTGTTTCTTCTGCTATTTGTTCCAGACTTTCCAAAAGAAATTGAATCCGCTCTGATGTCAAAAAACTTGCAGGATTGACTAAAATCAACCAAGTTTCTTTAGGATGACGCATCAACTTTTCTGACAATAACTTCACATATTCATCTAGCAATTCATTAGCATCCATCATCTCCAAAGGAAAATCATGACGACTGTCAAAATAAGATAAAAAGACATGATTTTTCAGCAAATCATCAAAAGTCAAGTCCGTCAAATTTGACGAAATATTATTTGAAATTTGAGCCAATTTTTCATTGAAAATCAGCTCTATTTCTAACAAATGATTTTTGATTTCTTCCAACTGAAAATTGACCGCCACTTCTTCACCGAAACTCTTCAAAAACTCTGCCATCAAACTACCTTTAGTCAAAGCAACTTCTTTGTAAATAGATAAATTATCCTGCACAAACAAAAAATCAATATTCTTTGGATTAAGAAGCTGATTATCCCGATAAATTTCCAAACCATTTTCGCCATAAACGACTTCTTCAAGTTCGTTGAGTGCTTTCTTCAGTCCAAAACGTTTCAAACTCCGAATCAGTTGTTGCCGCATTTGCTGATTACTCCCATAGAAAAATAACCGATTTTGCTCATCAAATTCAATAAATTGATGGTCTTCAAGTTCAATTTTTATCATATAATTACCATTTTATTATTTCCAACTGCAACTTCTTGAGGAGATTTTTCGCCCGTCAAAAAACGCCGGTCGCTAAATTGTTTTTCTGAAACATAGAGCAATTCAACCAAACCATTTCTTGGTGTCGCCAGTTTAAGCTGATTTTCATATTTTGCAAGTTGACTACGATTAGGCAAAGTTCTGACATAAACAGATTCTTGCAGCATCACAAAACCACATTCAAGTAATTTTTTCCTGAAAATACGATAAGCACGCTGTTCTTTTGACGTTTCCATTGGCAAGTCAAAAAAGCATAATAATCTCAATTTCTCATACACCTCGCAATCCTCCTAAAGTAATTTCAGTCAAATGTGATGCTTTTTTATTCATTATTTTGATAAATGAATTCACATAATCCAGCATCAGCAAGTCAACCGTCGTCTTTTTTCCCTGATGAACATAAGGCTGATTAAGAAAATCAATCAACATACAACGGGCTTCCCAACTCAGATAATCCTTATATTTCGGTAAAATCTCCTCACCAATATACCAATCCATCAGCGGACGAAAAGGCTCCATCAAATCATCTACTAAATTAAAAGAATTAAATTCATTCCGATGAAACACGCCTAAAGTTGGAATGAGCCCCAAACTCGTCACTAAACGCGCCATATAAGCACGGATAATCGTATAACCGTAATCCATTGCAAAATTTTCAAAACGACTTTCTTCCCGCGTGAAGCCCAGCCCATACAAGGTATTAAAATAAAGCTTTGCAGCGTGTCCTTCGCGGTTCGTCTTGTCGCCAAGCGTCATCGCATCGCACAAAGTTTGAATTTTTTGAATCCGTTCTTGCTCCAAATCACGCGCTTCTAAGACAGCGATTTGATTTTGAATTTTTTGACGTACAATTTCTGTCCATACAGCAGATTTCTTCCCCTCATCCCAAGCAATCTGCTCCAAATTTCGCTTCGCTGTCCGGTGATATTGCCCGAAACCAAGAAAAATTCCACAAGGATGATATTTATTATCACACACAATCACCGCAATATTGTGTTGCGCAAACTTCGCCAAAAGTTTGGTTGTCAGCGTCATCATATCCCCCTCTAAAGTAATCGTCGCAATATCTGTGAGTGGAATTGAAAACTTTTTTCCTCCTTTTTCCACCTCCAAATTATCCAATTTCAGACGTAAATATTCTCCATCTTTAATCATGACATTTCTCCAAGTCATCATTTCTCCTTTTCTTAAAATAAAATACAAAAAAAGCCCAATGTTTTTACCGTCTGTCTGGGCAAGACGTGATTTCGGCATAAAGCCTTATCTTTGTAGATTCTCAAACATTTTCCTATCAGTAAAAGTTTGAAAGGTTACCTCCGTCGAGGTAAGTAGTCCGTCAACTACCCTTTCATCATAGCACTTTTTACAGAAACTGTCAACGAAAAAGCTGATTGAGCCAGTCTTGACGTGCATCAAAAATACGAGTAATCGCCACAACTTCTTTTTCTATCACATAAATGACAATAAATTTTGTACTCACAAGATACCGATAATGCGTTTCTTCTTTTAGCTTGAAAGACAGACTTGCGCCAAGCTTGGGAGAAGACGCAAGTCTATCAATATCTTTCAAAATATCATCAACTATCTGCAAGCCCTTATTCGGATGAAATTCCTTAATCATCTGCAAATCTCTATTCGCCGCCGTGAGAAACTCTATCCTCATTGCGTCAAACCTAAATTTTCTCTCACTTCATTGATGCTATAACGCGGAGCGCCATTTTCATCTTCGATTTCTGCCTGTCGTAGTTCGGAAAACAAGCGCAATTTGGCTCTCATAAAATCATATTCCTCAGCGTCCACCAAAGCATACTTCGTCTTGCCGTTTTTCGTCAAATAAACCGGACTTCCCTCACGAACTTCACTCGTAATTGCCGTGTAATTTCTCAAATCTGATACAGGTGCTGTTTCCATGATAGCTACCTCCTGATACTATTTTACGATAAATTAATCGTAAAGTCAAATTGTGAGTTTGAGTTCTTCTTTTTCAATTGGATATAGGGTGCCTAAAATGTCCGTGTTGATTTTGTAGAGTTTAGCCCCATTTACTACCAGTTTTCGGAGCCGTCCTTCTTTACCGACATTACCATAAACAGGTATCTCAGAATTGGGAATGAACTTTTCCATGTGTAATGGTTTCATTTCTGTAATTGAAATAAAACGTAACTCATAACTTTCATCATCTTTTTCAACTTTTACTTGATCATTCCGATACAAACTAAAGCAAAATTCACTCTTACTATTTATCGCAGGTTTTCCAGCAGTAATAATCGTCTCATCTTTTTTAATAGTTCGTCCAAGTTTTAGATTATTGTATGCTTCTTGCGTAATTCCATAAACACCCTTAGTATATTTCAAATCAGCATATTTCAAGCCTAAAAGCTCGTAAAGTCCCGTTTCAGGATTGAAATAAACATCTGTTCGCCAAGGTTTCAAACTCTGCAAAAGCACTTTATTTTTTGCTTCAGACGGCGTGATATCAATATGATTTCCGACTTTTGTATCATAATACTTCAGACTCACAACTTTGGGACCATTATTGTGCTTGGCGTATTTTGTGATAAAACCATTGTCACGGCGATAAAGCTCAAATGGGGACGCAGGCATAATCTTAACTTTTCCGTCAACCTGCGTTTTTTCCTCAAAATCTGGATATTCTTTGAGAATTTTTTCTAATTTTTCCCATGTCTTAGTATCCTTTACTTGCATCAAAAACTTGAGTTCATCTTTTTTCTTTGCTTCATCATAAAGTTTCTTGAATTTTGCAAAATCATCGACATTATAAATATCTTTAATTGTCCCAAAAACATACTCATCTTGAGAAATTTCAGTTTTTCCACGTTTTATAATCTCTGTTTCACGCATTCGTGTCCCATAAATCGTCTGATTAGCAACCGCCCGATTTGCCTTTTTATCCACCTTATGACTAAATTTAACAGGATTATCTGCTATTTTTTCAGGGTCTTCAATAAATTTCTTCTTGCCATCTTTGTCAATTTCTGTGTCAGAAAAATTTCCAATATCATTTGCCCGCTCAACCTGCTTGAAAAGTGGGAAATCATAAAGCTCACTGATTTCTTTTTCGTAGGCTCTACTACTAACAATCGGAATTTTTTTGAGAATTTCTCCTGTGTCTTCATCAACTTCATTGATGAGAGTAACACGGTCAAAAGCCTTGAGTAACGGAAAACTTGCGATGATACTTGCGTCAATCGCATGGTGATGGTGCGTGTCACGTGTTTTTGCAAGACCACCAGCGCCATTCCATTTTTTGCGCATTTGGCTCGTCCATTTCCCTCGGACAACCTTGACTTTGGTCGGCAGATTATTTGACTTGAAAAAGCTATAAAATTCGTCCAAGACGGTACGTGAAGCATAACGAGTATCATTGATATTGCGCTGAACAAAGCCACGGCGTGTTTCAATATCGTTTAAGTCAGCATTATTGAGCAAATTATCAATTTTATTTTTGCTGTATCGTTTATTAGCTTTGATTTTGGCAATATAAATAGATTTATCTTGTCCAAAACCTCCACCGTTATTTATCCAGCCAAGTGGTGTTTGTTGGGCCTTGGCTTGATTACATTGGGCATGAACAAGCACTTTATTATTTTGTGAATCGTCAAAACTGACAGAAATCGGTATAATGTGGTCAACTTCAAAACTGTCATTATTATTGATGAGTTGCACAGCTTCAATTTTCTTACCACAATAAGGACAAATATTCTCTTGCTGATACCAAAAGCGTACTTTTTGTGACAGACCTTTATATCTACGATATTGAGCACGCAACTCGCTGTCAGAAATTGTCATCTGCTGTTTGACAGCTTCGTCAGCAGTATGTTTTTCATTTTCTTGTTCTTTTTGGAATTTTTGAATATTTTTTCTCACGTCATCTTCGTTGTCCTCACGTGGAAGTTCGATAATGACTTGCTCAATATTTTCACGCCCAAGGCGTTTAGCAATCGCATTAAAAACATTAATCGCTTCACGTGTGGATTTCGCAACGACAGGATTGTAAATTTCTTCTGTGATTTTCTTGGCAGGAATATTTTTCAAACCTTTGTATTTTTCATTGTCAGGCTTCATCAACTTTAAATCATGCGTCAAAATTGTCATTTGTTCATGAGAAGTGTTTAGCTGGTAGTCATACATTTTTTTCATCGTAGAATATGAAAAGCTGTGCCAAGTCGCGCGACCATCAACAAGGAGATTTTTATTTTGCTCAATAATCAATTCTTTGATTTCGTCAGAAATATCAGCAAACTCTGCTTTATCAAGTTGTTTGCGAATTTCAGATTTTTCTGTGTTGAGTGTCAAAATATCAGCGATTTTATCAAAAAATTCTGTTGGAAGGTCATTTGCTTCTTTGCCAATCTCCGCTAATGCTTTCCGAAATTTATCATAAGCCTTCAAATTATGTAGTTGTTTCGTTTTAGAATCGTCATTTTTTACACGAAAACCATCAATATCCTCGGATTTTGCTCCCATAAACTTGCAAATTTGATTAATACTTAGTTGATTTTTCCCAGAATTATTTCGTAATGCATAAAGAATTTTCTCTTTAGTTTCTGTGGTCAATTTTCCGTCAGAATCAGTATTCTCATTTGGTTCTTTCGCTTTTAAATTATTCAAATCATTCAACAAGTTATAAATCTGCGCCGTCAAACTTGACGCTGACGCCCGTTTTTCGCCTTGAATATCAATACCGATGAGTTCACTAAAAAGATTTTTTAATGTTTTCCCATTTTCTTTATAATCTGCGGCAGGGTGCAATTTTACATATTGAGATGTTTTATAAACACCATAATCAGTGTGCGATTTTTCATTGCCAGGACCTGTGAAATATTCACGTTTGCGGACAATTAATCCATTATTTTCAGGATTTTCATCATCCTTTTTACATATTTTCTCAATAAATTCATCCGTAATCTCGGGATAAAATTCCTGTTGCTTTGTCAAAATTCTCTCTGCCTCATCGGCATAAGCAGACGCAGGAAAAACATTGAGCAAGGTCTTTTCATCATCCACCTTGACCTGTCCACGCACTTGTCCAAATTCACTCAGTCGTCCGAGCTGAATTTGACCAACTGTTTTTTCTTTCAAAAGTTGACGATTGATATTGATAGACGACTTATAGTCGCTCACACCACTCGTACCATCATCTTCCAAATCGCCTAAATCATAAGAAATCCCCCGCCGTTTGACAATGTGCAACAGCGCACTTGCTATTTCGGCTTTTGACAGCTTTTCTGTCAGCCCTTTGACACGTAATTCATATGGATTGGCTTTTTCGTCAAATTTGACAGATTTGTCCAAAATTTCTAAGAATTTCGTCAAATCTGACAAACGATTTTTTCGCCGTCTAATCAAGCGCCGCGTGCCACGAAAACTCCGTCTGTCCTGATTCCCCGCAGCATTTCCGGACGGAAAAATCCGACTGCCCAAATCCACAATCTCTTTTTTGTCAATATCAATAATGCTCCAACCACAACTCGCGATTCCGATATCAAGTCCAACACTATACTTTGCCATACGCTCTCTCCTTAGTTTTTTCTTATTCTTATTATAGCAAAAATATTAAAAACAATTAAAAAGTATCATAAAATATGATACTTTTTAATACAATATTTTTTGACAGAACTGTCAAAAATCAATCTGACAATTTTACGACAACTGTCTGACTGTCCTCATCAAAAATAAATGCTCCGGCTGCTGGATAAGCAGGTAAATTTTCATATTTTGTAACCATCGCCTGACGAAGTGCCTTATCAGCTACTGGAAAATCGTGTCCTTGTAGCCGCATAAAATCATAAGGACGTACAGAAATCAACGGCTCATCAAATTGAAAGAAACTTGTTCGCGTTGCACCCGTAATGAACAAATCTGCTATTTTATTGACTGCACCTTGATTTCCAACTTGCAAATTTCCAATGAACACAACTGTTTTTGCCTGTTTCTGATTCGCAAAATTTGTCACTTTTTGGGTCAACTGAACATCGTTTGCAAAACTGACATTTGCTTTGTGTGCTAAGCCAAAAGTCAATAATAGTGACAGAATAGCCAAACTCCCCGCTAAAAAGCGCCAAACACGCGCCCGATTGACTAAAGTATAAAGTAGCCCTATTCCCACGACTGAAAAAGTGCCAAAATAAACACGCGGTGTCGGGATAATATTGCCAAAAAAGACGTTAAAAGTCAGCAAGGACATCAAAAGTAATACCAACAAATGAGCATCGATTGTCAAATATTTTCTCGCTCGCACTATCGTCCAAATAGATAAAATCACAAAAAACACAGCTGCCACAAGCATTCCCAGCATCAAAATCTGCTTTAAATGTCCCAAGGATGCAAAACGATTCCACATCAAATAAGTCTGCGCCCCATAAGTTGAATACTGTACACGCAACGAATAAAGCCAGTAAACCACAATATAAACCAGTCCAGAAACTAGCAAAGCGGGGAAAAATGTCTGCAAAACTTCTCTACGTTTTTCAGGAAAAATGAGTAAATAGAACAAAAATAAAGAAAAAATGAAAAAAGCAAAACTTTGGTAAATCAAAATCGCAAAACTCAGTAAAATAACAGACAAGATGAATTTTACCAGACGCACCGGGCGCTCAAGCAAACAAAGATGACTCGCCACAAGCACCAATAAAATCCCCAGACAAATCTCAATCGCTTGTAACTTGAAATACAACTGTGCATAAATCACAGGATTATTGACAAATAAAATTGCAAAAATTGCTTTCATCATTTTTGACAAGTTCGTCAAATAGTTATCCAATAAAAAATAGAAATAAATACCTATCAGAATCAGTAAAAACACTGCCATAAAAGGAACAATCTCATTATTATAATTTTTGACAAAACTGTCAAAAAACCAAACAATCCCAAAACGACCTTGTGATAAATAGCCTTGTAACATCTGCCTCTGATTGAGCATCATCGTACTTGTATCAATACCAACAGTATTTTTAAAATAAGGCAAGTAAGTCACGATAGTCGCCAAAATAATTGACAGAACTGTCAAAAAGTTTTTTCCAGAAAAAATTTTATTTTTCACTCTCACACCGCTTTCTAATAAGCTCTTGACAATTCTGTCAAGAGCTGTTATAGGTAGTATAACAGTGATTTTCAGCAATAAAAAAATAGCAGATATTCACATCCACCATTTTTTTATTTAAAGCATCTGTTCAAAATCAATCTTCCCAAGACGTTTATCCGCAGCAATCGCATGAACTCTTAAACTATCGCCAATCTGATAAGTAAAGCCTGTCTGCACACCTTTGATAACCTCATCTTCCTCATCATAATCCAAACGTTCCTTCTCTGGACTTTTCAGATTACTTAAACGCACCAATCCTTCAACCGTATTTGGTAATTCAACAAAACAACCAAATTTTTGAATACCTGTAATCGTTCCGACAAAAGTTTCAGTCATGTGATCTTGCATATACTCCGCTTTCTTCATCGCATCAACCATCCGTTCAGCAACTACGGCACGGCGCTCCCTATCTGAACTCTGCTTAGCAATCTCAGGAATTTTCTCCTTCTGCTCCTCTTTTACCTTATTAGAATGATTTTTCAAATACAAATGAATCAAACGATGCACCAACAAATCGGGATAGCGCCGGATTGGACTCGTAAAATGCGTATAATTTTTTGAAGCAAGTCCATAATGTCCCGTATTTTTCTCCGAATAAATAGCCGTCGCCATTGTATGGCGAAGCTGATAAGCCAACGGTTTTTCATAAGAACTTCCCTTGATTTCCTCTTGAAAATACTGCAAAGCCTTATTCGAGTTAGAAACAAGAGAAAATCCCTTATCGGCTGCCATTTCTTGCAATTTTGCAAAAGCTTTTTCCTTGGGCGTCTCATGCACGCGGTAAATACTTGGATATTTATTTTTAATAAACCAACTTGCCACGGTTTCATTTGCCATCAACATGAAGCTCTCAATCATTCGCTCAGCCACATCACGCTCACGTTTGACAATATCTATTGGGTGACCTTTATCATCTAAAATAATCTTCGCTTCTGACTCTTCAAACTCCAAAGCACCACGATTGTCACGCACATCCTCCAAAATCTCATGCAATTCTTTCCCAATTTCGAGTGAACTGACAATCTTTTCAAACTTCTCTCGCATCTCACGATGTCCTTCAAGACCTTTGAGCAAAATCCTATTAACATTGTTATAAGTCATTCGATAAGTCGTCTGTATCACAGAAGGCTGAATTTCTGACTTAACAACCGTCCCTTTTTTGTTAATTTCCATCACACAAGAAAGTGTCAAACGCACTTCATTTTCATTCAACGAACAAATCCCATTGGACAGGCGAACAGGTAACATCGGTACGACACGGTCAACAACATAGACAGATGTTCCTCTTGAAAGAGCTTCTTTATCAATTATCGAGCCTTCCGTCACATAATGCGAAACATCCGCAATATGCACACCCAACTCAAAATTCCCATTATCAAGCCGTTTCACATGTATAGCATCATCTAAATCCTTAGAATCATCGCCATCAATCGTATAAGTCACTTCCTCACGAAAATCAACACGTCCTTCTAGCTCATCATCAGGCACTGTATCACTGATTGCTTCTGCCTGCGCCAACACATCATCAGGGAAAAACTCAGGAATTTGATTCCCAGCTAAAATCTCCAGTACATCAATTCCCTTATCTCCCTTATGACCGATAACATCAGTCATTTTCCCAACAAAAGCCTTATTTTCTGCAGGATATTGTACAATTTTCACGCGCACTAAATCCTCAGCAAGCGCATCTGTTTCCGTTACAAAAAGATTATCCGGCAATTTCTCATTACGCACTTTAATCCGAGCAACAAACTTTTCCTTTTGATAATTTTCTTTTTCTTTTTTACTCAGTGGTAGATAAATCCCAACAACTTCTTTAGTTGAACGCTCCAAAATCTTTGTCACATTTCCATCTGCACCACGTTTTTTCGTCTTATTATGAAGTTTACGAACTTCTACCTTATCACCATCTAGCGCATCTTTTGTATTTTTTTGAGCAATAAAAACATCATTTTCCTTATCCGTCACACCTTCTGGCGTCACAAAGCCAAAACCTTTTGACGATGAATGAAACACACCAATTAAAATCTCACTACTACTGTTCTCAACGTCCACGTGTTTTAATTGTTCAAATAATGACTGACCCATATTCTTCTCTCTTACTTTTTATTTCCTGTTCTTTATTATAACATACTCTAAGCCCCGCACTTCGTTTTCACTTAAATTCAAAAAATATTAAGCAAAAAAATGCCAATTTATATTGGCACTTCATTTTATTCTTCGTCCATACTTAAAACTGACAAAAAAGCCTCCTGCGGTACTTCAACAGAGCCAATCGACTTCATCCGTTTTTTACCTGCTTTTTGCTTTTCGAGCAACTTACGTTTTCGAGAAATATCGCCACCATAACATTTGGCAAGAACATTTTTACGCAAAGCCTTAATATCAGAACGTGCAACAATTTTCTGCCCAATAGCCGCCTGAATAGGCACTTCAAATTGCTGACGAGGAATAAGCTTCTTCAACTTCTCAACAATCACACGTCCACGTTCCTGAGCAAATTCTTTGTGAGCAATGAAACTCAACGCATCCACTTTATCGCCATTGAGCAAAATGTCCATCTTCACAAGACTAGAAGCACGATAATCTGAAATCTCGTAATCAAAACTGGCATAACCTTTTGTTGAACTCTTTAACTTATCGAAAAAGTCAAAAACAATCTCAGAAAGTGGCATATGATAAATGATATTTACCCGATTTGTATCCAAATAATCCATCGTCTCAAACACACCACGTTTTCGTTGTGCTAGTTCCATCACAGCTCCCACATAATCATTAGGAACCATAATCTGTGCTTTCACAAAAGGTTCTTCAATGTTTTCAATTTTTGTCGGGTCAGGAAATTCGCTCGGATTGGCAACTTCAAGTATTTCTCCATCAGTGGTATTGATGTGATAAACGACACTTGGCGCCGTCATAATCAAATCTAAGTCAAATTCACGCTCCAAACGTTCCTGAATGACATCCATGTGAAGAAGCCCCAAGAAACCGCAACGAAAACCAAAGCCCAGTGCATTTGATGTTTCAGGCTCAAATTGCAAACTTGCATCATTGAGTTGCAAACGTTCCAATGCTTCACGCAAATCATTAAATTTATTGGATTCCACAGGATAAATCCCAGCAAAAACCATCGGATTCATCTTTTTATAACCTGCCAAAGCTTCCTGTGCAGGATTATCCGCCAGTGTAATCGTATCACCAACTCGCGTATCTGCAACCGTCTTAATTGCTGCTGCCACATAACCAACATCGCCCGCCATCAAAAAATCGCGCGCTACAGCCTTAGGAGTAAAAATTCCAACCTCAGTCACGTCAAATTCCTTGCCATTACTCATCAACTGGATTTTATCGCCCACTTTTAATGAACCGTCCATCAGACGAATTTGCAAAATAACACCTCGATAAGCATCATAAACAGAGTCAAAAATTAAGGCTTTAAGTGGTGCTTCTACATCACCAGAAGGTGCTGGAATTTTCTCAACCACCTGTTCTAAAATTTCTTCAATTCCAATACCTGATTTTGCGCTCGCAAGAACTGCCTCAGAGGCGTCAAGTCCGATGACATCTTCAATTTCTTGTCTGACAACTTCAGGCTGTGCCGCTGGAAGGTCTATTTTATTGATAACAGGAAGAATTTCAAGGTCATTATCAAGTGCCAAATAGACATTTGCAAGAGTTTGCGCCTCAATTCCCTGCGCTGCATCTACTACCAAAATCGCGCCTTCACAAGCCGCTAAGCTCCGTGATACTTCATAAGTAAAATCCACATGTCCCGGTGTATCAATCAAGTGAAAAATGTAAGTTTCACCGTCCTTAGCATGATAATTCAACTCAATCGCATTGAGCTTAATCGTAATCCCACGTTCTCGCTCCAAATCCATGCTGTCTAACAACTGAGCCTGCATTTCACGTTTTGATACTGTATCAGTGAGTTCAAGAATTCTATCTGCTAACGTTGATTTCCCATGGTCAATATGCGCCACAATCGAAAAATTACGAATTTTTTCTTGCCGTGCTTTCATTTCTTCTATATTCATTTTTATATTCCTATTCAAATAATTACTTTAATTATAACATAATAAAAATAATTATTGCTGAGCAGCTGGATAGACGCTACTTCTCATTTTATAAATACAAATTAAAAAAGAGACTAAAATCATTCTCTTTTTAATTATAATTTTTCCCCAATAATTCTCACTTCAGGTTCTAATGTCACACCAGTATTTGCTTTCACTTTTTCAATAACATAAGCAATCAGTGCTTCGTAGTCGCTCGCTGTTCCTTCATCAATATTAACCATAAATCCAGCGTGTTTCTTAGAGACTTCTACACCACCAATGCGTTTTCCTTGTAAACCTGCTTCTTGAATGAGCTGACCTGCAAAATGTCCCGACGGACGTTTAAAAACACTTCCACAGCTTGGATATTCAAGTGGTTGCTTACTTGCACGCAGATTATTTAACCGATTCATTTCATTTTGAATTTGCTGCGGATCTCCTGATTTTAACTCAAATTTTGCACTCACGATAATCAGATTTTTATCACGAACAATCGAATGACGATAACCAAATTTCATCTCATCTGCTGATAAATTGGAAATATTTCCCTGTTCATCAATCACTTTAACACTCGCAAGTACTTGGGAAATCTCCCCTCCATAAGCACCAGCATTCATAAAGACCGCACCACCAATTGAACCAGGAATGCCACAAGCAAATTCAAAGCCAGTTAGAGCTTGTTCTTGTGCGATTTTTGCTACATCAATCAATTTTGCGCCAGCCTGGCTTTCAATCGTATAACCTGCGATTTTGACCTGTGCCATTTTTTCCAACAAAATAACTAAGCCACGAATGCCACCATCACGCACTATTAAGTTGGACGCATTGCCAAGTACAGTAATTGGTGTATCTGTCTCACGAGCGAGCGCAATCACTTCAAGCAATTCTGTGTTGGATTTTGGAAAAGCCAAAAAGTCCGCTGTCCCACCAACTCTCGTAAAGGTATATTCTGATAATGGACTATCAAATTCAACAGTCATTTCAGGAAATTTTTCAAAGTCTTCTTTTTTTAACATGATTTTCCTCAAATATGATTTAGGAGTTTTAACTTCTACTATTTTATCATAATTCAAGAATATCCGCAAAATTCAATGATAAATTATTCACGAACTTGTACACCAGCCGTATCAATTTTAAGTTGTAAAAGTTTTCCATCAAAATTTTCAGCTGCAATTTTTTTTGACAGTTCTGTCAAAAACTTTTTATTAGTAATTATCATAATTGTTGGACCTGCACCACTCAAATACGTTGCATAAGCACCATTTTCATGCGCAATTTCACGTAAAATACTCAATTCTTTGACCAAATTTTTACGGTATTTTTCATGAAAACGATCTGCCTCAATCATCTCTCCAGCTTTTTCAAGATTTGCAGTCAATAAACTTGCTGTCAGAACATTTGCAATCGAACTCGCTGCAACTGCTTCTTTGTAGGTCAGATTTTCAGGCAAAACGCGCCGACTATCAGAAGTTTTCAACTCGTAATTCGGTACAAAAGCAAGCAACGCACATTCTGGAAAAGCAGCCTGTACAGCTGTTGTCTTTCCCTCAACCGTAGAAGCAATAACCAAATTTCCAAAAATTGCTGGCGCAACATTATCTGGATGTCCCTCAATTTCCGTTGCTAACTGTAATTTTTCGTCATTCGTCAAATGTAACTCTGCCAGTTGATTAGCAAGTTCAATTCCAGCCACAATCACCGAGCTAGAACTCCCTAAACCACGTGCCAAAGGTACTTCACTTACCATTTTTATTTTATGTGCCACTAATTTTTTTGAAAATCTCTGAGCCACATCAAGCGCTGTCTCAATCAATAAATTATGGACATCAGACGGCACATCATCTCCTAACTCATGTATGACGAGCCATTCTTCACAAACTTCCAATATTTCAATTTCCAAATACAAATTTACAGCAATACCAATCGAATCAAAACCAGCACCTAAATTAGCACTTGTTGCAGGAACACTAATTTTCATTTAATCCTCCAAGACTTTAAAAACATTGAGTACTTTAAAATCACTCTCCGCCATCAATTTTTCCTTAATCTGTGCCAACTGTGTCCGAGCAATTCGATGACAGATAATTGCCACTACTGCACGACTCCCGTCTCCTTTTTGCTGTACAACTTGTTCAAAAGACACATTTTCACTTGTGAAAATATTAGTCAAACGTAAAAATTGTCCTGTTGTATCAGGTGTTTCTACAGAAAAATAATATTTGTTTTTCACATCAGCTGGACTTGCCAACTTTGTTTCTCGGACATATTCATTGAATAATTTCCCAGTTGTTCCATCTTGAATACGTTTTGCCAAACGAACAATATCTGCCAAAACACTTGTCGCTGTCGGCTTTTGTCCCGCACCAGGTCCATAATACATAGATTCACCGATACCTATTGATTCAACAAAAACAGCATTCATCACACCATTTACACTTGCCAAAGGGTGTTTTTGAGGCAAGAAAGTAGGACTCACCTCAGCGAATACACCTGATTCTACTTCAACAATCTCACCAACCAGTTTAATCACATAGCCCAACTGTTGAGCAATTTCCACATCCATTGGTGTAATCGTCCGAATGCCTTCATGCTGTACATCATCATTTTCAATAGACATTCCAAAAGCAAATTCACTCAAAATGACAAGTTTATAACCTGCATCTATTCCATCTACATCATTTGTCGGGTCAGACTCAGCATATCCCAATCGTTGCGCTTCAGAAAGTGCCTTTTCGTAAGTCCAACTTTCACCAACCATTTTACTCATCATAAAATTACTTGTTCCATTAACAACTCCTAAAATTCGAGTAATTTTATCAGAAACCAAAGAGTTTGCTAAAGTACGCAAAATAGGAATACCGCCAGCTACTGCAGCCTCGTAATACAAAGAAACTTGATTTTCTTGTGCCAATTTTCGCAATTCACGTCCATGGATAGCTAGTAAATCTTTATTCGCTGTCACAACATTCTTATTCGCTTTTAAAGCACGCGAAATAAAAGTTCTAGCTGGTTCAATTCTTCCCATAAGTTCAACAACAATACTGATTTCCTCATCTGCCAAAATCTCATCTAAATCTAACACAAAATCATAATCGAATCCACGTTCACGTGCTTCTGCAATCGTTTCTTCATCACGCATCAACACTGTCTTAATCCGAATTTCATCATTCAAAAGACGTACCAATTTTTCCTTATTTTCCTCAAGCAAAAAAGGCAATCCAGAAGCTACCGTTCCCAATCCTAAAATCGCTATATTAACTGTCATTTTATCCTCAATATTCTTTAAAAAGTTTTATCTTATCCATTATATCATTTTCTGAAAATTCAATCAATACTAAATTTGATATTTTACAGTTTTGTCAAAAAAATTCTAAGCAAAAAATTCACTTAGAACTTATAATATTAACTTTTAATCTTCGTCTCCAATCAGTTCAGCTTGTCTAAAACAACTCTCTGCATGGTCATTAATCACACCAATCGCCTGTAAATAAGCATAGATGACTGTTGAACCAGTAAATTTGAAACCACGTTTTTTCATATCTTTACTCATTTTATCCGACAAATCATTCGTTGCTGGAATTTCACTTTCATCAATAATATGATGTTGTAGCACTTTTCCAGCTGTAAACGACCAGATATAAGTATCAAAAGAGCCAAATTCTTTCTGAACTTCTAATACTTTTTGAGCATTATTGATAGCCGCAGCAATCTTCAAACGATTTCTGATAATTCCAGCATTATTCATCAAAGCATTAAATTTATCATCATCATAACTTGCCACTTTGGCAATATCAAAATCATCAAAAGCTGCATAAAAATTTTCTTGCTTATTTAAAATCGTATTCCAAGAAAGTCCCGCTTGGTTCATATCCAGCACCAACTTTGCAAATAATTCTTGGTCTCCATGCAGAGGATTTCCCCAAAAACTATCATGATAATGAATCATTTTTTCACTTGATTGACACCATTTACAGCGTTGTTTTTCCATCAATTTTTTCACCTTCATTTTTAAAAATTATAATCTCAAATTTTTTATTTTAAACAAATTAACTACAAACTCAATAAAAGTTCTTAATCCAATCCTTACCATCAATCAAATAAGAAAACTCAGCATACTTTCTTGACAACATCATTTCTGCCATTTCCCAAAAGCCAGAAGAAAGTTCCAAATCAGGTAATTTCTCAATATCTTCCCAATAAACTTCTCCTTCTGCTGTCTCTTCCAACAAATTTCCTGAAAAATTTGTTGTTGCAAAAAGAAAAACAATATAACGGGAAGAAGTTTCTGGATTATACCAATCTTTTATCCCACAAGCCTTTAAATCCCGAATATCAAGCCCCGTTTCTTCCTTAATCTCTCGAATAGTTGATGGCACAATCGCTTCAGCTCTTTCCACATGACCTCCCGGAAAAGTTATACCGCACCAAGATTTCACTCGTTTTTGTACGACAACTTTTTGATTTTCTTCATCAATTATCGCACACATATTTGTCAGTTCAACACGCTCAAGTTCATGTTTTGCCATTATTTAATCCTTCTTTTCAATCGGAGCCATAGCTGCCAAAAGTCGTTTCATACCAATCTCTGGAAAATTAATCTTTAATTCCATATTTTTTCCAGTTCCTTCAACACCAAGCACTAATCCTTCTCCCCACTTGCGATGAACAGCAGTATCTCCAATTTTCCAATCAACAACAGACATTTCTTTCTTTTGATTAGAATTTCCATTCGCAAATGGATTGATTACATCTTTCCGTTTGTGCAACGCATCTGACATTGATATCCCTGATGCAAAACGATTACCTGCATTAGCATTTTTGTAACTCGCATTAAAACTAGTATTTGCTTTACGAGCTAGACCAGCATAATCCAGTAATTCATCATCAATCTCTGAGATAAAGCGGCTTGGACGATTATAGCTTGATTTTCCATACATTGTACGATTATTAGCATTAGTAATATACAAAGTCTGTTCAGCACGTGTAATTCCTACATAAGCCAAACGACGTTCTTCTTCTAACTCTTCCACATCCTCATTTGCTCGAGACAATGGGAAAATTCCTTCTTCTAAACCAATCAGAAAAACGACTGGAAATTCCAAACCTTTTGCCGCGTGTAAAGTCATCAAAGTGACATTATCCGATTCTTCCTCATAACTATCTGTATCAGCAATCAAACTCAAATCATTTAAGAAACGACTCAAACGTTCTAATCCATTTTCTTCAATCGCCTCCCCTGTCTCTTCATCTGTGGGCACTTCCGATTTTTCATCAAAGTTCTTGGTTACAGAAAGAAATTCCTCGATATTTTCAATTCTTGTCTGTCCCTCCAGATTATTTTGTAACTGCAAAACATTGAGATAACCTACTTTTTCAAGCATTTCCTCTACAAGTTCTGTGACTGTCAATTTTTCAGCGTGTTCTCTTAACAAATCAAAAATCACACCAAGATTAAAAATTTCACCTGCAGCTTTTCCGCGAATATCAGACAAAGTAATATCCATCGTTACTTCTTCCAAGGAAGTCCCACGTGAAGCTGCAAAATTACGCAATTTTTCAACCGTTCCAGGACCAATCCCACGTTTTGGTTCATTTATAATCCGCTCAAAACTCATATTATCACGCGGATTAGCAATTACATTTAGATAAGCAATTACATCTCGAATTTCCTTACGTGAATAAAACTTTGTTCCTCCTACCATTCCATAAGGAATGTTTGATTTCATGAAAGCTTCTTCAATATTACGTGACTGCGCATTTGTCCGATAAAGAATCGCAAAATCACTGTATTTATGTTCCTTAGCACGCACTTGCTCAGCAATCGTTGACGCAGCAAAGACAGCTTCATCTTTTTCATCATTTGCCCGATAATAAACAATATTTGCGCCATCATCATTTTGAGTCCAAAGCTTTTTAGGACGACGATTAACATTATTTTTGATAACATTATTAGCTGCTTGCAAGATTGTCTTTGTGGAACGATAGTTTTCTTCTAATAAAACCACTTTTGCATCAGGATAATCTTTTTCAAAATCCAAGATATTTTGCATATCTGCACCGCGCCAACCATAGATAGATTGGTCTGCATCTCCTACAACACAGATATTTTTAAAGCGTGAAGCCAATAATTTTACAAGCTGATATTGTGCATGGTTTGTATCTTGATACTCATCCACATGAATATACTGAAATTTCCCCTGATAATAAGCAAGCACATCGGGATTTTTATCAAATAAACGCAAAGTTTGCATAATCAAATCATCAAAATCCATTGCTTCTGACTTACGTAATTCTTCCTGATAAGCCTTATAAACACGCGCTACTAACAATTCATATGGATTACGCGCATTGATTTGCGCTTCATAAGCTTCCTCATCCAGTAAATCATTTTTCGCATTAGAAATTGTCCCCAATAAAGTTTTTGGTTCCCATTTTTTAGGGTCCAAATTAAAGTTTTTCAAAATTCGCTTCATCAAAGACTTCTGCTCAGCCGGGTCAACGATTGTAAAATTACGATTATAACCAATATGGTCTGCATCACGTCGTAAAATACGTACACACATTGAGTGAAAGGTTGCAATCAATGTATCTTGTGCCGCAGGATTTAGTCCAAGAGTTCGTTCACGCATCTCGCGCGCTGCTTTATTTGTAAAAGTAATCGCCAAGATATTCCAAGGATTAATCATCTTTTCATCAATCAGATAAGCAATTCTGTGAGTTAAGACACGTGTTTTTCCAGAACCAGCGCCCGCCATAATCAAAAGTGGACCTTTCGTCGTCTGCACAGCCTCTGCCTGTTTTTCATTCATTCCATTAAGTAGTGGGTTCAAAATCATTCTCGTTTCTCTAAAAATCACTTTTAATTATAACATATTTTTGCTTTGACATTTTTTCCACACTATCTTTTTAAATATGGCAAAATAAAAAAGCTGATATATAACATATCAGCTTTTACATATTCTTTATTTGATTATATTTTACTTCAAAAGACTTTAGAATGCTTTGTGGTGCGGTTGAAAAAGCTATTTTTTTCTCAAATGTACCGTGAATAACAATACGGTGCGTTGCCGCTTCATCATAACAAGTAATTAAAGTAATTTCCGTTTTGCCAGGAACATTATCAATCACTTCCACATGATCAGGTGTCACAACATTTATTGAAGCCAACTTATATTCATAAATATTTGCTTTATCTGTCACATAAATCATCATTCCAACTTTTGCATGTGTTAATGGTGTGAAAAGAATAGACAAATCGCTTGTAAATCCAGTCATATTATGACCTGCCAAAGCATAATTTCCTTGTCCCATAGTATCATTTTCTTTCATCGTACCGGCGCCGTAAAGAAGCGAAGTGTTTCCTACACCCCGGAAAATGGGAAGATTAATTCCTAAATCTGGTACAGAAATCCCGCCAATAACAGGTAAAGGTTGACGGTTCAGCTCATTTGCAAAAACACTCTGAAAATCCACAAGTGAAACTTTTTTAAAATCGAAGTTAGCTTTTGCTTTTTGATTCTTCACAATCTCTTTACGCGTAACATTGGAAACTTGATAACGATTGCTATTACCGGCAATCAACATATTTCGAATAGGTTTATTAAATATTAAGGCCAATCCAACTAAAAATAAGAGGACTATCAAAATATTAATCAGGCGCCGTCGAATTTTTTTAGTTTTCTTTGCTTTTTCCACCTTATTTCTCACTTCCATATTTTCTATAAAACTATTGTAACATTTTTTAATAATGAAACAAATTATTTAGAATTTTTAAGAGTTACTGATAAAAAATTCTTGCTAAATAGCAAGAATTAAAATTAATTTTTCAAATCAGCAATCTTCCCAATTTTAAAAGTTTTTGTTTCTGTTAATTCAAACTTGTTTTTCAAACCAGGAGTAATATAAACCTTGTTATTTTTATCTACAAATACAGCTTGAACATTTTTCATTTTTTCTACGTATTCATACCCTTTTTTAGTTCCCATTGCAAAAATCATTGTGGAAAGTCCATCTCCATTTGTCGAATCTTTTCCTTTAATCAAAAGTGTAATACTTGCAATATCATTATCAAAAGGATAACCTGTTTTTGGACTGAGTTCATGTGAATACTTGACATTACCAACCTTCAAATAGCGCTCATAAATTCCTGAAGTATTCACATGAGCATTTGCAGCTTGCAAAATTCCCATTTGTTGTCCTGTTGGGTCATTAGGGTCTTTAATACCGATACGCCAAGGACTTGTTGCGCTTCGTGGCGAATTGCCGATAACATAGATTGAACTTGAACCTAAATCAACAATACCAGTCGTTACACCAGCTTTTTTAAGCTGATCAACCATCAACATAGCAACATAACCTTTAACAATTGAACCTAAATCTAACCGTGCGCCTTTTTTCGTGAGATAAACAGTATGTTTTGCATCATCAAACTTGATGAAATGATAGTTAATTAGTGGCAAAACAGCATCAATCTCTGATTGGCTTGGTTTACGAGCATCAGGAAAACCAATGCGCCAAAGACTAGTCAACGGACCAACTGTAATATCATAACCAACATTTGTTTTAGAGTAATTGTAACCATCTTTAATGAGTTGATAAACACCAGCATTGACATTTACAGGTTTTATACCTGCTTCTTTGTTAATTTCATCAACTTCTGAACCTGATTGATTGACAGTTGTCCATTTATTGTATTGATATGTAATTTTCAAAGCATTTTTTGCTGCTTGTGTTTTCCCTTTATCATAAACCGTTACTTGGATAAAAGTTCCCATAGTGGTTGCTTGTTCTTGTATCGGTGTTTTTAAAAGATGACGTTTTTCAGTTGTTTTTGTCGTTGCGTTACTGCTACACGCTGCAAGTCCGATGAGACTTACAACAGTCAGTAACAATAAGGTAATTTTTTTCATTTTCTGATTATTCATCCTCTGTTGGAGTTGAATTAGCTTCAACTTGAGCATCAGTTGTTTCATCTACTACTTCTGTATCATCTTGTGTTTCTGCTTCAACAAGAGCAAAGGTCATGATATGTGCTTCATCATCAAGTTTCATAATCTTGACACCTTGTGCTGCACGACCAGTTTGTGAAATATTTTGAACATTAGTACGAATCATCACACCAGTATCTGTGATAACCATAATGTCTTCTTCACCATTAATTGCTGTTAAGCCAGCAAGCTTTCCAGTCCGCGCAGTAATATTCATGACTTTAATTCCTTTACCACCACGTCCTTTAGTTGGATAATCACTTGCCGTAGTGCGCTTACCAAGACCATTTTCTGAAATCACAAGAACTTCTTGATCATTATTGATTGTACTTGTACCGACAACGAAGTCTTCCTCACGTAGATTGACCCCTTTAACACCTGTAGCGGAACGTCCCATATCACGAACAAGATTTTCTGCAAATCGAACAGAGTAACCATTATGTGTTCCAATGATGATTTCGTCATTTCCATCTGTCAAAAGGACATTGATAAGCTCATCGCCGTCACGTAGATTGAGAGCTTTCAGTCCGTTGGTACGGATATTTGAAAATTGTCCTGTATTTGTTCGTTTAACAAGACCATTTCGTGTGGTAAAGAATAAGAAGCGTTCTTCATCAGACTTAGCAACATTGATGAGAGTTTGAATTTTTTCTCCATCATCAAGTTTTAGGAGATTAACGATTGGCAATCCCTTCGCTGTCCGTCCATATTCTGGAATTTCATAACCTTTCATGCGATAAACACGGCCAAGATTGGTAAAGAATAACAAATGGTCGTGTGTACTGGTTGAAACCAGATGCTGCACGAAATCATCATCGCTCATTCCCATTCCTTGAACACCACGTCCACCACGTTTTTGCGCACGGAATTCATCGTTTGAAAGACGTTTGATATAACCCTTATTTGAGAGAGTGACTAAGACATCTTCTTCTTCAATCAAGTCTTCATCTTCGAGTGTCAGTACTTCACCAACAAGAAGTTCTGTACGACGTTTATCTGCATATTTCCGCTTGATTTCTTCCATCTCATCTCGAATGATACGTTTCACGCGCTCTGGTTTCGCAAGAATATCGGTTAAATCAGCAATCAAAGTAACTAAATCTTGATATTCTGCTTCAATCTTATCACGTTCCAAACCTGTCAAACGACGCAGACGCATATCAAGAATGGCTTGTGATTGTTTCTCAGATAACTGGAACTCTGCCATCATTGTTTGTTGTGCAATATTATCTGTGTCAGATTCACGAATAATCGTAATAATTCGGTCAATATTGTCTAAAGCAATACGTAAACCTTCTAAAATATGCGCTCTTGCTTCGGCACGGTCTTTGTCAAATGCTGTCCGACGTTCAACGACTTCAATCTGATGTTCAATATAATCAACTAGAATTTGTTTAAGGGAAAGAATTTTTGGAATTCCCTTTTCAATCGCTAACATATTGAAGCCAAATGACGTTTGTAAGCTCGTTAATTTAAATAAATTATTCAGGATGACGTGTGCTGACATATCACGACGAACTTCGATTACGACACGAATTCCTTCGCGATTTGATTCATCACGAACGGCTGTCAAACCTTCGATACGTTTTTCATGATTAAGTCGAACAATGTGCTCTACTAATTTTGCTTTATTAACCATATAAGGCAACTCTGTCACGATAATTCGTTCTTTGCCTCCAGATAGTTCTTCAATATGTGTTTTTGCACGTACTGTAATCGATCCACGTCCTGTTTCATAAGCTCGACGAATACCTGATTTACCCATAACCATACCACCGGTTGGGAAATCTGGACCTGGTATTACTTTCATCAAATCTTGCGTTGTAGCATCTGGATTTTCCATAAGCATATCAACCGCATCAATCGTTTCTCCAAGATTATGTGGTGGAATATTAGTTGCCATACCAACGGCAATCCCTGTTGTTCCATTGACTAAAAGGTTGGGAAAACGTGCAGGTAAAACTTCTGGTTCACGCTCTGTACCATCATAGTTATCAATAAAATCAACGGTGTTTTTATTGATATCACGAAGCATCTCAAGAGCAATTTTACTCATACGAGCTTCGGTATAACGCTGTGCAGCTGCGCCATCGCCATCCATTGAGCCAAAGTTTCCGTGACCATCAACGAGCATATGACGATAAGACCACCATTGAGCCATACGAACCATCGCTTCATAAATTGAACTATCGCCATGTGGGTGATATTTACCCATAACATCCCCAGTAATACGGGCAGATTTTTTATGAGGCTTATCTGGTGTCGTTCCAAGTTCATTCATACCGTACAGAATACGGCGATGAACAGGTTTTAAACCATCACGCACATCAGGTAACGCACGTGCCACAATAACTGACATCGCATAATCCCTGAAACTTGTCTTCATCTCCTCAGATAGATTGACTGTTACAACATTTTTGTCTTCCATGTTTCTCACTTTCAATCAAATGCAAAGTCATTTTTTAGAGTGCTTTCATTTGATGATAATATAGAATATTCATCTTCTATTATATCAAAAAAAGCTTACTTTTTCAGGAATGGTGGAAAAATAAGCTTTCGTGTGCTTTTTTGTTCGTATATTCTACTTTTTATTTATTATCGGTACGACTCATTTATCATGCTCTCCAATCCACTTATCCAAATCAACAAGGGTATAATTTCCTTGAGTTTCTTTGGCGACTTGTGCAAGAGAGATGTTAGATAGTGTTTTTACAAGTGTTACTTCAATAGTGTCAAGAGCGTTAGTAATGGCACATTTTTTCGCTTTCGCCCCTTCTTTTTTTCCTAGAAATTTTTTGAGTAATTGCTGACTAGAAAAAATTTTACCTCGTCCTTCAATAGCAAGAAACACATCATAGAAAGTAATTTCCTCCAGAGATTTAGCAAGTGAAAACCCACCAAATTTCCCAGCGGTAGATTTGATAAGGCCCTCGTTTACCAGTTGCTTGATAATTTTTTTCAAATAAGATTGTGAAACCTCTAGGCGCTCACTTAGTGCAAGTGAATTAAGGGTTTTATCATCAGGCAAGCGAGATAATATAAGTAATACGTAAATAGATTGTTCCCAACCAAGCGATAATTTCATCTTGACAAGTTCCTTTCGTGGGTGTATAATTTAATGGAGATAAAAAACATCTCCGTTAAATCCATTAGCTCCATTATATTTTACTATAAAATCAGCCATTTGTAAAGGCATGAGAGGTTATTATGCAACAAGAACAAACGTCAAATCGTGTTTTTTTCACAAGTATTATTTTAACAACCATTTTCATGGGGTCTTCTTTTCCGACAGGAAAATATTTGATTTCAATTGAACACGTCCCCCCTTTTTTGCTAGGTGGTTACCGCTTCGTTATTGCAGGATTGATTATGGTGCTATGGACACTTATCCGTGGTGGTTGGAACTCTATCGTCCCAACAAGCAATGGAAGTTTCAAAAAGGGACTGTTATTAGTTGCTGTGATTGGCTTACTCCAAACAACAGGAACTATGGGCTTGCTTAATCTTGCGATGGCAGCAGGCGTGTCCTCGTCGATGTCGTCCATTATTTTATTTACTAATCCCTTGTGGTTAGCTTTACTCGCGCATTTTCTGCTCAATGACCGCCTAAATACTTGGAAAGTTCTATCTTTAGTTTTAGGCATTGCGGGTGTAATAATATGTCTTGGTTTGGATAAAAGTGTCTTAGGGATAGGAGCATTGTTCGCATTATTTGGTTCATTTTGTTGGTCAGTGAACTCTGTTGTTACAAAACGCGTACCTTTTGATAAAGGTTCGTGGATATTTACAGGTTGGCAGTTACTGATAGGTGGCATTTTAATGCTTATTTTGTCAGCACCCATGCACGAAAGTTACAATCCTGCACATTTGAGCGGTTGGGGCTGGTTGTGGTTTGTGTGGTTAATTTTACCCGCTTCTGTTGGCTCGTTTGGATTATGGTTTTCAAGTTTACGACAACGTCCTGCCACGGTGGCAAGCTCTTTTCTCTTTCTTGTGCCACTCTTTTCCACGATTTTCTCAATTATCGGCTTACACGATAAATTCACGATTGGCTTAGTCATTGGTGGTTTACTCGTAGTCATCGCGCTGATATTGGTAAATAAAAGTTCAAAATCTAAGAGGTTTTAGCATAACTGAAGTAGAAAATTTTAAATGTGTTTGATATTTTGTTTGTTGTCGGATTGAAAAAACTTGGCTTAATGTTGCCAAGTTTTTATGACGTTTTTTGCTAATTTTTCGATATTGTTCAGTGTTCTTTGTTTTTCCATAGCTTCTTTAAGCGAAAGAACGCTCTGCTGGATTGAAAAACTTGCTAGAAGCACGTCGTTCATTTTTCCTAGTTCTTCACCTAGTCCGCCACAAAAAGCAATCGTTGGTACATTGTATTTCGTGGCTAGTTCTGCCATGCCAAACGGCACTTTCCCATTTGCCGTTTGAAAATCCATATGTCCTTCACCCGTAATGACGAGATTTGCTTTTTTTATTTCATCTTCGATATTTAAGAGTTGCGCAATTTTAGAAAATCCTGGTTCAATCTTGCCTCCGAGAAGTACAATCGCTGCACCTAATCCTCCAGCTGCACCAGTTCCGGGGATATTTTGCAGGTCAATTTTATATTTTTCCTTGACAAATTGTGCTATTTTTTGTGCTTCTTTATCTTGCTGCGCTAAGATTTCATCTGTTCCGCCTTTTTGCTTGCCAAAGACTTTGGCGTAGCCATTTTCGCCTGCATAAACGTTCGTAACATCGGCAAGAGCTGTGAGATTGATATTTTTGAGCAATGGCAATTTTTCAACAGAACCACCCAAGCCTTTTAAAATTCCTAAACCACCGTCAGATGTTCCTGTTCCTCCAAGACTTAGGACAATTTCACGCGCCCCACGTTTTTGTGCGTCTAGGAAAAGTTCGGCAAGTCCGCGTGTTGTTGCTTCTTGAATAGTTTGTGCGTTTGGTATGATTTTATCAATACCGACAACACTTGTTGCTTCAATCACTGCAATATTTTCTGGTAACATCAAGTATTCCGCCGTTATCGGACATTCTAGTAAATCGACCGTTGCGACAGCTATCCGTTTCCCATCAAGTCCATTTTCTAATGCTGCAATCGTTCCCTCGCCACCGTCAGCGATTGCAAATGTTTTGACTTCACAATCAGGGGCAACTGACAAAATTCCTGTTTTTACTGCTTCGTTCAATTCGCTTGAACTTGCTGAACCTTTGTATGAGTCAATCGCTACTACTATTTTCATTGTTTTCATCATTCTATTTTAACATTTTATTTTTTTGACGATTCTGTCAAAAAAAGAGCCAGCAAAACTAGCTCCCTCATTTATTTCGTCCGATAATCAACGATTTCAGCGTTTGGCGAAAGTTGTCCGCCAGCGCCCATAATCTCTATCAAACCTGTTGAAGTGCGTCGCATAGACATATCTTCGTCCAAGAAACGTTTGCCCCATTCTTTGCAATAAACGGTGCCAAGCGCTGTTGAAATTTGTCCATCAAAGAGCTCAGGTACTTTTCCTTTATCAAGCGCAACCAGACGCAAGCGGTCAACAATCGCACAAGCATCCGCGGCTACATCATCAGACAAACTATAGTCATAGTCCAACACAAAATCTGCTGGCTTGTTTTCTGTTAAATCTGTCAATTTATTTTTGACAGTTTCGTCAAATTTTAATTCCATAGTATCTCCTCACTTCCTAGTTTTATTATAGCTCATCTCACATTCAAAAGGTAGAGAAATGCTTAGAAAATTAAACTAAAATGAGAAAATTTATTATCAATTCTCATAAAAATAAAAATCTAATTTTACCAGCACTATTTTTTAATTTTTTCAGTCATTATATTTTTTGACAGAACTGTCAAAAGCAAAAAAGTCGCTATTATTTTTTTGACAGAACTGTCAAAAATAAAAAAGAGCTTATTCGCCCTCTTTCATCACTTTTTCTTCACCATTTTCGCCAACAACTGTCACCAAAGTTTTCTCAGCATCAGTCAGTGTTTTTTTCAATTTTTCCGAAAGTTGCATTCCTCGTTGAAACTCAGAAATCGCATCTTCCAACGCCACATCGCCATTTTCCAACTTTTTGACAATCAGCTCAAGTTCTCCTAAATTATCTTCAAACTTCGCTTCATCTTTTTTATTTACCATCATTTAATCTCACGCAATATCCACGAAAAATATTGCTTCCTTTCATTATTTGATTTCAGCACTCACTTTGCCATCACCAAGTTCAAGTGCTATAAGTTCTCCGGTCTCAACATCTTTGACACTCTTGACAATCTTGCCATCAGACTTTGTCACAATCGCAAACCCACGCGCTTTTATCTTAGATATGTCAAGCAAAAGAAGCGATTGATAGAGATTATCCACACGATTTCTACGATTTTCAACAATTTTAGCAAAAGCAGGCAATAGTTTATCACTCGCCAACTCATAACGATGTTCATTTTGCCCCAACTTTTGCTCTGTCAAACTTGACAATCTCTCCGTCAAATAATCCACTTTCTGAACAAAGCCATCATAAAGACGCTCAGGTTGTCTGAAAATTACAGAATGAGATAATTTATCCACGCGTTCTTGAAAATTTACTATTACATTCGATAAAGCTCGCTGCTGTCGCACTTCTTGTTCACCCAACCAAGCCAGCAAATCTGCCTTAGTATTCGGTGTTGCAAAAGTTGCCGCTGCTGTTGGTGTTGCTGCTCGCACATCTGCCACAAAATCCGCCAGTGTCGTATCCGTTTCATGACCGACCGATGAAATGACCGGCACCTGCGAATTATAAATCGCCCGTACCACCGCTTCCTCATTGAAACTCCACAAATCCTCAATCGAACCACCCCCGCGACCAATAATCAGCAAATCTATATCTTCTCGACGATTAACCTCCTCAATCCTTGCCACCAACTGCTCCACAGAACCAGGGCCAGAAACCTTAGAAGCAAAAAGCACCACATCACTTAGTGGAAAACGTTTATCCACCGTTGTGATAATATCATGAATTACTGCACCCGAACTCGCCGTAATCACAGCAATCCGCTTTGAAAACTGAGGAATCGCCTGTTTATGATTTTCTGCAAATAATCCCTCCGCTGTCAAACGTTTTTTCAGTTCTTCCAATCGCAAAGCAAGTTCACCAACACCATCAGGAATAATTTTTTCAACCGTAAACGTTACTTGATTACGCTTATCATTCAGCGATACTCGCCCAATACACAACACTTTCAAAGTATTTTCAAAAGTAAAATTGAGCTGCTGAAAATCTCGTGTTGGCATCTGCGCACCAATCGTCGCTTTCTCATCTTTCAAAGAAAAATACTGATAAAAATACTGTCCCTGTCGAAAATTTGACACTTCTCCCTGCAAATAAACCCGCTCCAGATAAGGATCTCGGTCAAATTTTGCTTTCAAATATTTTGTCAAAGTTGATACAGTTAAATATTCTGCCATTACATTCCTCCACTACCATAAATCCCTATATATACCATAAAAGCAATAAACAAAAGATAGACTCCTGTTGCTAACCATGTGACAATAATTGCACCACATTGAAAAGTCGTCAATTTTTTAAAACTCCTCACAAAGCTGAAAAGTAGCAAAAGTCCAGGTAATGCATAAACACCATAGAGTGACATCAGCATAACTCCGCCAGTAGCAAGAGAGATTATACTAGGAACTTTTGAAAAATGACCAAAAACAACCATAAAAAAAGTAACAGGCATCAATAAAAATAAGATTGTCATCCCGTAACAAATCCATAAACTTGTTTTTTGATACCACTTTAAACTTGCAAAGTCTTTCTTAAAAGCAAAGAATAATAACACTCCTGGAAGCAAGAATAGCACCAGAAATTCTATCATTGCTTATTTCCTTCTATCATCCGTCATATTATTTATAGATTTCATACAAGCCTCGACTGTCTGTTCCATGAGCATCGTAATCGTCATCGGACCAACTCCACCAGGCACGGGAGTAATCAGACTTGCAACTTCTGACACCTCATCAAATTTTACATCGCCACATAATTTACCATTTTCATCTCGGTTCATACCAACATCAATCACCACAGCACCCGATTTAATAAAATCAGCCGTCACAAAATTGGCACGACCAATCGCCACAACCAAAACATCTGCCTCTTTTGTCAATGTTGCCAAATTTTCAGTCTTAGAGTGCGCAATCGTAACCGTCGCATTTTCAGCTAATAACATCATTGCCATAGGTTTTCCAACAATATTACTTCGGCCAACAACCACCGCACGTTTTCCCGATAGCTCTACATTATAAGCGCGCAACATTTCCACAATTCCGGCTGGAGTACTTGGTACCATTGCAGGATTTCCTGCCATAAGCCGTCCCATATTATAACTATGAAATCCATCCACATCTTTTTTCGGGTCAATCGCGTGCAAAATACGACCTTCATTGATATGGTTAGGTAATGGTAGTTGTACCAAAATTCCATGCCAATTATCGTCTTTATTGTATTTTTCAATTACGTTTAGTAATTCTTGCTCAGAAACATTTTCTGCTAAACGCAACGTTTCACTCCGAATACCAATTTTATCCGCCACACGTGCTTTATTGCGCACATAAATCTGGCTAGCATTATCTTCGCCCACCAAAATGACCAATAAACCCGGTACAATTCCTTGACTTTGTAATCTTGCAACTTTTAGTTTTAAATCCGCTTGCATTTTTTCTGCAAGCATTTTTCCATCAATAATTGTCATATAAAACATTATAGCATATCTCAGCTATTCAATCCACGTCCCACTTCTCTATTTGAATAATAAAAAATGGTGATTTTAACCATCACCATCTACTGTTATCCTAATTTTTGACGTTCCAAATCATATCGTCTTACATTTTCTGTCGCATTTTTCATTTCAACTTCACGTATCTGTCTTGGTAAGAATTTTCTAATATCATCTTCATTATACCCTACCTGAAGACGACGCTCATCCAAAATTAATGGACGACGCAAGAGTGTTCGATTTTCTTGAATAAGTTGAATCAATTCATTAACAGAAATATTATCAAAATCAATATTCAGTCTTTGATAAGCACGGCTCCGACGAGATATAATTTCTTCTGTTCCATTTTCAGTTAATGAGAGAATTTTAAGAAAATCTTCTCTAGTAATATTATCAGAGATTAAATTCACTTCTTCAAACTCCAAGTTACGTGCACTCAGCCAATCTTTGGCTTTTTTACAAGAGCTGCAAGATATCACGGTATAAATTTTAATCATGGTATTTCCTCACTTGTTTTTAATTTTTCTAATCTTTTTCTCATTTACTCCATGTTTATATTATAACATCATTAGAAAAAATGTAAAGGTTTTTCTTGAAGAAATTTCAAATTTTAAGCTATTTGTAATCAAATGAAAAAGCCTGTTCAAGTTACAGACTTTTTCATTTTATTATTTATATTCCCGATATATCCTATCTGACAATAAACACAGTACCTCATAATTTATTGTATTGCGCCATTTAGCAATATCTTGGGCTGTAATTTCTTTTTCTCCATCCCGCCCAATCAACGTGACCGTTGTTCCTAAAGGATATGAGTGAGGCAATTTTATTGTAATCTGGTCCATTGACACGCGACCAATTATCTCACAAAATTCTCCATCAACAAGTACATGAAAGCCTTGCATCTCGCGCGTCCAACCATCTGCATAGCCAATAGACACTGTTCCAACATAAGTATCCTCTGTTGCTTCAAAAGTTGCCCCGTAGCCTACTGTATCGCCCGCATGAATTACTTTAATGTGTGTTAACTCTGATTTTAAAGTAAAAGCAGCTTCCAAATCAAAAGGTAAGTCTAAAGTCTGCCCACTAGGGTTCAAGCCATACATTGCTACACCCAAACGTTCTAAATCTTGAACTTGTTCTCTATGCCAAAGCCCCGCAGCAGAATTTGTCGAATGTACATATTTCGGACGGCGTATAAGCTGACTTACAATTTTATCAAAATTGAGCTTTTGCTCATTAAACTTCCTTTGATTAGGCTCATCAGCTGTTGCAAAGTGTGTAAAAATCCCATCAACATCTATTCCATACTTATCTGCCAATTCAATCATCTGATTGGCTTCCGTCGCATCTCTCACACCAATCCGTCCCATGCCAGAATCTACAGCAATATGAATTTTTAATCCAACAAGTACATCTTTTTTATCTTGAGCAACAATCAACTTCAACCATTCCAAACTAGGAGCAGTCAATGTAATGTTCAAACTTCGCGCAATATCTGCATTGTCAGGAACAATACCAGATAAAATTAAAATAGGCTTCGTTATTAAATGATTGCGCAATTCAATCGCTTCATCAAGATTTGAAACACAAAAACCATCAACAAGCTCATAAATGCTCTGAGCAACTGGAACAGCTCCATGTCCATAAGCATTTGCCTTAACTACTCCCCAAAGCTCTGGAGTTTCTCCAATATGCTCACGAAATTTCTGAACATTATTTTTTATAGCAGACAAATCAATAATAGCTGGAGTATGTCTATGTGGAGAAGATTTCATAATTTAGTACAAGAGAAAATAAATTTTCTCTATCCTTCCTATTTTTCTAATGTTTTGCCCCTATTTTCACATAAAAATAGGGGCAAAACAAACATTTTTAATTTTTTTCTAAAACGACAAAGGCAATAGCTTCTAGTTTACTATGAGAAATTGACAAATGAGCAGCACCAATAAAGGGAGACTTTACAAAATAAGGTTTTCCTAACTCATCATTTGCCACTTCTAAATCGTGCATTGACAACTTTTTCCCGAAACCTGTCCCATAAGCTTTAGCAAAAGCTTCTTTTGCCGCCCAACGTCCAGCAAGAAATTCAACTTTACGATGTTCAGAAGAAAGATTGAGAAATTTTTCTTCTTCATTCTTTGTCAACACTTGATTCGCAAAAGCTGGTCTTCTTACCAAAGCCTGTTGAATTCTTGTAAGTTCAACATTATCAACACCATTTCCAAAAATCATTATTATTTTGCCAATTCATAAATAGCTTCAGCATAAATCGCTGCTGATTTAAAGAGAGCATCAAGTGGTTTAAACTCATTGGCTTGGTGCATCGTATCCGTTTCTCCTTCAAACATCGCACCATAAGCAACGCCGCGTTTTAACAAACGTCCAAAAGTTCCACCACCAATAATAGTTTCATAACCTTTTTTACCTGTATATTTTTCATACACACTAAGCAAAGTTTGTACCAAAGGGTCTTCGCCAGGTACATAGTGAGGTGTATGTAAATGTTCTGACACAGTGACCTCAGTCACACCTGTAAGTTTGCCCAAAATTTCTTGCATCCGTTCTACAGTGTTTCCTTGAGGGAAGCGGAAATTCAACGCAATCGTTGCATCTTTTCCTTCTTCAAAGTTCCAAATACCGGCATTCATTGATGTATTTCCCATAAGTTCATCTACATAAGCAATCCCAAGTTTTTCTCCTTCATGATCTTCAAGGAGTACATTTCCACCGATTGAAAGAAAAGCACTTGCACCTGCTGTAAAATTAAACTGAGTCAAAAACAAAGCGAGATAAGTTGCAGCATTTACACCTTTTTCAGGCATTGCTCCATGCGCTCCCTTACCATGCAAGACAATCGTAAATTTATGATTATTTTCTGTTACTTCAAAATGTAGAGCTTTAGACTTATAAGAAGCAACAAAATCTTCCAAAGCTTCTGTCAATGGAGAAAGTTTCAATCCTTTACCAGAGATAACCGCCGTAGCAACCTCCGGAACCATATTTTCACGTAAACCACTCTTAAAACTATTTAGAACAACATCGCCATCATTTTTTCCATCAAAATGCAGATATTCTGTGATATTTCCTTTTTCGCCATTGATAATCGGGAATTCAGCATCAGGAGAAAAACCAAAGTCAGGTTCAGGCAATCCAACATGCGCAAAATAATATTCCATATCGCCCCAACCAGATTCTTCATCTGTTCCTACGATAAAACGAATTTTTTTAGAAAGAGGAACATTTAACTCTTTCAAAATTTTCAAGCCATAGTAGCAAGCCATCGTTGGACCTTTATCATCTGAAGCACCACGCGCATAAACGTTACCGTCTTTAATCACAGGTTCATAAGGATTAGTATTCCAACCTTCTTGTGCCAAGGCTGGAACAACATCTAAATGTCCAAAAATTCCCAGTACTTCATCTCCATCTCCATATTCAAAATGACCAGCATAGTTATCAACGTTTTTAGTTACATAGCCATCACGTTCAGCTAATTCCAAAAATTTATCTAAAGCTTTACGTGGACCAAAACCAAAAGGATTTTCCTTGTTTGCTTCATCATCATTACGCTCAGAATTTATCTTTAAAAGTGTAAATAAATCTGCTAATAAATCGTCTTTTCTTTTTTCTACTTCAGCTGTAAAATCAATGTTTGTCATCTCTTTCTCCTCTTTCTTAATCTTTTTCATTATAGCATTTTTAGCATAGATTTGCTATTTCTCTTAATTTTACAAGCTGAAGTTTCAAATAATTTTTAATAGTTCACTTAACTTTTTTCTTGTTTTAGGACGCTTAGGAGTATTTTTACGATATCCAAAAGCTACTGCAACAGTCAATCGTTCTTTTTCTGAATTAAGAACTCCTTCTTTTTCCAAAATAGAAGTAATTTCTTTTGTATTAAATCCTTCCATGATACAGCTATCAACTTCTAATTGTCCCGCAGCAAAAACCATCTGTCCTACAGAAAGCATCACTTGTCGTTCCAGCCAAGCACTTTCATCAATTTGCAGAAATTCATTATGAAGTCGTTTAAAATTTTTCTGCCATTTTTTAAATAAAATATCATCATAACCATGCACATCTTCTTGTAAATGTTTAAAGTAGTTCTCATCAAATTTCAATGCAGTAAAAAAAATAAATTTATCTGCTGTTAAAAGTTGTTTTGTCATTCCGGGGGAAAAAGTGGATAATTTTTCTCGTAATTTCTCAGAATCTATTTGAATGATTTTCCAAGGTTCTAGCCCATTTGATGATGGTGCTAAACGTGCAATTTCTAATAAATCTTGCCATTTTTCATTAGAAATCTTTTTTTCTGTGTCAAAATCACGAATAGCACGTGATTTTTGTTGATTTTCTAGTAATTTACTTTCCATAATGTTATACTAGCAGAAAATAAAAAATTAAAAAAGTAGGGAAATAAAAGTAACCATGCAAAAAATTTGTCCAGCTCGTCCTGTTCTTGATTTACTGAAAGGAAAATATGTGATTGAAATCCTATCTGAAATTTTAGCCGATAATAATCATTTTGGTAGTCTTTTACACAATATTCCAACTATCAACTCACGTATTCTCTCAAAACGCCTACGTGAATTTGAACAAGAAGGACTGCTTGAACGTGTGATTTTAAAAGCAAATCCTCCAATGAGCATTGAATATCAACTGACAGAAAAAGGATTGGCTTTACGTAAAGTTATAGAGGCTATGAAAAATTGGCAAGAAAATTATTAAAAAGGCACATTATGCCTTTTTAATTAAGTCAAACATTTTTAGTTGTGGCTTGGGAAAAACAGTTGTTTTAAAATCTTCTTTTGAAATCCATTCTTGCTTGCTCAGAGGTGCTACTTCTTGCACAATATCTGTCGCTAATTGGCATTTAATTACTGTTACATACCATTTTAGATGTGAAAAAACGTGTGTGATTTCTCCAACAACTTCTGTTTTAACTACTTGCTGTCGTAATTCCGCTGGAATCTGAACTTTGTTTTCTTTATCTTCTACTTCTATCATAGGAAAAGTCCACATATTAGCAAGTAATCCCGTTTCTGGTCGTTGTATCATTAGATATTTCCCATTGAGTTCTAAGGCAAATGCTTGATAATAAACAGGTTTTTGTTTTAATTTCTTTGTTTTTACAGGAAAATTTTCTTGTGTCTGATGCTGATATGCGTCACAATATTTTTGGATAGGACATTCTTCACAAAGTGGAGCTTTAGGGGAGCAAATCATAGAACCTAAATCCATCAATGCTTGATTGAAATCTCCTGGTCTGTGTTGCGAAATTAGTAAACGTAATTTTTCATCAAAAATTTTACGTGAACTCGCTTTAGAAATATCATCGTCTAACTCAAACAAACGGCTTGTCACGCGCAATAGATTGCCATCAATCGCAGGTTCAGCAAGATTAAAAGAAATTGACGAAATTGCTGCTGCTGTATATGGGCCAATTCCTTTTAGTGAGAGAATATCTGATAATTGATTGGGAAAAATACTATCAAATGTGCTTACTATTTGTCCAGCTGCTATTTTTAAGTTTCTAGCTCGTGAATAATAGCCTAAACCTTCCCATAATTTTAACAGTTCTTCATCATTTGCTTCTGCCAAAGCTTTCAAATTAGGATATTTTGCTATGAAACGTGAATAATAGGGCATTACAGTTTCTACTTGTGTTTGTTGAGACATTATCTCTGATATCCAAATCATATAAGGATTTTTAGTTTCGCGCCAAGGAAGTGCTTTTTTATTCTTATCATACCAGTTTAGTATATCTTTTTGAAAACTGCTTATTTTATTTTCTGTCAACTCCATATTTTTCATTATAACAAATCTAAAACAAAAATAGGTTCATTGAACCTATTTTTCTTCTGGTGCAAGTTTATTTTTTACTCGCTCAGCAACATCATACGGAACACCTGCTTCGGCAACTTCTTGGATACTTGCTTCTTCAATGGCTTTGACATTTTTAAAAGTCATCAAAAGTTTTTGTTTACGTTTTGGTCCTAAGCCTGCGATACCGTCTAATTTTGAAGAAAAAGTATTTTTTCCGCGAACTTGCCTATGAAAAGTAATCGCAAAACGGTGTACTTCATCTTGAATACGTTGTAAGAGGAAAAATTCTTGTGACGAACGACTCAGTGGCACAACTTCAAGTGGTTCTCCAAAAAGTAATTCACTTGTTTGGTGTTTATCATTTTTTTGCATACCAGCGATGGGAATATCAAGCCCAAGTTCATCAAGAATTGCTTTTGCTGCATGAACTTGTCCTGCTCCTCCATCCATCGCAATCAAGTCTGGTAAAACTGTTCCCTCGCGCATTGCTCGACTATAACGACGCGTAATCACTTCCCGCATAGAAGCATAATCATCTGCTCCGACTACGGTTTTAATTTTGTATTTACGGTAATCTTTTTTTGAGGGCTTTCCATTGATAAAAACAACCATTGCAGAAACTGGTGATGTTCCCATAATATTGGAATTATCGAAACTTTCTATCCTTACTGGTTTAGGAATACCAAGGATTTGTCCCAGATTTTCAACGGCTCCTTGTGTTCTCTCAATAGATTTCTCGGCAAGGTCAAATTTTTGCTGAAGTTGCACTTGAGCATTTTTATTTGCCATGAGGACAAGCTGTTTTTTTTCTCCTCGTGAAGGCTGAAAAACTTTGACTTTGGTAATTGACTCAACAGACTCTTTGTCAATATCACTCGGAATAAAAATTTCTTTGGGAAGTAAATGCTGTTTTTCTTGATAAAACTGTCCAACGTAAGTTAAAAAATCTTCTTCAGCTTCGTTGTAATAGGGAAACATATTGACATCACGTTTAATCAATTTTCCTTGACGAACGAAGAAAACTTGCACACACATCCAGCCTTTATCAACAGCATAGCCAAATATATCTCTATCCTGATTATCAAGATTGCGTACACGTTGTTTAGTACGTAAAATACCAATAGACTTTACAATATCACGGTATTCCGCTGCTTGTTCAAATTCAAGTTTTTCAGCTGCTTTTTGCATTTTCGCGGTCATTTCATCAATGATTTCATGCCCATCTCCTGTGAGAAATTTTGTGATTTCTTTTACCATATCAACATAAACTTGCGGATCCACGTGATTGACAACTGGACAGAGACATTGATGAATATGATAGTAAAAACAAACTCTTTTTTCATGCAAACTGCATTTTCGTAAAGGGAAGATACGGTCAAGTAAATGTTTGATTTCATTGGCTGCGCCGACATCTGGATACGGTCCAAAATAATGTCCACCATCTTTTTTTACTTGACGTGTGATGAGAAGACGAGGATACTTTTCATTTGTAATTTTTATGAAAGGATAAGATTTATCATCTTTGAGCATGATATTATATTTGGGCTTGTATTCTTGAATCATGTTAATTTCAAGAAGTAAAGCTTCAATATTGCTGGCCGTGACGATAAATTCAAAATCAGCAATTTCGCTGACTAAAAGTTCTGTTTTTGTATCATGTGAACCATGAAAATAAGAGCGAACTCTATTTTTAAGATTTTTCGCTTTTCCTACATAAATAATCGTACCATTTTTATCCTTGTGCTGGTAACAGCCTGGACTATCTGGTAATAATTCTAATTTTGCTTTAATTGTAGCATTCATATAAATTATTATAACACAAGAGGATATTTTGTAGTTTCATAATCTATCAAAAAAAGACGCTTATGCGTCTTCTTGAGGATATTTTTTTATTCTTATAAATCGTTAATATCAAAGTCTTCGCCAAGGAAGTCTGCAAGTGAGAAGCCTTCTTGTGTTTCTGGTAATTCGTATGAAGGTTTAGCAGCTTTACGTGGTGCACGTGGTTTACGGTCACGTTTTTCGCCATCATTGTCGTTATTACGACGAGCTGGACGTTCTGGAGCTTCTTCAAGTGCTTTGATAGAAAGGCTGATACGTTCTTCTTCTGGTTTTACATCGAGAACTTTTACGTTCACAACTTGACCAACTTTAAGAACGTCCTTTGGATTCTCAACGCGTTCCCAAGAGATTTGTGAAACGTGGACAAGTCCTTCAACGCCTGGATAAAGTTCAACAAAGGCACCAAAGTCTGTAAGACGTTTAACAGTTCCTTCAACAGTTGAGCCAACTGGTGCTTTTTCTTCAACTTGTTCCCAAGGACCAGCTTGAGTTGCTTTAAGTGAAAGTGAAAGACGTCCAGCTTCTTCATCAAGTTTCAAGATTTTAACTTGTACTTGGTCGCCAGGTTTAACAACGTCTGATGGACGTTTGATGTGGTTGTGGCTCAATTCTGAGACGTGAACCAAACCGTCAATTCCACCAAGGTCGATAAATGCACCAAAGTTTGTCACGCGTGAAACTGTTCCTTCAACGATATCGCCTTCTTGAAGTTGAGCAAACGCTTCTTTACGAGCTTCTAAAGCTTCTGCTTCAACAACTGCACGACGACTAAGGATGAAGCGATTATCTGAAGCGTTAACTTCAATAATCTTAGCTTCGATTTCTTCACCGACAAATTTCTTAGTATCTTTAACAAAGTAAGTGTCAATCATAGATGCAGGGATAAATCCACGTACACCGTTATAATCTACTGAAAGTCCGCCTTTAACGTCTTTAGTAACTTTAACTGTTACGATTTCGCCTTCTTTGCCTTCAAGTGCAGTCCAAGCTTTGCGAGCCTCAAGACGTTTCAATGAGAGAAGGTAAACATTTGCGCCTTCTGCTTCTTTACCAACGATTTGCTTGATAACAAGCAAGTCTAGCACATCCCCAGCCTTAACAAATGTATTGATGTCAGCGTCACGGTCGTTTGTAATTTCGCGAAGTGTAAGGACACCTTCAACACCTGTGCCAACGATAGCAACTTGTGCTTGACCGTTTTCGACAGAAAGGATTTCACCTTTAACGACGTCGCGTACTTTAACGTCTTCAACACTGTTTAGTAATGTTTCAAATTCGTTCATTTGTAAAAAAAATTCCTCCAACAATTTGGCTGATACACAGCCTTAATGAGTATTATATCACAAATTTCAAGGAAGTAAAAGCCTTTTTTCTAGTTTTTTCATAAAAAACTTTTTTAGATCTTATTTTTATGGGAAATACCGAACTTTTAAGTGTTTTTTGTTGTTTTTAAGCTACATTTTGCAAAATGTTTTTATTATTCTCTATAACAAACTTCTTCTTTTACTTTTTCACTTGTTAGTACTGATTGGGCAAGTAGGAGCCGTTCTTTGCTCAAATCACTTGGGTCATATTTTCCTGTGTTATCAATACTTCCGTCTGCTTGCATGATTGGAATAGTTTTTCCTACTGGATAAACGCTAAGAGGAGCTGTATTTATGAAATCTTGCTCAGATTCAGAATTTATCTTTATATATGGTGCGCCTGTCGTGAGCAATCCTCCAATACTTAGATAATAACGTTTGTTATTCGTTAAAAGAAGGTTTCCATCAATGATATATTTTGTTTCTTTCTTTTCTTCGTTGTGCCATTTTCCTTGAATGCTCGAAAAATCACCTCTCATGAGTTGTGCAAGCTCAATATCTTGTATTTCTTTTTGGTTGTATTTTTCTAACTTATGAAATGAATCATAAAATCTAGCTGTGGTTGGTTTTGTCCAGTGTGTAAAAAATAAAATTCCTAAGCAGCTGAGGCTTATAATGACTAAAAATGTATAGAATGTCATGTTTCGATGTTTCTTCATAATTTTACTCTTTCAACAATGTAGTCTATTGATTATAAAAATATTATAACAAAATAATAAAATTATGAGAAACAAAACAAAAATGAACTTCCTAGGGAAATTCATTTTTTATATTATTGATATTGCATGACTTGATTGTTTTTGTAAGCAAAGTCAATCAATGCGCCACCTAAACACTCTTCTTCATCGTAGAAAACGACGGCTTGTCCTGGTGTAATTGCACGAACTGGCTCATCAAACTCAACCGTTACTTTATCATTTTTCACATGAATCGTTACACCTGTATCAGTCTGGCGGTAACGGAATTTTGCTGTGCAGTGCATATCAAATTCTGCTGGCATTTCATGTGTGAAGCTGAGTTGACTGGCTGTTAATTCTGTTGAATAGAGATGCTCATTGTGGAAACCTTGTCCAACGTACAGTGTATTTGTTGTGAGGTCTTTTCCAACGACAAACCAAGGGTCTGATGTTGCTTGTCCGTGTTGTCCGCCAATTCCTAAACCTCCGCGCTGTCCAATAGTATAATACATTAGCCCTGCATGAGTTCCCATCTCGATACCATCAAGAGTCATCATTTTTCCAGGTTGTGCTGGAAGATACTCGCCAAGGAATTTTTTGAAATTGCGCTCGCCAATGAAGCAAATTCCTGTGGAATCTTTTTTCTTAGCTGTTGCAAGTCCTGCGCGCTCGGCGATTTTACGAACTTCTGGTTTTTCAATATTTCCTAAAGGAAACATCGTTTTCTTTAGTTGTGCTTGTGAGAGTTGGCTCAGGAAATAAGTTTGGTCTTTATTTCCATCTGCCCCACGAAGCATATGAACAGTGCCATCTTCATCTGTTGTAACTTGTGCATAATGTCCTGTGGCAACATAATCTGCGCCTAATTCCATAGCATAATCAAGGAAAGCTTTAAATTTGATTTCCTTATTGCACATAACATCTGGATTTGGCGTGCGTCCTGCGCGGTATTCTGCGAGAAAATACTCGAAAACTCTATCCCAATATTCTTTTTCAAAGTTGACAGAATAATAAGGAATTCCAATCTGGTCTGCGACGGCTGCGACATCTTTGTAGTCTTCGGTTGCTGTACAAACACCAAACTCATCCGTGTCATCCCAGTTTTTCATGAAGACGCCAATGACGTCATAACCTTGTTCTTTGAGGAGCAATGCTGTGACGGAGCTATCGACACCGCCTGACATTCCAACGACTACTCTTGTTTTACTATTATCCATTATTTGTTCACCATCTCTTTCTATTTTGATTTGAGAAGACGCTAAAAATTTTTGACAAAACTGTCAAAAAAATAGGCGAATGCTCGGTTACACAAAATATCAGTTGAAGGCTGATTTTTGCTACTTTCAGTTGAAGGCTGAAGCAATAATAGGTAACGTCTTATTATATCAAATTTATTGATTATTTCAAGGTGCTTTTGATTGCTTTTTTGTGTATAATTTATAGTATGATTGAACATACTGATAATCCTTTGATTTTTAATACTGCTGTGAATAAAGTGAAATACGCTAATGCTGGCGAAAATGTGCAACATTGTCCTTTTTGTGATGTAAAAAATTTGTCTGGTATTTTGAGGACAGATGGGAATAAGATTTGGTTAAAGAATAAATTTTCGACGATTGAGAAATCTTTGATGACGGTTATTATTGAGTCTGATGAACATTTGGGAGATATTTCCACTTATTCTCTCGCGGAAAATCGTGATGTCTTTCGTTTTGCTTTTGATTGTTGGGATGAATTGATTTCAAGCGGAGATTATCGTTCTGTCTTGATGTTTAAAAACTTTGGTCCTCATTCTGGTGGAACGTTGCGTCACCCACATTTGCAAGTGGTTGGTCTGGAAGAAACTGACGGTTACGCACATATTTCGCCTGAGAATTTTGAGGGAGTGGAAATTAAGAAAAATGGTATCAACGTTACTTTGTCAACAAAACCAATGATGGGCTTTGTTGAATTTAATGTGATTATTGATGATTTAAAAAAGGTAAATGAGCTGGCGGATGCTGTTCATAGCACCACACATTATTTGCTCAATGACTATATGAATGGTCGGTGTGATTCTTATAATTTATTTTTCTATCATGTAAATGAACGTTATATTTGTAAGGTTGTGCCACGTTTTATTACATCTCCTTATTTTATTGGCTACAAACTTCCTCAGGTCAATCGTTTGGAGACTTTGGAACAAATTGCGGCTGATTTAAGGGAACTGTTGTAAAATTTTGTTGAAACTTGATTTTTCAGTTCAATATAGATTAGAAAGTTAGGATGGCTTTTTCTGTGTTAAAATTTATTAAAAATTATAAATGGGCTTTATTGGCAAGCTTTTTTGTGCCTCTTTTACTTGTTCTAGTCGTTCTTGCTACAAACGGTATTTATTGGGGAAGCGGGCGTTCTTTACTTGCTGGCGATGCTTATCATCAATATGTGGCGGTTTTATCATTGTTCCGGAATATCTTGCATTCTGGTGGCCAACAGGGATTTTTATACACTTTTACAAGTGGTTTGGGCCTGAATTTATATGCTTTTGCGGCTTATTATATGGGAAGTTTTCTCATGCCTCTCACATTTTTCTTTAATGTTCATAATATGCCTGATGCGATGTACTTAATTACCTTGTTGAAGTTTGCTTGTATTGGTTTATCTAGTTTTGTGGCTTTAAAAAATATGTATAAAAAATTGGCGGTTTTACCTGTTTTAGCCTTATCTGTCAGTTTTTCTTTGATGAGTTTTTTGATGAGCCAGATTGAAATCATTATGTGGCTGGATGTTTTTATCTGGTTACCTTTGATTGTTTGGGGCTTGCATTCTTTACAGGATTTTGGACGGCGCAAGCTTTATTTTATCAGTTTGACGATTTTATTTATCCAGAATTATTACTTTGGCTTTATGATTGCGATTTTTCTGGTGCTTTACTTTTTAGTACGCTCGACTTTGGCGAAATGGTCTTGGAGAAAACTTCTTGATTTTGTAGTTACTTCCTTGTTGGCTGGTCTGACGAGTTTAATCATGCTTTTGCCGATGTATTTGGATTTGCGGGCAAATAATTCGGATGCTTGGTCGGCTGTTACTGGCATTTTCACAGATAATTCTCATGTTTTTGACATTTTTTCAAAGAATTTGGTTGGCTCTTATGATACGACACAGTTTAATGCTGTACCCATGATTTATGTCGGTTTAATGCCACTTGCGCTGGCTTTGTTGTTTTTTACAACGCAAACAGTGCGTTTACGTACAAAATTAGCATTTCTTGGACTGATCGCTTTTCTGATTGCTTCATTTTATTTGCAAGCTTTGGATTTGTTTTGGCAGGGAATGCACTCGCCAAATATGTTTTTACATCGTTACGCTTTCTTATTTTCTTTGCTGCTTGTGCTTTTGGCTGCTGAAACTTTGTCTCGTTGGCAGGAAATCAAAATCTGGCATATTTTGCTGGTGGTTGGATTTTTAATTCTCGGATTTGCTGCTACGGTAATTTGGGGAAATTATCATTATGTGAAATTTGTTAATATTGCTTTAACTGCCTTGTTTGGACTGGCTTATTTGCTCCTGATGCTGAGTCAAAAGCGGGGCTGGATTTCTTCTAATTTGTTTGCCATTATTCTCTTTATTTTTATGAGTACTGAAGTGGCTGTCAATGGTTTTTATCAGATTCAGGGAATTCAGGGAAATTGGAATTTTGCGAGTCGAACTTATTATAATCAGCAGGCGAAACTCCTCCAACCTTTGGCTACAAAGGTGCAAAATTTGACGAGTTCTAACCTTGCGCGGACAGATAATACATCGCCTGATACTGCCAATGATGGGATGAAATATGGTTATAATGCTATTGCTCAATTTTCATCAGTAAGAAATAGTAATACAAGTGCGGTCATGAATCAGCTTGGTTTTCACACAGATAGTACTTATTTGAATTTGCGCTATCCGCAAAATAGTCTTTTGATGGATTCAATATTTGCTGTCAAATATAATATCAATCAATCACAGCCTGACAAATATGATTTTAGCACGCTAGGAAATTTGACAGACTTGTCAAAAAATAAAAATGCCCTGTCTCTCGGAATTTTCGTTCCTGGTGGCTATAAAAATGTCAAATTTACCACAGGAAACAATAGTAGTTTGGAAAATCAAACTAAATTTGTCAATGCGCTTGCTAAAACACAGAATCAATTTTTCAAAGAATTTTACACGACAAGTGAAAAAACAGATGATAAAATCACAGGTACAGGCAATAGTGTGACCTTGACCCAAAAAGCAACGGACACGACAAATGATGTTTCTGTGACTTATGGCATTACTGCGCCTGCACATAGTCAAGCTTATCTTTCAGTGCCAAATATTAGCTATATCAGCACGAATTTTCAGAATGCGACGATCACGATAAGTAATACAAGTAAAGCAGGAGTTATCGCACCGATTGCGACTTACTCTGTTGCTACCGAAGATACGGGAAGCTTGTTCAATCTTGGTTATTATGATAAAGCAACGTCGCTTTCAGTGACTTTGAGTTTTCCAAATAATTCTCAAGTTTCCTTTGATACGACTTCTTTCTGGGCGCTTGATACCGTAACTTATCAGTCTGTCATAAACAAATTGAAAGAAAATAAAGTTTTTGACAGAACTGTCAAAAATGGTGTGAACTCTACAATAGACGCAAAATCAGCCGGACAAGTATTTTTAACACTTCCATATGACAAAGGCTGGTCAGCAAAACTTGATGGACAATCTGTCAAAATTCATAAAGCTCAAAATGGCTTCATGACAGTCAATATTCCTAAAGGAAAGCATCAGTTGAACTTGCGTTTCTTCCCACAGGGCTTAAAAATTGGGATTTTCTGCTTTATCTTGGGAATTTTCCTTTTTGTACTTTATGATTGGCGACTTAAAAGAAAACAGTCTGACATATGATGATGTCAGGCTGTTTTTACTGTGCTGCAACGGCTGAAAGATTTTTAAGATTAACTGGCATAATTAACAAACGGTCCATCACATAAGGTGTTTTCCCGCGGTATTTCATCGAACCCGACTCAAAAAGCATACTTAAACTTTTGTCTTTTTGATTTATACTGACTTGTTCCAAGTAAGGCAGCACAGAAAGACTACCAAGTTTGTTAAATTTATAATTAAAGGTTGCCGTATTCGCCAAATTTGCAGTTTTTTTGACATTGGCAAAAGTTACCGTTGAGTTTTTATTCCCAAAACTGGAAGTAAAGATAGCCGCTGTCTGATAAAGAGCAAGACCTTGCATTTTTTTAAAAGCTGGCGAGATAAAAATGTAATTCAGAGCACCTGATTTTTTAAAATCAGCCAGCATTTTTCCTGTGCTACTTGTATTAATCTTTTTCTTAGGTAAACGATTGAGCTCGATTTTCCCATTTACTAGCGGAATGGTGACAACTGAGGAGGTCTGACTTGCAGAGAAATATGGAATTTCTAGTGCATTATCCGACAGCGCAATCGTTGACGTTGCTTTTATCCAAGGAAGTTTGAAATTTTCATCTATTTTGATGGCTTGCTTTGAAATTTTAGCATTATAATTATCAATCGTTCTTTCTTTGAGTACCGATAAACGTGCAATATTTGTATCATTTGATAGCCAGATATTTTTTCTAACTGGGTCATAAGCCAAACCACCCAGATGAGAAACAGCGGGGATAATCAAACTTTTCACATATCTTTCCGTCTTTTTATTCAAAACAAAAATCAGTGAGTCCAGTTGATGATTGCCATCATAAGCAGATATAAGTGTGTATTTATCCGTTTGTGTGATACCTTGTGGTGTCCACTTACTCGCATAAGCAGCTTTTCCTGTTTTAGGATTGATAGACCAAGCGCCACGCAAACCAGGAATAACAGCATCCTTCACTGTTGTTCCTTTTTTAATATGATGATGTAAAACTTTATTTTCCCAATCTTTCTGATTCATCAATGGACTTGTAGAAGCTGTCCATTTAGGCACCTGATTACTTGATAAATTCTTTGCAAGAGTAACCTCTTGTTTCTTAAAATAAAAATAGCCTGAAAATGCAAAAATCACGATAAACACAGCAGCTATAATTCCAATACTTCTTTTTTTCATTCTTTTATTTTATCACACTTTCGTCTTTTTAAAAATACAAAAAACAGCCTTGATAAAATATCAAGCTGTTCTTAGGAGATTAACATTTATGTTATTCCCTTCACAAAGAAAATTATAGCACCTTTTCTTTCTTTTTTCAATTATTTTGTGAAGAAACGAGCAAAAAAATATGTAAAAATCATATTTTTATGTTCATCTCTAGTTTACGTCGAGCCAAAAGAAGCGAACTTGTGATGACGGAAACACTGGATAAACTCATTGCAGCAGCTGCAAAAATGGGACTGAGTACGCCAAATGCTGCGAGCGGAATGCCGATAGTATTGTAAATAAATGCCCAAAAGTAATTTTGGCGGATTTTTCGGATAGTTAAGTGTGAAATATCTAGGACAGTAGGGATTTTCCCTAGGGAATTGCCAATAATTGTCACGTCACCAGCTTCCATAGCGATGTCCGAACCAGAAGCCATCGCAACACTGACTGTTGCTGCTGCCATTGCAATCGTATCGTTGATGCCATCTCCGACCATCATGCTATTTTCCGTTTGGCTGACAATCTTTGCTTTTTCTTCGGGTGTGAGATTGGCTTGCACTTCGTCAAGCTCTACTTCTGCTTGGTTTTTCTTGGCGGAGGCAAGATTATCCCCTGTCAACATCACTGTTTTTATGCCACGCGCACGAAGTTCTGTGATGACTGCTTTCGTGCCTGCTTTGATTTCTGAGGTAAAAGTTGCTGTGGCGATAAATTCGTTTTCCTGTGCCAGATAAACGACTGTATCACTGGTTTCTGGCACTTTTGCATGGATATCAGCCATCAGTTTGGCATTTCCTGCAAAATATTTTTCACCATTTATTGTTCCTGAAACGCCACGTCCTGCGATTTCTGTAAAATCGGAAACTTCTAGGAGGCTGGTAAATGTCTCTGAAAAGTCAGTAATTTCGCTGAGTCTTTCAAGCGAAAGTGACTGTGCCAACGGATGTTTACTTTTTGCTTCAAGACTGGCTAGAATTTGCATTTCATTGTCAGATCCTGTAAAACTTGAGAGAAGGAAGTCACCTGTCGTGATAGTTCCTGTTTTATCAAAGAAAATCGTTTGGATTTTTTGCCCTTGTTCAAGAACCAAGGCATTTTTAACAATAATTCCATTTTTTGCGGCTAAACCTGTGCCTGACATAACAGCGGTCGGTGTGGCTAAGCCCAGCGCACAAGGACAAGAAACAACAACGACGGCAACAGCGTGCGTGATGGCAATAATCAAATTTCCTGTCAAAAGGAGGGTCAAAGCAAGTGTGACAAGCGCAATTCCAATAACGACTGGGACGAAAATCGCTGAGATACGGTCGGCTAACTTTTGAATATCAGGCTTGGCAGACTGAGCTTCGCTCATCATTTCCACCATTTTTGAGATGGTTGAGTCAGATAGTTCGTGGACAACTTGGGCTGTCAGTTGTCCGTCAAGATTCACTGTTCCTTCAAAAAGTGTCTGTCCTTCGCTTTTTACTATTGGGATAGATTCGCCAGTCAGATTGCTTTCATCAAATGATGCACTGCCTGAGAGGATTTTTGCATCTAAAGGAACTTTTTCTCCCGGATAAATTTGGATAATTTCTCCCGTACGAATTTCTTCAATTTGTCGTTCGCCTGTTGAGGTATGAGCACTTGTCGCACGCGCACTCATGAGACTTGTCAGTGCATCTGCTGTTTTTTCTTTGGCATGATGTTCAAGAACTTTCCCAAGAAGAACGAGGGTAATCACGGACATAGAAGCTTCAAAATCAATCGCACTCGAAATTCCCATTATCATTCCCAAAATAATGCTGGAAAGATAGGCGGTTAGCGTGCCAAGAGCGACAAGGACATCCATATTGGCAGATTTTCCACGCAGAGATTTGTAGGCACCTACGAAAAAACGCCAGCCGATGATGAATTGAACAGGTGTTGCTAGAATGAGCTGTACCCATTCATTATGAAAAATCATGAGTCCATGAAATCCCAGCATTTCTGTGAACATGGCTAGGAGAACGGGCGCTGTGAGAATCGCTGAAATGATAAAGTCAATTCGCATTCTCTGTGTGAAACGTTTTTGCTCGGCACGGATTTTTTCTTGGTGCTTTTTATCGTTGACAATCGCGCCGTAACCTGCCGACTGGACAACTTTGATGATATCTTCGTCTGTCAGATTGTCATCTACAAGCACACGCGCGCGTTCTGTGGCAAGGTTGACCGTAGCTTCTTTGACACCTTTTGTAGCTTTTAAGGCGCTGGAAATGTGGTGGGCACAGTTGGCGCAAGTCATGCCTGTGATGACAAAATTCTGTGTGCGTACTGGATTGTTATTGATTGCTTCCATGATTTTTCCTTTGTTAGGTTTACATTTGTAAACTATAAACTTTTAATAAAAATCTCTTGAACGAGATTTTAGTTTTTGACAGTTCTGCCGTAGGGACTAGAGAATTTATTCTCAGCCTTCTCGGACAGAGTGAACTTATAACGAAGTTGTCAGTTTGTACCCTGTCAAAAATTTTTTAAACGATTTTATAGCCGGCAGCTGCGACTGCTGTACTCATTTGAGTAAGGGTTGCTGGTTCGTCAAATTTGACTTGGGCTTCATTTTTCTTGAGTGATACTTTGGCGGATTTTACGCCATCAACGCTCTCAAGTGCTTCACTCACGTGTTTGACGCACATATCACAAGTCATGCCTTCGATTTTCAATGTTTGTTTTGTAGCCATTTTCTTCTCTTTTCTATTGTGAAATTTTTGACAGAATTGTCAAAAATTTTGTTACATTTTTTCCATGTGTTCTGCTTCGTGTTTGCAAGCACAAGCACCAACAGTTTCTAGGCAATTACAATGAACTTCAGCGACTGCTACCTTTTCAGACAGAGCTTCTTGCAACTGTTCTATGTCTGATTTTGTTAATTCGCTGTTGGCAATCATCTGTCCTAAAACGTTGCGTTGCTTAGTTGCACACACCTTTTTCAGCAAATTTTGCGACATTCTGTCAATCGCATCATTTTCATCAATCAGTGGGCGATAAATAAACTTTCGTCCTTCTTTTTCCGTGCTGAGCATTTCTTTTTTAACCAGACGTCCAAGCAAAGTTTTGACTGTCGCAAGGCTCCAATCCATCAGCGAGATTTGATTGTAAACCTCGTCAACACGCGCTTCTCCAAGCGACCAAATCACGCGCATGATATGTAATTCTGCGTTTGAAATATTGAATTCTACTTCGATAATTTTTGCCTCCTTTCGTCAAATTCTTTTCTTTACATCTATAGTTTACAACTGTAAATTAAATTTGTCAAGAAAAAAATTTTTGACAGAACTATAAAAAAATAATTTGTCACAAAAAAATTTGACAGAACTGTCAAATCTCATTTTTCACTAAAAACTTCTGACATTACACGCCGTCCAGTTGGTGTCTGTGCCAATCCACCGTCTGCTGTCTCCCGAAAGGCTGCTGGTAAAGTTCGCCCGACATTATACATACAAGTCACGACTTCATCAACTGGAATGACTGTTTTCACACCAGCAAGCGCCATGTCTGCTGAGATAAATGCTTGTGATGCGCCCATCGCATTGCGGTGTACACAGGGGATTTCGACCAGTCCAGCTACAGGATCACAGATGAGACCAAGCATATTTTGCAAGGTCAAGGCAATCGCCGTCCCTGCTTCTTCCAATGTCCCACCAGCTGATAGTACTAATGCTGCACTCGCCATTGCCGCTGCCGAACCAACTTCCGCCTGACAACCGCCCTCAGCCCCAGAAATCGTCGCATTGTTAGCAATCGCCAAGCCAAATGCACCAGCCATAAATAGAAATTCCACTTGCTGTTCATGGCTCAAAGATAATTTTTCTGTGGCAGCTCGTAAAACGCCTGGTAAACAGCCACTTGAACCTGCTGTCGGTGTCGCACAAATCAAGCCCATCTGTGCATTGACTTCATTGACCGCCACAGCATCGCGCGCCGCAGCCAAAATAACATCGCCCGACAGAGCTTTGCCACTTGCGATATAAGCATTCATCAGCTTCGCATCGCCACCTGTCAAGCCTGTCAACGACTTCTCACCAAGCAATCCTTTCTCAACAGAGGCAAGCATCACTTGCAAATTTCGCTCCATCAGCGCCCAAACTTGTTCACGAGAGCGCCCTGTTTGCTCAATCTCCAAGCTTATCATCAGCTCAGCCACAGACGAATAATCCTGCGCCATTTCTATCAATTCTTGTATTGTTGTAAACATTTCATCTCCTAATCAAAGAAATTCACCGCGTGCAGATGAGAAATCTCTTGCATTTCTTCAAATGCGGCGCTGACATTCGGCGTATCCACTTCCAAAATCATAATCGCCTTCTCACCTTTTGCTTCGCGTGTCACATTCATCTTGGCAATATTAATCGCGTGACTCGACAAAACACTTGATACTTTAGCAATCATTCCCGGTACATCTTCATGAATAATCACAAAAGTCGGTTGGCCCGCCGAAATAGAAATGTTAAAACCATTCAACTCCGTGACTTGAATCATACCACCACCAATCGAAATTCCAGTAATTGTCATCATTCGCTCACCTTTTTGAGCAATCAAACGCGCTGTATTGGGATGTTCTGCGCGTTCTTCTGGATGTGGCACATAACTGACTTCCATTCCTTGTTGAAAGGCAATTTCTGGTGCATGAACAAGATTTTCATCATCTGTTTCCATTCCTAAAACACCTGCTACCAGCGCCAAATCTGTCCCATGACCTCGATACGTTTTCGCAAAACTTTCATAGAGATGAATTTCCAAACGTTCTGGCAATTCTCCAAAAATCGACCGCACAATTTTGCCAATCCGCGCAGCGCCTGCTGTATGTGAGCTAGAAGGTCCAACCATTACTGGTCCAATAATATCAAACACACTTCTATATCTTAAATTATCCATGTTTCCTCTTTTTTATGCAACCCTAATCAACTCATCTCGTTGCGTTATCCTTTAAAATCATACCACAAATTCGGCAGATTTTCAGTATTTTCAATCAAAAAAAGCTCTCTACCGAGAGCTTTTATATTAACGTCCTTTATAGATTGAACGTGGTTTTCCGTACCAGAGTTTGCCAAGAATTTTTTGCAACCAAGGTTGAATCCAACGGTCAAGACCGAACGCACGTCCAGCACCAGCCATCAAGGCGATAGCTACTGGAATATACCAAAGACCAACCCAAGTCAACATACCTGTTGTCGCAAACATGAGTGTTAAACCAGCCGTTGCAGCTGATGCAATCCAAGTGAATGTTCCACTCAAAATTGCAAGCGCAAGGAGCAATTCAACGATTGACATTGTTTTTTGCAAGAACAAAGCAATATCAAAACCAGTTTGTGTATTTGGCATGAAAATCTTCATCATTGCTTGCATCCAGTGAGGCACACCGTTTGTGATTGGATTTGGTGTTGTACCATAATCATAGCTCAAACCATTGAAAGCGTTAAAGGCAAAATGTCCTGTTGCTTTTGTGACTACTTCATGCGTTGAAGCACCAGCAGCTGGGTGGGCAACAGAATAAAAGTCTTTCAACCAACCGGAATTTTTAGGGTTTGAAATCAAGAATGTCGTAATCTTTAATTGTCCGCCCATCCAAGATTGACTTGATTTTCCGAAGATTCCACCAATATTTGCTCCACCAAATACTTTTGGCAAAGCATCAAGGAGCCAAATAACTCCGTAGAACAAGCGAAGTGGCAAAGCCCAAAGAACATTTCCACGACGTGATGTATGACCACGCATCAAGTTACGATTGTCTTCCGTATGGAAGATTTCATTTTTCAAATAAGTAAATAGATAATAAGCTGAATAAATCTGCAAAGTGTAAAGAACGTAGATAAAGTTCTTCATTGCCATTGCGAAGAAACCAGTCAAGCGGAGGCTACCAACCATCGCAACACCCCAATGTGAGCCAACTGAAACCATTGTTCCTTGGTATTTACCAACGAATTTATGTTTTTCTCCACCTTTGATGTCAGCGATGATGTTATCTGCTGCTGTATGTCCTGTTTGTTCTGCTGCTTCAACGATTTGTGGTTGAGGACGACCAGATTTAGGGTCCATATTGCCTGAAACGTCACCAGCGACATAAATGCCTTTGCCTTCAAAGCCGATAGCTTCCATGTAATCATTGGCAAGGAGACGATGTCCGCGTTCTGTTTCTGTGAGCTCGTAAGGTTGTGCTTGGGTATTTCCTTGCACACCTGTTGTCCAGATAAGTGTATATGAAGGAATTTCTTTTTGGACTTTTTCTTCATCATGTCCGCCAACATTAACAACGATATGGCCTTCTTCAACAGCTGTGATACCGTGGTTAAGAAGAACATTGACATTTTTCTTTTTGAGGTAAGCAAGGGCTTTGTCTGCTTGTTTACGGTCAAGTGTGTTCAAGATAGTTGGCATCATTTCAACCACGTTGAGTGTGATTTCTTCTGGATTGAGTTTCCAGTCTGTAGCAACTTTCTTGCGCCAATCAATCAACTCACCAACCATTTCGATACCAGTAAATCCTGAACCGGCAACGTTAATTGTCAATAAAGCTTTGCGTTTTGCTTCATCACGTTCAGTTGATGCAAGTTGAACCATGATTTCCAACTGACGTTTGATTTTCATGGCGTCTTCGAGAGACCACAATGTGAAGCCATAATCTTTGACTCCAGGAACTCCAAAGTCATTTGGCTCGCCACCAATTGCTACTATGACATAGTCATAATCATAGCTACCGTTTTCTGTAACAACGGTTTTATTTTCTTTGTCAAGGTTGACGACTTTATCTGTAACAATACTGATGTTTTTGCGTTTTCCAAGCAATCTTTGCAGGTCATATTGTGCGTTTGTGAAGGGAACGCGACCAGCCGCAACTTCGTGAAGTTGTGTCATCATCGTTTGATAGCTGTGTTTGTCGATGAGCGTGATTTCTACGTCGTTTTTCAATTTACTTGAAAGTTTACGAGTAGCTGAAAGCCCAGCAAAACCAGCACCGATGACTACAATTTTCTTCTTAGCCATTTTGAGGTTTTTCTCCTAATATGTAATAATAAAATAGTTCAACCACTATTATATCCTTTTGTTTTCGCTTTGTAAAGACTTGTGAATAATATAATTTGTGAAATTTTGTTGCATTTTTTCACAAAGTTTATTTAGCAATAAAAAAACAGCTTTGTCTGAACGACAAAACTGTTGTGGCGGCTTTTTAAATTTCAGCGTAGTTCTTCATAATCATGCTTTCTGATAGTCCCAAGCACTTTGTGAATGGGAGAACATATGCCATATCTTCTTCGTCTTTATTTGCCATATCGCTCACGCGACTGCTACCATTTTTCACTTCAACTGTGATTTTGTGGTTGTTATCAATGTAGAGACGGATATTGTCAACATCGCCATGATGAATAATCACACCGAGAACTTTTCCATCATGCAGCTCGCAAGTTTGTGCCCCCTGCAAATAACTGTCAACGACAAGTTTCATCACTGCATTTTCGATTTGTGGACTGTTTTCCGCAGTGTTGTTTAAGTGATTTGTGTGCGCCTCCGTGCTGATGTGTTTGTGTCTCATGTTTAATGTTTCCTTTCATTTTCTTGCTCAAGCAAGCAATTTTCCAGAGTTTCGTTATTTTTGTAAACATTTCTCTTTCTTTACTCTTATATTTTATCATGATGTTCAATGAGAAAAAAATGATATACGTATTATATAAATCTCATAATTTTCAAATTTACTCTTTTGACAGTTCTATCAAAAAGTAAAAATAGTTTTGACAACTCTGTCAAAACTATTTTCTCATAAATTTCTTATATTTTTCTTAATAAACTTTAATATCGTCTGATTAAATTTATCTGCATCTTCTAAATGGAGCAAATGTCCACAGCCTTCAAAAATAATTGCCTGTGAATTAGGATTAGTTTGCAAATTTCGCGCAGCTTGAGCGTGTTCAGGTGGAAAAATAGGGGATAAACTTCCTGCCAAAAATAAATGTGCTTTTGTTTCTTGGGCCAAATTTGCTCGCCAATCTTGCGTAATAATATTACGCAATAAGCCTTGATAAGCCCTGAAATCAAAGGGATACATGGATTTCCCAAGCGAACGTTTGACATCGTCAGAGAGCTTTTTTCGTGTCAGTCGCGTTTTGGGAAATTCCTCCATAAAGTCCGAAAGTTCCGCTAATGTCCGTCCTGTATCGCCGTCCAGCCAATCACTACTTCTCAAAAAAGTAGGTGCTTGGTCTTCTGTAATCACTAAATCAATCTTTTTATCTGTAAAAAGTTCCTCATATGCCATGATAAGTGCTGCCCCCATCGAATGTCCTATGAGAATTACATGAAAAATTTCTAAATAAACGAGAAGTTCATGTAAATCTGTTGCCAAACGTGCCAAAGTCAAGCCATACTTGACTTTATCACTCAATCCATGTCCGCGATGGTCGTAAGTAATCACACGAAAACCAGCCGCCACAAATGGCTCAATCTGGCAGAGCCAAGTGATTTCGCTTGCCGAATAGCCATTAACCAGCACAATCGTTGGTGCATCAGGCGCGCCGTAGCTATGATAATTGATTTTTACCTTATCATTTGTTGTGAAAAATGCCATTTTTTGCTCCTTCTTCATTTTTTATTTTATCACAAATTTTGACAGGCTTGATTTTTCTTGATTTTACTTGAAAAATATTTTTGACAGTTCTGTCAAAAAAATCTGTCAGTTTTGACAAATTTTTTCTTATAATTTTCACATATTTTTACCATTTGAACCAAAAACTTGTTGGAACCAGTGAAATGATTTTTTCGGAACGCGTCGCAAATCACGCAGATTATGATTATCTCGATTGACGTAAACCGCTCCGTAGCGCTTGTCCATATTGCCTGACGAACTTGGAATGTCAATCAAGCCCCAACCGAGATAGCCAAGCACATCTGCACCGTCCTCAATTACTGCTGATTTCAATGCTTCAATATGCGCACGGTGATAGTCAATACGCTGATTATCCTCAATCTCATGCTCACCGTCCCAGTCCTCGCGCAGGCCAAGTCCATTTTCAATCGGAAAAACTGGCAAGCCAAATTGATTGTAAAGTCGCGTGATAATATTACGAAAACCTGTTGCATCAATCGCCCAGTCCCATTCATTTCTTTCAAGAAGCGGATTTTGCTGAAATCCCTTATCCAGATAGAGATTAGGTGCATCATTTTCTGTCAAATTTTCCGCCGACAAAAGCCCCGAACGATAGTAAGAAAAGGATAAAAAGTCAGAAATACCTTTTGACAGAACTGTCAAATCTTCCTCTCGCCAATCCATATCAATTCCCTGATTTTTGACAAAAGTCAGCACCGCAGGCGAATAATGTCCGTAAACATAGACATCACAAAGATTAAGATAGGAAAATTCCTCCTGCCGCCGCACCGCCAAATTATCCTGAGGCGATGTCGTGGCTGGATAAATTTCCGTGTAAGCAAGCATCCCACCAATTTTGACAGAACTGTCAAAACCGTGAATAAAGTCTGTCAGTTGACAATGTGCCAACATCGTATGATGAAAAATCTGATAAATTTCTGACAGCGTTAAATTCTCCCGCAAAACACCTGCATAGCGCCAAGCATCACTTGTAAAATACAGATTATGCTCATTAAAAACAATCCAATATTTTACACGTCCAGCAAAACGGCGCATCATTTCCTTACCATAACGCACAAAGGCATCCACCACATGGCGACTCAAAAATCCATCATATTTCTCAGCCAGCGCCAGTGGCATATCAAAATGATACAAACAAATCATCGGCTCAATTCCACGTGCAATCAGCGCATCAATCATTCGACTGTAAAAGGCAATTCCTTCCTCATTGAACGCACCATCGCCATCCGGACAAACGCGCGACCAGGAAATCTGAAAACGATACATGTTCATATTCATCGCCTGCATCAAGTCAAAATCCGTCTCAAAATCATGATAATTATCAATCGTGACCTGCCAATTCATACTGTCCACCGTCTCAGGACGCACATCATAAACTGATAATCCTTTTCCGCCCTCATTCCAGCCACCTTCCGTCTGCATCGACGACGACGAATTTCCCCAGAAAAAATCTTTTTTTAATGCTTCAACCATAATTCCAACTTTCTAAACCACTTATTTTGCTTCTTCTGCTGCCATTTCTTGCTCTTGATTTAGCAAAATTTTATCATAGCGACGTGCAAATGGCAAATAAATGATAACACTTTCAAGCAAACCAACCATTTGTAACAGCGCATATTGCCAACCACCAATCAAAAAGCCAGAAATAATCGGTGGTGTCGTCCAAGGAGCAGCCACACCATTCATTGGTGGAACAATATGCCAAGCAATCGCCGCATAAGCTGTTGCTCCTACAATCGCAGGTGTCAAGAAGAATGGAACCGCCATCACAGGATTAAGCACTAAAGGCAAACCAAACAGGAAAGGCTCATTGATATTAAACAAACCTGGCACCAATTCAATCTTCCCAATTGAGCGCATCTGTTGCGATTTTGCAATAAACAAAGTAAAAATAATCAAGCCAAAAGTCACACCAGAACCCGACATCTGAATAATATTATTATAAAATTCATTGGTTACAATGTGCGCACCATTAGCCAAACTCAATTTTCCATCCGCATAAAGTTGTGCATTTTCAAAAGTATTCGGGATAAGGAAAGCTGAACTGATTGCTCCCATGATAATTCCACCATGAACACCAAAGAACCAGAAAAACGGAATGAGTAAAGCAATAATCGTAATTCCCCAGAAAGAATCTCCGAGATGTTGCAAAGGTTGTTGCAAGACACGATAAATCTCAGAAAGCAAATCTGTATGACCCACTTTATTGAACAAAGCATAAATCGCTGTTGCTCCAATTAAAATCACACCAGTTGGAATCATCGAAGTAAACTGATTCGCAACATTAGAAGGTACTTGCTCAGGCAATGTAATCTTCCAGCCCGCTCTAATCATTGCACTATAAGCCCAACCTGTCAAACAACCAATCAAAATCGCCGCAATCATTCCCTGACCGCCTTGCCAAGAAAGATTGATGACACCTGTCACAGGATTATTCAGAAAAACTTGCATTGCTTCGGGCAATTTATCAAAAGCAGTATTGACTTGATTTCCAGTAAGACTTCCAATCCCAGAAGCCCCTTTTCCAGCCCCCAAAGCTGTGGTGATAGGACTAACGACTGACAGTGTCTGGACAATCAGAAAAGCAGCCAAAGCAGTTAAACCTGCTGAAAGTGATACATCTGCATAGCCTTCTTCTTTTACGTAACAATAAGCAATTCCTACCACCGCCCAAATCGCCATAATACCAAAAGAAACAGAAAACGCCTGATTAAAGACAGCAGACCAACCATTCTCACTCAGCCAATTTGCAACCGAAGTAATCGGAATATTAGCTAAAATAAGAAAAATAGAACCGACAATAATAAAGGGCATCGCATAAAGCATCCCATTTTTTAAAGCGGTCATCGCCTTGGTATTGACAAATTTCATAATTGGTGTCAACACCTTGTTATTCATGAACTCGTTCATCAATAAACCTCCTTCAAAATTTTATTTCTAATACAAAAATACCACAAGTATCAAATAATACAAGTGGTTTTGAAGTTTCTGTTACAAATAACAAGAGTTGTTACGTTTTTTATTAAAATAAGCTATTTTTTCACGCCTTCTTGTGCCAGCATTTCAATCAAAGCAACCACAGGAAGCTGTGACGTAAGATTTTCCTGAATATCATAGTCAGAATATCTATCTTGAAAATTATAAGAAAGATTAATATCCGAAAGTTTGGAAATCGTTGTATCTTCATGATTAGTGATTGAAATAATCTTTGCTCCTTCACTTTTTAGAACTAAAAGTGACTTAATCAAGAGTTCCGTTTCTCCTGACACAGAAAGCACAATAATCAAACTCCCATCAGCTGATTTTCCTCTCATCGACTGATGCAAATCTGTAATAGCATAACTTTCCAAGCCGCTATTCACAAAATATCCCGCTCCATAGACAGCCAAAGAGCCTGACGTCCCGACACCGATAAAAACATGACGTTGTGCCCTTTTAACCAAGGAAATAGCCTGTTCCAGTCTTTTTGCATAATCCTTTTCAGATATATTTTTTAGAAAAATATTCAACTGTAAGAGATTTTCATGATAACTTACTGGCAAATCTTGAAGTTCTTCTTCTTTGTTCTTCAAATAAAAGCAAAGTTCTGACCAGCCACTGAAACCTAACTTTTTCGTCATTCTCATGACCGTAGCCGTTGACACGTGTACTTTTTCAGACAATTCTCGAACACTCATTGCTTGTGCTTCATCTGTATGTTGCAAGATAAAATCAAAAGCCAGATGTTCTAATTCATTTAATTTTTGAACCTTTTCAGCTATAAAACTTATCATCTTATTTCACTACAATATTGACCAATTTATTTGGTACAGCAATCACTTTGACAATATTTCCCTCAACTGTCACCGCTTTTTGTCCAATAGCAGCCAGTTCTTCACGTGGCAAATCCTTGGCAACGGTGATTTTTGCTTTGAGTTTTCCATTTACCTGAACAACTATTTCGATTTCATCTTCAATCAACTTACTTTCGTCCCATTCAGGCCAAGCAACATGAGAAATTCCTGCTTCATTGCCTAAAGTCTGCCAAAGTTCTTCAGCGATGTGTGGCGCAAATGGTGCTAAAAGCTGTACAAAACCTTTCGCATAGTCAACTGGCAAATTTTTTGCCTTATTGGCACTGTTAACAAAAATCATCAGCTGAGAAATCGCCGTGTTAAAGAGCATATCATCTAAGCGCTCTGTCACATTTTTCACGGTTTCATTGTAAACTTTATCAAGCGTTCCATCATTTTCATTAGAAATCTTGTCAGAATCAATCAAACGAACAACTCTATCAAGGAATTTCCGTGCGCCCTCAAGTCCCTCTTCAGACCAAGCAATACTGGCATCAAGTGGTCCCATGAACATCTCGTAAACCCGCAAGGTATCTGCACCGTAGCGCTCAACGACATCATCAGGATTAACAACATTTTTCAATGATTTCGACATTTTAGCCGGTGCTTGTTCAAGTTCTTCGCCTGTTTCAATATTAAAAAATCCGCCATCACGTTTTTCAACTTTATCTGTCGCCACAAGTACACCGCGGCTATCGCGATAACTTGTCCCCAAAATCATTCCCTGATTAAAGAGTTTTTGGAAAGGTTCTTTCGTTGGCACAACGTCCAAATCATACAGCACCTTGTGCCAGAAACGCGCGTAAAGCAAGTGAAGCACAGCGTGTTCTGCCCCACCGACATAAATATCAACTGGCAACCATTGTTTGAGTAATTCTGGATCGGCAAGCGCTTTGTCATTGTGCGGATCAATATAACGCAGATAATACCATGAACTCCCTGCCCATTGTGGCATTGTATTGGTCTCACGACGTCCTTTGATACCGTCAGCACGCGTAACTGTGAGCCAATCTGTCAGATTAGCCAATGGACTTTCGCCTGTGCCAGACGGTTTAATATCCTTTGTTTTTGGCAAAATAAGTGGCAAATCTTCTTCTGGAATAGCTGTGGACGTGCCATCTTCCCAATGAATAATTGGAATCGGTTCACCCCAATAACGTTGACGGCTAAAGAGCCAATCGCGGAGTTTATAAGTAATTTTTTTCTTACCAACCTGATGTTCTTCGAGCCAAGCAAGAATTTTTTCAATCGCTTCAGCTTTGTCCAGATCATTCAAAAATTCAGAATTGATGTGCAAACCATCTTCGGTGTAAGCTTCTGCTTCGACATTGCCACCGTCTAATACAGGAATAATTTCCAGCCCAAAGACTTTAGCAAATTCCCAGTCACGTGTATCGTGCGCTGGAACTGCCATGATTGCTCCGTGTCCGTAGCTTGCAAGCACATAGTCCGCAATCCAAATCGGAATTTCCTTGCCATTGACAGGATTGACTGCATAAGCACCTGTGAAAACACCTGTTTTTTCTTTGGCAAGGTCGGTGCGAGCAAGGTCAGATTTCAAGCTGGCTTGACGTTTATAATTAGCGACAGCTTGCGCTTGTTCTGATGTTGTGATAGTATCAACCAAATCATGCTCAGGCGCAAGGACAGCATAAGTCGCACCAAAAAGTGTATCAGGACGTGTCGTAAAGACAGTAAAATCTTTGTCTGTATTGGCAATTTTGAACGTGACATCTGCACCGACAGACTTTCCAATCCAGTTACGTTGCATTTCTTTGATGGATTCTGACCAATCCAAATCATCGAGGTCACTCAATAAACGCTCAGCATAAGCTGTGATTTTCAAAATCCACTGGCGCATGGGTTTACGGACAACAGGGAAACCACCACGTTCGCTCGTGCCATCTGGCAGAACTTCTTCGTTGGCAATCGTTGTGCCGAGTTCTTCTACCCAGTTGACAGGCACTTGTGCTTCATAGGCAAGTCCTTTTTCATAAAGTTTCGTGAAAATCCACTGTGTCCATTTGTAATAACTTGGGTCTGTGGTGTTGACTTCGCGTTCCCAGTCATAACTAAATCCGAGGCTGTTAATCTGACGTTTAAAATTGGCGATATTTTCAGCGGTAAAATCTGCTGGGTCATGTCCAGTATTCATCGCATATTGCTCAGCAGGCAAGCCAAAAGCGTCCCAGCCCATTGGATGGAGGACATTGTATCCTTGCGCACGTTTGAAACGGCTGAGAATATCTGTTGCTGTGTAACCTTCGGGGTGTCCAACGTGAAGTCCAGCGCCAGAAGGATATGGGAACATATCCAGCGCATAAAACTTAGGCTTTGTCTTATCTGTTCCTGTGCGAAAAGTATGATTTTCTGCCCAGTATTTTTGCCATTTGGCTTCAATTTCTTTGTGATTGTATTCCATTTTTGACTTCCTAATTATTTTCTAATATTATAGCATTTTTCAGAGCAAATTGTAAGCGAGTATCAGATCGCTTCCTATAAGTTGCAAACTGTATTTTTGCTCATATTTCTTGATTTTGTTTAGAAGGGTATTGCGATGAACGTAGAGAATTTTTGCGGCTTGCGCTTGATTCCCATTCGTCTGATAGAGCGCTCGGACAAGTTCGATATTCTCTGAGTCTGCAAGAAGTGCGCTGCGGATTTTTTGCAGGATTGTACTTTCATTTTTTTCAAGAGATTGAGCGATGATAAATTCGCTGAAAGTCTGTTTTTTACTGAAAGCTTTTCGTTCTTCTTGGTACATCTTGTTCAACTCTGATTTTTCTACAAAAAATCCTATGTAGGCGGAAATTTCCTGTGCCATATCTTGCGACAAGGTTTGAAGGACGTCAAAAAGTTCTGATTTTGTCAGATTATCACCTGAAAAACGTTCAACGACATATTTTTCTTCTTTGTTGGCAGTTACAAAATCTGGTAAGAGTAATTCTAATGTATTTCTTAGTTCTGGGAAATTAGAATTTTCAAATTGTAAAATTCGATAGCTACCTGCAGGAAGTGCGCTAAAATTATCATGATTTTCAGCACTTAATAATTTTTTTAATCGTTTTTCACGTTCAGTAAGTTCTGAAATTGCTACATTTTCGTAGAGTTTACGAATTTTTTCTAGTTTTTCTGTTTCCATTTTTTAAAAAAGCGACCGCTGGCCGCTTGATAATCAGCATTTTGTATGAACTAAAGCTGATAGGGATTAGATATTTTCAGCAGGACGACGAAGCTCGTAAAGTGGTGACAATGGTCGCTTTTCGTGGATGCGGATAATGGCATCAGCAAGGAGTGAAGCAATCGAGAGTTGCACGATTTTATCACTTTGACGCTCTTTAGGAATTTGGATGGTATCCAACACAACGAGTTTTGTGATTGCTGAGGCATTTATTCTGTCAATCGCTGGGCCTGAAAGCACTGCGTGAGTACATGAAGCATAAACTTCTGTTGCTCCGAGTTCTTTCAAAGCATTTGCCGCAAGAGTAATCGTTCCTGCAGTGTCAATCATATCATCAATCAGGATACATTTTTTCCCTTTGACATCGCCGATAATATTCATGATTTCTGCGACATTGGCACGTGGACGACGTTTATCAATAATCGCAAGTGGCGTTTTGAGAAAAGCTGCTAATTTTCTAGCACGTCCAACGCCGCCGTGATCAGGTGAAACAACAACGACATCATCGCTTGCTGATACAAAGTGGCGCTTGAAGTAGTCAGCAATCAGTGGTGAGCCCATCAAATGGTCCACTGGGATATTGAAAAATCCTTGAATTTGTGGCGCATGAAGGTCAAAGGTAATCAGACGGTCAGCTCCAGCAATTTGAAGCATATTTGCCACGAGTTTTGATGTGATAGGTTCGCGCGCGCGGGCTTTGCGGTCCTGACGTGCATAACCGTAATAAGGCATGACAATATTGATTGAGGCAGCACTAGCACGGCGCAAGGTATCCATCATAATCAGGAGTTCCATGAGATTTTCATTGACAGGGGCGCTTGTAGATTGCAAGATGAAAATATGCTCTCCACGGACACTTTCGTCAATGTGAATTTCAGTTTCTCCGTCAGAGTAGGTGGTGATGGTCGCTTTTCCAAGCTCTATTCCGATTTCTTTGGCGACTTTTTTTGCCAAATCTTGGTTGGAAGAGAGTGCAAACAGTTTCAAATTTGAGTACGACATGAGAACCTTTCTATAAGTCCAAAAACATTCTTGATAGTTTTATTTTACCTTGATTTTGTTGTTTTTTCAAGTGTGGATAAATTATTCAGCTGATTTTTCTAAAAAAATGTTTTTGACAGTTCTGTCAAAAACATTTTATCACAGTAATTCTTTGAAAAGTCCGCGTACAAAAAATTCTTCGTCAAAATCTTGTAAATCATCAACTTGCTCGCCAAGTCCGATGAGTTTGACGGGGATTTTTAGGCTTTGAACAATCGAGAGGACAATCCCACCTTTTGCTGAACCATCAAGTTTTGTGAGAGCAATTCCGGTAATCGGTGTGACCTGACTAAATTCTTTGGCTTGTTGAATCGCATTTTGCCCTGTTGTTGCATCAACGGCGAGGATTGTTTCATGTGGTGCTTCTGGCAATTCACGTTTGATGATTTTGCCGATTTTTTCTAGTTCTTTCATCAGATTATCTTTATTTTGCAGGCGTCCCGCGGTATCAATCAGCAAAATGTCCACATTTTCAGCTTTCGCTTTTTGCATCGCATCAAAAACGACACTCGCTGGATCTGAGCCGGCAGCTTTTGTCACGACTGGCACATTCGCACGTTTTCCCCATTCGACGAGCTGGTCAATCGCGCCCGCACGGAAAGTATCGGCTGCCGCGAGCAGCACTTTTTTGCCCTCTTTTTGATAACGGGCGGCAAGTTTGCCAATCGTTGTCGTCTTGCCAACACCATTGACACCGACAAAGAGAAAGACACTCAAACCTGCTTGAACATTGAGTTCTGAGGGTAATTTATCCTCGTCAAACTTATCGACGATTTTTTCGACAATCAGCTGGCGCAGGGCATCTTGCGATTTCGCATTGGCAAGTTTGGCTTCTTGGCGCAATTCTTGTGAAATCGTCATCGCCAAATCAGCGCCGACATCCGACATAATCAGCGTATCTTCGAGGTCTTCAAAAAATTCTTCGTCAACTGTGCGAAAATTTGCCAAAAATTCATTGAATCGCATTCCAAATGTTTTGCGCGTTTTTTCAAGTGATTTTTCGTATTTTTGCTCTACATTCGTTTCTGATTCAGGCGCATTTTCATTGCTCGAAAGGTCATTTTCTGCTGATAAATTTTTTGACAGTCCTGTCAAAGCTTCTGAACTAGAATTTTCCTGTAAAATTGCTTCTGTCTGCTCATTTTCTTTTTTTGACAGTCCTGTCAAATTTTCCTGAACAGAATTTTCTTGCAAATCTTCACTTTCAGCTTCTTGCGCAGCTACTGCTTGTTCTGTCAAATTTTCTGAGACAGTGATTTCTTCTGACGGCACATTTTCATTATTTTTGACAGCTTCGTCAGCACTATTTTCAGTTTCTGACAGTTCGGTCAAAACTTTTTCTTCTTCTGTTTCAACTTTTTCTTGCTTTTTATTACCAAATAATCGGTCAAATAGTCCCATTTTTAATCTCCTATTTATTTTTTTCTAATCTTCTATAACTAATCGCTTCTGTATCAAATAAATCCCAGCAATCAACAAAATAATTGCCAAAATATCAACACCTTTAGAAATCACCACAAACTCCGTCGTTGACAAAATCAAGGCAAGCACAATCGTCAACGTCGAATGAAGAGCGAAAATAAGCCCCGTATAAAGCGTCAAAAACATGAAAAGTAGCCGCATTTCTTCAGGATTTTCATTTGAAATTTCCTGCGCAATCGCTTTTGTCTTACTCAAAATCCCTAACAATGGACGATTGATTGCCAATGAAAAAAGCAATACAATCCCAATCGTTCCAGTCAAAATCGGGTGCCAAAGTTTGAACGCCATATCATTTCCATGTGACAAATAAACCGCCAAAATCGAAATTAGAAAGCCACAAATTGCCACCATTCCAATCGGATTAATCTTGCGCCGTTTTAAGCCACTGTAAAGAGTCAAAATCACTGGAAATGCAGACGCCACACCCAAAGCAAGCGTATCTGAAAAGTCCATCATTTTCAATGCCAAATAAGCAAAAACAGGCAAAATAATCGCAAAAATAAAACTCAAAATAGCTGATTTCACTTGATTTTTCTCTGAATTCATCTTCATTTCCTATCAATTATTTTTTGACAAAGCTGTCAAAAATAGTTTAACACATTTTTCAACAAAAAAACTCCACCAAAAGTTGTAAAATCAGAGTACATAACGTTTGATGACATCTGCTACAGCAAATTCTTCATTTGTCAACTCCGAAACAATCCGCGCCGCTTCTTTCACAGCTGGCACCGCATTTCCCATCGCCACACCATAGCCAGCCCAAGAAATCATACTCAAATCATTTTCCTCATCGCCCATCGCCATTACATTTTCGGGCTTCAAGTCCAAAAGTTTAATCAGCTGTGACAAGCCAAAAGCCTTATTTATCCCCTTTGGCATAAATTCCACCAAACGTGCTTGTGATTTAAAAATACTATATTTCTCAAAATACTCAGCTGGAATTTTCGGAATTTGCGTATCCAAAAAGTCCCCATCAGTACAAGAAACAATCTTGTTAATTACCAAATCCTCTGGCAAATCTACCAATTCTTTCTTCCGAAAAGTCAACAGCTTATTCAACTGCGGATAGAGCGATTCCCGCGCACTTTTTGTCATATAAACATACTGCTCACTCAAAATATCACAAGGCATACCGAGCGCCATCGTCATCTCTTTCAAATCCTGTGCTTCCGCCATTGAAAATGGTTTTTTCGACATAATCTCACCCGTATTTCGCTGCACCAATCCACCATTAAAGGTAATCGAAAAATCATCAAATCCAGTCATATCAAGCGTTTTTAAAAAATGTTCAATCGCCACCAGAGGACGCCCCGTCGTAATCACAACGTGTATTCCCTTTGCACGCGCTGCCTGTATTGCATCAATATTTTCCTGTGGAATCTCTTTTTCAGAGTTCAGCACTGTCCCATCCAAATCAAGGGCAATCAATTTAATTTCAGAATTCATGATTTAATTATACCACAAGTCATTGAGCAGCAACACTATCCATCGTATTTTCTGCCAACCTGCAAAAAAGCCGACTTTCGTCTGCTTATTTTTCCTTTTCATCCTTATTTTCAAAATTTTGGGCAACAAAATGTCCCGCCAACCAGATTGAAAAAAGAATTCCCAGCATTCCCAGCAACATCGTAGCAACATCTGCCATCAAAAGTTTTGAGTTCAATATTTCAGCAAGACTATAATCCAAGCGTACAAACCACAAAATCAATCCAATAGATGAACCAAGCATACCAAAAAAGAGCGTATTTACAGCTGTTCCCAAGATTTGCTGAGAAATAATCTCACGTTGTTTACGAAATTGCAGCAAAGTCATCGCTTCATCCTGCTCAATCACTTCCGACAAACTCGCAGCGATTGCCATAGCTGATTCCGCAACCGCACCAAGCATCGAAATAACCATCACAGCAATCGCCACATTAGAAAAATTCAGTCCCACAGAAAGTGAAAGATTTTCCAATTCATCCACATCTTCCGCCGCAAATCCTTGAAATTGCCCAATCACCTGCACCAAAACCACCAAAATCAAGAGAGAAAACACAACAATCAAACTCGTTTTAAAAGCAATAGCCGTGATTTCCCCCTCATCTGAAGACATAAAAATCGCCAGCGCCAAGATAATCACTGATAAAATCATCAACACCAAAATCGCATTAAATCCCCAAGCAATCAACGTTATCAGCGCAAAAATCGCAATAAAATTCAGTCCTAAACCAATCAAATTACGCAAACCTTCGCCACGCGCCACCAAAAGCATAAGCACAACGAGAATAATCAACAAAATCAATAAAGCATTCATGATTTGACCTCCTCTTGATGATGATTAACCAGCACCAAACTCGTCACAAAAGCTGTCACAGGAACCGCAAGAACAATTCCAATCGCTGAAATAACCGTCTGCAAAAGCCCCAGATTGAGCCCAACCGTCGCAATATAGCCCCAAGTATTGCCATTTCTCAAAAGTAACAAAGTCATCGGAAAAGCCTCAGCCATAAAAATCATAAACAAAACATTTGTCAAAGTACCAATGATTTCCTGCCCAATCGAAATACCAGATAAGACATAGTTTCTATAAGACATTTCAAAATGGTTCAGTTGATTTTGTCGATAAAGTCCAAAAAGTCCCGCAACAATATCGCCCGTTCCATCCATAATCGCACCAAGGACAGAAACCATCGCACCAACAAAGAAAAATTGTGAAGGATTTTGTGTCACATAATTCAAATATTCAAAATGCACGCCCGCATTTCCCGTAAAATGAAGCACAACAAAAGTCACGACAAAAGTTATTGCCGTAGTCAACACAGTTGTCAAAAAAGTAAACAGCATCTGCCGTGTTCGCCCCAGCACAAACAACAACGAACTTCCTGCAAAAATCACCGAAAGTAGCGCAAAAAGTGCAATAACAGGCGGATTGAACTGAACATTAAAAGCAATCACAATCACAAAATAAATCAGATTAAGTAAAAGCGAAAGAAGCAATAAAAGACTCGCTCGCAAACGAATAAAACTCAGCAAAAATCCAATAAAAAGTGTAAATAAACTAAGAATAAGCGCATCTCGCTTTAAAGTCTGAATTTGCCAATTTCCACTTGTTTTTTGCAAAATGATCTGCTCATTTTTCCGATAAAGTTGTCCCGTTGTTTGTGATTGAACTACCGAGTTTTCCAACGTCACTCTTTCATTATTACGATTAAGAAGTTTCACAGTCAATTTCTGAGTAATTTGACGATCTTCATTTTTAAAATTATCCGTCACATCTTCTTTGGAAATGGTTCTGACCGCAATGATTTTTCCAACTGGTAAATGATACAAAAAAGCGTCATTATTCACAAGAATAAAGACAAATAATGCCGCCAAAATAGGAAAAATAATTTTTTTCAACATTTTTTTCATAGTATCATACACTTTTATCTTTCAGCGTTCTAAAAGCTCCAAGACTTGCCAGAGCAATCATCAATGGTGCAAAATTATACAGATAACGTGAATTTGCCTCCCAAAGAATTAAAAATAAAGTTAAACCAAGCATTGCCAAAGCTGGAATAAACCAAGGATTTCCCCAATTTTTCTTACGTAGACTTTGGAAAATCTCGCGCCACATAAAAATAACAAGAACTATCCAATAAAGTGTTTCAGCCACTTTGAGCATGAACCAACCTGTGATATTTCCCTCATATCGATGTGAACCCATATCTAAATAATCAAAATAACGATTAACCAAAGGATTTTCATGATGATAAGTATAAAAACTACTATTCAAATCACCAAAAGTCCATGTATAAGCCAGTTTACGACCTATTTGGACTAGAACCCCCACAAGTCCCATTTTCTTTAAATTATTCAAAAATAATGTTTTATCAGCCTTATTTTTTGCTGCATAAGTAGGGAATGAAGCCGAATACTTCCTGATTTTCACATCAAATCCACCTGTTTTATTTTCTGGCGCCCAAGACATCGCAATCCAGTGCATCAGCGGTAAATTATGCGCATTATTAGCCTTTTGAGAAAAAGCTGGTTCACTTGTTACTGTTGTTTTTACTACTTCATGTCCAGCAAGAAAAAGGACTGCAAAGAGCGGAACAATCAACAACACTTGTTTCCATTTTCGATTGATACAGAGAAAAAACAATACAGAAATCAAGATAATTGCCACCGTCGGCTTAAATTCATAACCAATCACGATAAAAAGACATGATAGAAAATACCAGAAAACACGTTTTTGCCAATTTTCAGCTTTTAGAGCATAAATCGCAAATAAAAGTCCAAAAATAACAAAAGGTAAAGTCATCGTATCTGTATAAAGTTGCGCTCCATAAAAATAAAAAGGAATAAAACCAACAGCTGCTGCATTATAAAGCAAAGCAATCTTCCTACTTGCCATTTTTTTCGTAATGAGCGAACCACCAAGAACACTTGCACTTGTAAAAAATGATGATACAGCCGTCATAACCCATATTTTTAGCTGAATATTGCCTGCAAAAGGAGCAAAAAACTGATTAAACAAAATTCCAAAGAACTGGTTGTTTGAATAACGTAAGAAATATCCTAAACGTGAAACCGTCATCGGCAAATGACTAAAAGATCTACCACGAAGTAGCGTCGTACTATCAAAAATAACAAAGAAATCCCAATTATGCGCACTATCTGGTACATGAATAATAAAGAAGAAAGGAAGCAAGAACATCACAGCAGCTAAAATCCAAAAACTCCAGCGATAAAAATGTTTCACCCTATCTACCGTAAATAGCGAAAGTCTTTGTATCAGTCGAAAAAGCAGGGTAAAATAAAGCAGACTGACTATAAAAATCAGATTTCCCAAGAAAAGTCCTACGATATGGTCTGTATTCCAATTATCAGTCAACACAATCGCGATTATATTTGATAATAGCCAAAGAACGGCAAAAATTGCCGTCCATTTTTTATTAGGCTTTAACTTGCGCCATTTCTTCATGTTTATTCTCCTCAAGTCCTGCCAGAATTGCTTTTGATTTACCAAAAGTAATAAACTGATAACGTTTCCCAGCATAACTAAATTCTAAACCTAAGACAGTTTTGCGCACAGCAGTCACATATTTCAAGTCAAAATCACGCATTTTCAATCTTGGAAAAGTGGGAAAATTTAAATGTCCATCACTTACAAAAAAGCGATGAGGCCAGATGAGAACCACAACAGTCACATAAACAATGAATGTCAACAAGGTTAAAAACCAGTTGCCATGTTTATTTAACTCATAAAAAATGATTCGTTCAAAAGAAAATACTATTACACACCAAATCCAGGCTATTTTATAACCATTTGAAAAGGGGAGAAAAAATCCTGATTTCATTTGTTTCCTCGTTTATTTGTTTTTTTATCCGAAAATTCTCGCTTGCCATTTGTTAATGACTGACAAGCGTTCATTTTCTGTTTAAATGCTATCTGTCGTCAAGAATAGATTTTAGTTTATCTTGTCCTTTAGCGATTTCAGGGATATCTTTTGTATAATCACTCAGCGTTGATTTACCATCATTTTGTGACAATAAACTTGTCGATTTCGCTGCTAACTCTTTGTTTTCTGTTGCCAAACGTTTTTCAGTTGGCTTCACAGAATAGTTGTAGTTTTTGGCATTGATTGGTGTAAATCCTACTGGTGTATAGAAACGCAAGAGATTTTGATTATTGAGCTTATCAGACATTGAAAGCATTGTTGAAACTTTATCCCCAATTTCTTTGACATAAGCTTTTTGCTCTGTTGTCAGCTCTTGAATTGGCTGTCCTGTTTGCGTATTATAATAATTTTTCGCATTGAGGCTGGTCAATGTTATGCTTGGCGTTACAAAGCCTCCATTTCGTAGAGCAACGAAGTTTTGTCTGCCACTTGCAAACATATCTTGTCCAAACTGGATATATTTTTGCGTATTGATACCAAGTAAATGTTCCAATGTTGGCATAACATCAATCTCACCTGTATAAGTATTGCTAATATGCCCATTTTTTATATCTGGGTCAACAATCATGAATGGTGTACGTTGAAGCATTGTATCATCAAAATCATTGAAATTTTTTGCATCAATCCCAATATAGGGCGCATAATATTTCAAATCTGAACCAGAAATACCATAGTGGTCACCATAAAGAACGATAATTGATTTATTGTACAGTCCTGACTGTTTCAAATAAGCGAAGAACTGTTGTACGGACTGGTCAAGATAATGAGCGGTCTCAAAATAACCATCTACGAGCTTATCTCCTGAGTCAACTGTTGCAAAGTTCGGGTCTTCATCTTCTTTATCCATTGTATAAGTCAAATGGTTGGTAACCGTCAGATATTTCACATAAAATGGCTGTTGTAGCTGTTCTAATTCTGGAACAGAGTCATGGAAGAGAAGCTTATCTTTAATTCCCCAAGGCGACATATTAGCCTGCGAATTATCATAGAAACTCTGGTCAAAGAAGTTTTGATAGCCCATCTGTTTGTAAGTATTCAGACGGTTATAGAAAGCACCGACATTACCATGGAAAACGGCTGAACTGTAACCTTCCGTTTGATTTAAAATAGCTGGCATGGCTTGGAAAGTCTGCGTTGAGCCAAGTTTTGCAAAGAGTGACCCTGCTGGCAAACCAAAAGTTGATGTTTCTAGCATATTTTCTGCATCTGACGTTTTTCCTTGTCCGACTTCATTGAAGAAATTGCTGAAAGCATAAGTTTGTTGCGAATGATAGAGCGAGTTTAGGAATGGTGTAACAACGTGTTCTTTGCCGTCCGTCCCTTTGATACTCAGGTCAATCAAATCTTGTTGGAAAGATTCCAAGTGAATTTCGATGACATTCTTATTTTTTGCTGTACCAAACATTTTGACATTTGGGGCAAGATAACGATTTTGTTCAATATACTTTTGAACTTCGGTCATTGTCTGTGGTTTCGCATCTTTACGTTGCTGATTGGCAAGTTCGGTATAATAAGTATCCGTCAGCATCCACGGTCCTAAGCCAAGATAGCGCACAACGTATGTTTTATTTGATTGCGCACGACGTAAGATAAGTTGATGTTTGAGAGAATCTCCCGCCCAGAAATTAAGCCCAAACCATGCTAATCCCAAAGAAAAGATAGTAAATGCTTTCACTTTTGGAATGGCACGCTGGTCAAGTTTTATCTTTTTGGTAATCATCAAAATAATGATAACAACGAGGTCAATCCAGTAAATCCAGTCCATCAGATGCAAAGGAATAGAACCAAAATCAAAACCATGCTGAAACATTCCTGCGCCACCAGTCATCGTATCAATAGTGATGAAATCAGTAAATTCGCGGTAATAAAGAATATTTAAATAGAGCAGAAAATTTGCCAAAATTGATAAAACGAGTGTCGCAAGATAGAACAAAGATGTTCTGCGGATAAAAAGAAGGATTGCAAAACAAGTGGCGGTAAAACCAATCGGATTGACAATCATCAATGTAATTTCTGCTGGTCCAGATGCTTGGAGATTGAAAACGCCAAAATAAGCAATCATCGTTTTGACCCAAACAAAGAAGACTAGAAATCCTAATAAGCCTATACGAGTGTTAAAGGCAGAAAGTAATTTTTTCAATGATAAACCTCAAATCAATACTTTTATAGAAAGTTGTGCTGTGTTTTGCATTTCTTTCATTTTTAAAACCTATACCAGATTTCTGATTTGCAAAAATCTTCTTTCTGATAATTTTTTTAATGAAAATTCCTATTAAAAAAAATAGTAACTTATTCAATAAATGTTCAGGTGCATTGGCTAAAAGCAAAGCACATATACACTACTAAAGTCATTAGTCTAGCTAAAAATAAGTGGCTTATTCTTGTTAGATAATTTTTAATAAGTTACAATTATACGCTAAATTTTTGACTTTTACAAGTCGCAAATCTAGTCTTTATCTATGGCTTAATTCTACCATAATTTTTTTAAATCTGACTTAATTATGAAAATGTGAGATAAGTTATGTTTTTGACAGACTGAGAATAAATTCTCTAGCCCCTACGGCAGTTCTGTCAAAAATTTTTTATGCTTCTTCAAGTTTGACAGAGAGAATTTTTGAAACTCCGGCATCTGCCATGGTCACGCCATACATGGTTCCTGCTGCTGCCATTGTGCCACGACGGTGCGTGACAACAATGAACTGATTGCTGTTGTCAAAATGGTTCATATAGTCGCCAAAACGTTTGACATTTGCCTCGTCTAGCGCGGCTTCAACTTCATCAAGAACGACAAAGGGGACCGTGCGCACGCGCAAAATTGCAAAAATCAGCGCCAAAGCTGTCAGAGCTTTTTCTCCACCACTCATCAGATTGAGGCTAGCGAGTTTTTTTCCTGGTGGCTGAACATTGATTTCAACACCTGCTTCGAGAAGATTGTCACTTGTCAACTCTAAATCTGCGTGTCCGCCAACAAACATTTGTGAAAATGTTGTCTGAAAACTCACACGAATGGCTTCAAATGTTGATTTAAAGCGAATTTTGATTTCGTCATTCATGTCGTCCATCGTGGCAAGCAGGAGATTTTTTGCCTCTGTCAAATCCTCTTTTTGACTCGTCAAAAATTCAAAACGTGTATTGACTTCATCAAACTGCTCAATTGCGTCCAAATTGACCGCTCCGAGCGCGCGAATCTGGCGTTCTAGCTGTTTGAGTTGCTGCTCTGCTTCTGACAAATCTGCAAGAGAAATTTGTCCATCAGTTATATTTTCATCTGCTTCTTGTGCAATATTTGCTTGATTTTTTGCTTCTTCAAAACTCATATTGTAATCACTTGCGAGCTGATTTTGCTTGTCATGAAGCAATTTTTCTGACTGTTCAATTTGCATTTCAAGACGTGTTTTTTGTGTGTTCAAATCCTGATTTTGGGCAATAAATTCGTGATTATGTTGCTCAAAATCTTCCATTTGCGCTGTCAAATCTTCTCGCTCAAATTTCAGACTGACCAGTTGCACATTGACCGCTTGTAGCTTATCTGTTGCTTGCGTGAGTTGTTCTGACAGACTTGTCCGCGTTGCTTCATCAAATTTGACAGAACTGTCAAAAATATCGAGACGTGATTTTTCAGTTGTCAGTTGAGCAAATTCTTCTTGCTGACGCGTTTTTTCCTGATTGCCAAATCTGAGTGCGCTCGTGATTTCTGACAAACGAAGTTTCGCTTGTGTCAGCTGATTTTGCTTAGTCACTTTGAGTTCATTTTGCGCTTGACTGTCGCTCTTGATGCTATCAAGTTGCTGGTCAATTTCTATTTTACGCTGGGCAATCGTTGCCAGTTGAACAGTGATTTTTTCATTGCTATTTGTCAATTCTATCAAAATTTCTGCATTTTCTGAGCCAGCAGATATTTTTGACAGTTCTGTCAAATTATTTTTTTCTTCTGACAGCTGTTCTACTTTGAGCGCAACTGTTTTTTGTGCGAAGCGTCTGTCCTCTCCCAATTCACGGAGATTTGATAAATCGTCTGTCAATAATTTCCGTGCGTTTTGTGCCTTTTGAACCGCCTGTTCAGCCGATTTTAGTTGACTTTCAGCCTGAGCAATTTGCCCAGTCAGCGCTTCAATTTCCGCCGAAGTGAAAGTCGTTGTATTTCGCTTACCAGCCCCACCAGCATAGGAACCACCAGGGTTAATCTGTGTTCCGTCGAGTGTCACAATCCGCACACTGTAACGCATCTCGCGCGCAATCGCTGTCGCATGGTCTGCGCTGTCAACAATTACCGTCGAGCCAAGTAGGCTAGAAACCGCATTATAAAGGCGTTTATCAAAGTTCACAAGATTTATCGCCAAATTCACAAATCCCGTCATCGACTGCAAACGCTGATAAGCATTAAATTCACGCGCCTTAATCGTCGTCAAAGGCAGAAAAGTTGCACGTCCCAGACGATTTTGTCGCAGGTAGGCAATCGCTCCTTTTGCCGCATTTTCATCTTCAGTCACGATATTTTGACTTCCGCCACCTAGCGCAATATCCATCGCCACCGTATATTTCGTGTCAAAAGTCAGCAAATCTGCCATTACGCCAATGATACCACCAAGTTCCGCTTGATGTTGCATGACTGAACGCACACCTTGATAAAGATTGCTATGGTTATCGCGAATATTCTCCAAACTGCTCAACCGCGCTTTTTTCGTGCTCAATTCATTCATCTGAGCATACATTGTATCCTGCGCCGTTTTTTCTTGAACAGCTAGATTTTTTTCTTCCTGCGTTTTCTTATCAAATTCTGCCAAGAGCTTATAAATCTCAGCTTCCAACTCTGCCAATTCTGCCTCAGCTTCTGCTAATTCCTGACTGACTGTAGTCAATTTCTCAGAACGTTCACGTGAATTTTCGTCCCGTTCTGCCAACTGCCGTGTCAAATTTTCAGCCTCAGATTTATTACGCACCATTTGGTTGGACAATTCCGCTTCCTCAGCGACCAAACGGACAAATTCCTCACGCAAACGTTCCATCGCCACTTCAGGACTTTCTGACAAATCTGTCAAAACTGCTGTCAAACGCTCAATTTCATCATCAACAGTCAATTTTTCTTTTGACAGTTCTGTCAAATTTTTCTCAGCCTCAGCCAAGGATTTTTCCAAGTCAGAAAGCTTCTGATTCAGCTCTGACACACGTTCCAAACGCTCAGTCTCCGATTTTTCCGAAGAAGATTTTTGCAAATCAAAACGCTCAATTTTCCGCGTCAGTTCTGCTTTTAATTCCGTCAAAGCCAACGATTCCGCACGCAATTTTTCCTGCTCATCTTCCACAACTCCACGCCTCGTCCGCAAGCCTGTCAATTCCGCATCATAAGTCTCCTGCCGTTTTGACAGTTCTGTCAAACTTTCCAAAACCTCTAACAGCGAAATTTTCGTCTGCTCATACTTCTCTTTTTCGGAAATTAACTGACCCACCAAAACAGAAAGTGCCAATTTTTCACGTCGTCCATCCAATTCACGAAAACGCAAAGCCACATCACGCTGCGCCTGCAAAGGCACAAGCTGACCATTCAACTCAAAGATAATATCTTCCAATCGGTCCAGATTATCCTGCGTTCCTCGCAATTTAGACTCCGTCTCGCTCTTTCGATTTTTATATTTCAGTACACCGGCCGCTTCCTCAAAAATCGCACGCCGTTCCTCAGCTTTCGAATTAAATACTGACTCAATCCGTCCTTGAGAAATAATCGACAAAGAATCCCGACCAAGCCCAGTATCCGTGAACAAATCATGAATATCACGCAAACGACATTTATGACCATTTAGCAAAAATTCCGAATCTCCCGTCCGATACAAACGCCGACAAATCACAACCTCATCATCGTCATCATGTCCAAGCAAATAATTATCCTGATTATCAAAAGTCGCAATAACCTCAGCATAATTCAGCGCACGCCGTTTTTCCGTACCAGAAAAAATCACGTCAGGCATTTTTCCGCCACGTAAAGCTTTCGCCGATTGCTCGCCTAAAACCCAACGCAAAGCTTCGACAATATTTGATTTTCCTGAACCATTCGGACCAACCACCGCTGTAATTCCTTGGTCAAATGCAATCTTCGTTCGGTCAGCAAAAGACTTGAAACCGACAATTTCCATTTTCTTAAGATACATGAATTTGACCCTTTATTGCATCTTCCGCCGCATTTTGCTCAGCAACTTTCTTTGATTTTCCAACACCGCGCCCAAGTTCCTCACCATTGTTATAAACAGCCGCTATAAAAGCACGTTCATGCGCTGGACCTGATTCCTCAATAATCCGATATTCAATCAAAGTATCACCATTAGTCTGCAAGATTTCCTGCAGTTCCGTCTTATAATCCACCACTTTAACATAATCGTTCGCCTTCACATGAGGAATAACCACCTGATAGATAAACTTTTTCACCGCTTCCATTCCCTGATCCAAAAATAAAGCACCCAAAAAAGCCTCAAACAAGTTTTCCAGCGTCGTCTCTCGATTTCGCCCACCTGTTTTTTCTTCACCATGTCCCAATCTCAAAAATTCGCCAAAACCGCAAACACGTGAAAAATTCGCCAAAGATTCCGTCCGCACAATCGAACTCCGCATCTTCGACAATTCCCCCTCCAACTTCTCAGGGTAAGTCCGATACAAATAATCTGATACCACGAGTGACAAAGCCACATCTCCCAAAAATTCCAAACGTTCATTATTTGCAATTTTTGGCAAGCGTTCTTCATTGGTAAAAGACGAGTGAGTAAAAGCTTTACGTAACAACTCATCATCATCAAAGACAATTTCAAATTCATTTTTGAGTTTTTCTTGAAGCTTATCCATATAATACTCCTTTTTATTTTTACTCTTTATTATATCAAAAAATCATCTCAAACGGGGAAAAGCATGACAATCACAAGTCAATACACACTATCCCCACATCAAAATCAAAATAATAAAAGCACCACAAAACATGTAGCACTTTCTCATTTTTAACCAAACTTAATCAGATTTTCTACCTAAACGCAAAACTCTAAGCACAAAAGCAAGCAATAACAAAGCAGCAGCTGAACTCAGCACAATCAACTTCCCACGACCACCAGTAAACGGCAAAAGCATTTTAATTCCTGTCTCCTTCGCCAATACAGTAGTCGTAGCTAACTCACTATCCAAATACCCCGTCTCCGTAGAAACAGCCGTCAAAGTATCATCTTTACTCAAAGTGACAACAGTTGGCACATTAACCACCCAACTTCCATCACTATCAACAACAGCACTAGCCGTTGAACCATTAGCAAAAGTTACCCTAACCGTACTTCCCGCCGTTCCACTACCAGAAATCTGACTATCCCCAGCGTATACATCATCAAATTTTGGTGTCGCAAGTTGTGTTTCCTGACTTGAATCAGACAGCACTGTTAAACTTGTAGCATCACTTACAGTATAAAGTGTCGTATCCGTTGGAAGATTCGTTTGTGTCGCACTGATTATCTGTCCAGCAGTCAAAACCATTTGTGTAGCTGGCACAGATAAATTCCAATCATATAGCCCATTATCATCCGCACTTGTATCCGCCACAGTTTGCTCCACAATACCATTAGGCAAAGTAATTGTAATCGTCGCCCCAGCCGAATCAGCTGTTCCCGTCACACTTGTATCCTTTGCTTTCACAGGATTGATAACAGGAGGATTAGAACCCTTACTCACCAATCCCTTCGCCACAACAGGCTCACTTGCAGTCTGCGAAGCCCCATTTCCGACCGTTGTCTGAACAGCTGTCACTGTTTCCCCTGCAAGCAAAACAATACTAGGTGTATAAACATAATTTCCACTCGTATCAAAATAAGCTGTAACAGTATTTAGCACTGTCTGACCATCGCTCGCTAAAACCCTCACAACAACCTGAGAATTTGCGACACCACTAACGATTACCGAGCTTGTTCCCTCAATGATTGGATTACCACTATTAACCGTCGGCATACTAGAAGCAGCCAAATAAGTAAAAGTTGCCGTCCCCGTATCCGAACCATAAGTTGTCGCAAAACCATGCACCGCATTTCCTCCAAAAAGGAGAAAACTCATCAAAACAAGCAGTCGTCTTATCTTTCTTACACGTTTCAAACTCTCCTCCTTTTTTTAATGAAATCTCTTAATTCGTTGGTACATCTTCCAAAGTCCAATGCAAAGTATCTGTCGCCTTGGACACACTATTTGTCAATCCTGTCGCCGGAAATGACAGATAAAACTCAGGACTAATTGTCACCGTCTCCTCACCTTTGGATGTATTACTTCCCAAAGGTGTCGCATAGTTATACACAACAGCAGCTTCTTTAGCTCCCATGATAGTTTCACCATTCGTTTCAAGTTCATCAGAAAGTTCCGCACTACTATCCGAACGAGCTGTCGAACCAAGCAAATTAAGTGTCCCCCCAGCAGCAGCAATCCCACCACTCGTATCATCATAAACTGTCAATTCCCATGGACTAGCCGTTGCCCGCGTATCCAAAATAACCGCAACACTTGTTGTATTCATCTTCTCAGGAATATCTGACCAATTCGGTGGATTGACTGAACTATAAGAACCAAAGTCAATATTAGAAGGTACCGATTGCAAACTCAACGTCCCAGCTGCCATTACCGTCAGATTAACCGTCGTAGCAATTCCATATTTGATTGTCGAAAAAGTCATCGTAGATGTTTGAGCAAGCATCGTATTATTCACCGCCGCAATCAAACTATTCAAAGAACTCATAATACTCGTTGAAGCAGACAATGTTTTTCCATCACTACTAATACTTGTAGAAGCAGAAAGTTGCGTCCCAGCAGGAATAGGATTGCCAGCCGCATCCGTTCCAATAGTCGCTGAAACATTAGCCCCCACAGCACCTACCGAAGTCAAAGGATAACTACTTGGCACACCATTCGTATAAGTCGGGCTTGCCATCAAATCACTCGCAAGAGCCACATCTGTTGTATCATTTTTCAAGATGGCTACCGCTTGCGCCATCGTTAAGGTCACATTTTCTGCTGAGATTGTCCCCGGAATAATCGTGATCTGAGCAGTCGCCGTATTTGTTCCACCTAAACCATTAGGAGCAGAGAAAGTCACTGTAAATACCATACCCGGAGCTATCGAACTCTGAGACAAATCCGTGATGATTTGCTGATAAAGCTGCGTACTCGTATAGCTTGAAGAAACACTATATTGCGTGCCATCATTCCAGCCTGTAATCAAAATATTTGAATTTTGACTCATATTATTCACATCCGTTGCACTCGCAGCAGTAAGTCCAATCAAATCTTGTGCTATTTGATTTCCCGTATTACCAGCATTAAGCCCACTTGCCATATCACTCGCATAAGCATTCACAACCGAAGTGACCGTCGTTGCATTTGATGCAGTAAGCGAACCCGACTGCACCGAAATTGTCCCCGAATAATCATTTCCATTAGACGAATGATAAGTCACTGAAATCGTCGTCCCAGTCGTCGCATAACTACTATTAGACAAAGTTGTCGAAACTGCCTTCGCAAAGTCTGCTTCCGTTGATGTATAAATCGCCGTTGCCGTATTTGTTCCCGTCTGATTATAATAAACCGTCACACTACTTGAACCATTAGCAATAACAATCTCCGCTGGTGTCATTGTCGCCGCACCATTTCCAAGAGTCGAAGTAGGCGCATAAATAGCCCTCAAAGCAAGATAAGTATCCGTTGCACCATTGTATGGATTAGCGCTTGAAGCAGCAGCAATCTCCGCTTCTTGTTGCACCGTAATTCCACCACCTGACACACTCCCAGTTGCAGAAGTCAACGGAGGTGAAGCCGTAGAACCATCATCATTTGTATAGTAAGTCGCCGTATTATAAACCAGAAAACTTGGCGCATTACCAGACAAATTCAACGGACTACTTGTCCAATTTATTTCATTCAAAGCGCCCTGACTATAATTGATTGTATTTGTTCCATTAAAATAATTCGAAGGAAAAAACCCATAATTTCCAGTTGTTGGCATTCCACCAAATCCAAGATTAGGATAAGGCCAAGCACCTGTTCCTGTCGCACTATCTGGCACATAGCCAGCTGTCGCTGTTGAACCGGGAGCATAATCTGTATAGCTTGTACTAGTATTAAGCTTTGCAGGGTCACTCGCAAGCGTCACTGGCTTTGTCGTTTGTGTTCCACCAGGACTTGTACTAGATTGAGGCCATTCCCACTGAATATAAGTACTTTGTCCCAAAACATCTGGCGTCTGAACATCTGCGTGCGTGATATAGTTTGTTGAGCCAATTGTTTGGAAAAATCCAGGATTCATATCTGTTTTTCCACTCCAAGCACTTGTGGGATAGATAAGCGAGGCAAGATTATAAAAAGTTGTTCCATTAACCGTATTTTTAAAATAAGAAGCATAAGCCGATAACGCTCCTGCAGGTGCTGGCGAGCTTCCAGAAATCCCCGTTGTAACATTGACACCATTGACCGCATAAGTTGCACTTGGTGCAACAGTTCCTCCCGCTGTTTCTCCATTTAAGTTCCAAGTACCAGAACCATCTGTACTATTACTCCCATTAAATTCAAACTGACGAATCCCCCCATACTGCATATAAACAACTGAACCCATATCACTTGCATTGCTCGGATTAACATTTAAAGAATAATAATCCGAAATAAATCCATAACCATTTGATGACGAATACCCCTGAATACTTGCAGGAGTAATATTCGGTTTTGTATTTCCAGAAGTAGAAGGCACCAAAATCATGATAGGATAAGCCTGATTTCCAGCTCCCCACCAAGTTCCCTGATAAGATGTATTGTTATTATTACTTGGAGCCGTATTTGGTTCCCAAGTTAAGCTAGAAACACTTGTATAACTCGTTCCCGACTGGTCAGCACTCGCCAAAATAAATCCCGACAAAGTAATCCAAAAAGTATTACTTGGACTCCAACCAGGGTTCAAATTACTAGAATTATAATTAAACAAAGGCGTTTCCAAATCACAGTTTGGAGAAACCGTTAATGTCGAAGCTTGAATAAGCGGACTTGTCCCATTATAAGAACTATTTCCTGTATCTCCCACACCAATATTTAAATCAAGCACACTATTTTCCCAAAGATTAATGTTTCCAAATGTCGAATAGTTACTTTGATAATTTGCATACGGACCAGAACCACTATTTGTCGCCACCACGCCAGAATTATAGATATAACCATTATAACTTCCAGAAGCAGACATCGTCAGCTGATTATTAGGTTCCAGATTTAAAGTTGTAAAGTTATAGATTTGACTACAATTCAAACTCCCAACATTGCTTGAACTCGCTGTCGTAGAACCCAAATTCAGCACCGCTGAATTAACAGGTGGATTACTAGCCAAACTACTAGTATTCGCATTTGTCGTTGTCGTATTAGCATTTGTAAAAGCATCCACACCGTTCGTCCCACCAGAAATAAATGGAACAGTACCAACATTGATATTCATAACCGTTGAAGCCACTAATCCTGCGCTTGTAGCAAGTTTATAAGCCGTTGCAACGATTGGATTTTGAAATGTATCCCCTGGACAGTTCACAGTGACAGTAATAAGCCTTCCAGCCACCAGCGCAGGAGCCATACTATTTGCATCACCATAAATAGTAGCCACAGTTGTTGTCGCTGATAGACCAGATAATCCCAAATTTATATTTCCACTCACTGCTCCTGATGTTGAGTTCCCTGAAAGAGTAAGTGTTCCACCATTCGTGCCAGTTACATCCACATAAGTCGCACCTGTCACCTTTCCCTTATTTGCATCACCACCATAGACAGCAAAAATCCCACCAGCCACTGAACTTGCAAAAGCAACATTAGTATTTCCAGATACCGTGCCACCATTTCCTCCACCATAAACAGTCACAGTATTCCCTGATGTATTACTAACATTTACCGCAGTATTTTCTGAAACCACAGTTCCAGAGGCTCCACCACCATAAATAGTCAACGTTCCAGAACCCGTTGAGCCAATCCAAAGATTTGTTGACGTAACCGTTCCAGTCGCTGAACCTCCATAAAGACTAACATTTCCTGTAAAATAAGCCCCACCACGAACAGCAAAGTTTTTACCATTAGCATAGATAGTCGCAGTTCCAGCTAAGTTAATATTACGAAAAACAGTTGGTACATTAACAGTTAAAGTGCTAAACAAAGTCAGAGTTTTTGCAGAACTATCTTGCGTTGACGGAGTAGACAGATTATCACTATTGTCCGCTACAAAAGTAATTGATTTTGCACTTGTAACTGACGAAAGCGCACTTACATCCGCAGCAGACAGATTATAGTTACTAGCAAGATAAATAACATAATCCGTTGTTCCAGACGTCATCGCATTCACTGCTGCTGAAATACTCGTTTCAGCTGTTACAGTCGTTCCAGAAATGACCGCTAAACCAGAACTTGGCAAGTTCAAACTATTTATCGAATTAGCATAACCAAAACTATTAGTTGCCAAAGTCATTGCTGGAAAATCACTTGCAGCATAAACTCTATTTCCAGCTGATAACGCACTTTTTCCTAATTCTTTAAAAGGATTTAATTCATCTGGTAAAACCTGCTTAGCCACTTTTGTAACAGGCACAAAAAAGCTCAAAATAGAACTATTTGGAGTAAATATGATGATAAAGCAAAGTAATAACATCAAAAACGTTTTTATATAACGAGAAGTTTTTCTATCCATAGAGACTTTCTAAACAAACAAATATTCTCTGTTGTAAACAACAGAGAACAAAGGAAGCTTCCTTTTTGAAAAATACATATTTATTACACTCTTCACCTATTATATACCTTTTTTTCTCGTCAATACATTACACATTCGTATTCTTTAAATTACTTTTGTATTAAAATAATTTCTCTTTGCTAATCAAAAAGTCCAACTTTTGATTGGACTACACTTTAAAAATACGACTAGCTTCTACCGCTTTTTGCCAATTTTGATAACGTTGTTCTTGCTCTCCTGCTTCCATTTTGGGTTCAAAGACTATCATTTCTTTCTGATGAAGTTCTCTTAGTACGGACCAATCCTCCCAAAAACCAACAGCAAGTCCAGCCAACATTGCAGTTCCCCACGCAGTAGCCTCAGCATCAAAAGGTCGAATAATAGAAGTCTGCAATATATCCGCTTGAAATTGCATCAAATAATCATTCTTCGTTGCCCCACCATCAACAACTAAACGTGGAATATCAATTTGAGTATCTACAACCATAGTATCCAGAACATCCTTAACTTGGTAACAAATCGCCTGTAAGGCAGCCTTTGCAATTTCATTTTTGCTCGTTCCTCGGGTGAGACCAAAAATTGCACCTCGCACCTCCGAATCCCAATAAGGAGCGCCAAGCCCCGTAAATGCTGGAACAAAATAGATATCTTCATGACTTTGAGCAAGTTTTGCCATCTGTTCCGTCTCCGAAGATTTCCGAATAATCCCCAAACCATCACGCAACCACTGAACAACTGACCCAGCAATAAATATTGAACCCTCTAAAGCATACGTAACTTTTCCACTCAGTTGATAAGCGACAGTTGTCAACAACTTATGCTCTGAAAAATGTGGTTTCTCACCAGTATTCATTACCAAAAAAGAACCTGTACCATAAGTATTTTTAACCATTCCCTCATCAAAAGCAAAGTGTCCAACCAAGGCCGCCTGCTGATCCCCAATCAGATTTGCCACAGGGACTCTCTCCCCAAAGAAATGAAAGCTTTTTGTGTAACCATAAATTTCACTATTTCCCTTCACTTCTGGTAACATTATTTCAGGAATATTTAATAACTCTAAAATTTCCTTATCCCATGAACCCTCACTAATATTATACAGCATTGTCCGACTTGCATTCGTGACATCTGTCGCAAAAATTTCCCCCGCAGACAAACGCCAAGCAAGCCAAGTATCAATCGTGCCAAAACAAAGTTCACCAGCTTCAGCACGTTCCTGAGCGCCCTCAATACAATCCAATATCCATCGAATTTTAGTTGCAGAAAAATAAGGGTCAATGACAAGTCCCGTTTTTTCATGAAAAAATTCCTCATAACCATCAGAAATAAGTTTTTCACAAATTTCAGCAGATTGTCGTGATTGCCAGACAAGCGCATGATATATCGGCAATCCTGTCTTCCTGTCCCAGATGACCGTTGTCTCCCGCTGATTCGTAATTCCAATCGCCGCAACTTCCGCTGGTTTTGCATCTGATTGGATAAAAACATCTGCCAGCACAGATTGTACAGATTGCCATATTTCATTTGCATCATGCTCTACCCAACCATTTTCTGGAAAATATTGAGTAAATTCCTTTTGGGCAACTTCAACTTTTTTACCCATTTTATCAAATAAAATCGCTCGACTACTCGTTGTCCCTTGGTCAATAGCTAAAATATATTTTTTCATTTACTCCTCTTCTCTCTGTAATCGCATTCAATTTATTATAACAAAAAAGTTCGACTAGGGTCAAAAAAATTCTTAATCCCAGTCAAACTATATTTTATCGAGCAAAAGAAACGCGTTTACTCAATTTATCAATAATAATTGAACCAATAATCAACGAAGCAAACTCTCCTCCTGCCAAACTAAGCCAAGTAGCAAAAAATGGCAAACGCTCAATAATTACAAGTTCAATCGCAATCGTCACCATACTTGCAGAAAAGAACAACGAGAAGAACAAAAATCCTTTATTTAACACCCCTTTAAAAAAGTACTCATTCTTAAAACGGTCAAACAACCAAATACCAAGACTTAAAAACACCAATGTTGATAAACCACCAACAATCACGTCCACGATTGTAAAACTCATAAAGTTAGAAATCATACAACCAATCGTCACAGCAATAATATACTTTCGATTATAAAAAGCAAGAAAATTCAGCATCTCTGAAATCCGAAATTGTATCGGACCATAACTAATTGCACTCAACACAGGAAGTGTTGTCAGAACAACATAAAGCGTAGCAACAAGAGCGATTGTTGCCAAATCATAAGCAGTCAATTTTTTCAAAATATCTCCTTTATCGTGTGACTATCCGTCCACGAGTTTAATATGCTCAGGCAAAGGCTATAAGTCCTGAGGATTATCGCTATTTCAAGCAAAACAACGTCTATTATTCTACCAAAGTTTTACCAAAATCGCAAGCAAAATTTTTCAAAAAATTAGCTGTATCAAAGCAAGAGAAAAAATCCCAACAATAACAATCACAAAAAGATTTTTAGACAAAATAGCTGCAACTACTGTAGGAAACGAAGCCAATAAATTCTCAACATTAACACTCGGCAAATGTCCCAAATGTTGCGTAAAAAGACTAGAAAACCAAAGTGCTGACATGATAACAACAGGAACAAAACTCAGATATTCCACCAAAGATTTGGGAAGAGTAAATTTTTTAAGCAAGACAAAAGGAAGTATTCTTGATAACCAAGTCACCAGCATACACCCCACAATCGTTAAAATCTGATAATTAGAAATAAGCACGTTTCAACCATACCCCCAAACCACAAGCAATAAGTGTCACAACAAGCACCAAAATACTTGAAGGAATAAAAATCATCCCAACAAATACTAAACCAAGTGTCACAAGAACCATAATAAGTTGCAATCTTTGAGAAAGAGATTTATCCGCATTGATTTGTAAATATAACAGCCCAATAAACATCGCAGTAATTGCAAAACCAAGTCCAAACTTCGTTGAATTAGGAATCAAACCTCCTAAAAGCGCACCAAGCACACTCGAAATTCCCCATGCAATGTATGCCATCACATTTGAAGCACTATACCAAGAAACACTCAATTTATTCCCAGTTGTATTTCTTTTTGACATTCCCAATGCAAAACTCTCATCAGTCAACAAAGTCCCAATCCAAATATTTTTTAAAATTGACTCCTCTTTAAAATAAGATGCCACAGTCATTGACATCAAAATCATTCGTGAATTTACCAAAAAAACAGATAAAACAATTGACAAAATTGGACTAGATACAGCCAACATTGAAACCGCGATAAATTGTGCAGAACCAGCATAAACAATCGTAGAAAGTAAAAAAATCACGAGTACATTTACCCCCGCGGCGTGTCCTACTATACCAAAAGCTAAGCCAATACCAATATAGCCAAAAACTGTAGGCAAAGTATCTCGAACACCTTGCCGAAAACTGAGAATATCATTCATATTTTTACATCATCTTCTGAATTTTAGTTACTAATTATTATAATTTTTTATTCTACAATTTACAAGTATCAGAAAAAAAGAAATGAATAAACAATCCACTTCTCTTTTTAGTATATCAATTATGAGCAAGATTATTTTTTCTTGCGTCCTTTTTTCATTTTCTTTTGTGCACGTTTCATTGCCTGCTTCATAGCAAATTCTGTGGCTTTTCCTTTGAGTCCTCCACCAAACATTGCAGACATATCAGGATTTCCAGCACCGTCCATCATACCTTGTAAATCTCCCATAGCAGACATATCTGGCATTCTTCCTGGTAGATTAGGCATTTTACCATTACCTGCTCCCCCCATCATTTTCTGCATCATTGCATTCATATCACCATTCATCATTCCCTGCATCATATCTTTACTCTGATTAAATTGTTTAATGAACTTATTCACTTCAATAAAAGTATTCCCAGAACCAGCAGCAATCCGACGACGACGTGCGGGAGAAAGTTCAACCTCAAGTTGACGTTCGGCAGGCGTCATTGATAATACCATCGCTTTTTTACGTGCTACATCTTTTGGATCAACTTTTACCTTGTCCATACCAGGTACATTACTCATCCCAGGAATCATTTTCATGATTTCTTCCATCGGTCCCATAGATTGCACTTGGTCCAACTGCTCCACAAAATCTGAAAAATCAAAACGATTTTCTGCCATCTTTTCAGCAAGTTTTACAGACTGTTCCTCATCAAATTGTGCCTGAGCTTTTTCAATCAAGGTAAGCATATCGCCCATACCTAGAATTCGCGAACTCATACGGTCAGGATAAAAAACTTCTAAGTCTGTCAGTTTCTCACCTGTACCAGTAAATTTAATCGGCTTACCCGTAATCTCTCGAATAGAAAGCGCCGCACCACCACGTGTATCACCATCAAGTTTTGTGATGATAACACCTGTAATATCCAACTGTTCATCAAAAGTTTTTGCAACTTGTGCCGCAACTTGCCCCGTCATCGCATCAACAACCAGCAAAATTTCTGTTGGTTCTGCAAGTTCCTTGATTTGACGAAGTTCATCCATCAACTTATCATCAATTTCTAAACGACCAGCTGTATCAATAAGCACATAATCCCGACGTTCTTCACGCGCTTTTTCCAGACCATTACGAACAATATTAACAGGATTTTCAGCTGTTCCTTCATCATAAACAGGAATATCAAGCTGTTCTCCCAAAGTTTTTAATTGTTCAACTGCCGCAGGACGATAAACATCAGCTGCAATCATCAAAGGACGTGCATTTTTTTCTTCTTTAAGTTTTTTTGCCAGTTTTCCCGCAAAAGTTGTTTTACCAGCGCCTTGAAGCCCAACCATCATGATAATTGTTGGAATACGAGGAGACTTTAATAGCTCAGCCTCTCCTCCTCCCAAAATCACTGTCAATTCCTCATTAACAATAGAAATAATTTGTTGTGCAGGATTCAAAGCTTCAGAAACCTCTGTACCAATCGCACGTTCCCGAATAGCTTTGATAAATTTTTTAACAACAGGAAGCGCAACGTCAGCTTCAAGCAATGCAACACGAATTTCTTTCGTGATTTCTAACACATCATTTTCAGTAATTTTGCGTTTTCCACGCAGATTTTTAAAAACGTTCTGCAGACGTTCTGTTAAATTTTCAAATGCCATAATTTTTCCTAATCCATTTTTTATATCGCTCTATTATAGCATTTTTTCCAGTAAAATAAAATCAAGCTCAAGTATGATTTTTCATATTTCTTTCTTATTTTTAGAAAATTTTTGCATTACTCTACCTAATAGAATCCCCAAAATAAATGTTATTCCTCCAAAAACAAGTGATACATTTATTTTACTTGTTTTAGCCTTTTTACCTGAATGTAATTTACCATTTATATTAAATTTTTTATGAGAATTTTGTTTACTCAATTTATGAGGAGATTTTAATCCACTTGTTCCTCCATTTTTTTCATTTTGATTTACTCCAGAAATTCCCTTTCCTACATAATCATTTGATTTTTCCATTTGGTTATTATCCATTTTGGTAGTCTTATTATTTTGGAAAGATAAAAAAGATTTATTATCCAAATTTTGTTCTGGTATATACTTGCTTCCTAGTTTTTCCTTATGAAAAATTTGAAAGTTCCTTAGTTTACTATCTTTCACGATTTTAAAATACTTACATGAGATTATTTGTATCGTATAATTTTTCTTTATATCATTTTTTCCACGTATCACCGTAGTAGCAATATCACCATCTTGTTTCTTTACTTTCTTTTGTGGTATGAATTTTGTTTCTTTCGTTAACACTATACTATCAACAGCTTTATCAGAAATCCGTTCCCTTGGTAAAGTGATGTCCTTCTTACCAAAAGTATCACTACTTATAATTTCCAAATCTTTGACCACTTCTGGAACTTTTGCCATATTTGTATTTTCTACCATATTCGGAAGTCCCAGTATATCTAAGTTTTCAGATATATCCGGGGCTTCCGTCATATCTGTATTGTTTGGCATTTCCAGATTTCTCACTGTATCCGGAGTTTCCACTGTATTTGAAATTCCCGTGGTCTCTGAATTGTCTGGCATATTTGGGATTTCTGAATTATCCGAGGTATTTTGAATTTCCACTGTATCTGGAACTTCTGTTGTATCCGAATTGTCTGGCATATTTGGGATTTCCTTCATATCCGATGTTTCAGATATATTCGGAATTTCTAACGTATCTGGAATATTCACTATATCTGGAACTTCCGTTGTGTTCGAGTTGTCTGACACATTTGGGATTTCTGTTATATCTGAGGTTTCAGATATATTCGGGATTTCTAACGTATCTGGAATGTCCACTGCATCCTGAGTTTCCGCTGTATCTGGAACTTCCGTAATATCCGAATTGTCCGACATATTTGGAATTTCCTCCATATCCGAGGTTTCAGCCACATTCGGGATTTCTAACGTATCTGGAATGTCCACTGCATCTGGAACTTCCGTAATATCCGAGGTGTCCGACGTATTTGGAATTTCCTCCATATCTGAGGTTTCAGATATATTCGGGATTTCTAACGTATCTGGAATGTCCACTGCATCCTGAGTTTCCGCTGTATCTGGAACTTCCGTAATATCCGAATTATCCGACGTATTTGGAATTTCCTCCATATCCGAGGTTTCAGCCGCATTCGGGATCTCTAACGTATCTGGAATGTCCACTGTATCCTGAATTTCCGCTGTATCTGGAACTTCCGTAATATCTGAATTATCCGACGTATTTGGAACTTCCACTGTATCTGAACTTTTCGTTGTATCAGGAGCTTTCTCTGTATCCGAAACCTCCGCCGTATCTGAACCTTCTGGCCCACTTGATATTTCTGACGTATCTGAAACCTCCGGCATATCCATATTTTTCACCGTATCAGATATCTCTGATGTATTTGGATTATCTGAATTACTCACATCGCTAGTATTTTCTAATGACTCAGAAGTAGGAGAATTTGCATCACTTTGTGGTACTTGATTATCATTCTCAGAGAAACTCTCAGTTCCACTGGACGTATCTACATTTTCTTGCTCTGTTTCTCCTGTAGTTACTGAATTAATCCAACTTTTTTGTATCATTCCTTTACTGTCAATACTCACTATACGAATACCTGTTGCTGGCATATCTGAAAGTTGATTAAAAAACGGACTAACTTTATTAAGCGCATCACTTGTCCAAGTAACACCTGCACCAAGAGTCAATGATATTACTGGACTTCCAGAAAAAGCTTCAGAATTAATAAGTGTATTTGCATCATTTGCAAAAGTTATTCTTTGAATTGTATTGCTCTGAAAGGCTTTAGAAGAAATCTCTATCAAGTTTGAGCCAAAAGAAACTTCTGTAAGAAAATTATTAGCAAATGCTCTCGTAGCTATCTTGGTTAAACCTTTTGGAAATTCAATCTGTGTGATGGCATTCCCTGCAAAAGCATCTGTTTTTATAGTTTGAACATTTTGACCTAATATAACTTTTGTCAGTGCTTGCTTATAATAATTGGGATAAGCTGTTGTTGTTTGAAAAGCACTGGTAGAAATATCTGTGACATTATTTCCAATAATAACCGATTGGATACCTGTATTTGAAAAAGCGTAACTTCCTATTGATGTTATTGAATAATCAATTCCATTAACTACAAGTTTATCAGGAATAACAATATTTGCTCCTGCTTCTCCAGTATAAGAAGAAACAGTCGCCGTTTTTCCTGTCAAATCAAGCGTATAAACTACATTTTGACTATCTGTATAACTACTTGTATTACTTGCCGCGTGTGCTATGAGTGGTGTGAAACCGCAGTTACATTTTCCAGCAGGAAAAGTTTGTAGGGTTAACAATCCCAATCCCACAACAATTTTAGGTGCCATATATTTTGACATGAAAAATCCTCCTATATTTTTATACGAGATTTTTCTTCAAATGTCACATTTTCTAAAATAAAAAACAGTTCTTATTTTAGAACTGTTCAGATATTATAAATTATTTCTTTCCATGTCGTCTATTGTTAAGGCTTTGAGGTGCCCGAGCTTCCATGACAACGGGTAGAACAACTGGTCTTCTACGTGTTTGCTCATACAGGAATTTTCCTAAAACATCACGAATTGTCCCTTTTATCTCAGCCCAGTCAAATTCTTTACCTGCCAAATATTTTTCAACTGTTGTATTTACTAATTCAGATGCTTCTCTCATCAAATCACGTGATGCCTTGACATAAACAAAACCACGTGTATGAACTCTTGTTTTACTAACAATTTTATGTTCATTTTTATTAATTGTGACAACAGCAATAAAAATACCATCCTCAGAAAGAACTTTACGGTCTCGAAGTACAATCGAACCAATATCTCCAACTCCAGAGCCGTCAATCATGACATTATCTGCAGGAACAGTAGCAGCAGGAAGCATATCTTCACCCTCAAATTCAACGCTTTCCCCACGCTTTGCAATAAAAATATGCTCTGGCAAAATTCCCATATCCATTGCCAATTCTGCGTGAGCTCGTAATTCTCTATACTCTCCCTGAATTGGAATCAGATTTTTAGGACGTAAAATATCAATCATAAATTGCAAATCGCGAGCATTCGCATGACCTGAAATTTTTAAATCTGAAGATAGCATTTTCATAACACCACCAGCTTTGTAAATATCATTTTCAATGCGAGCAATCGTTGTTTCATAAGCAACTGATGGACTTGTCACAGCAAGGATGAGATCTCCGTCCTTAATTTGAACATGAGGGTGTCGGTGGTGTGCCATATCTCCTAAAACTTTCAGAGGTTCTCCCATACGTCCTGTTTCAAGAATAACCAGTTCATCATCTGCAAATTCTTTGATATCTTTTGGTTTAATGATTGATTTCTGATCTACGATGTGTAACTTCTTCAATCGTGTTGCAGTTTCAATGATTTGATCCATATCTTCGCCAGTAAATGCTAAACGACGTCCACATTTGATTGTGGCATCAATAACCTGTTGAATACGTCCAAGATTACCCGCATTACACGCAACAATAACACGTCCTTCACAATCATCAATGTAATCATAAATTTTATCATAGATTTCATGTTCACTTGCTGATTGGTTCATTGATAAAGCATTTGGTGATGCAGAAAGTAAAGCAAGCACACCATTATTACCAATTTCAGCCAAACGACGCATATTTGTTCGATAGCCTTCTGTCACAGCAGGGTCAAAACGAAAATCACCTGTATAAACAATATTTCCTCCAGCAGTCGAAAGCACTATTCCAAGACTTTCAGGAATAGTATGAGTTGTCGTAAAGAATGATACGACAGTACTACCAAAATCAATCTCTGTTTCTTCATTCACAACATGAAAATCATTAAACTTACGGCTTCCTTCATAATTTTTAACATTGATTTTTGCTAGTTCAATTGTTAATTCGCTGGCAAAAACAGGCACTTGTAACTCAGAAATGATGTAAGGCAATGCTCCAATAGAATCTGCATGTCCATGCGTTAAGAAAATTCCTGCAACTCTATCTGCATTTTCAATTAAATATGTAATATCAGGAATAACAAAATCCACTCCTAGCATGTCTGTTTCCGCATATTTCAGTCCAGCATCAAGAACAAAAATCTGTTCATCAACTTCTGCTATATACATATTTTTCCCAAATTCGCGGACTCCTCCTAGAGTTGTCACTTTAAGTTTTATCATATTTTTTGACCTTTCTTTTTCTCTTGTTAATTTCCAACACAAAAAACACTCTATTTTGATGAGTTAGTATTTTGTACTTGTTTGTTATTTGCCTTATTCACTCTCGATAATCGGTCGAGTGGGACATTTTTCAATCAAATTTTATTTATTATTAAATTCTAAAACATGCTCATGCAAAAAGCACATTTAAATTATTTATTTCTCACGAATAGTGAGATAAAAGAGGCTGCCATTCAGTCTCACCGAAAATATTCCTTTCTTAGTTTATCACTATTTCACAAAAATTGCAAAAAAGTGATGTTCTTCATCTTGAGTTAAAAAGTTCTAAAAAGAGCGAAGTCTGTAATACCTCGCTCTTTCTATAACCAACTTTTAATATCCCTAATAACACTATGAATTATAAATATTTCTTTTTTTCATTTTTATTATACTATTTTCTTTCTGATTTCTAAAATGATATGCAAAAATTTTAATCTCTCCCAAATAAGTCTCGAGTATAAACTTTTTCTTTAACATCATCAAGTTCGTGTACATAACGATTAGAAACAATAACATCAGAAATAGCTTTAAATTCTGTCAAATCCCGTACTACACGTGAGTGATAAAATTCTTCTTCCTGTAATGAAGGCTCATAAACTACTACTTCAATTCCTTTGGCTTTAATCCTTTTCATAATTCCTTGGATAGATGAAGAACGAAAATTATCTGAATTTGATTTCATCGTCAAACGGTAAATACCAACTACTGTTGGGCGACGTTTTAAAATCATTTCTGCGATATGGTCTTTTCTAGTTCTATTTGCATTAACTACAGCTTCAATGATATTTTCAGGAACATCATCGTAGTTTGCTAACAACTGCTTTGTATCCTTAGGCAAACAATATCCACCATAACCAAAAGAAGGATTATTATAATGATTACCAATACGTGGGTCAAGTCCGACACCATCAATTATCTGTTTTGTATCTAAATCACGTATTTCAGCATAAGTATCTAGTTCGTTAAAATACGCTACACGTAAAGCAAGATAGGTATTAGAAAAAAGTTTAATGGCTTCTGCCTCTGTTGGATTCGTAAATAGCAAAGGAATATCCTTTTCAATAGCTCCTTCAATTAAAAGATTGGCAAAAGTTTCTGCACGTTCTGAGCGTTCTCCCACAACAATTCGTGAAGGGTATAGATTATCATATAAAGCTCGTCCTTCTCGTAAAAATTCTGGAGAAAAAATAATATTATCTGTAGAAAATTTTTGACGCATTGATTTTACAAAACCAACAGGAATTGTAGATTTAATGATGATTGTTGCTTGAGGACTTATCTCCATAACACTTTGAATAACTTCTTCAACTGAATTCGTATTAAAATAATTTCTTTCATCATCATAATTTGTAGGTGTAGCTATAACTACAAAATCACTATCAGCCAATGCTTCTTTTTTATCTGTTGTTGCCAATAAATTAAGTTTTTTATTTTCTAAAAAATCTTCAATTTCTTTATCTAAAATAGGAGATTTTTTTTGATTAATCAATGCTACTTTATCCGCTACAATGTCTAATGCGACTACCTCATGATGCTGTGCTAAAAGTATTGAAATAGACAATCCAACATATCCTGTTCCTACAACCGCAATTTTCATTTTTATTTTCTCCCTCATTTTTTCCAACTTTTTATCTTTTCGATTTATCCTTATCTCAATTTTTTTATTATACCATGTTTCAAAGCATATTAAAACGATATTCTTTAATATTATATCCGTTTATACATAAAAAAGTAAAGCAGTTCTGCTTTACTTTTTTTCTTAAAATCTGTTACTCAGAATCTCACTATAAATCAATGAAACTATTTGTTTAAACTGGTAAAGGATAATTTCCATTCATTGGTTCTGAATCATCATCTGAATTTCTTTTGTTTTCTCGTTCCTGAGTGTCTAATGCAAATAAAGTATAAGTCATACAACTTTGCATTCGGTTTTGAGAATTGAAATGACGTAGTTCATTCATGAGATGCTGGTGATATTTCAACTTAAAATGAATAAGTAAGTTTTCTTTGGGATATTCAATTTGTAAAAGTTTAAGTAATACTACTCGTCCCTCTTTAAGATAATCATTATCCTTCCAAAAATGAATTTTAACATGACTCATGGATTTTATAATAATTGGTTTTACTTTATGAAACATTTCTTCAAAATCTGCCTGATAATTATACATTTAATTTTTCCTCATCTTTTTCATTCATTTACTATTTTTGAAAGATAAATCTCTCTATCTTTATATACGAAATTTACGTAAAATTGTCACAAAAAATTATTTATTTTATTCATCACCGTAAAGAATTTCCTTTATTTTTTCTTTTAATCGGTATTTTTCCATTCGTGTCAATTTCTTTCCTTCTAACTGATAACGCAATAAGCGCTGATAGCTAGGTGATAATTTTTGTGCTAACTCACTATCCAATAAATGATAAAGTGTTTCATCCTCTGGGGTTGTGTAATTACCATTTAAAACATCTGCTTGTTCATAAACATCAAGCGCAGAAGGAATACAATTCATTGCTTGTTTTTGAGTATTGATATGTCGAAGTTCATCAATAAGATGTTGACGATATCTTACTTTAAAATAAACCAACAGTTTTTCTTTTTTGCATCCATTCTGTAAAATTTCAAATAAGATAATACGTCCCTCTTGAAGATATTCATCATAATCCCATAAGTGAAGTTTCAACTGCTTCATAGATTTCACAATAGTTGGTTTTACTATATCAAATATTTGTTCAAAATCTTGTTCATCGTCTAAATTATAGTTAGTACTCATTATATTTCCCTTTCAATTTTTCATTTGCTTGTATTAAAAACGTCAACTATAAAATATTAGGGGTTCCACGAATAAATATTGACAATTAAATTCTTCCTTTCTTAAATTATCTGAAACTTATATTATCATTTTAAACTCCTATTAAAAAAATTCAAAATAATATGCAATTCAAAAATTGATTGTATAATTGAGCGGTAAATAAAAAATATTCAAGAACTATTTGGCAGGCATCCCAAAGCTAGACTTTTGATATCGTGCTCTCCATAAACTGGGCTAAATATCCAAAATATGGGGAGTTTTATTATGGTTAAATAACCGAATATCAATTAAAAATGATACAATAACAAAAAACTCAAGCAATAATATTACTTGAGTTTTAGTCCAGTTTTATAGGGACAACTCCATTAATGAATTATTCTCTACCTACTATTTTTTGTTTAGTCTTTTCCAGAAAAATTTTTTTATTGATATTGCATGAGGATTATCCACATAAACTTTTTTATTTAATAAAATAGATCTAGCATTATCATCAAGTTCCTTCGTATATTTGGAACCATACTTCTTTCTTAACAATTTAAAAGCTTCCTTCATACGAAAATCACGATAAGAAACATCATGTGCATCACTGGCAACAAAATGTGCTAAGTTAGCTTCTAATAATTGGTATGTAAATTTTTGTATCTTTTTTCCAAAATGTCCAGTAATACTTGAAGCCGTTACTTGAGACAGAGCTCCATTCTCTATAAAACGGTAAAGTAGCTCTGGATGTTTCATTATTTTTATATTTCTTTCTGGATGAACAATAATGGGGACCAAGCCTTCACATCGCATTTCATAAAATAAATTTTCAGAATATAAAGGTACATCAGAAGTAGGAAACTCCACAAGTATATATCGACTCGATTTATTAACACTAAAAAGTTCTCCCGACAAAAAATCTTCCAGTAGTTCACCATAAATTCGAATTTCCTGTCCAAGTAATAATGTGATTGGAATTTTATTATCATATATTATGCTTTGCAGTGTATCTCTATTTAAAATAATTTGTTCCACAGTCGCTTTATACTTACTATTATGATGTGGTGTAACTACAATTGTATCTATTCCCTCTTTAACGGCCTGATTTAACATAATCAAACTATTTTCTTGATTTGTTGGCCCATCATCTATCCCTGGTAATATGTGACAATGTAAATCAATCATTTATGATATTATTCTCTTCCATTTTTATTTTTGGCAGTATTAGGTCTAGTTGGTTTTATTTATACTGATAATAGCTATTGTTTTTTACTTTTTTTATCTGATTTAGTACTACACCAATCACATTTGCATTAACCTGTAATAACTTTTTTTTAGATTGAACAAGTCCCTTATTCTCTGTACTTTCTGATTTTACCACCAAAATTGTTGCATCACAAATAGCTGCAATAATTTGTGCATCCGTTGCAACCAAAATAGGCGGTGTATCTATAAGGATAATATCGTAGGAACTTTTTAACATAGAAATTAAATCACACATTGATTGTGAACCAAGTAGCCTAGAAGGATCAACAGGAATAAAACCTGCTGGCATTATAAATAACCCTTGAGCTTCTTGAACAGATTGTATGCTTTTATCTATATCTATTTTTTTCATTAAGACGTCGGATAATCCATTAACATTATCCTTTCTAAATATCTTTTCTAAGCTAGGCTTTCGGAGATCTGCATCAATCATAAGAACTTTTTTTCCTTGCTGAGCATAAATTACTGCAAGATTAGCAATCGTTGTTGTTTTACCTTCAGAAGGACCTGCCGAAGTTATTGTTATTGTCTGAAGCTCTCTATCAATCTGCGTGTATTCAATATTTGTCCTTAGAGAACGATACTGCTCTGTAATGGAAGAAGTTGGATTAATATATGCAATCAAACGTTTGTCCCTCCCTCTACGAGTTGATTGCTGCTTATTTTTGTTTAACATCTTATTTCTCCATTTCATTCATAGTAATAACTGGTATTTCTCCCAAAATGGGGAACTCAACGAGTTTTTCAATATCTTCTGATGATTTTACAGTTGTATCCAAAAAATAACGCAAGAGACTTATAATCAGCCCTATCACAAGCCCAACAAACGCTCCTATACTTAAATTTATTTTTTTATTTGGGGTTATTGGAGCTGTGTTCTCACTAACAATTGCAGGAGCTAAAACCACCACATTATCAATATTCATAATCTTAGTAACTTCTGTCTTAAAAACATCAACGGTCGTATTTGCAATATCTTTCGCTACAAATTTACTTTTATCATTTACTGATAGTGTAATTACTTGAGAATTTGTCTCTGTACTCAACTTAATTTTATGTTGTAGACTTGCTGCTGTTGTATTTAAATGTAACTGATTAATAACTTGATTTAATACGATAGGACTTATCAAAATTTCATTATAGGTGTGTATAAGTTGTAAATTTCCTTGAATTTCTTGAGCTGTCGTTTGATTATCAATATTAGCAGAAGAGCGAACAATAATTTGAGTTTTTACCTGAAATTTTGGTGTTATAAACTTAAAAGTAACAACTGCTGATAAAAGCAATCCCAAAACAGAGAAAAGTAAAATCATTCTTAATCCCTTTTTCAATATTATCAATAATTTGAATAAATCAACGTTTTCTTTTTGTATTTCCATTTTATCTTTCCAACATCTACTAGTTTATTTGATTTTGTGATAAATTATGAATACGAGTTTTTCTGAATCTGGTATAACTTGAAAACTCAGATTATTAATCATTTTTACCTCTCCCTGAAGAAAGCATGATTAATATTTCTAAAAACTTGGTTATAATTCATCATAATTTCTTTTACCTGATTCCACGTTAAATCTGTTTTTACATTTCCCCCCCATTTATCATATTTTTACCTTCATAAAAATTTATACCATCAATCTTAAATGACATATCAGAATCTACCGTGATTCCTCCAATAGCATCTATTACTTATTTAAGTCCTTCAAAATTCATAATCATTTAATGTTCTATATTAATATTAACTAAATTATCCACTGCAAATATAGATGATGCCCTCTTCCTGTACGTAAGCAGCATTAATTTTCTTCAAAGTTGTAATCGTTTCTCCTTTATTTGCAGTATTATTTAAAGGTGCATATATTTTGCTCACATTCACTTTTATTATATGGTAAAAAGTTGATCCAGCCACTCCGATAGTGATAATCAATAATGTTATTATAAGCAATATAGTATTACAAATCTGATGTTTTTTACCTACCTTTCCCTTCTATTTATTTTGCGAAATCATACTATTTTTTATTTCTCGTCATACGTCTTTGAATCATTTATTGCCAGAAATCCAAATATAGCTATACCTATACCAGTACTAATAGTACTTTCGGTAAAACAACTTATTAATAAAAATAAAGCTAAAAGTTCTATATTCCGTTTCTTATCTACTGATACATCCGTTATTAGATTTATTATCATGGCTAAAAACATAATGAAATATAGAATTCCACCAAAAAAACCAAATTGAGCAAAAAGCATTGAGACATAACTGTCCATTCCATATTGATAGGAGCTCGTTAAAAAGCCATATGTATCACTTAAACCATATAGATTATATAATGGCGAATAATGAACAAAGGATGTATATGAACCAAAAGTGGAAAATCCTGAGCCTAAAGGGAAATGATCTTTTGCAATTTCAGCTGCTTTAGACATGAGTGTTGCTCTTACAGAACTCTCCGTGTTAAGAAGTTTTGTATAAACAATATCACCGAAACTAGTATATCCCAAAGTTCCTAATCCTATTATACTTATCATATTTTGTATTATAGGTATTTTTATTTTATCTACAAGAAAATAATAGAAAAAATATACAAGTATAAGAAGCAAAATCTTTGTTCTCATAGTTGATAACATTAAAATAATCGCCATTAATTGATAGTATTTTTTATTTCTTCCTGATATTAAAGCCCAACCCAAAAAAGAAATACTAGCCAAATAAGTAGGATGTGAATATATAAGTTGCTGTGATGGAAAACCAAATCTAATATCTAAAGTTGGAAAAATTTTTAAAGGTATATTTATCAATAATAGTATAAAATTAATGACAACCAATGACTTAAGGTTTACTATAAAAAATTGCTTCATCTTTTTTTTAGACTTTTCAGATATTAATAAAGAAAAAGCATAAAATATTATCATAAATCTACTAAACAAGAAACCGTCTATTAATACTGCTTTAAATCCTTGATAGGAAAATAGAAAAGAGGATAGCATTCCTATTAAAATTAGTATTAGAAAAGAAGAAAAAGCAATAAAATTCATGATACTTAATTTTTTTGAAAGCAGGTACGGAATATTGACAAGAGAGGCTATAAACCAAACTATAACAATTATATTAACAAGTTGAAGTTTACCTAAAACAGGTAAATATTTTTCTATCCACAGATAATTTAATAAATAAAATATACTGAAATAACAAAAAAAGTTCTCTATTCTTTTCATAAACACTACCTTTTATACTTTGATAAATCCTTCTGTATTTCAACAGAAAATCCATCATTTTTCAGTAATTTATTTATTTTCATTCTCCCTCGTTTTTTTTAATATTCTTTTTAATTTATCTCCATAGTTACGTATATTAAATTTTTCTACTATTGTATTTCGTGCTTGATTGCTAAGTTGAACTTTATATTCTTTATCTGAATCACACATATAGTTTTTAATAACACTATACAACTTCTCCTCATCTCCTGGTTTTATAATGAAACCATTGACTTGATCCTCAATTACTTCCTCTATGCTACCTACGTTAGTAGAAATATTAGGTATCCCTAGTGACATTGATTCCAAAATTGCCATTGGCATTCCTTCATTATAGGAAGGTAATATATTTAGTGCTGCTTCTTTCATTGCTTCAACTTTTTTATCTCCATCTACCCATCCTCCAACAAAAACATTGGTTAGATTATTTTTGGCTATTATATCTCTCACAATTTCGATTTCTCCATCACCATAAAGTTTAAATTGTATGTTCTGATTATTTTCCTTAAATCTACTTGCTACTTTTAATACATCATATGTTCCTTTTCGTTTTCCTAATCGTCCAAACATTGTGATAATAAGACTTGAAGAATCATAATAGTATATTGGCGAACATAATACCGCATTATGCAATATCTCGATTTTCCTATTGGGAACTTTAATTTCTTTATGATAAAAATTTTTCCAGTTTTCTCCCAAAACAATTAAATAGTCACAATAATCACAGAAAATTCTTCGAACCTTTTCCTTCTTTGGCTCTTTTAAATTATGATAATATACATCAAATGAAGATGAATGAGAGTGAAAAACAACTTTCTTATTAAAGAGTTTTGATATTTTTGAATAATAAGCTTTTCTGGTAAAACTTCCATTATGAGCAAAATGGATGTAAACAATATCTACTTCGTTTTTAGATAAGAAAAGTGGAAATAATATAATTTTTATTATTGAATACATTATTCGGGAAAAAAATGTTCCACTTTTCCAACTCTTATACTCCTTGAATGACACATCAGTTATATCTATATTACTTGAAATATTATTGATAACTGTAGAAATTCCACCTTTTTCCATACTACTTGGTCCAACAATGACAACTTTCATTAAATTACCTCTTTATCAAGCTTATATTTTCATACATTTTATCAAAAAAATTCTGATTTTCATCATGGACTTCTAAAACTCTATTAAACACCTTTTGTAAATTCGTATCTACTAAGAATTTTTGAATCTTTGTATTAATCTCTTCATAACTCTTTCCATATTCTATACAATATTCCTGAATTCCAAGATAATCAAAACATTCTCTCCCCTTATCTTCATATGAAATATTAAATGCCGGAATGCCGTTAATCCAAGAAAGTATACACATATGTAATCTCGTACCTATTACAAATTCGTACTCATCTAATTTGACTATAAGTTCATCTAACTTATAACATGTATCATCTACTAAAACCCCATCTACCTTATCTTCTTTTATCAATTCATTAACAATTTCATAAGCTATTATAGAATCATCTGGATACCCTGCCTCTCCTTGACAAGTTGAAAGAAAAGTAATTTCATACTTTTGACTAACTAGATACTTGACTATGTTCTTTATATTTTCTTTAAAATCTTGAATTTCTTCAGGTTTTTCATTCCATTCTCTAACCGAAATAGCTATCTTATTAGTTCTCGTGGTCTGTTTTATATGATTTATCGGTAATAAAAATGCTGCATCTTTTGTTTGATAGACATTATCAAAAGTACCTATATTTTTTATCCTATCCATTGATTTCTGATCCCGAACATAAAATAATTCAAAACAAGCCATTGATTTAGCCAATATTTCCTGATCTTTATTTGTTAAATAACCTATAGACTGAGAATACATATAAATAGGTTTATTTAATACCTTTCTAAATAAACTCAACAGTTTTATTTTTTTCTTGACTCCATAAAAACTATTAATATAGCCCCCTGGAGCACTAACAACAGCATCCATTTGCCTATAAATAGGGTTTATTAGCAGTAAACACAATAAATAAATTGTACCAATTCCTGGAATCTTTGTTATCATCCTTTTCATCAGGGGAGATTTTATCCAGTTTTTATCGGGGTATTTTGCTTTCACCCTTTTATAATTAAAAGTAGAATAATAAACAATATCCCCCTTACTTTCAAATTGATTCCCAATTGAAAAAATTAATGCCGCATCGCCATTATTCAATGGAACAGCGTTTTCAATTAATATATTCATTTAAATTTCTCCTTGAAAACCTTTTTTATGAATAATGTATTTCCTATAATATATCTATCATACATCCTCACAGGTTCTTGTATAAATCGGTAAAACCACTCCATTCCAATTTTTTGAATAATTCTAGGCGCACGTTTAGTTTTACCTGAATAAATATCAAAGCTTCCTCCAACACCCATTATAAATGGAACGTTTACCTTTTTTTGATATTTTTCAATCCAAATTTCTTTTTTAGGACTAGAAAATCCTAAAAATAATATATCTGGGTTAGCTTTTTTTATTTCATCAGCTATTAACTCAGAATCTTTATAATATCCATTATGATAGCCTGCTATCTTCAATATTGGATGATTCTTTTTTAAAATAGAGACCATTCTTTCTATAGATTCTTCCGTTGCCCCTAAAAAATAAACACTATATCCTTTTTTCTCACTCACATCTAATAACTTATAGAATAAATCAACCCCAGTAACTCTATATTTTATTGGTATTTTTAATATTTTAGCTGCCCATATGATTGACATACCATCAGCATTGACTAAATCTGCCCGTGATATGACATCTTTTAATTGAGAATCCTCATCAATAAGGTTTATTTTTGAAGCATTGATTGAAACTTGATAAATAGGATTCCTTTTATCAATATTTTCTATAATTTTTTCTGTAGTTTCATTTATATCTAAAGAATCAATAAAAGTATTAAAAATCTGATATCTCATTAAATTGCTCCTTTCGATAACTTATTAAATATCTTAATAAATATCTTAATAACTGTTTTTTTTATTCCATATTTTGATAGTATCTGATAGGCGTTTATTGGTCTATTGAATATTACCAATAAATAAGTAATTGCCCGATTTTGAGGTGGAATTACATTAAGAATCCCAAATTTTTTTAATATAGAGAAGTCAAACACAAGTATAGAAAATTTTAAAAACATTCTATTTAAAATATTTCCTCCATGAACTAATTCTAACCACATTGGAATCTCTTCAGATAAAAACCTAACTTCAAAGTGATTTACAATTTCCATATGATTATAACCAAGTATTGTTTCCAGTTTATTATTTTGATCACAAATTAGAGTTGAAAAATGATTATTAGGAAAATAGTACCTCGTCATTACTCTTTTTTTCAAATCAAATTGAATTCCGTTTGGAAACACAAGAAGTTCTGTTTTCCCATTATTTTCAATATTATTCTGAATCAGTTGTATATAATTTAAACTGAGAGCATCATCATTATCTAGCCTAGAAGTTACTAAAGTTCCTGTCCTTTCTTGTTTAAATATATCCTCAAGAATTATTTCTAATTCATCTGTACTCTTTAAAAATATAGGCCGGAAATTGGGTAACTCAGCTTGAATATACTGGATTTTATTTTTGAATTTTTGAGGTGTCTTATCACTAAATAATACAATCCAATCAAAATTTTTATTTGATTGATTTTTTATTGAAGGAATTGTATATTCTTCGAAAAGAGAAAAGCGATACTGCAAATACTTTTCATCTGTATTTACATCAATTTTATCAACTTGATTATTAAGCATTTGATCCCTTAAGGTAATATTAAAGCGTGTAATTATATAGTGATTAATGTTAGCATGAAAGTTTTTATCCATTTAATATGCTCCTTCTCCGGTTAAAATAACTTTAAAAGTTTTTAAGAAAATCTTTATATCTATCATAGGACCGTATTTATTAATATATTTCAGATCTAACTGAATCATTTGATCAAAATCCAAATTACTGCGACCACTAACTTGCCATAACCCCGTACATCCTGGTTTTACAGAAAATCTCTCCATTTGATATTCTGAATACTTTTCTACTTCAGATGGTAAAGATGGACGAGGACCTATTAAGCTCATTTCTCCTTTAACAATATTAAATAGTTGAGGAAATTCATCCAGACTCATTTTTCTAAGTACATTTCCAACCTTTGTAATTCTCGGGTCTTTTTTTATTTTAAAAATAGGGCCCCTTTGCTCATTTCTCGCTTCCAACTCATTTCGTAACATATCCGCCTCAACAATCATACTTCTAAATTTATACATTATAAATTTAGATCCATTTATACCTATTCGTTCTTGCTTATATAGTATAGGTCCCTTAAAATCTTCTATCTTCATTGCAATTACTATTAATATCCATAATGGAATTAGAATAACTATTAAAATTATGCTCAAAAAAACATCGAAAAAGTGTTTATAATCTTCATAGTTTAACTTCAAATAAAACTCCCCCCTTCTAAGTTCTTTATTAAAAGAAGTGTGTTTGTATACTTCTCTCAATAAAGAAAACAATAAAACGATATAAGTTATTCACCTCTAAAGCGATAACTTATATCATTTTCTATTTATACTAGTTCAAATTAGAAAAGCACGATTACTATATTATCTAACTGCTAATTCAACATCATTCTCAAAATCACCGTGATTATCTAGTTTAGTAATTTTGAGAATTTGGAGACTTAAAAAATATATTCTCCTCTTTCTCATTATCTACTTTTGGTTCCAAATAAAGATCTATATAAGTTAATTTGAGATATTACTCTACTTTATATATTATTGTTTTGAGTAGTAAAATTTTTAAAGCAGATCTACCACTCACTAATGATGATTTTAGAACTGTAAGACTTACAGAGATAATATATTTGTATTATTCAGCAACAACTGACAATAATTTTTTATCAAGTTCTTTATTATTTTTATCATAAGCTACTACGTAAACTTCATCTGTTGTATTCACAATATTAGAACCAACATAATAAGAGAATTTACCATCAGCAAACGTTCCACCTACTGATAGCTCAGATCCATTTACTTCAACTTGAACTTTAGCAACATCTCCACTAAAATCTCCTGTAATCTTACTAGTTTTTAATACGAAATTATCTGGAGTAACCGTACCTGATGTTGCTTTTAGAGGTACTTCTTTACGATCAAGCTCTTTACCATCTTTATCAAAGGCAACGACAAACACCTTATCATTCTCTGAAGTAATTTTCTGACCTACATAGTATGAAAACTGACCAGAATCAACGGTTCCACCCTCTGGAAGAAGATTTCCATTCACTTCAACTTGAACTTTAGCAACATCCCCACTAAAAGTTCCTGTAATTTTACTGCCACCTGCCATTGAAAACTCATTAGGTGCAACTTCCCCTTTAGTATCGGCTTTAGTTATATCTAATTGCTTCCGATATAATTCATTACCATCCTTATCATATCCAATAACATATACTTCATCTTGAACAGACTTAATTTGTCTACCAATGTAATAACTAAAGTTTCCATTTGTAGCAGAAGCGCTACTAGATAGCAAAGTACCATTCAATTCTACTCGAACACGAGCAACATCTCCTTCATAAGTACCTGAAATTCTACTATCTTTTGATACATCAAAACTTGTTGGGGTAACTGTACCTTTAGGTGCAGAAGTAACAACTGTGACTGGTTTACGATCAAGTTCTTTACCGTCTTTATCAAGAGCAACGACAACTACCTTATCAGATTGACTTGTAATATTAGCACCTGCATAATATTTGAAAGTACCATTTGAAACCGTACCACCTACTGGAGAAAGTGTACCATTAATTTCAATTTGAACTTTAGCAACATCTCCACTAAAAGTACCTGTTACTGAACGGCCTCCTGATAAGTCATAAGTAGCTGGTGTGACTGTACCTTGTGTCATAGAATTAGTAATTGTTACTGGCTTACGATCAAGTTCTTTACCATCTTTATCAAAAGCAACGACAACTACCTTATCAGATTGACTTGTAATATTAGCACCTGCATAATATTTGAAAGTGCCATTTGAAACCGTACCTCCTACTGGATAAAGCGTACCATTAATTTCAATTTGAACTTTAGCAACATCTCCAGAGAAAGCACCTGTTACTGAACGGCTTCCTGATAAGTCATAAGTAGCTGGTGTGACTGTACCTTTAGGGACAGAAGTAACAACTGTGACTGGTTTACGATCAAGTTCTTTACCATCTTTATCAAAAGCAACGACAAACACCTTATCAGATTTGCTTGTAATATTAGCACCTGCATAATATTTGAAAGTACCATTTGAAACCGTACCTCCTACTGGATAAAGCGTACCATTAATTTCAATTTGAACTTTAGCAACATCTCCACTAAAAGTACCTGTTACTGAACGGCCTCCTGATAAGTCATAAGTAGCTGGTGTGACTGTACCTTTAGGGACAGAAGTAACAACTGTGACTGGTTTACGATCAAGTTCTTTACCATCTTTATCAAAAGCAACGACAAACACCTTATCAGATTTGCTTGTAATATTAGCACCTGCATAATATTTGAAAGTACCATTTGAAACCGTACCTCCTACTGGATAAAGCGTACCATTAATTTCAATTTGAACTTTAGCAACATCTCCAGAGAAAGTACCTGTTACTGAACGGCTTCCCGATAAATCATAAGAAGCTAGTGTGACTGTACCTTTTGTATCTACTGGTACTTCAGCCTGTGTTGGATTTGGATCAACATCATCTGTCAAGCCATCGCCATCGGTATCGGCTTTGGTTGAATCTGTTCCTTTAGCTACTTCTTGGCTGTCATTTAGACCATCGCCATCCAAGTCTGATTGTGTTGGATTTGGATCAACATCATCTGTCAAGCCATCGCCATCGGTATCAGCTTTGGTTGGATCTGTTCCTTTAGCTGCTTCTTGACTATCTGTCAGACCATCACCATCCAAATCTTTTCCTAATGGATTCGTATCAGCTTTATCGTTGATTCCATCACCATCAGTATCGGCTTTGGTTGGGTCTGTTCCTTTAGCTACTTCTTGGCTGTCATTTAGACCATCGCCATCCAAATCTTTTCCTAATGGATTCGTATCAGCTTTATCGTTGATTCCATCGCCATCGGTATCGGCTTTGGTTGGATCTGTTCCTTTAGCTACTTCTTGGCTGTCATTTAGACCATCGCCATCCAAGTCTGATTGTGTTGGATTTGGATCAA
>NZ_BOVQ01000002.1 GCF_018403765.1 Lactococcus nasutitermitis
CCATCCAAATCTTTTCCTAATGGATTCGTATCAGCTTTATCGTTGATTCCATCACCATCAGTATCGGCTTTGGTTGGATCTGTTCCTTTAGTCGCTTCTTCCGCACCATTTAAACCATCGCCATCGGTATCTTGATCTAAAACAGTAATTTTTACAGTTGCTGTTATATTAGACAATGAAACTGGATCAACGTACGTAACTGTGGCAGTATATTCCCCAGGTGTATTTACATCAACTTTAGATAAATCAAATTGGACATTATCCAAATTACCTGCAGAACCATCAGCACTCGTGATTGTGTTTACAAGTTTAGTTGTATCGACACTTTCTCCTACATTAATTGTTTGATCATTTGTTATAAGTGCACTCTTATCGGGCATATACACATAAGTTAAATCATACCAACTAAATAATTCACCAGTACTTGATATTGAACCATCACGTAAGCCTTCGTTTTGATCTGCTATCATCTGAGAAATTGATGTATAACCCTTTTCTTGGGCTAATTCAGCTAAGGTCTCACCATATACCCCATTTGCATCAGATAATTGGATAGTTGATTGAGCTAGATTAACTACATAACCTTTGACCACAGCAGGCAATCTAAAATAATCCGTTTTATAATAACTATATTCAACCATATCAGCACTTAATTTATCGCCAGAGTCATTAACAAAATGGGTTATAAATTTCATGTCTGGATGAGTTGGATTTGGATCAACATCATCTGTTAAGCCATCGCCATCGGTATCAGCTTTGGTTGGATCTGTTCCTTTAGCTGCTTCTTGACTATCTGTCAGGCCATCGCCATCTAAGTCAGTTCCTAATGGGTTAGCATCATCTTTATCGTTGATTCCATCACCATCAGTATCGGCTTTGGTTGGATCCGTTCCTTTAGCTGCTTCTTGGCTATCTGTCAGACCATCACCATCTAAGTCTTTTCCTAATGGATTCGTATCAGCTTTATCGTTGATTCCATCACCATCAGTATCGGCTTTGGTTGGATCTGTTCCTTTAGTCGCTTCTTCCGCACCATTTAAACCATCGCCATCGGTATCTTGATCTAAAACAGTAATTTTTACAGTTGCTGTTATATTAGACAATGAAACTGGATCAACGTACGTAACTGTGGCAGTATATTCCCCAGGTGTATTTACATCAACTTTAGATAAATCAAATTGGACATTATCCAAATTACCTGCAGAACCATCAGCACTCGTGATTGTGTTTACAAGTTTAGTTGTATCGACACTTTCTCCTACATTAATTGTTTGATCATTTGTTATAAGTGCACTCTTATCGGGCATATACACATAAGTTAAATCATACCAACTAAATAATTCACCAGTACTTGATATTGAACCATCACGTAAGCCTTCGTTTTGATCTGCTATCATCTGAGAAATTGATGTATAACCCTTTTCTTGGGCTAATTCAGCTAAGGTCTCACCATATACCCCATTTGCATCAGATAATTGGATAGTTGATTGAGCTAGATTAACTACATAACCTTTGACCACAGCAGGCAATCTAAAATAATCCGTTTTATAATAACTATATTCAACCATATCAGCACTTAATTTATCGCCAGAGTCATTAACAAAATGGGTTATAAATTTCATGTCTGGATGAGTTGGATTTGGATCAACATCATCTGTTAAGCCATCGCCATCGGTATCAGCTTTGGTTGGATCTGTTCCTTTAGCTGCTTCTTGACTATCTGTCAGGCCATCGCCATCTAAGTCAGTTCCTAATGGGTTAGCATCATCTTTATCGTTGATTCCATCGCCATCAGTATCGGCTTTGGTTGGATCCGTTCCTTTAGCTGCTTCTTGGCTATCTGTCAGGCCATCATTATCAGTGTCATTTTCAACAATAGTCAAGGTACTTACAGCTGATAATGTTTTTCCTGTAGTTGGATCAGTATAAGAAATCGGTACATCATAAACACCCGGTGTATTAAAATCAACACCACTATAATCTACATCTACCTGATCAGCTACAACATGATTCCCATCGTGGTCAGCAATATAATAAATCATTTCAGATTTTGGATAAGTATCCGCCGTATATTGTCCTGCAACAATTGTTTTTTGATTATTATGAATTTCACTCTTATCTACAACAATAGTTAAAGTACTTACGGCTGATAATGCTTTCCCGGTAGTTGGATCAGTATAAGAAATCGGTACATCATAAACACCTGGTGTGTTAAAATCAACTTGACTATAATCTACATCTATCTGATCAGCTTCAACATGATTTCCATCGTGGTCAGCAATATAATAAATCATTTCAGATTTTGGATAAGTATCTGCCGTATATTGTCCTGCAACGATTGTTTTTTGATTATTATGAATTTCACTCTTATCTGCAACAACGGTTAAAGTACTTACGGCCAATACTGTCTTTCCTGTAGTTGGATCATTGTAAACTACTGGTACATTATAAACACCTGGTGTATTAAAATCAACACCACTATAATCTACATCAACATCTGAAGATGAATTGACATCAACGACATTGCCTTTTGAATCATGCGCATAATAAACCATTTCGGACTTTGGATAAGTCGCTGCTTTATACTGTCCTGCAATAATTGTTTTTTGATTTGAATAAATAGCACTTTGATCGTTTGCGGTTGAAGATACATCATCTTTATCTGTATTAATAGGTGTGATATCCGAGTCTTCATCATCCGGAATACCATCTTTATCTCTATCCAAAACCATTAATGTAACCACGTTACTAAACATCTCTTGATTTCCTGGGTCAAGATCTTTAACAATCCCCCCAAGTAGAGGGACTTGTCCAAGAATATTTGTTAACAACCCCTTCATGGAAATACCAGCTTGAATATAAACCGCATCCCCATCTTCAAAGCCATATTCTTCAGGATTAAATGGAATTTTATCAGCATTACCCGTAGGATCTGTATAGAACAAATTCCATGTTTTTTTAACAGGATCGTAGTAGTAGTAGTTAACCTCTACAGAACTTAAAATTTGTAATAATCCTTTATCATAGGTAGTTGAAATAGTTGCACTATCACCACTGCCTATTTCTGTATTATCAGGAATTGGATTTGCATGAGATGTCAAACCTAGAGATTCTAAACTAACCGTACCAAATGTAACTGCTCGCAGTCCTCCATCAATTACATCTAAAATATTAGTTGATGCCACCTGTCCTTCTGGTTTAGGAGATACATCTGTTTTATAGAGATGAAGCAGTGTTTGAACATCCGGTTTTCTTTTTTCATTTGCTTTTTTAGCAGTAGTTGTTGCTGTTGTTGCAGAAGTTGCTGATGATTCTTCACTTGTGGCTGTTGCTGCAGAAGTTGCTGATGATTCTTCACTTGTGGCTGTTGCTGCAGAAGTTGCTGATGATTCTTCACTTGCGGTCGTTGCCGCAGAAGTTGCTGATGATTCTTCACTTGCGGCCATTGCCGCAAAAGCTGCTGATGATTCTTCACTTACGACCGTTGCTGCAGAAGTTGTTGGTGATTCTTCACTTGCGGTCGTTGCCGCAGAAGTTGCTGGTGTTTCTTCACTTATGGCTATTGTTGTAGAATCTGCTGGGGTTAATATTGATGCTGAATAACTTTCTTTCCCCGCCTCATCCGTTATAGCAACAATCAATGAAACATTTGGTCCAACTTCAGCTGGAATTGCTACTGTGTATGCTCCAGTTTGATCTGTAGTTGTGGTTCCAACTATTGAACCATTCGTATCTTTAACTGTTACTTTAAAACCTGGTTGCCATATACCCGTTGCTGTATACCCATCCGTAACATTACCCGTCACTTTTGTTACACTTTGACTTGTTGATATCGAGGCAGTAGTACTACTTAAATTCTCCGATTGATTACTATTTGTATCTGCTTTACCAGTTAAACTAACTGAACCTAAAAGTGTGGTTGCAATAACTACCCCCGCAAATAGCCATTGCTTTCCTGATTTCCAAGTTCTAAAACCTTGAACTTTTTTCCCCATAATTAACTCCTAACTCCTTTTCTTCCAATGTTCGTTTCCAAAAAATCGTATTTCCCAGAAACAAACATATATATGTGCCATAAAAAATATGATTATTTCATACGACAATTTATTATATAATAATAAAACAAATAATACAAGAATATTGTAATCATTGTGCTTAATATTTTTATATTTTGTCTAATTTTAGAAAATACGAACCTTACCATTATATTTTGTGTTTATTTATTAACTTAACATAAAATTTATTACTTTAAAATACGGATTTTTCAATAATAAGTGGATGCCTATCTATTAATATCCACAGTAATTGATTGATATTTAGCCAAAGTGAATAAGTTAATACCAAATTCTGAAACAAACTTAATAATGTCTATTATTAGAAACAATTCGTATCATTTTTCTCAAGAAGTTAAAATAAAAGAAGAATAAATTTCTTCACCCTTCTTCCATTTTGGATTTCTTGATTCTAAGACAAAATTTTTCATAATTGCACCATTATAAATTAATTTATCTTGAAGGATTATAATCCCAATTTTCTAGTATCTATACCACAAAATTAAGAGTTATGAGATATTTCTATCAACAATTTTTAAATTACTTTTATGATTTAACCTCTGTATATTCTTACTCACAAAATTGATTTTAGTGCTTCAATTATTCGTTCACTAGCATACCCATCTCCATAAGGATTGGATGCTTTAGACATTTCTTCATATCTTTTTTTATCCTTTAATAATTCATCTACTGCAAGGAATACATCATTCTCAGAAGTCCCAACTAGCTTTAATGTTTTTGCTTCAACTCCCTCTGGACGCTCTGTTGTGTCTCTAAGAACTAAGACAGGCACTCCTAAAGAAGGCGCTTCTTCTTGTACTCCTCCTGAATCAGTCATAATTATATAACTTTTATTTGCGAAGTTTTGAAAATCTATCACATTCAAAGGTTCAATGATATGAATTCGTTCTGAATCTAGCAAGATATTTTTAGCGTTTTCACGAACGTGGGGATTTTTATGAATAGGAAACACTACTTCAACGTCATCATGAATTTCTATTAATTTATTGATTGCTCGAAATACATTTTGCATTGGCTTACCAATATTCTCTCGCCGATGCATTGTAACTAAAATAATCTTTTTATTGTCTAGTGTACTCAAAAAACTATTAGAATAAGTATCAGAAATAGTATATCTCATAGCATCAATCGACGTATTACCGGTAACGAATATATGTTTTGCCAAGTGATTCTCAGCTAATAGATTTTCTTTGCTTTTATTAGTTGGAGCAAAATATACATCTGCTAAAACATCTGTAAGTTGACGATTCATTTCTTCAGGAAAAGGTGAATTTTTATTCCAAGTTCTTAATCCTGCTTCTACATGGCCAATTTTTATCTGATGGTAGAACGCCGAAATTGAAGCTGCAATAGTAGTAGTAGTATCTCCATGAACCAAGACAATATCTGGTTTAACTTCGTTTAATATGGTATCAAGTTCTTCTAATATCCATCTTGTTATATCTGAAAGAGACTGGCCCTCTTTCATGATATTTAAATCGTAATCTGGAACAATATTGAAAATATCAAGCACTTGGTCTAACATTTGTCGATGTTGAGCTGTTACCACGACGATAGAGTCAAATTCTTCTTCCATTTCGATTGCTTTTATTAACGGAGCCATCTTTATAGCCTCTGGCCGCGTACCAAAAATTGTCATTATTTTCTTTTTCATAATTTAGAGTTTGTATGAGTTTTCTATAAAATTTTGTGTATCTAATAATAATTTGTTTTGTAACTTATTAATATTTTCTTTAATGTGAGAATGGTTTTGCATTATAACAATAACTTCAGATTCTTCTAAAAATTGATCAAAATCAAAAACCTGGCTGTCCACAATTTTTTTGGTTACCATTGGATCATATACACGAAATGGTGTTGAAAATTTCTCAGACATTTTTTCAAACATTTGTAACGTTGGGCTTTCACGTACATCATCAACATCTGATTTGTAAGTTAATCCATAAATCCCTATTTTATTTTTGTCTTTTATGCCATTTTCTTCCATAATTTCATGAATACGACTCAATACATGTTCTGGCATGCTTTCATTAATTTCTAAAGCCGTAGATATTAGGTTTGTTAATCTTGGATAGTCTCCAACTAAAAACCATGGATCTACGGGGATACAATGTCCGCCAACTCCTGGACCTGGATTTAAGATATTTACTCGCGGATGCATGTTAGCAATCTTTATAATTTCATAAACATCCATTTTTTCTTGATGCGCTAACTTAGTTAATTCATTTGCGAACGCAATATTAATAGCACGAAAGGTATTTTCGACCACTTTTGTCATTTCTGCTGTTCTAATTTCAGTTGTAGCAATTTCTCCTTCACAAAAGCTTGAATAAATATCTTTTACTTTTTGAGCTATCTTTAAATTATCTGCACCAATTGTTCGAGAATTTAAACGAAGTTCCTGAATCATTTGACCTGGTAAAATACGTTCTGGTGCGTGTGCTAGATGAACATCAATTCCAACCTTATATCCAGATTCTTCAATCATTGGACGCACATATTGATCAATAGTTCCTGGGGATACTGTTGATTCAATCACAATTATAGCTTCTTTTTTACAAACCTTTAAAACTTGCTTTATCGCTCCAATCACGTATGATGGATCAATTTTTTTATTTACTTTGTTATATGGGGTTGGAACACTTATGATGTAAAAATCACTTTCAGAATAACTCTCACTAAATTGAATTCCTTTTTCCAGAGCACTCTTAAAAAGAGATGTCAAGCCTTCCTCTTCAAAAGTTACTTTCCCGTTTCTAAGTGTCTCTATTACCTCTTTATTAATATCTGTACCAATAACTTCAACACCACTGTCTGCTAACATCAGAGCTGTTGGTAATCCAATATATCCTAGTCCTACTACATTAATCATTTTACTCTCTTTTCTTTTTCCAATAAACACTATTACTCCAAATTCATATTTTATATACTAAGGTGGAGTATGAATCTTCAACAAACTATACCTATTCAAATTATAAATTACTCCTTCTTTTTAATTTATATTGTATTCTATTCGCTATGCCGTATTTATTCTCTTATTCTACGGAGATATCGTATTAAAAATAAAGTCATCGCTAATATAATACATATGTTTAAAAATATAGGTCTTAAATAAATATATTCATTTAGTGAAACAAAAAAATAACCTAAAATTAAAAACATATGCCCCAGCCAATTAACCTGAATTTTTACCCATTTTGCAGTTTGTTTTAACCGGATACTAGATACAACTAAGAAGCCTAGAGCTCCAGAAATCGCTGCTCCTTGTACACCAATTACTGGAATCAGTACACAACTCATAACTATATTCACAACAGTTCCCCAAATAGTTGTTGTAAATAATCCTTTAGTTTCCTTAGCTACAAGGTATGTAGTTCCAAGAAAACCTGAGATATTAGATAGCATTGCTGTCATCAAAAGTATAGGAATAAATTTCCATGCTTCGTAGTATGAAGGTGCCACATAATAATGCATGAAAATTTTGACTACACTTATAATCAGAGTTGAAACATAAATCATTAAAGCAACAACAACATTAAATGTAATTGAATAAATTTTTTCAACATCTTTTTCTTTTGCTGTCTTAACAGAAGATATTTGCCATGCGTTTTGAAACAAACTAAATAGAGTAAACATCATGGAGGGGAGTTTATTTGCTATTGCATATAACCCATTTCCTGCTGGACCAATAAAGATTAAAATAATGATTCGACTTATATCATTCGTCATCCACCATGTAAAAGAATTTGGAATCATTGGCATGCTAAAGCGAAGCATTTCAAAAATTTTTTTTCGAGAAATTAAATTTTTATCCCAATAATGAAAGCCATTTCCGAAGATAACTAAAAAAAGAACCGTGGTATAATTAGAAATAATTAAAGAAAGTAAATAGCCCGTTAATCCGAATTTAAATACAATCATCAGTAATATGTTTAGAATAGCATTAGCAACTGCTCCAACCACACCTGAAAATGCATAAAGTCGGATTTTATCTGTCCCACGAAAAAAATTTTGAAAAAAGTTTAGTAAAACAACTCCGCTAATATTAAAGGCAACCGCCCAAGCATATTTCACCTGAAATAGAAAAATAAACACCCCAATAATTATAGAGCTAGCAGCTCCAATCATCGTCACGAATAAACCATTAGAAAAAACTTCTTCCTTTATGCTACTTTCACTTAAGGACCAACGAAAAACAGCAGTGAAGATATTTAATGATACGATAGGTAGCAACATACTAACTGTTGTATTTATCACATCTGAAATACCAAATGCAGTTGTAGATAAGATTGAAGTATAGATAGGAATCATGAAAAAAGAAACAAGCAAAGCTGAACCATTTCCTATAGCAAATATAAATGTATTCCCTACTAAACTTTTAAATATTTTATTCATATTAATTCTTCTCACATTCGTTACTAATAACTCAAGTACGTTTTCTAAATTTATTGATTTAAAATCACAAAAATCCCTGTAGGCTACATAACAAGTATATTTATTCCACATTGTGAATTATTGCTGAAATCATAAAAATAATTCTATCATAAAAAAACAATAAAGTGGTTTATAAAATATTTATTATAAAAAATAATTACTACATTTTATCAATAATTAAAAGCTCTTTTCTCAATCTCATCTCTAACAAAAAAGCAGAATATTATTTAAAATATTCTGCTTTTAAAGCTTTATCTATATCTTAAACTTAACCAAGAATAATAAGGAAAGAGAAACTCATTCCCCAAATTTACTCCTCCTTCCTTTTATTCTATATCTAATTCAAAATTTATATAAAGCTAGATATCAAGTTATGGTTTTACGTATTAATATTTTTATAATTACTTAAACATATTATTTACAAAATCATGTTTAAAATTTTTAAGAGAAATTGCAAGTAAAAAATAGATATAGTCTAACATTATGTAAGTTTTTAAACTTTGAGGGGTGCAACTCACTTATCACTTGACTCTCTTTTTTCACATTACTTAATCAAAAGCAATTGATATGAACTGTTTAATATAAAATTTTTAATTAATTTCAACTTATTGATATGATAAAAATCATGAATAGTGGCTATTTATGATTTTTATCTTTTTATTCTTTAAATTCTTTTTCGATAGCTTTTAATGCTGCGCTAAATACTTGATCCATATCATAATATTGATAATTTCCAAGCCTTCCACCAAAAATAACATTATTGACTTTATGTGCTTCTGATTTATATTTTTTAAATAACTCTGAATTTTTGGCATCATTGACAGGATAATAAGCCTCTTTTGATTTGTTCCAATCTTGAGGATATTCCTTGGTCAAGATGGTAAAGCCATCATCTGCTTTTTTATCAAAATGTCGCCACTCCATCACGCGCGTAAATGGGGTTTCGGCATCTGTATAGTTAATCACTGCATTTCCTTGCTCATTGTTATTTTCAAAAGTTTCAGACTCAAATCTGACTGAGCGATATTCTAATTCTCCAAATTGATAGTCAAAGAACTGGTCAATCATCCCTGTGTAGATCACTCGTGGAAATTCTTTTAAATAGGTTTCTTTGTCTTCAAAGAAATCTGTATTTAACTGAACATCAATCAAATCCGATGCTAACATTTTGTCAAAAATTGCTGTGTAGCCATCAATGGGAACTCCTTGATAGCGATGATTGAAATAATTATTGTCAAAAGTATAACGTACGGGCAGGCGACGAATGATGAAAGCAGGGAGTTCCGTTGCTTTGCGCCCCCATTGTTTCTCTGTGTAACCTTTGATGAGTTTGCTGTAAATGTCCGTCCCAATCAATGAAATCGCTTGTTCTTCCAGATTTTTCGGTGCGCCTGAAATCCCTGCAGCAGCTTTTTGTTCGGCAATTTTTGCAGCGGCTTCTGCTGGTGTTTTCACCCCCCACATCTGATAAAAAGTGTTCATATTGAAAGGCAGATTATAGAGTTCTCCTTTGTAATTGGCAACGACTTGATTGATATAACCATTGAACTCCGTGAATTGATTGACATAGTCCCAGACTTCTTTGTTATCCGTGTGGAAGATATGTGCGCCGTAGTCATGGACATTAATACCATTTTCCTTGTGCGTGTACATATTCCCACCAATGTGTGCGCGCTTCTCAATAATCAGTGAACGCTTCCCACGTTTAGCAGCTTCGTGAGCAAAGATAGAACCATAAGGACCGCTACCAACAATGAGATAATCATAATTCTGAGTGTTCAATTTCATATTAAAATTTTCTACTTTCTATAAATTTTACTAATTTAATGTTTCTAAAAAATTATTTCCTAGCTTCCTTAATTCTTATCGTTGACGTTTAATTCGACTTTTAACAAATTGATACTCATCAGGGAACACTATTGAAAAAACTGCATAGTTTGATGCACACAAGAGCAAAAATATGATAATAAGGATTGGGAAAGCAAACAGAACACTGATATTACTCAACAAGATGTTAGATATAAAAATCCCCAAAATCGTCGTCCATATCAAAAAAATTAGCGTGATAAAATATTGAATAAAATATCTTGAAAGTTTGATGCGGGACAGGGCATTTAATTTTAAAATTAAAATCTCCCAGATGAGATTTAGGGTTAAGTTGGTAAACATTGTACCAATAAGCACACCAATCACACCTAAATTTGTATATTTAATCAATAAGATAGATGACACAATATTGAGTGCGGCTTCTAAAATCGACTTATACCTTTGTTGCCAAAAAAGACCGTAGGCTGTTTCAAAGGCAATTATTGCTTGTCTAAATTGATTCACTCCAAAACTGACAATTAAACAGACAACAATTCCAAAATCTAAAATAAATTGTTTTCCAACCCAAACTTGAATAAATAATGCTGAAAATACTGCAAAACCACAACAAGCAAAAATCACGATTAAATAATTCATTCCTGTCACTTGATAAAATAATTTTGTTTCTTGCTTGCTACTTGAATATTTATTAGAAAATCTAAAATTGCCAATAGATGGAGTAAGTGCCGTAATTAGCTGATTAAGCACTACAGTTAGTCCAGTCACAATCATCACATAGTTAGAATATTTTCCTAAGATAGTTAATCCAAGAAAAGCTGATATCACAATATTATCTGTACTTGTGAGAACAATCCCACCAACTTTGGCAGAAATCATTCCTGTTATAGACTTTCTTAGTTCATGATGTGTTTTCTTATCAAGTTTTTCCACTAATTTTTTCTTGAATAACTCTGGATATCGTTTATTGATACGGTGATTTATAGTAAAGTTAGATAACACTACAAATACAACTTGAATGATAAGATAAAGTAAATAATTTTGCCAGAAAACTAGGACAACAATCTGCAGGATTGCAATGATACTTTGAAAAATTAAATTATTCACTTGATTTAAATAATCATTTTGGTCAGCGGTTAAAATAATTCGTTTATAAGTAATTAAATAAGTTACTGCTGATGATAGTGAATACAAGAAAAAATAAAGCCATAATTGAAAGTCAGTAAATATTGAACCTCCATGAATAAAAGTAGGAATAAAAAATCCAACCGTTGCAGCGGCTAAAGTAATGATAATAGCAACAGCATTCAAAAATTTACGATAAAAGTGTAGATAAGCACGAATTAATTTTTTATTTCCTCTTTGTAGAGGCTCATATAAAGAAGCAGTAACTGCAACACCTATACCCAGCTCAGCAAATGATAATATACCTAAAATGTTAGAAAATAATGAATTAAGCCCAACATAATCCGTTCCTAATTGAAGAATAAAAAAACGTCTTACTACAAAAGAGAGAATAAGGACAATAACATTATTGATAATTGAAAAGCCAACATTCTTTGACACATTTCGCATTTTTTGTCCTCAATTATTTTTTTCTAATTCTTGCTCAAGAAGTTTTTTTAGATTTGTAGTTGTTGTTTTTGAAGAAAATTTTGAAATATAAGATTTTCTATTTTGATTGATATATGTTACAAGCGTTTCCCAATTTTGTGATATATTTTCAAGTGTCTTTGATAAATCTTGAGGATTTTTTAACTCAAAAAGATAGCCATTCTTTTCATTTTCAATAAGTTCTGGACTTGCTCCAGTGTTTGTTCCAATGACAATCCGACCTGAACACATAGCTTCAGCGACTACTCTTCCAAATGCTTCTGTCCTAGCAGAGATAACCACATGAGAATTTTTATAAATTTCTTCTAAATTTTCTGCAAAGGAATGAAAAGTAACAACATCAGATATATCAAGTTTTTCTGCCAATTCTGAGTAAAATTTGATATTTTCTTGATATCCAGAGCCAAAGACATTTAAACAAAGCTTTCTATCCTTTTCTTTCAGGATTTTTATTGCTTCTAGTACATCCAAAAGTCGCTTAGATTCCTCATATCCTCCAAGAAAAGTAAGCTTTAATGTTTCAGGGGTTACTTGCTCCAGTGATGAGATTTCTGCGTAATTTTCACTTTCTATCCCATCATTAATTTTATGAAACTTAGCAGTATTTCCGATAAACTTTAAATAATATTCTTTTACAGATTCTGAAATTGGAATAAGTGTTGCTTTTCTCATCGAATGTGCGACAAACTTTGGAAAATCAAAGCTAACATTTTGATCTTCACTACTATACTCTCTTAAATGCCACAAAAGTGGTAATTTCAAATAGTGTGCTGCTATAGCTCCAACATTAGTTGCTGATATATTGATATAAACGAGAGAAAACTTTTCTTTTCTGTGAAGTTTTATAATATTGAAATCTGCTCTAAGATTATAAATCATTTTTATGAGTCGATTAAAAACTCTCAATTTTCCAGTTCTATCTCGTCGATGTGTCCAAGTGCGGCTTTTGATTACTACAAAAGGAATAGATAATTGTTGAAGTTTTTCAGTGAAAGCTCCTGCTCGTGGAACGACAACTAAAAAATCAAAATTTTCTCTTAATCTTAAAATATTTTCAATTAAGGCTAAATTAGAGCCTCCTTCTTTTGAAGGAACTCCACTGATAACCAAAATCTTTGCTTTCTTATTCATTTTTTACCGTCCGTGTCTGTCCGTAATTGTAATAAGTTCATTCTTTCTTTTTTTGAAAACTGATAATATCCTAAAATTATCAAAAATATATTCACATAAATCATTGCTGATTGGTCTTCTGGAAATGCCATGACAGAAAAAGCTATAAAGGATGAAAAATATAATTTTTCTTTTAGATTCATCCCTTCTCTTAGTACAACTATGAGAGAGATTATAAATAATACCAAAGCAAACCTGCCAAAATACATTGTCAAGTAGATATACGCGCCGTCAAGTATTCCATTTCCATAAGTTGCTAGGCCAACTGTTGTAGAAGTCATTACATTCGTTCCAAAGTTTTTGATTGGAAAATTTTGCAGATAATAAGTCCACAAGGCTGGTCTTGACTGGACATGACCATTGATAAAGTTAAATATAGGTGTTCCTAACTGTGTTGTTATCCAAAAAGCGAAACTTGTCAGAATAATGGGAAGAAAGGCGGTCAAAGAAAGTATTTTATACCAAGCTTTATTTTCTATAATTTTCATCACAAGGTAACTTATGATGAAAATTATTCCTCCCATCGTAGCCGTACCAGCTCCGATTATTACTGAAAATATAATCGCCACAACAAGAAAAATAAAGTTATTCCTTTGTTTCTTCATCAAATTTATAACTATAGCTTCAATTCCTAAAACTACTAAAAGCATTCCAAACATATTTGGATGGTTAAAACCATAAAAATAAACTGTATTTTGATAATTTGAGAATAAGACTGAACTTGCTTCTCCTGAACGTGGTAACATTCCTACTAAACTCATTCCGATAATCGCTATCATAGCAGTAACAAGAGCGAAGAAATGGAGTTTAATTAGTCGCTTCAATCTCATGCCATATGCAGAAACACCGTATAAAATAAAAAGCCATACAATAATATTTGAATTTAATTGTTTAATAAAATAATAATTAATGAAAATAGCTAGTAAAAAAAGAGAGGCTACGATAAATTGTCTTAAGGTTCGTATGGCAAAAAATCCAAGAATGAAAATGAACAATGCGATATACATAATTGTATGAGACTTTGCGCTAAGATATGTATAAAAAGTTGAAAAAGAGCTGATACTAATGATACTTAATAAATTAAATAGGAAAAAGAGTGATAGGACTATCTTTCCTAAAATACTTTGGCTTTGGTTCTTCTCGTTTATCATGAACTCCTCCTTTCAATATTTTAATTCACATATATTTTTTTCGTATAATATCTAATGTTTTTCTATCATGATAGCCTTTATACATAGCTTGTAGTTTTTTTAATTTATTTTTTTCTCCTAAAATCATCTTTATTACGCGTTTCTTTTCAAAATTAAAGAATGATTTAAATCTTGTACTAGAATGAGGAGATAAAAGCAAATCATGATGCCTTTTTATCAAGATTGGGAAATTTCTATAGGTATAATAATATCTAATTGGCGAATGGTTTGTTGGATGAAATGTACGTCCCATTAGTTTTTTTTCAATTTTATCTCCGACAGTTTGGTACAAAAAAGTATTTTTTAATCCAATCATTTTTTTATTATATTTAATGATTTCTAAAAAGAAATCAAAATCTACACCATCAATAAAAAGACTTTCATCCATCCCTCCCACCAAGTAATAGTCTTCAATCTTAATAAATGCTCCTGATTGGATTGGAATATAAAAATAATCATCTGGATTTTGAATTTCTTTTATTCTCGCATCTATGATTTTTTTATTCAATTCATCCGATTGATTTCTATCGGTTACCATGGGGAAATATACAGCAACTTCATCATTGAGATTTCTAGCTTTTATCTCTTCAAAATAGTTCTCCGCCATGATAGAATCTTGGTCTAAGGTTAAAACCCAATCACAGTCGGTATGTTTGATAAGATATTTTACACCGTCATTAAGTGCTTTTGCAATACCGACATTTTCATTTTCCTCTACACAAAAAGCAGATGAAAGTTTGTTCATCAATTCTTTTTTATTTTTTGAAGCATTATCAACAATCACAGTTTCAACATTGTTGCTAATAAGAAATTTGACGGTATTTGCTATGAGGTCAATATCTGGATTGTAGGTTACTATTACTGCTCCTATTTTCATTACTTCTCCTATTATTTTTTGCTATCATTTTTTCTTCTGAATTAAAATCTTAAATCTGAATTTTTTCCTAAAATAATTATATGCCATTCTTCTAAAAATTCTTCTTTTGTATAAGTTCTGTAGCCTCCATACAAATCGTTGATATAGTCCTCTGGGTGTTCTGGAATTCGGACTTCTATATTAGAAAATTGTGCATTTTTTCCTTTTCCCCAATCTTTACTAGGAACGAGTTCTTTCATGCCATATCTGCCCAATAAAGTCCCGCTTTGCTCACTTGATTCAATATCAAATTTTGCAATATAATTATCTAATTTTTTTAAGAAAAATTGCTTGTCTTTTTTTACAAATAGGGCTAAAGTAATCGCAATGAGATGCTGTAGCTGATAAATGACTTTTGATTTTTTATTAGGGTTAATCATAACCATTGAATAAGCATAGAGTTTTGCTAATAGGGTGAATTTTATTTTAAAAATTTTTTTCTCAAAATTTCCTGTAGGAGAACCATCAATCGGGGCAATATCTATAAAAGGATGTGATATTTCATTATCATTTTCTAGGAGTGAAGTGACATTGTAATTCAGATTAAATGCCTTGATTGCCGGATACTTGAAATCACTATCTCTTGAATAATGATTAGAAAAAGTATCTTTTCCAAAAATTTGTGGTTCTTTCTTGAGAATTTCTACTAATCTTGTATAATCTTTTCTTGGAATGCCTAAATCAACATCATCGTCATATGGAAGAAAATTCTGATAGTAGATACTTCCCAAAACAGAACCACCTGTTAAAAAATAATGAATATCATTAGCTTGAAAAAAATCAATAATTTTTCTTAATAGCAATGCTTGACTTTCTTGAAGTTCAGGTAATAACTCTAAGCCATAGTCTGTTTCTTTCATTACTTTTGAACTCCATGTGCTATCCGTTTTGCTTTATCCACTGCTTTTTGAGTTCTCATTACTCTTTGTTCTACAAATCTATTTACTCGATTGTGTTTAGAATTCGGATGATTGGTCTGCAAGGTTTCAAGTTCTATTGTTTCTATGTGATTAGCTTCTATCCAAACATCTAATAAACGTTCTGATAAATAGCCAAATACTCGTTGTTGAAAAGGAGGACGTTTTTTTACTTCTTCCATATCAATATCACAATTCATTAAAATCTGAAAAAGCCACTCACAATAATTGTCATAGTTTTCTCGTTGCGCAATCATCATATTCATTGGATGAAAAGAGTGAGAATCCATGATATGTTCAAAAGAAGGGAGATAAGTTGGGAAAAATTCTGAAATATATTTTTTTACAGCCACTAAATCTCTGCCAAAATGGTATTTTTCATAGCTTTCTTGGACATTCATTCTTTTTAAATTTTTTGTATAGCGTTGTCCAACAATCATCTTATCTTTTTGAGCGAGAATTTGTTTTATCTCTTCATCGTTTAAAAGATGATTTTTAACTATAAAATATCTTCTATAATGTACGAGTCCTTTAATATCGCTGGTGTCATTTTTCCAAAGCCAATATAATGCTGTTAATTCTGAATAGTAGGGGTTTTTTTCAGCTATATTATCATCTGCATTGTCTGTTAATCCGTGATATTTTTCTGCTAAATCATTTGCATTTTTTCCTACGAAAAAAGGAATATAATTTTTTAACTTTGGGAACTCTGCTTCTTTATGGCTGACTACTGCAATTTTCATATCTTTTTTTACTCTTCTCCACAACACTTTTTATATTTCTTCAAGGTGGTGAACTTGTCTATTTTTCATTTCGTGTTATTAAATACTTTTTCGTATTCATTTACAATGTATTCCCAAGAAAAATATTGTGAAATTCTGTTTTTTGCTTTTTCTCCGAAGTCGTTATAATCTGCTGGGAACTTTTCAATCTTATTGATAAGATTGGCTAAATTTTTCTCAGTTTTTTCCCAATACAACGCTCCGTCTTCGGCCACTTCTTGGTTGAAACCGACATTTAGTAAGAGATTGAGTTTTGTTGAACTTAATGCTTCAACTAGACTTGGATTGGTTCCTCCGACTTCATGTCCATGAAAATAAGCAAAGGCATTTTCTCTGATTTTTTTAATGAGTTCTTTATCATAAACTGTTCCGACAAATTTTATTCTTTTATCTTTATGAAATCCTGTTTTTTCCCTCAGTTCTCCATAAAATTTATTTTTTTCGATATTCGTAATAAGAACAAAATCTTTTTTAGAATTTGAAGCCATAAATTCTCGAAGCATAGTTTCATAATTGTTTTCCGGAACAAAACGTCCGATTACTAGATAGTATTCATTTGTTTTTACTTCTTTCTCCTTGTACCAGCTGAGAAGTTTTTCGTCGTCATTTTCAAGTTGACTGAGGCTTAAATCTGCTCCATAGGCAATATAAGTTGTCTTTGGTTGATACTTTGTATATGAATTTTGGATATATTTCTCAATATTTTTACTATCACAAATCAATAAATCTGCGTGTTTTACCATGTATTGCTCGGATATTTTCCAATATTTTTTGACTGGTGCGCTCCATTTTGCTCGAAGCCATTCGTGTCCATCTGGATTTACCAGTAGAGTAATTCCTAATTGCTTCATTTGCTTTTTATACGTCCCAATAAATGGTCCAATACGGCAGGCTAAAATATAAATAATTGCATTTTGATAGTGATTTTTCTTAATATTGTTGATTGAATATTTTAGGGCTGCTAAGTCGTAATAAATAGCATTTGCAGGTCCTATCTTTTTCTTTACAATGTTAAAACATTCTGCATCGTTATAAATAAAATTATCTTTTGCTTGTTCTGATAGGCAAGCAATGTGATACTTGAGTGTTTTATTTATTTGATGACCGGTTAATTCTTCAACAAATGTTTCGAAACCGCCGTATTTTGCAGGTATGCCTTTTGAACCTATGATGTATATATGTTTTTCTTTCACTCTGTTTCTTCATCTCCCTCATACATATCTGCACCATTAATAGCTTGAGCTACCGTTCTAAAAATAGTAAGAAAATCAAAACCGAGACTATGAACATTGAGATATTTTAATTCTAGGTCACATCTTTCAGGAAAATAAACTTTACTTCTACCGTGAGTTGTCCAGTATCCTGTAATACCCGGCTTGCAAATAAGGAGATACGGAAGTTTACTTCCGTATTCTTGCTCTTCGAAGAGCAAGATTGGGCGCGGTCCAACTAAACTCATGTCTCCCTTTAAAACATTAAAAAACTGGGGAAATTCGTCTATTGAATGGTTGCGGATAATGGATCCGATTTTTGTAAATCTTGGGTCATTTTTTAATTTATTGCCATGTGCTTGGTATTCTTCGTAAACATCGGGATGTGTTTCAAAGTATTCTTCTGCATTTACAATCATTGTTCTGAATTTTAAAATATAGAAGATTTCTCCATGTTTTCCGTAACGTTTTTGTTTGAAAATCATTGGTCCTTTGTCTTTTTTGGGACTTAACTTATAAAAGGGAAAGAGGATAATCATGATGAGCAGAAAAAGCAAACTTCCCATAAGTCCTCCTAAAATATCAATCAGTCTTTTGATAATGATTTCTGTCACTGTCCATCTTTTTATTTTTACCAATCCTTCGGCTATCAAGCTTTCGGTATAGTCATCACGGAATAAGGTTCTTTTTGCTTTTTCATTTTCTTTCATTTTTAAAATAAACCTAAAATTTTTCTCTTTTTTATAGGTGTTGCTTCTGTCGGATAAACTATTTCATTTATAATTACTTGTTCGGCATTATTTTTAAACTTTTCAGCTACGCTTTTTCCATATTTTTTCTCTACTATGGTAAAGGCCTCTTTCATTTTGAAAGCTCTGCTTGTGACATTATGAGCATCAGAAGCGATGAAATGCGTTAACTCATGCTCAATAATCTGAAAGGAAAATTGTTGAATTTTCTTTCCAAAATGTCCTGTAATGCTTGCTCCTGTAATCTGAGTTAATACTCCTTGAGTTACGAAATCATAGAGTTTCTCAGGATTTTTTATAATTTCTCCATTGCGTTCAGGATGTACAAGAATGGGTTGGATGCCTTTTAATTGTAATTCATAGAAGAGTTTACTGGCATAACCTGGCACATGGTCGGATGGAAATTCTATCAGCATATAATCTGTACTATCTGCTGACGTGACGAGTTTGCCATCTTCGTAATCTTCTATGAGTTCGCCATAGGCTCTCACTTCTTGTCCTGGAAGTATTTTTATCGGTAAATGGTGTTCTGCGATAATTTTTTCTACTTCTTTTACTTTTTCTAGGATTCCATCGCGTTCGTTATTATACTCTGGATTGTGGTGAGGTGTTGCTGTAATTACTGTTATGCCTTCTTCAATCGCTGAGCGTAACATAATGAGAGTGTCCTCATGTGTTTTTGCTCCGTCATCAATACCGGGCAAAATATGACAATGTAAATCAATCATGTTTATTCTGCTCCATAGTAATAATACTGACTTGTATCGTTGTTTTCTACTCCGTGAAGAATACAGCCTAGAATATTTGCTTTTACTTGTTCTAAAAGTCGTTTGGCTCTGGCAAGTTCTTCTTTTTTGGTTTGATTGGCATGTGCTACTACAAGAACACCATCTGTAATCTGGCTCAATAATTGAGCATCTGTTACACTCATGAGCGGTGGTGTATCAATCAATACAATGTCAAATTTTTGGGTCACATCTTTTAAAAGTTCGCGCATGGTAAGTGAGCCTAAAAGTTCTGAAGGATTTGGAGGAATAGGTCCTGATGCTAAGACAAATAAGTTTTCATTCATACGCGTTCTCTGAATTGCTGAATTTAAATCTACTTGTCTTGCAAGAACATTAGTTAATCCTGTAAAGTTTCTTACTTTAAATACTTGATGGACGACTGGTTTTCGTAAATCGCCATCAATGAGGAGTACTTTTTTGCCTTGTTGTGCAAATGTGATGGCTAGATTTCCAGTAGTTGTAGATTTTCCTGCTCCAGCATTTGCGGATGTGATACTCAATGTTTTTAAGCCTTTATCTGCCATGATAAACTCAATATTTGTTCTTAGAGTTCGATATTGTTCAGATATGGGAGATAAGGGATTGATACTTGTGATAAGTAAACGTTCATCTGAGATATTTTTATTTTTGTTTGCCATAGTTTTTCTCCCTTTAGCGTGCTGAACGACGAGTTCTTGATGCAGTTTCGTTAGAAAGTTGCTCTACTTTTGTTTCTAAGCTTTTCTTAACAATAAAGTCTTTTTCTGAAGCATATGGTGTTGAACCTAGGACGATAAAACCAAGTTGTTCGATATCTTCTTCGTTAACTACTTTATTATTAAAGAGTTCAAAGACTAAAGTCATGATTATTCCTACGATAAGTCCTGCTAAGATAGAAACAGCAATATAAAGTTTTGGTCTTGGACTTACTGGACTGGCATTCGTTGTCGCATCGGCTAGAATACTAACATTTGTGACATTGAGAAGTTTTTGAGCGTCATCACTAAAGATTTTTGCTGTTTCATTGGCAATGTTTTTAGCTGTGTAAGGATTTCTATTTCTTACGGTAATGGTGATAACTTGAGAATTGGTTGTATTTGAAGCTGTGATATTGCTTTGTAGTTCTTTAACTGTTTCATTCAAGTTGAGTTTTGTTTGTACTTGACCAAGAATGGCGGGAGAAACTATTACTTGATTGATTGTATTTGCCATTTGGATATTTCCTGTGACTTGTCCTGCATAGGCTTGAGAATTATCCGAATCTGGAAGTTTTACTACAAGTTGGGTAGATGAAGTATAAACTGGTGTTGCTATAAAAAATGTATAAACAGAGCCAATAATAGCTACGATAAAAGTGCTTAGTATAATAAGTACGAGATGTTTGCGGAAGAGTTTAAAAATTTCTTTTAAATCTATTACTCTTTCTTTTTGTTCTGTCATGGTTCCTCCGATTTGTGGTTTTTTAATTTGCAATAAAATATTTTATTAAATTGTCTGCCCAAAGTTTGTTGCCTGCTGCATTTAAGGTATAGTAAGTATCATTTGTATTGACAGTTAAAGCTTGCATAGCTGGACTATCTGTTGCTGGAAATGCTGTCCAATAATCAATAAAAGTGTATTGTTTTGGGAGTGCATTTTTAAAGCTTTGTTCTTGAGTTGGATAAACGACACCATTGTAGATAGGATTTGATGGTTCCACTAGAATTGTCGCTTTGGTCTTGGAAAATTGTGAAAGGAGTTGATTGTTGCTTGTTTGCGACTCTGTCTCTGGAATATTTAAATTATCATTTAGTAATGGCGCTTCGTACAAAATGACATTTGGTTTTGTGGCAGTTACTTTATCTACGATTTTATTATTGAGTAGTGCGGTGGAAGTTTCTGTTGTATAATTTATGGTTTCAAAATTCCAAACTTTCGTATCGTAAGCTTTTTTCATCGCTGATATCAGTGCTTGTGTCACTGCTGGGTTATTTTGGACAACAAAAGTCATGGTTAGTTTTTGCTCATTTTGTCCTGCTGATTTTAGCTGTGTTTGAATTGTTGGAGGAAGATTTTTCGCTAAAGCAAGATAGGATAAATCGGGTTCTTTTTTTAGGCTTGTTTTAGTTAAAATCGTTTTTTTCATATTTGTTGTCTGTGCTATCTTTTGTTGATAATGTCTAAAACCAAAAACTATAACGACTATACCAACTAAGATAATAACTGCTATACTTATTTTTTTAAGCATACATTTATTTTCTCACTTGTCTTTTTTGTTATTTTATTTCTTAAATCTTTTGCTACTTATTAACGAAAAAGTAGGGTATTTATTAAGCTTGCGTAATTTATATATTACACTTTTTTCCCTAATTTGTCTAGCTTCGTACTAAATTTTATTCGTCTAATTTACTTATTGTTCATTTTCAATGGCTTTGTTGACACGTTCTGTTGTTTATGTAAAATAATTGTTACTAAATAAAAAAAAAAAACGAACGTAATATTTCCATTACATTCATTTCCTTACTTGAATTTTTATTCGTTAGGCAATTTCTTCTAAAATTGCTTTGAGTTGTGCTTTTGTATGAACACCAACGATTTGTTTTACTACTTCGCCATCTTTTTTGAACATTAGAGTTGGGATGCTCATAATACCGAAGTTTTGTGGTGTTGCTGGATTTTCATCAACGTCCATTTTAACGATTTTGAGTTCTGACTCGTCATATTCATCTGCGAGTTGTTCAAGGATTGGCGCTTGCATACGACATGGGCCACACCATGTTGCCCAGAAGTCAATGAGAACAACACCGTCTTTTGTTTCTTCTTCAAAGGTTGCATCTGTTGCTGTGTATTCCATTTTTTCTCCTCTGAGAGTTTCTTATTTCTCTCATTTCTTTTTAATATGCTTCTATTCTAACTGAAATTGTGTCAGTTTTCAAAGATTATGATTGGACTTTAAAGTTTTTTAACTCTTGAAATTTTTTATCATTCTCTGCTATACTATACATTATAGTATTTTATATGTTTCTTTTTTTAAATGTCAGTATATTTTGCGTATTCTTTTGAATGTGCTATAATGTCATTGATAAAGTTAGTGGAATGGAGTTTTTATTGAATGGAAAGACAAACAAGTAAGAGGAAAAGACATCATCATCGAAAACATCGCTATTTGGGTTTGAAAATTTTTCTGGGAATTCTAGCAGTTTTAATAATTGTTGGTGCTGGTGTTGCTTTTGGACTTTATAAGAGTGTTGAAAATAGTTTTAATAGTGCTTATTTTAAAGGCCCTAAGACTGCTGCGGTTAATTTCAAAAAATCTGAACCTTTTTCTACCTTACTCTTAGAAACTGGGAAAGTAGAGGGGAAAGAGAACTGTGTTGCTGCTGTTGTTTCTTCTACAAATATGAAAACAAGGCAGACAACTTTTGTGAATTTTCCTGTGACGGCAGAATTACCTAATGCTAGTGTCATTTCTAATGTCTATCAGACAAATGGACTAAATGGTGTCTTGAAGAATGTTCAAGAACTACTTGGAATTAAGGTAAATAAAATCGTTCAGATAAATATCAATAAACTTGGAGAATTGGTTGAAGCTACTGGTGGAATTACAATTCAAAATGATGAAACTTTTGTTTCTTCGGGTTATCAATTTAATCAAGGAACTATCAAATTGAGTACTGCTAATCAGGTTGAAGCTTATCTTAGTCGTGTTAATAGTAATGATGAAGCAGCTTCTATCACTCGTGTGCAAGATGTATCTATGGCAACTTATGCTAATTTCAAACAAATTGCAGATAAACATAGTCTTTCTAGTATCAATTATTATCGTAACTTGTTGGATGCTTTTGGTGATAGTGTTAAAACTGATATTAATTTTAATGAATTTAAGGAAATCGCTGTAAATTATAATAAGGCTTTGTTTAACACAAATAAGTTAAATCTTCATGATAGTAAAGATGCAAGTGGAAAATTAGTTGTTTCAGATGATGACCTGAATCAGATGAAAGCTTTATTCATTAAGAGTTTTAAATAAAATAAAAAGTCAACTATTTAGGAAGTTGACTTTTTTTATTTTATTTCATCACGATGTAATCGGGAACTTTACGATTGTATTCGCTGGGAACGATTGTCTTACCTTTTAACGAGAGTTGAGTACTTCCTCCACCATCTAGTTGAAGAAGATTTTCTAGGTGGAGAGAGGAAACACCATCAATAATATTTTGATACCCTGCATTTGTAGCACTGACGATAGCATAGAGATTGTTATCTTTATCATTGCCAATAAATGAGTGAGTTTCCCAGTTGACACTACCATCACTTGGAACTATCTTTCCATCACGGATAAGGGCTACGCCAAAATCATAGCTTTGTTCTGCACCATTTTGGATAATGGTGCTGGCTGGTGTGCTAGAATCGTAAATTTTGCAACTGCCGTTTTTGTTGATAACAAAACTGTATCGAATTTTTGTCGTTATGGGCCAATCTTCAAAAAGCTGTCCGTTATTTATCTGTAATCCTACTACACTACCTGTTGACACCTTAAAGCCTGTAGCGTTTATAATAAGACTATTGGGATATTTGGCTGCAATATCTGCTATATAGGTTGGCGCTGTTGATGTACTAGTTGCTGTTTTTAATACTTCAGGATTATTGATACGATAAATCGTTAAATCGCCTTTTGAAAGGTTTGTAAATCTTTGAAGTTTCTTTTTTGCTGGGACTTTTATCCATTGTGGATTGCCTGCATCTGAAGCTACTGGCATACTTCCTGAAGCTGATTTTACTGCTTTTTCTGAGACATATCCATTTGATTTATTGGTTTTTGTTGGGCTATCTGCTTGTAAGCTGGTAGTTGTTTTACTTGCTGTAGATATGTGCGGTTTAGTAAAAAACTTATAGGCAACTATACCTGCAACAAGAACAATAATTAAAACAATCAGGGGAATAATCCATGAGTGGTGCGGCTTTTTTTGAGTTCGTCTTTGCACGATTTTCTCCTTCAATCTTTAGAGTTAAAATATTTGTTATTTTTGATGTTATGATTCTTTGTTTTATTGTACTCTAAAAATCACTTTTATTCAATTTTGATACATTTTTGAATTTATTTTAGGATGGCGAGAGTCGCGCCACTTCCTCCTGCATTGACTGGAGCATATTCGTATGATTTTATGTGGCGATTATTTTGAAGTTTCTTTTGAACCATTTCACGGATAACTCCTGTGCCGATGCCATGAACAATAGTAATTTGGATGAGGTTGGCAAGGAGCGCTTGGTCGATATAACTATCAAGCTCAAGTTCTGCTTCTTCGTAACGCATTCCTCGTAAATCGAGTTGTGCTTTGACTTTATTAGTTACTTTGCGAGTGACATTTTTTGATTTTACTTTTGCTTCTTCTTGTTCGGTGAGTTCAAATTCGTCTTCTGTGAGGCGTGTTGTGATTGCGCCCATTTGGACTTGCCAACGTCCATCTTTTTCTAGGCGAATGAGTGTGCCTTGTTGGTTATAATCTGTGACGTTGACTTTTGCGCCTTGTTTAAGTCCTCTTTGTGCTTTCGCTTTTTTGAGGACTTTATTTTGACTAAAATCAATCGTTGGTGCTAATGCTTCTAATTCTGCGCGAGCGGCAATGATTTCATGAGGTTTGAGTGTTGATTTTTCATTGAGATTTTTTAAAATCTCTTGGGCTTGCTCACTGGCTTTTTTAATTACTTCTGCGGCTTCTTTTTGAGCTTTTTGAAGTTCATTTTCTCGTTCACGGTTGATTTGGTTGTAAACTTTTGTGAGATCACGATGAAGGACTTGATTTTCATGTTCAAGTTGGCGAATATGCGTGCTACGTTCAACAACTTCGTGTGTTTTTTCTTCGAGTGTGGCAATCATGTGATTGACATCATGCTCAGTGTCTGATATTTGCTCACTGGCTGTTGTAATAATGTTTTCTGGTAATCCTAATCGACGGGAAATTTCAAGTGCGTTAGAGCGTCCAGGAATACCGAGCTGGAGATGATAGGTAGGTTGCATTTTATCAATGTTAAATTCCATGCTGGCATTCATAACATTGGGCGTTTCTACTCCGTAGGCTTTGAGTTCGGGATAATGGGTGCTTGCCATTGTTTTTATGTTATTTTCTCGAAGATGTTCAAGAATCGCAATCGCAAGGGCCGCACCTTCTTTTGGATCTGTCCCTGCGCCAAGTTCATCTAATAAGACTAAGCTTGTGCTATCTGCTTTTTCTAGGATGTTGACAATATTTGTCATATGACTGGAAAAAGTGGAAAGACTTTGCTCGATAGACTGTTCGTCTCCAATGTCAGCAAAAATTTCATTGAAAATGTGAACACGGCTTTCATCAGCGGTTAGAATTGGTAAGCCTGACTGTGCCATGACTGTGATAATTCCCAGAGTTTTTAGGGTGATGGTTTTTCCGCCTGTATTTGGACCTGTAATGACGATTGTATTGGTTTCATTGTCAAATTTTAGAGTATTTGCAACGACTTTTTGGGTATCAATCAAGGGATGACGCGCATCATAGAGTAAAATATCTTTGTCTGATGTGAGCTTTGGAATGCTTGCTTTATTGTGAAGTAGGTAGTTGTATTTTGCTCGAATGAGGTCGATGTGCCCAATGAGCCAAGCGTTCTGGCGAATTTCTGCTGTATAAGGTTTGAGTGCTGCAGAAAGTTCGTGATAAATGCGAGAAATTTCATTTTTTTCTTCGAGATATGCTTGGTTGAGGTTGTTATTGAGTGCTACGACCGCGTTTGGCTCGATGTAGAGAGTTTGTCCGCTGGCTGACATATCATGTACGACACCGGGAATTTTATTTTTACTGTCGGCTCTGACTGGAAGAACTTGGCGCTCATTACGGATTGTTATGAGATTTTCTGTTAGATTTGAGAGATTTTTGTTTAATAACTCTTGCATGATTTTTTTGATGTCAGACTGGTAACGTTTGATGTTACTTCTGATGTGCATGAGTTCTGCTGAGGCATTGTCGTAGAGGCTTCCTGCATTATCAAAAATTTCTAGTTTTTTTGTTAAATCTGAAAGATTTGTTAATTTATCTAGGGTGAGTGTTAGATGTGGAATTTCTACATTGACGGCTTCTTCAAAATAACGGGAGATGTTGATACCTTGCTGGGCGAGTTTTTTTATTTCGACAAATTCACGTCCTGATAAAACAGCATCAAGCTCTAAACGGCGTAGAATTTCGCTGAGGTCTGCTGTTTTTGAGAGTTTTAGTAGTCCATTTTCTTGGGTTAAAATACGAAAATCAGCCAGCTCATCAAAGAGGAGCTGGATTTTTGTTTTGTCTGTGAGTGGTTCAAGTGTTTCGAGTTCTTTTTTTCCTTGTGCTGTGATAAGTAAGGGGGAAAATTGCTCTTTTAATTTATCAAATTCTAAGATTTGTAGGATTTTTTTATTCATTTTTCTATATAATTATTTTTATTATTTAGCCTAATGGCTTGATGTGTGTGATATTTTCGATGAAAAGTTGTTGTAAAATTCCTGATGATATTGGTGTGTGTAGAAGTAGGAAACGTGCTAAGAAACTGTTATTTAACTGTTCTTGAATGGTTGCCATTGGTACGAGGCTGAGTGTCATTAGGAACATTTGTAAGCCAAAATAAGTGGCTGCTAGTCCTAAAATGCCTGCTATAATCTTGCCATTTTTTCCAAGAGGTTGTTTTGTGAAGTGGAGAAATATCCCGATGAGACGGATAATCAGGTAAACAACAATAAAAATAGCGATAAAAGCAACTGCAGCGTAGAAAGCATCGTCAAGATGAAAGAGGAGATTATCGCTAAAAATCAGGAGGTGTGAATCGGCGGTAGCGCTGGAAAAAGGCACCCACATACTAATCTTTGTGGCGAGGCTTTTGTAATTGTCAGCGGCGATAAAGGCAGCAATCAATGTGCCAAAAGTATAGATAATTTGCAAAATCAAACCGCGTGAATAACCAATCATGAATGCCCAAACGAGGAGGGCGAGAATAATTAAGTTTAATAGCATTTTTCATTCCTGTGTTCTTTAACTTTTGAAACTACTTAAATAAGCTTTTCCTTTATTATAACGTATTTTGGATAAAAAACGTACCCTTGGCTTGCGGTACGTTCATTTTTTTGATTTTTTATATGATTTTAGCCAAATACTGTGGAGGAATGTCCTTTACGGAGATTGTGTTCAAAATTGATGGTTTTTGTCATTGCATTGATGGCTGCGACAGCTTCGCCAAAGCCTACTGACAATAATGGGACTTTGCCAAGGTAATCAATAGTATCTCCTGCGCCATACACTCCTGCAAGGTTACTTTGCATTTGGCTGTTGACTGTTATTTTGCCATTGCGTGTGAGTGAAAGTTGGTCAATGAGAGTCACTTGCTCTGTTAAAAAGCCATAATTGACGAGGATTTTGTCAATGGGAAAGGTGAGTTTTTCTTCTGATTGAGGTGTTTCGTTGCGCTGGGGAATAGATTTTATGGTTATTTCTTTGTCGTTCATGGCGGAAACTGTGTAAGGAACATGAATTTTTACCGTTGAGTCATTGAGGAGTTCGGCGGTCATTTCGTGGGCGCGAAAGGCTTTGCGACGATGAATGAGATGGACTTCACTGGCGACATTTTCTAGCGTCAATGCCCAATCCAGCGCTGAGTCTCCTCCTCCAAGGACGGCAATTTTTTGGTTGCGATAGTCTTCAATGGATGTGATGAAGTAGGAAAGTTTTCCTGCTTGTTCTAGTTCTTCTTCGTAGGAGATGCCGATTTTTCTTGGGCTAATCAGCCCTGCACCTGTTGTAAGGAGAATGGCTTTTGACTGGTATCTGTTTTTATTGGTTTTGACAGAAAAAATCTGTTGACCAGAATTTTTGACAGAACTGTCAATTTTTTCTACACGTTGATTGAGAAAAATCTCGTGTGGAATACGCGCGAGTTGTTCTAGTAAATTTTTAGTCAAATCAGTTCCTGAAATTGCTGGAAGTCCAGCGATATCATAAATTAATTTTTCTGGATAGAGAGCTTGTGGTTGTCCACCTGCGACAGCTGAGGTCTCAATCAGGGCAACAGAAAGTCCACGCATTCCTGCGTAAAATCCTGCATAAAGTCCTACTGGTCCAGCGCCAACAATCAATAAATCGTAATTTTTCATGAGTAAATTATAACACAAAATGTCAATAGTTTTTGACATTTGCTATTTTGAATTTTTTGACAGTTCTGTCAAAAATATTTTGCGATAAAAAACTGTTCTAAAATATTTCAGAACAGTTTATAATAATTATTTTGTTGTGCCACGTTGTACAATTTCATGTTCAAGGACAAGTTGTGTTTCTGTGACTTCTTCTTTGAGCATGAGTTTTGTTAATAAACGCATTGAGACAGCTCCGAGATCATACAAGGGTTGATTGACAGATGTCAAGCCTGGATAACTGTATTCTGTGATGGATGAATTGCTACCAGCGATGATTTCAAAATCTTCTGGTAGTTTGACACCTTTGGCTTGCAACGCATTGAGCAATCCGACTGCGACTGTATCAATCGCTACAACGGCTGCTGTGACACCTTTTGCAAGGAGACGGTCTGCAAGGGCTTTACCATTTTCATAGTCGTAATTGCCTTCAAAAACCAAGCCTTCGTCAAATTCAATGCCAGCATTTGTTAGTGATTCTTGATAACCAACCATGCGTTCGACATTCTCAGTATTTTCTAATGAACCTAAGATATATGCGATTTTTTTATTATTTTTTGCAAGTTGTGCTGTTGCTTCCAAAGCTGCTGCACGATAGTCAATATTGATAGATGGTAATTCTTTATCGCCATCAATCATCCCAGCCAAAACAATTGCACTACGTGCTGTTTTTAGCTGTGTACGGATATCTTCATGCAAAGAACTTCCTGTGAAGACAATACCATCCACTTGTTTAGACAAAAGACTTTCGATAACTTTGCCTTCTTTTTCTTCGTTATTATCGCTATTTGCGAGGATAACATTGTAATTGTACATAGAAGCAACATCGTCCACTCCACGAGCGATTGCTGCAAAATATGGGTTTGTAATCGTGGGCAAAACGACACCGACTGTTGTCGTGCGCTTGCTTGCTAAACCACGTGCTACAGCGTTTGGACGATAGTCAAGTTCTGCAATCGCGTCCAACACTTTTTTGCGTGTTTTTTCCTTTACATTTGCATTGCCATTGACGACACGACTGACTGTTGCCATAGATACACCGGCGACACGAGCGACATCGTAGATTGTTGTCGTTGATTCTACCATATTAGAGAAACCTCTTTTCCTATTATTCCATAAACTTTCATGAAAACTCTTTTCATAAATAGTATAGCAGATTCTGTAAGGCTTTTCAACAATAAAATACGTGATTTTTGTAAAAAATTAGAGTAAAATGAAAGAATGAATACAAAAATTGAAAAAATAACTAGTTTTCTTATTGAAAATGAAGTCGATATGACTTTTATCACGAATCCTACGATGCTGGATTATCTTACGGGACTTGCGATTGACCCGCATGAACGTATTGCTGGTTTGATGATTTTCAAAAATGACCGCTTGCCTGCTTTGTTTACACCTGCTCTTGAAGTTGCCAAGGCTCAGGAAAAAACATCTGGTTTTGATGTTTTTGGCTATGTGGATTCTGAAAATCCTTGGGAAGTTGTCAAGGCGCACTTGGGCGGGACTGCTGTGAAGAAGATTGCGATTGATTTTGTGGATATTACAATGGCAAAAGTCGAAGGATTGCGCTCTGTATTTGCTGATGTCAAATTTGTTGACATTGCGCCATTGGTGCAACGAATGCGTTTAATCAAATCTGCTGATGAGATTGAAAAGATGAAAATCGCTGGTGATTTCGCTGATAAATGTTTTGAAATTGGCTTTAATTATGCTAATCCTGAGCGAACAGAATCTGATGTCGTGGCAAAAATCGAATACGAAATGAAACGTATGGGCGTGCCACAGATGAGTTTTGAGACGATTGTCTTGTCTGGTGCGCGCGCAGCAAATCCACATGGTGAGCCTGAGGAAGTCAAGATTGAGGCGAATAAGTTGCTTTTGTTTGACCTTGGTGTGATGAAAAATGGCTATGCTTCTGATGCAACACGGACGATTTCGATTGGCAAACCAAGTGAATTTGATGCAGAAATTCACAAGATTGTTCTTGAAGCGCAACTTGCAGCACTTGATTTTATCAAACCCGGTGTGTCGGCAATCGAAGTTGATAAAGTGGCGCGCGATGTGATTACAAAAGCTGGCTACGGTGAATATTTCAATCATCGTCTGGGTCACGGAATTGGCATGGATGTTCATGAATATCCATCTATTGGTGGTTCTGAGGACATCATCATCGAAAAAGGAATGTGTTTTTCTGATGAGCCGGGAATTTATATTCCGGGAAAAGTTGGTGTGCGGATTGAGGACTGTCTCTACGTGACCGATAGTGGTTGCGAGACATTTACACATACAAATAAAGATTTGATGATTTTTTAAGATAGTTTGCTCCGTTTTTACGGGGCTTTTTTGTTTTTGACAGTTTTGTCAAAATGTTTTTGGCTGTATTTTGATTTTGAAATTTTTTGACAGAACTGTCAAAAATCTAAAAAGACTTTGACGAGGTTGTCAAAGTCTTTTTACGGTTCAATTTTCTTATTTATTTGATAATTAAGAGTTCGTACGGTAATAAAAAGCATTAGGTGCCTGAGAATAGATGTAGTTACCGTCCATCGGAGTCAAGGCAATTCTATCCAAAGAAGTGTTCGTTTTATCTTTATATCCATTTTCCATTACTGGAGAAAAACCAGCGACTGAAACTTTCAGTTCTACCCATTTTGTAGGAGAGTTTGTAAAAGAAATATCTGCCCAACCTTTGCCACTCTCAGTGAGTAATGGGTTTAATAGATTATAATTATTGTAGCTATCTGGATCACTTGTCGTCACTGTATTTCCTTTAATCGTAAGGGTCTGTCCTTTTGAATTTTTCCAAACGCCTTGAAGGCTCAACAAGTTTCCTTTTTCAATTTGTGGCAAATCTATTTTTACTGGAAGTGGTGTTTCAGCTATGGCGTTCCAAGCAACGGCTTTATATTTCCATCCAAGATTAATCAGATTATTTTCTTCGCTTAGGTTAGAAGTGTAATTGTGCGAGCCTGACTGAGCATTGGGATTATAAGCAACATAGATGGCTTTATTCCCCGCTGAATAAAAAACAGGTTCCCCAGCGTTATCCCACGACCAGCCGAGTTTTACAAGTGCTATCGCTTCTGCTTTGCTTTTAGTGTAATAATGGTCACCACCTTTAGCATGAGAATTATAGACACGATAAACAGGCACTTTACTAGTCGTTGGTGCTACCCAGCCAACTCCTTCATTATTCCAGCCAGCGCTAATATCGCTATTGGCTTCGAAAATGCTCGTTGTGTAAAAATGTTCTCCTGTATTAGAATTGTAAAGTCGATAGACATTACTGTCCGCGTGAACCTGCCCTCCAATAGCTGCGCTCACTAATAAACCTACTCCAATTAGTAAATATTTTTTCATTTTTTTCTCCTATCGCTTTTTCAATAATCCAATCCGCTCGCGTGTCCTGCGCCATTTCCAACGAAATAGCCGGTCTTGTCATTTATCGAAACGAGGTAGGTGCCGTCGCTTCTGTAAAGATTGTAGTAACCACTGACGATACCTGCTGGAAAACCTTGCGTGCCGTTCGTTGTGTGAATTGCAGTTGGAACTAATATATAATCATTACCTGTAATATAACCGCGGGCGCGACATTTATCAAGTACCATTTGCTCGATGCCTGCATTCCATGTGAAAGCTGGATTGCCGAGGTCAAGATTGGCTTGTGGCTGAATACGTGCATTGCTACTATCGACAGTGACTGCTTGTGTCGTTGTTGAGGCTGCTGAGCTTGTACCTGTGGTATTTTCTGTTTTTGTAGTTGTGCTTGAAGCACTTGAAGCGCTGGCTGAACTTTGCGTATTGGCAGATTTTTGACTTTGTGAACTCTGACTTGTTGAAGTTTTAGTTGAACTTGCCAAAGTAGCTTGTTGCTTATTTGCAAGGGCAATCGCTTCTGCCAAGAGAGTGTTCAGTGCTTTATTGCTCGTTTTTGGTGTCGCTGGAATTGTCACTTTATTTTTAAGTTTCACAGTGTTTGCGAATTTTCCGTTAACAATCGCATCTTTTTCAAAGAGTCCATTCACTGTTTGAATTGCCGCAATTTGCGTTTTCAATGCTGTATAATCTTTTTTCTCTTGGGTAGTTGTCGCTTCTTTTTCCAATGTGGAAATCTTTGTGAAATTTGAATTTTTTAAGGCTGTGTGCTGACTATTTGTGAAGAAAGCTGCATAATTTTTGTTAAATTTTTCACTTTTTTGTTTACTCGCAGACTTACTCGTTACTGTTGTTTTCGCAGTTTCTGGCTTGTGTGCATTTTTATTATTTAGGGCAAATCCAGTTGCCAAAGCCAGTAGCAAAACGACCGCGCAAGCACCAATAATAATCGGTGTTTTATGGCTTTTTGTCTGATTATCAATTACTTGCTCAGTTTGCTGCTTATCCGCTTCTTTTTGAGTGGCAGCAGTATTTTTGCTTGAACGTTCAGGAAGCACTTTGTCAATCGTCAACGCAGCCAATGTGTCCGTAGGGTCTGCAATTTTCACTTTATCAAAAATTGGCTTTTTGACAGAACTGTCAGTAACTTTTTCATCATTTTCTATGTTTTCAGTATTTTTGACAGTTTCGTCAGAACTTGTCGCTTCAACTTCTGGCGCTTTTTCATTCTTGTCAGAAACCTCGGAGGAGGCTACTTCTTCATCGTTCACCGACTTTTCTTTATCAGCGTCCTCCAAATTCATCGCATCAGCTGATAAAATGACCGGCACCACATTCGGATTAGAAATTTTCACTTCGTCAAAAGCAGGCTTGTCTGTTTTGACATCTTCTGATGTTTTGACAGAGCTGTCAGAAACTGTTTCTTCTGTCAAAACTTCTTTTTCCGACTCCACTTTTTTTGACAGTTCTGTCAAATTTTTTGTATCCGTTTTGTCAGTCTTTTTTTCCAATTTTTGACGCTCATCTTGAATGAAAGTGTCCAAGTTTTCACTTTTTACTTTTTCAATTTCATCACGATGCTGGCGAATATACTTGTCAAGCACGTTTTCATTGGTCTTATTTTCTTGTTCAACACGCTTTGACTTTTCAACAATCTCGCCCACAGTAAAATTTTGCATATCTTGCAATTTTAAACTTTTCTCGCCAATTTGCTTTTTAGAATTTTTTTTCTTTTTATTTGCCATTTTCGCCTCCAACAGCTTGTTTTTGTCACAACAAACTGCTTTTAGAAAATTTAATGATTACTTGATTCTCTTGCCAAAATACATATACAAATCTGTGCGTAACGTTCCATTGTAGAGTTTACGCTTTTTCGTCGCTTTCGAGCCATAGTGCGTTTCAAATGCCAAATCGCTCGTCAAAATATACTTGCTCCAAGTTTCAAGTGGTGCAAAACTTGCTCCCATCTCAGCATACAATGCCGCAACAGCTTCCTCATCTTCCAATCGCACACCGTAAGGTGGATTAGACACGAGAACGCCGTCAAGCGCCGATGTCTTAAAATCTTGTAAACGCATTTGTTTATATTTTACCACATCAGACACACCTGCCGCAAGAGCATTGCGCTTTGCAAGTTCAATCATTTTTCCATCAATATCAAAACCGGAAATATCAAGTGTCACATCTTCACGAATCTGTGCACGAGCTTTTTCTCGCTCAGTCTCAAGAATCTCATTGTCAAACCAAGGAAAACTTTCAAAAGCAAATTCTCGCTTCAAACCAGGTGCAATATTTTTCGCTAAAAGCGCTGCTTCAATCGTAAATGTCCCAGAACCACAAGTCGGGTCAACGAAAGGACGCACAGGATTTGCCAGCCAATTTGTCAACATAATAATCGCTGCTGCCATATTTTCCTTGAGTGGTGCTTCTCCTTTTTCCGCACGATAACCACGTTTGAACAACGATTCCCCAGTCGTATCAATCATCACTGTCGCTTTGTCCTTGTAAAGAGCGATTTCGATAGAAAACTTCGCCCCATTTTCTGGAATTGGTACATTTTCTGGACGATGATAAATGCTTTGTAGCTTCTTCACAATCGCTTTTTTGGTAATTGACTGAACAGATGGTTCATTGTGCAAAGCAGATTTCACTGATTTCGCCTTACTCACTGGAAATTGTACCCCAAAAGGCAACAATTCTTCCCAAGGCAACTCATAAACCGCATCAAACAGAGCTTCAAAAGTTTTCACCTGAAACTCGCCAACAACTATTTTCACACGATTTGCCGTGCGCAACCAAAGATTTGCCTTAGCGATCGTTGACTCATCTCCCTCGAAAAAAACGCGCGAGCGGTCATCAATCGTCACATTTTCAATATCCAGATTGCGTAATTCGCGTGCGACAAGACTTTCCAAACCTGCCGCTGCTGTTGCCATTAACTTAAAATTTTTCTTCATTTTTTCTTTCTTTAATCACATTTTCAGCAAATATGATTACTATTTCCTTGAGACAAAAGCCTCAGTATTTTCATATAAAAGAGCCAGAGCAAACGCTCCAGCTCGTGTCATCAGTTTTCTATAAGCCAAGTTTTGTTCCGTTCAAATTCTTGCGAATTCTCCCTTCGATAACCATCTGTCTATTGATTAAAAATCAATCTCAGTCATATCTTCATTTCGACTGACCGAATGCTCCTACCATAAGTTTGGATTGCTCGCTTGAGGGGTTTACCACGTTCCACTTTTGCCGTTTCCAACAAACTTCGTCACTTTGGCACTTTTACAGAATTGTCAGCATGACCCGAAGGTTTTAGCTGGCAACTTCAGCCGTTAGGGTTGACAGCCCTACTCAGGCTTATTTGTTCGCCTGACACAATCACTGCAAGCATCTCAGCCTGCGCGAGCCTGGACTTTCCTCACGATTTCTAAAAAATCGCGCAGTTATCCGAAAACTGTTTTTTTACTAAAATAATATTTTTGACAAAACTACAACTTACAACTTACAACTTACAACTTCGTTATAAGTCCACTCTGTCCGAGAAGGCTGAGAATAAATTCTCTAGCCCCTACGGCACTCCTGTCAAAATTTTTCCATAACAAAATACTTATCAAATCAGTCATTAAACTGTTTTGACAAAGTTGTCAAAAAATTTTTAACTCAATTATTGTCATTGGCAATGCCATTTGGTCCAAAAACAGCCTGTTCCAAACGATTGATACGTTTCAGCAAATCAAAATTACTTGGATTGCGCAATTCCACTTTTGGACGTGCTGGACTAGCCGCTGCACTTGCTGAACGCTGAAATGTCCCAGATTCAAAACGTTGTGTATCATCCAGATTTGCCTTATTCGGTTTCGCCGTTTGCGCTTCTAACTCCACAATCTTTTTCTTCAAAAATTCATTTTCTTCTTGCAAACGAAGAACTTCAGCCTGATAAGTTTCATAATCTTGAATAACATCATCAAGCAACTCATCAACTTCTTCTTTATCAAAACCACGCATCTTCGTGGAAAAATCAGCTTCATAAATATCTTTTGGTGTACGTTTATATGTTGGCATTTTTAGTCCTCTTCATTATTTATAAAATGTCCAAACCTATCATATCAAAAATTCAAGACTTTTTCAAGGTTAATCTGATTAAAACAATATCAAATAAATATTGTTTATCCGCCAAACCAGATTTTATCTGAAAATCCAGATTTATCAGCTCAGTCAAGGCATTTTGTAGATAATTTTTTGAAACTTTGCGCACCTGTGTATTTGCCAATTTCACTGGATAAGGGTGAATTTTCAAAGCACTCACCTGCTGCGCTTCCTGCCAATTTTTCCCCTGCATAATCTTTACCTGATAATACAAACGAAAAGAATTACTCAAAATCGCCAAAATTTTAATCAAATCTTCCCCTTGTAAAGTTAAATCATGCACCAAATCTCGCGCCGCAGCAATATTTCCCTGAAAAATCAAATCCGTCAAAGCAAAAATATTATCCTGCAAGGACTTAGGAACAACTGCTTCAACATCATCCAAAGTCACCTCACGCGCACCAGCAAAAGTTTTGACTAAGTCAATATTTTGTCGCATCACAGAAAAACTATCATTTGACTTCTCCGCAATCCTTGCCAATACGGGACGCACCAAGGTCGAATTTCGAGAAAAATATTGAATTAATTCCTGACTTTTCAAAACTTTCGCTTCCAGTAAAGTCGCTTTTTGCTTCAATTTTTTCACAATCTTTAAGCGCGAATCAATCTTTCCATGCAAAATCACAACTAAATTTGTCGTCTCAACAGGATTATCCAAAAAATCGTCCAAACGTTGCATCTGTTTATCATCAAAAACCGATTTTTTCGCAGTTGTCAAGTTCACCAGATTTTCAAAAATCACCAAACGAGAATCTGAAAAAAAGGGCAAAGATTCCAGTTCTTCTAGCGCCAAAGTTGCATTAGCACTCGTCAAATCAAAATAAGCCTGACTCAAGTCCGTCGCATCAAAATTCACAAAATCAAAAAATTGATTTTTCAATTCCTGAACCACATCATCCGCTTCACCAAAAATTACCAAAACCTGCGGAAAATTTTGCTTAACACGTTCAAATTCATCAAATACCGTCATATTTTCTCCTCAACCTTAGAAATAAATTCGATTTATTGGTTGATATCACTCACATTCATTCCTCATCTCCAAGAATTTCACCCTCTTGTGTAATGAGTACTTTTCGAGGTGTTGTTCCTTTCGCAGGACCAACTATTCCAGCCATTTCCAACTCATTCATCAAATCAGAAGCACGATTAAATCCGACTTTTAAAGCACGTTGAAGCTGTGCCGTAGAAGCTTTTTGCGCAGAAACAACCATCGTTTTCGCCTCCTCAAAAAGAGGGTCTCCAGAGCCAGAATCTGCTCCATTTCCACTATTTCCTCGACTGTCATCCTCCGTAGCTTCACCAGGGTCAAAGTTTTCCAAATCATACTGTGCATCCGATTGATTTTTAATGAAATCAACCACCGCTTCCACATCATCATCTGACAAGAAAGCCCCTTGCAGACGAATAGGATGGTTTTCATCAATCGGCTTAAAGAGCATATCACCACGACCAAGCAACTTTTCAGCACCATTTTGGTCAATAATCGTCCGACTATCTGTCCCAGAAGATACCGCAAAAGCGACACGAGAAGGAACATTTGCCTTGATTAAGCCTGAAATAACATCAACCGACGGACGCTGCGTTGCCAAAACCATGTGAATACCTGCGGCACGCGCTTTTTGTCCCAAACGAATAATCGCATCCTCAACTTCTTTACTTGCCACCATCATCAAATCCGCCAATTCATCCACGATGACTACGATAAGTGGCAAAGCCAGCATTTTTTCATCAGAAGTCGCATTATATTTCTCTATTTTTTCATTGTAACCTGCAATATTACGCACTCCAAAACGACTAAACAATTCATAACGATTTTCCATCTCATCAACAACTTTTTGTAGTGCACGCGCAGCTTTACGAGGATTTGTCACGACGGGAATTAACAAATGCGGAATATCATTATAAACAGAAAGTTCAACCATTTTTGGGTCCACCATCAGAAATTTCACCTGACTTGGCAAAGCTTTCATCAAGATAGAGGTAATCATCCCATTCACCGCAACAGACTTCCCAGAACCAGTCGAACCTGCAATCAACAAATGGGGCATCCGACTCAAATCAAATGTACGGATATTGCCATCCAGAGATTTTCCAAGCGGAATTTCCATAAGTTTTCCCATATTGGTTTTACTGGTTTCCCACATCTCACGAAAACCAACCGTTGCAATTTCCGAGTTAGGAATTTCCACACCAACCAAAGATTTACCTGGAATAGGTGCTTCAATACGCACATCTTTTGCAGCCAAAGCCAGAGCCAAATCATCTGACAAATTAACCACGCGCGAAACTTTCACTCCTATTGCCAATTTGATTTCATACTTTGTCACAGAAGGACCTACAACAGCCGATTCCACCGTTGCCGAAATCCCAAAAGATTTAAACGTTTCTTCTAAAATATGAATATTTGTCCGTACACGCTCGCGTTCTCCAGATTGATTTTTCACAGGTACTTCAGCAAGTAAATCAATCGTTGGCAAATTATAATTTCCCGTATAAACAGGAGAAGCAAAGTTTACTTGTTCATCAACATTTTCTTTACCATCTTCTATTTCTTCTTTTTCATCTTCTGGTTCGATTATTGGAATAGCAATCGGAATTTCATTTTCTGACTCTGGCACTTCTTCTTGTGCCATTTGAGTCAAAACTCTTTCTTCCTGCTTCTTTTTAGCAGCTTCTTCCCGATTTTTCCGCCATTGTTCAAGCCAATTTTTTACTACTTCACGCACTCGAGGCAACAAACTTGGCACCAACAAATACACAGCAATCAAGCATAAAATAACAGCAATGATATAAACTCCAACAACAGAAAATAAAGCCTTAGCAGGAGTAAAAATTAATGAGCCAATCAAGCCAGAACCAGCAAAATGACTCACTCTTCCATGCCACAATTCTGCCCAAAGAAAAGAAAAAGTTTCATCATTTCCATAATTTTTATCAAATTGCACTTGGAAAATCAACATTAAACTTAAAAAAATCAAAATAAAGGCAGGTAAAACGCGCTTATTCTCCTTAAAAAATTGCTTCTTAAATCGAGAAATTCCAAGATAAAGTAATAAAGCAAGCAAAGCTAAAATTGCCAATGAACCGACAAACAAACGTACAAAATTATAAAGAAAGACACCAAAAATCCCTAATCTCGCTAGGGCAAAAATAATCAAAATGATGGCAATAAAAAATAAAATCATTCGTTGATTTGCTGCTCTCATCTGTCGTTGTTTTTTTGTTGTTCGTTTACTCTTTTTTTTTGTAGCCATTTTCTTAACTTCCACTTAGAATTTTTTCATCAATTATTGATAGATTTACTACAATTATAACATATTTTGTGATACAATATTTTTATGGAAAATATCAATGATTATAAGGCTTTAGCGTTCTTTGACCTTGACGGAACGCTTTTAAACAGCAAAAGCCAGCTCGATGATGAGGTCATCTCTGCTATTCACAAAATCCGTGAAAATGGCGTTCTCCCAATCATTGCAACTGGACGAGGACATTTTGAACTAGACTGGATTATGAAGCAGACAGGCATAACTGGCGCGATTGCAATGAATGGACAGTTTATCATGTTAGATGGAAAAGTTGTCTATAAAGAAGCTATTCCAACTTCCGTGATTGAGCAACTCAACGCCTTCGCCACGAAAAGTAATGAAGCTCTCGCATTCTATGATAGTGATGGCTATTGGGTCAATCAACTGACTGATTTTGCTCGTAGCGCTTATGCTTACACTCATGCCAGTGAGCCAACTGTTGATGCCACACGATTTTTGAAAAATGAAGTCAATATGCTTCTTGTTTTAACCAATCAACTCAGCCAAGTCGATTATTATAAAGAAAATATCCCTGACTTAAATTTCTTTATGAATTCTCCCAGCTCGATTGACGTGACAAATATCACAACAAATAAAGGAACAGGTATCCAGCATTTGACAGATATTTTAGACTTCAAGGGAGAAACTTTCGCTTTTGGTGATGGACGCAACGACCTTCATCTTCTTAGTGCAAGTGACCATAAAACAGCGATGGGCAATGCTGTTCCTGAACTCAAAGAACTTGCCGATTTCATCAGTACAGAAAACACAAATCATGGTATCGTCAATGCTTTCAAATACTGGGGAATTTTATAAATTTGCTATTAAATAAAAAAAGGATTAAATATCCTTTTTTCTTTTTTCTTGCAAACTAAACACAAAACTAAGAATAAAGCAAACTGCAACAGGTAAAGTCACAAGTAATCCTGCACCATTTACCATCGAAGCAAGTCCATAAACAATCCCCAACACCAGCAAATAAATACGCCAACCTCTTTCTTTATTCAAACGTGCAAAAGCTATCCAACTAAGGAGCAATATCACAAAAATGATAACATAAGCAATACAAAATGCTGTGATGACCTCGTTTGTCGTTAGTTGATAACGGCTCAGCAAACTTTTAAATTCAGATGAATGTTGTGAAAGCAATATACCAACCACCATTACAAAGCCTAGCACGATTACCAATGTATAAAGGATACAACCAACTAAAGCTGCAATTTTTGCTCTTGACATCATTCTCCCATTTCTAATTCATTATTTTTCTTCCCCTATTATAACACACGCACTGTCTCTCGGCTATTCAAAACTTTCTGATTAAGTGTGCTGGATTTCCTGCTACTAGACAATTACTTGGGATATCTTTTGTCACCACACTTCCCGCTCCAATCACAACATTTTCCCCAATAGCCACTCCTGGCAGAATAATCACTGAACCTCCCAACCAACAATCATCTCCAATACTAATCGGAGCATCATATTGCCATCCCGCACGTCTCAAAAATTTATCACTGCTATGATGATTTGCTGTAAATAACTGACAGTTTGGACCAATAAAACAATGATTACCAATCGTCACACGACCACTACTGATAATTTGTAAACCAGCGTTGATAAAAGTCTCCTCACCAACCCAAAAAGAGTCAGGATATTCAATTCCTGTTATAGGAAAATAAATCTTCGCAGATTTTGCCAGTTGTGGTAAAAACTCAAAAAGTTCTAGTTGGGCTTTTTCATTATCAGTTTTCGCCCACTCATTGATGAGTTGCACTTTTTGAGCGCTAGCTATAACTATTTTTTGTAGTTCAACTGCTTTTGCAAATTGGTACCAATCACCATTCTTAGCTCGCATCAAACTATCTAACTTTTCCAAACGTGCTATTTCCTGTGTAGTCAATTCTTTTACCATGATTTTTCCCTCCGCTCTACTAAATCTAGCACAAAAAAATCACAAAAACTTACAGAATTTGCGATTTTTTATAGGATATTTAAATTTTATCTTTGAGATAAGGGAATAACAAGCCAACAAGTCCTGCAACTATAAATAAACAAGGAATAATTAGAAGCGATGTTTTAAGCAACAATGTAGAATCAAGTAAGCCAGAATAAACATGATTTTCAATGAGAATATAATTGACATAACTAAACAGTTGAAGTATGAACAGGAGGATAGCTCCTATCATTATTGAAAGAATATAAAGTTTTTTCATCGCTCTCCCCTAGCTTAAATTTGTCAAGAATTTATTTTCGTTTTTACTTAATAAAAAATAGTGCGAGGATATATGCACTATTTTTTAATATACTATTTTTTAATATACTATATTTTACAAAGCCTGAGCAGCTGTGATGATAGCTAATTTGTAAACATCTTCTTCGTTACAACCACGTGAAAGGTCTGATACAGGAGCGTTCAAGCCCTGCAAGATAGGACCGATAGCTTCAAAATTACCCAAGCGTTGTGCAATCTTGTAGCCAATGTTTCCGGCTTGGATATCAGGGAAGATAAAGACATTTGCATGACCTGCAACATTTGATTCTGGTGCTTTTTGACGAGCAACAGCTGGAACAAATGCTGCATCAAATTGCAATTCACCGTCCAAATCAAGTTCTGGATGTGCTTCTTTTGCAAGTTTTGTAGCTTCAACTACTTTATCAACATCTTCAGATTTACCAGAACCTTTTGTTGAGAATGATAACATCGCAACTTTAGGTTCAATATCAAAGAGCGCAGCCGTTTCAGCAGAGGCAGCGGCAATATCAGCAAGCGTTGCTGCATCTGGTTTGATATTGATTGCACAGTCTCCAAAAACATATTTTTCATTGTCATCGCGACCACGTACCATGATGAACGCACCTGAAACAGATTTTACACCTGGTTTTGTTTTGATAATTTGCAAAGCTGGACGAACAGTATCCGCTGTTGAGTGAATTGCACCTGAAACCATTCCATCAGCAATTCCCATATAAACAAGCATTGTTCCAAAATAATTAGGATCTTTCAAAATTTCTTTAGCTTGTTCTTCAGTAACTTTACCTTTACGACGTTCAACAAAAGTTTCTGTCATTGTTTCAAAACGTCCACAGTTTTCTGGGTCATAAATCTCAAATCCTTCTGGATTAATCCCACGTGAAATCAAAGTTTCAGTGACTTCTTTAACATTACCAATAAAAACTGGTGTAATCAAACCGTCTGCATTAAGACGATTGGCAGCACCTAAAATACGTGCATCAGTACCTTCTGGAAAAACGACTTTAAGCCCTTTACCATTGATTTTTTGCTTTAATGATTCAAAAAGTTCCATTTTAAATAAAATTCCTTTCGGTGCTTATTTTTTTCTAATTGTTATAGATGCACCTTACTTTTACACACATAGTATATCACAATTTGCACAAAATGGTAAGTATTTTTTCACAAAAATCTTCTATCTTTGAGATAGAAGATTTTTAACCTAAAACTTTAGCGAAAGTATTCAAAAATAAACATTTCTATTTTTTAATTTTCATGTAGAATACTCGCAATTTTTGTTGTAATAATATCAACCCCGACTGTATTTGAAACTCCTTCAGGAATGATAATATCTGCATAACGTTTTGTTGGTTCAATAAACTGATGATACATTGGTTTAACTGCTGTGAGATACTGACTAATCACAGAATCTAATGTACGACCACGTTCCTCAATATCCCGACGAATACGACGAATAATTCTTACATCATCATCTGTATCTACAAATATTTTTATATCCATTAGTTGACGCAAACGTTCGTCTTCAAGAACTAAAATTCCCTCAACAATCAAAACGTCAACTGCTTCTTGGCGATAAGTCTCTGCGCTTCGTGTATGATTAGCATAATCATAAATCGGAATATCTACTGCACGTCCTTGTTGTAATTCTTTAAGTTGAGCAATCAAATAATCTGTATCAAAAGCTAATGGATGGTCATAGTTTGTCTTTGTTCGCTCCTCAAAAGTTAAATGTGATTGGTCTTTATAGTAGCTATCATGTTCAATCATTGCAATTCTCTCATCGGGAAATGAGTCTAAAATAGCGTGGGAAACACTCGTTTTTCCACTTGCTGAACCACCTGTTACACCAATAATCAATGTCTTTTTCAAGCTAATTACTCCATTTTTTCAATCTTATTTCCTATTTATTTTACCACAAAATTTCTTAGAAAATGTATTTTTTTATACTTTCAATTTGATTAGCATTTCAAAACTTTAATTCTTAGAAGTGTTTACTTTTTATTTTTTAATGAAAAGAATAAAGCAAGAATTTTATTCTTTTTTCTGCTATAATAGATAAAGATTTTCTCATAGGAAAATAGGAGATTTTTTATGTTAAAACTTGGAATCATTGGTACTGGTTGGATTAGTAGTTCTTTCGTTGAAGCTGCTCATATGACAAAGCAATATCGCTTAGAAGCTGTTTTCTCTCGTTCTTTAGCGAGTGGATTAAGTTTTTCCGAAGATTATGCAGAGGTCAGTTTATATGAAGATTTGGATGAATTTTTAACGCATGATTTAGATATTATCTATATTGCTAGTCCAAATGCTATTCATTTTTCTCAGGCGAAAGCAGCAATCTTGGCTGGAAAAAATATTATTGTTGAAAAACCTGCTTTTTCAAATCCCACTGAATTATCAGAAATCATTGCCCTTGCTGAAGAAGAGAAGGTTTTATTTTTTGAAGCAGCACGCAATATTCACGAAACATCATTTGAAATTATTAATAACTTTTTAGCAAATAAAACAGTTATAGGAGCAGATTTTACTTACTCTAAATATTCTTCAAAGATGCCAGCTCTTTTACGTGGAGAGTTGCCTAATAAATTTAATCCTAAATTTTCTGGTGGATTACTTGCTGATTTGGGAGTTTATTTGCTTTATGCAGCGATTTATTGGTTTGGAAAACCTGAAGATGCGCATTATGATGCTGTTGTTTTGCCAAGTGGTGTTGATATAGCTGGTATTGGTAGTTTGGATTATAAAAACTTTAAAGTTGCCATCAAATGTGCAGGAAATTTGACAAGTTATTTGCCAAGCGAGATTTACACTACTGATGGTACTTTAATTCTTGACGGTGTTAATGCTATAAAGAAAGCAAAATTTGTGAAATTTGATGGTGGGACAGAAAATATTAAAATCACAGCTGCCAAACATAATCTTTATGATGAGGCACTTCATTTTGCCGAAATTTTAAATACTGCTAATACAATGTCTTCGCAGTATCTTTATAAAGATTTACAAAGTCTCGCGAAAGATGTCGCAGCTACAAGTTATACTATGCGTCAGAGTGCCGGTATTCATTTCACAGCAGACAAAGATTAAGTTTCTCCCCGAAATGAGGGTAATCGTTTCGGGTCAACCGGTTCCTTAGTTAAATCGGATATAACTACTGCCTCCTAAGCAGTGATTGCCAGTTCGATTCTGGCAGGAGCCATAAAAAAACAGCACTGATATTTGCAATCTGTAATAAATAAAAAAGGTTCAATTGAACCTTTTTTATTTATTAACTTTACTTTCTCTTTATTCGTGTAGTTTCGTTTTCAGATATTTTCCTGTGTAGCTTTCGGGAACTTGTGCGACTTCTTCTGGTGTACCTGTGGCAAGAATTGTTCCTCCGCCTGCTCCGCCTTCAGGTCCAAGGTCAATGATATAGTCTGCTGTTTTGATAACGTCCAGATTGTGCTCGATGACAACGATGGTATTTCCTTGGTCAACTAAGCGGTTGAGGACGGTTAAAAGTGTGGCTATGTCTTCGCTATGTAGTCCTGTTGTAGGTTCATCTAAGATATAGAATGATTTTCCTGCGCTACGTTTTTGGAGTTCTGAGGCAAGTTTCATACGTTGCGCTTCGCCTCCTGATAATGTTGTTGCTGGTTGACCTAAAGTAACATAGCCTAAGCCAACATCAACGATTGTTTGGAGTTTACGCTCAATTTTTGGAATGTGTCTAAAGAACTCGAGAGCATCAGATACTCGCATATCGAGAACTTCTGAGATATTTTTTTCTTTATAATGAACTTCTAATGTTTCAGAATTGTAGCGTTTGCCATGACAGACTTCGCATGGTACATAAACATCGGGCAAGAAGTGCATTTCAATCTTGATGATTCCGTCTCCTGAGCAAGCTTCACAGCGTCCACCTTTGACATTAAATGAGAAACGTCCTTTTTTGTATCCTCGAATTTTGGCTTCGTTGGTATTGGCAAAAAGGTCACGAATATCGTCGAAAACGCTGGTATAAGTTGCTGGATTTGAACGCGGTGTACGTCCAATAGGACTTTGGTCAATGTCAATCAAACGTTCAATTTTTTCGTAACCACTGATGGATTTATGTTTACCTGGTTTTTCTGAGTTATGGTTGAGTTTTTGAGCGAGTGATTTTTTGAGAATTGCATTGACAAGTGTTGATTTTCCTGAGCCTGAAACACCTGTGACAGCTGTCATGATACCAAGTGGAAAATTCACATTGAGATTTTTTAGATTGTTTTCGGCAGCACCTGTGATTTTGACTGCTTTGTCTTTGTCAATCTGTCTACGCTGTGCTGGTACTGGAATACTACGTTTTCCTGCAAGATATTGTCCTGTGAGGGAATTTTTATTGCGCATCACTTGTTTGGGAGTACCACTAGCGATGATTTCACCACCGAGGTCACCTGCTCCTGGTCCTACGTCAATAAGCCAATCGGCTGCCATCATTGTATCTTCGTCATGTTCTACAACAATGAGCGTATTTCCTAAGTCACGCATTTTTTTCAGTGATTCAATCAGACGGTCATTGTCACGCTGGTGGAGCCCGATAGAAGGTTCATCTAAGATATAAAGAACGCCGGAAAGATTTGACCCGATTTGAGTGGCAAGGCGGATACGCTGGCTTTCTCCTCCTGAAAGAGTACCTGCTGCACGCGAAAGCGTGAGATAGTCCAAGCCAACATTTTTTAGAAAACTTAGTCGGTCGGAGATTTCTTTGACAATAGGCTGAGCAATCACTTTATTCTGTTCTGAGAGTTCTAATTTTTTAAAGAAATCAATCTCATCACCAATGGCATAGTTTGATAACTCGCCAATGTGCCTGTCTCCAACGCGAACAGATAATGCTTGGTCATTGAGGCGCAAGCCGTGGCAAGTCGTACATGGAAGCTCGGTCATATAGCCACGCGCGAGTTCGCGAGAAGACTCGGTCATACCTGAGCGATAGCGGCGCCAAAGATTGGGAATCACACCGACAAAGAGCATATCTTTGTCTTGATATCCAAAATCTCCTTGATGACGGAAATGGAAAGTGCGTTTTTTCGTGCCATTCAAGATAACATTTTGTGCTTCTTCAGATAATTTTTCCCAAGGAACGTCCATTGGAATACCAAATTGCGTGCAGGCTTGTTCCAAAAGTGCTGGATAATAGGTGGATTGCTTGCCGTACCAATAAACGATGGCACCTTCTGCTAAGGTTTTTGATTTATCTGGAATGAGTAAATCGACATCGGCTTCTAGTTTTATACCGAGTCCTTCGCAATCTGGACATTGTCCAAAGGGAGCGTTGAAGCTGAAAAGACGTGGTTCAAGCTCTGGAACTGTAAAACCACAGACAGGGCAGGCGTAAAATTCGCTGAAAAGGAGTTCTTCTCCGTTCATTTTATCAACAATGACGTAACCTTCGGATTGGTGCAAAGCAGCTTCAATCGAATCAAACAGACGGGAACGAATGCCTTCTTTGACGACAATACGGTCAATGACGACTTCAATAGTATGCTTTTTATTTTTATCGAGTTCTGGTACTTCGGAAATGTCATAAACCTCGCCGTCCACGCGGGTGCGAACATAGCCATCTTTTTGGATACGCTCAAAAACTTTAACATGTGTTCCTTTTTTCGCACGAATAATTGGTGCTAGAATTTGTAGGCGCTGTTTTTCAGGAAGTTCGAGGACTTGATTGACGATTTCTTCAGGAGATTGGGCGGAAATTTTACCGTGCCCATTGATACAGTAAGGCGTGCCGACACGTGCGTATAGAAGACGCAAATAGTCGTTGATTTCGGTGACTGTACCTACGGTCGAACGTGGATTTTTGCTGGTTGTTTTTTGGTCAATGGAAATCGCTGGAGATAGGCCATCAATGCTGTCAACGTCTGGTTTGTCCATATTCCCGAGGAATTGACGCGCATAGGCGGAAAGACTTTCGACATAGCGACGTTGTCCTTCGGCGTAAAGGGTTTCAAAGGCAAGTGAGGATTTTCCTGAACCTGAAACACCTGTCACGACAACGAGTTTATCACGCGGAATCGTGACATCAATATTTTTTAAGTTGTGCTCTCTGGCACCGTGAATGATTATTTTATCTTGTGGCATTTTAATTCTTTCTCAATAAATAATTAACTTTATTATAACATTTTTAAATAAGAAAAACGGTACTTCCCGTTTTCTTAGTCATTTATAACGTTTGATTTTTTCTTGTAGGAGCTGTCTGAGTTCATCTGGTGTTCCTTGTGTAAAATCTGATTTGGTGAGTAAAAAAGCAGCGGAATTGCTAATATAGAGATAAAAACTATCTGCCGTTTCACGGACTGAGGTGAAACTTTCATATTTCATTTCTGATGTGCCGTTTTGCAAATCTCCTGTACTTTCAATAGTGACCTGTTCATCTGTGAACTGTAAATTTTGCTGACTCGTTGCGACTGCAGGATTATTTTTCTCAAACTTTTTAACGGTTTGACTGACCAGTCAGCGATAGAACGGAATAATAATAATTGCTAAAAGTAAGGTCACGACAAATTGGACAAGCCCGCCACTATTTCCCGTGAATGAAAGAGGGGCAATTACGAGTAAAGCAAGAGTTAGAGAGAGTATTCTCACTTTTGTTCTTCGGTGAAAAATATTAAACCAGCAATAGCGACGGTAAATTGCAGCTGTGTAGTGTGTTTGTATTTCAATCATTTTCTCTCCTTATTTTTATTCTATCATATTTTAAATATTTTCTAACTTTCATAGATATTTTCGGCAATTATTTTAGAAAATTGTTATAATGAGAGAGAATTAATGACAAATGATTATGAGAAAAAAATGAATAAAACTTACTATATTTATGTTCTTCAATGCGCGGATAATACACTTTATTGTGGTTATACGAATGATGTTGAAAAACGCTTTACAGCGCATAATACGGGAAAAGGCGCTAAATATACAAAAGCACGTTTGCCAGTTAAATTATTGACTTCTGTCACTTTTGAAAATAAATCTGATGCTTTGAAATGTGAATGGTGGTTCAAGAATAAATTGAAGCGCAAAGAGAAATTATTGTTGATTTCAAAGCATAAAATTAGAGAAGAATTTGAAAAATATGAAAAAACGCGTCAAAAATGACACGTTTTTCTTCTTTACAGTTTTTGACAGTTCTGTCAAAAAATTTATGAGCAAAAATTTTACTGTAAATTATTTTTTTCGATTTTTGCAGCTGTACCATAAGCTGCCACAGAATCAACATTTGCAAAAGTGGAGCTGTCAAAACGCATAGCAAGAATCGCATTTGCCCCTTTTGCTCGTGCTTCTTCTTTTAGACGTTCAATCGCTTTTTCGCGTGTTTCATGTTGTAATTTTGTGTAGCCAGTGATTTCACCACCAACGATTGTTTTGAACTGTTGACCGGCACTTGAAAATGCGTTACGAGAACGTGTTGTTAAGCCAAAGACTTCGCCGTAAACTTCGCTTATTGTGTAACCTGCGACTTCATTTGTTGTCACTACAAGAATATCATCCATGATAATCCTCCTATTTTTTTTAGAAACAAATAATAATTCGATTAAAAAATATCATTTGGTTCTTATTTTATTAAACTCACTGGTAATTATTATCAGTAGAGTTTTTAATTTTCTAACCGTTTTTTAATAGTGTAGGCTGCGCCAAGTAGTCCTGCGTCATTTCCCAACTGAGCTTTGCGAATTTCTCCGAGAAGTCCAAGTTCATTCATTCTGTTCAGGGCTTCGTGACGACTGATTAACTTTTTCCAAGTCTTTTGCAACTTTTTCATGAAAAATGGATTTTCTGAAATTCCACCGCCGATAAGTACTGCTTCGGGGTCAAAAATGGCAAAAAGATTAAGAATATTAGTTGCTAAATCTTTGACAAAACTGTCAAAAACGCTTGTCGCTACTTCGTCAGAAGATTTCACCAAATCAATCAGGGTTTTTGTGTTTGTAAATTTTTCATGTTCACCTATCGTTGACAAGACTTGATTATAACGTTCAAGCAAGCCCAAAACTGTGGCAGAATGGAAAGTTTCAGATGAACGTTCAATATTTCCAGCAGCTTCAAAGCCATGATAAAGTGGCCAACCCAGCTCCCCTGCAACACCGTGACTGCCTTGATAGACTTGTCCATTAAGTACAAGTCCGCCGCCAAGTCCCGTTCCAACAACGATTGTGATATAGTTTTGCAAACCTTGCGCGCCACCAGTCCAACGTTCAGCGATTGCGGCAGCATTTGCATCATTTTCAACGGCAACAGGTAATGCCGTTTTAAGTGAAAGTTGCTCGCGCAATGGCATTCCGTACATATTTGTGAGTGCGCCAAAAGTCGTCATGACACCGTCTTTTGAAACAACACCGGGAGCGGAAACACCGATACCAATAATCTCATATTTTTTCTTGTAAGTAGCTACCGTATCCGTCAAAGTTTGCAGAAGTCTTGCTTTTTCTGTTGGTGTTGCTATTTTTGATTTTTCAAAAATTTTTCCTTCATCATCTACAACACCAAATTTAATGTTTGTGCCACCAATATCAAATGAAATATACATTTTTCTTTTCCTTCTCTCATTTATCATTCAAAAGTGAAGCAATAATCTCATGAGTTTTTAATATATTTTTTTGTTTTAAATCTTTTAAAAGCTGTTCGCGTTGAGCAGGTACAAAATTTTCTACAGCTAACATCATAGCTTGAACCAAATTTTCAAAGCCTCGATTGTAGCTTGCAGATGACCAGCCATTCACGCCAAACTGTTTTTTGTCAATTCCTGTGAAAGCTGTAAGTTCTGTTAATTCTGATAAACGCTGAGTTTGTGTAGGTGATTCAACAGTAAATTCTTCTGTAAATGCGCCAGCTTCCAAATTCATTGTTGCAATTCCTGTGCTTGTTTTTGTTTCAAGAATAACCGTCGCTTGTGTCAGCAAACCATTTTCATCTTTTTTAAGAAAAGAATGAGAAGATAAAATCTCATCATCAAGCAGATAAATCAATGTATCCAGTGGATGAGCAAAAATATCGTAAAGAAGAAATTGAGCATCACCTGCATGATTTGCCAAATTTTTACTTACTTTAATAAAATTCTTATGAGAAATTTCTTTGAGTTTTTGAGTTTGTGGAGCAAAGCGACGATTGAAAGCAATCACGAACAAGACTTGATTTTCTTCAGAAATTCGATACAGTTCTTCTACTTCTGCAAAATTTTCTGAAATAGGCTTATCCATCAAAACATGAACACCTGCTAATAAATAGCGCTTCGCCAGTTCAAAATGCTGACTTGTTGCTGCATGAATAACGACTAAATCCACTGTTTCAAGAGCTGCTAAATCTGTTGTTGCATATTCAAACTTGTATTTTTTGCGGATTTTTTCTGCTTTTTCCCATTCACGTGAATAGAGAATAAAACGTTGTTCGCCCTGCAAAGCCGCATAAACTGGTAAATATGCTTTACTTGCAATGTTTGATGTTGCCCCAATAACTCCGATTATCATTTATTTCTCCTTGAATTTTTAGAAACACATTTATTTTTTACTTTTCATTATATCTTTGATAAAATTTTTTATTTATTTCTCATCTACTGCGGCAATAACTTCAACTTCTACAAGAGCAGATTTTGGTAATCCTGCGACTCCAACAGCAGAACGTGCTGGAAATTCTGTGTTGAATGCTTCTGCATAAACCACATTAAACTGAGCAAATTCAGCAATATTACTCAAAAAACAAGTTGCTTTTACGACATGGTCAATATCTGTGCCAGCTGCTTCAAGCAAAGCTTTGATATTTTTCATTACCTGTTCAGTCTGTTCTTCAATCGTTGTCCCTACAAGCTCACCTGTGGCTGGGTCAAGAGCGATTTGCCCTGATGCAAAAAGTAAGCCATTGACGATTTTCCCTTGGACATAAGGACCGATAGCTGCTGGAGCTTTGGGAGTTGCAATTTTTTTCATTATTTATACCTCTTTTGTTATTTTTATTTAAGAAACTTCTAATCTCCAGAATAAATCACGATGACATTTCCTTTTGTGAAACTAACGGTCATATTTTCATCAATGAATTCGTTACTGGCATAAATTTCTTTGAAATTATCTTCAGCTTTGAGTGGATATTTTGCATTTTCAATCGCCAAAGTATCCTCTGTTCCCACTTGCATGAAACCAATGTATTTTTTATCGGCAATCCGCGGTAAAATATGTTTCCCAGCTCGCAAATATCTCATAATATTCTTATTATCTACTAATGAAATGCGCTCAGAATACTCGGAATATTTTTCTGTAAGCGGTAGGTAAATATTGGTCAACATATGGTCTAAACGTCCGCCAAGTGCACCCGCAATGGTAATTTCCGCACCAGGATAATGTTGAATTGCATAATCAAGTGCGACTTCCAAGTCAGTATCATCTTTTTCTGCTGGTAATTTTATAAGTTCTTTGGCAATCCGTTTGACCTTGTCGAACTCAATTGAAGAAATAGAATCAAAATCTCCAACTGCAACATCAACTGGCAAGCGGTTTTCCAGCAAAATCACGTTTCCCCTATCTACACCTATCGTTTTATCAAAAGTCATTCCTGCCAAAAATGCTGGCATTCCTGCTACAATCAATACTCTCATCTTTCATCCCCATTTCCCGAAATCTTTCCCCGCGTTAAACGACTTTCCAATTTTTCAATATTTTCTTGTGCCAAATCATCAAGATTTAATCCCAAATAACGCGCAGTTGTCGCAAGATACCAAAGCACATCTCCCAATTCTTTACCAAGTGCTTTCTTATTTTCTTGCGTTATCTGTCCTTTTTGGTCACGAATAATCTTTTTAACCTTATCTGCTACTTCACCAGCCTCACCTGGAAGTCCCAAAATCTTGTCCAAAAAGGCGAGGTCAACTGTGTTAATTGCGCGAATATCTCCATTGAGGTCAAATTTAACGATTTTTTCTTGATAGTCATTCAATTCCATAAATCTATTATATCAAAACAACGTTTTCATTTCTTCTATCAGTGATATTTTTGTTAAATTTTTTTGACAAAACTGTCAAAAACTATTTTTTTAATTTTCTAAGCGTTTTTTGAACAAACTGAGCTGTTTCTTGCCCGTCAAAAGATAAGGAACAACAATGATTGCAACGACAACATAAAGTCCTATAACACTCCCTACTGTTGCGTGTGTTGAATTTACCGAGCTCGTCAATGAAACTGCCGTGAAATCAATCGCTGTGTGTAAAATAATTGGCAAGAGCAGATTATTACTTTTCATGTAAATAGTCGCCAGTAGCACACCAAGGGCGACAACATAAATCACTTGCAACAATGTATTATTGAGCGACTGATGTGTCAAATTTACCAAATGAGTCAAGCCAAATAAAATCGACGAAACTGCAACCGCAAAAGGTAAGGATTTTCCACGTGAGACAAGACTTCCAAAAATGAGGCCTCGGAAAATAAATTCTTCCGCAGCTCCGACAATGAAAAATGCCAGTAAATTCAATAATATCAAAGGAAACGAAGAATGTTTCACAATGACAGCATTGATTGTAATCGCCAAATAAAGCCAAGCAAGCCACAAAATTCCCACAGTTTTTAACCAAGAATAACGTTCAAATAAGATTTTCTGCTTAAAAAATTTAATATTTAAAAAAATAAATAAAGCTAAAAGCGGAACATCCTGAATAAGCGTGTTTGCCGCTATTCCTGCAAGTCCTGTCAAATGTGGTAAATGCAAAATTCCAGTTATTTTCAAAAGCCAAAAAAGTCTGCCTAAGCCAATAATATAGCCAATGGTGATTGCAAAAATGATAATCACTTTTTTCATAATTTCCTCCAATTTTCTGATAAATCCATTATATCATGCTATTTTAAGATTTTTGTGCTTTGTCCTAAGCTTGAAACAAAAAAATCTTGCCAGAGAAACTGACAAGATTTTTAAAATTTTTAAGGTTTAATACGGTGTAACATTCGTGGGAATGGAATGGCTTCGCGGATATGCTCTGTCCCAGCGACAAAAGTCACCATGCGTTCAAGCCCAAGTCCAAAACCAGCGTGCGGCACTGAACCATATTTACGCAAGTCAAGATACCAGTCATAATCCTCAACTGCCAGACCTTGTTCTTTAACTTTTTCAAGTAATTTTTCATAATCTGTCTCACGTTCAGAACCACCGATAATCTCGCCGTAACCTTCTGGTGCTAAGAGGTCTGCACACAGAACACGCTCAGGATTGCCAGGAACTGGTTTCATGTAGAAAGCCTTGAAACTTGCAGGATAATTGCAGACAAAAGTTGGAACACCGTAGAAGTTTGAAATCCATGTTTCATGCGGGCTTCCAAAGTCATCACCATGTTCCAGATGCTCATAATCGGCACCTTCTTCGCCCTCGTGTGCTTGTAAAATGTCAATTACTTCATCGTAAGGTACACGTTTAAATGGTGTATCCACGTATTTTTGCAAGGCAGCTGTATCGCGTTCTAGCACATCCAACGCATAGCTTGCATTGTCCAAAACACCTTGAATCATTGCTTTCACATAAGCTTCTTGAATATCAAGTGACTCATCATGACTAACAAATGGATATTCTGCATCCATCATCCAAAATTCTGTCAAATGACGGCGCGTTTTTGATTTTTCTGCACGAAAAACGGGTCCAAAGTCGAAAACACGTCCAAGTGCCATTGCCCCTGCTTCAAGATAAAGCTGACCTGATTGAGACAAGAAAGCAGGATTTCCAAAATAATCTGTTTCAAATAAATCTGTCGTATTTTCAGCAGCATTTCCTGACAAAATCGGACTATCAAACTTGATGAAGCCATTTTTTGCAAAGAAATCATAGCTTGCGTAGATAATTGCATTACGAATTTGCATAATCGCCATTTGACGTTTTGAGCGGAGCCACAGATGACGATGGTCCATTAGAAAGTCTGTTCCGTGGTCTTTCGGTGTAATCGGATATTCCACTGACTCGCCAATCACTTCAAGGTCTGTCACGTCCATCTCATAGCCAAATTTTGAACGGCTGTCTTCTTTGATGGTTCCTGTCACATAAACAGAAGTTTCTTGAGAAAGATGTTTGATTTCCTCAAACTTCGCTGTTCCTGCTTCTTCTCCAAATTTTTCAATCATATTTGGTTTAAAAACGACGGCTTGGAAAAACGCCGTGCCATCACGGAGTTGTAGGAATTGGAGTTTTCCTTTCCCTGATTTATCGGCAAGCCAAGCGCCAATTTTTACTTCTTTTCCAACGTAATTTTTTACATCTATGATTGAGATTAAATCTTTCATTTTGTATAAGTCTTTCTATAATTTTTTATTGATTTTATCGTATTGTTGATGCCAAAGAAAAAGCCAGCAATGAGGACAAGAAGTCCAATAAGCAGTAGCCACCAGCCCATCGTAGTAGAAACAAGCATAAGTAAAATACCGATAAAAATTTCAAAACAGCATAATAAAATCCGAAAAATTCCATGTAGCCAAAAAAATCCATTTCGGCATTTTAACTGGTGTTGCACCTAGGATGAGTTCGCCAATGATGTTCATTTTCTTTGTCCCTCTCTAGAATGACGGATTAGAAACTTCTGTTACCTTTAAACTTTACTTTCCACCCACTTTTTAATCCGTGTGACGGCTTCAATAAGTGATGGGAGCGCAGTTGCATAGCTCAAGCGCACATTTTCAGGGGCATGAAAACCTGCTCCTGTCACGAGTGCCACATTTGCTTCTTCCAAAATCGCTGTCGTAAATGCCGTGACATCTGTATAACCCGTCAACTTCATTGCTTCTGTGACTTTTGGGAAAAGATAAAAAGCACCATTTGGCTTGACGACTTCAAAACCAGGAATTTCGACAAGTAGAGGATAAATCGTATTCAAACGTTCTTCAAAAGCCTGTCGCATCGTCTCTACATCTGTCATATCAGGATTTGCAAAAGCTTCAATAGCTGCATATTGACTGACTGCACTTGCGTTTGAAGTCATTTGGCTGATGAGCTTGGTCATGCCTGCGATAATCTCACTATCTCCTACCGCTACACCAATCCTCCAGCCTGTCATTGCAAAACTTTTGGAAACGCCGTTGATGACAATCGTATGTTTACGAATTTCTTCTGAAAGTGTTGAAATCGCAGTAAATGTCGCGCCATTATAAACCAACTGATGATAGATATCATCTGCTAAAATCAATAAATCATGTGCTACAGCCCATTCGCCAATCGCATGAAGTTCTGCTTCTGTGTAAATCATTCCTGTCGGATTGGACGGACTATTGAGCAACAAAACTTTTGTTTTTGGAGTATAAGCTGCTTCAAGTTGCTCAACGGTTACTTTGAAATCATGGCTTTGCTCTGTTTTTACGACAACAGCTTTTCCACCTGCCATTTTCACTTGGTCAACGTAAGAAACCCAGCAAGGCGCAGGAATAATGACTTCATCTTGACTATCAAGTACCGTCATAAAGAAAGTGTAAAGAGCAAATTTTGCGCCTGTCGCGACAACAACATTTTCAGCGGAAATCTCGTAGCCATAATGACGTTGCCAATAGCTTTTTACCGCTTCTTTTAGTTCTGGAAGTCCGCCAGATTGTGTATAAAAGCTAGCTTTTCCGCTATCAATCGCTGCTTTGGCTGCTTCTTTTATTTTTTCTGGTGTGGTAAAATCTGGCTCGCCCAAGGTGAGATTGATAATATCCTTACCTTGCGCTTTTAGTGCTTTGGCACGCGCTGATGCAGCAAGTGTCACAGATTCATCCATGTCCAATACAAAATCAGATATTTTTTTCATTTTTTCTCCAATATTTTTGAATTATCCAATAAGTTCTTTTCCTGTTGTGAAATCATAAACTTTATAGTTGTTGCTACTGTTGACTTCCCAAGCTGCTTTGCCTTTATAGAGCGTTAAGACAACTGAACTTGTGTTTTTGCTCGTAAGGCTTGTGGGAGCAACGCCTTTATCCATGTCCACAACAGTTATTTTCCCACTTTTTTGAGGAATAATTACACCGATTTCTTTGTTATTTTTATCCAGTCCTTTGATGGCATAAGTTGTAATATCCGTTGTTGCGATGTCAAAACTTTGGGCTGTTTTTAGATTTGTCTCTTTTTTGGCAATATTGATAGCTTGTGCGCGCGTTGTATTATAAGGACTAATTGCTTTATTCAAGAAAAGTCCTATGGCAATGTAAATAGCTATGATGACTGTTAGCGCACCTATGATGATTTGGGTTGATGCTTTCATTCGTCGCTTTCTCATGACTTTTCCTTTGCTTTTTTGATTGACTTCTTTATTTTATTATAGCAAAAAATTTAATATTTCGCTGACTGTCTCTTCAAATCCGAGCTTTTTTAGAGAAATGATATCTGTGAGTTTGTGGCGCATCCTTTTGGCATAACTTTTTCCTAGGAGGCGATTGTCAAGAACAACGACACTTGAACGCTGTGTTGTTCGGCGATTGACACGTCCCAAAGCTTGGCGCATTTTTAATGTTGCCATTGGGACATTGAAATCGTAAAAGGGATTTTTAAATTTGCTGGCGTATTTTTTGGTTAAAATGTCATCTGGTGTAGAAAATGGCAGGCGAGAAATGACGAGAATTAACTTGTCTTGCTGTTCAAAATCCACTCCTTCCCAGAAACTTCCTAGTCCGAGCAAAATTTGACTTTCTCCCTTGTCAAACTTTTTCTTGATTTGTGTGGCTGTACCGTTGATGTCCTGTGCGAGAACTGTCCAGCCATCGGCTGATAATTTTTCTGCGGTAAAGGTCAGTGAAATTTTCGAGGTAAAGAGAACAACAATAGGGATATTCAATTCTGCCAGCTCTGCAACTGCTTCTGCGGTGTAGTGCGCATAATCAATGGTTCCTGTGTTTTTTACATTTGGTCCGTCATTGATGACAAAAAGTTGTTGATTTTCGGCGACATTGCCTTTAATTTTGAAGAACTGATAGTCGTCAAAACCGAGTAATTCTGGGAAAGTCGGTTTTTCGTCAGAGAGTGATAAGGTCGCGCCCAGCATGAAAAGTTTGCTGGTTTTTGGGACACGTTGCGCAAAGTTGTAAAAATCTTTTTGACTGCTGAAAAGTCTGTCATTTTCACGCCAGACAAAGCTGTCAGGGACAGAAACTATTTTTGACAGTTCTGTCAAACCGAGTTCTTCTGCATCTAGGCGAATTTTATCTAAATCAAGTTGTTTTTTACTCAACTGGAAAATCAAACTTTCTTGCAGACGTTTTGTCAGTTGTGAGCCTGTCGTGTCAATTTTGACAAGTTCGTCAGTAATTTTTATACTCTGCTGTCCAAGATTTTCCATAATCGGGAAAAGTTGCTGAGCTTCGTCAACCACAAGCACACGATTTTCCAAAAATGTCTCTGGATAATCCGCCAATCGCTCAATCAGATAGGCATGATTGACCACGGAAATTTCAGAAATTTTCGAGCGTTTCTGCGCACGGAGCCAAAACTCTTGTTCGTAGTGGAGCTGGCTTGCACCGAGATAGCCACCATAGGCAAGTCGGGCAAAATAATCGTCATTTGTCATCACTCTTGAAAGCTCATCCAATTCGCCGGTTTCAGTCTCTGTCAGCCAAACCAGCACTTTCATCTTGAAAATCTCAAAATTTTTGCCGTCCGTATTATTTTGCAAAATCTGGGAAAATTTTTCCAAAGAAATATAATTTGACAGACCGAGCAATTTACTCATTTTGATACCAAATTTTTCGTCTAAAATAGGTGCAACATCTTGTACGAGTTGATTTTGCAGAACTTTTGTCGTAGTGGAAACAATGATTCTTTTCCCTGCCGCAAGCAATGGAAGCAAGTAGCCGTAAGTTTTACCAATTCCTGTCGGTGCTTCGATAAATGTCGGAAGTTTTCCTGTCAGCTCGTCCGTGATAATTTCTGCCAGTTGCGCCTGTTTTTCACGTGATGACAGTCCTAATGTCTTGATATTCTCATCGAAATTTTTTGACAGTTCTGTCAAAACTTTTTTTGACAGATTTTCATCATTTGTCAGTGATTTTGTGGCAATATTATGCACTACTGACAAGCCGTCAACTTGTAATTGCGTTTGCGCCAGCTGTTCCTGCAAAAAACTTTTTGTTTCGTAGAGCAGATTATCCGCGTGACGCAAGAGTTCTTCCAGCACAGCCCGCGGTAACTGGCGCACTTTTTGCTGAATTTTCACGAGTAATTCCGCTGTTGCATAAGCATCTGAAACGGCTGCGTGCGGATGCTCATGTGACAAATCAAGCCAGTCAGAGAGCGATTCCAGACCATATTTTTCAAAAGTTGGATAGAAAACACGTGACAAATCAACCGTGTCAATCCGCGTCAAGTCAATATCTAGCCCAAGCTGCGCCAAACTTTTCCAGAGCAAACCATAGTCAAACTTTGCATTGTGCGCGACAAACACTGTATTTTCCAGCATTTTGTGAATGTCTTGTGCCACCTCAGAAAAATCTGGTGCCTGTTTCAAACGATTATTTGACAAGCCTGTCAATTCCTTAATTCGCGGCATCAGTGGCTCATGCGGATTGACATCCGTTTCGTAAGTTTCCACAATTTCGTCATTTTCTACAATGACAATTCCAATTTGAATAATTTTATTTTCACTACTATGAGCATCGGTCGCTTCCAAATCCACCACAGCATATCGAGTCATATTTTTCACCTTTTTACACGATTCTTTTTAACTTTTTATTAGAAAATATTTTTGACAAGTCTGTCAAAAAACTTTTTCAGGAAAAACACTCATTCAATTATATCACATTCCGACTTTGTAACAGTTTTCTTTTTACAAATTAACAAAATTAGAGTAAAATGAGAGTATAAATAAAAAGATCCACGGAGGAATCGACTATGTTAGACAATTATAAAAAAATTCTTGTTGGACTGGACGGATCAGTTGAAGCAACTAAAGCCTTTGACAAAGCCGTTGCCACTGCTATCCGAAACGACGCTGAACTCGTCATCGCAAACGTGATTGATTTGCGCGCTTTCCAATCCATCTCAGCCTACGATTCCGTTGTCGCCGACGACACACATAAAGGGGCAGAAAATCTCATCAACGACTTCGCAGAAGATGCAAAAGCTGCCGGTGTTACCAAAATTACCACTCGTGTCGAATTTGGTTCACCAAAAGTCATGCTCGGACAAACCTTGCCGAAAGAAGAAAATATCGACCTCATCGTCCTAGGAGCAACGGGACTTTCCTACATTGAGCGAATTTTCATCGGTTCAGTCGCAGATTACATTATCAAAAATGCGCCATGTGACGTCCTTGTCGTTCGACAATAAAATCGAAAATAAAACGGATTTTCTTTCAAATCCGTTTTTTTATCCTAAAAAATGAGTAAAAAAGTTTTTGACAGTTTTGTCAAAAACTTTTTTCATCTTCCAAATCGTCCGCGTAGCTTCTCCAAAATTAATCTATCAATTCCCTTCGGATTTTGCGCTTTAATCAAAGCATAAGCATAGCTTGCTCCAAAAGGTTTCGGTGCATAAGCAACATAACGCGCCTGCCAATCCGTCGGTGCAAATTTTTTCTTTGCCTGATAAAGTCCTTTAAACCCATAAATTCCATTCAAATTTTCAAAAACAAATTCAAAAATTGGCGCTGTCATTGAGCTTGATTCCTCAGACTTCACATTTGCCAAAGGGCAAAGTCCAAGATTTCCCCAAGTTACGCCCTCATCGCGCATCACCGTAAAAGCGTCAAACATGATGACTTCCATCGTTCCATTTGGAGCCGCAGAGCGCCGTCGTGTCACATCCGCCATATAAGCATTTCCAGCATCATACGGGATAAACACAACAAAAGCCAGCATTTTCCCCTCACCATCTTTCGCGTAAAAATAGCGCCTGTTCAAAGGATTAGCAAGCTCCAATCCTCCAAGCATAAATCCCATTTCCGCACCTTTTTCCTTGAACCATTCTCGTGAAATATCATTCATTTCATGTTCAATCACCAAATCACGCTGAACTAAAGGTTTATATTCAGCCACGCTCACACCCAAACGTCTGGCATGATTGATGTTTGCACGCACTTTCGCCGCTTTTTTTCCTTTCAAATTATAATCTTCCAGCCGAATACAAGCGTCTTCACCCACTTTAACAACATTCAAACCATAAGCTTCATAAGTCTCACGTAGCACATCTGTGATATCAACAAAAAGCAATTTCCAGTCATTTTTATAAGTAAAACGTTGTACTTCACCCATAAATTTCACCGCATCCTCCGGCGCACAGATGATATCTCCTGCCACCACCAAAACATTATTCACGATAGTATAAGCAATCACACCATTAACCATTTCGCCAAAAAAATAATGTTTATCGCGCATCAAAGCCATATATGCCATCGGATTTTGCCCATATTTTTCAACCAGATTTAACACACGTTTTCTATCCAAACTACTCACGATAGGGCTAATAATCAAAGGCTTCAAAAAAAGAATAAGTGCAATAATCAAACAAACCCAACTCACAGCAATCAACGATACAATATATAAAAAGTTATCATGACGTGCAAAATCAGCTCCCGAAGTATTCATCAATAACAAAAAACGAAAAGAATGATTCAGTGCGCCCATAAAATTTCGCGTGCCAATATAGCCCGGTAAAAACCAAACTGAAAGTGCCGCATTGATAATCGCCAAAGCCAAGGGAATACAAGCAAGAATAATCGCCCGTGAACGTGTTGCAGTCTCAGACACACGTCTGAAATCCTGAAAAGTCACACCTAGAACCAATAAAATATAAAGCGAAATCAAAGAAGATACAGAAAAAATCTGCCCAGAGTAATAAAAATGCAGTACAAATAACATACTCTGCCCAATCATCGTCAAAACCCAAGCCGAGCGCAAACGTCGAAACAAACGAAAAGAAACCCAAAATCCAAGAAAACCAACCGTAAACGCCAGTACCCGATGTGTCATCAAGCCATAGGGCGCCACATAATCATAAAAAGCCATCGTCCGATGCCAACCAAAAGGATGGAGCCGCCAGACATAAAAACCCACAACATTTGCCAAACTAATCAAAAGCGACAAACCAATCGCCAAATTTTGGGCACTTCGCTTCACTCGATACATATCTCTTCCTTCTACATTAAAAAATCCAACTTACTAAGTTTATCACAATTCACTTTATTCATCAAAAAATTACATAGAATGAACTTTCAGCACATCTACAAAAAAAATGACCCCAAAAGGTCATTTATTCATACAAAATTATTTTGCAAGTGCAGCTTTAGCTTGTTCTGCAAATACTGTAAATGCAGCAGCATCAGTAACAGCCAAGTCAGCCAACATTTTACGGTTGATATCAATTTCAGCCAATTTCAAACCGTGCATCAATTTGCTATATGAAAGTCCATTCATACGAGCAGCTGCATTGATACGCGCAATCCACAATTTACGGAAGTCGCGTTTTTTCTGACGACGGTCGCGGAATGCGTAGTAGTATGAGTTCATGACTTGTTCATGAGCTGTCTTGAACAGACGGTGCTTAGCACCATAATAACCTTTAGCGAGTTTTAAAACGCGTTTACGACGTTTGCGTGTAGCGACGCTACCTTTAACACGTGCCATGTGTGTTTCTCCTTTATTTCTTAGAATTATCTTCGTCTGCCATCATAGCAGAACATTTCCAAATTAAATATTTTGATGATAGAAGTTCATTTCCAATAATGGAAAAACTTACTATCTCCTGAGCAATGAAAAATTATTTCATCCCTACAAGCATACGTTTGATACGTTTAAAGTCACCTTTTGAAACCATTGCAGCCTTACGAAGTTGACGACGTTGTTTTACAGTCTTACCATGCATACGGTGAGAAGTATAAGCGCGGAAACGTTTCAATCCGCCTGAACCAGTGCGTTTAAAGCGTTTAGCAGATGCACGGTGAGTTTTTTGTTTTGGCATTTTAATTCTCCTTAATTTGTATAGGTTCACAGAAACTAAACATTCTGCGTACTTTATCCATCAACGGTTAAAGTATTGAAGGTTTGACCCTTTTTTGATTGTTGCCAACTGTCACTCGTCTTATTTTTTAATAGGAGCGAGTTGTAAAAACATTTGGCGACCATCCATTTTGGCTCTTTGTTCAACTGTTGCAACTTCTTTCGTTGCTTCAGCAAACTTATCCATGACTTGACGACCCACATCTTGGTGAGTAATCATCCGACCTTTAAATCGGATTGAAACCTTAACTTTATCTCCTTTTTCAAGGAATTTAATGGCTTGTCGAAGCTTTGTATCAAAGTCATTTTGGTCAATGACTGGCGATAAACGCACTTCTTTGACATTCACAATCGCTTGTTTTTTCTTCGCTTCTTTTTGTTTTTTCTTTTGCTCAAACATGAATTTTGTATAATCCATGATTTTCGCAACAGGTGGTTCTTGATTGGAAATCAATACCAAATCCATGTTAAGATTTTCGGCTTGCGTCAGTGCTTCAGCAGTTGGTGTTACTCCAAGCTGTTCACCTTCAGCGCCTATCAGACGAACCTCACGTGCACGGATTGCACCGTTCATCAAAGGTTTTCTATTGTCTTGCTTTGCTATGTTCGTTCTCCTTTCGGCATATAACAAACCGTTCTTCGATTTGTGGAAACTTGTATTGTCAGCCGAGAATTAAAACAATCATTCGCTTGACAGCTTCCTATATTTTTAGAAAAACAAAAGCGGAACGCAATGCGCCCCGCTGATGAAAACATTCATTTGAATAATTCCATTTTGTTTGCCCAGGACTATTGCCACTCAGGCGAGAAGCGGGAGCTTCTGCTTTTCAACTTTATTATTCTATCATACTTCTTACAGCTTGTCAAATTTTTTTATCTTTTATTTTGCTTAAAATTTACTGCTCCATTGTCCATTACTTCAAAAAAAGCATTTAATTTATTTAAATAAGAAAAAAATGATAAAATAATTATAATAAACTTATCGAAAAGCGCTTACTAAACAGTGCATTATCTTAATTAAACAAGAATGGAGGAAAAAATGACACCTTATGAACTTGAACATCTTCGACGAGAAATTTCTAAAACTCAAAACTGGTCTCATCATAAAAAAGCAATGTACGGAATTGCCCAACTTTCCAAACTATCGCTTGCACGAGAGCAATATAATAGTATAAACTCAAAAATGAGACCAAAACAGAAAGAAAATTTTCATCATCTCACTGCTGATATCATCAATCAACTCATTTCTTTTGGAAATGTCGGACTCAGAAATGCGAAAATGTTGACCTTACATAACAAAAAGCAAAAAGATGAACAGAAACTCCCTATCAAAGAAGAACAAGGCATTCTTCACATTTTTCACAAAAATATCTGGCTGGAAAAACTTAATGACAACCAGCAAACCTTAGTCCTTGTTGTCACAGGAGGAATCAAAGCTGTATTGACTTTTTATAGTCACGACCATGAAAAAAATCTCCTCTCTCACACGATACATCTCACACAAAATGGAGTTTATCGCTTAAACACTTTGGGTCACAAACTCTTTTTACCTATAAATCGTCCGGCTCTTACATTCTTAACACTTTAAATAAAAAAAGCGAGAGATTACTCGCTTTTTTGTTATTCAAGATTTTCCAAAAAATCTTGTAAATTTGAAAATTCATAATCAGCTATAGTATCTTTTTCGCTTCCAATATAGACCGTCACCATTCCTAATTGCTTTGCTGGCAAAATATCATGTCCTATCAAATCTCCAACCATCAGTGTTTCTTCCGCTTGAAAATTTTCTTGCTCCAATATATTTTGAAAAGCACGATAATCTGGCTTTGTCCAGCCTGTTTCTCCCGAAATATAGACTGGAAATAAATCTTCAAAACCAAAACGACGAATTTTTTCTCTTTGCTCCCAACTCTCGCCATTACTTAAAATAGCAATAGAATAACGTTTAGAAAGTTGCTTCATTTTTTCTACTAATTGATTTTCTTGTTTGATTTCTTTCATCAAATCTTGTAAGAAAATATCCCAAAAGTTATCAATAAATGTTTCTTCATAAGAAATCTCAAAATAATCAAGAGTCAGACGAACACGATTTTCACGCGCTTCTTGAACCGTTATTTTTTCTGCATAAACATCTGTCCACATCAATGTATCAAAATAAACAAATTTATCCATCACATCATCAATCGAAAAATCCTGCTCAAAATCAAGCAAATCAAGAAACACGCGCCGATTAGCAATAAACCAATATTTTTTAAAAGGAAATAAGGTATTATCCCAGTCAAAAATGATATTTTTTATGTTTTTCATCATTTTTCTCCTTTGATTTTTAAGAGAATTATTTACGAGAGCGTCCCTCGAGATAAACCATGAGAATACTGATATCCGCAGGATTTACCCCAGAAATACGACTGGCTTGTCCAAGTGTTTCTGGATTGATTTTCTTGAATTTCTGACGTGCTTCTGTAGCGATACTATCAAGAATATCCCAATCCATATCTTTAGGAATCCGTTTTTCTTCCAAACGATGCATTTTTTCAACTTCACTCATCGCTTTTTTGATATAGCCTTCGTAGGTAATCTCAGTTTCGATAAGTTCGATGATTGCACGTTCTACTTCTTCTGGTGCGTCGCCAATAAAGGCTGCAAGGTCAGTATAGTGAACTTCAGGACGTTTGAGAAATTCAGTCGCTGTTAGCGCATCTTTTATGGGACCAAATCCCATTTTTTCTAGCTTTTCTTGTGTTTCTGGGAGAGGTTTGATCTTTTCTTGATTGAGCCGCTTCACTTCTGCATTGTACTGCTCCATTTTTGTTTGAAAAGCGCTCCAACGTAAGTCTGTGACAAGTCCTGCTTTATGTCCGATTGCTGTCAAACGAACATCTGCATTGTCATGACGAAGGATAAGACGGTACTCAGCACGAGAGGTGAGGAGACGGTAAGGTTCTACTGTGCCTTTCGTGACCAAATCATCAATCATGACACCAATATAAGCATCACTACGTTTGAGAATAAGTTCTTCTTTATTTTGTGCTTTCAAACTTGCATTCATCCCAGCAATTAAACCTTGTCCTGCTGCTTCTTCATAACCTGATGTTCCATTGGTTTGTCCTGCACTAAAAAGTCCTGAGATGAGTTTTGTTTCAAGAGTTGGACGAAGCTGATGAGGGAAAATCATATCATACTCAATCGCATAGCCTGTCCGCATCATTTCCGCATTTTCCAGACCTGGAATACTCCGAATAAGGTCAAACTGGACATCTTCTGGAAGACTTGTTGAAAGTCCTTGAACATAGACTTCTTCTGTGTTTCGACCTTCTGGCTCTAAAAAGAGTTGATGGCGAGGTTTATCAGCAAAACGAACCACTTTATCCTCAATAGATGGACAGTAACGTGGACCGACACCTTTGACAATGCCTGAAAACATTGGCGCACGATGAAGGTTTTTTCGGATAATATCATGACTTGAGCTGCTAGTATAAGTCAACCAACAAGGGATTTGGTCCTTAAGATAATCCTCATCTTTACTCAAAAAACTAAAATGATTTGGCGCTTCATCACCTGGTTGAATCTCTGTTTTAGAATAATCAATACTGCTTGACAACACACGTGGTGGTGTTCCAGTTTTAAAACGTCCGATTTCGAAGCCAAGATTGCGCAGATTGTCAGCAAGTCCGACTGAGGCAAGTGAATTATTTGGTCCTGAGGAATATTTTAGTTCTCCGATGATGATTTCGCCTCGCAAAGCTGTTCCTGTTGTGATGATGACTGACTTCGCCCCGTATTTTGTAGATGTCGCCATACGAACACCGATTACTTTGCCTTCTTCAACGAGGATTTCTTCAACCATACCTTGACGCAGAGTCAAGTTTTCCTGTCTTTCAATCGTTCTTTTCATCGTTTCTGAATACAGATTTTTATCTGCTTGCGCACGCAAGGCACGAACCGCTGGCCCTTTCCCTGTATTGAGCATTTTCATTTGAATATAAGTTTTGTCAATGTTTCTGCCCATTTCGCCGCCAAGAGCATCAATCTCACGGACAACGATACCCTTTGCAGAGCCTCCAACTGAAGGATTGCAGGGCATAAATGCAACCATGTTGAGATTGATTGTGAGAAGGAGAGTTTTAGTCCCCATACGAGCTGAGGCAAGCGCTGCTTCTACTCCTGCATGACCTGCACCAACGACGATAACGTCATAATTTTCTTGAAAATCCATTTTATCTCCAATTTTTCACTCAATTTTTTGCTCAAAATGAAAACAAAAAAGGTCAAGCCTTAGAAAAATATATGCTGAAAAAGCACATATTTTCCCGAGCTTTGACCATCGAGTTTTATGATAGAGATATTTTAACTCTTTTTTAGATATTTTTCAAGTATGCTTGCTTTCTCTTTATTCTTTGGGTTCAATATAAATATCTGGCGGAGTAATATTATGTACTTGAACCAGATGGCGTTGCAACATGAAAATGAGCGCAAATGCTACCAGAACAAGTATAATATCAAAAATAATAAGTATCTTTTTCATGTCAGTCTTTCTATGAGAATATTATTATAATTAAATTATAATATAATTAGAGCGTTTTTGGAAGTAATGTGACATTTATAATACTGTTAATACTTTTTTAATATTCTTAGAATTGTTTAATTATATTAAAAAAAGCTTAGATAATCTAAGCTTTTCTCATCTTATTCTTCATCTTGATTGAGTCTTTTACAACACTTGTGAGGCACTTGTCCTGATTTTTTTTCATATGCCCAGCGCTTTTTTTCTCTAGGAAGTTGGTGCCATTCTTCTAGCAATGCCAAGCTGTGATAGCGTTGCAAATAGCCTGCACATTCTTCACACCAAACCTGGTCTTTTTCTTCCCAGAATGCTGAAAGTAAATCTTCTTGGCTCTTATATTCTTCAAATGATTTTGCCATTTTTAGCCATTCATTTTTGTAGAATTTTAAAGCTTTGTAGAAATCTTCAAACTCATCTACTGAGATAATATCATTTTTCCAATCATCAAAGAACCACCAAGGTTCATCAATACCATACATTGTTACAACTCTATACATTTTTTATTCCGCCACCATTTCACTTCTCTATTCTAACGAATTTTTGAAGATTTTTGAAATAATATGCTTATTTTTTTAGGATTTCTGTATTTTTTAAGCAAAATTTCCAAAATTCTTGTAAGCGTTCTTCTTGATTTGTCAAATGTAAAATTCCAACTACCGCTTCAAATCCAGTAGAAATGCGGTAAGTCACAACATCTGTATTTTTTGCAGTTGTTTTTGAATGTGCATTGCGTCCGCGTTTGAAATAAATCATTTCTTCTTCTGTTAGAAAATTTGCATCCATCATTTTGCTGATAATGAGCGCTTGCGCTTTGGCAGAGACAAAATTTGTCGCCTTTTTTTGAAGTGCTGCTGGTTTTGTAATCCCTTGTGCGAGCAAATAATCACGAACAAAGACTTCGTAAACTGCATCACCAATGTAGGCGAGAGCTATTCCGTTGAGAAGTTCTGCGTTTTTTTTATTCACGATGCCACCTTACACCTTCTTTTGTGTCTTCAAGAACAATATGCTTGGCTTTGAGTTCGTCACGAATCAAATCTGACTGGACGAAATCTCGCATTTCACGGGCAAGTTGACGTGCTTCAATAAGTTTTTCAATCTCTGCATCGAGTGTTTTTTCTTCGGCAAATGTCATTCCTAAAATTGCGAGCACTTCGTCAAAAAATTGCTTGACTTCCTGACCGTTATTACCTTTATTGACCCAACTGATGAAGTCGTAAAAACTTGTCAAGGCATTGGCGATGTTAAAATCGTCATCCATACTGCTGATGAAGTCTGTTTTATATTTTGACAGTTCTGTCAAAATATTTTCTGATGGATTTGTGCTTGAATTTGCCATATTTCGGTAGGCATTTTCAATTTTTTTGACGTTATTCTGTGCATCTGTGATGGCTTCGTCAGTGAAATTTACCGGTCTGCGATAATGTGTTGTTGCAAGGAAAAATCTCAGAACTTGTGGATTGACGACTTGGAGCATTTCGTGGACTGTCTTAAAATTTCCTAATGATTTTGACATTTTTTCGCCATCAACATTGACAAAGCCATTGTGCATCCAATAATTGGCAAATTTTTGCCCTGTTTTCGCTTCAGATTGCGCGATTTCGTTGGTATGATGGGGAAACTCTAAATCTTGCCCACCACCATGAATGTCGAGTGTATTTCCAAGCAAATCAGTACTCATCACAGAACATTCAATGTGCCAGCCCGGGCGACCATTTCCCCAAGGGGATTGCCAAGAGATTTCGCCCGCTTTTGCTGCTTTCCAAAGTGCGAAATCTGCTGGCGATTCTTTGCGCTGTGTTTCTTCATCTGTCCGTCCAGAAGCACCGTCCAGAAGCTCTGCGAGGTTTTTATTGGCAAGTTTTGCGTAATCCTGCGACTTTGCCACACGGAAGTAAACATCGCCATCCGAAGGGTAAGCAAAGCCTTTTTCGATAAGCTCTGCGATAAAATCAATCATCTTGTCAATATAATCGCTGGCTTTTGGATTTTGCGTGGCACGCTCTACTCCAAGTGCATCAATATCTTCGTAAAATGCTTTAATATAGCGCTCTGAGAACTCTTTTGTTGTGATATTTTCCGCAGCTGCGCCGTTGATAATCTTATCATCCACATCTGTGAAATTTGACACATAATCAACCTCAAAACCACGATATTCAAAGTAACGACGAATCACGTCAAAAGCGACAACACTGCGCGCATTGCCGATATGAATGTAGTTGTACACGGTTGGTCCGCAGACATACATTTTGATTTTTCCAGGTTCAAGAGGAACAAAGTCCTCAATTTGACGGCTCATTGTGTTGTAAATTTTCATTTTTTCTCTCTTTGAAGTTTTTGACAAAGCTGTCAAAAATATTTTTGGTCAAAAAAGTCTGTTTTGAACTTTTTGACAGTTCTGTCAAAAAATTTTACAGATGAGATGAGTGATAACTGGCTTCACGAAGCTCTTCCAGCGTCATAATCTTCTCAACATCTTTTTTACCATTAATCCTTACGACGCGCGCGGGCACACCAACGACTGTCACATCTGCTGGCACATCAATCACGACAACTGCACCGGCACCAACCTTAGAATTTTCTCCAATTTCAATCGGCCCCAAAAGTTGTGAATGTGCCGAAATCAGCGCACCTTGACGCACAGTCGGATGCCGTTTTCCCTTATCTTTTCCTGTGCCGCCAAGCGTTACACCATGATAAAGTTTGACATTGCGCTCAACCACAGCAGTCTCGCCAATTACAAGCCCTGAGCCATGGTCAATAAAAACACCATTTTCAATCTCAGCACCGGGATGAATCTCAATCTGCGTCCAAAAACGCCAGAACTGCGAGTGCATTCTTGCTAACAATTTCAAATCATGTCGCCAAAGCCAATGCGAAATCTTGTGTGCAGCCAGCGCTTTGACACCTGGATAGGTCAATAAAACCTCTAAAGCCGTCCGTGCAGCAGGGTCATTTTCCTTTGTCACGCGAATGGCTTCTCGCCAGAAACCTTTCTTTTCATTTTTCATTTATTTTATTACCACATTCTTTATTAAACTACGTATTGGCACCCATATCATGAAAATGCCACCAATGTTATTCCAAGCTGTAAAACTAAAAGCAAATGCTAAAATAATCACTAAATAATAACTCACAACCAAGAATTGCCGCTTATTGCGTAAAACATGATTGAAATCCATTATTCTTTTCAGCAAATTATCATGCAGGCGCGAAATTCCAACAACATAAATAATGTACACAAACAGAAATGACGTACTGCTAGATGAAGCTTCAATCCGCGTCATCAGTGGAAAAACTGAGACACCCATCAAAAAAAGTGAATAAGCAAATACTTGCCAACCAGATATTTTCTTAATCTGCGAAAAAACTCTTATCGTTTCAAAATAAAAACTCACAATCACTAGAAAACTCACAACAAAAATAATCAGTGGACTAACCATTGTGCGATAAGATGACATCTCAGCCAAATTTCCCTTTGGTACAGGAATTTCAAGTACCATAATCGTCGCCGCAATCGACAAAATCGCATCTGTAAAAGCTTTGAGGCGCTCCAACATTGCCTCGCCATATTCAGCAATATCTAGTTTTTTTCTTTTCATAAACTTTCTACTTTTTTAGATTTTAGCAAAAATACTTATGATAAAATTATACCATAAGTAGTGTTTTGGCGCTTTCCACAGCTATTTAATTCAAAAATCTAGCGTAATTCTTCCCAAGTTATGATTGTTTTTTGATAGTCTTCGATATCCACATCTAGCGGATTGATCGTTACACCGACTGTTTTTCCGAAAATATTTTCCGCTTCTTTTGGCTCTAACAACTCTGAAAATGTCATCACGAGAACTTGACCATTATTTTCTTGGAAAGGCTCGCCAAAAAATTCGCTATTATACCAAGTCGAAAAACTGTCCAGATTATCAAAAATTGGGATGTAATCCTGCTCATCTCCAGCCGTCAGACTTTCAAAACCTCGATGAATCGCATCATTATCATCTTTCCATAAAAATGTTGGCACCAAATAAGTGCGACTTAAACGTTCTGTTTTCTGATTTTCTGGATTGAGCATCGCATTCAGGATTTCTGTGTAATGATTAAGAAATGTCAACAAGCTATTTTTCTCAAAATAAGCAGTATTTCCACGATTTTCATCCATTGAAAGTTTCGGATTAAAAGCAATCACTTCAAGTTCTGTTGGCATCAAAGTATCCAATAAAACATTCAATTTTTGCGTTGTCCAGTCTGTATTGACATCATTCAGATTTGCCATGAAAATGTCCAAATCCTGCTCAGTCGTAAAAACAGGAACTGCTTTTTTTCCCTCAATTTCCACATAAAACAATTCCGCAGGAACCAGAATTGACAGACCTTGCAGCGCATAAGTAAATGACAAGTCTGTCAAAAATTCTGCAGGATTTTCAAGTGATGCGCGGAGTTTTTCATCCACATCAGAGTTTAAATTATATTTATTCATTTTCAATGCTGAGAGCGAAAGTTTTTTGACAGAACTGCTGTAGGGGCTAGAGAATTTATTCTCAGCCTTCTCGGACAGGGTGAACTTATAACGAAGTTGTAAGTTTGTACCCTGTCAAAAACTTTTTCACTCTATTTTACAGCTTTTTATTCAGGTTTTTTTGTTGAAAGTTCAGGAAATTCATTGTCAACGTGTGTGTGACGTTCGCGCTGTTCAAAACGATGTTCGCCAGTATTTCCATTGCCATTACGATGGTCATTTTTTCGGAAATTATTTCGATGATTGCCATTATTCTCACGACGTTCACGTGGTTTGCGTTCAGGCTTAACATAGTCCGCAGGCTTTTCAAGCAACGCACGCATTGACGCATCAACTCTGCCCTTATCATCAATTTTCATGATTTTCACTTTGACAATGTCGCCCAATTTCACAACATCTTCAACTTTCGCTGTCCGCGCCCAAGCCATTTCAGAAATATGAACCATCGCATCCGTCTTGCCAAAGAGATTGACAAACGCCCCAAAACTCTCAATCCGCACAACTTTTGCATCATAAATATCGCCAACTTTCGCCACGCGAACAAGTTCAGCAATAATTTCCTTCGTCCGGTCAATCGCCGCCTGATCAGATGAAAAGATAGAACACAATCCTTCTTCATCAATATCAATCTTCACGCCAGTTTCAGCGATAATCTTATCAATCGTTTCGCCACCTTTACCAATGACGATTTTAATCTTATCTTCATCAATCTTGATCGTATCGATTTTCGGTGCTGACGGTGCCAATTCAGAACGAGGAGCCGCAATCGTTGCTTCAATCACATCCAAAATTTGCATCCGCGCAACTTTTGCCTGAGCCAAAGCTTCCGCGAGAATTTCAGCCGTAATCCCTTGAATTTTAATATCCATCTGCAAAGCAGTAATCCCATCACGCGTTCCAGCAACCTTAAAGTCCATATCGCCAAAGTGGTCTTCCAAGCCTTGAATATCCGTCAAGATAGTATAATCAGAACCATCAGAAATCAAGCCCATCGCAATCCCAGCAACTGGCGCTTTGATTGGTACACCACCTGCCATCAATGCCAATGTTCCCGCACAGATAGAAGCCTGCGAAGACGAACCATTTGACTCCAGCACTTCAGCAACCAAACGAATCGCATAAGGAAATTCTTCCAAACTTGGCAACACTTGTGTCAAAGCTCGTTCGCCCAATGCGCCGTGACCAATTTCACGACGACCTGGTGCACCATAACGACCAGTTTCCCCAACAGAATACTGTGGGAAATTATAATGATGCATGAAACGTTTTTTGTACTCTACATCAAGCCCATCAATGATTTGCGCTTCGCCCATTGGAGCAAGTGTCAATGTTGACAAAGCCTGCGTTTGTCCACGTGTAAACAAACCTGAACCATGTGTAATTGTCCGAGGCAAAAAGTCAATTTCTGCATCTAATTGACGGATTTCATCAATCTGACGACCGTCAGGACGCACTTTTTCCTCAATAATCAAACGACGCACTTCTGCGTGTTCCATTTGTTCCAAGATTTCAGCCACATCACGCAAGATAATCTTAAGATTTTCATCTTCCGCAAATTTTTCTTCATATTCAGCAAGTGCCTTGTCTTTCACCGCTTTTGTTTCAGCCTCACGCACAACTTTATCCGCATTTTTCACAGCGACTTGAAGCTCAGTATTGTAGGTAGCTTGAACTTCCTCAGCAAGTGCGTTATCTACTTGCAAAAGCTCCACTTCTGCTTTTTCCTTGCCAACCTTTTCAACAATAGCCTTTTGAAAAGCAATCAATTCCTTTACAGCAGCGTGTCCAGCAAGCAATGCACCCAGCATCACTTCTTCTGAAAGTTCTTTTGCCCCTGACTCAACCATATTGATAGCCTTGTCCGTCCCAGCAACAGAAAGTTCCAACTCCGAAAGTTCTTTTTGTTCAAGAGATGGATTAATGACATATTCACCATTGACATAAGCTACTTCAACTCCGGCAATCGGCCCATCAAATGGAATATCTGAAATCGCCAAACTCAAAGAAGAACCAAACATCGCTGACATTCGCGCCGTTGCATTTGCATCATATGAAAGCACCGTATTAATCACTTGTACTTCATTACGAAATCCCTCAGCAAACATTGGACGAATCGGACGGTCAATCAATCGAGCTGTCAACGTTGCATCTGTTGACGCACGTCCCTCACGTTTGTTAAAACCTCCAGGAAATTTCCCAGCAGCATACATTTTTTCTTCGTAATTAACTGTCAATGGGAAGAAATCTCCCAAAGTCATTTTCCCCATTGTTGCTGCGGTTATAACTGTTGTATCCCCATAACGTACGACAACTGCACCATTTGCTTGCTTAGCGACTTGACCTGTTTCGACAGTCAAGGTCCGTCCAGCAAATTCAATTGAAAATACTTCTTTAGACAAAATTTTTTACCTCAAAATTTTTTAATTTTTACGTCTTTCTAAACAAAAATCAATTTGATAAATTTTGATTTATTATTTGACAAAACTGTCAAATTCATTTTTGTATAGAACAGCACGTATGCTTCATTATATCACAAATTTTTATCAAAAAAAGTATTCTCAGAAGAGAACATTGAAATAAAAAATAAACTTTGTTATACTTAAAGAGTTCATAATGAAATCAGTGCCATTTTAATGGCTTTTTTACAGTTAAATTAATTTTAGAGAGAAACAATGAAAGAAGTAACCAAAGACGAACTTCGCACAATACAACTAGACATGGTCGCCTATATTGACCAAATTTGTCGCAAAAATAATATTGCCTATTCCATCAGTGCAGGTACCCTTTTAGGCGCAATCAAATATCAAGGCTATATTCCTTGGGACGATGATATTGACCTCATGTTGACACGTCCAAACTACAACAAACTCATGGAAGTTCTAATGCAAGAATGTCCCGAAAAATACAGCCTTCTTTACTACAAAGTCCATGAAGCTTATCTTCCAATGGCAAAGCTCTATGACAATCGTACCAGCGTAACAAGTGTGCTTGACACACTCAATCAAACATCAGGAATTTTCATTGATATTTTCCCACTTGATAGCCTGCCAGATGATAAAGCAGAAGGTGAAACTTTCAAAAAACAAATCCGTAAAGAAGTCACCCATCTTACCGCATCAGCACCACACGGACTTTCCTATGCAAGTTCTGAGAAATGGGAATATTTTATAGGAAAACTCATCTTATGGTTTCCCTATCATATTCATTATTTCGGAAAATATCGTACTCTTGCTGAAAAAGTGGATAATCTCATGCAAAAATACAATGACAAAGACACAAAATACTGCAATTACGTTTTTTCTCCACCAAAACGGACCGCATATTTTGATAAAAACCTCTTCACAGAGTACGAAGATATCCCCTTTGAACAGCTCACACTACGTAAAATCAAAAATCACGCGCCTTATCTCAGTGAACTCTACGGTGATTATATGCAGCCACCACGCAAAAATCAACAAAGAAATCATGATTATTATCATTGGTATTGGAAAGATGAAAATAATATCCCATCAAGTAGCTCAGAAAACGATTAGAAAGGCAAATTATGCGCGTCATCAATTCTCTTCGTAACTCCGCCATGTCAATGCTGCAGATGCTTTTAAGCACATTCATCGGATTTGCCGTACGTACCGTCTTCATTCACACCCTCGGCAATGATTACAATGGCCTAAATGCCCTCTTTACCAGCATTATCTCAATGCTTTCAATCGCCGAACTCGGTATCGGTACAGCCATCATCTTCAATATGTACGTCCCGATTGCCAAAAAAGATACAGAAACCATCAAAAGTCTCATGCGCTTCTATCAGCGTTGTTATTGGGTCGTCGCAGCTTTTGTTACCGCCGTCGGGCTAATTCTTCTTCCCTTTCTACAATTTTTTAGTAAAAATAATTATCACGGTATTTCAGAAAATATCTATATTATTTACCTACTTTTCCTTGCAGGGAGCGTCTCCAGTTACTTCTTAAGCTACAAACGAGATATTTTCTATGCCCACCAAAAACAATATTTATTAAGTCTTTTTGATAGTGTTGAAAATATCATCTCAAGTGCTGTCTTTCTTATTATTTTACTCACAACGCACAACTTCATTTTCTATCTTATCGCACAGATTGTGTTAAACTGCATAGAAAATGTAGCTATCTGGTTCTATGCCAATCAACAATATCCTTATCTGCGCGAAAGCAACATTCAAAAATTAGACCACGGCATTATCGCAAAGTTCCGCAAACAGATTTATGGTATGCTTTATCATAATATTGCAACTTTTATTGTTTCCGGAACAAACAGTCTGATTATTTCCAAATTTATCGGACTTGCCAGCCTTGGACTTTATAGTAACTATATCCTCATTTCCAACAGTTTTTCAGGAATTTTAGTCGCGATTATCTCTGGTGTTACCGCCAGTATCGGCGACCTACTCACTGAAAAAAATCAAGAAAAATCATTTGATGCTTACCAAAAACTGACTTTTGTCACTTTCTGGATTTGTAGCTTCGTTGCTTCTTCACTTTTTGTTGTCATGCAGCCTTTCATCATCATCTGGCTCGGCAAAGACAGCCTTTTATCCCTTGCCGTCCTCCTAGTCATCGTCCTCAATTTTTACATCACAGGTATGCGCAAACCTCTCGGTGTTTTTCAATCCGCCGCAGGTATTTATTATGAAAATCGACATGTTCCGGTTGTTGAAGCGGTCGTCAATTTCATCGCTTCTCTCGTCCTTGTACATTTCTTAGGACTTGCTGGTGTTCTTCTTGGAACGCTCGTTTCCACAATGATTGTCTATGGTTATAGCTTTCCAAAATACATTTACACCCCAACATTCGGCAGAAAAAATTCCGAGTACGTCTGGGAACAAATTCGTTGGCTTGTTACTTTCCTTGCAATTTTAGCAATTTCAGAGTTCGTCAGCCTTTCTCTCCTAGCAGTTCCTAATCCTTGGGCAAAATTCTTCGTCAGTTTACTAATTGCGCTCATTGTCCCAAACGTTTTACTTCTGTTGCTCTTTCACAAGCGTCCAGAATTTCAATATTTTAAAGGTTTTATCCAACATTTCTTCCAAAGAAAAACACAAAAAAGCTGATTATTCAGCTTTTTTCTTTCTCTTTTTTACGATAATAATTATCAGAACCAGTAAACTCCCAATCACTTGTAGCAAACTTCCAACGATAAACCAGCTAGACGGTTGATAGCGCACAGTAAGCACATTTCCCCCTTCTTTTGCTTTGACAGAGACACCACCAATCACAGAAAGCTGGATATCCTTATTTGTGAGCTTTTTCCCATTGAGCTTAAGAACTGTGTGACCGTATTTTATGACTGGCAATCCTGTTTTTTGAGCATTCGCTGACTGCCAAGTCATCATCAGTCCGTCATTTGTCACTTTACGTTGTAGCTTACTTCCAGTGAAGTTCTGCATTTTGATAATGTCTGCATAAAAAGTGTTATAAAAAATCGATTCATTTTTAAACATTTTTACAGGGTTTGTTATTGTAGTATGATTTGGCAAATAATCAATCGTCTCACTAATAGGTGCTGTAATCACGGAACTCAACTGATTTCCTGTTAATAGTGATGCATCTTGATATACTTTAGCCCGTGCTTCTATTGAGGTAAAAATTCCCTTATCAGCGGGATTTTGCAAGTTACGCTGAACATTTAAGCTTTTATTTGCCGTCACTCCCATATACATCACAACACTTAAAAGCGTACAAAGGATTGTCACAACCGTGAACCATTTTCTTTTCGTTGTCTGACAACTTAACGCATAGCCTACGAGTACTAAGGCAAAAGGAAAAGCAAGTGCCATGAAACGTCCGAAAAATTGAAAAATCGTTGCTTCTGGCAATACAGCAATATTCAGAATCCCTGTCGCTATTGCGCTAAATAAAGCTGTCATTCCAAGCGCCAACCAAACCCAAGCAGGCACTTTTTTTGCTCGCCACAAGATGATAAGCACACTTAAAGCAATCACAAGGGCGATAAAAACAGAAATATTGGCAAAATTGAGTCCCAACAAACTAACTTTTGATGGCCAGTACAAAATATCTGACTGAAAAGGCATGACCATCTGAGGATTAGAATGTTTCACTTCAAAATAGCCACCATAAATATTGAAATTAAGAAGTAAAACTAGTCCAACAGCTTTGACCAGCGGAAATAGCCAGATTTTCCAGTTAATTTTCTGCCAAATACTTCTCACTAAAAAGATGATAAACGATAGTGCATAAGCGATAAGTCCTAAAACCAAGGAGAGCATATGCGTTTGTGCCAATAAAGTCAGCGCAACTGTTAATTCCCAAAATACAATAGGTCGTTGATTGTCGCGTACCAAGCGCAAAGAAGCAGCTACTATCAGCGGTATAAAAGCATAACCGACAGCGTACATTCCAGCCACTACCGGCGCAACCATTGCCCCCGTTGTGATAAATACCAGTCCCAAAACTAAGGCATAGACTTGTTTCACTTTCAATGTCCGCTGCAAATAATACATACTTGAAAGTCCAAAAACATTTGTCAGCCAGAGTGAAATTGACCACCAAACCAGCGTTTTAAAATGAACCATCAGTAAAATCGCCCCTTGCAAATAAGCATTTAAAGGACCATAAAAACTATTGACAATCTTCCCCGAATAATTAAAAGTATAAAATTGCTGAAAATAGGAAAAATGTCCCGTTTTTATCTGCATTGCCGCTTCCGTAAAACGATTTAAGTGAAAAAATCCATCGTTCCCGAGAATTCCCGTGCCGCCACCCATTACTATTTCAGGGACAAGCACGAAAAAGGATAGCAAAAAAATGCTGACAATAACGAGCCAAAACGACAGTTCTTTCTTCTCTCGACTTCTTCTTTTCATTTTTTACTCACCAGCTTTCTTATCGTACGCCGTGCGCGCCAAAAATTTCGCTGTGTAGAAAGAAAAGTGAGATACAGTCGTTTATTTCTTGCCCATTTTCCTCGTCCGTAACTTTCATTTTCTTTGACAATTCTGTCAAAAAATTCTTCTGCAATTTTTGTCTGTTCTCGTGCCGCTTTACGGGCATAACCATCATTCATTTTCAAACAATCTTGCCGAATATAATCCAGACATTCTGGATGTTTCTCAGAAAACCAATCCATCAAAAGCTGATTGCGTTTGAACAAATCAAAATTCTTCTCACGAATTCCCCCTTGAACCGCAGAATTCGCCCGTCTGCGATAATGATAGGTCGTTGTATGCACCAGCGCCATCTGCTCAATCTTATCCAGCATTTCAAAGAAAAAAACATTATCTTGATGCAAAATCCCCGCAGGAAATCTTACATCTTTCAAAATCTCAGCCGCATAAATCTTACACCAACATCCCATTCGTGCAAAACTATGGTCCTCATTTTCAAGAAGTTCTCGATAATTTCCCTTAATCAAACTCATTGCCGGTTTTTTCACTTCTTCTAAACCAGATTTTTCACGTGTGGGGCGACACATTGCGACCTGCGAATGCGTTTCTATAATCCCTTGATACAAGGTTTCTACGTGTGTCCGAGAAATCGTATCGTCACTATCTATAAAGATAATATAATCGCCCAAAGCCAAATCAAGCCCATGATTTCTTGCCACCGACTGTCCCTGATTTTCCTGATGAACCAGTCGGAAACGGTTATCAGCACTGACAAAGTCCTCACAAATTTTGACAGAACTGTCAAAAGAGCCATCATCAATCAATAGCACCTCAATATTTTGATAGCTTTGTTTTTGCACACTTTCAAGGCATTCTGTCAAAAATTCTTCGACATTGTAAATTGGAATAATAATACTAATTAATGCTGTCATAACTTTATCCAACTTTCCATCACAGGCGTTTGTCCCACAGGCTTCGCTGGCATCCAACGTTTTGGTCCAACCACGATTTTATCCTCTGCTTGTCCCAAATATTGCGCCCACCAAGAAAAAGTCGAATTTGAAATGATAAAATGCTTACAAGCAGCCATCAAACGTAATTTTTCAGGCAAGGAATTATCTGGCGTTTCAATAAAATAGCGCTCATTTTCTCCCAACGCACTTTCCGCAAATTCTTGCGCATAAGCCAAATCATCACTGAAAAAGACAAAAACAGGATTTTCCACTTTTTCCCTAATAATAGCCATTCCGCGTTTAAAATAATCTTCATCACACATAAAAAGTTGTTTTTTCCCCACGAAATCTCCACGCCGAATGGTCACACAAACAGAATTCTCCTCTTCAATCACGCGCATCAATTCCTTATTTTGCTCGCGCAATGCCTCTCGTGGCTGAAATTCTTCCAAAAGTTGCTCTCTCACAGGATTAGCAAACTGTTCATCTTCAAAAAAACCCTTCAAAAAAATCGTCTTTTCTTTTCCAGCGACAAAAGGCAAACCAAGGTTAGGAAAATGATAAACCGAATGTTTCCTAGACAAATCAGCAAAAGCTTTCGCCCAGCCTGTCAGCTCATCATATGGCTTCCCCCTCAGAGTCCGAAAACCAGCACGCGTTTTCAGCAATTTCCCCAAAGCAACAATCAAACGCTGCAACACTGTCAACTCAACCGCATCCTTCCGCTCATAAATCGTCTGAAAACCTTGCAAACTATCCTCCCAACCTTTTTCATCGGGTTGACGCTGCGCCTGCATCTCCAGAGCTTGAAAATTCATCAAAATCTCACCGCCAACTTGCGCCTGAATACTCCGCGCAAAGGCATACTGAAAAAGCTGATTCCCCAGCCGACCGTGAACTTCCACCACAATTTTTTTATCCGAATGTTTCATTTTACTATTCTTTGCCGCTCTCTAATCTGTGCTACTTTCTTTTGATAAAGTTGATTGATTTTTGGATTATCGCCAAACTTCTCTTGACAAAATTCTAAGACTTGTTGATAATTTTCTAACATTTCCTTAAAATTTTTCTGAGAATTCGCTGCCGAAATTGACCCTTGATTTACCAAATAAGCATGATGGTAAAGGCTTTTTGGGCAATAACTAATCACTGCCGCATAATAATACAACTGTGCATTGATTACCACATCATCACCCATATTTGCCGCCGGAAATTCGACTTTTTCAAGTACCTCCCGCTTAATCAGACGGTTCCATAATGTATTTCCAAAATCAAAAGACCATTTCTGAATCCGTTCCAGTTTATCCTCAGCAGCAGGCTTTTTCGTATGCACAACATCGTCGTTTCTAAAATAATCACAATAAACTATATCCGCACTCTCTGCCTGAGCAAGCAACAACATATCCTCAAGCATCGTTTCCTCCAGCCAATCATCAGAATCTACATGAAGGACGAACTCACCTTGAGCAAGTGCCAATGCTCGTTTTCTCGCCAACGGCGCTCCCTCATTTTCCTGATTATCAATGACTTTAAAGCGGTCATCTTGCTCAGCAAAGGTCTGCAATATCTCTAAAGACTTATCTGTTGACGCATCATTCACACAGAGAATCTCAATATTTTGATAAGTCTGATTGACAATACTTTCCAAACATCTTATCAAGTAATTTTCTACGTTATAAACAGGAACAATCACAGAAATCAAGGAGCTTTCCATCTTTTGTTCCTTTAATTTCTCCAAACGCTGCTCTAGCTTTCTTGCGCGCGATTTTGCCCGTGTTTCCACAAATAGCACTTTTTTTGCTATTTGAATTATTATTTTATTCATTTTGATTTTTTCCGCCAATAAAAGTGATAATAGCCATGTGTCTGATGGCTTTTATTTGGATTATATTCTCCATACATTCGCAAAAGATAATCTTCATAACCTGCAAAAGTCTGATAAATCTTTCCCTCAAATTCAACATCTACAAAATCTTGAAAATTTTCCCTAGGCAAAGTATCTCTATCGCCGTACTTCGACGCAATAAAAGCACAACTTTTTCCATCTGTCCTTGCATAGCGACTGGACAATTCTTTTACTTTCAATAATCGCTCACTCATTTTACCTTTTACCAAGCGATTATAACAAATTTCAGGTGAAAAACGCATAGTTTTCACAGCTACTTGCCACCATTTCCCACTGGTTGCTTTCGCTTTAAAACTTGATTTGATTGCCCCATTACGACGCACTTGCAACTTAAAATTTTCTGCTTCTTTCACATCATCAGGTAAAATATCAAAAGGAAAAATATCCACATAGACACCAAAACCATTCAGCTCCAAATGACTTGAACGTTGAACCGTTTCACTGTCTGTCAATTTTGCAAACAGATAAGGAGAATTTCCCATTTCAAGTGCCATCAAAGGAAACTCTGACTGACCTTCCAACAAAGCAATCAATTTTTCATATTCTGGGCGCAACAAGCCAATGTCAATATCATCATCGGCAGGAATAAAACCTTTCAGATGATGAGCGCCAAGTAAAGCACCACCAATCAAGGCATAGTGAATATCATTCTCTATGCAGAGCTGATGGACATAATTTAAAATAATTAATTCTCTTTCTTGAACTTCTTTTAAGGTTAATTTTTTCTTCATTTCTTTTATTATACTCTTTCGGGATAAATTTATCCCTTACTCATCAACTCTTTCTTCTCATAAAGATAATAAGTGTAATGCGAACTATCGCGTGTCTGACTATGTTGCGCCACAATTTTGTACTTAGTAATCAAAGCCTTTGGCACAGGCACCGTCCAGCGCGATTGCTCTTGTGATTTCTCTTGATTGACATCAAAAGTTGTTACGACAAAATCCACTTTCTCATCATTGACAGCCCGATTTTGTGCATCTCCATTCTCTGGATAATTCGCGTAAGGAATTTTTTGCAATTCAAAATAGCGAACCGTTGGCAGACGATGACTTGCCAGATAAAAACCTGAATCCAACATTCCATAATTCAATAAAGTAGAATGAGGAACTTTATCAATGATATGAGCAAATTCCGTCTGAGCCGAATTTTTCCCACCATCTGAATTATTAGGAAAATATCGTGAAAATTGTGGATTTTGATTGAGTGCAAAAGGCATTACAATTCCTAAAACTGAAAATAAAACAAGCACAGGTTTAGAAACATTCTTTGAAGTTAAGTAAACAAGCCCTAAAACAAAACCAATAATCCCCAAAGCAAAATAAGGCAGTGCCACATATTGATAATACGGCAAACCAACACCTGCATAAAGCTGAAGAGCGCTTGTCGCTAAAAAACAAAGGAAAAATAAGAACACATTTCTCTTAGAAAGTTTATGCCAAGTCAAAACTACAAACAAAAGCACGCCAATCAATAACACAAGATAAATCAAGCAATTTTGCTTTATAAAATCCGCTCCTGTACTAAGCGCTCGCCCTATTCTTGCTGTAAATGATAAATTTCCACTACCATAACTTCCCATATTTATTTTGAAATAAACATTATATAATGATTGGAGTACATGATTGAAAAGAAAGTAGGCTAAAACGGGAACCGTCACAGTCAAAAATCCTAAAAGCTCAAAAAGACAGAGCCTAAATAACTTACTAAATTCTCTCTTGAAAATAAACTGTACCGCTAAAAAGAGAAACAGAGCAATCCAAGCGCCAATAAGCGTATATTTTATCCAAAAAAGCAGTCCAACCAGCACACCCTGACTATAAAAATTTACCGACATCGAATGTTTATCCGCTAAAACACTATAAATCAAAAATAGTAAACAAGGAATGGCAAATTCCTCCGCAGAATCTCCTGTTTCAAACCAGGTGCTACTTAATAACAGCAGAGGCAAAAATAGTGTTGCAAAAAATGCCCCGCTTTCTGATAAAAATAACTTCCCTATCTTGAAAAACAAGATAAGATTGAACGACATCAGTAAGCATTCTATAATAAAAACACCATAAAAATTATCGCCAGTCAAACTCGCCAAAGCATGAATAAAATATAAAACAGGCCCTTTCTGTTCAAATAAATCTTTGTAAGGCACCAAACCATGTAAAATGCCACGTCCCATTGTTAAATAAGCATTAGAATCCACCCAGTTATTCGTAAAATAAAAAGGAGAATTTCTTGAATAGATAAAAAGAGTAAGGCAAGCAATCACTATGAGCAGTAACACAAACACTCTATTTTCACTTATTTTTTCTTGTTTCATTTTAAGTTTAAGGTTTCCGATGGATTTTTTCTAAACGTTTTTTGTAGGCAGGTTCTAGCTGTTTAACATTTTCACCAAATTTTTCCACACAAAATTGCCAAATCAGTCTATAATTTTTAGCCAAACTATCAAATGTTGCTTCTGTCAGTTTTCGCGTCATTGAAGCTTCATTGTATTGCCAATGATAAAGAGCTTTCACACAGTAACCAATCTTATCTGCATAATAATAAAGTTGTGTATTGATTACAATATCTTCACCAATATTTTCAGTAGGGAAAACAACTTTTTCCATCAATTCCCGCTTTACAAAACGGTTCCAAATCGTATTTCCATAGCCAAAAGAACGATTTTCTATCCGTTGCAATTTGTCTCCTTCAATCAAAATATTGGGGGTACGGACAATTTCTTGCTTTGTTGCTGTCTCTTTGATATAGTCACAAACTACCATATCATAACCACTTTTCAAGAAATAATAGAGACTTTCCACCATATCTGGCTCTATCCAATCATCACTATCTACATTAAGAACATAATCTCCTGTTGCATTTTCTAATGCTGTTTTTCGAGCTTGAGGCAAGCCTTCATTTTGAGGTTTTTCAATTACCTTAATCCGTTTATCTTTTTTTGCATAACTTTTTAAAATAGTCAAAGATTGGTCTGTTGAACTGTCATTGACACAGATAATTTCTAAATTTTGATAGGTTTGATTGAGAATGCTCTCTAAACACTGCGCAAGAAAATTTTCAACATTATAGACGGGGAGCAAAATAGAAACTTTAGCTTCTTTATGATGCTGACTTTTCTGTTGATTGATAATCGCTTGTGTTTGCTTTTCTTTTGCTTTAAAACGTAGCTCGTAAAGTAGGACAATTTTTGCCAAACGAATGATAAGTTGTAAGGGTTGTTTTTTCATAGTTTTTTCATAGTTTTTTCATAGATTTTTCTTAAAATATTGGTAAGAGAGAAAGAGATTTTTCCTAGTGAGATATTGTAATTTTCTCATTCTTGGGAGTTGTGCGAACCTTACTTTGGATAAATAAGGATTGAGTGCTGACGTTTTACAATAGTCTCTAAAATCTTTAAAACTATTGCTTGATGGAACGCAATGACGCAATTCACGCATTCCAAAAGAAACAATCATTTCATTCGCAATTTTCTGTCTCGCCTCATCTTTTGCATTTTCAATGAGTTTTTTTGAAATCGTCACATTATCATTGACCATATTTGGATTACGTTTGTGCGCTGCGCCATCTTTACGGCCTAAAAGATAGATATAATAAGGGGCTGGCTCCCAGTAAGTTGTTTCAACAAGATTGAACAAATCAATCGCAAAAACAACATCTTGTCCAGTCCGTTGATTGGTAAATAACAAGCCAGACTTTTCAAGAAAGTCTCTGCGGATAAGTTTATTCCATGGTGGCGTATAAGTCATTTGCTGGTGATGCTGATAAATATCTGCTTGCAATTCTATATTGCTCTGATAAAACTTTTCTGGTAAGATGGTAAAACTGTCCTCAATTTTTCCTGTACTTTCCCGATTAATCTTTAAACCAAAAATAACCATATCTGGCGCACTTTTTTCTATCTTTGGAAAAAGATTTTTTAAACTATCTGGTACAAGACTATCATCTGGGTCCATAAAAAGAACGTATTTTCCTTTGGCAACTTTAAAGCCGTTATTTCTTGCAAAACCAGAACCCTGATTTGTCTGATTAATGATTGTGAGATTTTCTAATTGTGAAAAATTTTCTTTAATAATTTCAAGAGTATTGTCTGTTGAACCGTCATTAACCACGATAATTTCTAAATTTATCGTACTTTGGCTCAAAATAGACTGAATACTTTTTTTTATATATTTTTCTACATTGTAAGCAGGTAGAATGACAGATAAGTCTGGTTGAATGGTCATTTATCGTCCTTTAATTCGACATTTATAAGCTTTATTATATCATAAAATTAAAAAATTTCTTGCGAGTTTTTTTAGTTTGAACAGTTAATAAAAACGAGTAGAATACTCTACTCGCTTTTTAATTTATTCATTTTTTTAAACTTAATCTGTAGATGCACCAGTGTTTGTATCTGCTGCTAGTGTTGTAGTTGTCGCAGTTCCACCTGTGCTTGGTGTTGTTGCAGCCGGTGCTGCAGTAGTTGTTGTTGTTTTATTTGCTGAAGAGCTGTAGAAAGCTACACCTTCAGATTTCCAACCTGCTTTTACATCTGCTTTTACTTCATAAGCACTTGTTGTGTAGAAGTGTTCGCCTGTATTTGGATTATAGATACGATAAACAGCAGTACCTTTCTTAGCGGCATAGAATGCAATTCCTTCAGATTTCCAACCTGCTTTTACAAGATTACTCTTTTCGTAAGCACTCGTTGTGTAGAGATGTTCTCCTGAATTCTTATTATAGACACGATAAACTGCTACACCAGTCTTAGGTGCATAAAATGCTGTTCCTTCTTCTGTCCATCCCAATTTCGCATCAGCATTTCTTTCATAAGCACTTGTTGTAAAGAAATGTTTACCTGTTGTCTTATTGTAAAGACGATAAACTGCTTGAGTTGCTACTGCACTAGGTGCTGCTGAGCTTGCAGATGAAGAACTTGAAGAGCTACTTGATGAAGAACTGCTACTAGATGATGAACTTGAGCTACTAGATTCACTAGAACCTACAACCACATTAACAGTTACTGATGCAGGTGTCAATCCTGTGCTTGCTGGGATTGACAGAGTGTATGTTACAGGATAAGTTCCTGCTTTTGCAGTATTGACAGTACCTGATGCTGTGATTTTAGCTGAAGCATTTACAGTCATATCGCCTGTTGTTTTATCTGGCGTAATCAAGTTTTCAAACTTACCGTTTGTTCCTGCAGTTTCATAGTAATCTGTGTAGAATGCCATCAAGTAGCCACTATAAGTGCTTACTGCAGTAGGGTCAAATGTTGCTCCTTCAGAAACTTGTACTGGTGTTGTTGCATAAAGGCCAAGCGCACCAGCTTTACCAGATGCAGTCGCTCCAGTTGTTACATCTGCACCTGAAGATGCAGCTTGCATTTTAGCTAGAGCTGAAGTTGCAGTTGTTAATTCAGTACCAACTACCGCTTGTTCACCTTCTAAGCCATAAACCAAACCGCTGGCATCGTGATAGGCATTTGCATTATCCGAAAGGCTAAATGCTTGAGAACCGTTTGAGTTCCCTGATTTATCAGTTGCAGCAACAGTAATCGTACCATTTGAAACAGCAAATGAATGACCACCCCAAACGTCAACTTGTGCATAAGCTGAGTTAGCAGCTGCCATATCAGCAGTATAGCTTGCTGTTGAACCATTTGCTGAATATTCTGTAACGGCAGCTTGATAGTCTGAGTAATAAGTAGATGCTTCAACTTCAAGACTTCCAAGAGAAGCAATAATTTGTTGTGTCATGCTACTTGCTGCTGTCGCTGCTGATTGAGCAACTGTGGCGAGGCTTTGATTATCAGATGTTGGATTTTGCCAAGCAAGTGCAGAGGCTTGTGACGCAATAACACCAGCTGAAGCTGTCGCACTAACTGCTTGTGCTGTGTGATTGTAAAGGAAGTATTCAATTGGATTTGTAACAGCATCGCCTAAAACTGTCGCACCAGAAGAAACTGGCATTGCTGTTGGGAAGTCACTTGGCACTCCAAGGATAGCCGCAAATGTAGAATGACCAGCATTTTGGCTAAGGATAGGTGCCAAACTTGCTGTTGCGTGAGCTTCTCCACCAAAGTTTGCCCCACCGCTTGCAGCTACTGTTGCTGTACCAGTTGAGGCACCTGTGTAAATGTCGGCAGCTGGTGGCATTGTAGTTGCAGATGGGTTTGTTGCTGCATAAACTGCACCTGTACCTGCTGCGAGAGCAACAAGTGTTGCTGAAGCAAAAAGCCACGTTTTGCCTGATTTCCAAGAACGAAAATGTGTGTTCTTGTTTTGTGAAGGTGTTTTCATTTTTGTTTCTCCTTTTAAGAAAAATAATAACTCTATTTTTTTAGCTTAATTGATTCTAAAAAAATATGTTCAATTATGTTATATCGCTTTTATTGTGTTTTGTCAACAAAAAGTTCATTTTTTCACAAAGTTCACAATCTTTCATACGCTTTCATTTTAAGTTTCAAAAAAATTTATCAAAATTTGTGAATAGGTACTATGAAATGTCAGCTATTTTTGATAAAATGGTTTTATCATATTTATAAAAATAGGAGAAATGACGTGGTTTACTCTGATTCGCATTTAAAACTTTTTGCTTTGAGTTCAAATCCTGCTCTGGCTGAGAAAATTAGCCAGTTTACTGGTGTACCTTTGGGAAAAGTAACAACAAAACAATTTTCTGATGGTGAAATAATGATTAACATGGAGGAGAGCGTACGTAACCGCGATGTTTATGTGGTACAATCAACGAGCTGTCCAGTTAACGATCATCTTTGGGAATTGTTGATTATGATTGATGCTTGCAAGCGTGCTTCTGCTCGTTCTGTAAGTATTGTAATGCCTTATTTTGGCTATGCGCGTCAAGACCGCACAGCAACTTCTCGTGAGCCGATTACGGCAAAACTTGTGGCAGATATGCTGGTTAAAGCTGGCGCTGACCGCGTGTTGACTTTAGATTTGCACGCTGTTCAAGTACAAGGTTTCTTTGATATCCCTGTTGATAATTTATTTACTGTGCCACTTTTTGCACATTATTATCATGATATGGGATTGGAGGGGGATGATGTTGTTGTCGTTGCTCCAAAAAACTCTGGTATTAAACGCGCAAGAAGCTTAGCTGAATACCTAGAGTCACCAATCGCGATTGTTGATTATGAAGACGATGATAAACATCGTGAAAATGGTTATGTTATTGGTAATGTAACAGGTAAAAAAGTTATTTTGATTGATGATATCTTGAATACTGGTGTGACATTTGCCAATGCTGCTGCTGTCGTCCGCGAAGCTGGTGCAAAAGAAATATATGCTGTTTCAAGCCATGGTTTATTTACAACAAATGCAGCTGACATTTTGAATAAGGCAGACATTAAAGAAATATTAGTGACTGACTCTGTCGTTACAGACCATCCAAAACCTGATAATGTCAAATATTTGAGTGCTGCTGAGTACTTAGCGAGTGCTATCTTGCGTATCCACGAAGGACGTCCCGTTTCTCCACTTTTTGAACACGAAAAACCTTAACCTCTTTTAATCATTTGAAAATTTGAGTGTTAAACTTAAAACTATAATAAAAAATGTTAGAACAATTCTAACATTTTTTATTTGCCCACTTTTCGCCTACCAAATAAAATAATAATTTAGAATAAGATGAAAACACGAAAAGAAAAAACCACTCTATTGAGCGATTTTAATTTGTTTATTTTGCACGACGTTCAGGGATACGAGCAGCTTTACCTTGCAGAGCGCGGAGGTAATACAATTTCGCACGACGAACACGTCCGTGACGGATAACTTCAATTTGTTCAACACGTGGTGTGTGAAGTGGGTAGATACGTTCTACACCAACACCGTTTGAGATTTTACGAACAGTGTAAGTTTCTGAAACGCCAGTTCCTTTACGTGCGATTACAACGCCTTCAAAGATTTGGATACGTTCGCGTGTTCCTTCAACGACTTTCGCGTGAACACGTACTGTATCTCCTGCACGAAATTCTGGAATATCTGTGCGGAGTTGTCCTGCATTGATTTCTTCGATGAGATTAGCCATCTGATTTTTCTCCTTTTTGCCCATCATTCAGCATCCCGCTCAGCGGATAGACAGTTTTATTTGTGTGCATAAAAGCACTTATCTAGTTTAACAAAAATTTTGTAAATTAGCAAGAGCTACTATTTATCAAGGATATCGTTAATTTTCTTGACTTCTTCTTCTGTCGCTGCAACAAGTGGCAAGCGCAAGCCTCCTACATTGTAGCCGCGTTTGTTGAGAACGGCTTTGATTGGAGCTGGACTTGGGAGTGAAAATAAAGCATTGATTTTCGGTAAAATCAAACGATGAATGGCTGCAGCACGTGCAACTGTTCCATTTTTTAATTCGTCAAACATTTCGTAGATTTCATTTCCTAAAACATGGCTGGCTACTGAGATAACTCCTTGTGCGCCAAGCGCTTTGGCATGAAAAGCTAATCCATCTTCTCCTGTATAAATCAAAAAATCTGTTGGAGCATTTTCTACAAGAAAGGCAAGATTTTCAACGTCCACGCAATCTTTAATCGCGAGGATATTTGGCAATTTTGCCAAACGTAAAATGGTATCGGGTTCGATTTTAGTGACAACACGTCCTGGGATATTGTAGATGATGATTGGTAGTTCAGAACTTTCAGCGATTGCTTTGAAGTGCTGATAAACACCTTCTTGGCTCGGTTTATTGTAGTAGGGTGTAACGGCAAGCCCTGCTGAGATGTAGCCAAGTTTTGCGACTTCTTTGACAAATTCAATCGAATCACGTGTGTCATTTGTACCAACTCCTGCAATAAGTGGCACGCGCCCTTTTACAGTCGTATTGACAAAAGCAAAAAGCTCTAATTCTTCATCATGTGTTAAGGTTGGGCTTTCGGCTGTTGTTCCAGCTAAAATAAGAGCTTGTGTGTGATGTGCCAATAAATCTTCGATTAGTTTTGGTAATACTTCAAAGTTAATATCGCCATTTTCATCAAAAGGGGTAATCAGGGCTGTGATAATTTCCACGTTTTTGAATGTATCAAGCGTTTGTTGTGATGTCATCTTGTTCTCTCTTTCTTGTTGCAAAAAAGCAACCCCAAAATAGAGGTCGCCGCATAAAATTTCTTTTTATACATTAGCGCAACTTGGAAGATTTCCAAGACAGTTCGCAGGATTTAACCTGACGACCCAAGCTGATTTTTGTGAGAAATCAACTTTCGGCGAGAAACTCCGCGTTCAGACTTCTTTGCACTCACTGCTCTGTCCGAATTTTTAGTTTTCGCAACCTCTAATTTTTTATTTAATTGTTATTATTATACTTTATTTTAGTTCAAATTTCAAGGCTGCTGTGGGGCGAACTAATCCGCGTTCGTGTAGTGTTTCGGCAATTTGAACGGAATTCCATGCTGCCCCCTTCAAAAGATTGTCACTCACGCACCAGAGGTGAATACCATTTTCTTGGTCGAGGTCACGACGAATGCGACCAACAAAGGTTTCACGACGCCCAACCGAATTAATCGCTTGTGGATAAATTTGGTGAGCAACATCGTCTTCAAGGATAGCTCCAGGAAATTCGCTGATAAGTCGTTTTACCTCGTCAATATCCGCTACTTTTTCTGTCTCAATATAGACGGATTCGCTATGTCCAATGAGAACTGGGACACGGACACAAGTTGCTGAAACGGCAATGTTGTCATCTTCCATGATTTTTTTGGTTTCATGGGTCATTTTCATTTCTTCGTAAGTGTAGTCATTGTCTGTGAATACGTCAATCTGGGCAAGTGCATTAAAAGCAATCGGATAATGTTTTTTGTCCCCAGCTGAAGGGAGAATTTCTGCTTTGAGTTCTGTTGGGTCAATGTTATTGTTGAGGACTTCTTTGAGTTGTTCACGAGCTTCGTCCATTGCACGATTTCCAGCGCCACCGATAGCTTGATAAGTACTGACAATCACACGTTTCAAGCCGTAAACACGACGAATAGGTTCTAAGGCAATCATCATCTGAATTGTTGAACAGTTGGGGCAAGCAATGATACCGTTATGTGCATCAAGTGCGTGTGGATTAACTTCTGGAACAACGAGGGGAACATCAGGATTTTGGCGGAAATAACTTGTGTTATCTACGACAACGGCGCCAGCTTTGACTGCATAGGGTGCATATTTCGCTGAAACTGAACCACCTGCTGAGAAAAGTGCGATGTCAATATCTGTGAAAGAATTTTCTGTCAGTTCTTCAATGACGAGTTCCTTTTCTGCGAATTTTACAGTTTTTCCAGCGGAACGTTTACTTGCTAGTGCTTTGACTGAAGCGACTGGAAGTGTTGATTGGGCGAGTTGTTCAAGCATTCTTGTGCCGACTGCTCCTGTAGCTCCGACGACTGCGACATTGTATTCTTTTTTCATTTGTCTATCCTTTTTTAGTAAATTAACACTATTATACTCCTTTTCGTATTTTTGAGCAAGAGATAATTTTTGACAAAACTGTCAAAAAAAGTCTGTCAAATTTGACAGACTTTTACTAGGCAGTTTTCGCTGTGTCAAAGAGGTTCACAACACTTTGACAAATTCTCAAGGTTCCTCCTCGGCTGACTGAACAGCCCAGAATTCCTATGCTCTAATTTTTGACAAAATTGTCAAAAGTCAGCTCATCGCATGAAATCAGTTTAACATAATTTGACAGAACTGTCAATCGCCGCAAGAGGGTTCTAGCGTATCTATCTGCATTATTTTTTTGATATATTGTTCGCCCCATTGGTTCATTGACCAGACAATCGGTAAAAGACTTTTTCCTTGCTCCGTCAAAGTGTAACAGGTTTGGACGGGAAATTTATCAGTCAATATTTTTTTATCGACAATTTGTGCTTCAATCAATTCTTTTAATTGCAAGGCAAGCATTCGACGTGTGCAGTTTGGAATCCGTCTTACAAGCTCGTTAAAATGTAATTCTTCTTTCATCAGACGATTGAGAATAATTGTTTTCCAACGTCCAGAAAGAATTTTTATCGTTGTATCTAAGGGACAAAATTCACCATGAATTTGACTATTTTTGATAAAAGTGTTGCTTGTTTCGAGTTCCATTTTTAAACGTCCTCTTCCCTTTCAAGACTAATTATATCGCATTTTTCAGAAACTACAAGTAGTATCAAAAATGTAACCTAGTTGTTTTTTCTTCACTTGAAGCCTCAAAAAATGCCTGCTATCATTAACTTATTGTTTAGAAAAAAGGAGTTTTTATGACTTTCAAAAAAGTTACCATCGTTATCGCCCTCTTTCTCGGCGTTTTTGTTGTCGGTGCCGATAGTTTTATCATTTCCCCGCTGCTTCCAGAAATTGCTCATGATTTTCATACCAGCATTTCCCAAACAGCACTGGGTGTCACAACTTATGCGCTCTGTGAGATGATTGGTGCGCCACTTTTTGGTCCGCTGGGCGACCGTTTCAGCAAGCGTCGCCTTTTGTTGGTTGGCTTGAGCATCTTTTTATTGGGAACTTTTCTTTGCGCTATCGCGACAAGTTTAGTGCCATTTTATATTTATCGCGCGATTGCAGGGCTTGGTGCTGCACTTTTTTTGCCAAATGTTTGGGCATTTATTGGCAGTTATTTTGAAAATAAAACAATGAATAAAATCATGGGTCTTGTCATGTCGGCATTATCACTTTCTGTCGCTTTAGGCGTTCCTCTAGGTTCTTTTCTCGCTCAGCTTTCCAGTTGGCACAGTGCTTTTTGGGCATCTGGCATTCTAAGTGCCATCGTTGTGCTGATTGTTTTTATCGCCATTCCTAACACAAGAAGTCAAAGTCAAAAAGTGACTTATCTGGCAAACTTCAAGGCTGTTTTTAAGACAAAAAATGCGCCACAAGCTTTATTAACCGACCTTTTTTGGATGTTTGCATTTTACATTCTTTATACTTTCCTCGGAAGTTTTTTGACTTTGAACTTTCAATTTAATGTTGCAACAACTGGAACAATTTTTCTCATCTACGGATTTGCAAATTTCATTGCAGCAAGTACAGGTGGCTTCATCATGAATCATTTGGGACGCGAGAAATCTATTTTCATCAATGGCTGTGCTTCCATTGTTTTTGTACTTTGTCTCGGTTTGCTCGGTAAAAGTTTTCCTCTCATGCTTCTCTTTCTTATCTGCATAGCTTTTTCAATGGGCTTTGGTGTGACTGCGATTTCGGCTTATCTCGCAAGTCTTTCTGCGAACCATCGCTCTACTCTTATGTCTTTCAATAGCTCTGCGCTTTATCTTGGCTTAACCATTGCCTCAGCTCTGGGAGGATTTATTTTTGAAAATGTTGGCTTCTGGTTGCTCGGCGTTCTTTCCGCGCTGGCTTTTGCTGTGGCTACTTTCTTAGCACATCAACTGACTAAAAAATAAAAACTCTCGTCCTTCACAGACGAAAGTTTTTTTAATTCAAATGTAGCAAATAAGCAAGTAAAATCGCAGCAGAGCCGATAAATGCAACAAAGCAAATCGCAAAGCCGAAGGTAAAAATCCGTGTACCATCATGTGCATAAGATTTACGCGTTCTACGTCCTCCGTAAATTGCCATTGATACAATTGACAGAACTGTCAAAACGATTTGTAGCGCTGTATTGCTTAGATACATATAATTTCCAAGCGAAGCGACACCTGCAATGAGTGCGAGTAAAATTCCCATTTTCAATTTCCTTAATTTTTGAACCTATTATATCATTTTAGGAAATGAAATGCAGTTATTCACTGTTTTCATTTTGCTGGAGAACAATCGTATCTTCCGTTACACTTCCATAATCAGGATGTGCTGGAATAAAAAATGTAACAGCAGTTCCAACAAATAATGCTAGAAATCCTGCAAAAATACCGATTGTCGCCAATCTATTATGTTTTTTATTGTGCATCAAATTTTGTGGTTTCATGATAAATCCCTTCCCATTTTCTTATTTTCTTATTATTATTTTATCATGATATTCTTAATAATTAGAATAAAATACAAATTTCTTTGACAAGGTGAGAATTTTGACAGAACTGTCAAAAATAAAAAAGCCTGTCAAAAGACAGACTTTCATCAGAAATTACAATTTTTTAAACTGCGCAACAACATTTTCTACTGTAAAGCCATATTCTGGCAAAACTTTCGTTGCAGGTGCAGAAGCTCCCCATTTATCAACCGTTACCGTACCCCCAGCAAGACCAACATATTTGCCCCAGCCAAAGCTTGTCCCAGCTTCAACAGCGAGACGTTTCGTGACTGATTGAGGCAAGATTTCTTCGCGATATTCTGCAGACTGTTCATCAAAGATATTCATAGATGGCATAGAAACCACACGGATACCAGCGCCAAGTTCTTTTTTCGCTTCAACAGCGAGCGCAACCTCAGAACCTGTCGCGATGATAATGCCTTCAAGTGCGCCTTCTTCTTTGGCAATGATGTAAGCGCCACGGTTCACACCTTCCTCAGCAAGTTCAGCCGTACCGTCAAGCACTGGCAAATTTTGACGTGTCAAGATGAGCGCTGTTGGACGTTCTGTGCTTGTTACTGCACGACGCCAAGCTGCGATGACTTCATTTCCATCTGCTGGACGGATGACATCAAGATTAACCATTGAACGTACTGCTGCCAACTGTTCCACAGGTTCATGCGTTGGACCATCTTCACCAACGGCAATCGAATCATGTGTCCAAACATAAGTGACAGGTAATTTTTGCAAAGCTGCCATACGAACGCTTGGTAGCATGTAGTTACTAAAAACAAAGAATGTGCCACCATAAACGCGTGTGCCACCATGCAACGCAATCCCATTCATGATTGCGCCCATCGCAAACTCACGAACACCAAACCAAATATTACGTCCTGCATAATTTTCAGGCATAAAGTCATTTTCAACTTTAACCATTGTATTGTTTGAAGCCGACAAATCCGCTGAACCGCCCCAGAAATTAGGAAGTTGTGCAGAAAGTTCTTGGATAGCTTCTTGTGATGTCACACGTGAAGCTTTTGATGAGCCCAGTTCGTGCTTCGTCAATGTCAAGTTTGGTGGTGTCAAATTATCGAATGAATGTGCATAAAGCATGGCTTCACGAGGATATTTCTCACTGTATTCTTTGAACATTTCATTCCAGACTTGTTCCATGCTCTCGCCACGTGCAACAAGTGTTTCAAGGAAACGTTTTGAAACTTCCGCAGGCACAGTAAAGTCAGGATAATTCCAACCATAAGCAGCTTTTGCGTGCTCAACTCCCTCAGCACCAAGTGGTGCGCCATGAACTTTATTTGTTCCTTCATTTTCCGCACCAAAACCAATAACCGTCTTCACTTCGATAATCGTTGGTTTATTCTTTTCAAGTTGTGCTTCCGTCACTGCCGCAGCAATTTCATCTAAATCATTGCCATCTTTGACTAAGATATGTTGCCAACCGTAACTTTCAAAACGCATTTTGATATCATCAATGAAAGCCATATCAAGCTTGCCATCAAGGGAAATATTATTTGAATCATAGAACAAAATCAATTTGCCAAGTTTCAATTTTCCAGCAAGTGATGCTGCTTCTTGTGACACGCCTTCCATCAAGTCGCCATCACCATTCAACGCATAAGTGTAATGGTCAACGATATCAAAGCCAGGTTTGTTATATTGCGCAGCCAAATGTGCCTCAGCCATTGCCATACCAACGGCATTTGCAATCCCTTGTCCCAGCGGACCTGTTGTTGCCTCAACCCCATCTGTCCAATCAACTTCTGGATGCCCTGGTGTTTTTGATTCCCATTGACGGAAATTTTTCAAATCATCAATCGTCACTTTATAGCCTGCAAGGTGCAACAAACTGTACAACATTGCAGAACCGTGACCAGCAGAAAGCACGAAACGGTCACGATTAGACCATTTACGACTTGTCTTTGGATTTACATTCAAAAACTTGCTCCAAAGCACATAAGCCATCGGCGCAGCGCCCATAGGCAATCCTGGATGTCCTGAATTTGCCTTTTGAATCGCATCCATAGACAGAGTACGAATTGTGTTGACAGCGAGTTCATCAGTGTAGTCAAACATATTTTTTCTCCAATTTTCACATTATTTTTAATCTAATTATATCATAACTTTCTTATGTTTTTTCATATAAAAATCAAATATTTTTCTTTTTACCTTTTCTTTATGAAAAAAATTTTCATGATAAAAAGTCAGAATTCAAATCTGACTTCATTTAAATTATTTTATTTTTGCTCTATCACGCGCATTGAGTACAGTGTTTAGAATGAGAACGACAATCAAGAAGCCAATAATCAAAGCAATTAATGCTGCGCTTCCTGCTTTTCCAGTCAATCCTAACAAACCTCCAGAAACAATATAATCAGAATCTGCAAAAGTGGAAGCAGCTCCAGCACCAAACGAACCAAGCGCTGGCATGATTAATAATGGTCCCCAAGCCAAAATCAAACCATTAACAAATGAACCAATCACAGCACCACGGACACCACCAAAAGAATTTCCATAGACACCAGCAGCACCACCACAAAAGAAAATTCCAACAACACCAGGAATGATAACCGTTGTATGCAAGCCTAACATCGCAAGCATTGAGAAAATCCCCACAATAAATGACACGAAGAAACCAATCAGAACAGCATTAGGAGCATAAGGAAAAACAATCGGTACATCAAGTGCAGGTTTAGAATTTGGAACTAATTTTTGAGCAATTCCTTGGAAAGCAGGAATAATTTCTGCCAAAATCATTCGTACTCCTTGCAAGACAACAACAAAACCAGCTGCAAATGTTCCTGCTTGCGTGATGGCATAGACAATATAGTTTGTCCCAGCAGACATATCTTTTGCTTCAACAAAATGTGGTCCAGCAATCAAAGCCAAAACAATATAAACAACCATCATGACTAAAGAAATCGAAACCGTTGAATCTCGCAAAAATCCTAGATTTTGAGGGATATTCAGTTTTTCAGTTGATTTTTCTGGATCTTTATTTCCAAATTTTTCACCAAGCCAACCAGAAAGCGCATAGCCCATATTCCCAGTATGTCCCATTGCAACACCATCATTTCCCGTCATTTTACGCATATAACGTTGCGTAAGTGCAGGTGTTACCGTCAATAATGTTCCCTCAAAAATTCCCCCAAGTAAAATCGTCAGCCAACCATTACCAAGTCCAGCTGAAATAAGTACAACAGCAGACATTGTTGATACGTAAAGCATGGCTTGTCCCGTCAAAAAAATATATTTAAAACGTGTCACACGCGCCAAAATAATATTAACTAAAAAGCCAACAAGCATAATCAAAGCAGCCGGTGTTCCAAACTTGACCAAAGCAAGTGCCACCACTGCTTCATTTGATGGAACAATCCCTTTTGCATTAAAAACGTGCTGAAACATTGCCGAAAAAGGTGTTAAAGAATTTACCAAAATCCCTGCTCCACCAGTCAATACTAGAAAGCCTGCAAAAGTCTTCACACCACCTTGAATAACAGCAGTTGCTGGTTTCTTTTGCAAAATCAAGCCAATCATCGCGATAATTCCGACCAATAAAGCCGGCGTTGTCGCAAATGAAACAATAAAATTCAAAAAGCCATTCATTTTCTATTCTCCTCCATTTTCACTATTGATGTGAAATATTTTCAATATCCAATACTTTATTAAGTGCTTCACGGGCAATTTCTCTATCAATGATTGTTGTCAATGGCACAATTTTTTCCGCTGGAATATTAGGAAGTGCGCTCACCAATGTTGCCTCGACAAAGAAATAATCCGCAGCATCTGGTGTTGCTGAGCCAACATCCATATGGTCTAATTGAAATTGATCCAAGTCAAGTCCCTCCTCTTGCAAAATAGATTGCAAATTCATCTGAACCATAAAACTGGTTCCCAATCCTGATTGACATACACAAGCAAATTTCATTTTATTCGCTCCTTTCTTCTGTTGCTAATATTGTTTGTATTTCTGCAACTGTTGTTGCATTTAATAACCTTTGTAGCTCATCCTTGTTTGATAAGATTTTCGTAAGTGAAGACAATGCACGAAGATGAGCTTCATTATCGACTGCTGAAAGAACGATAAACATTTTTATTTCATGCTTTGAATCTTCCAGTAAATTAACAGGATTTTCGCATCTTAAAAGTGACATTCCAACCTTATTGACTCCATCTTCTGGACGGGCATGAGGAAGTGCAATTCCCATCCCCAAATCTATGAATGGTCCAAATTCTTTAATACGATTTATAATTGCCGCAATATAAGTTTCTTCAATCGCTCCCGAATCAAGTAATGGCTGAGCAGCACGCGCAATCGCTTCTTCCCAGTTGAGTTTTTCAGTAGTAAACTGAATGGTGTTTGTTGTTAAAAGCTCTGAAAGCATCGGATTATTTTTCTCCTTCTCTCTATTATTGATAATCGTTACTTTTTTTAAAAGTATTTTTTTAATTTCTTCATAATCCACATTTTCCTTTAGAAAAGGTGTCATTAACTTCAAGATACGTTCTGCTGATAAGGCAATAAAACTTGGTAATGCTAAATCCTGCACCACTTGATTATAGAGCAGACGAATTTCTTCTTCATCTGGAAAAGGAGAAAACAGATATATTTTTTTAGTTGTTCTGACTTCCAAAGTTGAAAAAATAACATCATAGGAATTTAGCGGAATTTCATCAAGTTGTACAATCGAAGTTGCCAATACAAATTCCATACTAGGAAATAAGTTTTCCAAACGTTTTTTCATGATTAAACTTGAGCTAATCCCATTGGCGCAAAGTATAATCGCTTTAATCGTCTTATTATTTCTCTTTTTATAAATCTCACTACCAAATAAAATCACAAAATAAGCAAGTTCTTCTTCTGAAATGTTCCCAGTCAAGGAAAGTAAAGGTTTTAGAGCATTTTTCACTAAAGGAAAAAGTTCCGAATACTCTTGTTTTATCCTTGATAACAAAGGATTTCCCAATTCAAAATTATAAGTCAAACGAAAATATGCAGGAATTAAATGAGCAAGTAAAACATCAAAAGTCTTGCTGAAATCATCAAATTCCATTGCTGCTAACTTCATAATATTTTCCATGATTTGAAAACTAATCCGATATAGAAAATCAAGTTGTCTATCTTGAAAAGCTGCATCACTTGCACCAATGATTAAGGCAGTCAAATAATCTTTTTCACTCGCACGCAATTCTAATTCTCGAAAGTCAAATGCTGTCACTAAATGTGGAAGATTTGTCGTAATACTATGGTTTTCTCTTCTCAACACGATAAGGTGAGTAAAAAATAACAAAGGATAATATCTGCTATAAACAATCTTTAGCTTACTTTCATGAATAATTTCCTGTAAAAGTTGATGTGTTTGAGAAACTGCTAAGGGATTATTTTCATTGAGAATTTTTGAAAGAAGATAATAGCCAGCATTTTCAGTTAAATTTTGGATTTTTTGATAGGCAACTTTTCGCAAGAGAATTTCTTCCCCCTTGAGTAAAAAGCCTTGTGAAGCATAATAATTAATGCTTATTTTTTCTAAATTTAACTCTTCTCTCAACTGCTTAATATCTGCCAAAATAGTATTTTTACTCGTCTCAAAAAATTCTTTGAGAACACTCACAGATGCTCCTTCATATTCCATGAAAAATATCAAATAAATCAAACTTTGACGTTCTATTTTCTTGATCGAAAGCCAGTAAGGATTATCAATAGCAAAACGAACTCTTTCAAGATTTATAGCTTGCTGAGGAAAAGCCAAAACATTATTTTGAACTTCAATTTCCCTGATATTTAAAGTTTTTAAATTTCTATTGATTGCTTCAACTAACTTAAACAATTCTTTTTTATTCAATCGTGTCTCTTTTAAGATTGCTTCTACTTTCCAAAAGCTTTGTTTTGCATAAAAGAACCTATCAAGATTATAGCCAATCATTTTTTCCTCCTTACAGCATTTATTATAATACAAAATTTCCTCATAAAATCACTTACTTGGTACAATTTAGGGCTATCATATTTTGTTTCAACTTGACCGATGTATAAAAAATAATCAGTTTAAAAGCTGATTATTTTTTAATTCTAATGAATGACTTTCACCATTTATGTTCATTCACATTATCTTTAGTAATGAGATAAATAGGTGAGTTGATTGTCTTATCTACTTTTTTACCATCAAAATGGTCAAATGTAGCTTGTAAAGCCATTTGTCCAATCTTTGCAGGCTGTTGAGCAACTGTTGCTGTCACTGTACCATCTTTAATAGCTGTGTGCGTTTCATCTTCTCCATCAATTCCAAAGATAGCCACTTTCAGTCCAGCAGATTGTACAGCTTTTGCAGCACCAAGAGCCATTTCATCATTTTGTGCAAAGATTGCTTGAACATCTTTATGAGATTGAAGCATATTTTGTGTTGTATTCAAGGCTGTTGTCCGGTCAAAATTCGCTGATTGACTAGAAAGAATACTTAAACCAAGACTTTTTGCTTCACTATTAAAGCCATTTCCACGGTCAATCGTTGATGAAGCACCTGGAGTACCAGAGAGTTCTAACACTTTTGCATCTTTTCCTACGTATTTTTCAACAGCTTCTGCTGCCATCTTCCCTGCTTTTACATTATCTGAAGCTACTGTTGCAAGCACTGTTCCGCCATTTGCCCCACGGTCCATACAAATCACAGGAATATGTGCATTGTTTGCAGCTTTGATTGCAGGTACTACTGCATCGGAATCTACAGGATTAATCAAAATAGCATCTACATTCTGACTTACAAAGTTCTGAACATCATTCAGTTGCGTTGCTGAGTCATTTTGTGCATCAGAAATTGTCACTTTTGCACCATCTTTTTTTGCCATTTTTGTGATAGCATTATCCATTGAGACAAAATAAGGATTGTTCGTTGTTGAAATTGACACACCGATTTTCAATTCGCTTGGCTTTTTATGACTGGTAGAACTATTATTTCCAGAGCCATTACTTAACCCTGTGCCACCACACGCTGCGAGCGTTACAAGAGCAGCTGTTGCTACTGCTGTTAAAATGATTTTCTTTAAATTTCTCATGAAATTTTTCTCCTTTATTTTTATTAAGATTTACTTGTTTTATTTCTCAAAACATCGACTAATACAGCGATAAGAATAACAATTCCTTCAATCACTTGTTGCCAAAAAGCAGAGACACCAATGATATTCAGTCCATTATTTAATACGCCTATAATCAATACACCAATAATCGTCCCAGTCATTCGACCTTTTCCGCCCATCAATGATGTTCCGCCAAGAACAACAGCGGCTATCGCATACATCTCATAGCCAGTACCTGCTTGTGGTGTTGCTGATGATAAGCGTGATGTGATGATTAAACCACTCAAAGCTGACATTACACCAGAAATCGTATAAATGATAACTTTAACTTTATTGAGCTTAACACCTGAAATATACGCTGCTTTTTCATTTCCTCCTAGAGCATATACTGATTTTCCAAATGCTGTTTTGTGAAGTAAAATATATAAAATGATAAACACAATAACCATTAAAATAACTGGAAAAGGGATGCCAAATAAATACCCCTGTCCAATATAAGCTAAGAAAAATCCGCTCATATGTTTAGTAATGGGATTTCCATTAGTAAAAACTAAGGTTGCACCACGATACACCATTTGTGTTGCTAAAGTGACGATGAACGGTGCCAATTTTCCATATGCAACTAACAATCCATTGATTGCTCCCAAAAATCCACCAAGTAAAATAGCAATGAGTACAGCCAAAGGTAACGGCATTCCTTGTGCAATTAGTCCCGCGGAAATCGCACTAGATAATGCCAAAATCGCACCAACAGACAAGTCAATTCCTGAAGTTAAGATAACAAAAGTCATACCAAAGGCGATAAAGCCATTTGCAGTTACTTGTAAAAGTAAGTTTAAAAGATTATTCGTTGTTAAAAAGTTTGGATTAATCGCTGTAATAATTATCATCAAAGCAATTAAAGCAATGAGTGTCGTTAGACTACTCAATTTTTTAGTGAGTGCTTTCACTTCTTTCTCCTTATCACTTTGCAAGGCAAAGTTTTTTATTTACATATTTTTATTGAACACTATCATTAACTTCCCGTGGCAAGTGACATGACTTTTTCTTGCGTTGCTTCTGCCTTTGATAATACTCCTGCAATCTCGCCCTCGTGCATCACAACGATACGGTCAGAGACACCGAGAATTTCTGGAAGGTCAGAGGAAACCATGATGATAGGTACACCACGCTCAGCAAGTTCATTCATCAACTGATAAATTTCACGCTTAGCTCCGACATCAACTCCTCGTGTCGGTTCATCAAGTATCAACACTTTAGGAGCAATACCAATCCATTTAGCTAAAACAACTTTTTGCTGATTACCACCTGATAAATCTCCAACGAGCATTTCTTCATCGGTTGCTTTAACCTTTAGACGTTCAACTAAACTTTTAACAAAAGTATGAGCTGTTTTGTCATCAAAGAGTCCATGATGAATGAAATCTTTTGTGCTTGGTAAAGTGACATTATCTTTGATTGAAAAATCAAGTACTAACCCTTCTTCTTTTCTATCTTCTGTTAAAAATCCAATGCCCTGTCTAATTGCTTCTGCTGGATTTTTAATTTTGATTTCTTGATTATTGAGTTTGATTGTTCCCGAATGAAGTTTATCAATTCCAAATATTGCGCGCATCACTTCTGTTCGCCCTGCGCCCATCAATCCTGAAAATCCTAGAATTTCTCCACTTTTTACTTCAAAAGATATATTTTTAAATAATCCTCCTGTGAGATTTTGAGCTTCAAATATTACTTCTCGAATTGTCGCTGTTTTCTCAGGATAATAATCCGTGATTTCTCGTCCTACCATTTTTCGTACTAAATCATCAACGTTTGTTTCTTTTGTTAGCTGAGTGTCAATGACTAATCCATCACGCATTACTGTAACGAAATCTGTGATTTTAAAAATTTCTTCCATACGATGTGAAATATAAACAATTCCTACACCTTTTTCTTTCAATCCATGAATGACATTAAATAGTCGTTCAACTTCATGCTCTGTTAACGCTGCTGTTGGCTCGTCCATGATGAGAATTTTTAGTGATGATAAAAAACTTTTTGCAATCTCTACCATTTGTTGCTGCCCAACGGAAAGATGTGAAATTTCAATATTGAGAGGAATATCTACACCAAGTTGTTCAAAAGCATCACTCGCTTTTTTCTGCATACTTTTTGTATCTAACAAACCAAATTTATTTTTGATTTCACGTCCTAAAAATAAATTTTCAAGGACAGTTAAATCAGGCCAAGTATTCATTTCCTGATGAATAAAACTAATGCCAAAATGTTCGGCTTCTTGTGGATTATGGAAAACTTTTTCTACACCATCAATAATAATTTTTCCTCCAGTTGCTGGGAATAAACCTGTTAAAATATTCATCAAAGTAGATTTTCCTGCACCGTTTTCTCCCATCAGTGCATGAACCTCACCTGAACGAATCGTTAAATCAATGTTTTCAAGTACCTTATTTGAGCCAAAGGATTTTGAAATATTGTGCATTTCAATTTTCATTTCTACACTTTTTTCCTTTCAAATAATCACACCAGATTGTAAGATAACATTAGAATATGGTGTTGCTTCTCCTGTTCTCACAATAGCTTTTACATTTTTTGTCATTGCTTTTAGCTCATCGTGACTGACAAAGACTACTTCTACATCTTGCGGAAGTTTTTCCAAAAACTTTTCTAATTGCAAGGGATTTTTTTCTTTAATTTCCTCAGCAAGATATATTTTTTCAACGAGGACATTTTCAAGATAACTATCAATCACATCTTGAAAACTTGGTAAGTTCTTTCTTAATGCCAAATCAATTTTTTTGATATCTTTTGGAACTGGTAAGCCCAAGTCACTAATACATACTTGGTCAGTATGTCCTAGGTCATCTACAACTTTTGCTAACTCACTATTCAAGATTCCATTTTTTTTCATAGTTCTCATGCCCCTTTATTTCTTTCAACGTCGGCATTCCTCCTTGTGCACCAAATTTTTGTACAGAGAGATGTGAGGCAATAACAGCAAATTTTATCGCTTCTTTAATTTCCAACTTTTTGCTGATTGCAACTGCAAAAGCACCGTTAAAAGTATCTCCTGCTCCAGTTGTATCTATTGCTTTTGCTGGAATTGCTGGTATCACTTGAAATTGAGTGCCATCATGTAAAGCCACACCTTTTATACCTAATGTCACAATCAATTTATTCGGATATTTTTTTAATCCGTCTTCTAAACTCAGATCAGGAAATAAATCTTTATATTCATGCTCATTGGGGGTAATATAATCTACAAAGTCAAGCATTTCTGTATCTGTTTTTCTTGCTGGTGCTGGATTATACAATACTTTAATAGTGTTTGCCTTACAAAATTTTGCTATTTGTAAATTTACCTCATGAGGAATTTCATTTTGAAGAACAACAAGTTCACTTTCTTTTATTGTTTCCCATTCTTGTGTCCATGTTTCGGTGGTGATTGCACTGTTCGCTCCTGGAATGATGATGATGCGATTATCATTATCATAAATCGTAATTTGAGCAATCCCTGTTATTTGTGGTATCGTTCCCACATTATCACAAAAAATTTGATTATTTTTCAAATTTAAAATAAGTTCTTTGCCAAAAGTGTCATCTCCTACTGCTCCCAGCATTGTTACGCTTGTCTTTTCGGTAGATAATCTTGAGATCGCAACAGCTTGATTTGCTCCCTTACCTCCGGGAACCATTGAAAAACTTTGTCCGACGATTGTTTCTCCTGCTTCTGGTATTTTTTTAGTACTTGTCACTAAATCCATGGAAATACTTCCAACGACTGTTATCTTTTTCATTCCTTTTTAGTGTTCCTTTCTTTTTCTTAAAGTTTCCCGTTCTACATAATGGATGGGCAATTCAATTCTCTTTTTTTCAATATGCTGTTCGTTGTCAATCTCATAAATGAGTTTTGCAGCTTCTTCTCCCATTTTATAAGCAGATTGATGAATCGTTGATAAGGCTGGATACACAAATTGGCTAATGAGTATATCATCATAGCCTATCACTTGAATATCTTCTGGAATTTTCTTACCTCTAGCCAAAATCTCATGAATAAATGCAATACCATGAATATCCGATGGTGCAATGATAGTATCTACTTCTTGAAATTCATTAAGTAGTTTATTGGCTTCCACTTGAATATCTTCAAAATTGTAACTATTGCTATAAAACTTTTGATAATGAACATTGGTGGTTTCAAGAAAATCAACACTTGCTTTAAAACGATTATTGATATTGATGGCTGTTACTGGTCCACTAACAACAGCAATATTTTTTCCACCTGCTTCTACTACGATTTTTGCTGCAAGTTTGCCCCCCTCTTCATTATTGGAAAAAACACCATAATTACTTTTATGACCTACTCGGTCAACGATAACCATTGGAAGGTCAATGTCAGGAAATTTCTCTGAAAAATCGTGAGTTGTGATAACTCCAGCAGCATTTGTTTGAACAAGAACTTTAAGATAATCTTCTTCTAATGCTTCGTCCTCTCCGATATTTCCAAGCATCACTCTGTAACCTTTTTCTTGCAGAAATTCTTCTACACCTTTGGCAAGCATGGGGAAAAATGGATTGGAAATATCTGGTAAAAGTAAGCCAACAAGCTGATTTCTCTTTGTCTTTAGAGAACGTGCTGAAAGATTAGGAACAAATTTTAATTTCTTAATTGTTTTTTCAATCTTTTCTTGCGCTTCTTTTCCTACATAGCCATTTTGAGAAATATAACGCGAAACTGTTGATTTTGACACTCCAGCCTCTTGTGCAACTTGTTTAATTGTAACCACATTTCCTCCTTATGGTACCGTTCCCATTTATTTACAAAATAAATATACCGCTTTCTTTTAAATTTGTCAAGAGAATTTTATTTCTTTTTCGTTACAAAATAAAAAAGTGCTTTACTGCAACTTTTTTTATTTTCACAAGCCAATTCGCTCAAAAATCTCATCAATGCGTTTGAGGTGGTAGTGGTAATCAAAGGCTGCATCAATGTCTGCGTCTGTTAGGTAGCTACGGATTTCTGGATTTGCTTCGACGAGTGGGCGGAACATGATTTGTTCGTCCCATGATTTTGCAGTCAACGGTTGAACGAGGTCATAAGCGGCTTCGCGGGTCATTCCTTTGGCAATCAATTCTAACATGACGTGCTGGCTGTAAATCAAACCAAAAGTCGCGTTCATGTTGCGTTTCATATTTTCTGGGAAAACGGTCAGGTTTTTCACGATATTTCCAAAACGGTGAAGCATATAGTCGAGAAGCTCAGTCGTGTCTGGTGTGATGATGCGTTCGGCTGAGCTGTGGCTGATGTCGCGCTCGTGCCAAAGGCTGACGTCTTCATAGGCAGTAATCATGTGTCCGCGAATGACACGCGCCAGACCTGTCATGTTTTCAGAGCCAATGGGATTACGCTTGTGAGGCATGGCTGAACTGCCTTTTTGACCTTTGGCGAAAAATTCTTCGACTTCGCGTTGTTCAGATTTTTGAAGTCCTCGAATTTCGGTTGCCATGCGCTCAATAGATGTGGCAATCAGGGCAAGTGTGGCGAAATAATCGGCGTGCAAATCACGTGGCAGGACTTGCGTGGAGATTTCTTGGACACGCGTGCCGAGTTTTTCGGTCACGTATTTTTCAACAAAAGGGGGGATATTGGCAAAAGTACCAACTGCGCCTGAAATTTTACCTGCTTCGACACCGCGCGCTGCTTGTTCAAAGCGTTCAATATTACGCTTCATTTCGCTGTACCATGTGGCGAGTTTTAAGCCAAATGTTGTGGGTTCTGCGTGGACACCGTGCGTTCTCCCCATCATCACGGTATATTTGTGTTCACGCGCTTTATCGGCGATAATGGCTGTGAACTCTTGCAAATCCCGGCGCAGAATGTCATTTGCTTGCTTGTAAAGATAGCCGTAAGCTGTATCAACGACATCAGTTGACGTCAATCCGTAGTGAATCCATTTGCGTTCTTCGCCAAGACTTTCTGAGACTGTGCGGGTAAAAGCGACGACATCGTGGCGCGTTTGTTCTTCTATTTCGAGAATGCGTTCAACACTGAATGTTGCATTGGCGCGGATTTTTGCGACATCTTCGTGGGGAATTTCGCCTAATTCTGCCCAAGCTTCGTCGGCGAGAATTTCGACTTCGAGCCATGCTTTGTACTTGTTTTCATCTGACCATATTTCTGCCATTTCTGGACGAGAGTATCTGCTAATTACCACTTTTTTCTCCTTTTAGGACTGGATTATTTTTTGACAGAACTGTCAAAAACTTTTTTCACTTTATTATAACATGATCAGACTTTTCTTATTCGGAAATTTCTGTCAAATTTTCTGTAAATAAAAAAATCATCCGTCAAAGACGAACAATCAGTTTTCATTTTCAAAAATATCTAAAATGTGTTTAACGTCTGACAAGGCGATTTGTCCTGGGGCACTGGCTTCCTTGAGACTGGCAAATGTCCAGCGGCTGCCTGTTAAATAACCTGACAAACGTGTGACTTTTCCTAAATCTCCCATTGCCATTGTGATGAAATTGTCGCCATATTCCAGTGTTAAATCACGCGTAATTTGCAATAAATCAAGCACATCACATTCGCGTTGCGGCATGACAGCTGCTTTGACAAAGGCTGTTTTTTCTTGCCACATTTGAATGAGACGGCGCGTTAAATCTGTCGGCATTTCTTGAAAATTGTGATAGGAAAGAACGATTTTATCGCGATAATCCTCTAACTGAGCAAGTGCTGGCTTGTAGGAAAAATACTCAATATCAATGAAATCGGGTTTAAATTCCAAAATTTCTTGCAAAAGTTGGCTATATTCTTTCACGGAAAGTTCAATATTTCCGCCTTCACGCGCTGTACGAATGGTAAATAGAATTTTAAAATCCTTAAATTTTTCAAAAATCTGTGTTGCAGCTGCTAAAATCTCCTCTTTTGGCAAAAAATCTGCACGCCATTCGATAATATCTGCGTCTTTATAATCAACAACAGAAATTTCAGCAATATCTGCTTGATTTGTTGGCATAATTGGGACTACGATTTGTGTGTTTTTCATATTTTTCTCCTTTCTTTCTTAGTTTTTTCTTACTTTTATTGTAACATAACTCTTTCTCACGCTCAAATCTCCTCTGAAAATTAAAAAAGAGCTTTCGCTCCCTTTTGCTGGGATAATTAGATTTGAGCTTAAACAGATAAATTATAAGCTTTAATCGCTTCTTCTAAGGCATCTTCAAAAGTGCGACTAACGGCTACTTCTTTGCCTGAAATCCGAACAATGAATTGTCCATTTTCTTCGTTAATTTCAGCGATTGTCTTTTTTCCAACATTAATCGCTACGCCTGTGGCAGTATCTACAACTTCAACTTCTGTATCTTTTTTCTTACTCATCTTTTTTTCCTTAAATAGTATATGTTCTATTATATCATTTTCTTGCCTTTTTTGGGAAATCCACTGCGAGATAAAAGAGCAGGATAATTGCACATTGCGTTAGCATAAAACTAAGGATAAAGGGCAGATTTTCTTGCGAGATTGACCGCAAAATGAGTAAAAAAGTTTGATAAGGTTGGGTAAATAAATCCCATGAGTTCAGTCGTAGAGAGGCTGAACGTCCAACAAAAATCCCGATAGCTCCTAAAAATGAGAGAAGAATAGTAATGAGAATTTTCCATGTGATTTTCTTTGTAAAACGCTCTAAAACAAGTCTTGCCGACCAAGCACCAAGAACAACTCCGAAGATTATTCCGAAAATGAGAATATTGAAATTTACGACGGTGCGAATGGAACTTAGATTTGACACACTATCGGCTGGAAACCAGTCAGAAAAGTGCTTTGCATCTGTCAATAAATAAAAAGTATTGGGATAAAAAATCAGCCAAATCAAGCCGAAAATCACTTGTCCAATGATATTTTTGCTAGTTACGAAAAAGTAGGAAAAATCAAAAGCAATCAAAGCTAGAATGATGTTCCATGCCATGCTCATCGGTAGATTTATATTTGTATGTAAAGTGATTTCTCCTGTAAAAATCAAGGATGCCAGAATACAAAACATAATATAAGCCAAAGTAAATACTTGTAATCCTATAAATTTCTTATCTTTTAACATGAGTTACATTATAACATAAATTTTGCAAAGTAAATTGCGTTTATTTTATATTTTTTCTACAAAAAAATCACTGACTTAGCTGTCAATGATTTGAAAATTTTTAAAGCAATTTTGTGATGACATCTTCGATATCAAGTGGTTTAGTGGCTGGTGCGAAGCGGTCAACGACTTTTCCATTGCGGTCAATTAAGAACTTTGTAAAATTCCATTTGATGGCACCGCCGAGAACACCTTTCGCTTCTTGTTTCAGATATTTATACAGTGGCGCTGCCTTTTCTCCATTGACATCAATTTTTTGAAACATAGTAAATTTCACGCCATAATTGAGCTGACAAAATTCTTCGATTTCTGAATTTGTCCCACTGTCCTGATTGGCGAATTGATTACAAGGAAAGCCTAGAATTTCTAGTCCTTCTTCGTTGTAATTTTCATATAATTTTTCTAATTCTTCAAATTGCGGTGTGAAACCACATTTACTCGCTGTATTGACAACCAATACAACTTTTCCTGAAAAATCTTGCATCGAAATTTCTGTGCCGTCCATTTTGACAGCTTTATAATCATAAAATCCCATTTTTTCTTCCTCGTTCTTTCTGTTACCACGATTATAGCAAATTTGACAGTTTTGTCAAAAAAGTTGTTCACTTTTTTGTGATAAATTTTCTTACTTTTACCAATTTGTGATAAAATTAATTTGATAAAAATTTTTGACAGAGTTTTTGATAGGGTGTCCACCCTGTCCGAGAAGGCTGAGAATAAATTCTCTAGCCCTACGGCAGTTCTGTCAAAAATTTTGAAGGAGAAAAATCATGTCTGAAATAAAAATTGGCAGTCGTGGAACTGCTGAAACTACTGTTGATGCTACAAATACTGCGCTTGCTGTTGGTAGTGGGAGCTTGCCAGTCTTTGCAACACCGATGATGATTGCGCTCATGGAAAAAGCAGCTTGTGCCAGTCTTGCCCCATTTCTCGAAAATGGGCAAACAACGGTCGGTACGCAAATGTCTGTCAGCCACGAACTTGCAAGTCCTGTTGGAAGTCAAATCGTAGCCATAGCAATCGTTACAGCGCTTGACCGCCGCAGAATTGACTTTGAAGTGCAAGCAACTGCAAATGGTAAAATCATTGGCAAAGGCACTCACAGCCGTTTTATCGTGGATAGTCAAAAATTTTTGGACAAACTTATCTGAATATTTTTTGACAGAAAAATCTAAACATACAAGTCACTCAAACATTTTTGACAATTCCATCAAAAATTTTTAATCAAAAAAATGTCACTCTCATTGAGCGGCATTTTCTTTTTCCATAAAAATTTTCTGAATTTCTGCACGAGCAAATTTTTCCTCTGAACGTTGAATTAAAAAAGTCAGATAATCGCCAGCTTGAAGCTGTGTATTTCCTTGCGGAATTAAATCTTTTCCCGAACGATGAACAGCCACCAACAGACAATTTTCAGGTAAAGCCAAATTTCCCAAAAGTTGCTTATCTGCCTGCGAATCAAACTGTACCATCGTTTCAAACATCATCTGCCCTTCCTCTGAAACAGCTTCTTTTTGCTCATTTCCCACCAGCATATTTTCAAGTAAAGAATCATAAATCGGCGCAGAATGCAGTAAATCCGCAACAACATAAGCAACCAGTGAAACCAGAGCCAAAGGTAGCAAATGGTCAAAAGTTCCAGTCATTTCCACCAAGAGCAAAATCCCCGTCATTGGCGCGCGGACAATCGCTGTGAAAGTTCCCGCCATCGCCAAAATCACCAGATTGGCAAATAAAGTCTCTGGTAAATGCAGTCCGTTAATGACCAACGTTGCAAAAACAGAACCTAAACTCGCCCCCAAAACCAAGAGAGGAAAGAAAATTCCACCGGGAACACCCGACGCATAACTCACAATCGAAATAAAATATTTAAAAATAAAAAGTAAGGCTAAAAATCCCAAACCAAGGCTCAGATTGAGCGAATTAATCAACGTATGTCCGCTCCCAATCACCGCAGGAAAAGTCAAACCAAAAATACCAGCTACCAAAAAGCTCAATAAAACGCGCAGATAAAGGGATTTGATTTTTTTCATCCAGCGCTGACTGGCAAGCAAACTGATATTATAAAAAGCACCAAAAAATCCCAAAACTACACCTAAAAGCAACAAAATCCAATAATCATGCAAAGGAATGCTCGCAATAATTTTAAAATGAAAAACTGGCGCTGAGCCAAAAATAAGGCGCGACACACCATCTGCCACGATTGCCGACGTCATACACGTCAGCAAAATCAATGGAGAAAAATACTTAAAAACTTCCTCCAAGGTAAACATCACACCTGATAAAGGTGCATTGAATGCCGCTGAAAGTCCTGCTGACGCTCCCGAAGCAATCAAAATCCGTCTGTGTCGTTCTGTCTGCGCCAATTTTTCACTCACAGCTTGTCCCATTGATGCGCCGAGTTGAACAGAGGGCCCTTCACGTCCCAGAGAAAGTCCTGCAAACATCGCCAAAGTTCCGCCGATGAATTTTGCAAAAGCTGTTGTGAACCAATTTATCTTAAAATAGCCTTGCAACTGTCCTTTGACCTGCGGAATTCCGCTCCCAGCAGACATCGGGTATTTTTTCATCAAGAAAGTGACAAGCAAAACCAATAACAGAATCACTGCTAAGGCAACTAAGAGATAAATTGGTTGTAACACGAGTGTACGATACAGCCCTCGTCCGAGATTTTCTGCGATTTCCAATGCTAAACGATACATACTCGCCAAAAAGCCTGCCGTAAGTCCGACAAGCCCGCTCAAAAATAACAGATAAAGATTTTTATTTGAAGATTTTTCCAAATCTTTGAAATGATTTTTCATTTTATTTTTCTAATTTTTATATCCGTAGTGGCTGGCAACTGCGCCACCACTATGTTTTTGCACTTCCACATTGACAAATCCCGCCTGCTCAAAAAGCTGTTTCAACTTCTTTGCGTCTGGAAATTCGCGCGCCGACTTTTGGAGCCAACGATATTCAGCATAAGATTTCGCAAAAATTCGCCCAAAAAGTGGCATAATAGTATGAAAATAAAAGCCGAACAACTGCTTATAGACAGGAAAGCTTGGCTGTGACGTTTCCAGACAAACCGCAAGACCGCCCGCTTTTAGCACTCTTTGCATTTCCTGCAAAACAGTCAAATAATCAGGTGTATTGCGCAATCCATAACCAATCGTCACCAAATCAAAACTTTTATCAGGAAAAGGCAGAGCCATTGCATTTCCCTGAAGTAAAGTCACATTTTTAAGGTCAGATTTTCGCTTTTTTTCCTCAGCAATAGCCAGCATTTTTTCTGAAAAATCAAGTCCTGTAACATTGCCATTTTTCCCAACAAAATCAGCCAAATCAAAAGTCCAATCGCCTGTTCCGCAGCACAAATCAAGGACATTGAGTGTTTTGTCTGTCGGAAGTTCGCTGGCAATTTTCTTCATTGTCTTTGCACGCCAGACATCATGCTGTTTAAAGCTAATAATCGCGTTCATTTTATCATAATCGCCAGAAATTGTATTAAAAATCTCGTGAACACGCTCTTCATTTACTTTCGTCATAATTTTATTATAACAAAAAGACAGCTCAATCGCTGTCTTTTCCGTCTAATTTTCCAAATCTTCGCCATTTGTGGCAATGACTTTTTTGTACCAATAGAAAGATTTTTTCGCTGTGCGTTTGAGACTACCATTGCCAACATCATCACGGTCAACATAAATGAAGCCGTAACGCTTACTCATTTCGCCCGTCCCTGCTGAGACGAGGTCAATACAGCCCCAGCTTGTGTAACCAAGTAGCTCTACGCCGTCAAGTTCAACCGCTTTTTTCATCTCGGCAATGTGCGCCGCGAGATAAGCAATCCTGTAATTGTCGTTAATCTCACCCTTTTCATCTGGTGTATCCACTGCTCCCAAGCCATTTTCTACAATAAAAAGTGGTTTCTGGTAGCGGTCGTAAATCGTGTTCATCGTAATCCGCAGACCTTTCGGGTCAATCTGCCAGCCCCATTCGCTCGACTCCAGATAAGGGTTGCTAACGGCTTCAAAGATATTTCCTGCTGACTTTTCGCTCTCGCCGGTCACTTTCGCCACGCGACTTGAGTAGTAGCTAAAGGAAATAAAATCGACGGTATTTTCTGCGAGAATTTCCAAATCTCCCGTTTCAATCGGAAGTTTTATTCCTTGGCGTTCCAAGGATTTCAGAGCATAATTCGGATAGTTTCCACGTGATTGGACGTCAATGAAAAAGAAATTTTCGCGATTTTTTGCTTGGGCTTCGGCGACATTGTCCGGATGACAGTCGTAAGGGTAAAAATCACCCGCTGCGAGCATACAACCGATTTTATTTTCTGGGTCAATCTCGTGTGCAATCTTGGTGGCGAGTGCAGAAGCGAGGAGTTCATGATGGGCGGCGATATATTTGACCTGCTCCTTATTTTCGCCTTCTTCAAAGACAATTCCTGCGCCCATAAATGGTGCATGAAGTAACATATTGATTTCATTGAAAGTCAGCCAATAATGCACCAAACCTTTGTAACGCGTGAAAATCGTGCGCACGAGATTTTCATAAAAGTCAACCATTTTACGATTACGCCAGCCACCGTACTCTTTAATCAGATGAATCGGGCAGTCAAAGTGCGTAATCGTGACCAGCGGTTCAATGCCCAAACGTTGACATTCTTTGAAAATTTCTTCGTAGAATGCCAAACCTGCTTCATTGGGTTCATTTTCATCGCCATTTGGGAAAATCCGTGTCCAAGCAAGCGACATTCTGTAAGTCTTGAAGCCCATTTCTGCAAAGAGAGCAAGGTCTTCTTTCCAATGATGATACATATCAATCGCTTCTTTTGCTGGATAAAAATGCGTGTCATCGAAATCGAGATGCTTCATTTCGCCCAAAATAATCGGAAAACGGTCTTTTCCATGTGGTACGACATCGACATTTGCTAGTCCACGTCCATCAAGGTTGTAGCCACCTTCGCATTGATTAGCAGCTGTTGCGCCACCCCACAGGAAATCTTTTTTTAATGCCATGATTTTCTCCTTTTTTTCTTTGTTTTCTCTAATTATTATAGCAAAATTAACTTAAAAATGATAACGATTTCTTGATGATTTTGTGAGAAAAAAAAGAAGATAAATCAATCTTCTTTTTTTGGTCTTTCCCAATTTCTTCTTAAACTAAAATGCTCTGGTACGAGGTCATATCCTGGCTTGCAAAAAGGATGACAACGCAAGATACGTGCCGTTCCCATGAGAATGCCTTTTCCTGCGCCGTGCTTTTGAATTGCCTGTATCATGTAGTTTGAGCAAGTCGGATAGTAGCGACAAGATGGTGGCGTTAAAGGTGAGATAAAACGTTGGTAAAATCGGACAAAAGCGATAAAAATTTTTTTCATATGTTTATTATTTTTTTGACAGAATGTCTTAGAGACTAGATAATTTATTCTCAGCCTTCTCGGACAGAGTGAACTTATAACGAAGTTGTAAGTTTGTACCCTTTCAAAAGAAAAGTGGGAATTCTGTGCCAGTCTGTCAAAAATATTTTAGTCCTTGAGAGCTGTCAAAATGTCTGCTGTCATGAGTTCTGGTGTGAGGTGATAACGTGTATAGAGTTCTGTCACTGGTACCATATCGTTAAATTCTTTGTCTGCACCAAAGTTCAAGACTTTGACATTATATTTTCCAAGATAACTTGCAACTTTTTGTCCAAATCCGCCGTCAACCACACCGTCTTCGACTGTCACAATAACTTTGTGATTTTCAGTCAAGGCTGTTAAAAATTCTTTGTCCAATGAGCTGATGAAAAGTGGATTAACCAAACTTGCGTGAATACCTGATTTTTCAAGTTCTGCGGCAACTTTTTCGCTGTGAGAGTACAAACCGCCAAGAGCAAGAATGGCTACTTCTTCGCCAGATTTTTCAAGTTGATATTGTGCGTGTGAGAAGTCTGTCAAAACAGTTGGACGGCTTTCAACACCGTGTTCAGGCACATTGATAATGACTGGATGTTCGTGCTGTGTTGTCGCCCAATCAAGAACAGCAAGCATTTCTTCTTCACTTGTTGGTGCGAGATAAACGAGATTTGGAATATTTGAAATCCAACCGCGGGCAAAATCGCCTTGGTGCGTTTCATCGCTACCAGAAATCACATCGCCTTTGACAAAGACAATCGCTGGTTCATTGTTAATCGCCAAATCATGAACAAACTGGTCAAATGCACGTTGCACAAAAGTCGAGTTGTGGAAAATGAAGCTCCGTGCGCCAGCAAGTGCTGCTGCGCCTCCGAAAGTAATCGTGAATTGCTCAGCAATTCCGCCGTCCCAATAGTTTTTAGGATATTTTGCGGCAAATGATTTCAGATTGAAAATACCTGGAATGGCTGCATTGATTGCCAAAATAGGCGAACCTTCTTGCATTTTCTTGTCCATATAGTCAAGTACAATGCTTGTGTAGCTCTTTCCTGCTCCGCTGTTCTTGCTTTCGCCTGTTGCGAGGTCAAATGGAACGTGCCAATGCCAGTTTTCTTTATCTGTACGCGCTGGTTCATAGCCGCGCCCTTTTTCTGTGTGAATGTGGAGGACAATCGGATGGTCAATATCTTTGACTTCTTCAAAGAGAGCAATTAAACTTTGAATGTCATTTCCGTCAGCGAGATATTTGTAGTCAAGTCCGAAAGCACGGAAAATGTTGTTTTCAGCTGTGCCATTTGATGCGCGCAAGGCTGCCAAATGTGCATAAAGTCCACCATGATTTTCAGCGATAGACATTTCGTTATCGTTCATGATGACAATCAGGTTACCGTCAAATTGACCTGCGTTGTTGAGGGCTTCCATTGCCAATCCGCCAGAGAGTGAACCATCGCCAAGCACAGCGATAATATTGCCTTTATCATTTGTCAAATCACGCGCTTTGGCATAACCAAGTGCGTTGGCGACAGATGTTGATGTGTGTCCAACGGTGAAAAAGTCGTGTTTGCTTTCATGTTGGCTCGTATATGGTGTGATATCGTGGAAATGTCCTTTTGTAAAGCCAATTTTGCGACCTGTCAAAATCTTGTGCGGATAAGTTTGGTGGCTGACGTCCCAGATAAATTTGTCAATCGGTGAGTTAAAAACATAGTGCAAAGCAATCGTCATCTCAGTCACACCAAGGTTTGGCCCTACGTGACCGCCAACTTCGCTGACTTTATATAGAAGTGCTTCGCGCACATCGCCAGCAAGGTTTTCCAATTCTTCATTTGTCAATTTTTTCACGTCTTCTGGTGAATTCACTTTGTCTAATACTGACATTTTTCTCCTTTATATTTTTGACAGGTGTGCAAACTTGCAAGTTCAGTCTGTCAAAACACTATAAATTTTTGACAGACTGAACTTATAACGGAATTGTAAGTTTATAGTTCTGTCAAAAATATTTTTTTAAATTTACAGATGTAATTTTACAACTTTTTGAAAATATTTGCAGGGTTCACGATTGTGCTGTCCAAACGGAGCTTGATAACAAAGGTTGTCCCTTTTGGCTGTGTGTCCTCAACGCTGATTTTGCCATTGTAAGCATCGATGATTTGTTTTGCCAGAGATAGACCCAAACCAAGTCCACCTTTTTGTCGTGTACGTGCTTTATCTACGCGGAAAAATCTGTCAAAAATCCGTTTTTTATCTTCGTCAGAAATGCCATCACCATTATCAGCGACTGTGAACGTGAGTTCTTTATTATTTTTGACAATGTCAATCGTCACTGCACCATCATCATCTGTGTATTTCAGCGCATTGTCAAACAAAATCGTCAGCAGTTGCTTAATCAAACTCTGGTCAAGCTGAGCTGTGCCATCAAATTTAACTGTGCCAGTAAATGTTTTATCCGCATTTTCCGCAAGCATTTTGTAGTTACTGAAAATTCCTTCAAAATAACTCGCATCTGTGTCCACTGGTGCAATGTTAATGCCATTATCACGGCGGGCAAGATTGAGTAAATTTGTCGTCAAAAGTCGCATATTACGGACTTCCGAGAGACTTTCGGAAATATTTTCAGATTCGTCAATGATAGTTGATGTTGGATTTTGGAAAAGAAGTTCCAGACGATTTTGCAAAATCGCTAATGGCGTGCGCAACTCGTGTGAAGCATTTTCAACAAATTCTTTTTGTTTTTCAAAAGCCGCGACAATCGGACGCAAAGTCCAGTTTGCCAGATATAGACTGAGAATAATTGACAAGAGCCAGAAAATCGCCATCGTTGTAATGATAATCCGCACATTGCTCGCTAGAGAATCTTGTAGCTGATCAACATTTGAAAAAATCTGCACATAAGCTGTCGTGTGAACTCCTGTTACTTCATTTTCCATATTGACTTCGCTTGTCAAATAGCGGAAATGCCAGTTTTCTCCGTAAGGATTGTGGATAATGACCGACTCAATCTTGTCGATATTGTCCTTGTTGAGTTTCATTTTTTTCTGAAGCTGAGCAAGGACGATGTTGCTACTTTCACTATTTGTGACAGGAAGGAGATTTTTCCCTTCCGAATTGTACACGAGTAAAGTATTTGTCGGACCAAAATCTCCACCTTGCGTTTGTGGCATTCCATTTCCTGTGATTTGCTGATGCTGAGCCGTGCTCGTCAGAAATGTCGTATTCTGTGATAAATCGCGCAGATTTTGGTCAGTTGCTTTATAAGTTCCACTGCGCATGACCTGCAAAATAATCAGCGTCAAGGCAACGAAAATTACTGTAAATGCGAGAAAAAAATGAAGGAAATTTTTCCTATCATTTTTCACAATCGCTGAGGTTTTTATTTTTTTGATAAGTTTTCTCAAACTTGCCTCATTTCTTGCTTTATTGACTTTCAACTTTTTTTGACAGAACTGTCAAAAATTTTTTACCGTAAAATATAGCCAACGTTGCGCAAAGTTGACAAATTATTTGTAAAATCTGTATCACGCAATTTTTTACGGACTTTACTCATGTAAACTTCGACAACCGTGACTGTTGTGTCGCTGTCATAGCCCCAAATCCGGTCAAAAATCTGCTCTTTCGGCAAAATAACATTGCGATTTTGCATCAAATAAACCACCAAATCAAATTCTTTCCCAATCAGTTCAACCGGCGTTTCGCCAATAAATGCTGATTTATTTGACAAATTCAAGCGCACATTGCCATAAGATAGCCCATTTGAATCCTCAAGTTTTCCTGTCCGTTTCAAAAGTGCTTGAATACGCGCTTTCAACTCATCCAGATAAAATGGTTTCGTCAAATAATCATCCGCACCAATATCAAAACCACGCACCTTATCATCAAGCGATTCTTTCGCCGTCATGATTAAAACTGGCGTTTCAACATTTTGCGCGCGTAATTCTTTCAGCACTTCAAAACCATTGCGCTCAGGCAACATCAAATCCAGCAAAATCAAATCATAAATCCCCATTTCACCTTCATAAAGCCCTTCTTCGCCATCATAACATTGTTTGACTTCAGCAAATGATTTCAAGAAATCATAAACAGATTTTGACAAGGACAAATCGTCCTCAACTAACAAAATTTTAATCATTGTATTATTCATCCTTTACCTACATTTTTCAAGTTCACACGTCACCGAAATCCGCCACGTCCAAACTATCCCTTTCCTATATTTTACACCATTATCGCCTTTTTTTCTTGTTATAACCTTAATTATTTCTAAAATAAAACTAAAATATTTTTTGACAGAACTGTCAAAAAAGCCAAGTGATTTTAGCGCTTACTTTTTCATTCTATCAAAAAACTAGAGAATTATTCTCTAGCTTTCATAGATTCCCGTAAAATAAACTCAAAAGGAATGACCGTTTTTTCATGATAATCCGTCTTTTCATCGAGCAAAGCCAAAAATTTCTCAACCGCTGTCGCACCCAATCGCCCAACATTGATATCAAAAGTCGTCAAAAAAGGATGGATAATTGTTCCAAAAACAGAATTATTATAAGTCACAACACTAATATCATCAGGCACAGAAAAACCTTGTTCCGTCAGCTTTTCCATCACTTTCAAAGCCAAAATATCGTCCATCACAACAAGCGCCGTCTCACGAACAATCTTGAAATTTTTGTCAAATTTAACAAAAGTCCGCGTCAATCCACGACGTGACATTTCCTCCATGAAGCCCTGATAACGCTCCTCAAAAACTTCGCCCTCTGTTGTATCCGTAACAAAAGCAATATTTTTATGATTGAGTTCCGCCAAATGACGCACTGCTTCACGTCCCAAGAGCTTATTATCATTGTCAATATGTGTAATCTCATTTTGCCTGTCCGTCGGTGTACCAACCAGCACAAAAGGAATACCATTTGACAAAAGATATTCTCTGACACTATCACTTTTTCCCGCATAAAGAATAATAAAACCGTCCACTCGTTTTTCCGAATAAAGCAGACTGACTTGTTTTTTTAACTCTTCTTGCGTATGTCCCGTCGCAATCGCCACAGAAATCTGAGATTCCCGCGCCGTTTCATTGATAGAAGTCAAAATTTTCATGAAGAAAGGCTGGCTTGATTTATCAACAACCGGAGGAAAAATAACTCCGATAGTATTTGTTTTACCAGATGCTAAAATCTGAGCCGCCGCATTGCGCGAATAGCCCAAATCCTGCATTGCTTTGCGAACTTTTGTCTTTGTCTTTTCACTGATTTCCGAACTATCTTTAATGACACGACTTACAGTAGAAGCATTAACGCCCGCTTTCTTGGCAACATCTTTGATTGTTACAGCCATTTTATTTTCTAGTCACTTTCCTTATGGAATAGGACCAGTCCTCCTTTCCTTCTTTTTTAATACTTCTATTGTCCCAAGAATTTATGAAAATGTCAATACTCATTTTAATATTTTTGTATATTTTATAGAAAAATATTTAGATTTTATGTCAAATATAAGAAAATAGTTTTTACTGAACCGCAAGAATCACTTTATCTTGCAAATTCACTTTCTCACCATAAACTTCCAAATCAATCGCCTGACCCTTGAGCAATTCCAGCGTCACTTTTTCAGCAACAGAAACCTTCAACAAACGACCACGATAGTTGATATGGAAAGCATAACCGTCCCAAGCTTTTGGTAAAAATGGCGCAAAACTCAATTTCCCATTCCAAGTTTTCATCTGTGCAAAACCTTGGACAATCGCAAGCCAAGAACCTGTCATTGACGTGATATGCAGCCCATCCGCCGTATCGTTATTGTAATTATCCAAGTCCAAACGTGCCGTACGCTCATACATTTCAACTGCTTTTTCATCATAACCAAGCTCCGCCGCCAAAATCGAGTGAATACTTGGTGAAAGTGAACTTTCATGCACCGTCATTGGCTCATAGAAATCAAAATTCCGCTTCTTTTCTTCGAGCGTATAGTTATCGCCAAAGAAATAAATGCCCTGCAACACATCCGCCTGCTTGATATAAGGCGAGCGCAAGATTTTATCCCAAGACCAATTTTGATTGAGTGGCAGATTTGACGGATCAAGCTCAGCAACAGGTGTCAAATCCTTGTCCAGATAACCGTCATGTTGCACGAAAATCCCCAGTTCAGCATCTTTCGGATAGTACATTTTTTCCACAATCTCTGCCCATTTTGCAAGTTCTGCATCATTTACAGCCAAATCAGGACGTGGGAATTTTGTCAAACTCTCCGCCGTATAGCGCAACACCCAAGCAGCGAGTGTATTCGTGTACCAGTTATTATTGATATTATTTTCATATTCATTCGGCCCTGTCACACCATGTATCATATACTTATCATTACGTTTTGAGTAATGCACACGGTCTGCCCAGAAACGCGCCACTTCAACCAGCACTTCAAGTCCTTCATGCGCCAGATAAGTCTCATCGCCTGTATAATTCGTGTAATTATAGATAGCATAAGGAATCGCACCATTTCGGTGGATTTCCTCAAAGGTAATTTCCCACTCATTATGACATTCCACACCTGTAAAAGTCACCATTGGATAAAGCGCCCCAGCGAGACCTTGTTGTTGTGCATTGTGAATGGCGCCATCTAGCTGATTATGACGATATTTCAAGAGATTTTTCGTCACGTTCGTATCCGCCAATGCCAGATAAAGTGGGACAGCATAAGCTTCCGTATCCCAATAAGTTGCACCACCGTATTTTTCGCCCGTAAATCCTTTCGGACCAATGTTCAAGCGTTCATCTTCACCATAGTAAGTACTAAAAAGTTGGAACAAATTGAAACGAATCCCTTGCTGTGCTTCATCAGAACCATCAATCTGCACATCGGCGATTTCCCAACGTTGCGTCCAGCTTTCAGTTTGAGCATCAAAAAGCTCTTGATAACTCACATCAGAAAGCGAATCCGCCAGTGCCACAGAAGCATCCGTCATGGCTGCCAAATCCTCATAATCACGACTTGTCAAGACTGTCACACGTTTTTCCAGCGTCAATGTTTCACTAAATGGCAAGATTTCATCAAGTGTATCAACAACCGCACCATCAACGAACTTTTGGTCTGTCAAATCAAAATCGCCCAGATAATTTTGCTGAGCAAGAAGCGTAAACTGCTCTACTCCAAAAGGATTAGGCACCGTTTGGCTGATAAGATATGACCCGTTTTCTGTTGTACCATTTTCATAGATTTCCCAGAAATTTTCTTCGTAATTCGAGTCTTCATTACGTACATTTGCATTGATAAATGACTGCACACGTACACTATGCAACTCGCCATCAACATTTTCAAAACTAAATTTGAAAACCGCAAGTTCACGCGTAGCTACCGAAAAGAAGCGCTCCACTGTCACGCGCACACCGTAAATCGTGTAACGATAAGTCAGCACACCATTTTTCATATCCAGCGCCATATCAAAATTTTCAACAGGCGCTGTTGCCAAATCAACTTCTTTTTTATCAACAAAAATCCGAACTTTTGCAAAATCCAGCGCATTGATAGCCTTGCCAAAATACTCAGGATAACCATTTTTCCACCAACCAACACGTGTTTTGTCAGGAAACCAAACACCAGCAACATAAGTTCCCTGATGATGGTCTGCGCTATAAGTTTCACTGAAATTCCCGCGCATTCCCATATAACCATTGCCAATCGAAGTCAATGACTCCTGCAATCGCCGATCATCTTTTTCAATCTCATTTGCTGTAATTTTCCAAGGATCAATTCCCATCAATCGTTTAATTTGTTTCAAATTTTTCTTCTCTTTCTTTCAACATTTTTTTGACAAAGTTGCCGTAGGGACTAGAGAATTTATTCTCAGCCTTCTCGGACAGAGTGAACTGATAACGGAGTTGTCAGTTTGTATCTCTGTCAAAAATTATTTTCGCTTGAAAACCTGATATTCCCAAGCTGACAGTGTCATTTTTTCTGTCAATTCGCGTGCCTGACTTCCCAGCACCTGCTGATAATTTTTGACAGAACTGTCAAAAACTTTTCCCAAGTCCAAATGTGCTTTTTTCTGTCCCAAATTGACCATAATCAGAAATTCATCACGTTCATAAACAAAAGCATTCAAATGACGTTCAAAATAAAATTTGACAGAACCGTCAGAAATCGCTTTTTCATCATGACGCAATTTTATCAAGTCCTTGTACAAGCCCAGTAATTCCTGAGAAGCTTCCACATTGACCGTCTGATAATTTGGATTAACAGCCATCCAAGGCTTACCAGCAGTAAATCCAGACTCTGCTGAAGTATCCCATTGCATCGGTGTCCGCGAATGGTCCCGCGTATTCAACACAATTTCTGCCAACGCATCTTCTGCCCTTTCTCCCTGTGCCACCAGCTCATCATAGTGCTGAATAACCTCTGCCGAACGAAGTTGTGAAATATCAGAAAATGGAAAATTCGTCATACCAATTTCCTGCCCCTGATAAATAAAGGGCGTCCCGCGTAGCAGCATGATAGCCACGGCAAGCGCCTTTGCAGAAGCCAGACTGCCATCACCAAAGGCATCAATCGAACGTGGCTGGTCATGATTTTCCAGATAAAGAGCATTCCAACCACGCGCCAACTGGTCCTTTTGCCAGCGCATCAATACTTTTTTGAAACCATAAATATCGCCAGAACCGTCCGCACGCCGTGCATTATGCTCCAATTCAAAAATCATATTGATATAACCATTTTCATCCGTCCAGTTCGCCGCTTCACTAGACAAAACACCACTTGCCTCGCCCACAGTCAGCGCACCATAGTCATCAAAAATCGCCTTCAACTCGTGCATATAATTCTCAATACCAGCCACATTCATAAAAGGCTGCCAAGGGCCATTGCCTCGCCAAGACTTGATTTTAAAGTCCCAAGGTTCTTTTTGAATATGCGAAATCGCATCCAACCGAAAACCGTCAAGTCCCAACTCTAACCACCAGCGCACCATCTTATAGATTTCTTCGCGCAATTTTGGATTTTTCCAATTCAAATCGGGCTGTTCTGCTGCAAACACATGAAAATAAGCCTGTTGTGTTGCATCATCATAGGTCCAAGTCGAACCACCAAAGAAAGATTTCCAATCATTTGGCATCTTTTCAGCCGTCGCATCCGCCCAAAGATAATAATCACGATAAGGATTTTCACGCGATTTCTGACTTTCAATAAACCAAGGATGCAAGTTCGACGTATGATTCACCACCAAATCCATAATCACTTTCAAGCCCAACTTATGCGCCTCATTCAACAACAACTTAAAATCATCAAGTGTCCCAAACATCTCATCAATCGCATAATAATCGCTAATATCATAACCACCATCAACCTGTGGACTCTTATAAACAGGATTTATCCAAAGAAAATCCACTCCCAACTCTTTCAAGTAAGATAGTTTTTCAATCATTCCCTGAATATCCCCAATGCCATCAGCATTTGCATCGCGGAAAGATTTCGGATAAATCTGATAACCTACTGCATGATGAAACCAATTTTTATCATCTTTACTCATTTTCTTCTCATTTCTTCAAAATAACCGTACTATAAGGTGGCATTTTCAATTTTCCATCGACCACCGTTGCCTGACCACCATCAATATAAAGACCATCAGCCATCACTTTACCAACCACAGCTTTTGGCAATTTCACCGTTGTTGTCGCCGTACTAGAAAAATTATTCACAACCGTCAAAGATTTTCCATAATTCATCACGGACAAATTATCTTTCGAGGTTGCCACAGCTTTCACACGACTACTGGCAATCTCAGGATATTTCGCTTTCACGCGCAGCACTTTTTTGTACCAATTCAAGAGAGAATTTGGCGCACTTTCTTGTTGAGCGACCGAACCACCAAGCGTTGTTGCCGTTTCTGTCGCGCCCGGCACACAAATACTTGTTTTCGGAGAATCCTGTCCATTTGCCGTCCATTGCATTGGCAAACGTTTATTCTGGTCAATTCCACCACCAGACATTCCAAGTTCTTCACCATAGTAAATAAAAGGATTCCCTGGTAACAGTAGATAACTTGATGCTGCCATTTTCGACTCCGCCAAAGTATTCGTAAAGTTAATCGCCCTATCCATATCATGATTGGTCAAAAATGGTGCATCAATCGCCGTCGGATTAACTCCATGAATTTCTTTGTCCCATGCCGCCTGCCCCTCAGCAAATTCTCGTCCCTCACTATACATCAACGCATTCACCAAAGGAGCATTATTATTTGTCAAAGCATTTGGAAAAGCAAATAAAGAATCAATCTTCGAGCCATAAAGTGTACTAATATCAACATCACTCGCATAATCTTCGCCGACAACATAAGCATTTTTATCTTGTGATTTGATTGTTTTCATCAACCAACTCGCAAATTTCACCGTCTTATTATCAACCGAAGTCCCATAATAATAAGCCATACCATCTAAACGAAAGCCAGCAACACCCTTATCCAGCCAAAACTGCGTAATCTTCGCAATCTCCGCTTTCACATCAGGATTAGACAAATTCAAGTCCGGCATTGATTTATCAAATTCAGACTCATAATATTTTCCATTACTTGCCAAATTATAACCTTGTTTTGCCTTATCTGACCAATTATAATAAGCCATATATTTCTTATCACCAGCCAAAGCTTTCAAAAACCAAGCATTATTTGTCGCTGTGTGATTAAAAGGCATATCCAAAATCACCGCAATCCCACGTTTTTTTGTTTGCGCAACCAAATTCTCAAAATCTGCCATCGTTCCCATTTTAGGATTGATTTTCTCATAATTCGTCACATCATAACCATGATAAGTCGGACTCGCAAAAATCGGTGTCATCCAAAGTCCCTGAACTTTCAAATCTGTCGTTGACTTCGGATTTCCCGTATTGAGATAATCCAAATGTTCAGTCACACCATTCAAATCTCCCTCACCATCGCCATTACTATCCGCAAATGAACCTGTAAATATCTCATAGAAATTGCGATAAAGTTCAGGATTGACCTTTTTAACGATAGCTGCCGTTGTTTTCTTAGCCGAAGAAACTTTTTTCGCCTGCCCGCAAGCCGACAAAGTAAGCAAACTAGCTGCTGTAAGGGTTGTAACCAATAATAATTTTTTAATTTTCATCTGTCAGCCTCTCTCTTAAAAGAAAACGTTTCCTAAAAATAATGTCATACTCTTTAATTCTCTTTCACCAAATTATTCAACCAAGTTTTCTGTCGCATCTTATGTAGAGCGAGGAGCGCACGCACAGCTTCTTCTGCCGTGACAGCTGCAAAGACCGCAACAATGCTCCAATGAAGAACAAAGGCAGTCAACAGTCCAATCGGCACCGCTAAGCCCCAGCCACCTAAAATCGACAAATAAAAGATAAATTTTGTTTCACCACCAGCGCCTAAGATGCTACCAAAGACCATGTTACAGACTTTGACAGGGACAAAAAGTACCATAACGAGCATCACCGCTTGTGTCAAGCTCCGTGAGTAGCTAGAAAGCTCATAGAACCCAAGATACCAAGGCATCGGGAGCATCAAGAACAAGCCAATCACGAGTGGCGCAATAAGGCTCAGCCAGAGCAATTTTTTCCCCGAATTATAAGCATCAGCCATATCATCACGGCCAAGCCTATGCCCAATCATAACAGATGCTGCCGTCGCAAAGCCATTGAAAAAAGTAATCAGAAGCAGCTGCACAGGATACATTGTCATCACAGCGACCGTCTGCGCCGTCCCCATAAATCCATAAATCGCTGATGTTGTACTATCCGCAAGAATAAAACTCAGATTATCGCCTAAAAGTGGCAAAGTCAATCGCCAAAGCTGACGAATTTCTGTATCGTGCCATTTGAATGTTGTCAATTGTCGCAAAGAAAAACTTCCCGTCAGCCGTTTTCCATAAACCAGACCCAATAAAATTACAACTTCCACCAGCACCGCAAGTGTCGTCGCAAGCCCTGCACCTGCTGCACCCATTTTAGGCAGCCCAAACTTCCCAAAAATAAAACCATAATCAAGAATTGCCTCAAGTGGTACCGTCGCAAGACTCATATAGAATGGCAACTTGACAATCCCATCAGAGCGCAGCACCGTTGCATAAACGCCAATCAGCATCGCTGGAAAATAAGATAGTCCAAGCAACCGCTGATAGCTCGCACCCGTCGCAATCACTTTTGAGTCTGCCGTGAACAGCGCCATCGCCAAATGTGGAAAGCCAATCGACAGTACCATAAAGACCAACCTAACCGCCAAACTAATCATCAAAATCATCCCCTGCAAAGGTGCGATTTTTGAGCGATCACCATTTCCCACGTGCTGAGCAGCTAAAATACCAAGCCCTGCCGTGAGTCCTGCCTGTACAAATCCCATAATTCCCATAATTTTGGAACCAAAACTGACCGCAACCACCGCCGTTGTGCCAAGTCTTCCCACCATGAGTTGATTGACAATCGCAAGGATTGCATAGAGCAGTCCCTGAGCCGCTACTGGCAAAGCAAGCGAAAGCACTTGTCTCCAGAAATGTTGATTTTTCATACTTGTATGTTTACTTTCTATTTAGAGAGCTCTGTCTGTAAAGACAGAGCTGATACAAGCATTGTATCAGGATTTGATAATGAGGAAAATCAGCAAAATATCTATCGCAAGTCCAATATACCAACAGACCTGAAAATACCATTTCCGCGTTTTATGATGACAAATGTGCCCCGCAAGCAAAGCTCCTAAACCGCCAGCAAGTAGCGCCATTGTCAATAATACTCGCTCAGGTATCCGCCAAAGATGATGAACCGCTTTATATTTATCCACCGCGTAAAATGCAAAAACTACCACATTCCACACAAACAAAAGCCCAATTACTATTTCAAAAATCATCAGTCAACCTCGCAAGCAAAAGCTTCCCAAGGGCGTAAAGTCACATCTGACAACTCTGGTACATCTGGATAATTCTGAACCAACCAATTTTTCGCAACAAATCCCGGTCCAAAAACATTGACTTCATCCGACAAATTCACAACAACTAGATATTTTTTTCCTGCATATTTTCGTAAATAAGCAAAAACATTATCCGCCGTCTTCAAAAGTTCAAAATCCCCCTCAACTACCCAGTCATTCTTTTTCCGCAAACGAATGAGTTTTTGATAAAGTTTAAAAATGGACTCTTCATCCGACAAAGATGATAAAACATTGACATCGTGATAATTCGGATTGACAGCCAACCACGGTGTCCCGTTTGTAAATCCAGCATTCTCTGTATCATCCCATTGCATTGGTGTACGCGCATTATCACGTCCTACATGACGAATAGCGCTCATGATTTCAGCCTCCGACTGACCCTGCGCCAAACGTTCCAAACGCATATTTCTCGCTTCCACATCATTGATTTGCTCAATCGACTCAAAAGGAAAATTCGCCATGCCGATTTCCTCCCCCTGATAAATATAAGGAGTTCCTTTCATCAAATGCAGTAAAATCGCAAAAGCTTTCGCCGACTCTGCCCGATACTTACCATCATTGCCCCAGTTAGACACAATTCTTGGTAAATCATGATTATTCCAAAACAACGAATTCCAGCCATTTTCTAAAGCTTGCCATTTCGCAAATATTTCTTTCAACTTCGGCACAGAAAGCGCACCTGCTTCCCATTTATCGCCATTTTCAGGATAAGTCGATGTGATATGTTCAAACTGAAAAACCATTGACAGCTCATCTCGCTCAGGCGCCGAATACAACTCCGCAATCTCAGGTGTTGCGCCCCACGTTTCGCCAACTGTCAGCAAATTCTTCTCGCCAAACGTCGCATGGTTCATCTCCTGCAAGTAATCATGAAGTTTCGGCCCATTTCCTGTGATACCACGGTCAATTTCTTTACCAATCATATCAATCACATCCATCCGGAAACCGCCAATTCCCTTATCAATCCAGAAATTCATCATATCATAAACTTCCGCATGAACCTGTGGATTTTCCCAATTCAAATCAGGCTGACGTTTACTAAACAAATGCAAAAAATATTGACCTGTTTTCTCATCAAATTCCCAAGCAGAACCACTAAAAATAGATTCTAAGTCATTCGGCTCATCGCGCCAAATATAATAATCACGATATTGATTATTCTTAGATTGACGTGCTTCCACAAACCAAGCGTGTTCATCTGACGTATGATTAACCACTAAATCCATCACAATCTTGATATTGCGCTTCTTCGCTTCCGCTAAAAGCTCGTCCATATCCTCCATCGTGCCAAAAATATCCGCAATCTCCCGATAATCCGAAATATCATAACCATTATCATCCATTGGTGATTGATAGACAGGACTCAACCAAATCGCACCAATTCCCAATTCCTGCAAATAATCCAACTTAGAAATAATCCCCTGCAAATCGCCAATACCATCTGCATTTGAATCCATAAATGAGCGCGGATAAATCTGATAAACGACCGTACTTTGCCACCATTGCTGTTCCATATACTTCTCCATTTATTAACTCTTACTATTATTTATAGACAACAAAACCAAACTGTCCTACATTTTTACCTTCGACAAGATGAGACAAGATAATATTATCTCCCACAAAGTAAGCAGGGCGCTCGCCAATATTAAATATTGCTTTTAAATCACCACGTTCAAACTTAACAATTCCATTTTTGCCATCAATGATTTTCCAAGTCAACGCAGCACCGCTCAACGTTTCAGCATATTCATGTCGGAAAGCAACTATTTTTTTGAAGAAAGCAAACATATCTTCGTCTTGTTCTTCTTTTTCCCAAGGCATACATTTTCGACAATCTGGGTCCATATCACCAGTTAGCGCATATTCATCGCCATAGTAAATACAAGGAACACCCGGTTGCAGATAAGTAAACATCTCCACTTGTTTCATCAAGTTTTTGTTTCCCTTAGCCACCGTCAAAATCCGAGGTGTATCATGTGAATCTAAAACATTAAACATCACTTGATTGGTTTGTTTACGATAAAGCATCAGTTGTGTATTGATTGCTGAGACCATCTGCTCCAATGTCAAAGTCTTTTTAACTAAAGCATCTGTGATAGCGTTCGTATAAGCATAATTCATAACTGCTGAAAATTCATCTCCACCAAGCCAAGGTTGAGCAGAATGCCAAACTTCACCCAAGATATAAAAATCCTCTTTTGCACTATCACAGGTCTGACGAAACTTCTTCCAGAAAGCATGGTCCACTTCATCAGCCACATCAAGTCGCCAAGCATCAATATCAAACTCACGAATCCAATAATCTGCAATATGCAACAAATAATCCTGAACTTCAGCATTTGCCGTGTTAAGCTTTGGCATATGTGGTGTAAATGCAAAAGTATCGTAAGTCGCATCTTCCGAATTTTCAAAATCATCCATTGGTGTATAAGCCGCTGGCCAGCTGTTCACATGGAACCAATCGGCATATTTTGATTTTTCTTGATTTTTCAAGACATCCTGCCACTGCACAGAAGTATCGCCAATATGATTAAAAACGGCATCCAGCATAACTTTGATACCGCGTGCGTGTGCCTCTTCAATTAGAGTTTTAAAGACTTTTTTATCCCCAAAATTTTTATCAATTTCAAGATAATCTTCCGTATCATACTTATGATTAGAATGTGCTTGGAAAATCGGCGTAAAGTAAATCCCATTCACTCCCAATTCGGTCAGATGGTCCAAATGCTCAATGACACCCTGCAAATCTCCACCATAAAAATCTTGTCTATCAGGATTTTCAACTGAATTCCATTCTTTGACACCTTCTGGGTCATTTGACTTGTCGCCATTAGCAAAACGTTCAGGAAAAATCTGATACCAAACCGTCTTCTTTACCCATTCAGGCGCTTTCGCCCTATCTGTTTCGTGGAAATACGGAAAACGAAAAGCAGCATATTTTTTAGTCAATAATTCTTCACTAAATGGCATCACACCTTGGTCAGTATAAATGCTCTTTTCTCCGTCAATTGCCGTCAAAACAAAAAGATAATCCATTCGTTTAGTAGGAACAGAGACTTCTGCTTCAAAATAATCATTAACCGACGTTGAAAGACCTTTCGTCATTTCTACAACCATACTCTTCCATGACTGTAACTCTGGATTTTGAGTGTTTTCCCAACGATATGGGTCGCCATAAACTAACGAAACACTCGCAATATCTTCATGAGCTACCTGAATGCGAATGTGCATGTTTTCTTTACTATATAAGTAAGCAAATTCGGACTCAGGACGATGATAAATAGCAGCTTTGTTCATAATAGAACCTCCAAAATTTTTTGATGGGCTGTACCTTTCCCTTAGATAATTATACCTTAGGAATAGCAGAAAACTACTCTAATATAAGTTTTCTTTTAGTGTCATTTCCACCACATCTGGAGAAATTGAAATCTCACATTAATTCTATTTTATCATAACGCTTTCAATAACGCAATCGTTTGCACTATTTAACGCAGAAATTATTTACAAATAATTTTATCTGTTATTTTAACTTGCCAAATATAGTTATAATACGGCTTTTAGGCTATGTAATTAAAATGTAACACTTTTTCTCTTGACAAATCGAAACCGTTTGCGTAAAATAGAACTTGTAAATAAATTAACCGTTTTCATTAGGAGGAAACAAAATGAATTCATTTAAGAAAATCGCTTTAGGCGGAGCTGCAATTCTTTCAGTTGCTACTCTTGCAGCTGTAGCTGGCACACACAGTGCTTCTGCAGCAACAGTAAAAGGCACTGTCAAACTTTATGTTGATACCCAACAAAAAGATGCTTTCTCTCAAGTTGTAAAGAAATTTGAAAAGAAGTATCCAAAAGTTAAAGTAAGTGTCATCGCCAACTCATCAGGTTCTGCAAATGCAAAAACTGATATCGCAAAAGACCCATCTAAATATGCTGATGTCTTCGCAGTACCAAACGACCAACTTGGTGATATGGCAACTAAAGGCTATATCAATCCAATCTCTCCAAAAAACACAAAAGCAGTTAAGAAAGCTGTCACTTCTGTATCATTTAAAGGTATGGAATACAAAGGCAAACTTTATGCTTATCCTTCAGAAATCCAAGCTCAAACATTGTTCTACAACAAGTCAAAACTCTCTGCATCTGATGTTAAATCATGGGATACATTGACTTCTAAAGGTGTTGTAGCAACTGACTTCACAAACGCATTCAACTTCTATCCTGTCTTCTTCTCAGCAGGTACTAAACTTTATGGTTCAACTGGTGAAAAATTAAAAGGTACTACTGTTTCTTCTGACAACGGTGTTACTGCAATGAAATGGTTCGCCGCTCAAAAAGCAAACAAAGGTGTCATGCAAACTTCTAATGCTTTGAACCAACTTCAATCTGGCAAAGCACAAGCTATCCTAGATGGTCCTTGGGATACTGCAAACATCAAGAAAATCCTTGGTAGCAATTATGCCGTTGCTCCTTACCCAACAATCACTTTGAATGGCGCTCAAAAACAAATGCAAGCCTTCTTAGGTATTCACGGTTTCGCAGTCAACTCTTATGCTAAAAACCAAGCAGCGTCACAAGCTTTGGCTAAATACATCACAAGTGCTTCTGCTCAAATGACATTGTTCAAGACAGTTGGACTTGTTCCAACAAGCAAAGCAGACCAAAAGAAATCTTCTGTTAAAGCTGATGCTGAAGTTAAAGCAGTTATCACTATGTCTAAACCTGGTTACTCTACATTGATGCCTAAACTTCCTGAAATGGCTACATTCTGGAACGATGCAGCACCACTTATTAACGGAGCATATTCTGGCACTATCCCAGCAAGCCAATATCAAGCTAAATTGGACACATTCCAAAAAGCTATCTCTGTTAAAAACTAATTCTAGTATGTGAATAAGAGGTTGGGCTCATTCAGCCTAACCTTTTAATTTTTTCAGGAAGGAACCTCTTATGTCTGAAAATAATAATATAAATCTCGCAGGGAACACCGTTCCACCAAATAAACATTTGATACGAGAAGAAAAATCAATAAAACTTGGAGAAGTTTGGTCTAAAGGTGATACATCCACTAAACTAACTTTCTTGTTTATGGGTTTAAATCAAATTAAAAATAAACAATGGGTGAAAGGTTTTTCTTTCTTAATTTTAGAAATTGCCTTCATCGTTTGGTTAATTTTTTCAGGAATTAGCGCATTTTCTTTATTAAGTACGTTAGGACCATATAAAGTTACCAAACAAGTCTTTAACAATGCACAGCAAATTTATGTGACAGTTCATCCTAGTAATTCTGTTCTGATATTACTCTGGGGAATTATGGCTTGCGTTATTGTTATTCTCTTTGTCTTACTTTACTTTGTAAACTATCGTTCAAATAAACATCTTTATTGGTTACAGCTTAATGATAAAAAAATTCCTACCAATAAAGAAGAACTCGCTTCCCTTCTTGACAGTCGTCTTCATACAACTTTGATGGCTCTCCCATTACTTGGTATTTTAGCCTTTACAGTATTGCCTACGATTTATATGATTTCTATGGCATTTACTAACTTTGACCAACAACACGCAACAGCCTTTTCTTGGACAGGTTTTCAAGCATTTGGAACTGTCCTGACTGGTAATCTAGCTGGAACTTTCTTCCCTGTTCTTGCTTGGACACTCGTTTGGGCAGTTGTCGCTACTGCTACAACTTTCTTAGGCGGTGTATTACTTGCTATGTTGATTGAATCAACTGGTATCAAATTCAAAGGCTTCTGGCGGACAATTTTCGTTATTGTATTTGCTGTTCCTCAATTTGTCACTCTCTTAATGATGGCACAATTTTTGGATTATCAAGGTGTTTTCAATAATATTTTAATGAGCATTCACTTGATTTCCAGTCCGATTAACTTTATCGGTGCAAGTTCTAGTCCAATGATTGCAAGAATTACCGTTATTGTTGTAAATATGTGGATTGGTATCCCAGTTTCTATGTTGGTTTCAACAGCGATTATCCAAAACTTACCGCAAGACCAGATAGAAGCTGCACGTATTGATGGTGCAAATGTTTTCCAAGTCTTTCGTTCTATTACTTTCCCACAAATTCTTTTTGTTATGACACCAGCGCTTATTCAGCAGTTTATCGGTAATGTCAATAATTTCAATGTCATCTACCTTTTGACTAACGGAAATCCGCTCAATCCAAACTACAATGGAGCCGGTTCAACCGACTTACTTGTCACTTGGCTTTACAAATTGGTCTTTGGGCAAACACAGCGTTATAATGCTGCTGCAGTTCTTGGTATTTTGATTTTCATCGTCAATGCGACAGTATCCCTCATCGCATATCGACGCACAAACGCATTTAAGGAGGGCTAAAAAACATGAAATCATATCATACACAGCGTTTAGTTTCTTTAATTTTTCGCTATATCTTATTGGCACTACTTGCTATCATCTGGATAGTTCCTATTGTTTGGATTATTTTTGCAAGTTTTGCTGAAAACCATGTTGGTTTCGTCTCAACATTCTTCCCAAAAGTGTGGACACTTTCAAACTATGTTGGACTTTTCCAAAATAAAAGTGGTTCATTTCCCTACTTAAATTGGTTGATAAATACTTTTGCTGTCGCTATTATATCTGCAGCGATTGCAACTTTCATTACTATCATCATGGCTTACACTTTATCTCGTTTACGTTTCTCTTTCCGCAAACCTTTCTTACAGATTGCTCTTGTACTCGGAATGTTCCCAGGTTTCATGTCAATGATTGCATTGTATTATATCTTAAAAGGTTTAAATATGTTAAATCTTGGTGGTTTGGTACTTGTTTATGTCGGTGGTGCTGGATTAGCATTTTACATCGCCAAAGGTTTCTTTGATACTATTCCACATTCAATTGATGAAGCAGCTATGATTGACGGTGCAAATAAATGGCAGATTTTTACTCATATTACTTTGCCACTCTCACGTCCTATCATTGTTTACACAGCTCTTATGGCTTTCATGGGACCTTGGCTTGATTTCATCTTCTCAGGTATTATCCTCGGAAATGACCAAGCTCATCCTGAAAACTTCACAATCGCTTATGGACTATATATGATGGTTACTGGACAAAAAGGTGCTGCAACGACTTACTTCACACAATTCATCGCTGGTTGTGTGACCATAGCAGTTCCTATCACAATACTATTCATCATCATGCAAAAATTCTACGTCAACGGTATTACTGCTGGCGCAGACAAAGGATAATAAGAAAACTCTGTCAACAAATTGACAGAGTTTTTATAGAAAAAAGTTTTTGACAGTTTTGTCAAAAACTTTTTTATTATTGTCCAAGAAGTCGCTCAGCTTCTGCTTTATATTTAGGCATATCAAGAAGAAGTCCCATTCCTCCATAAATATCATAACTATTTTGCCAATCTCCATCAGCTGGAATAGTCGTTGATTTAATACCGTTTTTCAAATCCATAAGTGTTCCCACACCATGTCCTATAAAGAATGAATTAGGAATATTTGTCATCGTAATCGCACGCGCAGTTCCTAAAGCACTAGAAGCTGTAAAGAGTGTCAGTGGATTTTTCACTTTAGATGTGATAGTTGCCATCACTTGCTGTTGACGTTTCACACGACCATAATCTCCCTCATCATCATGACGGAAACGTGCATAATTCAAAAGTGTTCGTCCATTCATCTTTTGTTCACCTTGCTTTATCATCATAAAGATTCCACCCCCATCAGGATAACCAAGTTCATATGCTTGCTCAGAAGTTAAAGTTTCATCAGACGAAACTTTCCCTTCCGTTGTTGCCAAATCATCAGGAACTGGAACTTCACTCATTTTTTGACCATTAATCGTTGAAAATTTTGCATCAATTTTAATTCCATTTGGGAAAAGTGAATCAATAATCGTAGCAAAACTAGAGAAATCAACTATTGCGTAATATTGACATTTCACGCCAAAGTTACGATATAAGGTTTCGCTCAATAAATTTGCCCCTTGCATAGGGTCTTCCTGTTCGCCAATCGTAAATGCTGCATTTATTTTAACATCGGGTTGGTCAGAGCTACTAACGTCTTTGATATTAACTAACGTATCTCGCATAAAACTCACAATTTTTGCCTGATGCTTTTTAGTATCCAAATGTAAAACCATGATTGAGTCCGAATGCGCCACAGTAGATTTTTGTCCTGGGCGCTGGTCTGCTCCAAGTAAAAGAATGTTTGTTGTCCCATCTGTATTTTTTAAAGCATCAAACTTCTCACTCTTAACAACTCCGCCTTCATGTTTTACACCACGTTGGTAACCATGAATAAAGAAACCAACCATCACTACTATAATAAGAAGAATCAGAACAAGAATATTTCTAATCCAATGTCGTTTTTTCTTTTTTCTAGGTTTTTTATTCTTCTGTCCAGAGTTTCCAGTTACTTTCTGGCTATTTCTATCAGTATCAGCTTCTCTGAAATCATGACTTTGTTCCTGTACATCTGAAAAATTTTCACTACTATCATTTACTTCATTTTCATCATAACTATTAGTAAAATCTTCGGTATAATCAATATTATTCTGAGAATAAGATTGATTTCCTTCCAATTCACTGCGCAATGCGTAATATTCTTGTCTTTCCCGAATACTGAGAAAGTCAATATTATGTTTCAAATATTCAAGACGCTTATATTTTTTTTCATCCATTATCATGATATTATACCAAAATTTAGTATTCCTTGCAAAATCATATATTACTACATAAAAAAATAAAGTCCTAGACAGGTCCTTATTTTCTATGTTCGCTAAGTTCTTTTACCTTTTCTTCGATAAAAGTAACAACATCTTTAATTGTTTTTCCCGTACTATCACATAAAATAGCATCTGCAGCTTGTTTAAGAGGAGAAATCTCGCGTGTACTGTCTTTTCTATCTCGTTCAGATATTTCCACTTTTAACTGTTCAAGATTTGTTGGAATACCTTTTGCTAGATTTTCTTTGTAGCGACGTTCAGCGCGCTCATCAACAGAAGCAATCAAAAAAATCTTTAATTCCGCATCTGGTAAAACGACTGTTCCAATATCACGGCCATCCATAATAATCCTACCATTGCTCGCAATCCTTTGTTGCTCTGCGACTAAAAATTCTCGAATTTCTGGAAAAGCAGAGATTTTAGATACAGCATTTGTTACTTCATTTGTCCGAATAACATCTGTAACTTCTTCTTCCCCAAGAAATACCTGTTGTCCGTTTTGAGAATTTTTAAAAGAAATAGGGTTTTGACTAATGATAGAAATAATTTTCTGCACATCACCTGTTTTATTCTGCAAAGCAACCAGTGTCGCTACACGATACATTGCTCCTGTATCCAGATAAATTAAATCAAGGTCTTTAGCTACAAGCTTAGCAACTGTTGATTTTCCACTAGATGCTGGTCCATCTACTGCAATTCGTAATTTTTTCATCTTTTTTCCTAATTATTTATAATATCTTGTCAAAAAATATTTTCTGACTTTATCTATTATAGCAATTAATTCTAATTATTGAAAATTTCTGCCAGATTGACAGAAATTTTTAGTTAATAAATGAAGAAAAGTTTATTTCAGCTTAAGAACTTGGCCAGGAGAAATTGCTGAGCCATCAGCATTATAACCTTCTGCTGAAATATTATTCAAACTTGCAATTTGTTCCCAAGGAACGCCTGTCTTTGATGCAATCGCAGAAGGTGTATCACCTGCAACGATTGTATAAGTCGCTCCTGTTGCTGCACTACTGCTCGTACTTGTCGAACTTTGACTCACACTGCTACTTGAGCTTTGGGCTGTTGAAATCGTACTCTTTGCAGAACTTGACACACTCGTCTCACTATGAAAACTATGGACAATACTCGCATTATTCTGTGCCTGACTATTCCAGAGAACAAAGCCTAGAGCTACAAAAACAAAGAGAAACAGCACTATAACAAGAAAAGTTAAAAAACGCGTTGATAATGGTTTTTTATTTTGTGATTTTTTGCGACTTTCTCGTTTCAAATCATTTGGTTCTTCACGCATTGCTTTATAAATTTCATTATCCCATGGTCCTTTCGTTGCCACAACTTTTTCCTTTCTTTTTTGAGATTTTTTTATTATTATTTTACTTATGAAGATAAAAATTATTCCTGAAAAATGTATCGCTTGTGGACTGTGCCATTTAGAGGCAGCTGATGTTTTTGATTATTCAGACGACGGCATTGTTAAATTCTATAATAGTAATCAGCTTGAGAAATCTTTCCCCGAAACCTCTTCTCTTATTTCCGCAGTCAAAAAGTGTCCTAGCTCCGCACTTCAAATTGTAGATGATAAAAATTTCAATTCTCGTTAATTCTACTCCAAAGTAGCATTTCGTCAAAAAATAATTCCTATCTTTTATTTTACCATAAGTTTTCAATTTCATAAATATTTTGTATTAAACTTCGATAAAATAAACGAGTTTTCATTGCTTTTTTATAGCAAAAAGCCGTTATTTATTCCATATTATGAATATTTACTGTTATTTTTTAATAATTTTATTTTTTTTATTTAATTAAAATAGCAAAATTTCCTCTATTAAAAATTTATAACTTACAAGAAAAAAATAATAAAAAAACTCGCAAACGTTTTCTTAATATTTGATTAAGTTTTATGAGTGTAGTATAATGGTTAAGTAATGATTTTATTATTATAATCTTATATTAGGAGGTTACTCAAATTGAGTATCGGAATTGTTATTGCGAGCCATGGCGAATTCGCCGCAGGTATCAAGCAATCTGCAACAATGATTTTTGGTGAGCAAGAAAAGACGCAAGTCGTCACTTTCATGCCTAACCAAGGTCCAGCAGATTTACACGCCCAAATCGAATCAGCTATCGCAACATTTGATGCCGATGATGAAGTTCTCATTCTTGCTGATTTGTGGAGCGGTTCTCCATTCAATCAATCAAGCGCTGTTCTTAATGAACACCCTGAACGCAAGATTGCTATCATCACAGGTCTCAACTTACCAATGCTGATTCAAGCCTATACAGAGCGCATGATGGATGCGTCTGCAGGGGTTGAAAAAGTCGTGGCTAACATCATGAAAGAAGCCAAAGAAGGCATACGTGTTCTTCCAGAAGAGCTTCAACCTAAAGAAACTGCCTCTGTTGCCGCCGCTGGCGAAGCACAAGGCGCAATTCCTGAAGGAACTGTTATCGGTGATGGAAAGATTAAAATTAATCTTGTCCGTATTGATACGCGTTTACTTCATGGACAAGTCGCTACTGCTTGGACTCCAGAGTCAAAAGCAGACCGTATCATCGTTGTATCTGACAATGTTGCGAAAGATGAAATGCGTAGAACATTGATTGAGCAAGCTGCTCCTTCTGGAGTTCATGCAAATGTCATTCCAATTCAAAAGATGATTGAAGTTGCTAAGGATCCACGTTTTGGTGGAACTCATGCCTTCCTGCTCTTTGAAAATCCTGAAGACGCTTTAGCTATCGTGGAAGCGGTTCCCGATTTGATTTCTACAATCAATGTTGGTTCTATGGCTCATTCAACCGGAAAAACAATGCTTAATAGTGTCCTTTCAGCAGACCAAACAGACGTTGCTGCATTTGAAAAAATGCGCGATCTTGGTGTGACATTTGATGTCCGTAAAGTGCCGAATGACTCTAAATCTGACTTGTTCGCTTTGATTCAAAAAGCAAACATTAAATAAAAGGAGAAATAACTAAAATGAGTGTTATATCTGTAATTTTGGTCGTCCTTGTCGCGTTCCTTGCTGGACTCGAAGGAATTCTCGACCAATGGCAATTTCACCAACCTATTCTCGCTTGTACATTGATTGGCCTTGTAACAGGTCATCTGGCAGCGGGTATCTTGCTTGGTGGTGCTCTTCAAATGATTGCCCTTGGTTGGGCAAATATCGGTGCCGCTGTTGCACCTGATGCTGCTCTTGCTTCTGTCGCTTCTGCACTTTTGATGGTCAAAGGTTGGGACTGGAGTCAAGGCACACCTACTGTTCAAGATTTGCAAACATTTATTGCGTCTGCTATCGTTCTTGCAACAGCCGGTCTTGTTCTTACAACTCTTGTACGTTTTATCAACGTTGGTACTGTTCACTTGGCTGATGCCGCTGCTGAACGTGGTTCTTACTCTGGTGTTCAAGGTTGGCATATGTTTGCTCTCCTTCTCCAAGGTTTGCGTATTGCCATTCCTGCAGCTATCATCACAGCCGTTCCTGCACACGTTGTTGCTGATGCCTTGAACGCTATTCCTGATTGGCTCAAAGGTGGTCTTGCTGTTGGTGGTGGTATGGTCGTTGTCGTTGGTTATGCAATGGTTATCAACATCATGGCAACTGCTGAAATCTGGCCATTCTTCTTCCTTGGTTTCGTCCTTGCTCCTATCACTCAAATCACTTTGATTGGTATGGGTATCTTGGGTGTCGTTCTTGCTTTGGTTTACTTGACTCTTTCTGAAAACAAAGGTTCTGGTAACGGCGGTGCTGCTGGTAGTGGCGACCCAATCGGCGATATTCTGAACGATTATTAAGAAAGGAGACTTATAAAAAATGGAAAATTCAAATAAAAAGTTCCACCTTTCTAAAAACGAACGTTTCAGCGTTATGCTTCGCTCAATGTTCTTGCAAGGTTCTTGGAACTATGAACGTATGCAAAACCTTGGTTTCCTCTATGCATTAATTCCTGCATTGAAGAAATTCTACCCTGCTGGTTCTGACGAAGCAAAAGCTGCTTTGAAACGCCACATGGAATTCTTTAATACTCACCCATATCCTGCTGCTCCTATCATCGGTGTTACTCTTGCCCTTGAAGAAGAAAAAGCAAATGGTGTTGAAGTTGATGATGCCGCTATCCAAGGTGTTAAAGTTGGTATGATGGGGCCTCTCGCCGGTGTTGGTGATCCTGTCTTCTGGTTTACACTTCGTCCTATTATTGGTGCGCTTGGTGCTTCTCTGGCTTTGACTGGCTCTATCGTTGGCCCTATCCTCTTCTTCGTTTTGTGGAATGCTATCCGTATCGCTTTCTTATGGTACACACAAGAATTTGGTTACAAACAAGGTACTGCAATCACTTCTGATCTCGGTGGTGGTTTGCTTCAAAAAGTTACTAAAGGTGCTTCTATCCTTGGTATGTTTATCCTTGGTGTATTGATTCAACGTTGGGTAAGTATTAGCTTTACTGGTACTAACGCAATGCTTCCTAAACAACCTCTTGCTGATGGTGCTTATACTGGTGAATGGATTTCTCATGCACACAATATTGGTACAGCTGCAAGTCCAATTTGGGCAGCTACTGGTTCTTCTCACATTGTTGATGCTGGAACTTCTGGTGCTCACTATGTAGCCGTAGGTAATCTTGGAAATATCAATATCAGTGGTTCTTCACTTGGCAATATGCTTGGTCAAGTAGGTAGTGGTCTTGGTCTTAATCCATTTAAACAACAATCATTATCTGACGTGTTCAATTCATTAATTCCTGGTTTTATCGCTCTTCTCTTGACTTTCCTTGTCATCTGGATTTTGCGTAAATGGAAAAACCGTAACGCACCGTTGGTTATTATCATTGGACTCTTTGTATTAGGTATTCTCTTGCACGTTGCAGGTCTTGCTTAATCTTAGACATTATATAGAAAAAGCTTCTCTTGGGAGGCTTTTTTCTTTGTTAAAAATCAGGATATACATTGTAAATAAAGCCTTTTCGTGGTACAATAAGTATATGGTAGAATCAATAAATACACGTGCAGATTTGGCTACTGAAGCCATTGCCTATCTTGGCTTCCCCAAGTATGGTAAAATTATGATTGGTGATAAAGGAATGGAATTTTTCAGCGATCGAAATGTTGCAGATAATATGGCTTTCCCATGGGCATCCATTCGTGCCGTTGAAGGTCGTGTGACACATGATAAAAAAATCGGAAAAAACTTTTATCTTATCCTGAATAATAAACATAAAATTCGTTTTTCTTCTCGTCAAGCTGGTCATATCTTAAAACTTGTTCGTGATAATATCGGCAATGACAATGTAGTAAAGTCTTCCACATTTGTCGGTACTTTTGCGAAAGCTTTTAAGAGAATCGGAAAAAAGAAAAAATAGTAGTGTTTTATCACTACTATTAGTTAGGCTAAAGTCTCTGTGGCTTTAGTTTTTTTAATTTCTTAAAAAGTTTAATTTCAATTTGTCGAGAGTCTTTTGACGATAATCTGCTCGTCCTACAAAACGAGTGACTTTACTAAAAATGAAACAAGATAAAAGAGTAACAGCAAAATGGGGAAGTGCCAAATAAGTCAAAAGTGAGAGAACCATAACGACAATATCAATTGCAAACAACACGCGGTCAATAGTAAAATTCCATTGGTCTTCGAGAATACGACTTAAAAGAAGCGAACCGCCAAAGGTTCCTTCTGAAATTACGACAAGTCCTGCACCAATACCTGATAGAATACCGTCACATATCCCCGCATAAATCAGATGGTCAAATTGAAAACCACTAATACCCATCGCTTCAAAAATAAGCATCCATATACTCATCGCTGCTGCTCCGGGTAAACTTAACAAAAGTTCACGTTGACTCAGCAGACGCCAACCGAAGAAGAAAAGTGGAATATTGATAACGAAAAATGTAAGAGCAGGGTTAATCTGAAAGACAAAGTTAAAGAAAACAGAAAATCCTGCAATACCATTACTTGCTAGAAGGTTAGGAAGAACAAAAAGACGGACGGATAAAATATACAATCCAACTCCAATAAGTAATATGGTCAGGTCTTTAACAAACTTTTTATCAATTTTTGTTTCTAAAATTTTCACTTTAAACTCCTTTTTTCTTAGTTTAGTTTTTATATATCATTAGTCAATCTATAGCTTTTTATATGGTATAATAAGAGTATCAAATGACAATAGAATAAGGATCTGAAGATATTGGAAACACAACGCACGCAAATGGTGTATGAAACAGATGGACAAGTGTATTTGAGTACTGTTGAACCAGGAAAAATTCGTCTTGATAATAATGGTTTTGAATTCAAATATAAAAATTCTCATATGGGGAAAAATTTATTTTTTAAATGGGAAACAATCTCAAAGGCAGAAATTGATATTTCTTTACGTGGTAAAGTTCGTCCACAATTTGCTATTATTCTCAATGGACAAAGCAGAATCCGCTTTTTTTCTAAAAATTCTGGGGCAATCTTAAAACGTATGGGAAAAGAGATTGGTACTAAAAATATTTCACGTACTCCTAGTTTGCTTGATGCTCTTACAAGAGGACTACGAAACTAGGAATAAATTTTATTTGTCTTTATTAAAATTTTCTTATATATTTATCATACCATTTTGATAAATAAATCAGAAACGGTATCCTTATGCAAAATAATAAAAGGAAGATTTTTCTTTTTTATTTTCTTAAAATATTATATTTTAATTTGTTAATGACTTGCTGTCGATAGTTTTTTCTGCCTACAAAACGAGTAACTTTGCTAAAAATGAGGCAAGATAAGAGTGTGACAGCAAAGTTTGGAAGGGCTAGGAAAGTCATAAATGAAAGTAATAGGACAATGATATCTACTCCTAATAGCACTCTATCAATGGGGATTTTAAGATGTTTTTCCATAATAAGACTCAGCATGAGCGAACCTCCTAAAGTTCCACGAGATAAAACAGCAATTCCGACTCCTATTCCTGAAAGAATACCATCTGAAATCCCTGCAAAAATGAGATGATTGTATTGAACTCCTGAAATATTTAAAGTTTCAAAAAAGATTAACCAAAGACTCATTGCTGAAGCTCCGGCAATACTGAGTAAGAGTTCTCTTTTTCCTAGGAGTTTTCCTCCAAAAATAAATAGTGGAATATTAACAAGGAGAACCGTGACAAATGGATTGATATTGAAAACAAAATTCATAAAGATGGATAATCCCGCAATCCCATTACTTGCAAGGGTGTTTGGAATTACAAAAATGTGAACAGATAAGGCATAAAGTCCTACTCCGATAAGTAGTAAGCAGAGGTCTATTAAAAATCTACGGTCTATTTTTACTTTGTATAGTGTCATTTTCTCTTTCTTTTTTCATATATTAGATTATTCTTATTATATTCTAATTTTATTTTAACACTTATAACTTAACTGGCACAAAAAAATTTGACAAATGCTCATTTATTTTGATAAAATAATATAAAGAAGATAATTACTACTTAATTTATTTAGAGAACTTGCGTTTGGTGAAAGCAAGTAAATGAGTAAATAATTTTCTACTTCTTTTGTATGAATTCTCTGTTAAAGCAGAGACGTACGCTCGCGATAAGAGCTTTCTGAGTTCTGCTTCTTGTTTAAAAAACTTGAGAGTGGAAAATTTAGGTGGAACCGTGCTTACTGCGCCCTAATTCTTAATTGGATTTTGGCGTTTTTTATATTTTTTGGAGGAAAAAAATTATGTTAGATATTAAAAAAATTCGTTCTGACTTCGATACTGTAGCTGCTAAATTAGCTACTCGTGGTGTCGCACCAGAAAAACTTGAAGAACTTCACGCACTTGATATTCAAAGACGTGAATTGATTGTTAAGTCTGAAGAACTTAAAAAGGAACGCAATAACGTTTCTGATGAAATTGCCACTGTAAAGCGTGAAAAAGGTGATGCTTCTGATAAGATTTCTGCAATGCAAAAAGTTTCTGCTGAAATCAAAGTTATTGATGCTGAACTTATTGAAATTGAGGCTAAAATAACGACTTATACAACGACTTTACCTAATATTCCCCATGACGATGTACCTGTCGGTAAGGATGAGGATGAAAATGTTGAAGTTCGTCGTTGGGGAAAAACTCCTGAGTTTAACTTTGAACCTCAAGCACACTGGGATTTGGGCGAAAATCTTGGAATTTTAGATTGGGAACGTGGTGCGAAAGTGACTGGTTCTCGCTTCTTATTTTATAAAGGAGCTGGAGCAAAACTTGAACGGGCGCTCTATAACTTTATGCTGGATGAACACGCAAAAGAAGGCTATACAGAGATTATCCCGCCTTATATGGTCAATCAAGATTCAATGTTTGGAACAGGTCAATACCCTAAATTTAAGGAAGATACTTTTGAATTGACTGATGAACGTGGGTTTGTATTGATTCCTACTGCTGAAGTTCCTTTGACAAATTATTATCGTGGTGAGATTTTAGACGGTGCTGAGCTTCCTATTTACTTTACAGCTATGTCTCCTTCTTTCCGTTCTGAGGCTGGTTCTGCGGGACGTGATACACGTGGTTTAATTCGTTTACATCAATTTCATAAGGTTGAAATGGTGAAGTTTGTAAAACCTGAAACTTCTTATGATGAATTGGAAAAAATGACTGCAAATGCAGAAAATATTTTGCAAAAACTTGGTCTTGCTTATCGTGTGGTTGCTTTATCTACTGGTGATATGGGCTTCTCTGCTGCTAAAACTTATGATTTGGAAGTTTGGATTCCTGCGCAAAATACTTATCGTGAAATTTCTTCTTGTTCAAATTGTGAAGATTTCCAAGCGCGTCGTTCACAAATCCGTTATCGTGATGAAGATGGAAAAGTACAACTTTTGCATACTTTGAATGGTTCTGGACTTGCTGTTGGTCGAACTGTTGCAGCAATTTTGGAAAATTATCAAAATGAAGACGGTTCTGTCACTGTTCCTGAAGCTCTTCGTCCTTATCTTGGCGGTCTTGAAATTATTAAATAATGAGAGATAATAAAAAATCTTGACTTGTATCAAGATTTTTTTGTTGGTATTTTTATAATTCTACGATTGTTCCAGAATTAAGATAGACAATCCATTCACAGAGATTGACAGCATAGCCTGTGATACGTTCTAGGTAAACGAGGGTTAGGAGATATTCTTTTCCTGTTGTGATGGTTTCAGTATTTTCTTTCATCGCATCGAGAATTTTTTCTTCGATCTCGTGACTCATGGCTTTTGCTGTTGTTTGTTGTTCGGCTATCTCACGCGCACGTTTGTCATTACCTTGAATATAGGCATTGAGTGACGCATCTACGATGGCTTTTACTTTTTCTCCAAGGAGGGAAATGTCGTCTTCGACTTCACGAATACGTTCTTCTCCTTTAAGCTGAATAGTTGCTTTGGCAATGGAAGCAACATGGTCACCCATGCGTTCCAAGTCTGAACTTGCTTTTAAGACAGTAATAATTGTTCTCAAGTCTCCAGATACTGGTTGTTGTAGTGCAATCATTTCTAATGATTGGATTTCAAGATTTTTTTCTTGCTCGTTGATTTCTAGGTCTTTTTCGATGACATCTTCTGCCAAATCACGGTCGTGGCTAACAAAAGCGCGAACGGCTTTATTGAGTTGAGCGGAAACTTGTGTTCCCATCGAATAAAATTGATTGTGTAGTTTATTTAAATCGTCTTCAAATTGTGTACGAAGCATAGTTACTCCTTTTTAATTTTTTTATTGTTAATATAATATTTTAAGAAATTCTTTCGTTTTTAGCCAAATTTCCCTGCAATGTAATCCTCTGTTTCCTGTTTTTCAGGATTGAGAAACATTTTTTTCGTGTCGTCCATTTCAATCAAATCGCCATTGAGCATAAAAGCTGTACGGTCTGAGATACGACTGGCTTGTTGCATACTGTGTGTTACCATGATTAAGGTATAATCATTTCTCAACTCTAGCAAAGTTTCTTCAATACGTCCTGCGGAAATTGGATCGAGGGCTGACGTGGCTTCGTCAAGTAAGATAATATCAGGATTGACTGCTAAAACGCGCGCGATACACACACGTTGTTGCTGACCTCCTGAAAGTCCGAGGGCTGAACTATGTAGGATATCTTTGACTTCATCCCAAATGTTAGCTGCTTTGAGTGAATTTTCAACCACTTCATCAAGTACTGCCTTATCTTTGACACCTTTCAAACGCAAACCATAAACGACGTTTTCATAAATTGAAAATGGGAAAGGATTGGGTTGTTGAAAAACCATACCAATTTCTTTTCGTAAATCAACGGTATCCACGCGAGGACTGTATATATTTTGCTCTTTATACATAATCGCGCCTGTAATCGTGACAGTTGGTATCAAGTCATTCATTCGGTTAATTGAGCGTAAGAGCGTTGATTTTCCACAACCTGATGGACCAATGAGTGCTGTGATTTCTTTGGGATAAAACTTCATATTGATATTGTTCAGCGCTTTTTTCTTACTATAATATAAAGATAAGTCACTGACTGTTAAAATTGCTTCTTTTGTCATATTTTTCTTTTTACCTGCTTATCCAAAGTGTCCTGAAACATAATCTTCTGTTGCTTTCAAGGTTGGTTGTGTGAAGATTTTGCTTGTTTCATCGTATTCAATCAAATCGCCTGAGTAGAAAAACGCTGTATAGTCACTCGCACGTGATGCTTGTGCCATATTGTGTGTAACGATAATAATCGTATAGTCTTTTTTCAGGTCATTCATCGTTTCCTCAATCTGCATAGTAGATATCGGGTCAAGAGCTGAGGCTGGTTCATCCATGAGAATGATATCTGGCTTGACTGATAGGGCTCGTGCAATACAAAGGCGCTGTGCTTGTCCACCAGACATCGCGAGAGCAGAACTTTTGAGATTATCTTTCACTTGATCCCAAAGCGCTGCTTGTTTGAGTGATGTTTCGACAATTTCGTCTAACTTTTTCTTGTCGTGTACACCTTCTCTGCGATGAATAAAAGCTATGTTTTCATAGATTGATTTTGGAAATGGATTGGGTCTTTGGAAAACCATGCCAATTTGTTTGCGAACTTCATAAACATTGACTTTTGGGTCATTGATATTGACATCAGCATAGCTTATCTCGCCTGTGACACGTGCGCCGTCAATCGTATCGTTCATGCGATTGAGTGCGCGGAGGTAGGTCGATTTTCCTGAACCTGATGGGCCAATCAATGCGGATATTTTATTTTTGGGAAACTGCATGGTTACACCATGAATTGCTTCTTTTGTATTATTGTAAAAAACACGTAAATCTGTTGTGGAAAGGGCGATTTTATCTTCAAAAGTCATGATATGTCGCTCGTTCCAATCATAAGTTGATGCCATTTATTTTTTCCTTTTTGTCAGTTTTAATTTCCAGAAGTGAGACGTTTGTGGATACGATTTCCAAAGAAACGTGCGCCAAGGTTAAAGAGGAGTACAAAGATAATCAGGACGGCTGAGGCGCCTGCTGAAATCTGTTGAGCTGTTGAAATCGTACCTTCTGTATTGAGCGCCCAAATGTGAACAGCGAGTGTTTCTGCTGGTCTAAAGAGAGATAAGGGACTTGTGAGGCTCATTGGGTTCCAGTTTGTCCAGTTGATAGGAAGATTTGTCTGACCTGCTGTATAAATCAAGGCTGCGGCTTCACCAAATACACGTCCACTAGAAAGGATAACTCCTGTGATGATACCTGGAACTGCTGCTGGAAGAATGATATGTATTGCTGTTTCCCATTTTGATAAACCGAGAGCTAAGCCACCTTCACGTTGCATGGTTGGAATTGCACGCAAACTTTCTTCGACATTTCTTGTCATCAGAGGGAGGTTAAAGACTGTTAGGGCAAGCGCTCCTGATAAAACTGAGAAGCCAAGTTTGAATTGTAGGACAAAGATGAGCATTCCAAAAAGTCCGACAACGATTGAGGGGAGAGAAGAAAGGACTTCAATAGCTGAGCGAACGGTGCCTGTAATCCATGATTTCTGGTTGGCATATTCGCTAAGGTAAATCCCTGCGCCAAGTGAAAGTGGAACTGAGATAATCAAAGTGACAATCAGCAAGTAAATGGAATTAAAAAGCTGAACAGCAATTCCTCCTCCTGTTAGAGGATTGGATGCTGTTGTGATGAATTTCAAGCCTCCCATTGCAAAAATCGCGGGAATTCCTTGGATGAGGATATAAAGTAATAAAAAGGCAAGAATAGCAACAATAATGCCTGAAAGGACGTAAAGAACGCCTGTGGCAATTTTATTTGAGCGTTTCGCGTTCATTATTTCAGACTTCCTTTCTTAGCAATCGCACGCATGGCGAGGTTGAAAATGAGTGACATGATGAGCAGGAGCAAGGCGAGTGACCAGAGCGCATTGAGCTGAATTCCTGGTGTCGCATTTGGAATGCCAGAGGTCAAAATCGAGGTCAGTGTAGAGGCTGGTGAAATCAGATTTTGTGGCATGGTTACAGCATTTCCGACAACCATCTGAATGGCGAGAGCTTCACCAAATGCGCGCGCCATACCGAAGATAACAGCGGTTAGGATACCTGGTGTTGCTGCTCTTAAAAGAACGCGCCAAATTGTTTGCCAGCGTGTCGCACCAAGTCCGAGTGATGCTTCACGGTAATGTCCTGGAACGGCTTTGAGTGCATCAACGGTCATTGAAGTAACAGTTGGCAAAATCATAACGAACAGCACAAAAACACCAGAAAGAAGTCCAAGTCCTGTTCCACCAAAAGTTTGGCGGATGATTGGTACAACAACGGTTAAACCGATAAAACCATAAACAACTGAAGGAATGCCGACAAGAAGCTCAATAACTGGTTGCAAAATTTTTGCTCCATATTTTGGTGAAATCTCGGTCATGTAAATTCCTGCTCCGATGGCAAATGGTGTTGCTACAAGTGCTGAGAGAACGGTGACAATCAGTGAGCCTGTAAACATTGGTAATGCTCCGACTGCTGGCTTGCCATCTGCTCCTATATTTCCTGGTGACCAATTTGTACCAAAGAGGAAACGGAAAGGATTGACGCCATTTTCAAAAAATGTTGAGAGACCTTTTTCAGCTACGAAGACGAGAATTAAGCCGACAACAAAGACAATCAGTGCGATGCACAAGAAAGTTAAGGTTTTTCCGAATTTTTCTAAGCGTGAATTTTTATTGCTGGAAAGCAATTTTTCTTTGATTTTTTGATTTTCCATACTTGCCTTTTTTTGTTTTTTTGATGAAAATGTTTTTGACAACTCTGCCGTAGGGGCTAGAGAATTTATTCTCAGCCTTCTCGGACAGAGTGAACTTATAACGGAGTTGTAAGTTTGTATCTCTGTCAAAAAATATTTTTACTTCATTTTGTTTTTGACAGTTCTGTCAAAAAATTTTATTTGATTTTTGATACATTTCCTTTGGCATCACGATCCACTTTCATTGCAGAAACTGGAATGTAGCCGAGCTTTTTGAGAGTGGCTTTGTCATTTTTCACATAATTGATAAATGATGTTTCGGTTTTATTGACCTGAGCGTTGTTGGTGTACATATGCTCGTATGACCAAATTTTCCATTTGTTGATAACAACATTTTCATCTGTTGGTGCGACACTATTGACTTCCAGTGGTTTAACTCCTGGTTTGTGAATATAGCTGAAAGCAACATAACTAATCGCACCCGGTGTTTGTCCAACAAGCTGAACAACTGAACCTGAAGCATCTTGCGTTGGTCCATTGACTTCTGTCGCATTATTCAAAGCGTATTTGTCAAAATTGACACGTGTTCCTGAGCCTGCTGTTCTGCCAATCACGGTAATTTTTTGGTTCGGACCATCTACTTGACTCCAATTTGTAATTTTTCCTGTGAAAATATCAACCAACTGCTGATTTGTCAAATTGGAAACTTTAAGTTTTTTGTTGATAATCGGTGCGAAACCAATGACAGCAACTTTGTGGTCTGTGATTTTCTTGCTGTTAATTCCTGGTTTTTCTTCTGCAAAAATGTCCGAATTACCAATCTGAAAAGAGCCAGCTGCGACTTGCGCCAAACCGACACCAGAACCGCCACCTTGTACCATGATAATTTCTTTTGAATGCTGTTTCATGTAGTCCATGGAAGATTGCTCAACTAAAGGTTGCAAAGCTGTCGAACCTCCTGCTGTGACTTGTTTTCCGCCTGTACCACACGCAGTCAATGCAAACAAGCTAGAAGCCGCCATGAGAGCTATTAAAATTTTCTTTTTCATAGCTTAATTATACCATAATACGTGATTATTCTTGCATAACTGGAAACGTTCACAATGTAAATATTTTGTAAATGGAGTTGCGGAAATAGCACATCTTGCGATGCGCCATTCCCATGAAAAAAAATTTATAGTAGATTTGATTTTGTCAAATCTTATATCTGCTGATAATTTATTTTTGACAGAGTACAAACTTACAACTTCGTTATAAGTTCACCCTGTCCGAGAAGGCTGAGAATAAATTCTCTAGCCCCTACGGCAACTCTGTCAAAAATTTTGTGATGTGCAAAGTGGAGAATATCAACAGATAAGAGATTTGACAAGTCTGTCAAAACTTATCAGTGTCTCTTGTATGATTTATTTCTTTGTGACATTTCCGTCAGAATCGCGGTCAACTTTCATCTGGCTTACTGGAATGTAACCAAGTTTCTTGAGGTCAGATTTATCAGAAGAAACGTATTTGATGAAAGATTTTTCAGCTGCTGTTGCTTTAGAATTGTTTGTGTACATATGTTCATAGGACCAAACTTTCCAATCATTGTCCGCAACATTAGCATTTGTTGGTTTTACGCCGTCAATATCCAGTGCTTTCACCGCTTTGCTTGTCTCTAAATATGAAAACGCTACATAACTAATCGCACCCGGTGTTTGTCCAACCATTGTTACAACTGAACCTGAAGCATCTTGTGTTGGCCCGTTGACTTCTGTCGCATTTCCAAGAGCGAAATGGTCAAAGTTGACGCGCGTTCCAGAACCTTCTGTCCGACCGATAACTGTGATTTTCTGGTCCTGTCCACCAACTTGTTTCCAGTTTGTTACTTTTCCTGTGAAGATATCTGTCAACTGTTGTGTTGTCAGATTATCAACGGAAATTTTTGAATTGACAATCGGTGCAAAACCAACAACTGCCACTTTATTGTCCGTAATCGCTGACGCGTCTATCCCAGATTTTTCTTCTGCAAAAATATCTGAATTTCCGATTTGGAATGAACCGGCTGCAACTTGCGTCAAACCAACACCAGAACCACCACCTTGTACTGTGATTTGCACATTTGGATTTTTTGCCATAAATTCTGTCGAAGCTTGTTGTACCATTGGTTGCAAAGCAGTTGACCCACCAGCAATAATCTGTCCAGACAATGCTTTTGTGCTTGATGATGATGTCTTGCTAGATGAGCTGCTATTTCCGCAAGCCGCGAGAGTGATAAGTGCTGTAGCTGCAACAAGGCCAACAAAGAGTTGTTTTTTCATGAGATGTATTCTCCATTTAATAAATTTTTTCGATAAGCACTTTTGCTTACATATCTATTCTAGCACGCACACGAAGCTCCAAATGTAAATACTTTGAAAATATAAGGTAAATGGTATGTAAATAAGTTTTTACTGATAAAAAAATGATAAAATTTTTTTGACAGAGTGAGAATAAATTCTCTAGCCCCTACGGCAAAACTGTCAAAAAAATCCTGCCAATTTGACAGGATTTTTAGCGATTGTAAGCTTTCAACTGACGTGCAATATCTTTATTTTGCTCCCGCCGTTTAATCGTTTCGCGTTTATCATAATCATGTTTTCCACGAGCCAAGCCCATCAAAACTTTTGCAAAACCATTTTTCAAATATACTTTTAAGGGCACAAATGTAATTCCTGTGCCTGTTAACTCTTTTTCAATCTTTGCAATTTCTTTTTTCTTCAAGAGTAATTTCCGAGTGCGCAGTTCATCTACATTAAAAATATTTCCCTGCTCAAAAGGTGCAATATGAACATTGGACAACCAAACTTCCCCATTTCGTACCCGCGCAAATCCATCACGAAGCTGAATTTTACTCGCACGCACCGACTTTATCTCCGTACCAGTCAGCACAATACCAGCCTCAAAAGTCTCAAAAATCTCATAATCATGGCGCGCCTTTTTATTTTGCGCCAAAGGCTTATCTTCTGTATTTTTTACCATAAAATCATTTTACCATAGTTCTTAGCTTTTTCTTATTAATTAGGAAGACCCGTTTTTGTCAACACAATTTGCTTATTCGTCAGACTTGTTTGATAATATTCTTGCATCAAAGCTTCTTTTGTTAACGTTGTTTGTACCATCCACTTCAAATTATCCCAGTTTCCATCAAAACTATTTCCAGCTACCAGAACATATAAGCTCACAGAATCCCCACTAATAACAAATTTTGCCGAATTCATCTCATCAGCTAATGAAATTCCCGCATAGCCACCATTATTCACACCATTTTCATATTGCTTTGTCCCATTAGAACCGGCATTTACAAAATAAGTCGTTGCCGCATCTGTATTATAAACAATAAATTCTCCCTGCGCATTTTGTAACCAAGTAGCATAAATTTGATTTTTACTTGCCACAGTCAAACTATCAAAAGTCACAGCAGTCGCTGTCGTTGAACTTTTTGTCGAAGACGAACTTGATGCTGTTGTCGCAGACGAACTGCTTGATTGAGAGCTTTTACTCTCTTTTGAAGATGATGTTGATGGCGATGCTTTCTTAGTTTTACTTTTTACTTGAGCACTTGAGTGACTTTTCTGTACTTTAGAGGAACTTGTTGCGTTGTGAGAAGAACAAGCAGCTAAACTAAACAACATCACTGCTCCCATACTCATTGTTATTATTTTTTTCATCTCAACTTCTCCTTTGCTATTTTCTATTTGAAAGTTGTGTCTAAAAATTCAGCACTTTTAACTTTCTCTCTCTTCTTAATTGTAACATAAAAAGTCACAGATTTCTCTGCGACTAGCTATTATTTTTATGTAATTTCAACTAAAAATCAAACTTTTTAGCTCAATTTTTCAGCTACATTTGCCAAAAGTTCTGATATTCCTGCTGCATTTGAACCACCAGCCATTGCTAAGTCAGGTTTTCCACCACCACGACCATCAATAAACGGTGCCAATTCTTTCACAAGTGCGCCAGCTTTAACAGCAGCAACTTTACTTGCTACCAAAAGATTTACTTTTTCGTCAATCTTCGCTACTAAAACAAGCACATCAGACAATTCTTTTTGTTTCCAAATATCCGCAAGATTACGCAAACCATTTACATCAGAAACATTGACTTGACTTGCAATAAAGCTTGTAGTATCAACTGTTTGAACATTTTTGAACACTTCATCTGACTGACTAGCTGCAAGTTTCTCAGCAAAAATCTCATTTTCTTTTTGCAAATTTTTAAGTTCATCTTGTAAATTGGTAATTTTTGTCACAACTTGTGAAAATTGTGGTGCTTTTACTGCTGCAGCTACATCAGAAAGTATCGCTTCATCATTTTTAAAGGCTTCGTAAGCTTTTTTACCAGTAAGTGCAATAATCCGACGTACGCCAGAGCCAATTCCCTCTTCTTTCACAATCTTGAAAAGACCAATTTCGCTCGTTGTCGCCGTATGTGTTCCACCACAGAGTTCAACAGAATAATCGCCAATAATGACAACACGCACATCTTTTCCATATTTCTCACCAAAGAGTGCCGCAGCTCCCATTTCTTTGGCTTGTTCTACGGTTAAATCAGTCCGTGTCTCAACAGAAATATTTTCCCAAATCTTTTCATTCACTTCACGCTCAATCGCAGCCAATTCTTCTTTTGTCACTTGTGCAAAGTGTGTAAAGTCAAAACGTAAGAAATCAACTTCATTGAGTGAGCCAGCTTGTAATGCGTGTGTACCAACGATATTGTGCAATGCTGCATGAAGCAAGTGTGTTGCCGTATGATTTTTGACGACTGCACTTCGACGATCTTCATCAATTTCAAGTAGATATGTCTCGCCAACCTGCATTTCCTTAACAATTTCAACATGGTGCAGATTTTGTCCGTGTGGTGCGTGTTGAACATCTGTCACTTTGGCAACAATCTCACCTGCTTGATTTTTGATGACACCATGGTCGGCGACTTGTCCACCCATTTCAGCGTAAAATGGTGTCACATCAAAAACAAGCTGTGCTTCTCCAGTCACTTTATCTTGACTTTCATCATCTTTGATGGCAACAAGAAGCTTGGCTTTTGACTTTTTCTCTGTATAAAGGAAAGTAGAAGCCACTTCGATAGCTTGCAACGTTTCATTTTGTGCGCCCATTGAGCCACCTTTGACGACAGCAGCACGCGCACGTTCTTGTTGAGCTTTCATCTCTGCTTCAAAGCCTACATGGTCAATCGCAAATCCTTCATCTTCAGCAAGTTCTTCTGTTAATTCAACTGGGAAGCCATAAGTATCATAAAGTCGGAAAATATCTGCTCCAGGAACGATTGTTTGAGCTTGATTTTTTAAATCGGCAAGCAATTCATCTAACAATTTTGAACCTGCATCAATCGTGCGATTGAAGGTTTCTTCTTCACGGTCAATGATTTTTTCAATATAATCTGCTTTTTCAAGGACTTCGGGATAATAATCCTGCATGATTTTTCCTACAACTGGGACAAGCTGTGCCAAGAATTTTCCTTGAATGCCTAACTTTTTACCATGCATGACGGCACGACGCAACAAGCGGCGCAAAACGTAGCCACGTCCTTCATTTCCAGGCAAAGCACCATCGCCAATCGCAAAACTGAGTGAGCGAATATGGTCTGCAATGACTTTGAAACTCATATTTTCGCCATCTGGATTATACGTTTTACCAGATAATTTTTCGATTTCATGAATAATTGGCAAGAAAAGGTCGGTGTCAAAGTTAGTTCTACCACCTTGAATAATACAAACCATACGTTCCAAGCCCATTCCAGTATCAATATTTTTCTGTGGCAACTCTTTGTATTCTGAGCGGGGAACGCTTGGGTCGGCGTTAAATTGACTTAAAACGATGTTGTAAATCTCAATATAACGGTCGTTTTCGATGTCTTCTGCAAGTAAACGCAAACCAATATTTTCTGGGTCATATTTTTCGCCACGGTCAAAGAAAATTTCTGTGTCAGGTCCGGAAGGCCCAGCGCCAATTTCCCAGAAATTATCCTCGATAGGCACGAGATGATTTTCTTCAAGTCCAACTTCAATCCAGCGATTGTAAGTGTCTTTATCATCTGGATAATACGTCACATAGAGTTTTTCTTTAGGAAAATCAAAATATTTTTCATTGGTGAGCATCTCAAAGGCAAAAGCAATCGCTTCTTTACGGAAATAATCACCAATTGAAAAATTTCCCATCATTTCAAACATGGTATGATGACGCGCTGTTTTTCCGACATTTTCAATATCATTGGTACGGATTGATTTTTGCGAACTCGTCATTCGTGGATTTTCAGGAACAACTGAGCCATCAAAATATTTTTTCATCGTGGCAACACCAGAGTTAATCCAAAGCAAAGTTGGGTCGTTGACAGGAACGAGACTTTGTGAGGGTTCAATCGAATGACCATGTTCTTTGAAATAATTGAGGAATGTTGCGCGAACTTCTGCTGAAGTCATTTTTTTCATTTTTATTTTCTTCCTTTTGTTTTTTTGTGATTATTTTCACTAGAAAATGATAAAACTCTACCATAAACAAAGGGGCGAGCTGTCGCGGTACCACCCTTATTTACGATAGAGTTATCGTCTTCTTTTGTTTAGTATCGCAGTTTTCTCTGCTTTAAAACTCGTATTGCTTAGCACTCTAGACTTAGTGAGTTTCAGCTTGTCTCACCTCTCTGTGAAGTCTTTGTATTTTAATTATTTAGATGATGAAGATGAACTTGTAAATTGTGAGAATGTGCTTGAGAATGCTGTTTCTTTCACAGTAACATTGTTTTTCTTCAAGTATTTAGCAATAACTCCGCTAACGTAAGTTGTATCAGCTTCTTTTTGCGTTTTAATAACACCTTCAAGTTGGGATTTGTATTTGTTCATATCCGTTCCTTTGTCTGATGCTTTAACCATTTTTACAACATAGTAACTTGTTGAGCCTGTAGATGAATCTGTTGATGTGATAACACTTGAGATTTCACCATTTTTCAACTTGAATGCTGCTGTTTGAACATCCGCTGGCACTGTTGTACTTGTTGAATCAAAAGTTGTTTTGCTTGCTGAATTGTCTTTATCAAAAGTTGCTGCATTGCTCTTGTTTGAGGCAATCGCTTTGTTCGCTGCGTCTTTTGATGTTTCTGCTAAAACAATCGCTGTAACTGATGGATGGTAAGATGACCAAGCTGTTTTCAAGTTTGCTTTCGTGTATTGTGTATCTTTAATATCTTTGACAATCGCTGCTTGTTCCAAAAGTTGTGTTTTCAGATATGGTTTGAAGTTTGATTCTGTCAAGCCTTGTTGTTGCAATGCTGAATCAAATTGTGAACCATATTGGCTCTTCAAACTATTGAATTGTTTATTGACTTTTGCATCTGAGGCATCTTTAGAAAATTCTTTGCTGAAGATTTTATCAAATGTCATATTTTGGAGCAAAGTTGTCGTAGGGAAGCTTGGAAATGTTTTGGCTTCTTTGTAGAGGTCACTTACTTGGATAGTGTCACCTTTCATAGAAACAACTGTTGCATTTGTACCGCTGCTTGAACAACCAGAGAGTGTAACAAGTGCAGCACCCGCGAGAGCTGTGGTAAGAACTAAGCTAAGTTTTTTAAATTTCAAAATAATCTCCTGTCTATGTATGAATTGCAGTTATTGAGTAAAAACAAATTTGATATTTACTATTGTCTTTTAACTTGTTGTAATTATATCATAAAAATTTGAATAAAACTTAATTTATGCAAAACATTAAAGCCGATATTTTCTTTCAGTAATTTTTCTTTCATATCCTGTTAATATTCATTGTTTTTCATAACAGAACTTTTTTTAATCATCAGTAGTCCATCTCCAAGTGGTAAAATCGTTGAGAGATAGGCAGGATTAGCCAGAACTTCGTCAAAAAGTTTGCGCAATCCTCGTTCTAATGCACGCTGATTGCGCTTGATTTGCTCAATCGGTAAAAGAATTTCGCCTGACTGAAAAATATCGTCCATAACGATGATACCATTTTCTGACAGATTTGTCAGGACTTGAGGGAGAAATTCAACATATTTTGACTTCGCGGAGTCCATAAAAACAACATCGTAAGTTTCTGACAGTTCTGTCAAAAATTCTGAAGCATCTCCTTCAAGTAATTTTATCTGATTTTTTTTATCAAATTTGGCAAAATTTTCTTTGGCAAGTTCTGCCATCTCTGGATTGCGTTCAATCGTTGTGACTTTAGAATTTGGAGCTGCTTCTGCCATGACGAGGGCTGAAAAACCTATTGCTGTTCCTATTTCCAAGATTTTTTTAGGCTGGATTAGTCCCAATAAAAACTGGAAGTAAACAACTGTCTCGTGGGGAATGACAGGAATATTATGTTCGTGAGCAAAGTCTTCTACGATTTTTAGATTTCCCGTCAGTTGTGTTTGTCGCGTTCGCATGAATTCGACAAGCTCTGCTTTCACAACGGGACGGTTCATCATCGGATTGCTCGTTTTTGTATAGGTTGTCTGTTTTTCTTTAGGCACGATGAACTCCTTTTGCAACAAGAGCTTCAAGTTCATTGAGTCTATTTTCAAACAGGTCAAATGCTGCATCTAAATAATTGCTCTGTGCCATATCGACACCGGCTTTTGCAATCACATTGAGCGGATAATCAGATGAGCCTGCTTTGAGATATGTCAGATATTTTTCTCGGTCATCATCTGTTCCATGAACGATTTTTTCAGCTAGATAGCTGGCTGCGGCAAATCCTGTTGCATACTGGAAAACATAGAAATTATAGTAAAAATGCGGAATTCTCGCCCATTCATATTGGATTTCAGGATTTTCCTCGGCTGAAAGTCCATAATATTTTTCATTGATTTCAGCATATAAATGGTTCATAAATTCGCTGGTAAGAACTTCGCCTTTTGCGTCCGCTTCATGAATGCCTTGCTCAAACTCTGCAAACTGTGTCTGACGATAGACTGTGCCACGGAAACCGTCCAACCAATGATTCAAAATCGCAAATTTTTCTTGGTCATTTTGTGCATCGTCAAGCAAAGTATCTGTCAAAATATTCTCGTTAGTTGTTGAGGCAATTTCTGCCAGAAAAATCGGATAATCGCCGTAAACATAGGGTTGATTTTCCCTTGTAAAGGTGCTGTGCATGGAATGTCCCATCTCATGAACGAGGGTAAACAAATCATCTAATGTTTCTTGCCAATTTAAGAGCATAAAAGCATTTGTATTGTAGGAGCCACCAGAATAAGCACCAGAGCGCTTCCCGATATTTTCTTGCACATCTATCCACTGCTCATCAAAGGTACGCTTCACACGTTCAGAATACGCTTCGCCGTAGATTGAGAGTACTTCTTGTGCTTTTTTCACACCATTTTCATAATTAAATTTGTAATCCAGACTTGATAATGGTGTATAAATATCGTACATTTTGAGATCTTCGAGTCCGAGAATATCCTTACGCAATGCGATATAGCGCTGTAAAAGTGGCAAATGTTTGTTGACACTTTCGATGAGCAAATCATAAACTTTTTCTGGTACAAAATTTGCAGATAATGCAGCTTCTCGCGCAGAATTATAACCATGAACTTGAGCATTAAAATTGTGAACTTTCACATTGCTTTGAAGCGTTTTTGCATATGTATGCTGATATTGCTCGTAATTGCTGTAAAGTGCTTGATAAACGGATTTACGGACATCTCGATTTTTACTTTCCATGAATGAAATGTAATTACCATGTGAAAGTTGTTCGTCTTCATTTTGTTCATTTTTCACAAGTGGAAATTTGATATCTGCATTATCAAAAACTTCAAAAGTTTCAGCAGCAGAGCCAAAGATTTCACTAGCTTGGGCTAGTAATTTTTCTTCTTTTTGACTTAAAATATGTGCTTTTTGAGAAAATAATCGCTCAAAATAATGAGAAAAATTACTTAATTTTGCTTCTTCTTTTACAAACTGAGCGTATTTTTCCTCAGTCAGTGCCATAAATTCTGGTTCGTAGAAAGCAAAAACTTCACCAAATTTGGCATAAAGTGCTGTTGCTTTTGCTTGATATTCTTGATATTTTGCAACACGTGTATCCTGGTCATTTTTCATTGATGCATAAACATAAAGGCGCTCAACATCTTGTGAAATTAACAGCATTGTTGCCGTAGCTTCGTAAAGAACTGCAGCAGAATCCAAAAGATGCCCTACGAAATCCACAGCTGAATGACTTCCATTTTCCTGCCAATTTGCCTCTCCAGACAAATTTGCTGTGATACAAGCAAGTTCTTCTTCCCAAGCTTCATCTGTTGAAAAAATCGTTGTCAAATCCCATTGTAGTTTTTTATCATTTTCTTGCCGTTCTTTTGCCATTTTTTACTCCACTTCTTTATTTTAATCTGTTTATTATTTTATCATAAAATGCTGGTGGATAAACTTTCTGAGCGCTTTTTTTCTGCCAATTTTCCCAGTAATTTTGATAATAATTTGTCAAATCTTGTGAAATTTGACAAAAATTTTTTTTGACAGAACTGTCAAAAATATTTTCAAGTAAATGAAGTCCAACAGGAGCATAAGTAGGTCTTTCAAAACTTACAGACAATAAATTTTGACCATTTTGATAATATTTTTCTTGCAATTTTAACCATTTTGGATTGCGATGAAAAAGTTGCTGACGAATGTAATGGGATAAATTTTTATCCCTTGTGACAGGAATTGACAAGAGTTTCTGACTTAAAAATGGTAAACGCAAAATTTCTAGTAAATTTCCTTGAAAAAAATTAAATTCTTCTAAGTGAAAAATCACATGTCCTCGGAGATTTTCATGTAGAAGAGATTTTAATCTTATCTTTTCCTGAGCTAAATCACATTCCCAAAAATAAAATCCTCTATTTTTTGAGAAATACATGAGATTTTTCTGAAGTTGCGTTAATGATTTTTTAATCCACAAATCATGTCCCATGAGCCAAATTACTTGATAACCGTGCTTACGATAGTTCTCTGTGCGCTCCCAAAGTCTCTTGATTGATAAATGCGAGCATTGCACTTCGATAGCAATTTTCTCATTTACCAGTAAATCTGGTGTTTGCTCTAGCTCTGGTAAATAATGCTCAATCTTCACTTTTTCCGTCCTAGCAAACCATTTGTAAAGCGCTAATTTCAGTCCCAAATGTTGCGCAGATTCATTTTCTGACCATGAATGACATTCTTTAAGAGAAATATGAGAAAAATGTGGAATTTTGATGTTACCATTTTTTAAACGCACTTCGGAATGACAAGCAGGGCAAAAAAACTTTCCTTTAAGTTGAGAAATTTCTATTTCTAATAAATTTATTAAATTTTTATTTTCATCATGAACAATCAGCATACTCTTATATACGTAAATAAAAATCAAAAGTAACCGAAACTTTTGATTTTTTTTAATTATTTATTCAGTTGATACATGATGCCAACAATAAGCGCAACAATCACAAGGATTGCAACAATCAAGCCAACCCAAATCATGTGCTTTTTGCGTTCATTGTTCATTATCGCAATAAATTCACGTAAGAAAGCTGGCACACGGTAATACATCGCTGTTTTTCCACCTCGTCCTCCTTGCGCATCCAGATTGAGCTGACGAGCAAAAAGGGCCGCACGGAAAACATGATAATCTGAACTAAAGAACAAGAATTTTGCAGTTTCTGTGTTCTGCTCATTTATCTTCTGTGCTGAAAACATGAGATTTTCATAAGTGGTACGTGATTTTTCTTCAAGAATTGTCCGTTCAATCGGAAAATGAAGTTCTTCAACTGCGTAACGTTGCATTGCAAAAGCTTCTGAAATTTTTTCATCGGCTCCTTGACCACCAGAAAATATCAAAATTGTCTGTTCATTTGCTGCATTGACCGCCGCATGAATACGATTGGCAAGGAGTTTTCCGACTTTATCTCCTCCAATCAAGCCTGCACCAAGAACGACATGATAAGCTGCTGATTGTTTGCGCATTCGACGTCCATAAACCCAGCTTGATAAGAAAAATATGAGAAATTGCCAGGAAAGATAGACCGCAAGGATTGGATACGCCCAAGATAACACCCTTAGCCAAAGCCAACTATCAGGTAAATGTCCAATTCTGAGATAGATAGCATCTACAATGAGAAAAATCAGCATAATGATTGGGAGCAGAAGATTAGCCACTGATTTTGACTCACGACGCCACATTCTCACACTTAAAACAATAATCGCAATCGGTAGAAAAATGCCAAATAATATTGGAAAAATCAACAATACGATAACTTCTACAATTAAAGCAATGACTCCGATTTCGCTGAAAGAAACGGCAATATCCGACACACGTAAAATGAGTGCTAAGGCAATAAAGCCATTCAGCGTTATTAAAATTCCGAACAAAAACAGTGCTGTCAATCGTCCTAATTTCAAGGTTCTCAAATCAGATAAATGTCTGCTCCAAAGTCCAAAAAATGTACTTATTCCTGCAAAAAATAATGTAAAAATAAGAAAAGCATAAAGTATTTCTAAATTGTCCATAAGCCAATTTTACCATAAAAATCTCTATTTGTAAGCGAATTATTACAATTTTTTATTGGAACTTTTAAAAATTAAACAGCAGGCGAAAGATAAGTAATGAGCGTTGGCTCTCCTAATGAACTGCTTGTGAACATCAATTTTTCAAATTTAGTAACATTTGATGTTACGGTTGTCTCGTAAGCTGAAACGCTGATTGTTTGCGTTAGCGCTTGTTCTGGCAATTCATATTTTAGATTTACTGTGCCAAGTTTCATGAATATATCGCGGAAAGTAAGTGTTTCTAATCTACTTTTAAGGATTTTCAGATGTCCTGCATCTAATTTTTTTACTGCAAAAAGCTTTGCAAAATCATCTAGTCCATAACTAATATAAGCATTTTTTACTTTTACATTTGAAAAATAAATATCTTTTTTGCTTTTTTTATTTTCCTGATGAAAAGAAAGTGCGAAAACAGCTGATTTTGGCTTGCCAATCTCCACAGTTGCAGGTGTTTGTGGAGAATCGCGTGTTAAATCCACTTGCGCATTATCTGCCACATTTGACCAATTTCCCGCGATTGCTTCTTCAAAATCTTGTCTAAAAGTTGCTCGCTTTGTTTGCCAGATTTTATTGATTGGCTTTATCTGAGTTTCTAATTTTTTAACTTCTGCTGCATTTTTCTTTTCGATGAACTTCGCTTGTGGGGAATTTTTTCGATAAAAAGTTACTTTGCTTTTGATTACCGAATATTCAAAAGAGAGTTCATTTCCAGAACTATCAAAACTGACTTTTTCAGTTCCCATCATTTCACCTGAATACTTTATTTCATGCTTTTTTGCATCATAATGATAGCTCACTTTATTCGCTTGTTGTGTTGCTGTTTTTGGATAAATTCGCTGTGTTTTCGTAAAAATCAAGGTTTTATCTGCAGTTGATTTTTTTGCTCCAAGTACTTCAACTATTTTTTTAGAACTTCCATCTATTTGTGCATAACTCAAAGTAGGTTTTTGCTCCATTAACCATGTTCCAGTGAGCAATTTTGCCTCAGATTGCTTTTTTTGACAGGCTGATAATGATAGAAAACTACTAATAATTATTATTCCAACTATAAATTTTTTCATTTTATTAGTTTAAACTAATGAAAAATGTTTGTCAAACACAAAAAAAGATTTGACAAAACTGTCAAATCTCATTTTTATAAATTTACATATGTAAAATCGCAAAGTTGATGGCAAAGAGAATAGCAACAATCCAAACGACAGCTTTGATTTCCTTTGCTTTACCTGTAAAGAGTTTGACAAAGATATAAGAGATGAAACCAAAGGCAATACCGTAAGAAATCGAATAAGCAAGTCCCATAAAGACAGATGCAAAGAAGGCTGGAATGGCTTCGCCAAGGTCTGTCCAATTGAGTTCTTTAAACGAACCGAGCATCATCATACCAACGATAATCAAGATAGGTGCTGTTGCTTGTGTTGGTACAATTCCAACAAGTGGCAAGAACAATGTCGAAATCGCAAACAAAATCGCAATCACAACGGAAGTCAAACCAGTTCGTCCACCAGCACCGATACCGGCAGCAGATTCAACATAAACAGTTGTATTTGATGTTCCAAACATTGCACCGATTGGGGTGGCAATCATATCAGCAAACAAGGCTTTATCCATCTTAGATGAGAAACCGTGAGATGTTTCCATTTCAGCGAAATCTTTATCTGTGAAAATTCCTGTGCGACGACCAGTACCGATAAATGTACCGATTGGGTCAAAGATTGACGTCAATGAAAAGGCAAGAATTGTCATCAAGACTTCAAAAATTTTATTTGAGCTAGAGAAAAGTGAAAGCATTCCTGGTTTTCCAAAGGCTGCAAGGAAAAGAGCAGGTTGTTTATCTGTGCCGACAAACATTTGTTTGAAAGCAATCGCTGGATTATTATTTGCAAATAAGTGGTCCCAGTCAATAGATTGAAGTTGGAAAGCATTTGGATGAGCAGAAGCTGCGTGAGGTACGAAACTAATAGCCAGCAAATAAATCACAGTGGTTGCGATGATTGAAAGAATAACACCACCTTTAAACTTCTTCAAAACGAAGAACATTGTGATAATTAAACCAATAATTGCAACAATAACTCCTGGTTGGTTGAAAGCAGAAAGTCCGGGAACGATAGATGAATCTGTCGTAATCGTGCCAAAATCATTATGATATGTGCCAGGGTCTGCGATAAATTGGAGCAGTCCAGAGTTTTTAATCCCAATATAAGCAATAAATACACCGATACCACCACCAATAGCGTGTTGCAAACTTTGTGGGATACCAAGAATAATTTTCTTACGAAGTGATGTGAAGGTAATCACGATATTGACAATACCGCAAATGAAAACCATAGCGAGCGCTTCTTGCCATTTGTAACCGAGACTGAGGACGACTGTATAAGCAAAGAATGCGTTAAGTCCCATTCCTGGCGCAAGTGCGTAAGGAACATTTGCAATCAGCCCAATCGCCAGAGTACCAACGATAGAAGCAATAATAGTGGCTAGAAAGACTGCCTGTTGTGGCATTCCTGTCGAGCCTAAAACAGCAGGATTAACGAATAAAATGTAAGACATTGCAAAGAATGTCGTCAAACCAGCCATGATTTCACGGCTCACAGTTGTGCCGTTTTCTTCAAGTTTGAATAACTTGTTCACGAAAAAGTTCTCCTTTTAATAAAAAGTTGTATGCTGTGCGTTTTTACAGCACACGTCATAAAATATAAAGTATTTTTGAGCAAAAATACCCTATCTATTTCTAATTTTAAACAGTTTCAGTTAAGTTCACAAGAATTTTTGAAGAGTTTGGATTAAAATGCTGTTTATTGTTCGGAAATGGCAGATAAATATTCTGAAAGCGCATGAAATGTTCGCAGAATGTGACTTATGTTATAATAGGAAAAGATATTCAATTTTGATGAATGAAAAAATTTGATAAAGGGATTTTATGAATAAGAAACTGATTGCGATTGATTTGGATGGAACGACTTTGCAGAGTGATGGACGTTCGGTCAGTCGTTACACAAAGTATGTTTTTAAACAAGTTGAGGCGCTCGGACACGTGATTTCTATCACAACTGGTCGTCCTTTTCGCATGGCTTTGCCGATTTATCGAGAGCTTGAGCTGAAAAGTCCGATGATTAACTTTAATGGCGCTCTCATTTCCATGCCGCATAATCGCACTTGGGAACATACGAAAGCTTATTATATTGACCGCTCTTTTATATTTGATTTGTTGCGGCATCAGCAAAATTTTGATTTGGAATATTTTGCTGTGGAATATCGGCGAAAATTTTTCTTGAATACTTTTCGCAATGTGCCAACAGATGTTTTTGGAGTGGAAAGTTTTCAACCTTACAATCGTTTGCGTGTTGACCGCGTGACTGAAAATCCCCATGCTGTGCTTCTTTCAACGCGAGTAAAGGATAAGTTTCGTTTGGCAAAGGAAATGCAAGAACATTATAATGGGAAAATTCATGTGAGTGGTTGGGGCGGTCCAAATGGGATTTTGGAAGTCGTTCCGAAGGGAATTAGCAAAGCTTCTGGACTGAAACATTTACTCAAAGCACTTGATATTCCTGTTGAAGATTTGATTGCTTTTGGTGATGAACACAATGATATCGAGATGTTTGAGCTGGCACACACAGGTTATGCGATGAAAAATGCTTCAAAACTTTTGATACCTTATGCGAGCAAAATTCTTCCTTGGACAAATGATGAAGATGGTGTTGCACATCAACTTGAAGAACTTTTCTTAAAATAATGTAAAAAATATTTTTGACAGTTTTGTCAAAAATATTTTGATGAAAATTTATCACTCTGATTTTTTTGACAGAACTGCCGTAGGGGCTAGAGAATTTATTCTCAGCCTTCTCGGACAGAGTGAACTTATAACGACGAAGTTGTAAGTTTGTATCTCTGTCAAAAAATTTAAAATAAAAAATCATGAGAATCTCATGATTTTTTTACTAATTACGACTGTTTCCGCCAAATCCGAAGATACGAAGTAGGAAGAGGAACAAGTTGAGGAAGTCAAGATAGAGTGACAGAGCCATTGAAATTGCCCAGCCATCTGTGTTGCCGACTTGATTATAAACTTGCTCAATTTTTTGATTGTCATAAGCAATCAAGCCTGAGAAGACGATAACGCCGATGAATGATGAGAAGTACATAATCGCTGGACTTTGGAAGAAAAAGTTCAACAGACCTGCGATAATCAATCCCCAAACACCTGCTATCATTGCTTTTCCCATACCTGTGAGATTGCGTTTTGTCGTCCGACCATAAACAGAAAGTCCAAAGAACATTGCACCAGCTGTGACGAAAGCAAGTGTAATATCTGTCGCCGTGTACATAATCAACGTAAAGCTAATCAAAAAGCCCATAAACGCTGAATAGAGAATGAACATTGGCAGAGCAGCAGATGAGTTTTTCATTGCTGAACGTTGCATTGGCACCACCATGAAGAGCGGAATGAGCCACAAGAGCAGGAAACCAAAGTTTCCCGAACTTTGCAAAATAGTTACCATATTTCCTGAGAAGAAACGAATCATGATGAAACTAACAAGCGCCGAAACCAGCACACCTGCGCCCATCAAGCCGTAAATTTTATTGAAGAAAGCATTTAAGCCATCTTGTCGTTGGTCAAAAATGACGTCGTTTTGGTCAAAATTATTCATGCCAAATCTCCTTTATTGTTTTCTTACTTCTATTTTACCAAAAAATATCAAAAATGCGATACATCTTAGGTCTGATTTTTTTATTTCTAATGAAAAAGCTCGCCATTATATGAGAACGGCAAGCTTTCCTTCCCACTTGAGCATAAGGCTCAAGTCCAATGATGGCGAGAGAAGTTTTACAAAATAAAAATTATGAAGTAAAATATGGGAGCCTTTTTAAATGTTTCCGGCGATTCCATTTGAATTTTGCCGTTGTTTTACCTTCTTGCATGGCGACATAATCGTCCACAAAAGTAACGATAAAACTTTCTTTGTAGCGTGGCGGAGCAAGCGTTGCGCCCCACATATGCTTGATGATAATGTCTTTTTCAAGTGGCGAAATTGTCGTCAATTTGCAGGCATTACGATAAGCAATTCTTGGATGGACATAAGCATGACTTTTGGTGAATTTTGTATCGCGCCAATCGTAGTAAAACAAATCATGGAAAAGTCCTGCACGTGCTGTTGCTTTGGCATTTAAACCATGTTTTTTCGCAATCACATAGCTCATGTAACTTACTTTGAGACAATGTTGCAAACGCGTTGATGTATAGTGATGTACAATACTGTCGAGTTTTTTCAACTCTGGCATTTCGAGAAAATGGCCCACGTAGCTCATATATTCGGCATCGCGAAACCAAGGTTCATTATCTAAGTTCATAAGTATGATTATAGCACTTATTTTTTATTTGTAAATACGATACGCAAATTTTTTTGACAAAGCTGTCAAAAAATACTATCAACAGTTTACAAAACGAGATTTTTCCTGTATAATTGATAGGTAATAAAAAAATTAGGAGGACAATATGGCTAACATTAAATCTGCAATCAAACGCGCTGAATTAAATACAATCGCTAACAAACGCAACTCAGAACAAAAATCTGCAATGCGTACTGCTATTAAAAAATTTGAAGCTGCTCCAACTGAAGAAACTTTCAAAGCTGCTTCATCTGCTATTGATAAAGCAAAAACAAAAGGTCTCATCAAAGCAAACAAAGCTGCTCGTGATAAATCTCGTTTATCAGCTAAACTTGCTTAAAAATCTTGTCAAAACTGACAAGATTTTTTTGATAGTTCTGTTAAAAAAACATGGATGCAAAAATCTGTGTTTTTTCTTATTATTTTTTTGACAAAACTGTCAAAAATTTTTACAAACAAAAAATCTTGTCAAAACTGGCAAGATTTTTTTGATAAGATTTATTTTGTCAAAGTGACAAATGTTGTGTCTGAATTTGCAGTAAGATTTGTTCTCACGTGTCCCCAAATTCCAAGATAATTACCTTCAGCAATATTGAATGTACCATCTGGATTGACCGCAGTGACAACTGCAACGTGACCGTAAGCTGGTGATGAACCAAATGAACCACCAGCAAAGGATACAATATCTCCAGCGTGTGGTTTACCGTCTGCTTTATAACCATAACCAATCATGCTCGCTACCCAATCTTGACCGTTGCCCAAGTTATTTGGCAAAGCAAGTCTGTGATTTGAGTTGTCATAAACATATTGCCAAGCATAAGCCGTACATTGACCATCAGGATAAGGATTGTTGCTCATATAAGCACCATCAAGATTTTTACTTAATAAAACTGTATTCTGTGGCTCTACTAGATTTCCCTTGAAAATCGTTGATTCCCATTGAATAGCACCTTTTGTTTTTGTCACAACAGGTGCCACACGACGAACCGCCGTGACTGTCGCACCAGATAAAGCTGTCAATACCGCTTTTGTGCCGCTATTTACACTTGTTACTTGTTCAACGTAACCATTTCCGACATATAAACCATAAGCGACTTGATTGTCAGCTGTTGTATAGTAAACAATATCCCCAGGAATTAAGCTCGCATCTTTAGAAACAAGTTTAGTATTTGTGACTGCGCCATTAGCATCTGCTACATTAGCACCCAACTTGATATTCAAGGCTTGTACATAGCTATCACTAATCAATGCTGCTGTATCTTGATAAGTAGTTGCTACATTAAGTTTACCAGTTGCATAACCCAAAAGTCTAACAGTTGTGTCCAAAGCTGGATTCACTGACTTGAAAGTTTTAATCGTCACTTTCGTTGTAGGATCATCAACAAAATTGTACTGCACACCAGAAATTCCTGCTCCAGTTGCTTTTACATTGGCATTTGTCGCATAAGTTGTTTCAGAAGTTGATTGAGGCGTAACTGCCTGATACTGTGCTTGCGCATAGTTTGTATCATAATCATAATCTGTCAAACCGTAAGCTTGAATAATATTCTGAACTTTAGAAACATAATCCGTATCTGTCGCATAACCACCAGCTTTAATCGCCTTCAGCGCATCTTCATAGTTGCCAGCTTTTGCCTTTGTGGCATCTTGATAATGTGAAGAAATCAAATCTGCATATTGAATAAGTGCTTCAGTTGTCGAAGGGTAAGCTGCAAAATCTGCAGAAATCGTATAACTTCTACCAGTTGAAGTCTGCTCTTCTGTATTAAATGTCGCACTCTTACCGTGATAAGAACCTTTGACACCAAATAAATTGTTATCTTGCGCTGCCAACTGAGAATTTCCACTACCAGATTCCAAAATCGCTTGTGCAATCATGACTGAAGCATAAATTCCTTTGTTACGTGCGATAATCCGAGATTGTTCTCCGATTTGCGCAATAAATGCTTCCGTAGAAGAATTGACCGTCACAGCATTAACTGCCGTTCCATTTTCAGGAATCAATGATGTACTTGACGAATATTGTGATGCTGCTCCTTCAATAGCTCGTGCTGTACTTGGAGCTAAAGTGCTGACACTCTGTTTAGGTGCAACACTGGCAGACTTAGCTTGTGAAGAAGCCCCAGAACTTGCCACACTTGATGTTACAGAGGATACAGCACTTGAGGCAGAGGATGAACTTGCGCTAGAATTTGAATTTGTCGCACTAGAGCTTGGGGCTGCCGAACTTGAACTTGGTGCGCTAGAGCTTGATTCCATAGCAGATGAACTTGAATTTCCCGCAGATGAAGCACTTGAAGCCTCAGAACTTTGTGAGGAAGCACTACTTGAAGTCTCTGTCGATGACGACGTTGCATTTGATGATGCAGCACTACTATTATCCGTAGCTGCTTGAGAACTTTCGGCTATTGCATCAGAAGTTACTGTATCTGCTGGTGCAGTTGTTGCGGTTGTCACATCAGCAAAAGCAGGTAAGCCTGTTTGAGCAAGTAACAACACTAAGGCGATACTAGAATATAATTTTTTGTTTTTCATTGAAGCGTTCATTTGATTTTCATAATACTTTATTTCATGTTTAGAGATATAACGGCTCATGAATTATTTTCCTTTGCTGTGTTTTTGAACCACCCATTTAGAGCTGTTCATATTTTATTATATTCTTTTTTTGTTAATTTTTCAACCCATTTATTACTCATTTTCATCACTGAGATTTCAATTCTCTCCTCTTCGTAATGCTTTCGCTTTCATTTTTCTTATCTTGTAAAAATTGAAAAATTTTTATCTACCAATCCTATTAAAGGGTCGATTCCCCCTGAAGCTATCAAACGAGCTGTCAGCACATTTTCTTCCACCATTTCATCATCAAATAATGAAATTTCTTCTTTTACGTCATTTTTTGAGTGATTATCTGCTTTTTGATGGCTTATTTTATTTTTGACAGAACTGTCAAAAACTACTGGCTCTGTTTTTTCAGAAAAATCATCGCCAAAGCGCTCTATCAGATAAGTCTTCCGATTGGAACCTTCACGTGCGACCGCCATTGAAAATGCACGCTGTTCCCCAAGCAAAATCAAACTCTGTTTCGCCCGTGTCACAGCTGTGTAGAGAAGATTGCGCTCCAACATCCGCGAATAACTTGTTACCATTGGCACTACCACAGTCGAAAATTCCGAACCTTGCGCCTTGTGAATAGACATCGCATAAGCCAGCGTAATCTTGTACCATTCAGCACGTGGATAGCTCAGTTCCTGCCCATCAAAATCCATGAAAATCTCATCTTGCTTGCTATCCGTATATTTCCCAGCCACAAGCTCAGTGATTGTTCCCAAATCACCATTAAAAATATTCGCCTCCGCATTATTTACCAAATGCAAAACCTTATCACCCTCGCGAAACTTCATCTCCTTGAAAGCAAATTCCGAACGTTTTTCCAGCGGATTAAATAAATCTTGCAACAAGATATTCATCGCATCTATCCCAGCAACACCTTTATACATTGGCGCCAAAATTTGCAATTCAAAAGGATTATTCCCACGTTTTTTCCATGCTCCAGCAATTTGCCCCACCAAACGTGCCACATCACCAGACCGCGCTTCAAAATAAGAACGGTCTGCTTGCCGTGCTGTAAAATCATTCGGAAGTTGCCCATCTTTTATCGCATGAGCCAATTCTGTAATCGTAGAACCCGAATTTTGCCGAAAAATCTTATCCAATTTGACCGATGAAATACTCTCAATCCGCAGTAAATCAGCAAAAACTTGACCCGGTCCAACCGAAGGCAACTGGTCCGCATCGCCAACCAGCAAGACTTTCATTGACCCTGGAATTGCCTGAAAAAGCTTATTGGCAAGCCAAGTATCAACCATTGAAAACTCATCAACTATCAACAAAGAACCTGACAATTCATTACTAAAATCGTCCATTCCATCATCATCTGTATTCAATCCCAGATGCCGATGCAAAGTAGCCGCAGGAAGTCCCGTCAGCTCATTCATTCTCCGAGCCGCCCGCCCCGTTGGTGCCGCAAGTAATATCGGAAAGAGGTCATCATTATAATGTGTCACATCCAAATCAATTTGATTCAAACGTGCATAAGTCTCAATAAAACCATTGATAATCGTCGTTTTCCCAGTTCCAGGTCCACCAGTCAAAATAAAGAATTGATGATTCATCGCCCCAAGAATTGCCTCTTTTTGCAAATCATCATAGTGAATATCAAGCTCTTTTTCCACTTCTGACAGAACTGTCAAAACTTTTTCATCATCAAAATCACGTCCAACACGTTTTGACAAAGCTGTCAAACTTTTTTTAATCCCCTCCTCAGCAAAATACAGAGAATTTTCAAAAATTTTCGTTTCTTCCTGCTGAATTTTCCCATCCAGCAGCAAAGCATTGATTTCCTCAGCCACATCTGTTGACTGCACTTCAACATTTCGCGAACTCTCCAACAACTCAATCGTCCGCTCCAACAACTCTTTTGCCTCCAGATAAGTATCGCCAGTTTCTTGGGGCTGTGTATTGACTACGTGCATCAGCCCAGCCCGATAACGTTCACGACTATCCGCCGCAATCCCCAGTTCCTGCGCAATTTTATCTGCCGTTTTAAACCCAACACCTTTGACATCCTCCACCAGCTGATAAGGATTGTCATTCACGCGCTCCAAAGTTTGCTCTTTATAAAGCTCGTAAATCTGAAAAGTCAATTTACTAGATAAACCATATTCCGCCAATTTCGCCAGAATTTTTTCCATCCCATGATTTTCTTGTAAGTGTTTCACAAAACTATTTTTTGCCGCACCAGTCAACAAACCAGAAAGTTCATCTGGATGCTCCAAAATACTATCCACCGTATTATCAGGAAATCGCTCAACAATCTTCTCCGCTGTTTTTTTCCCAACACCAGGAAATTTATCACTCGAAAAATACTTGATAAGCCCCGCTTTACTCGTTGGTACAGACTTTTCATAACTCTCAACCAGCAACTGTTCGCCATATTTCGGGTGTGTCGTCAACTTGCCATAGAAAGTATAATTATCCCCTTCAACAACATCGCCAATCGTCCCAGTCACGACAATCTCACTGTCCTCGTAGTCCGCATTACTATCCGTGATTTCAAGCAATAAAACCTTGTAAAAATTACTCGCATTACTAAAAAAAATCGCAGCAATTTCACCAGTAAAATAAAGTTTTTCATTCATCATAAGATTTATTCCAAGTCAGCATCCGAAAATGTTCTCTTTCCTCATCTGCTTCCAGTACGGTCACTGTATTATTTTCCAACCCACCCTCTTCACGGATTTTCTCAACTGGAATTCCCACCAAATGACGCACGCCAGCTGTACCACTTGCTCCATGACCAATTAAAAGTACATTATGAAAAGGACTATGCAATAACTCACGCGCCAAACTTTCCCAACGTTTCAATACACTTTCCACAGACTCAGCACCAAAACTTGAGCCATCAAACTTTTCCAATTCAAAACGCGAATAGTGCATTTGTTCTGGCTCTTTTGCAATCGCTTCTGTAATCAAATTTCCCTCCAACTCACCAAAATTCCATTCAGCAAGTCGTTTGTCAGGTTTCACAGGCAAATCCGTCAGCAAATGCGCCGTTGTCATCGCCCGTTTTTGTGGACTTGACAGCACTTCATCAAAAGAAACATCTTCTAAAACCTTACGCACTCGCTTGACTGAAGCAACCGACTCAGAAAGTAAAGGTGAGTCTCCTTTTTGACCTTGCAAGCGTCTTTCCAAATTCCACTCTGTTTTTCCATGTCGCACAAAATAAATTCTCATCTTATTTAAGCCTCATAAACATTATAATTTCCCAATAAACGTACCGTAACACCCAAACTTTGCAGTTCCTCTAACGCATAAACAATCTTCTCATCAGCTACTAAGTCAATGATAAAAAAATACTCACCCAATATCGTTTTCAACGGACGTGACTCAATTTTAGTCATATCAATTCCGCGCCAAGCAAAAACAGAAATAGCCTTATGCAACGCTCCAGGCAGATTTTCTGGCAAAGTCAACGCTAAACTCACTTTCTTTTCCAGCTCTAACAAATTGTCCACTTTCGGTGCAACTTCACCTAAAATCCAAAAACGAGTATTATTGTCCTTAACATCCTGCACATTTTCTGCCAAAACTTCCAAACCATAGATTTCAGCCGCCTCATAGTTCGCAACCGCCGCAAAAGCTTCATCCGCATGATTTTTAACAAATTCAGCAGCGCTCGCCGTACTATCTGTAATTTCCAGTTTTGCTTGCGGATAGTTTTTCATCAGAAAATTCCGAGTTTGCGCCAAAGCTTGTGGATGCGAATAAATTTTTTCAATTTCCCGTGTTTTTGATGTCACCAGCACATTCTGCGAAATAGACAAAACAACTTCCGCCACCACTTTCGCCCGACTTTTATGAAAAAGTGTATCAATCGCCAGATTTACTGTCCCCTCAATACTGTTTTCAATCGGAATCAAAGCAAAATCACATAATTTCTTATCATAAGCCGTAATAACCTCAGAAATAGTCCCCAAAGCCAATAAATTTTCAGCAGGAAAAGCTGCCTTAGCCGCCATATGAGAAAATGAACCTACAGGTCCAAGATAAGCAATGTTCATTCTTTTTGTCCTTTCTGCCAGTCAAAGATTATCTGAGCAATTTCTTCTGGACTTTTATCCGCCACTTCCACCGTCAAATCAGCCAATCCTTGATAACTTTTTTTCCTTTTTTCATAAAGCTTTTCAACTATTTCTGCCCCATTTTGCGCCAAAGGACGTACATTTTTCTTATCTGCATTGATACGTTGCCACAAACTTGAAAAATTCGCCTTCAGATAAACAACTTCTGATTGCAAAGCTAAAAGTTCTCGATTTTCTGGACTTTCAACTATTCCACCACCTGTCGCAATCACACCCCCTGAGTCAATAAGTTCACTAAACACCTGATGTTCAACAACACGAAATTCAGCTTCACCAAACTTTTCAAAAAATTGTGCAATCGGCATCCCAATTTTTCGCACAATTTCCAAGTCCAAATCAACATAATTTTCCGACAAAACACCTGCCACAGTTGATTTTCCAGACCCCATAAATCCAATCAAAATAAGTGTCATTTTGCTAACTCATCCAAATCTTTAAAGAAACTAGGATAACTCGTGTTAATCGCTTCACTACGTTCAAGTTCAACCTCTTCATCACTCAAAAGCGCTGCAATAGCTACCATCATTCCAATCCGATGGTCCCCAAGTGTGTTGAGCTTTGCTCCGTGTAGAGCTGTTTTCCCATGAATAATCATTCCATCATCCGTTGGTGTAATATCTGCTCCCATTGCATTCAAAGCATCCGCAACAACAGCAATTCTATCTGTTTCTTTCACTTTTAACTCTTGTGCATCGCGAATAATCGTATCTCCCTCAGCCTGCGTTGCCAACAAAGCAATGATTGGCAATTCATCAATCAAGCGAGGAATCAAATCTCCAGAAATTTCTGTTCCATGAAGTTCAGAAGTCCGCACAATCATCGTTGCCGATTTCGCCACATCATCACGGTCTGTCAATGCCAGCGCGCCTCCCATTGCCGAAATAACATCCAAAATTCCCGTTCTTGTCTCATTGATACCAACATTTTTCAAAAGGACTTCACTATTTGGAACAATTAAACCAGCAACTAACCAGAAAGCTGCCGAAGAAATATCTCCCGGCACTGTCACTTCTTGTCCAACCAGTTTTTGCCCACCAGGGACAAGAATTGTTTTCCCAGAAACTGAGATTTCTCCTCCAAATTGTAGCAACATATCTTCTGTATGATTGCGCGTTTGCTCTTTTTCAACAATTCGCGAAACGGCAGATTTATCTGTCTGTAAGGCCGCAAAAATCAATGCTGACTTGACTTGAGCAGAAGCCACAGGCAATTTATAATCAATTTCCGTTAAACCTTTCGTCCCTTTTATGTCAAGAGGTAATAAATCCCGCTCTGTTTGACCAGAAATATCCGCTCCCATCATCCGCAAAGGTTTTGTAATACGGTCCATTGGACGTTTAGAAAGTGAATCATCACCAAACATCTTCGTTTCAAAAGGTAATCCAGCCAAAATACCAGAAATCAAACGTGTAGAAGTGCCAGAATTTCCCATATCAAGCGCTGTTTTAGGTTCTTTCAATCCCTCAAATCCATGACCTTCAATCTTGACAATATCGCCATTATCCTCAATCTCAACACCCATCGCCCGAAAAGCTGCCATTGTTGAGAGTACATCCTCGCCACGTAAAATATCGTGTACCGTTGTCGTTCCGTGCGCAATCGCACCAAACATAATACTCCGATGAGAAATAGATTTATCTCCAGCTATTTTCACTTCCCCACGTAAAGCTTGTACATTTATTTTTAATTTCATTCTATTTCTCCTTTATTTTTTCAAAATCTTTTCTTGTTATCGCATAATAATCCGACAAGAAAGATACTTCTCTGATTGACACATAAAATTTTCCCAAATATGTCATCCCAATTTTTTCCATCACACGTTTTGATTTTCTATTTTCTACAAAAGTGCTTGCAGTGAGAACCAAAAGTTTTAACTTTTCAAATGCAAAATTTCGCAAACAAGTAGCTACTTCTGGCATCACGCCTTTTCCCCAAAACTTATGATTAAGCATCCAGCCCAATTCGCCCTGGTCACCATTGATGTGAATTTCGATATGTCCTATGATTTTTTGACTGACTCTATCCTCTATTCCCCAAATAATTAACTGATTAGGAATCATCCATTTAGCAATCATCTGCTCAACTTCTTCTATACTGTTTTTCTTTGTTGTTCCAGTATTTTGAACAACTTCCTCATCTCCCCAATAATCAAAAATATCTTGACTATCTGCTAGAATGATTTTTCTTAAAATGAACCTTTCCGTCTGTAAGATTTCATTTTTAGCCAAAATAAGCTGTTGTTCTGCCTCAGTCATCTTGTTCTCCTTCAACCTCAAAGTCCGTAGCAAACTCAATCATTTCACGCGCACGCGACAAATCTTTTTCAGTCTTAAATGAAATCTGCAACTGTCCATGAATGTCTTCTCGATTTTCCTCATTGATTTTGATATTGACAATCGAAATATCTTGCAAAAGCGCCAAAATCCGCAAAATTACACCTTTTTCATCAGGAATTGAGACATATAAATCATAAAAACTAGGAATTGCACCTTTTCCTTTGAGAATTTCCATATGCTGTCGGATGATTTTTCCATTTTCAAAAAACTCTTTGATTGCTTGCTCATCTTTTTCTGATATTTTTTGAGAAATAGTGTCAAGTTGCTGTTTAAAATCTTCTATCCTACCCAAAATTTCTTCAGGATTTGACAACAACACACTTGTCCACATGATACTGTCTGCCTCAGCAATTCGTGTCATATCTCGAAAACCGCCCGCTGCCAAATGCTTCACCAAAGGATGATTTTTCGCATAATCATCAGACTGCTGAACAAGACTTGAAGCCAAGATATGAGGAAAATGTGAGACTTGACTCGTTACCTGATCATGCTCTTTTGGTTCAACAATGATAAACTTTGCGTGCAATCCTGATAATAATTCCTGTAAATCTTCGTTTTTTTCCGTCAATACATAATAAGCATTTTCAAAAAGATTAACATCTGCTGCTAAAACACCTGATTTGTGCGAACCTGCCATTGGATGTCCGCCGACAAAAGTCACATTTTTCCCTTTAAAAACTTCTTTTGCTTTTAGCATAATTTCAGTTTTTGTTGAGCTGGTATCTGTTATCAACACATTTTTTTTCAAATCAAGCTGACTAAGAGCTTCCATATAATCTAAAGTTGCTTGGATTGGAACAGCAAGCAAGATAATACCTGCCTGTTCAGCTACATTTAATTCGTTAACTTTTTCATCAATAATCCCAGCTTCTAAAGCGATATCCAGTGTTTCTGCCCTATCTAAACCTAAGATATGAACATCTGGATGTTCTCTCTTAATACCAAGAGCTACAGAACTTCCAATAAGCCCCAAGCCAATAATCATTATTTTTTCCAATTTTTTCTCCTTGAAGCTCATTAAAATCTCTTGTTCTTTATTCTATCATTTTCTTTACTGTCACGCTTGTTCCACTACCGACTTGCGAATCAATATCTATGCTAAACTCTAATTTGTCAAATATCATTTTAGTAAGATAAAGCCCTAATCCTGTTGATTTTTGCTGGATGCGTCCGTTATAACCCGTGAAACCATGTTCAAAAAGTCTAGGTAAATCCTCAGCTAAAATCCCAATTCCTGTATCTTGAATAATGATTTCTTCTGGAGAAATATGCAAAGTCACACTTCCAGTTTTAGTATATTTCACAGCATTATTGATAAGTTGCTCAAGCCCCAAGCTAAACCAGCGTTTGTCACTTGTAACCATCCAATCTTCTGTCATATCAAAATTTACAGATAATTGTTTTTGAATAAAAAATGTACTATATTTTTTTATCAGTTCTTTAGAAAGTGCCATTACAGAGAATTTTTCAAAGCGGAAATCCGTTGATAAGTTTGTGATTCGTTGATATTCTAGTAGGATTTTTAAATAGTTTTCTAATGAAAAAACTTGGGCTTGCAGTTCTTCTGTATTAACTTGTGTTTGAACCATCAAATCAATCGCTGATAATGGAACTTTCATTTGATGTGACCACACGCGAATAATATCTGTAAACTCCTTATCAGCAAGTTCTTTCTTTTCAATTTGCTCATGCAATTCTTTATTTTTTTCAATCAAATTTTCCATTTTTTCTTGCAATGATTTCCAATGAAAATAGGAAGAAATGATATAGATGATATAAATAATCAACGCAAATAAACTGCTATTAAGCAGCGTCCAGATTGGCAAATGCCAGAGCAAAAAGCTCACAATATAAATTCCCAAAATAAAGAGAAAAACAATGATTTGAGGTAATTTTGCTCGTAAAAACTTAAACCAAAGCATAGCCAGTTCCTCTTTTTGTTACGATATGCACATCAAACTCAATCATTGCTAACTTTTTTCTAAGACGTGCAATTTTGACATTCAAAGTATTGATATCAATAAATTCTTCAGTTTGCCAAAGTTCTTGCAAAATCTTTTCTTTACTGACAGTTGCACCATTTTCACGGAACAGTAATGTCAATATTTTTGTTTCAGAAATTGTTAGTTCAATTTGGTCTCCTGATTTACGTAATATATTTTCAGTCAACGAAAATCCTGCAAATTCTAACTTTTCTGCACCTGAAAAAGTATAAGAACGTCGTAAAAGCGCCTTAATTTTGGCATTTAAGATTTCTAAAGAAAAAGGTTTCGTTACAAAATCATCTGCGCCTTGATTCATCGCAGTCACTTGATTCATATCATCACTTGATGAGGATATGAAAATAATAGGAATTTGCGACATTTTTCTCAATTCACTTGTCCAGTAAAATCCACTGTAAAAAGGTAAGCCAATATCCATCAAAACTAAATCAGCTCCAAACTCTAGGATTTCTTGTTTAATCGCCCGAAAATTCATAGGGCTTCTCACTAAAAAGTCATTTTCCAATGATAATTTTAATGCTTTAACAATCGTTTCATCATCTTCAACAATAAAAATTTTGTTCATAATTTCATTATATCATTTCCATTTCGTCAGGTTCAACTGCCAACTAGATTTAGAGCAATAAAAAAAGAATTCAGCTCTGAATTCTTTTTAACGTTCAACGATTTTATAATAGACACGACTGGTCAACTTATAAATAAGGTAGTAAATAACCGCAATGAGGATAATCGTGAGAATACTGACTTGCGCGATAGTACTATCGCTAATCTCGAAAACTTCGATAATTTTACTCACCATGATATAAGCAAAGCCAAAGTGAATGATTGTGACGGTAATTGGTAAGAAGAAAATCATACGTACTTGCGATTTGATTGTCTTTGCTACTTCTTCTTTGGATAATCCAACTTCTTGCAAGATTTTGAAGGAACGTTTGTCTTGCGCACCTTCTGATAGCTGTTTGTAGTAAATAATCAGAGCTGCTCCAAGTATGAAACTCATACCAAGAACAAATCCAATAAAGACAAATCCTCCTACTCCTGCACGCGCATCTTCTTGACTGGCTGTTCGATTTTCCATACTGAGATTTTTATTCTGTGCAGTTAATGTTTTGCCAAATTTATTTGCTTGTTGTGGTGCGATATCAAATAAAGCGAGAGCATAAGCATTTGTCGTTACTGTAGGTTCAACATGATGATAATAATTATTGTAGCTATCTATCGCTTCTTGCATTGCTTTATCATTGGCAAAAATAAGGAGGGAAGTTGATGTGAAGCTGGAAACTTTTGGCAGTCCTGTAATCTGTTGTAAATGTCCTAGAACATCAAATTTTTCTCCATACCAATCTAAACTTTGTGCTTTTTCAGTATTGCCTTGATAATCTTTGATGAGTATTTGATTATCTGTTAAGCGACTGAGTGCTTTATCATGATTTCCCAGATTTTTTAAATCAGCTGCTGTGGTCATCGCAACTGAGATGAGATTTCTTGAATTTTCTTCTCGATATATTTTGAGCTGATGATTTTCTAATTTTTGGTTATCCATGATATTTGAAACCATGCTTATCGTGGTTAAATCAGAAATTTTTGTATTTGTTTTCTGTGCTGTTTTATTGATACTCTCGCTCACAGCTTCACGGCTCATTTGTTTTGTTGTTACTTGTGAATTAACAAGTGCTTCTCTTGGAAATTGTTCAGAAACAACTTGATGGATACCAAAGAAAATGCCTAAGGTCACAACGATTGTGACAACCGCCATTGATAAAAGAATGGTGATATTTCCAAGTCCTACTGCATTTGCTTTCATACGGTAGAGCATTGAACTTGTCGTGATAAAATTGTTTGGCTTATAATAACTCGGACGTTTCTTTTTCCATCTGAGATACCAAACTGTGAAACTGATATAAAAAAGGTAAGTACCTACTATAACGAGAAGAACAGCGATAAAAAACTTGGAAACAGCGCTGATAGGATTGGTAACTGAGAGCGCAATGTAGTAACCTGCAACAAGTAAGATAACTGCAATGAGGGCAAGGATGATGTTACTTTTTGGTTCTTTTTCTCCTTTACTTGCTTCTTTCAAGAGGTCAAGGCTGGAAGATTTCCAGATGATAAAACTTCCAATAATCAATAAGAGAATAAAGAAAATCAAGAAAATAAATGCCAGTAAAGCTATCGCTGTTGGATTAATTTGTAGATTGAAATAATTGCCGTTGATGAGATTGACATAAATCAGGAACATAAATTTTGAAAAGGCAATACCAATGATTGTTCCTGCTAGAACAGTAATAATATAGCTTAATACTAACTCGAAAAATGCAACGAGCATGATACTTCCTTTACCAAATCCTAGAATGTCATAAAGTCCAAACTCACGCGAACGTTGTAATTGAAGAAAACGGTAAGAATAAACTAAAATCAACGTCGAAAAGATAATCATGATAACGAGAGCAAATCCCATCAATTGTGCAACTGCATCACCACCACGAAGCTTATGAATAGAAGGTGAGAAGCCAATAGAAGCTGTCACAAAAGTGAGAACAAACATTGTCACACTGGCTAGAAAAAAGGGAAAGAAACTTTTTGCACCTTTTTTTAGATTGCGGACGGCTAACTTGAAACTAAGCATTTACTACCTCCGTTGAGGAAAGAAAGGATGTCATAGAAAGTGTAATTTCTTTGGCAAAATCAGTTGATGATTTTTCTCCTCGGTATAGTTGATGGTAAAGAACACCATCTTTGATGAATAATACACGTTTTGCGTGACTGGCCGCTAAGCTTGAGTGAGTCACCATGATAATTGTTTGTCCTGTTTGATTGATTTCTTCAAAAAGTGTTAAGAGATTTTCAGAATTTTTGAAATCTAGGGCTGCTGTTGGTTCATCGGCGAGAACTAAGTCGGGTTGACTAATCAAGGCACGAGCTACGGCAACACGCTGTTTTTGTCCTCCAGAAAGTTCAAAGGGTTGTTTATCTAGTAATTCTTCTATTCTAAGTTTGGGAGCTAAAACTTCTAATCTTTCTTTCATGATTTTGATATTTTCTTTTGAAAGAACGAGAGGTAGATAAATATTATCGCGGACAGAAAGTGTATCTAGGAGATTGAAATCTTGGAAAACAAATCCGAGATGTTCACGACGAAAGGTTGATATTTCTTTGTCTTTGATTGCGGTGATATCTTGATTATTGAGTAAAACTTGTCCGCTTGTTGGTTTTTCTAATGTTGAGAGAATATTGAGTAAGGTAGTTTTTCCTGAGCCTGATTCGCCCATAATTGCGATATATTCTCCATTTTCTACTGAGAAATCTATGTCAACAAGTGCTGTTGTTTTTTCTTTTGAAAAGCGTGTTTTAAATATTTTTTTGAGATGTTTCACTTCGAGTAACATATTATTGCTCCTTATTTTGTTTGATTTTTGATTTTACAGTACGAAAGCTATAAAGAAGGCAAGCGCCAAGAAGTGAAACAAGGACTACTGTGATGCTTGCAAGGGCAATGTTGAGTTGTAATAGTGTCATTTTTGAATCTCCTTAATTAAGTTTTGTGAGAGCTTTAGTTGGTACTTGATTTTGTTTGACTTCTTCCCAGTTTGTCACGCCTTTAGTTTTGTTGTCGGTAACTTTTAGATAGGCTTGTTGGCGCAAGTTATGGTCTGCACTGAAATCAAGTGCTTTTTCTTTGCCATTTTTATTAAAAGCTTTTTGGCTATAATCGTAAAATACCCAACTTTTTCCTGTGTCGTCTTTTTTCATTACTTTTTTGCCATTTTCCGTGATTTTTACGTAGTAAGTTTCGCCGCCATAACTGACTTTATACCAGGCAAATCCTGCTCCTACGATGAGAGCTAAAACAACGATAATTGTTGCTAATTTTTTCATTTTGTTCTCCTTTTTTGTTGTTTTTTCTTTATGGTTCTATTTTAACAGGAAATTCGCTTGTCCAACCTTACATTTTTGTAAGGTTTCATTTTTTTCTACAAAAAAAGACTCGGTTGAGTCTTTTTAATTTAGGCTGTATAATCAACAGTGTTGTCTTTGCGGTGTTTTGCTGTGGGTAAAACGCTAATCACATTTTTATGTGGTAGGCAGACGATGATTTTGTTGGGCGAATTTGTCCAACTTGTTTTGCGACAAATATTGTCGAAACAGTTGGCGTAAATAATTCTTATTTTTTTGTGGGCAACTTGGATTCTGCAGATTTTTCCCTTATTGTCGTAGGTATAAACTGTATTTTTTGAGAGATTAAAGGTTTTGACAACTTTTCCATCATGCTTTAAAACAGCTTGTGTGCCTGCTTGAGCTGGTTTTGCTAGGAAAAAAATCGGGGTAAAAGATAGGAGACAAAGTGCGAGCAAAACAATGATGTCAAGTGGTTTAATTTTTAACTTTTTGAGTAATGTGACAATTTTCATTTTGGCATTTGGACGTCTAAAAGTAAAACTTCTTGTCCTTGTGGCTTGGGTTCACGCGGATTATAGAAAATAGCGGACATTTCGATGTAGTCTTCGTGCGTTTCTTTTGGTGCTGCGATGATGATATTGTCGTGGAACAGCTCTGTTTGACTGTCGATAAATTGATTGGCTTGATTAATATCATCAAAGATGAATATATCACGCTTTTGGACGGTTACTTTGACTTGATTTTTTGTGAGTTCTGGCATTTTAATATTCCTTTAGGCGTTTACGATAATCAGCGACGGATTTTTGAAGTTCTTGGAAGCTGTCGCTAGAGAATTTTTCACATATTTCTTGGGCGAGGACGGTTGCTACAACATTTTCCATAACAACACCCGCCGCGGGAAGGGCGGTCGGATCTGAGCGTTCAACACTGGCTTTGTAAGGCTCGTGCGTTTCAGTATCTACGGACATGAGCGGTTTGTAAAGGGTTGGAATTGGCTTCATTACGCCACGGACAATGACCTGTTCACCATTTGTCATTCCTCCCTCAAAGCCACCAAGATTATCGGAAGTCCGCGTGTAGCCTGCTTCTTCGCTCCAAACGATGCCGTCCATGACTTCTGAGCCTTTTTGCTTACCGGCTTCAAAACCAATTCCGAATTCTACACCTTTGAACGCATTGATAGAAACGACGCTAGCTGCGATTTTTGCATCTAATTTGCGGTCGTATTGGACGTAACTCCCCAATCCTGCGGGAATATTTTCTGCACGGACTTCAACGATACCGCCGATTGTGTCGCCTGCTTTTTTTATCTCGTCAATGTAGCTGCGAATCTCATCTGCATTGCTTTCATCAACGACTGACAGGTCATTTTTTCCTGCTGTGGCTTTGATTTGGGCGACAGATAAATTTGACAGAACTGTCAAAGATTTTCCACCAAAATTGACGATGTGGTTGGCAATTTCGATGTCTAATTCGTGTAATAATTTCTTTGCGACTGCGCCGACAGCTACGCGCATCGTCGTTTCACGAGCGGATGAACGTTCGAGGACATTGCGCAAATCTTCAAATTCGTATTTCTGTCCGCCGACCAAATCAGCGTGTCCTGGACGCGGTTTTGTGAGTTTGCGTTGCATTTTTATCTTATCCTCAACATCTGCTGCTGCCATGATTTGTGTCCAATTTTTGAAATCGCGATTTTCAACGTTGAGCGTGACTGGGCTGCCAATCGTTTTGCCGTGACGCACCCCACTTGTAATTTCGACTTGGTCAGATTCAATTTTCATGCGTCCGCCACGACCGTAACCTCCTTGGCGACGTTTGAGTTCGATATTGATATCTTCTGCTGTCAATGGCAAGCCCGCTGGCAAGCCTTCTATAATTGCTGTTAAGCGTGGTCCGTGTGATTCTCCTGCTGTAAAATATCTCATAATTTTCCTCATTCTTCTTTCATTAGTTTATCATAAATTGGGCTGAGTTGCTGAATCGTTTCTAACATTTCTGATAGAATTTTCTCATCTTGTCTTCTGTTGAATTGTTCAGCTGTCCAAACTTTTCCAATTTGAAATTCTGATTTTTTGACAGTTTTCAGACGTTGAATATTTTTTGACAGTTCTGTCAAATCAGTAAAATCAGGCTTTGTGTGGTCTTTTGAGAGGACAAATTTTTTTGACAAGTCTGTCAAATTTTCTGACAAGATTTCCGCATAGTTTTGCTGTCTTTTTGGCTGGTCAATGATGGACAGATACAGAAAAACGTGATTTTTCCAGATGCCGAGTGTGAAGCAAGCTTCCATTTTGTAACCGCGCTTTTGTGTGGAAATCGCGCACCAGGTGCTGTCTGGCGCATAAGCTGTCCTTCTGCGGTGCTGGGCAATATGTAAATAAAAATTTTCTGACGGAAATATTTTTGACAGTTCTGTCAAAAATTTCTCACCAATTTCCTGAAAAATCGGCTGAATTTCTGAGCGAATGGCTATCATTCTTGGTTCTAAGCCCTCAATATCAAAGATTTCAAATGATTTTTTATCAAACATTTTTTGCTCACTCACAATCATAACTCATATCATCTGCATTTTCAAACAGAGTGTAAATCTTGTCCAAGGCTGTCATTGCAAGTGTTCCAGCCTTTTCGCCTTTTGCCTCTTCTTGAATAATTTTCAGTTGCGCAATCGCAATTTGCAATGCTTGATTTTCTAATTTTTCTTCTCTCATTTATTTTCCTCTCATAAAAATTTAATAAAAACAATACCGAGCAACATTACCAAAACACCAATCACTTGGAAACGCTGAATATTATAGCGTAGAGAGCGCCACCAACCAAATTGTTGTACCAACATTGAACCGACAATTTGCCCAATCAGCGCCATCATAATCGTCAATCCAGCACCAATCTGTGGCACTGCAAGAACGGTTGTAAGCACAAACAAAGCGCCTAAAATACCACCAAACCCATTCCAAACTTTCGCCTTTTTCAACTCTGAAAATTTTGGCAAACGTCTGTCAACAATCAAAGCAACCAAGAAAATTGCCAAAAATCCGAGGAAAAATGAGACAAATGATGCTTGTGATGGATTGTGAAGCAATGTTCCTAAATGTCCATTAATTGCCTGCTGAATTGCCGAAAGTCCGCCAACTATGACCGCCCACACTCGCCAAACAAGCAAATTTTTCGTCTCGTTTGAAGAGCTTTTCGCCTGAGATTTTCCTGACAAACTGGGCAAGACGACAGCGATAAGCACACCAACAAGCGTAATCAAAATACCGATAAAACGGAACGTACTCAGCGAAATTTGCAAAGCACCAAACCAGCCAAAACTGTCAATGACAATTCCCATGAGAATTTGCCCTAAAATTGGCAAAATAACTGTCTGTACAGCGCCCAGTCGCGGAAAAAGCAACACATTACTCGTCAGATAAATCCCGCCCAGTAAGCCACCAAGCCATACCCAAACTGGTTCTCCCGTGATAAAAGTCCAACTCGGAAAAAGCGTATGCGAGACGATAATCGTGATAATTCCAAGGAAAATCGAACCAACAAAATTAGAAAGAGCGGAAGCAAGAAAAGGAGAGCCAACAATTTTACGCAAATCTGCATTGATTGGATTTTGATTGGCAAGTAAAAAGCCTGCCACCACTGCAAAAACAAGATAAATCAGCATTTTTCCTTTCCTTTCTCATTTCAATTTTTTTGACATGGCCAAGCCGTTGCGAGTTTTCTCGCTTACGGATAGGCTAACATGTCCACCTAAAACTGTCAAAAATTTTTTAACAATAAAACTCATAATTTTTTAATAATTTTCTCAATCGTATTCAAATTTCGACTGGTAAATTTTTCTCTATATCTCGCCTGACCAAGCACCTTGCCAAATTCCGTTTTCACAGTAGAGCCAATCGCCACCTACCAATAAAAATTCCCTTGTACAAGTGCAGCACGTTCTGTCAAATCATGTTTTATTTTGACAAAGCTGTCAAAAATAAATTCAGCAAAATTTTCATCAGAAATAAAAACATAATTGTGCTTATCACGTTCATTATCAAAAGGATTAGCCAGCATCATCTGCCGAATTTCCACATCTGTTTTTAGAAAAAACGCCACAGGCAAAATCTCGCTCAATCTCTGAAAAATCTCCATTTTATCCAAATCCGATGAAAAAATAATATTCCCCGTAGCAAGCACTGTAACAATATCTGTAAATCCAGCACTTTCAAAATCAGCCTTCAAATCAGCCATTTTCAGCTTAATTCCGCCAACATTGACACCACGTAAAAACGTACAAACTCTCATTATCTGATATTTTCTTTCCCTAAAAATGAATAATAATTCACATTATTTTTATAATCATCCAATGTTTCCGAAGCAATCCAAGCACTCATTTTATTCAACTCAAACAATTTTTCATAGCCATAATGTTCAATTAAGAACACCCAACCTTCCGCTGAAATATAAGCTTGAGCATCTTTACAATAACCAAACAATTCAATTAAAAGTTGCTCATCTAGCAGTTCTTGCTGACAGTAACTCTTTCCTTCAGCCTCTGGATATTTATACCATGCTAATAATTCTCTCATTTTTTAAGATATTCTCTCATTTCATCAAAACTAATTGGATTAATCATCGCCTGACCAATTTCAGGAACAAGTACCGTTTTAATCAAGCTACCACGCGCCTTTTTATCATGTGTCAACGCTTGAAACAGCACATCTTCATCCCAAGGTTCATAGCTATCCGGCAGCCCAAATTTAAGCACCATTTCCCGAATTTGCTTCGTAATTCCTGCTGGCATCAATCCTCGCGCCTCAGCACCCTTGGAAATTTGCACCATTCCAATCGCCACAGCCTCACCGTGCATCACTTTCCCATAGCCCGCCGTCGTCTCAACCGCGTGACCAATCGTATGACCAAAATTCAAATATAAACGCACACCATTATCTAATTCATCATCAACAACCACTTTACGCTTCACATCACAAGACGCATGAATCACATATTCTGCATAATTTTCCAGCAAATCCTGTTCATCTTTCATCTCACCAAGCGTGTCCCAGAGCTTTTTATCAGCGATCAATCCACATTTGATGACCTCGCCAATTCCCTCACGCAAACAACGTGTATCCAGCGTATCCAGCACATCAGGGTCAATCAGCACTCCATCAGGCTGCGTAAATGTTCCAATCATATTTTTAGCAACAATACTATTAATTCCTGTCTTACCGCCAACCGAACTATCCACCTGCGCCGTCAGACTCGTTGGAATTTGCAAAAAATGAATCCCACGCATATAAGTACTCGCCACAAAACCAGCCAAATCACCAGTTACTCCACCACCGAGCGCCACAATGCCATCAGAACGTGTCAATCCAACTTCCGCACAGAAATTCCAAGCTTTTTCAGCTGTTGCCAGAACTTTTGATGCTTCACCTTCAGGAAATTCAAAGATAAACACTTCAAAACCAGCTTTTGACAGTTCTGTCAAAACTTTTTTTCCATATAAATCATTGACGTGATTGTCCGAAATCACAACAATCTTCTGCGTTTTCCACAAACTAGCTGTCCAGCTTCCAATCTTTGCAAGCGCCCCACGTTCAATGACAATATCATAAGGATGTTCTGGCAAATTTACATTTAATTTCATTTTATTCTCACTTTCTAAAAAATTCTAACTTATAACTTCTCAGCCAATTCTTTCTCAAGCACATCAACTGGCATTTTTTGTCCCGTCCACATTTCAAAACTCTCAGCAGCTTGATACAACAGCATTCCAACACCATTCGCCGTCACAGCTCCCTGCGCCTTAGCCCATTTCAAAAATGACGTTTCAAGCACTTTATAAATCAAATCCACCACCAAAATCTTCTCAGGTAATTTTATTTCAGAAGAAAGTGGCAAATTTGCCTCTTCCATTCCCACAGGAGTCCCATTTACCAGCAAGTTTGAGCGATTAACTTTCTCTTGCAAATCAGCAAAATCTCCCAAATCACAAAGTTCAATTTTAACTCCCGTTGCCTCTGCTAACTCTGCTAAACGCTGTTTCAAAGGTTCAAATGAAGCCGAATGACGCGCAAACACATTCACTTTCTCAACACCGAGCAAACAAGCCTGTGCAAGCACCGCAATCGCAGCTCCACCTCCACCAAGTACTGTTATTTCCTTATTTTTCGCAGAAAATCCAAAACGCTCCAAACTCTTAAACAAACCAATTCCGTCTGTATTATGTCCAATCAATTTTCCATCAAAATTAACCACCGTATTTACAGCCCCGATTAACCGCGCTTCATCCGTCAAATAATCCACATAATCTAAAGCCAAACGTTTATAAGGCATCGAAATATTCAAACCATACATGTTAAGTTTTCTAACATTGGAAATTATCTGTCCAAAATCTTCCTCATCAATTTCCCAAGCCAAATACACACCATTTATCCCCGTCAGCTCAAAAGCACGATTATGAATAAAAGGTGACAAACTATGTTTAATAGGTTTTGCCACAACAGCCGCCATTCGTGTATAACCATCAATTTTCATATTTTCAACCTCATAACTAAATCCTAGCACTACATTTCAAAAAAATTCTTTCATATAAAAATAGTATTCACTATTGTAAATACTATTATAACTTATTTTAAACAGTTTTGCGCCCCTTAAAGTAGCGCCGTACAAAACCAATAACCGCAGGTAAAAGAGACACAATAACAATCGCAATCATTACCAACTCAAAATTTTTCTTAATAAATGGAACCTGCCCAAATAGATAACCAGCGCCAAGCGCCAATGTTACCCAAGAAAAACCGCCCAATAAATTGAAAAACACAAATTTCTTATGTGGCATTTTTCCAGCACCAGCTGTAAATGGCACAATCGTACGGATAATCGGCATAAAACGTCCAAGGAAAATCGCCCACGAACCCCATTTTTTGAAAAATTGATGCGCCTCATCCAAATATTCCTGTTTTAAAAACCGCGATAACAGTCGATGCTTTGGAATAACATCACCAAACTTCCGTCCAATTTCATAATTCACTAGATTAGCAAAGAAAGCAATCGCACCCATCACAACAATCAGCAACCACAAAGACAGTTTCCCAGGATAAAGAGCCGCCATCGAACCCACAAAAAATAAAATCGAATCCCCAGGTAAAAACGGAAAAATAACCAAACCTGTCTCAATGAAAATAACCGCACCAAGCAACACATAAACCCAGATATGCGCGCCTGGAACACTCAAAAAATGCGAAATCCAATCATTAAAAAAACCAAAAATAGAAAGACTAATAAACATAAATAATTCCTTTACATTGCCACGATTGTAGCTCCTAATATTCTACAACAAATCTCATCATTTGACAACCATATATAAAATTCTCTAATCAACATCATTTATCCCTCTCCCCAAAAAAGAAAAAATATGGTATAATTTAATAGAAATATATAAAATTTTGTCACAATTAGTGATGTAAGATTTTATCACACGAGTTATTGAACAAATTTTATCTTTATGATATAATATTTTCAATACACTTTTACTACGAGGAGGAAGAAATGAAAAAGTTTTTTCTAACACTAACCACACTTTTAACCCTTTTCATTGGGCTTTTCTTTATAACAACACATGCAAGCGCAACTACTACTGTAAAAATTGCTAGTGATAACGCATATGCACCGTTTGAATTTCAAGATTCCAATAAAAAATGGGTAGGGATTGATGTTGACATCATAAAAGAAGTTGCCAAAGAAAATCACTGGAAACTTGACTTAACTTTCCCTGGATTTGACACAGCTGTCAATCAGCTCAAAGCTGGACAAGTAGATGGTGTCATCGCAGGTATGTCTATCACAGACGAACGTAAAAAAGTATTTGATTTTTCAGATCCTTACTACACTTCAGCCTTGACGATTGCAACAACCAAAGAACACAAAATTACCTCCTATGCAAAACTCAAAGGTAAAACTGTAGGTGCAAAAAATGGTACCGCAGCACAAGCATGGTTACAAGCTAACCAATCAAAATATGGTTATACAATCAAAACATATGCTGACGGTACTCACATGTATTCTGCACTCTCTGCAGGTAATATTGCTGGAGCTATGGATGATGTACCTGTTATTGCCTATGCTATCGCCCAAGGTCAAGACCTTGCCACGAACCTCCCTAAGATTGTTGAACCTGGAGGATATGGATTTGCCGTTGTTAAAGGTACTCATTCAAAATTAATCAACGAATTCAACAAAACATATACTAAAATGAAAGAAAACGGTGATTATCAAAAAATAATTGATAAATACACTTCTTCTTCAAATACAGCTACATCTACCAATCTCAATGCCAAAGCGAAACCTAAAAAAGCTGTTTATCAGATTTATTCCGATAATTCTTTTGCACCATTTGAATTTCAAAATAGCAACAAGCAATTTACAGGGATTGACGTCGATTTGCTCAACGCTATTGCCAAAGAACAAGGATTTAAAATTCACTTTAATTTCGTTGGATTTGCAGCTGCTCTAAATGGTTTATCTTCTGGACAAGCAGATGGTATGATGTCTGGAATGTCTATTACCGATGAACGTAAAAAAACATTTACTTTCTCAAACTCTTACTACAATTCAAACATCACCGTTGCTGTAAACAAAGCTACCTCCGATATCAGCAAATGGTCTGATTTATCTGGTAAAGTCGTCGGTGCAAAAAATGGAACAGCAAGCTATGACTATCTTATCCAAAACAAGAGCAAATATGGCTATTCTGTCAAAACATTCTCCGATGCTACATCAATGTATTCAGCTTTAAAAACAGGTTCTATCAATGCGGTGATGGACGACGAACCTGTCATCCAGTATGCCATCAAACAAGGACAAAAATTTAAAATTCCTCTGAAATCAATTCCCGAAGGAAGTTATGGATTTGCCGTTAAAAAAGGAAGTAATCCTGAGCTGATTCAAATGTTTAACTACGGATTAGCGAAACTCAAATCTGACGGACAATATGATAAAATCATTGGAAAATATCTTGCAACTTCAGAAGAAAAAACTTCAAAGAAAACAATCAATGAAAATTCATTTTTGGGAATTATCGTCAATAATTGGCAACAAATTCTTAGTGGTTTAAAAATTACACTCCTTCTAGCACTTGTTGGATTTGTTCTAGCTTTAGTCGTCGGCATACTTTTTGGTCTTATGTCCGTATCACCAAACAAAATTTTCCGTGGTATCGCTCGTGTTTATATTGATCTAAATCGTTCAATTCCACTTCTTGTCCTCATCTTCTTCCTCTTTTATGGTATCCCTAATCTTTTACAGATAATTACTGGTCAGCAACATCCATTAAACGAGTTCCTAGCAGGTGTCATTGCCTTAACGCTCAATGAATCAGCTTATATTTCTGAAACTATTCGTGGCGGTGTACAAGCTGTTCCAATCGGGCAAATGGAAGCCTCTCGTTCACTTGGAGTTCCTTATACAAAAACAATGAGAAAGGTTATCATCCCTCAAGTCATTAAAATAACAATCCCAAGTTTGATTAACCAATTTGTCATCACGGTAAAAGATACAACATTAGTTGCGACTATTGGGCTCGTTGAAATGTTCCAAGTCGGCCAAATTATCGTAGCAAGAAATTTCCAAGGTTTCACAGTTTATGGATTGATTGGTTTGATTTATATCATTATTCTCCTTAGTCTAATGTGGCTAGGACGTTATGTGGAAAGGAAGTTAAAATAATATGGCAACACAAATCGAAGTGCAAGATTTGCACAAATATTACGGAAAAAATGAAGTTCTTAAAGGGATTTCTGTCAAGTTTGAAAAGGGAGATTGTGTCTGTATTATCGGACCTTCAGGTTCTGGAAAATCAACCTTCCTCAGAACCTTAAACGGTCTTGAAGAAGCAACCGAAGGCGACATTATTGTTGACGGTTATAATCTCACTGATAAAAATACAAATATCAATATTGTTCGTCAAAATGTTGGAATGGTTTTTCAGCAGTTTAACCTATTTCCAAACATGAGTGTCATTGATAACATTATGTATGCACCAACTGAACTGAAAGTAATGACTAAAGCTGAGGCAAAAGAACGCGCCCTTGATTTACTCTCTCAAGTTGGTTTAACAGATTTTAAAGATGCAATGCCTGAAACCTTATCTGGAGGTCAAAAACAACGTGTTGCCATCGCTCGTGCATTAGCTATGCGCCCAGACGTTATGCTCTTTGACGAACCCACTTCTGCACTTGACCCCGAAATGGTGGGAGATGTACTGGAAGTTATGCAAAAACTTGCCGAAGAAGGAATGACAATGTTGATTGTCACTCACGAGATGGGATTTGCTCGTAAAGTAGCGAACCGTGTCATCTTTACCGATGGTGGTGTTATTCTCGAAGATGGAACACCAGAAGAATTATTTGACCATCCAAAACATCCACGTTTACAAGATTTTCTTTCTAAAGTTCTTAACGCATAAATAAAAAAACACCACCTGGTGTTTTTTTATTTACCCAAATTTTTTGATTTTATCTTGTATCTCATCTGCTGACGCTTGCAATTTCTCTTTTTCTATTTCAGTCAAAGGCAAATCAATTATTTCCTCTACACCATCTTTCCCGATTAAAGCAGGTGTAGAAATATAAGAATCAAACTTTTCATCATAATGCGAGCAGATAGCGATATTCTTAGCATCAGATAAAACAAGGTTCATCAATCCAACTGTCGCTGCAGCAATAGCGACATTCGTATAACGTTTCGTATCAAAAACAGCAAAACCACCTTGGCGCGCATTTTCTTCAATTACTTCTAGCTCAATTCCTCGTTCCTTTGCAATTTCAGTAAATGGACGTCCAGCTATTCGTACCGTTGACCAAGCAGCAAATTGAGAATTACCATGTTCACCTAGAACATACCCCTCGACAGTCCTGGGATCAAGCCCCAAACAATCTGCTACTTGTCTCTTCAAACGTGCCGTATCCAGATAAGTTCCTGTCCCAATAATATGTTTTTTAGGCAAATGAAGCAAGCGAGCATACATATCCACAATAACATCATTAGGATTTGTCGTCGCAATTAGAATACCATTAAATTTGGACAGATTAAGCTTCTCAGCCACTTCTTGGATTTCAGGAATATTTGCCCGTAACTCAGTAAAACGGTCCCCAGCAGGCTTAATAAGCTCAATATGCCCCAATGTAGAAAGAACAACATCTGCGTCCTCCAGATCTGAATAATCTCCTGCAATAATTTTTGTATGAAAAGCTTGCAAGCTCAAAGAATCTTGTAAATCCCACATCTCAGCCTTAGCAACAGCAGGATTTTTATCAATCAATACAAGTTCATCTGCATATCCCCCCTGTACAATATCAAGAGCTACTGTAGCTCCCACGTGTCCTACACCAATAATAGCAATTTTCCTCATTACACATCCTCCATTTATTTTTTGTATAGACTATTTAAAGAAATTTATTATCAATCACTCTAAATTTTCCCATACTAATCTCTTATTTGATTTTATCACAAAAAAGCCCAAATTACTGAGCTTTTTGTGATAAAAATTCTTTATTTTTTTAGAAACATGAGCATTCTTTTTATAAATTCAACAATCGCAAGCGACGAAGCCGTTCCAATAACTACTCCTCCAGCACCCGCCAGACGTACACGCAAAGTATGCGCCCGCTCTGAAAACTGCTTCAAAGTCTTAGACAAGTTTCTACTTTGATGTCCTGCTACTTTATTCATCCCTACTTGTTCTTTACTCACTTGGGGACTTTTATTATCAGTCGCTACTTCTTTTACTGACTTTTCTACTGGCTTTTTATCAGTTTCTGCTTTATTAACTTTATCTGGAACTTTTTGTGCTTCAGTTACCACCGCACTTTGCTTTACTTTAGCACCATCTACTGAAACTTTTTCCTGTTTACTCAAATGAGAAGCAACTACTTTTTCATAATGAACACTTATATTTATTTTTTCAGACTTATAAATTCCTGCTATAGTATTCTTTTTTATATTTGCCGCCAACTGTTTATCACTACCTGACGTTACAACTTGTGTTTTCCCATCAAAATCCGTATAGGTCATCGTGACAACTGCATTATAAATATTGTGTTCCTTATCTGTCTCAGTTGGCAGAACAGTTGCACTATAATCATCATCGTACAAACCTTTATCCGTTTTTGTTATCACACTTCCGTCAACATTAGTTATATTAAGTGAAAGCTGCGTAGGAAGCGCTGAAACAAGTAAATGAAAATCAAGAGGAGCCACTGAAAAATTAGGATAGGCAAGCAAAGCAGACTTCAAATCTGGATAATCCTTACCGTCTGGTCCAACAACTCCAGATACCGAATATCCTACTGGCAATTTGGGTAAATATGGCAGAGAAATCTTATCTCCTACTAATCCCTTTACTTCAGCAATATTTGGAAGTTGAGTTGAAGTATTATGTGTCCCCGCAGCATATTGATAATCAAACTTTACTTTTGCTGGTAAAGCCGCTAAGTAAATTGTAAAATTCTGCTGCCCATCACTGAAATTTGGAGAACTTGCTAGAGCATCATCAAGATTATTAAACTCAGCACCATTTGCATTTACAACCTTTGCAATATCATAACCTGCTAATAAATCAAAGTTTGGTTTTGCAATCAAACTTCCTTGCAGTCCACTTTCAATGATTGTTTTTGGAAGCTCAGCATTGGTATTAGTATTGAGCCAAGCAAAATGAAAGACAGCTGTCCCCTTTGGAATTGGATTATAGTACACATCAATAACATTTGAGGCATTATCATCACTGACAATAACTGATTTTACTGCTTGGACATTGTAGCCAGCAACACTAGGAGCAATAAAATCATAAGAAGAGCTGTTATCACTACTTGAACTTTGAGAATCATTTATCGAAATTTGATCTCCAACATTTGCTAAAATTGTTGATGTCTCTCCAATTTCTTGTTGCGTCTGCTGATTGATATAATTTACTTGAACATTTTTTGTTATTTTACTTGCAGAAAACGAACCACCCTGACTTGCATAACTAAGCGTTCCATAATAATTTCCTGTTGCTCCAACAATACCAAGCAACATTGAGCAAGGAACTGTAACATTTTGGGATATATTTGTTGTTTTGCCGTTTACAGTAGTTATTGTATAGTTAAGTTGTCCTGTAACAGTATTTTCATCAGAATTTATCTCCTGAGGTTGCCAATCAACTCCCATTTGATCAGTTATTACATTTGAATTATCCGGACTATCTGCAGCTTCAGCAACAGCATAACCACTATTAATCAATGCACCCGTTGAATTTGTTTGTCTAATAACAACATTATTTGAAACTGTAGTAGGCAAACCAATATTATCACTGTCACAGCCAGGATTATTATATAAATCTCGTCCTGCAAAAATTGAATCAGATAAACCACCAATTCCTAATTGATTACTAACTGCATTAACTAAATTAGTTGAAACTTCATTCATAGATGCTGGGGTAAAAATAAATCCAAGTGCATCTCCTGCTGCCAAAGGATTAGTTTCTCTGTAAGATTTAAGAGAAAACTCCCCTGAAAGATGGACAGCTTGTGTCATATCAACAGGTTCACGGAAGAAAGAATATCCAGCACTATTGGGTTGATTAGTCACCAAATTTATAGCAAAAGCTGATGAACTAGATGTTACCGTCGCTCCAACATTCGTCCACATCGTATTATCTTGATAAAACTGAGCAGGGTATAAATGACCACCGATATTTATTGTTTGTCCAAAAGAAAGCTGTTGATTCTGTAAATTATTTGCTGTATCTGCAAAAGCAAGATAGTTACTGTCAGAACTTTGCAAAAGAGAGATACTAGAAGATGTAGAAACACCGAAAAGAGCTGTTGCAAAAAGCAACCCAGCTATCATTCTTTCGTATTTTCTATATCTTTTTCGAGTATCTCTCGAGTTCATTTATTCACACTTTCTAGCTTTAAAATTCCCTAGTACTATTCTAACATCATTACTTATACATTACAAGAGAAAAGATTTTGTTACAGCATATCCTTTATATCTCATCAACACTCATTATCATTTTTTAGTTTTTTTATTGATAGTATAAATATTATAATAGCAAATTTTTTTATGCTTCTGTTATAAAAAGCTTACTTTTGTTCTTTAACGATATATACTGGACGCTTCTTACTTTCTAAGAAGATATTACTGATATATTTTCCAATAATTCCCAACATCAAAAGTGTAAAGCCAAAACAAAAAAGAAGAACAACAATCATAGATGTCCAACCACTTACTGAATGATGGAAAAACAGCTGACGAATAATCAAAGCAATTATCCCAATGATTGTAAGAAAAACAGTTGTTAAACCTGTGTAAGTTGCAATCTCAAGAGGAGCTTCTGAAAAATTAACAAAACCATCAAAAGCATAAGCTACTTTCTCCCAAAAATTCCATTTTGTCTTCCCAGCCACTCGCTGTTGATTTTCATAGCTTATATATTGCGTATTAAAACCTACCCAACTAAATAATCCCTTTGAAAAGCGATTATATTCTGAAAGCTGTAAAATGGCATCTACTACCTGCCGTGTCATTAAACGAAAATCCCGAACACCATCAATTATTTCCGTTTTACTCATCTTATTTATCAATTTATAAAAAAGACGTGAGCCGACAGAAATCAGTAGAGCTTCCCCCGAACGACTCACACGTTGCGCTGCTACACAATCTATATCCTTTTCCTGAATTTTCTCGTACATTTCCAGTAATAACTCAGGTGGGTCTTGTAAATCTGCATCCATCAAAGTCACGTAATCTCCACTTGCCGTTTGCAAACCTGCTAATATTGCTGCTTCCTTACCAAAGTTACGTGAAAAAGAAAGATAATGAACGAAAGTATTTTCATCACATAAAGAACGTAAAGTGTCCAAGGTTCCATCTGTTGAACCATCATTAACAAAAATATACTCAAATTCAAGAGGAAATTCCAAACGAATTTTCTCAATTCTTTCAAAAAATATAGGAAGTGCTACTTCCTCATTATAACAGGGAACAATTACTGAAAGACTGCTCATCTATCCAACCTTCTAAATCAATATTCACAGAAAACCTTTTCTATTCGTGCCAATTATTTGTTTTTTTATTTTAGGAATCTGCAAATCTTCACACATAGCTTTTTTCACACGGACAATTAAATTTTCTTTTGGAATAAGTAACTCTCGAACCTTATCATCTCGTGCCTCAAGCTCAATCAAATTTATTGCTGCTTCTATTGAATCCACTTCATGATTTTGCAATACCTTAATAATGTAGGAAAGAGTTTCTGTATTCAAATATTTTGCAGGAATTTTTGAATTTATAAACATTTCATTTTGCAAATATTCTTCTGCTTTTTGAGCAATATTTTTTTGCTCTTTTTTAAATTTAGGCATAAGAAATTTTGAAATCATTCTTTTACCACCAGGTAAATAATCCTTTTTCCAAAGAGAATTTAAGCCCGTTGTTAAAAGAGCACCTAAACACCAGGTCACAAAAGTAATAGCAAACATCCGCATAAAAGATTCAAGTTCACTTACTTGTACCACACTATTCCCCAAAATTTTAGAATATTTGCTCAATCCCCAAAACATAGCACAGAGAGAAATGACCGTCGCTACAAGAACAGATTGATAATATATTCGACGTTCAATTTTATGTTCAAAAGTTTTTTTCAAATTGTCAATTTGTAAAATTGATTGTTCAAGTTTTTTTAAAACACTGAATAGCTCAATACAGTAATCAACGACCATTTTTTCTCCTTTCCTAAAGTTTTTATACAAATACACTATATTTGTTCAGTTTAACACATTTTGAGCTTTTTATCAATTCTTTCCACATTCTTACTCTTTACTTTTTTAAATCATATTCCCTTTTTCATCTATGTATTTTTTACATAAAAAAATACCTTAAAAGGTATTTCTATTGATGTTTTGAGACATTCAAACGGTTTAATGCACGGTGTAGGGAAATTTCTGCACGCCGTACATCATCTGTTTTATGTGCTACTTTTGCTTCTTCAATTTCACGTTCTGCCCGCATCTTCGCACGTTCAGCTCGTGAAACATCAATATCACGTTCTCGTTCAGCCGAATCCGCAACAATCGTTACTAGATTACGATTGACTTCAACAATACCACCATTTACAGCGATATAGTCCACTTGCTCATTTTTATCTTCGGGACGTCGAACTTTAAGTTCATCAATCTCAAGACCAGCAATAGTTGAAATCATATGGGGCAAAATCCCCATATCTCCACCTGTTGTATGTGCAAGAACAAACGTTCCATGATGGTCATAAACCACACCATTTGGAGTGATGACTTGAACTGTCATTTCTGTTAATTCTTCAGCCATTCATTTGACCTCCGATTAGTAGCCCATTGTTTTGGCTTTTTCGATAACGTCTTCAATAGGACCAACGCCACGGAAAGCATCTTCTGGAAGTGAATCATATTTACCATCAAGGATTGCCTTGAAGTCTGCAACAGTCTTATCAACTGGTACGTATGAACCTGGAACTCCTGTAAATGTTTCTGCGACATTGAAATTCTGTGAAAGGAAGAACTGAATACGACGAGCACGTCCAACAAGAACCTTTTCATCATCTGACAATTCATCCATACCAAGAATGGCAATGATATCTTGCAATTCTTTATAACGTTGAAGGACACGTTGAACTTCCATTGCGACCTCATAGTGTTCTTCCCCAACAATTTCAGGTGTAAGGGCACGTGATGATGAAGCAAGTGGGTCAACGGCTGGATAGATACCCATTTGTGTCAAACGACGTTCCAAGTTAGTTGTTGCGTCCAAGTGAGCGAAGGCTGTGGCTGGCGCTGGGTCAGTATAGTCATCGGCAGGGACATAAATCGCTTGAATAGAGGTAACAGAACCCTTCTTAGTAGAAGTAATCCGTTCTTGTAATTGCCCCATTTCAGTCGCAAGTGTTGGTTGGTAACCAACGGCAGAAGGCATCCGTCCCAAAAGGGCAGAAACTTCTGAACCGGCTTGTGTGAAACGGAAGATGTTATCGATGAAAAGCAATACGTCTTGACCTTGAACATCACGGAAATATTCGGCGATGGTCAAACCAGTAAGAGCCACACGCATCCGTGCTCCAGGTGGTTCGTTCATTTGACCAAAGACCATAGCAGTCTTTTCGATAACGCCTGACTCTTTCATTTCAAAGTAAAGGTCATTTCCTTCACGAGTACGTTCTCCAACACCGGTAAATACAGAAATACCACCATGTTCTTGAGCAATATTGTGAATCAATTCTTGAATCAGGACAGTTTTACCAACTCCGGCACCACCGAAAAGTCCAACTTTCCCACCTTTAAGATAAGGCGCAAGCAAGTCAATGACTTTAATACCTGTAACAAGAATCTCATTTGCTGTTGACAATTCATCAAAAGTTGGAGCTTGCTTATGAATAGGTGAACGTGGGAAATCTTCTGGGAAATCTTCTCCTTCGATTGGATCCCCAAGTACATTAAACACTCGTCCAAGTGTTTCTTTACCAACTGGAACACTAATAGCTTTTCCAGTATCGAGGACTTCGAGTCCACGAGTAAGTCCGTCGGTTGACTCCATGGCGATTGTACGTACTGCACCATCTCCAAGTTCGAGAGCAACTTCCAAAACAATTTTTGTTTTTACGCCGTCAACGTCTTTGTAAACGACAAGCGCGTTGTTAATCTCAGGTAATTTAGCATCTGTACCAAATTCCACATCAACGACTGGACCGATAACCTGAGTAATTTTACCAGAACTCAATGTTTTTCCTCCTTTGTTTATTTTTTTACATTAATAATCGAATTTTTTTAATTATTCTAATGCTGATGCACCAGCAACAATTTCGGTAATTTCTTGTGTAATTGCAGCCTGACGTGCGCGGTTATACTGAATTGTTAAATCGCTAATAACTGTCTTCGCATTGTCAGTAGCTGTACGCATTGCTGCCATACCAGCAGCGTGTTCTGCCGTTTTTGCATCAACAATGGAGCCATAAATCATGCTTTCAGCATATTGTGGTAATAATTGATCCAAAATTGTATCACGGTCTGGTTCAAGTTCAAATGTTTCCAAAGAATGTTCTGTTGTTTGATTTTCATCAAAAGAGATTGGAAGCATTTTTTCCATCCGAACCTGACTAGTCAATGAATTGACATGGTGATTGTAGCAAACGTACAATTCATCAAATTCTTCATCTTGGTACAGTTTAACAGCCTCAGAAACAATTGTGCGTACTTCTTCAAATGACGGTGTATCAGAAAGTCCTCGAAGTTCATAAGAAACTTTAATATTTCGTGATTTAAAGAAATCTGCTCCCATACCACCTAAAGCCATGACAGAAAAAGCTTCATCATTTTTTTGTTTCATCAATTCAGCCATAACAGACTTCAAGATATTAGAATTATATCCACCTACAAGTCCACGGTCTGATGTAATTACCAAATAACCAACTTTTTTTACTGGGCGTTTCAACATCATCGGATTTTTTGATGGTCCGTTATCATGCGAAACAAGGTCAAATGTTACTTGACGCACCTTAGATGCGTATATTTGAAATTTCTTAGCATGATTTTCTGATTTTTGCAGTTTTGCTGCAGAAACCATTTGCATCGCGCCTGTAATTTGGCTAGTTTTAGCTGTTGAAGCAATTTTAGTTTTAATTTCATTAAGTGAAGCTGGCATAGTTCAAGCCTCCCTTATTTCGTATAATTCGTTGTATTTTTAAATGCTTTGATTGCTTCGTCAAGCTTGTCTGTATCAGGCAAATCTTTTGTTTCAGTAATAACGTTAAGTAAATCTGCGTTATTTGCATCAAAGAAGTCAAACATTTTACCTTCAAAGTCAAGGATATCATCAACTGGCACATCATCAAGGAAACCATGTGTCAAAGCATAAAGAATCAAAACTTGTTTTTCAACAGCTAATGGTTTGTGTAGCGGTTGTTTCAATACTTCAACTGTACGACGTCCACGATTTAATTTCGCTTGAGTTGCAGCATCCAAATCTGAACCAAATTGAGTAAAGGCTTCAAGTTCACGGAATGACGCAAGGTCAAGACGCAAAGTCCCAGCAACTTTCTTCATGGCTTTGATTTGAGCAGCACCACCAACACGCGATACTGATGAACCAGCATCAATGGCAGGGCGAACACCTGAATAGAATAAATCATTTTCAAGGAAAATTTGTCCATCAGTGATTGAGATAACGTTTGTTGCGATATACGCTGAGATGTCTCCTGCTTGTGTTTCGATAAATGGAAGGGCAGTCATTGAACCACCACCAAGTTCATCAGAAAGTTTCGCAGCACGTTCCAAAAGACGTGAATGAAGGTAGAAAACGTCACCTGGATATGCTTCACGACCTGGTGGACGACGGAGCAAAAGGGAAAGTTCACGGTAAGCAACGGCTTGTTTTGACAAGTCATCGTAAACAACGAGAACGTGTTTTCCATTGTACATAAATTCTTCACCCATTGCTGCACCAGCATAAGGAGCGATATAAAGAAGTGGTGAAGGTTGTGAAGCAGATGCTGTAACGACAATAGTATAATCCAAAGCGCCATATTGACGAAGTGTTTCAACTTGTGTACGTACAGTAGATTCTTTTTGACCAATAGCAACATAGATACAAATCATATCCTGTCCTTTTTGGTTCAAAATAGCGTCAATAGCAACAGATGTTTTACCTGTTTGACGGTCTCCAATAATTAATTCACGTTGTCCACGTCCAATTGGAACAAGGGCGTCAATGGCTTTGAGACCTGTTTGGAGGGGTTCAAAGACAGATTTACGTTGCATAACACCGGGAGCTTTTGCTTCGACTGGACGTGTTTTTCCTGTATTGATTTCTCCGAGTCCATCAACAGGTTGTCCAAGTGGATTAACGACACGTCCGATAAGTTCTTCACCAACTTGGATTTCCATAATCTTTCCAGTACGTTTTACCGTATCTCCTTCACGGATAGAAAGAAAATCACCAAGTACGATGATACCAACGTCTGTTGCATCCAAGTTTTGCGCCATACCAAGTACGCCGTTTGAGAATTCAACAAGCTCGCCGCTCATCGCATTTTCAAGGCCATAGGCACGTGCGATACCGTCACCGACATAAGTGACAACACCAGTTTCTGCAACTTCAAAATCTGGTGTAAAATTTTCAATTTGTTGTTTAATCAGTGAGCTGATTTCATTTGCATTGATTGCCAAAAATTTGCTCCTTTCTTAGATTAGTTTGCAAAATTATTCTTTTGCATTTCTCTTTTTTAGAGAATTTCATTTGCGATTTTCGCTAATTGTGTTTTGATTGAACTGTCAATAATTTTTCCGCGAGAGCTAATAATAAAGCCTCCAAGAATTTTTTCATCAACAGTATTTATCACTTTTACTTCGTTTAAATCAAATTTTGCTTTAGTAAGTTGCTCAAATTTTTGGATTTGATTTTCCGTAAGAGCAACACTTGAAATAACTTCAACATCAGCAATTTTGAACATATCATCTGCTGTATTTTTTACTTCTTGCAAAATTTCATATAAATCAGCTAATCTTCCATTAAGACGTACTGTATTTAAGAAATTGCGCATCAAATCTGAAGCTGAATTATTTAAAGTATCAACAACTTGAGATTTTATATCAGCTGAATAAACATCATCTGAGAAAAATTTTGTAAGGTTTTGACTTTCAAATAACTCTGCAACTTGTGCGACTTCTGCAAGAATTTCTTCAAGTTTTGATTGTTCTTGTGCAACTTCTAGTAAAGCTTTGCTGTATTTTTGTGAATTTACTTTTGCCATCTTATTCTCCTAACTTAGCGAGATAAGAGTCAATTAGTTCTGATTGTGCATTAGCATCAAGAGACTGACCAATCAATTTTTCGGCGATTTTAACAGAAATATCTGCAACTTCACCTTTAACTGAATTGAGCGCTTCTTTGCGTTCTTGTTCAATTTCTTCTTTAGCACGTTTTTTCACGTTAGCAACTTCTTCATTGGCAGTAGAGACAATTTTAGCCCGATTCTGATTGGCTGTATCGTTTGCTGTTTGAATGATACCTGCTGCTTCACTTTTTGAACCTGCAAGTTCTGTTTCTCTTTGCTTAACAAGTTCAGCAGCTTGCTTATTTGATTCCTCTGCTGCATCAATATCATCTGAAATCTTTTTAGCACGTGCTTCAAAAATGCCAGTAATTGATTTCCACAAGAAAACGCGGATTAAAATGAGCAGAATGATAAATGCGAGACTCGCAACAATAACGTTTCCGAGAACGGTGTTCTTGGGAGTAGCATCTAATAATGTCAACATAATTTCTACTCCTATTCTTCTTCTAATATTTTATGACTAATATACAAGTTTGTTAAAAGAACAAATACATAAGCCTGAAGTGATGAAATGAATATTGAAAATCCAATCCACGCGACACCAAGAATAATGGATACGGGATAAAACAATGCGTTAGACTGCGACATTGAAGCAATGAGATTTAACATTACTTCACCGGCAAAAATATTACCGTAAAGACGAAGACCAAGAGACAAAGTATTGATGAATTCATCAAGAATATTCATTGGAAGCATTGCTTTTGGAGCTTTCCAGAAAGCGACGGTCAGATATTTTTTGAAACCAAATTTTTGAACACCCAAAACATTTGCGAGAAGGATAATCAAAAGAGAAAGTGTCAAGTCAATCGTTGGATTCGCTGTAGGAGATTTCCAGAAGCTAATATCTGAAGTGTTGTGCCAGTCGGTCACTAAACCTAAGATATTTGCAATTAGAAGGAAAGAAAATAGGGTGAAGTTCATAAGGGTGAAGCGCGGTGCATCATGAGCACCGAGATTGTCTTTACCGATACCATTGACGAAATCAACGACCCACTCCAGAACATTTTGTTTGCCAGTAGGTTTGAGTTGCATTTTGCGACTCGCCCAAAATACAAGACCGAATACGATTACCATGGTAAGAAGTGTCATTGTAGTGACAGTCCCATCAAAGGCAATTGGTCCAATATTAAAGGTCCATGATGATTCCATATTTCTTCTTCCTTTCTATCTCTAATTTAAAATGTGATTTCCCTTTAGATTAGCTAAAAAGGAAAGTCATAGCGAGAGCGATGAAGAATGTACCTTCGGCAAAGGCAATACCAAGGAACATATTTGTTCTAAGTTTGCTTTCCATTTCTGGTTGACGGGCTACAGATTGGATAAAGCTTGAAACGACGAGACCATCACCAATAGCGGCACCAGCAGCTGCAAAACCGATTGCAAGTGCTTGTAAGGCATGAAGTGTAATTGTCATGTAAAGACCTCTTTCTATATGTGGATTGCCACAATTTATTATTACTCTAAAATTATAGCCTTATCAATTAACTTTGTCAAAATTTTAAGGTGTATTTTCATTAATTTTCATAAAAATTTTTATATTTCGAGATGTAAGCGAAGCCATTATGTTTTGATTAAGTTTCCACTTTTTTTCTGTATTTTTTTGATGTTGTTTAGTAAAAAAGAACGTTAAATTTTGCGTTCTTCTTTTACATAATTAATTGGTAACCATTCCAAAACTTGTTCAATCTTTTTTGTCCAGTAGTACCATTCATGAATACCATCTGAAGTTTCGTAAGTCAAATCATAGTTTAATTTTTTTAATTCTGCTGCTGCAAATTCATTGCCCGCAAAAAGAGCATCTTGTTTCCCGCACCATGCGTAGAGTTTTGGACAATATTCTGTTTTTCTTTCTGCTAATGCTAAAATTTCATTGTCTGAGTTTTTGAATTGCTCAATGCTGCCAAAAATTCCTTGCCAATACGCTGCATTTTCATCAAAACGGCTTTCTAAGCCATTGAATGTTAAAACACCTGATAAACTGGCTGCATAGCTAAATTTGTCTGTGCCAAGGGCAAGACGAAAAGCTCCATAACCGCCCATTGAAAGTCCTGCGATAAAGTTTTTTTCGCGTTTTGTTGAAAGATTTGGGAAAAAATTATGGATGACTTTAGGAAGTTCAAGAGCGATTGCATCAAAATAGTTCATACCGTAAGTTGTATTGACATAAAACCCTAAATCTGTTGAAGGCATGACAATAGCAAGATTAGTGTGACGAATAAGACGTTCAATTCCTGAGCGTTGAAGCCATGAATTTTCATTGCCAGTCATTCCGTGCAATAAATAAAGGACAGGAATTTCTTTTTCTGTGAAATTCTCAACTTTTGATGCTTCTGGATAAATAATTTTTACATTTCGATTCATAGCGAGAACTTCGCTATAATATTCTAAGTTTATAACCGCCATCTTATCTCCTTTTGATATGTTTTTGACGTTTTTATTATATCATTTTACGGTGGAGATATGCCATTGCTTGTTTTTCATTGTGAGTTTGATAGCACCATGCTGGTCAGTTCTCAGAGAAGCTACGTGATACTTTTTAAAGGTATTAAGTGTTTCCTGATTTGGATGACCATAACGGTTATTTTTCCCAACAGATATCAAAGTAAGTTTTGGCTGTATTTTCTTGATAAATGTAGGATTTGAACTTGTTTTACTTCCATGATGTCCTGCTTTTAAAACATCTACTTTGAGAGTTGGATAATTTTTTAAAAGTTCTTTTTCTCCGTCTTGCTCTAAATCGCCTGTAAAAAGAAACCTTTGACCGTAGAAATTACCATAAGTTACTATGCTATCATTATTATCGCCTTTTTTTGTATAGCCACTAGACAAAATCTGTAGTTGACTATGAAAGATTGGAAATTTATCGCCAACTTTAATAATGTGATAAGGAACTTTAGCTTTCTGAAGCTTATCTATAAAATCAGGACAAGTAAGCTCTCCTGAACTGACATCTACTTCTTGAATTTTAATTTTACTAGCAAGTTCAACAAAATCACCAACGTGGTCATCATCTGTATGAGTGAGAATAAGATGGTTAATCGTGCTAACACCTTCGGATTTGAGATAAGGAATGAGAGTTTTATCAGCATTTGCAGATGTTTGAGACTGCTGCCAAGGTTGATTACTTCCAAAACTCACTCGTCCGCCTGTATCAATCAAGATTGTTTGTTTATTAAAGCTGTCTTGAAGGAAAATACTATCTCCTTGTCCGACATCTACTGCGGTGATACTTGCTTGCAGTGGATTTTTACACACTATGAATAAAATGATAAGGCTTAAAAATAGGAAAATACGTATTTTTTTATGATAGATATAATCAATAAACAATCCAATGAGAACAAATAGTAGTATGAATTCTATTTGATTTGGAGTTCCAAAAACAGGAGGATAATGTACAAGGGAATCTACAGACTTGACGAGATTTTCTAGTAAATGAAATAGAGTATTGGCAGGGATAATAATATTTAGATGCGCAAGAATGAAACTGAGCAAAAGGAGCGGAAGTAAAATGGTGTCAAATAGAAAACTAAAGGCAAATGTTAGAAGAATTGAAAGTGGTTGAAAGATATGGAAATCAAAAATGAGAAGCGGGAGAACCCCAAGTGAGATAATCGTGGATTCGGCTAAAAGCATTTTTAACTTAGGAAGTTTTTTTAATTTTCCTGAAATCATGCTAATGATAAAAGCATAGAGCATTGTAAGTTGTCCACCAATAGTTAGAAGAAAATTAGAATTAACGATGAATAATAAGAAAAATGTTAGAGAAAAGTTAGTAAGTCCTCGAGCTGGAAGATTTTTTTGCAGAAGCGCTCGAATAACTGAAATGGACATTCCAGTCATAAAAGCATAAAAAATAGAAAATGGTAGTTGTAGGAGTTTTACATAATCTTGACGTAAACCTAATCTTAATAATATTTTTCTGAACCAATCTATAAAAAAATTTACTTGTGCACCTGAAAGAGCAAAAAGGTGAATAATTCCAAGTGAGCTGTAAATATCTCCCATTTGCTCAAAATTTTTATCAAGATAGCCAAAAAGAAGTCCTGTCATATAATTTGACATAGGATGAGGAAAATGTTGTTGAGAGAAAACAATCGCTTGACGACGAAGTGACTGTGGTGTAACCGTATTGTTTGTTTGGATTTTCTGAATGCTCTCAATAGTGATTTGCCGATAGATATTTTGTGTGGCTAGGTATTTTTGGTCATTAAAACCATTAAAATTACGTTGATTTTCTGGTAATGTTACTTTTCCTGTAAATGATATCTGGCATTTTTTTGTAAGATGTTGAAAGTAGCTTTGTTCCTGTTGAGTTTTTATAGTATAGTAGGTTTGAAATTTTTTTCCTGAAAATGTTCCTTGGAAACTGAGTAAATCTCCATTGACAGAAATTGTATCAGGGATAATCGTAAGCTGTGTAACACTCTCTGGTTGATTCATCGCAGTATTCTTTTCTGAATTTTGAATGCTGAAAAAAATACCTGCTAAAATAGCTAAAAGAGGAATTATCAGATAATATTTTCTATGGACTGTCAGGACAAAGGAAAATATAAAAAGAATGAGTAACAACCATGAAAAGTGAAAAATACAGAAATAAAGTAAAGTTGATAAATAAACTAGAAAAATAGGAGAAAATGATAGTTTTTTAATCAAGTGTGATGCTATCCTTAATCTTTGCAATCGTTTTGTCGCCAAATCCACCAACATTTTGTAAATCATCTACAGATGCAAATGGTCCATTTTGTGTGCGATAATCAATGATATCTTGTGCTTTTTTTGCTCCAATACCACTTAATGTTTGAAGTTCTGTCAAATCCGCTGTATTGATATTGACTTTGGGACTTTCTGACGAGGTTGTCAAATCATTTGCTGAATTAGCATCTGTTGGACTTGCTGTACTTGTTGTAGATGCGGTAACACTTGGTGCATTTTCCCCTGTTGTTGCCACATAGACCACTTCTTGGTCTGTCAATTTTGCTGCGAGATTGACTGTTTTGGGGTCTGCTGAGGGCAACATTCCCCCTGCCATTTTTATAAGGTCATCTACGCGCATATCACTGGAAACTTTATAAACAGCGGGATTTTTGACTGCTCCTTTCAGGTCAACTTCCATTTCTTGTGAATTTTGACTCTCATCAATTTTGACAGATGTTTTTTCAGTTTTGACAGAACTGTCAGAAATTAATGCGCTACTATCAACAGTATTTACGGGCTGTTGTCCATGACTGACAAAATAAAAAACGGCACCAGCAACTAAAGCAACTGCTGACAAGATGATAATTTTAATATTATTTTTGATAAATTCAATAATTTCTTCCATACTTTTATGTACGAAAAAAATCCCAGTTTGTCACTGGAATTTTTCTTATTTTTTGAAGAATAAGTGATAAAGTAAAACTAACACAATAATCACAACTATGATAATCAAGCGGTTTTTCTTGCCTAATCGTTGATTGATATTTTTTTGTTTTACTACTGTATCTTTTCCTCGAATATTGTTGAAAAGCTGTCTAATAATTTTCTCTGAGCTATAAGAAAGGACATTTCGCTCGTAAATGCGTTCGCCAAAATGTGCCACAAGTCCCATTGCAACAAGCTGCAAGCCAAGCGCCAAAAGTGCTTCTCCCCAACCAACAGTTTGAGAAGCTAAACGTCCTGTCATCATTGTCGGTGAGATGAAAGGGACAAAAGACAGACCTTGTAAAAAGAGATTAGCTGGATTGATTCCAAGAGCAATTCCGCCAATATAACCAATTAAAGCGAGATAGGTCACTGGCAGAGTTGCCTGTTGTGCCTGCGCTTGTTCATTTACCAAACTTGCTACAATCGAGGCAAGAATCAAATAGCTGAATATTGCTACCAGAGCTGTCACAGCAACATAGACAAGAAAGGCTGCATTTACACCATGTACCATTCCTAGGACGGACTTGACGGCACTATTATCCTTGAAAGCAAGATAAAGTCCAACGCCGCCGACAATATAAATCGCCAGTTGTGTGAGTGCGAGTAAAAGTACACCGACAATTTTCCCATAATATTGCACTCGACTATTTGTTGTCGAAAGCAAAATTTCCATGATACGATTGGATTTTTCATTGGCAATTTCCTGGCTAATCACACCTACATAAAGTGTTAAAAATAGGAAAATGAAAATCACGGAGAACATCGTTATTGCAGTGTTTGCACCCGTTGAGCGTTCATCTTGTGTTTGGCCCTGAGCATTTTTTGTGACTGAGCTTACTTGTGCTGGTGTCAAAAGTGCTGTGACTTGAGCGCTATTCAGGTTCATCTCACGAGACTTTATAGCAATCTGATATGTGGTCAAAGCAGAAACAAGACTGCTGGCTGTGAGAGCATTTGAGGACTTGCTAGAGGTCGTCAGAGTATAATGTCCTGTTTTATTCACTGTTAGAAAACCATCAATATCTCCATTTTTTAACTTTGTTTCAGCTTTTGAATGTGTATCAACACTTGTCACAGTCGCATTAAGACTTTTATTTGTTTTGAGGACTTGGACAATCGTAGATTGGTTAACGACAGCGAGTTTTGGTGTTTGATTGACTCCAGTCAGAAATGTCACGGCAATTCCAATGATTGGAATCATTAGTGGTCCAATAACCAGCGCCCAAAAACTAAAGGATTTAAGACGATTGCGGTAGGCATTTTTGGCAACGAGCCAAAGTTGATTGAAATTACTCATGTGGCTTCTCCTGACTTGACGTATTGTCTCGAACTTCATTTCTAAAAATTTCATCTAAGGTCGGAGGAGATTGTACAAAAGCTTGTACATAGCCATCTTGACTTACTTTTTGGAAAATTTGACGTCCTACTTCGGCATCTTTGAGTTGTAAAATGCGTCCCGAGCCTTGTTGAGCAACGGAAATCACACCATCTATCATCGAAAGTTCTTCATCTGCGAGTTCCGACTCTAAATATACGCGCGTTCGGCCAAAGCTTTCGCGAATTGCTTGCGTTTTTCCTTGGAGAATCGTTTTTCCATTTTTTAACATCGTGAGATGGTCAGAAAGAAGTTCGACATCACTCATATTGTGATTGGAAAAGACGATAGCAGCGCCATTATCACGGAAATGTTTAATCTCATCACGCAAGAGTTCAGTATTGACTGGGTCAAGTCCTGTAAATGGCTCGTCTAAGATTAGAAAGCTGGGTTCGTGAATAAGAGTTGCGATAAACTGCACTTTTTGAGCATTTCCTTTGGAAAGTGATTGAACTTTATCTGTCATTTTCCCAACGACTTCAAGACGTTTCATCCAGTTGATGAGTTTGACACGGGCATCATTTCTTTTCATACCATGAAGTTCTGCGAAATAGAGAATTTGGTCTTCTACTGTCATTTTTTGGTAGAGACCGCGTTCTTCAGGAAGAAAGCCGATTTTTTGCTTCATTTTTTGGCCAATCGCTGCATCATCCCAAGTGATATTTCCACTATCTGGTGCGATAAAATCTAAAATCATCCGAAATGTTGTAGTTTTTCCTGCACCATTTTGCCCAATCAATCCCATCACTTCGCCAGCTGACACTTGCATTGAAAGATTTTCAACGGCAATTTTTTCACCAAAATTTTTGGTGACATTTTCTATTTTTAGGGTCATTTTGTCTCCTTGCCTTTAAGAGTGAGAAGACTTGCAAGTCTTCTCTCAATAGTATAACCTATTGATTTTTTTGTTCTGTGTGCCATTTCCAGAGAACGAAGAGGAAAACGATGGCAAACCAGAGATAGATAATGAATATCATGCCGTTCGATGTGAGCTGTCCATTCGTTAGTAATGGGAAATTTCCTCTGAGCATTTTTACGAGATTTCCAAGTGTAAAAATCCCATAAACGAGCGCAAGAATGCGTAAAGTGCGCAGCCTTTTTTTGCTGAAATTTTGCTCAAAATAAGCGCCACGAATGCTCAACTCAATAATCCAATAAGTAAAGGTGAGCAACAAAATCAAAATATTTTGCGTGGCGACACTTGTCCAATGATAGTCAAAAATCTCGCTCAAAGCGCCAGCCACAGCCATCAACGCCGCGCCAAAAATCAGTGTGTGCTGTGCAACTGAGCCGCGAATAATTTTCTGACGCTCATCGTATTTCGTTTTCTCCCGATTTTTCCGCCAACCGACGAGCAACATCACAAGCAACAGTAGGACAGCAGCGAAAACGCCGATAAGAATTCCTACATCAAAATCTGATAAATTTTTCATTTTTTATTCCTCCCAAAACAAATCATTTAATGTCGTACCCAAGATTTTGCAAATGTCAATGCACAAATTGATGGTCGGATTGTAACTGCCTGACTCAACTGCGACAATCGTTTGTCTGGTCACACCAACTGCTTTGGCTAAATCATTTTGTGTCATGCCTTTTGCCACACGAGCAGATTTGAGTTTTAAGTTTTTGTTCAATTCTTCTCCTTCATGACAAATTTTATAGTCATATTATATGATATTCTATTCTTTATGTCAAATATAATATACTTATTTTTTGACAGTTTTGTCAATTTTTATTTTTGGGATAAAAAAATTTTTGACAGAACTGTCAAAAATTTTTTAGTTTAATAGTTGTGAAATTTCGTCTGCTGTCAGCTCTTTGACAGAGCGAATAGCTTGGACTTCATCTGTTTTTTGCAAGGCAATATCCATCCAGCTAATCCCGTACCAGTTGTCAAACTTGTAACCAGATTTTTCAAATACACCAATCCAGTGAAATCCCAAAGCTGTATGAAATTTGACACTTTGCTCATTTGGATAGGTAATGCAGGCATAAGCTCTCTGATAATTTAATTTTGACAAAGCTGTCAAAAGTTTTTGATAAAGAATACGACCAATTCCCTTATGCTGACAAGTCTCATCTACGTAGATTGACAGCTCAACAACCCAATCGTAAGCTTTACGTTCTCGATAGCGACTGGCATAAGCATAAGCCAAGATTTTTCCATTTTCAAGTGCAACAATATATGGAAAATCAGCGCTAATCTTTTCAATGCGTTCAGCAAAATCTGCAACTGTTGGCACATCATACTCAAAAGTAATCGCCGTTTTTTCAACATAAGGACGATAAATCGCAAGTACAGCTGCTGCGTCCCCCACATTGGCAAGTCTAAATTCCATCAGAAATCTCTCCTATCAAGAAATAAAATGCAAGACAAGCAATCCAATAACCGCCAGAGCAATCACAAAAATCGTATTTGTAATCATGAAATATCTCACAAATCCCTTACGCTCAGCAAATGCCTGCAAAGTCATTACTTTATAGAAAATCAACGTTGCCATAGAAGCCATAATCGTCCCAATACCACCAACGTCCGCTCCCAAAACAACAGCCAAACCGTGCGTTGTAAATGGTGCAATCAACACAGATGCAGGAATGTTAGAAATTCCCTGACTGACAATGATTGTCCCCAAAAAAGATCCAGAAACAGACTGGAAAAATGGACGCAGGAAGTTCGTAAGCACCGTAATTGTAGAAATATTTCCGACGATAATGAAAAAGCAAACAAAAGTCAGCAGCAAATGATAATCTACCTGTTTAAACAACTTCCGCTGATAAAAGAACACTGTCACAGCAACGATAGCCGCCGCAATGTAAAGCAAAATTTTATCCCCGTGCAACACAGCCGCAATCATTAAAATCATCAAAATAACATAGACAAAAGTATGACGATGACGGAAATGATTGACATGTGTATCAATCTCAATCGGGTCTTTCGCGATAAAGAAACAAGCCAAATTAAGCATAATAAAACCGGCGATAAACATCAATCCTGTTCCCTTCAAAAAATCAAATGTCGGAATTTTGAAGAAAGAGTAAAGATAAAGGTTGTGAGGATTACCAGAAGGCAAAAGTCCCGAACCTAAATGTACCGCAGGCAATATAAATGAAGCACCTAAATAAACACTTCGTCTATTTTTTATATTTTTCGTCAAAATCAGATAAAGAGGCAACATCGTCAAAATCGCAACATCATTTGTAAAAAATATGGACGAAATGAAGCTCAACATCGTCGTAAAACGAACAAGTTGACGCGTATTTTTAGAACGATTGACCAATGTCTGACCAAAATGTCGCAAAAGTCCAGTATCACGGAAGCCTGCAACCACAAGCATCAGCGCAAAAACTGTAACAATCACCTTATAATCAAAGAACTTTGTTGTAAAATGTGCATTTCCAAAAATAATGAAAATAACAGCTAAAATAAAAGAAACAAGAAATACTTTATCTTCTTTAAACCAGTTCCAAATAGTGCCAAGCATCCCTTGTTTTGGTTGCTCTGGTAATGGCTGTTCCATGAATTCTCCTTGAAGATTATGAAAAGTTGTGAAGTGAACAACACAACAATTAAACTTTCTCATAACCGCTATAAAAACTTATAAATGTCACTCTGACTATTATAACACCCTTTGCGAAATTATGAAAGAACAAGAAAATAAAAATAGATTTTTTTGTTTTCTTTCTCCTAAAAACTTTACTAGAGCTACCTTTTAGCACTTATTATTTGTCAAAAAATATTAAAAATCCCACCAAATAGTAGGATTTTTTATCCATGAATAAAAATCGTTTTCAACTTATGCCTCTTTCATGCCCCTTTTTATTCCAAAAATAAAAAAATGCACTATAAATCTAATTATAGCAACATTCTTTTTATTTACCCGATAGAACCTTCCATTGAGTAAGAAATCAAACGATTTAGCTCAACGGCATATTCCATTGGTAGTTCTTTAGTAAATGGTTCAATGAAGCCCATAACAATCATGTCTGTTGCTTCTTTTTCAGTCAATCCACGGCTCATTAGATAGTAAAGTTGTTCTTCAGAAATCTTGGAAACTTTTGCTTCATGTTCCAGAGCGACTTGTGAATTATGAATTTCATTGAATGGTACGGTATCTGACTTAGAAATATTATCCATGATAATTGTATCACACTCGATATGGCTGGCGGATTTTTTCGATTTTGGATTGAAACGCACTTGTCCACGATAATTGACCGCGCCACCACCTTTAGAGATTGACTTCGAGATGATTGAGCTTGAAGTATTTGGCGCATTGTGAATCATTTTTGCACCTGTATCTTGGATTTGTCCCTTACCAGCAAAGGCAATCGACAGCATCGTACCACGCGCACCTGGACCGTCCAGATAAACAGCTGGATATTTCATCGAAACGGCTGAGCCAAGATTGCCATCGACCCATTCGACAGTTGCGTTAGCTTCTGCTTTGGCACGTTTTGTGACAAGATTATAGACATTGTCTGACCAGTTTTGGATTGTTGAATAACGCATATAACCACCTTCTTCAACGAAAATCTCAACAACGGCAGCATGGAGTGAGCTGGCACTATAAGTTGGTGCTGTACAGCCTTCGACATACTGAACACTGGCTCCTTCTTCCACAATAATCAATGTCCGCTCAAACTGCCCAGATTTTTCATTGTTAATCCGGAAATAAGCCTGCACAGGAATATCAACTTTGACACCTTTTGGTACATAGACAAATGAACCACCTGACCAAACGGCAGAATTTAGTGCTGCCAACTTATTATCTGTTGGTGGAACTAATTTTGCAAAATATTTCTTGAAAAGTTCTGGATATTCACGCAGTGCTGTGTCTGTATCTGTGAAGACAATTCCCAGTTTTTCAAATTCATCTTTCATGTTGTGATAGACAACTTCTGATTCATATTGTGCTGAAGCGCCAGCCAGATATGAGCGTTCTGCTTCAGGAATTCCGATTTTTTCAAAAGTTTCTTTGATTTCATCGGGGACATCATCCCAAGAACGTGCGGCTTTCGCAGATGGTTTTTGATAATAAACGATATCATTAAAATCAATCCCAGACAAATCTGGTCCCCATTTTGGTAAATCAAGTTTTTTGAACGCTTCATAGGATTTCAAGCGGAAATCAAGCATCCATTCTGGTTCATTTTTTTCTGCAGAAATCTGACGTACAACTTCTTCTGTCAATCCTAAACCTGTGCTGTAAGCAAGTTCTGCATTATCATGAAAACCAAATTTATATTCTTCGAGGTCTGCAACAACCTCTTGTGTACTGTTATTTTCTGTCATTTTTATAAATCCTTTCGTTATTATCAAATGAACGTTGTTAAATGCGACAATGTTCCTGATTCAATCAAAATCATAATTCCGATTCCGATATAAATCACGGGAACAAGCCAACGATTATATTTTTCAAGTTTATCAGAAAGATGAGGTAATCGCACAATATAGCGACTAATTTCTCCCAAAACAACTATATTGACGAGAAATGTTAGTGTTGCAATCACAGTATGTCCCAGCTTCATTGGTGCAAAGTAGCTTGTATAAAGAGCGATATTATCTGCACCACAACTAGAAAATGCGACAAAAAGTGCTGTCATAAAAATACTTTTATTTTTTCGTTTCTCAAGACGTTTCTCAAGTTCTGCTTCATCATCATCTTCGCCCACAAATAAAAGTTTTATACCTAGAGCAAGTGGGATAAATCCAAGAAAACCAAGCAACCACTCAGCTGGAATGAAGCGAAACACAAAAGCAAGAAGCAAACTGACAACTAATAAAAGCGCAGAACCCATTATTTGTCCAAATTGAACCGCTAGATTTTGTTTTTCATAACGTCCGTAAAGTACAACAAGCAATAAGAGCAAGTCCAGTGACATTGCCCAGTATAGGGCGCTAGATTGAATAATAATCGAAATCACGCGTCATGTCTTTCTTGAACTTCTGCATTTCCACCTGTCTGAATTGCTTTTTTAAGTGCATTCCATGCCAAAGTTGAACATTTCACGCGCTGTGGAAATTTGGAAACGCCCGCTAGAAATTGAGCATCGCCAAGTTCTTCTTGTTTTGGATTTTCTTCTCCTGTGACCATCTCGGAAAAAATCTCTGCAAGAGCGAGTGCTTCTTCTTTTGTTTTTCCTAAAACAATTTCAGTCATCATTGAGGCGGATGCCGTAGAAATCGTGCAACCATGTCCGCCAAAGGCGATATCAGATATAATATCGTCCTTAAAATCAATCGTTAAGCGAATCACATCACCACAAGTTGGATTGTTCATATCAATCACACAACCAGCTGTTAATTCGCCTGCGTGACGCGGACTTGCCGAATGGTCGAGAATGACTGCACGGTAAAGATTATCAAGTTTTGAAAGTGCCATTATAATAATTGCTCCAAATCTATTGGGGTTAGCACTAAAACTTTACGTAAGGTAGGATATTTTTCTTTCATCATATCAAATTCCTTTCCTGTGCTAATCAATGTTGCTTTTGAGGTGAGTTTAAAACCGATGCCATGATAACCATTATGTCCTTCAACTTCACGGACACCAATGAGCATCAGAACTTTATCATTCAAAGCGATGTCATTTTCCAGCATGTACATTCCTATAGCTGGTGCAAGTACCCGTTCGTCTTCCGTAACGTACAAGCGAGAAATCCATGTTCCTGTGACATGAGGATCTGTCATTTCTCCCCACGATGTCAAAGAAACTGCTCCTTCGTATTCTAAGGCTTCTAAAAATTTATGGGATAACATCTTTTCTCCTCCTTAGTTTTTTGACTTAAGAATAACCTCATTCCATTCACTGTCTTCTGGGAGATTGATTGCCTCTACAATCGTGTTTGCAACGCGTTCAACTGGCATTCCACTATTTACCATTGCTTTTTGTGTACTTGCTTTGTATTTTTCATCAGTAATTGACTGGGTGATTGGTGTGTCTGTCCAACCTGGTGAAATCACGGTGACACGCACTTTTGTATGTGCCTTGTCCATCTCCTCACGCAGACTATCTGAAAGTGCGCGAACAGCAAACTTAGTCGCTGAATAAACTGCACTTCCTGAATGAGCTACGTGTCCTGCAATAGATGATAAATTGATAATTTGTCCTGACTGTTGTGCAACAAGATGAGGTAAAACGGCGCCAATCCCATAAAGTGTTCCTTTGAGATTGATATCAATCATTGCATCCCATTCGGAAACGTGTTTATCTATTAGATTAGAAAAAGGGGATAAACCTGCGGAATTGACAAGAACGTCAATCTTACCAAATTGTGCTAACGTAAAATTAGCTAAAGCTTCTAAATCTTCCATTTTTGTGACATCTGTTACTTTATAAATGACATTATCGCCGAGTTCTTTTGATAATGCTTGGAGTTTTTCTTCTCTACGTGCTGCAAGAACGACTTTTGCTCCTTTTTCAGCTAGTATCCGTGCTGTTGCTTCTCCAATACCAGATGATGCACCTGTGATAATAACAACTTTATTTTTTACTACCAATTTTAGTCCCTTTTTTCTATTTTTATCTGCCAAACAGGATGGTTTTTTCTTGTTTATACATTGAAAAATTCTTTTGTTTTAAGAAGTGCATCAACAAGTTTGTCGCAATCGGCTTTTGTATTATAAATATAAAAACTTGCACGCGCTGTTGCTCCGACTTCTGTATTTAATTTATTGATGAGTGGTTGTGCGCAATGATGTCCTGCCCGCACAGCTACACCTTCCATATCAAGGGCTGTTGCTACATCATGTGGATGAAGTCCTGCAAGATTGAAAGAAATCACACCACCACGTTTACTATTATCTGTAGGACCATAGATAGTCAAGCCATCAATCGCACGAAGTTTAGGAACGACATAGTTAAGTAGTTCTTGTTCGTGTGCATGGATTTCTGAAATGCCAATCGTATTGATATAATCAATCGCAGCACCAAGAGCAATCGCACCTGCTATATTTGGTGTACCTGCTTCAAATTTCCAAGGAAGTTCAGTCCAAGTGCTATGGTCTTCGTAAACAAAGTCAATCATCTCACCACCAAACTCAATAGGTTCAAATGTGTTGAGAAGTTCTTCTTTACCGTAAAGCACACCAATTCCTGTTGGGCCAAGCATTTTATGTCCCGAAAAAGCGAAAAAGTCTGCATTCATATCTTCGACGTCAATCGCCATATGTGGTGTGGATTGTGCTCCATCAACGACCATGTAAGCGCCATGTTCATGGGCAATTTGTCCGATTTCTTTGACGGGATTGATTGTACCTAAGACATTTGAAACTTGTGTGATACTGACAAACTTTGTTTTGTCGGTAATTTTTGCTCGGAGGTCATTCATGTCAAGTTCGCCATTTTCTGTAAGATAAACGAATTTTAGTGTAGCTCCTGTTGCTTGTGCTGCTTGTTGCCAAGGAACGAGGTTGCTGTGGTGTTCCATAATGGAAATCACGATTTCATCATTTGGTTGTAAGATTTGACGGGCAAACTGTGCGACCCAGTTGAGACTTGTTGTTGTTCCTCGTGTAAAAAGGATTTCTTTTGTTGATTTAGCATTGATAAAGGCGCGAACTTTTTCACGAGCGGCTTCAAAATCTGCTGTGGCGCGTTCTGCAAGTGTGTGTACACCTCGATGAACGTTGGCATTGTCTGTTTCATAATAATGCTGCAGAGCTTCAAGTACTGCTTTGGGTTTTTGTGTCGTAGCTGCATTATCCAGATAAACGAGTGGTTCATCATTGACGATTTGCTCTAAAACTGGGAAATCTTGACGGATTTTTTCGGCATCAATCATTTACATTCCCAGCTTTCTTTCAATCGTTGTAATAAATTCATCACGAACAGATTTTACAGGGATTTCGGTGACAACTGCTCCGAGGAAACCGCGAATAACTAAGCGTTTTGCTGTGTCTTCGTCAAGTCCACGACTTTGCAAATAATACAAATCTTCTGGGTCAATCTGTCCGATAGATGCTGCGTGTCCTGCTGTGACGTCATTTTCATCAATCAGGAGAATTGGGTTGGCATCGCCACGTGCGCTATCTGAAAGCATGAGAACGCGTGAAGATTGTTGTGCATCTGCGCCGCTTGCCCCATGAATAATGTGTCCGATACCGTTTAAAGTTAGTGTTCCACTATCAAGAATGACACCATTTTGCAAAATGTGTCCGATGGAATTTTTGCCGTAGTTTGTGACACGTGTATTGACACCTTGTGTTTGCTTGCCAGTAGAAATACCGACGGCTTTGATGTTGGAATGACTAGCTTGTCCACGCAACTCGCTGTCAAAATCAGCAATGATATCACCGTCATTCATGACACCGATTGACCAATCCACCGTTGCATTATCGCCAATCAGGCTGCGACGGCTGATGAAGCCTGTCACATTGACACCAAGTTCATCAAGAGCTGAGAATTTAACTTGTGCGCCGCTATCTGCGATGACTTCAACAATATAATTTGCTTTGATTTTTTCTTTGCCTGCACCTGTTGTTTGGAGACGTTCGAGGTAATTGAGCTTGGCATTTTTCCCGACGATAATCAGGAGATGTTTGTTGAATGGAACGGAACTTTCTGAGTCTTGATAAAAAATAGATTCGACGGGTTCATTGATTTCAACATTGTCAGGAACATATAAAACAGCGCCAGAGTTGAATGTCGCAACATTTGCGGCTGTCAAACTGTTTTCATCAAATTTGACAAGTCTGTCAAAATTTTTTTCAATAATTTCTGGAATTTCTGTCAGTGCTGTGGCAAAATCTGTAAAAATGACACCTTTGTCAGCAAGTTCTGGTGAGATTTGCTCCAAAACTGTGTTTGAACCAACTTGTACGAGCAGGGGATAATTTGGCAATTCTGTAAATGTAGGAACATTTCCCTCGGCTGAACTTTCTGCCACTTTCACTTCGTCCAAATGCCAGCGCTCAAAATTGACCCGCTCAATATGTGGCAATGACAGTTCTGTCAAAACTTCAAAAGCTTTGGCACGGAGTTCTGTCAGCCAAGCAGGTTCTGCATGCCCTTGCGAAAATGCGATAATTTCTTCTTTTTTCATAAATTTACGCCTCTTCGTGATAATCTATGCCAAGTTCGTTGGCAATCTTCACATAACCTTCATTTTCCAGACGTTGAGCAAGCTCAGCGCCACCAGTCATGACAACACGCCCGTCCATCATAATATGGACGACATCTGGCGTGATATAGTCAAGAAGACGTTGATAGTGCGTGATAATTAGTGCGCCAAATTTATCTCCACGCATTGAATTCACACCTTTTGCGACAACTTTGAGGGCATCAATATCAAGTCCTGAGTCAATTTCGTCAAGAATGGCAAAAGTTGGTTCAAGCATGAGCAGTTGCAGGATTTCATTACGTTTCTTCTCGCCACCAGAAAAGCCTTCGTTGAGATAACGTTCTGCCATTTCTTCTTTCATGTTGAGAAGTTCCATGTTTTTGTCGAGTTTTTTCAAGAAATCCATGACTGAAATTTTATGGTCTTCATCGCGTTTTGCGTTGATGGCTGCGCGCATAAATTCTGCGTTTGTAATTCCTGGGATTTCGCTTGGATATTGCATTGCAAGGAAAAGTCCAAGACGCGCACGTTCGTCAACTCCCATTTCCACGACATTTTCGCCGTCAAATGTGATCGTCCCACTTGTCACATGATAATGTGGATTTCCCATGATAGCAGCTGATAAAGTTGATTTCCCATTTCCATTTGGTCCCATGATGGCATGAATTTCATTTGTATTGAGTGTCAAATTGACACCTTTGAGAATTTCTGTGTGAACACCATTTTCGTCCACGCCGACGTGCAAATCTTTGATTTCTAATGTTGACATTGCTGCTCCTTTTGATTACTGGTTATTTTTCAATCCATTTTCTGTAAAAACTTTTTTGACAGAACTGTCAAAAAAGTTTAGCTTATCAAAGCTTGAAAATGTCCAGTTAAATTTATAAAAAGTGTCAATTACTTTTGACATTTTTCTATTATCTCTATTTTAACAAAAAACAGACGAAATGGTCAATTTCAAGTCTGTTTTCATGATTTATTGTCTCGCTCGCGCCGACTTAATTTTACTTTTGGTTCTTCTTCAACATTTTTGACAGTTTTGTCAAATTTTAATGTGTCTTCTAATTCGTCAAAATCAGTGAAATTTTTTGTTTCATCAAAATTTTCTTGTTCATTTTCTTCTTGATTTCTTTTATTTACCACTTTTGAACGATAAGAAGAATTTCCAATAAAGCGCAGAGCATTCAGCATTGGCTGACGATTTTCTCCCAAAATTCCGACCAACTCAATGAAAATCTCCAAGCCAAATAAACAAGCAATTATCAGCAAAATACCACCAAGCCGTGAAGAAACTTGTAAAATCAGTGAAATAAAGGCAAAAATCCCCGCAATTCCGTAAATCACAAGCACCGCACCACGATGCGTAAATCCTAGCGCCATCAAACGATGATGTAAATGTCGCTTATCTGCCACTGAAATTTTCTGACGATTGAGCTTGCGCCTCACCATTGCCATAATCGTATCAGTCAAAGGAACACCAAGTATCAACAATGGCGTCAAAACTGCGACTGCTGTAGCATTTTTCAAGCCTTGAAGTGACGAAACTGAAATCATAAAGCCTAAAAATAATGCGCCAGTATCACCCAAATAAATAATCGCTGGATGATAATTGTAAGGGAAAAATCCCATAATCGCCGCAACAATCGTAAAAATCATAATCGGCAAAAAAACGTTTGGACTTGGTAAAAAGAAATAAGAAACAACGCCCATTGTCAACAGCGAAATTACCGAAACTCCACTCGCCAAGCCATCTAATCCATCAATCAGATTGATAGCATTCGTAATCGCCAAAATCCAAAAAACGGTAAAAATAAAGGAAAGCCAAGCAGGAAAAGTCAGCAAAGGTCCACCAAATGGCACTTTTAAATTATCAAATCGTGCATGAGTAAAAAACCAAACAAAACTTGCTGCAATCGTCAAGCCAAGCATTTTCATCTTCGGAGAAATTTCCTTGATATCATCAATCAGCCCAGTCAGAACAACAATTCCGCCAGCAATGACAAAAGGAAGGGCATAACTAAAATAGCTTTGCAATTTTGGAGCTTGTCCTGGATGCACTTGTAAATGCGGTGCTACTGGATTTTCCTGACCAAGATAAGGCAAGGCAGGATGAACGATTTTAGGCAAAATAAACAAACTTGCTATAGCAAAAGATAAGAAAATAGCAAATCCTCCTGCTGAAGGCATAGGTTTTGTGTTTATCCGTCGCTCATTTGGCTTATCTACTGCCCCAATAAGACGTGATACAAAAGTCATAATCGGCGTAAAAACCAAAGAAATGCCAAAAGTAATGATAATAACAATCAAAAACTTTAAGGCAAAAGGAATTTCTTTTATTGTATCAACCATAATTAAATTTTTCTAAGAACGTCTAAAGCTCTCGTTGCAATCAAACATTCTCCATGTTCTTGCAAAAACTCACGACTCAATTTTGTTTCTTCGCCGTATTCCATCATACGTGCGCGCGTACTTTCAACGTGCATTTTCCCACGTTTTTTCTGATTATCCAATACAACAATATAGAACTCTCCCTCATAACGATAAAATTCAGAAGCTTCATCGTCAAACTGGATATTTTTAACTGCCAGCAGTGCCAAAGAAATATCATCATAATGTATAGAATAATTTACATAATCAGGTTCTGGCTCTTTCTTTCTTGACTTTTTCCCTGGCAATCCAAGTCCCGGTTTGAAATCTTTCATTCCACGCTCAGCTGCCATATTTTCCCCAATTTCATTGAGTTTATCATAAAAACCTGTCATCAACTTTTCAAATTCCTCAGGATCTTCTGGAATACCATTTTCATCGAAATCCAAACCTTCAGCCGTTTCTTCACTCACAATCAAATGAATTCCTTTTGAAAATGGTTGTACCTGAAAAGTCAATAATCCCGTATTATTAAAACGTTCTTCAAGTCCCAACTCATCCACCAACTCATAAAAAAGTTGTTCAATCACTTCTTGATTGCTAAAAAAATCTGAAATTTTGACATCATGTTCTGTCAAATCTTCAAAAGTCAAACTGATTTTTATTGTATTGTCATTCACATCTTCTAATTTCATGATTTCTCTTTTCTATGCCATGTAAGTATTTTTTTCCTTACTCATATTATACCACAGTCCATAAGAAAAACAGCACGAATGCTGTTTTTTGCTTTTACAATACTTTCGCTAAAAAGTCCTGTGTACGCTTCTCTTTTGGAGAATCAAAGACTTCTGTTGGCGTACCTTCTTCTACAATGACACCATCTGCCATGAAGAGAACTTTATCTGCAACTTCTTTAGCAAAGCCCATTTCGTGTGTGACAACGACCATCGTCATGCCTTCTTTTGCCAACTCTTGCATAACTGCGAGAACTTCACCAACCATTTCAGGGTCAAGTGCTGATGTTGGTTCATCAAAGAGCATCACATCTGGTGTCATCGTCAAAGCACGCGCGATTGCAACACGTTGTTGCTGTCCACCTGAAAGGCTTTGAGGATAAGCATCCGCTTTTTCAGCCATTCCGACACGTTCAAGCAGTTCTTTTGCTTTAACTGTCGCTTCTTCTTTATTCATTTTTCCTGTTTTTACAGGTGCCAATGTCAGATTATCAAGAACAGTCATGTTCGGGAAAAGATTGAACTGTTGGAAAACCATGCCCATTTTTTCACGGTGTTTGAACACATCAACAGATTTATCTGCGATATTCGTTCCTTCAAAATAAACTTCACCTTTTGTTGGTTTTTCGAGTAAATTCATCGTGCGCAAGAAGGTTGATTTTCCTGAGCCTGATGGGCCAATCATGACGACAACTTCACCTTTTTTGACTTGAATATCCAAACCTTTTAGGACTTCATTTTTTCCAAAATATTTATGTAAATTTTTTGTTTCAATCAAATAATCGCTCATTTTGCATATCCCTTTCCAAGTTTCTTTTCATAAAATGCCAGAAGTCGGCTGAGAATGAAGCAGACAACGAAATAATAAACAGCAGCAAAGAGGAATGGTGACAAAGTCTGATAAGTCATTGTTGAAACCGTCTGTGCGCCATTGAAAAGTTCCATAATCCCAATCGTATAAAGGAGTGAACTATCTTTGACAATCGTGATAAATTCATTACCAACGGCAGGTAAGATATTGCGAATTGCTTGTGGTAAAATAACGTTCATCATTGTTTGTCCTGGGCGAATTCCTAGTGAATAAGAGGCTTCACGTTGTCCAGCTGGTACTGCTTCAATACCTGCACGTACGATTTCTGCCATATACGCACCAGAATTGAGTGAAATCACAATAATTCCGGGAATTAAACGTCCCAAATCTTCAGATAAAATTCCAATGTGCAAAATCGGCCAGTTACTCCCGCCAAGAAGGAGATAACCAATCGTGATTTGAATCAACATAGGTGTATCACGGAAAATTTCGATATAAGCATTCAACAACCAACGCAATGGCGCAATTTTTGACATTTTGCCCAGTGCAATCAAAATCCCTAGAACAGTTCCAAGTAATACAACAAACACAGATATAATCAGCGTGATAATCATTCCATCATTGAAGTAAGCCAAATATTTAGGTAAAAAATCCCAACTCATCTTTTTCTCTTTTCTTTGTTTTTAACTATTATAATCTATAAATTCTATTCATTCAACTCTAATTTCTTTCAAATTAGGAGATGTTCTGCAAATATATGTTCTTGCTTGCGCAAAAAAATATTTAAAATTAAACAGTCTTACTCAGTTTATAACAGAATAATTATAACCTATTTCGCATAAAAATTCAAGATGTGCTTCTTTATGACATCTTTTGATGTCTTGATTGCTCTTCTTTGTCATTTTTTTGATAAAATGGAGTCATGACTTATTTCATTCTTGCCAATCCAAACTCAGGAGCGCATAAAGGTGCACGTGTTCTTGAAAAACTGCTTCCTTATCTTGAAACAGAGCGCGTTGACTATCGCCTTTTTGCCACTGAAAAAATCGGGCAGGAAGCTGAACTCATTAAAAAAATATGTGAGCAAAAAGAGGAAATAGACCATTTAATCATCATTGGTGGTGATGGAACTTTGTCACTTTCTATTGATGCTTTGCCTGCGGAGATGCCATTTTCTTATATTCCTGCTGGTTCTGGGAATGATTTTGCAAGGAGCTTGTCGCTCAGCACAGACCCTATTCAGGCTTTTGTTGCTTTGCAAAAAGGAAACTCTCATGATATTTTCATTATCAAATATCAATCTCAACATCTCAACGGTTATGCGCTCAACAATATTGGAATTGGATTGGACGCGGCGATTGTCAAGGCAACCAATGAAGGAGGAATGAAAAAGTTCCTCAACAGGCTCAAACTTGGTAGTTTATCTTATCTTTTGACTGCTTTGCACGTTTTATTCACGAAAAAATCCTTCCGCGCTGATGTTAATTTTTTTGACAGTTCTGTCAAAAATAATGATTTATTTGACAGGGCATTTTTGATGACATTTACCAAACATCCTTACTTTGGTGGAGGTATCAGAATTGCACCTGATGCGTCAAATCTTGATGCTAACATTCATTTAGTTGAGTTTGACCGAATTCCATTGGCTAAGATTTTCCCGCTCATTCCAAAAGTACTGAACGCAACACATCTGGATAACCCCAATTTTATTCATCATATTTCAGAAAATTTTAGTATTACAACAAGCGATAATCAACCTATTCAAATTGACGGAGAAACTCACGAAATCCGCGCAACAGAAACTCTTAATCTCAGCACAGAAAAACGGACAATTATCTACTAATTTCACAAATAAACTTTTTGACAGTTCTGTCAAAAAAATTGAACACAAAATAATTTTTACAAAACTGTCAAAATTATTTTTATCAAAAAAATCCTGTCAAAACTGACAGGATTTTTTATATTGTTATTTTTTATCTGTAACAGCAACTGTCTCAGCAGCTGGTGTTGGTTTAGGAAGCTCTGGAGCATTTGTCAAGTCTGACAAAGGTTCAAGATTACGATAACGGAACATACCAGTACCAGCAGGAATAATCTTACCGATAATGACATTTTCCTTCAAACCAAGCAAGTGGTCTTCTTTACCGCGAATAGCAGCATCCGTAAGAACACGTGTTGTTTCTTGGAAAGAAGCCGCGGACAAGAATGAATTCGTTTCAAGTGATGCCTTGGTAATTCCCATAAGCACTGGACGTGCCGTTGCAGGATTTTTACCAGTAAGCAAAAGTTCCAAATTCAATTCTTCAAAGTCAGCAATATCCATCAATGTACCTGGCAAAACATCCGCATCGCCATTGTCCATCACACGCACTTTCCGAAGCATTTGACGTACCATAACCTCGATGTGCTTGTCACCGATTTCCACACCTTGACCACGGTAAGTTTTTTGAACTTCCGCAAGCAAGTAAGTTTCAACAGACAAAGCATCACGTACTTGAAGCAAGTGTTTAGGTTCAATAGAACCGCTAATCAACGGTGTTCCTCGGTGAATAAATTCGCCTTGTTCAACCAGCATTTGTCCAGACATAGGCACAACATAACTGCGTGTATCTGTTTTACCTTTGATTGTTACTTCTTTTGTACGAGTGGCAGCATCTTCAACAATAGAATCAACTGTACCAGTCACCTCTGTAATGACCGCTTCCCCTTTAGGATTACGGGCTTCAAAGATTTCCTGAACACGAGGAAGACCTTGTGTGATATCTGTACTTGTAGCCACACCACCCGTGTGGAAGTTACGCATTGTCAACTGAGTACCAGGTTCACCAATGGCTTGTGCGGCAATAATACCAACAGCTTCACCGACTTCAACTGTACCACCAGTTGCCATATCCATACCATAACAATGTTTACATACACCATGAGGAGTTTTACAAGTAAAGATAGAACGGATTGTTACTTCTTTAACATCAGCATTAACGATTTGACGTGCAATATCTTCTGAAATCAATTCATTGCTACCAATAATCACTTCACCAGTCTCAGGATTTACAACAGATTTCTTCGTGTAACGACCAACCAAACGTTCATACAATGGTTCAATCATTTCACGTCCATCAGCAATTTCACGCACAAGTAAACCACGGTCAGTCCCACAGTCTTCTTCACGGATAATCACATCTTGCGCCACATCAACCAAACGACGTGTCAAGTAACCAGACTCGGCAGTCTTAAGCGCCGTATCCGTCATACCTTTACGCGCACCGTGAGTTGAGAAGAACATTTCCAAAACAGTCAGACCTTCACGGAAGTTTGAAATAACGGGAAGTTCCATTGTTTTACCATTAGGAGCAGCCATCAATCCACGCATACCAGAAAGTTGTGAGAAGTTTGAGATATTACCACGGGCACCAGAGTCCATCATCATGACAATAGGATTTGAAATATCTTGTTCGTCAATCAAATGATGTTCCAACTGTTCCTTAGCATCACGCCAAACATCACAGACGTGATTGTAACGTTCATCATCAGTAATCAATCCACGACGGAATTGTTTTGTGATTTGTGCCACTTTATCATGTGCAGCAGCGATGATTTCAGGTTTCTTATCTACGACAGGAATATCAGCAATACCAACTGTCAAACCAGCAAGTGTTGATTGATGATAACCCAAATCTTTCAATTCATCAAGGAAAACAGATGTAGCAGTCGTGCGATAACGTTTGAAGACTTCAGCGATGATATTTCCAAGATATTTCTTCTTGAATGGCAATACTGTAGGCAATTCTTTCAAGAAATCTTGAATATCAAGTCCCTGTGCCATAAAGAACCGGTCATCTGTTTGTGTTGTCAAGTTGGCTTCCGTAGGTTCATTGATGAAAGGCATACCATTAGGAATGATTTCATTGAACTTCACTTTACCAACAGTCGTAATCAAAATCTTATCTTTTTGGAAATCTGTCCAAGGACGATCCAATGAACTTGCGATGATACCGATACGTGTGTGCAAATGTACAATACCATTTGTTCGTGCGATTTCAACTTCCTCAGGACTTGAGAAAATCATTCCTTCGCCTTCACGCCCTTCTTGTTCCATTGTGATGTAGTAGTTACCCAAGACCATATCTTGTGATGGAGTAACGACTGGTTTACCATCTTTAGGATTCAAGATGTGTTCAGCAGCAAGCATCAATAAACGTGCTTCAGCTTGTGCTTCTTCAGACAATGGCAAGTGAATAGCCATTTGGTCACCATCAAAGTCAGCATTATAGGCTTCACAAGCAAGTGGATGCAAACGCATTGCTTTCCCGTCAATCAAAACAGGTTCAAAAGCTTGGATTCCCAAACGGTGAAGCGTAGGTGCGCGATTAAGAAGTACTGGATGTTCTTTCACCACTTCTTCAAGAACGTCCCAAACATCAGAATCCTGACGTTCTACTTTACGTTTTGCAGCACGTACATTGGCAGCCAAATCTTTTTTGACAAGTTGTGCCATTACAAATGGTTTGAACAATTCGATTGCCATCTCACGTGGAATACCACATTGATACATCTTAAGCGTTGGACCAACAGCGATAACGGAACGTCCAGAATAGTCAACACGTTTTCCGAGTAAGTTTTGACGGAAACGTCCTTGTTTCCCTTTCAACATATGTGAAAGAGATTTCAATGGGCGGTTACCAGCACCAGTGATTGGACGACCACGACGACCATTATCAATCAACGTATCAACAGCTTCTTGAAGCATACGTTTTTCATTTTGTACAATGATATTTGGAGCATTGAGCTCCATCAAACGTTTCAAACGGTTGTTACGGTTGATAACACGGCGATACAAATCATTCAAGTCAGATGTTGCAAAACGTCCTCCATCAAGCTGTACCATTGGACGTAAATCTGGTGGAATAACTGGCAAAACATTTAATACCATCCATTCCAACTTATTGCCAGATTTTTGGAAAGCTGACAAAACGTCCAAACGACGAATGATTTTTACACGGCGTTGACCTGAAACATTTTTCAATTCTTCTTTAAGTTCAGCAAGCTCTTTAGGAATATCAACATTTTTAAGCAAATCTTGGATGGCTTCTGCTCCCATTTTTGCTACAAATGAACCAAAACCATTTTTCAAAAGTTGTTCACGATATTCACGTTCAGTCAAGAGTTGTTTCTTTTCAAGAGACGTTTCTTTAGGGTCAATGACGACATAACTTGCAAAGTAAATGATTTCTTCAAGAGAACGTGGGCTCATATCAAGCGCAAGTCCCATACGAGAAGGAATGCCTTTGAAATACCAGATATGTGATGTTGGTGCAGCAAGTTCGATATGTCCCATGCGTTCACGACGTGATTTTGCGGTTGTTACTTGAACTCCACAAAGTTCACACACTTGATTTTTGTAGAAAACACCTTTTAATTTACCACAGGCACATTCCCAGTCTTTTTGTGGACCAAAAATACGCTCATCAAAAAGTCCTTCACGCTCTGGTTTTTGTGTACGGTAGTTGATTGTTTCTGGTTTTTTGACTTCACCAAATGACCAGTAACGAATTTTTTGTGGAGATGCGATACCAATTCGCATACTCTCAAATTTATTTACATCGACCAATTTTTTCTCCACTTCTTATAGAGTATTATTTTTGATATATAATATTTTCAATGTCTGCACTACTTTGCAGATACAAATAATACTTTTACGAAATTCTAATTTTATTGAGTTGCGTGACGATTATTTTTTAATCTTTTTCCACTTCAATCAAAGTTTCTTCTTCAGTTTCAGCTTCGGCAACTACAGCTTCTTGTGCTTCAAGGATTTCTGGGGTAATTTCTGGTTCTTGTTGACGCACTTCAATATCATCGTCAAGTTCACGTAGGTCAAGAACATTGCTATCACCATCAAGAACTTTCATATCAAGTCCGAGAGATTGCAATTCTTTAACCAAAACTCGGAATGATTCAGGAAGACCTGGACGTGGAATGCGTTCGCCCTTAACGATAGCTTCATAAGCACGTGTACGTCCAATAACATCATCTGATTTGTAAGTCAAGATTTCTTGAAGGACATTTGAGGCGCCATAGGCTTCAAGTGCCCAAACTTCCATTTCTCCAAAACGTTGTCCACCGAACTGTGCTTTACCACCAAGAGGCTGTTGCGTAACAAGTGAGTAAGGACCAACTGAACGGGCATGAAGTTTATCATCAACCATGTGGTGAAGTTTAATCATGTACATGACACCGACTGAAATACGATTATCAAATGGTTCTCCAGTACGTCCGTCATAAAGAACTGTTTTCGCATCAGCTGCCATACCAGCTTCTTTAACTGTTGCCCAGATTTCATCATCGGAAGCTCCATCAAAGACTGGTGTTGCGATATGCAAGCCAAGTTGACGTGCTGCCATCCCTAAGTGAAGTTCTTTTACCTGTCCGATATTCATACGAGAAGGGACACCCAAAGGATTCAACATGATGTCGATTGGTGTGCCATCTGGCAAGTAAGGCATATCTTCAACGGGAACGATATTTGAAACGACACCTTTGTTTCCGTGACGTCCAGACATTTTATCTCCGACGCGGATTTTACGTTTTTGGGCAATGAAGACACGAACAAGTGTATTTACACCTGCTGGCAATTCATCGCCATTTTCGCGTGTAAAGATGTGGACTTGGTGGACAATTCCGCCACCGCCGTGAGGTGTTCTGAGGGATGTATCACGCACTTCACGTGCTTTTTCACCAAAGATGGCACGAAGCAAGCGTTCTTCTGGTGTTGGGTCTGTTTCTCCTTTTGGAGTGACTTTACCAACAAGAATGTCGCCGTCTTTCACTTCGGCACCGATACGGATAATTCCATTTTCGTCAAGGTTGCGGAGGGCTTCTTCGCCGACATTTGGAATTTCACGCGTGATTTCTTCAGGGCCAAGCTTTGTATCGCGCGTTTCTGATTCGTATTCTTCAATGGCAATAGATGTATAAACGTCATCTTTTACCATACGTTCAGACATGATAACGGCATCTTCAAAGTTGTAACCTTCCCATGTCATGTAGGCAATCAGCGGGTTGTTACCAAGCGCTAATTCGCCATCTTCCATAGATGGTCCGTTGACGATGATGTCGCCTTTTTCAATTTTATCGCCAAGTTTTGCTAAAGGACGTTGATTGTATGATGTTCCTGTATTTGAACGACGATATTTTGTGATTTCGTAAACATCTAATTCACCTGTTGAACGTCGGATACGGATTTCGTCACCATCTACGTACTCAACAACACCATTTTCTTTAGCAATGACTGCTGAACCTGAGTCATGTGCGATTGGATATTCCATACCTGTACCAACCCAAGGACTATGCGGGTCAATCAGTGGTACGGCTTGACGTTGCATATTAGCTCCCATGAGGGCACGGTTTGAGTCATCATTTTCCAAGAATGGAATACAAGCTGCGGCTGTTGCGACAACCTGTTTTGGTGAAACGTCCATGTAATCAGCTGTTGCAGCGTCAACTTCGATATTGTTACCTGTGTGACGTGCCATAACCGTTGTATTGGCAAATTTATTGTCATCTGTCAATGGAGAATTGGCTTGGGCAACTGTATAGTTATCTTCTTCGTCAGCTGTGAGGTATTCTACTTCGTCAGTTACTGTACCTGTGGCACGGTCAATTTTACGATAAGGACTCATAACAAAGCCATATTCATTGATTTTTGCGTAAGTTGACAAGTTGTTAATCAAACCGATGTTTGGTCCTTCTGGTGTTTCAATAGGACACATACGACCATAGTGAGTATAATGGACGTCACGTACTTCATATGATGCACGGTCACGTGAGATACCACCAGGGCCAAGGGCAGAAAGACGACGTTTGTGAGACAATTCAGAGAGCGGATTGTGCTGGTCCATGAATTGTGAAAGTTGTGAACTACCAAAGAATTCTTTGATAGCTGCTGTTACGGGACGAATGTTAATCAGTCCTTGCGGTGTGATATTTTCATTTTCAGAAGATGACATACGTTCACGAATAACACGTTCCATACGTGACAATCCAATACGTACTTGGTTTTGAAGTAATTCGCCGACTGAACGAATACGACGATTTCCCAAATGGTCGATATCATCAACTTTGCCGATACCTTCAAAAAGTCCGAGCCAGTAGTTGATATTGGCAATCACATCAGCAGGTTTCAAAACGCGGTCTTCTGGTGAAATTTGTCCATTTGACATCAAAGTAATCACACGTTCTGAATCTTTTGGTGAGTAAACTTTAACTGTTTGAACTTCGATTGGTTCTGGAATAACGGCATCATCTGAAGGTTGGAAAACTGTTGTGCCATAACCATTGTCAAGCAAAGGTTCGATGATGTTTAAAACATCACGTGTTACAACTGTGTCTGATGCAACCAAGATTTCGCCAGTTTCTGGGTCAACGATTGGTTCTGCGAGTGTCAAGCCGAGCAAGCGATTTTTAAGCGCCAACTTTTTGTTGAATTTATAACGTCCAACAGGCGCAAAATCGTAACGACGTGGGTCAAAGAAACGAGCAATCAAAAGGCCACGTGAACTGTCTGCTGTTTTTGGTTCGCCTGGGCGCAAACGGTCGTAGATATCTTTGAGTGCTTCTTCTGTCCGTGTATCTGATGGATTTTTATGAACATCTTTTGAAAGTGTTGTTGTCAGCAATTCGCTTTCGCCAAAGAGTTCAAGGATTTCTTCATCTGAACCAAATCCAAGGGCACGTACCATTGTTGTAAAGGTTAATTTACGTGTGCGGTCAATACGCACATATCCTACACCTTTAGCATCTGTGTCTAATTCAAACCATGCACCACGGTTTGGAATTGTTGTATGACCATAAGATTCGAGGCCATTTTTATCCGTTTTGAGGTGGAAATATGAACCTGGGCTACGCACCAACTGGCTAACGATTAAGCGTTCTGAACCGTTGTTGATGAATGTTCCCATTTCAGTCATGAGTGGGAAGTCGCCGAAAAAGACTTCTTGCGTTTTCAATTCGCCTGTTTCTTTATTTACAAGACGAAATGTTACATAAATCGGTGCTGAGTAGTTTGCATCGTGTGCACGGGCTTCTTCAACCGTGTACTTAGGTGTCTTCATCTCGTAGCCTACAAATTCAAGTTCCATTGTTCCCGCAAAGTTGTCGATTGGGAACATTTCCTTGAATACATTTGCAAGTCCTTCATCAAGGAAGCTTTGGTAGCTTGAAGTTTGTACTTCAATCAGATTTGGCAATCCGATTACTTCTTTGATACGTGAAAAACTGCGTCTTGTACGGTGTTTACCGTATTGTACGTCATGTCCTGCCAAGTGGATTCTCCTCTATTTGTTATCTATCTTGTCAGCATTTTATTGCTGATGATAGTGCTAAATTATAAAAGTCTGAAAATCTGATGTGTTTTTGATAAAAATATCTGAAAGTTCTCTAGTTTGTCTTTTTAATAACTTTTCAAATATTTTCTGTCAAAAAACGCCAAAAAAGCAACGAGAAACTGATGTTTTTCGCTGCTTACAAAAGCTATGAGGACAATATTTCTCACAACATTTGCTGACAAACTGTTATCTTTTATTATAACACTTTTGGGTTTGACTTTCAAGATGTGAGTTTGATTAAAAACATTTTTGACAGTTCTATCAAAAATAATTTTACTTGTCAAAAAGAACTTTGCCACTATCTGTGACTTCAACTCCTTCTGAGCGTAGGAGACGAATTTGCTCTGCTCTGCCATTTCCAACCATACCAACATGACCTGTCGAGCGAATGATGCGCCACCAGGGAAGTTCGTATTTTTCGGAAAGTCCGTGAAGCGCACGAGCCACTTGGCGGGCGCCATTTATCTGTCCTGCACGATTGGCAATGTCCCGATAAGAGCTGACTTGTCCGTAAGGCACAGCCTTGATTTCCGCGAGAATGCGCTTGGTTTCAGGCTTTAGTTCGTCGTAGGATTTTACCATATCTTGACGCGTTTTTCTGGGGCGCGGTACATTTTATCTGCGGCTTGGACATCAAATGTACTGAAAAATTCGTCCAGATTTGTTGGTGGAACGTTGGCGCGGAGTTTCCCTGGTGCGTGAACATCCATTGACAACAACATTTGTTGGAACTCGATACTGGCTTTCATGCGCCAGATTTTTGCCCACTGCGTGAAAAATTCTTCAAGATTTGCATCGGCTTCAAGTTTTGTCGCTGTGAGTGCGGCAGTAATCCCGCCTTGGTCGGCGATATTTTCTGAGACAATTAATTTTCCGTTGGCTTTGCCCGCTTCGGTCTCTAAGCCGTCAAACTCGCCAATCATTTCATTTTGTTTGATTTCGAAAGCGGCGTAATCTTTGTCTGTCCACCATTTGTTGAGGTTGCCGTATTTGTCGAATTGAGCGCCATTATTGTCAAAAGCATGGGAAATTTCGTGGGCAATCACGGCACCAATGCCACCGTAATTTTGCGAAGCTGTCTGTTTGAGTGAGTAAAATGGTGCCTGTAAAATAGCTGCTGGAAAGTTGATACTATTGGCATCAGGGCTATAATAAGCGTTGACCATGTGCGCTGGCATATGCCATTCACTTTTATCAACTTTTTCATTATATTTCTCATAATGACGGGCGGTCAAAATCTCGTCAAAACGGACAGCATCTTCATAAAGGCTGGCAGCACCAACTTTCAGACGTTTAAAAACTTCTGGAAGTTGGTCGGGATAGGCAATGTTGACTGTGATAGCGTCCAATTTTTCAATCGCTTTTTCACGTGTAGCGAGGCTGAGCCAAGTGTTCGTGCGCAGGCGGTCTTGATAAATTTTAATCATTGCACTCGTCATGCGTTTGACATCAGCTTTGGCTTCGTCACCAAAATATTTTTTACCATAGAAAAGTCCGATGACTTGGTCAAAATAGCCTTCTGTCACGTCCAGTTGGTGTTTTTCCTGACTGCGTGCTTCGGAAATATTTGACAAAAAACGGCCATAAGCACTGCCTAAAATTCTCAAATCTTCACTCAAAAAGCTGGTTGCTTTGCGGGCAATTTTGACAAGCATCCAAGATTTGATAAGTTCCCAGTTTTCTTGGGAAATCAAGTCATTGAACCGGTCATAAAAACGTGGTTCAAAAATGATAATTTTCTCTGGATTTTTTTTGACAAAACTGTCAAAAAATGGTTTCAGGTCAACCGTTGTAATTTTTGACAGAAATTCTTCGTAACTGACTGGATTGTAGAGTTCAGCGTATTTTGCCCATTCTTCGGATGTATTGGCTGAGTCAACGAGCAGACTATCAAATTTGACAGCATCAGCAGCAATTTTTTCTGCATTTTCCACTCCAAAAGTTGTCAAAATCTCTGCCGAATTTTTCTGCCAAAAGTCGAGTAATTCTGCTTTGCGCGGATGTTCGTCCGCATAATAAGTCGTATCTGGCAAAATCAAACCAGGGCCAGTCAAACCAAGCGCATAATTTTGAGCATCTTTCATATCAGGCTCAACACCGATTCCAAAAGGAACTGGCGCTTGCGAATGGAAAATCAGGTCTGTCAAACGCTCAGAAAGTTTTGACAGACTTGTCAAATTTTCTATCTTAGCCAATTCTTTTTTGACAGCTGTAAAATCTGCTTTGTCCCGTGTTTTCCAGTCACCAGCCTTATTGTAAAACTTGATGGCCTCGAGCAATTCAGCATTTTCAGTCGGCAGATTTTTTGACAGTTCTGTCAAATCTTCTGTCAATGATTTTTCAATCTCTAGGACAAGTTCATCAAAAGCTGAAATTCGCGGTTTGTCAGCTGGAATTTCTGTTGTTGCCAACCAATCTGCATTGACTGCTGCAAATAGGTCATCTTGGATACGTGTTGTCATTTTATATCTCCACTTTCTATCTTTTCAATTTATCAATAATTATAACATAAAAAAGCCCTTTCGGACTTTTAAATTTTAAATATGCAACCGTCGGCGCAGACTCTGTCCACGCTCGCCCAATAATTTTTCCAATAAACCAAGTTGTGCCGCAAGCCAGAGATAAACGAAAAATCCGCCACCACCAGCTACAAACACTGTTATCAAAGCTTTCAAATGCCCCGCAGCGAGTGGTGTCAAAATCAATGAAACCACAGCATATAAAATCAAAGTTGCCACAACCATCAGTGCTGTCAAGATAGAAATTCCTGTAATTCCGCGTATCGTACTCTTCAAACGGAAACCAGTCACTTCATGAATTTTCCGCAAAAGTAGCCAAACACCCAGCCCAAATGCTAATGTTGTCGCCACCAGCGGGCCATATTCACGAAAAAGCAAAATCGCTGGAATTTGCAAAATGATTTTCACCAGAAGTGTCCAGAGAAAATACTTCATCGCCACGCGCGAATAATGCAAAGCCTGCAAAATCGGCGCCAACATCATATAAAGCGCCAGCAAGAAACTCTGAACGACCGCCCAGATGAACAAACTCAGCTGCAAAGCGTTCGGTGTCGTGTAAAACAGTGTATAAATCGGCTTAGACAGCACAATCATTCCCAAAATCGCTGGAAACATGAAAGCCGCAAAAAGCTGTAAATCATAGGAAATCAAATGTGCTGTTTCACGCCAGTTTTTCTTGACAAAATTACCCGAAATCAGCGGAAGCGCAACATCTCCCAGCACAATCGCCACACCAATCAAAATCATCGTGATTTTGTCCGTATTTGCCGAGAAATAGGAGAATAGAACCTGCAGTTGCGTGTCACTATAAGTCGTCACCCAGTGCATCACATTTGAAAAAGTAATCTGGTCCAAAATCTTGAAAATCTGAATCGCCGAGCCAATAATAACAAAAGGAATTGCCTGCCAAATCGTCTGTTTCAATAAATTCCAAGCACGAATTTTATTTTTACTTGGACCAGGATTGATGATTTTCATCAACATATTATTTTTAATGAGATACCAGAGCAAAATCGCACAAGAAGCCAACATTCCAACGAACGCAGCCGTTGTTGATTGAGTCACCGCAATCGTCCAATTTCCACCAGAAAGTCCAATTTTCATAATCATGAAAGTGAAAACGAGCATCCAAATCACGCGCACAATCTGCTCATAAATCTGGCTCATCGCAATCGGTTTGATATCATTTTGCCCTTGAAAATAACCACGAATGACCGACATTCCAGGGAAAATCAAAATCGCCAAAGAAAGTGAGCGCATAACAGGAATTAAATCTTTCCCACCACCTGACAAATTTGCAAGCGCAGGAGATGCAAAATACATCAATAGCGCCGACACAATTCCCAAACCAAGCATGAAAAGAAACATCTGCCGCACCAAACGATTGCTAAGATTTTCATCATCCATCGCATTGTAATGAGCCACTTCCCGCGCAATCGCCACAGGAATTCCCGCCGTCGAAATCAAAAGAAAGAGCGCATAAATATTATAACCCATTGAAAAAAGAGCATTTGCCTGATTATCATACTGCCCCATCCAAGCATACCAAGGGATAATATAGACCGCCCCAAGAAGACGCGAAATGATATTTGCCGCCGTGTACCAAGCTGTTCCTGAGAGCATCTTACTTTGTTGCGCATCTTTTTTCGCTTTTATTTGTGAATTTTCATTACTTGTCGCATTTTCCATTCCTCTATTTTACCCTAAGTTTGAAATTTTAACAACTTGCATCGTATCATTTTTTCCTTAAATTTTATTACCTCAGATAATCAGAAGATTGATTTTTTGCTATAATAAGAACATGATAACTTTGAAAGAAATTATAAAACTATTAAAAGATGATAATAATTTTCACGAAATAATTGTTGACGGCGACTATTTTTGGGATTTTGACAAGTCTGTCAAATTTTCTGCGCTCAGTTATGACAGCCGTAAAACTGACAAAGAAACACTTTTTTTTGCCAAAGGTCTCAATTTCAAAAAAGAATTTTTGACAGGTCTGTCAGCACCATTTTACCTCTCCGAATTAGATTATGAAGTCGAAATTCCAGCCATCATTGTTTCTGATGTGAAAAAAGCGATGTCGCTGATTGCGCAAGCTTTCTATGATTATCCACAAAATAAACTGAAAACGCTTGCTCTGACTGGTACAAAAGGCAAAACAACGTCAGCCTATTTCGCCAAAGCCATTCTTGATGCGATGAATGGTGGCAAAACAGCACTCCTTTCCACAGCACAAACCAGTCTCGACGGCAAAACATTTTTCAAGTCAGAACTGACAACACCCGAAAGTCTTGACCTTCTGCGCATGATGCACGAAGCGGTTGAAAATGGTATGACACATCTTGTCATGGAAGTTTCTTCACAAGCCTACAAGACCGAGCGTGTTTATGGTTTGACCTTTGACGTTGGCGTCTTCCTCAACCTTTCACCTGATCACATTGGACCAATTGAACATCCAACAATCGAAGATTATTTCTATTGTAAACGTCAGCTGATTCATCACTCACGCTACTTTGTTGCCAATTCTGAAATGCTACATTTTAACACTATTCAGCAAGAAATCGGCGATTTACCTCATGCTTTTTATGGCAAATTTTCTGACAATCAAATCATTAAATCCGACAAATTACATTTTGAGCTGGAAGGTGCAATCACTGGTGAATTTGACATTCGGCTGATTGGTCGCTTTAACCAAGAAAATGCTCTCGCTGCAGCTCTTGCAACAAAAGCACTTGGTGCATCCGTTGATAACATTCGCACAGGACTCGCAAAAGCTATCGTTCCAGGTCGTATGGAACTCCTGACCGCAAAAAATGGTGCACATATCTACGTCGACTATGCTCACAATGGCATTTCCCTCGAAAATCTCGTCGAAGTCGTCGAAGCTCATCACACAGGAAAACTCGTACTCATTTTAGGTGCAACAGGTAATAAAGGAGAAAGTCGTCGTAAAGACTTTGGCAATGTCATCGAAAATCATCCTCGCCTTGACACCATCCTGACAACAGACGATTCCAACCGCGAAGACCCGCAGAAAATCGCCAACGAAATCGCCAGCTACATCACGCGTAAAGTTGATTTTGAAATGAACCGCGAATATGCAATTAAAACAGCAATTTCCAACGTCAGCACAGCCGATGATGCCGTAATTATCGCCGGCAAAGGTACAGACAAATTCCAACTCAAAGACGGCAAACGCGAACCTTACATTGGCGACACCGAAGCCGCCGAAAAATACTTATAAATCACTTAACTTTTCATTCATAAAAAAGCCTGAATAACTATTCAGGCTTTTTTACATACAATCTAGCTTCTGTGAGCATTACTCTAATTATACAATTTATATTTTTAACTCCTTTCTATACATATTCCAAAAGCAACCGTTTCCTGACTTTGAAACAAAAAATGTTTTCAATAATCCAAGCTCTTTCGTCTAAAAAAGCACCTTTAGAACAAGAATCTAATTATTACATAATCAAAAAAGCAGAACATTAAAATTCCGCTTTTTTCAAATTTTCCTGATAAATTTTCAACTCATTTTCATTTGCCCAAACAAAATGACCAGGCAAAATCTCCACAAAACTCGGCTTATCCTCAGAATAATCATGTTGTCTTGGGTCATAAACAATCAATTCTTTCTCCTTTTCCAACTTCGGATCAGGAATAGGAACAGCAGACAATAACGATTGTGTATAGGGATGAATAGGATGTTCAAACAGTTCTTCTGTCGTAGCCATTTCCACAATTTTCCCCTTGTAGATAACCGCAATACGGTCAGAAATAAAACGAACAACCGACAAATCATGAGCTACAAACAAATAAGTGACATCTTTTTCCGCCTGAAACTTCTTCAATAAATTCAAAACTTGCGCACGGATAGAAACATCAAGTGCCGAAATTGGTTCATCCGCAATAACTAAATGTGGCTCCATAACCAAAGCACGTGCAATCCCAATTCTCTGTCGTTGTCCCCCCGAAAACTCATGCGGATAACGTGACAAGTGTTCAGGAAGCAACCCAACTTCCTTAATAATCTCCTCAACCTTTTTCTTACGACTTTCTTCATTATCAAAAAGTTTAAAGTTATACAAACCTTCAGAAATAATATAATCAACCGTTGCCCTATCATTAAGTGAAGCTGCTGGGTCCTGAAATACCATTTGGATTTCTCTTGTTATCTTATTTCTCAGCTTTTTATTTATTTTTCCAGATATCTTTTCACCTTCAAAGATAATCTCACCAGCAGAAGCAGGATTTATCCCAATGATTGCTCGCCCAATCGTTGTTTTCCCAGAACCAGACTCACCAACAAGTGAAAAAGTTTCACCTTTGTAAATCTCAAAATTTGCATCCTGAACCGCAACAAATTTTTTCTTTCCCGCTCCAAAAGTAATCTCTAAATCTTTGACAGACAATAAAACTTCTTTTTCCATTATCATTTCCCCCTCTTATTGTCTTTTTTAGATACGAGCAACATTTTTTCATGTAAATTTTGGATAATCTCTGGTTTTTCAATCTTTGGTGCTCGTTCATCCAAAAGCCATGTTTTCGCCCAATGCGTTTCACTGACTTGAACTTTTGGTGGCGCAAGCTCAAAATCAATTTTCATAGAATAAGGATTTCGTGGTGCAAACGCATCTCCCTTAATCTCCTTAAATAAAGATGGCGGAGTCCCAGGAATAGAGAATAATTCTTCTCCCCTTTGTCCTAATTGTGGCAATGACGACAGTAAACTCCATGTATAAGGATGTTTCGGGTCAAAAAATATATCATCAACCGTTCCATATTCAACAATTTCACCAGCATACATCACAGCTACCTTATCAGCAATATTAGCAACAACTCCCAAATCATGAGTAATAAAAATAGTTGTAAAGTGATATTCTTCCTGCAACGAACGAATCAAATCCAAAATCTGTGCTTGAATTGTAACATCAAGTGCCGTTGTAGGCTCATCACAAATCAAAATTTTAGGCTTACAAGCAAGTGCAATCGCAATAACAATACGTTGTCTCATCCCACCAGAATACTCAAAAGGATAGTCATTAAACCTTTTCTCTGAATCTGGAATGCCAACTTTATTCATCAAATCAATCGCAATCTGTTTTGCCGCACGTCCCTTTACTTTTTGATGCTTCTCAATAACTTCCACGATTTGTTTACCAATCGTCAAAATAGGATTAAGTGAAGTCATCGGGTCTTGAAAAATTGTCGCAATCTCTCCACCACGAATTTTACTCCACTCATCATTTGACTTAATCTGTACCAAATCCTTACCATTATACAAAATAGAGCCTGTTGGTATTTCCCCATTTGCTTCTAACATTCCAGTAAATGTCTTCGTAAATACCGATTTTCCAGAGCCAGATTCACCTACAATCGCCAAAACTTCTCCATCATACAAATCAATAGAGATATCTCTTATTGCCGTCAACAAACGATTTCTCACTCTAAACTGCACAGAAATATTTTTTACTTCAATAATTTTATTTTCATCTGTCATAATATATATCCTTTCACCCATTATTGTTTTTTAAACTCACAAATGAGTTTTCGGATCAGAAGCATCAGCCAAAGCTTGCCCAACCAGATAAAGTGTCATCGTAACCAAAGCCAAAACAATAACTGGAATCCAGAAAAGATAAGCATCATTCGTCATATTATTAGAATATTGAGCAATCATTCGTCCAAGTGATGGTGTATCAGCAGACAAACCAATTCCCAAGAAACTTAAAAACACCTCATAACCAATGAAACCAGGCAAAGAAGTCGAAGCCATCGTCATGATAACAGACACCATAAATGGCAATGTATTTTTAGTCACGATATGCCAAGTTTTTGTCCCCAAAGTTCTTGAAGCAAGATTATATTCCCTATCTCTGATAATCATAACCTGCACACGAATAAAATACGCTACACCAAGCCATGAAGTCGCAGACATAGCAAACAACAAGTTCCAGAAACCATTACCAAAAGAGAAAGAGAGTACCATGACTATCAAAAGTGCAGGGACATTACTCACTACATTGTAAAGCTCCAACATAAAGCGGTCAATCCGTGGTGAATTTCCCCAAATAGCACCCACAATCACACCAAGAACAGTTGTGATAACTGTCGCTAAGAAACCAATCAAAATTGACGTTCTTGCACCTGCCCACACAGCATCAAACAGACTTTGACCATTAGCATCTGTACCAAACCAATATTTCAAACTAGGTGGATTATATCTCGCAGCAAAGTTATTGATATTCCCCGTATTCATAAAGTTATATCCAGAAAATAAAGGCTGAATAAAACTAAGCAATACAATAATCGCCATCAATGCCAACATAAAAACAGTTAATTTTGAACTAAAGAACTTACGAAAAACTGAACGCCAATAAGAATAAATAGGTGCATCTATCTTTTCCGATGCCAGCTCATCTACTCGTGTAAATTCAAACATATCATCTGTCACTTTGTTTATTTTCTCTTGTGTCATTTATTCGCTCCTTTCATCGAAAGGTTAATCCGTGGGTCAATAATCGTCATCAAAATATCTCCAAGAATGATAGAAATAACTGCCGTAGCTGTAAATATAAACGTTAATCCAACAACCATCGCATTATTATGTGCCAAAATCGCAGCAGGCAACATTTTTCCCATACCAGGAACATTGAAGATTGTTTCAGTCATTGTTGCGCCTCCAATAGTTGCAATAATCGAACCCGGAATCCCCTGTACAATTGGAATTAAAGCATTTTTCATAATATGCCCTCGTGAAATTTCTTTCTCTGTTAATCCCTTAGCACGTGCAAACTTAACATAATCACTCAATGATTGGTCAATCATAAAGCGTCTCGTCCATTGTATCTGTCCACCAATTGAAAGAGCCGCTAAGATAAATGTTGGCAGTATATAAGACAAGATATTATGTGCCCCTAAATCTGGAAAAAGAGTAGGAAGTCCAAGATTTCCACCAATAAACTGCAAAAAGTAAATAAAGGCAAGCCCAGGTAAAGCAATAGAAAGTATAACTACACCATTACCAATACCATCAATCCAAGTTCCTTTTCTTCGTGCAAATAAGATTGACAAAGGTATCCCTACCGCATAAACAGCCAAAAGTGCAATCAAACCAATCATAAAGGAAGTCGCAATCATTGATGGATCCTGATAATTATTTTGAGTCAATGTATATGGGTCATCTCCAAATTTTGCTTTTGTCGGTTCATCTGTAGCACTTGGACTTTGATATTGCGCAGAACGCAAATTAGCAGCTGACAGCATTTCACCTTTTGGAAATTGTGTCATTGATAGCTTCGCTTGTCCCTGACCTTGCTCAATAACCTGTAATACTCCTTGCCCCGCATAGGTTGGATAAGATTGTCCAAGATAGAAATGAACAATATTCTGATGAATAAAAGGAAAACTTCCGTCAAAATAAATCTGATATTTATATTTTGTTCCACTCCCAACAAGTGCCAAGCCACCTTTGGTAGTAATCGAATAACCCCGATGCAAATGAGGATTGGTCTTATCTTGAACGTGCCATATATTATCTACCTGTATCATTTCTCCATAAAAATGAGCCACTCGTTCATAAAGAGGGATTTCACGTGTCGCATAAAAAGCTTTACTTTGTGGCATTTGATGAATTTCCCATCCATTTCCTGCGTGTTTAGCCCATTTTTGGAATATTTCTTTATTAGTCTGATTTGTCTTATTCGTGACCGAAGAATCAATCTTTTCCGCTTTATTTACCAAATCTCGTGTATTCAAATAATCAATATATCCCATTTTATCAAATACATTATTCTGATAATCTGTCCGTTGGTCAGGTACTGAAGCAATTTTATTATAGTTTGGGTCATTATTAAATACAGTATGTCTAGGAATAAGTGTATAAACCAACGCATAAGTCAAGGTTGTTACCAAAAAGATAGAGATAATTCCCCGAAGTATTCGCCCAAGTGTATATTTTAGCATCTATTATTTCTACTTTCTTTGCTATTTTTAAGTTTTTAACGCTCCATTATCAAAAAACATTCCAATACCACCAAGAGGGAAAGAGGAGGTATTGGAAGTGTTAACGTTAGTAATAGTACTTAATTTTTTACTTCATCAAGCACTTTTGATTTGGCAGTTACTTTCTCAAATTTAGCTTTAGCTTTATTATATTGAGCTGCCGTTACTGGTTTATCTTGGAGTTTTACATACTTAAAGCGTGTCGCTGTCAATCCATTTGATACACCACACAAACCATAAGAACCTGTAAATGGTACAACTTTTGTAAGTTGTGGAAGTCCGCCTGCAGTACTCAATGGGATTTCAATGAAACTATTATCTAAGAAAGCTTCAGCTTTTGCATATGCTTCATAACGCTCATCCAGTTGTTTTGTACTGGTAATTTTAGCTGCTTTATCAAGAAGCGTATCGTATTGGTCAAGTCCAGTTGCTTTAATAGCTGCTGCTTCAGATGGACTAGCTTTCTGAACATCCGTACCCGTCAATCCAAGAGTTTGTAACTGGTCTCCATGGCGAGTATCGTAGATATTTAAGAAAGTTGCAGGGTCAATATAGTCTGGTCCCCAACCTGATGCAGTTGAAATATCATAATCTGATTGTGCACCAGAAGTTGCCAAATATGTTGCTGCATAAAAAGTATTTTCAGGCTCAAGATTAAGGTCAACGATGACATTATTTGTTCCCAAAGTTTGTTCAACAGACTGTTTCAGTGATTTTGCTTCATTGATTAAGAGAGTACTTGTTTGGTCTTGAGGAAGGTCAAGATGGATTGGAAATTGTACGCCCTCTTTTTGAAGTGCTGTTTTCGCCTTAGCAAACTCAGCTTTAGCAAGTGTTGCATTGAATGTCGAATTATTTCCATCATTAATATTTGTATCTTTCCATACAGATGAATCTAAACCATCCAAATCTTTTTTAACAGTATCGCCATAAGGTTTATTATTGATATTTACCAAGTTGACCGGTGTAAATGAATTACGAATTTGATTAATCGCACCTTGTTTTCCACCAACTTGTGAAAGATAATCTATACGATTGATAGAATAACTAATTGCTGCACGAAAATCACGATTGAGAACAGCTTTTTTAGTTGAATCTTTTTCAGCCGAATTTGTTTTCTTTGTTAATTTATAAGCTTGTCTATCCAAGTTAAAGGTCATATTATATGTTGTTGGTGTTGTAAGACCATAACTAATATCCTGTTTATAATTTTTTACAACTTGTTTATAAGATGGGTCATTAGGATAAACTGTTGCTTTTGAATAAACACCCTTGTTAAATTGATTATACAGCGAGCTTGGTTGAGAGCCATCATAATAGTTCAATTTCACATCAGTCAAATGTACATCTTTCTTATCCCAATAAGAAGGATTATTCTTCAATTCAATAACTGATTTAGAAGTAAAGTTTGAAAGAACAAATGGACCATCATAAAGAATATTATCAGCTGATGAAACATTACCAAACTGCGCTCCCTTGCTCTTCAAGAAATCAGAATTCAATGGGAATAAGATTGAGTATGTTGTAAGTGTATTCCAATAAGGAGCCGGTTGTGTCAGATGGTACGTCACAGTTCCTGCTTTATCATCTGCTACAACTCCAACCTTAGAAAAATCTTTCGTTTTACCGGTAGTATAGTCATTCAATCCTGTAATCAAGTTTTGTACAAGATAGAGCATCGTTGACTTTGTATCTACTGCATGTTTTAATCCAGTAACAAAATCAGATGCCTTTACAGGTGCATAAACAGAACCATCAGCATTAGACCAATTTACCCCTTTACGAAGATGATAAGTATAAGTCGTTCCATCTGGACTTACAGACCATGATTTCGCAAGTGCTCCAACATAATTACCACTTGGGTCATTTTCCATCAAACCGTCTTCAAAGTTTGAAAAAATATCTGAGTTTACCTGCAAGTTAGTTGCCAAATAATCAAATGTTGTAGGATCTGTACTATACACGTAACTATATTTTGTCGGTGTTTTTGCTGATGACGTAGATGAACTACTACCACAAGCCGCTAATAGTGCAACAGAAATCAGTCCAACTGCTGATAATCCAATAAGTTGTGTTTTTTTCATTTGTTTCCCTCCAATAGAAAAAATTCGTTAATAAATCCATCACCTTAAAGTTATCTGAAAATTTATATGATTATATTAAAATATAAAAAAAAAAAAAAAAGCAAGAACTTTGTGGCTTTTTTATATTATTTTTTAATTTCTTATATTTCATATTGAACAAGAATTTTATAGAGTACTTTTTCTTTTCCTTATTTATTTGCTCTCTTTAGCTTAATGTTTTTGTAATCTTTAGAACTCAAAACTCTAGTAATAAAAATATCTAAAGAATATTTAATGAAATAAACAATAACTGATTTGGCACAAATTTAGCACTAATCATAAAAAAAGTCAAAAAAGCCTCACTGCGAAAGTGAGGCGAGGTTTGGCACCATGATTCAGGGGGGATTCGAACCCTCGACCGTTCGCTTAGAAGGCGAATGCTCTATCCAGCTGAGCTACTGAACCAAAAATAAAATTTCTGTTGCCTTTAATTAAAACCAACAGAAATTAGTTTACCATATTTTTCTTACTTTATCAATCATTGACCTGTATATGTTCCATCTTGAGTCGTTGTATCCGTACCAGTCCCATAACTACTATAAGAATTTGTATCAGTACTATTTGAATTATCATAAGTACTTGAACTTCCATAATCGCTACTTGTCCCATCTCCAGTACCAGTATCTGTTGTCGTCTGCGTACTTGAAGCACTCGTTGACGAATTTGTGTCTGCATCAGAAGCACCTACTGAGCCCCCATTTGCCGACACATAAGTACCAGAATTAGCTGAATTAACCTTAACAAAATTACCCGATGTATCTATACCATAAGTTATTACCTTACCATTTGCCGTCACCGTTGCAGAAGGAAGATAGTAAGTTGATGTTGTATCAGCTCCAAAATAACTTTCATAAGTAATAATATTATTATTTATTGAAGTAATTGTAGGCTGCCCTAAAGATTTCAACATTGCATTTTGCACCGCAAGATAGATATTCGTTGGCATAAATTGATAAGAAACTCCATTTACCATTGAACCAATTCCTTGGTATTGAACAGAAACCACTTTTTTGAAGCAGTCTTTATATCCCAATAAAGAAGTTAATGTGGAAGTTGTAATTGGAATATTTGTCCGAAAATCTTTTGAAGCTTCATTCAAGAATTTTTGATATTGTGTGATATTATCAAGAGCAAGAATTTTTTTCATCAGCGCTGATAATACTTCACGTTGATGTGCCGCACGCCCATAATCTCCATTTGGTAAATGATCTCTATCCCGCGCAAAAACAAGCGCTTGTTCCCCATTGATATGTTGCTCTCCTGGTGGAACAGTTGCTGTATATTCAGGCTCTGTATTGTAAATATACAGTGTTTTCCCCGAATCATTATTAACATCAATTCCTCCGACTGCATCAACCAGATTGATTAAGCCATCAAAATTCATCGTCACAAAATTATCAATATTGATACCAGATTGCTCACTTATCGTTTTCATCGAATAAGCAACTGCTGTTTCCAATCCCTTTGATTTTCCACCAGCATTATAGCCCATCGGATAAGCAGCGTTCATCTTTTGAGGTTCTCCCGGATAAGCAACATTGCCATCAGCATTCAGAATGTTCGTCATCGTATCACGTTCCATAGAAACCATCGTAGTGGTATCTGTTTCAGGATTTAACGTCATCACAATCTGAGAATCTGAATTACCATTCCAAGAAGTCGCCGTTCCGCGTCCTTCACCTCCAGTATCTACTCCCATTAACAAAATAGTCAAAGGTTTCGTCGCTTTAATTGTCTTAGCAGTATTTCCTTTTCCAACATCTGTATAAGTTGTTTTAAGTGTTTTTACCGTGCTGCTTGATACCGTAAAAAGATAGGTAGCAGCAGCCCCTACTGTTAGCAAAATAATTCCTGCCATCATAAGAAGCGTTTTTATCCAAAGTTTCATACTAAAATTATATCAAAATTTTGATATTAAACAATACTAAAGTACAATTTTAGTTTTATTTTTTAGAAAATTTACGAAAAAAAGGGCACAAAAGTCATTAAAACTTGACTCTTTAGTCCCTTTCAAATTATTCAAAAAATCTTACATATTCACAAACATCAATTAAGTTTCCATGTTCATCACGTGCCCCATTTTTTCGGACAGATTCACATTCAAACTCAAACTTTTCATAAAGATGGCGTGCCTTTTCATTACGTTTTTGTACAGTAAGTTCTAAACGCTTAATGACACCAAGTTCCACAACCCAATCAATCATATCCCCAAATAGTATAGAAGCTATACCGTAACCTTGAAAAGCATTCGCCACAGCAATAAAAATATCCCCAATATGTCGAATACGATAATGAAAATCAGCCGTTACGGCAAGAACTCCCGCAATTTCTCCATTTACTAAAGCTAAAAAATAAGCATTATTATCTTTTTCAGAGATTTGTATCAAATACTCCGACATTTCTTCTTCTCCCATTAAAATGCCTGCATCATCCATTGTTAAAAAATGACTTTCCGCCCCTACTTTATCAAGAAATTTGATAAGTGGCAGACTATCACTACTCTTAGCTTCCCTCACAATTACTTCTGTTGACATAAATTTCTCCCTTTTACTTACTACATTTTTGAAATTAAATCTTGATATCGTTTGCCATGAGGAATAAGACTGATTTCTCGATTAGCATCCGTAGCAAAACTTTCAGCATATTTATCAAAAACAATCTCCAAATATTCCTCGGGTAAATCACGTCCAAGTAATTCTCCCCACTCAATCACAGACACGCCTTCACCAAAAAGATAATCATCCATATCAAATGAATCCGGATCATCTCCAATTCGATAAACATCCATATGATACAAGGGTAAACGTCCTTCATATTCCCGAACAATCGTGTAAGTTGGACTTTTAATCATCTGATGAATATCTAATCCCAAAGCTAAACCTTTCACAAAAGTTGTTTTCCCAGCTCCCAGTTCTCCTGTTAGCACAATAATATCTTGCGCTTGTAGGTTCTCCCCCAATTTTTCAGCGAACTTGAGCATCTCTGATTCATTAAATTTCATTTTTCTTCCTTCATTTATGACTTCTTCTACGACTAAATTGTTGTATTGTACTTTGTTCTTGTGTCATTGTATGTCGTTGCGATTGATATCCTTTGACATTCTTATTATTTTGAGTATTTTCTTTTGTTGTTAAGTTTGAAGCTTCTACTCCATCATCAGTAGGCATTTTACGCTTTTTGATTTGCTTATGAAAATGACGAAATACAGCAATAACTCCTCCTGTAATTGTCACAAGAGCCGATAAACTTGATAAGACAATTAGCCATATATTACTGTTACTATTTGCCCTATTGTTATTAACTGTTTCTTTGATAATCGTTGTTGATGACGATGTTTTTCCATGTTCATTGGAATTTTCTGTATTTGTTTGAGGTTGATTCGTCGTAGCTGGAGCTACTGGAGCATTATCTTGTGCTGTGGTACTTGTCACTGTTTGATTTTGACTATCGTTATTTACTGTCGCTGGTGTACTACTAGATGTTGTATTTTCTGAGCTTTGTGAGCTTTGACTTTGCTCTGTACTTTGATTACTCTGACTACTGCTACTCGAAACTTGTGTAGCTGATGAACTTTGAATTGTTCCCGTTTCTGCCAATACTGTCCCAGAATTTATTCCAAGTAGTATCAAAACGATAAAACCATTGATATATTTTTTCATGATAAAATTTTAACTTACTTTCCTTAAATCACTCTATCAAGTATAGAAGACTTTCTAAACTTCTATTATAGCCATTCTTATTATAATTTTCAAGATATTTTTTTAGATGCAATACTTTTCTATTATTTTTTTGATAAAATAAGACTATGAATATCAAACACCTCTCCCTTAATCAAAATGCTTCTGTCACTTTCTATCAACGTGAAAATCCCCGTAAAGATAGACAAAGTATGCCCGCAATCATTATTTGTCCTGGTGGTGGCTACAAACATATTTCAGTTCGTGAATCAGAACCTTTAGCACTTGCTTTTCTAGCACAAGTTTTTCAAGTCTTCGTGTTGAGTTATAGTGTGATGGATAAAGGAATAGTTGACAATATACTTCCACAAGCTTATCAAGAACTAGAAAATACTTTTGAGCTTATTTATAGTAATCATAGGGAATGGGAAATAGACTGCAAAAATATCTTTCTTCTTGGTTGTTCTGCTGGAGGTCATTTAGCTGCTTGGTATAGCAATCAAAACGACACTTATAAGCCCAAAGGAACTCTTTTATGCTATCCCGTAACTTCTTTAGAACTCGGATGGCCAAAAGATATTTCCCATTTACATTTAAAGAATAATCACTTAGCAACTTATGATACTTGTCAAATGGTGTCAAACAAAACTCCCGAAACTTTCATCTGGCACACAGGCGATGATAAAACAGTCCCTATCATTAACAGCTTAAAATACTGTGAACAGCTAAGCAACTACAATATCCCTTTTGAAGCTCATTTTTTTGAAAGTGGTCCACATGGTTTATCACTTGCTAATTCCAGTTCTGCGCCAAGCAATGAATTTATAAATCACGATGTTGCTCGCTGGTTTTCTTGGGCAGTTGATTGGTTAGATAGAAAAATAAAAGTTCAATAAATATTGAACTTTTTTGTATCAATTTACACCATACCAAGCTATTCCTTCATACTTCCAGCCTTGTTTCATATAGGAAGTTTTTTCTGAAAGGCTTGCTGTATAAAAATGGGAGCCTGCTATAACTTTGGCATTATATAATCTATAAATAGGAACACCAGATGAAACAACTTTAAATGATACACCTTCATAGCGCCAACCTATTTTGACCAGACTATTTTTTTCATAACTACTCTCTGTGTAGAAATGTTCCCCACTATTTGGATTATATACGCGATAAACAGATAGTCCTCCTGTTTTTGGAGCATACCAAGCCATTCCTTGATATTTCCATCCCTGCTTTGCATCCATTATTGCTTCGTAATGACTTTCTGTATAAACATGGGCTTTTGAATTTGGATTATAGATTCTATACAATGGTTGTTTAGGTATCTTTGTCCATTTTGCATACACTGTAATATTATTGCTAACTTTTGATGAAAAATTATAAGCACTTGTAAATTTATTTGTTGTGTACCAGCCATTGAAAGTATAACCTGCTCTTGTTGGAGCTGTGGGTTTTACTGCTGCAGTTCCTGCTGCTACTTTTTCTGCGCTTACCTTTGTACCACCATTTGAGTTAAAGGTAACTGTAGAAGCTGCTGTAAGTTGTGTAAGAGCATCTAAATAAAGATTTGCTGTGACATTTGAATCAGTTGATATATTATACCATTGATTATCAAATTCAATCCACGAGTTCTTGCTGGTTAAGATTGGATATTGACCAGAGCCACTTGCATTAAGGTCTTGTACAGGAATATCCACTTCGCTAAATTTTGTCATATTTGTCATCTGTAAAGCAATAGTATAACTGCTATTATTAGGCAAACTTACTGGACCAAATGGAATAGTTTGATAACCTGCATCAGTAAAGGTATAAGAGCCGAGTTTTTTAAAACTTGTCACTTTTGTTGATGTAGTCACTCCGCCTGCTTTGTATAATATATTTACTTTAATACCTGGTTGACCTACAAAAGCTGAAACTGAATTGAGCTGTTCAATTTTGCCTGCTGCTGCATTTTGGCTTGTGTAAGTATTTGCAAAAAGGTTGCTATTTGTTACATCCAGTCCATCATTTCCGAACTCAAGATACTCGCCTGATGCATCAGGTGAAGTATTGGTAGCACTATATATTTTCTGATTGCTTGGTGTATTTATAACACCATCTGCATAAATATCAGAACTCACTACAAAAATATCTGCATAGGAAAGATAAAAATATCCTTTACTTCCCCAATCTGTCCCCCATGAATTTTTAACAATAAATGCACCGTTCATACCAGGATTTTGTTTGAAATTAGAGGCAGAATAGTTATCATCATATCCAACAATTTCTACTTCATGGTCTTGATTGACATAGTTTACTCCATCATACTTTTCAGTTAAATCTGGATAAAAACTACTATTTGTTGACTTTGTATAAGCTGAACTTTTTCCTTTCACTTCTGCTTGAGCTGCAGAATATGGTGTATAAGAAGTATAATCTCCACTAGTTGTCACTTTTGATGATAACGCACTAGAACCAAGTCCTGTATTGTCTAGTGAATATTCTGCTTCTATGCTTATCTGGGCTTCTCCATATTGATAAACGAGTTGTTTAATTTGATTGACTCTATTCATAATATTAGCCGTTGTTGGAAGCTGTTCAACAGTAAGTCCTGCAATTTTATATTCGTTATTTACATGATAATTTGATTTTTTAAGGCTTGAAAAACTACTCTTAACGATTGGAACATCTTGACTCTGAGTCATAAGCTGATTTAGTCCATTCCCTGGTAATACTGGATTGTAGCCTAATATACTCATTGAAGGAACATAATCTTCGGTATTTCCATCGCCTAATGTTCTAGGATTATCTTCATCTTCCATAATAGCAAATGGATTTGTAGCATCTTTAAAAGCATTCACAGCTGAAAGGTAATCATAGTAAGCTGGAAGTAATGTTTGAGTTGTCCCAAGTTCTCTATTTGAACTGTCACCAATGGCAGAAGTTCCTGCATAATCCCAACAATTTTCCAAATCTTGCTGGTCAAGAACTGGTGTGGTTTGATTATAATTTCCTGAGCTCAGATTCAATGGATTCCATAAGCTAGGAAGTGCACTTGAACCTAAAAGTTCTCTATTACTATTAGAAACTGTTGTTGCTCCAGAAGCACCCAAAGAACTGTCCGAATCTTCTGCTTGAAGCTGCGTTGAAATTGCTGCATTGGGATTAAGAGTTTGAAGCAATCCTCCTGTCATGTAATGCTTTTTCCCAATAGATTGATTTTGTTGCTCAATCTGTGCTGTTTCTTTTGCCTTTACATTGATTTGTGCATAAGCAGAGGATGAAAATATAAGTCCTACTGTAAAAAGACTAGTCACTATAAATAAGCTTTTTCCCTTTTTTTGTAACATTGAATGTCTTATCTTTCTTTAGAGTTTATTTAAATTAATTATACTCTTTTATTTTACATTTTACAAAAAATGAAAACGCTATATGTTACAATTATTAACTTTGTTGTTTTTTAGAAGAAAAAAGCCAGATAAATAAATTTCTGACTTTTTAGATTTTATTTTTTTGAATTCCATGTGTTCGTGAGGAGTTCAAATGTATAATGCGAGGTATCTGGAACAAGCGTAATGTCTGTTCCCAAATCTTCTGCACGTCCAACACCAATAGGTAAAGCACCTGAATCCTTTATTGCTTGGATACCTGCCTGAGAGTCTTCCAAACCTATTGCTTCTTTTGGTGAAACTTGTACTGCTTCCGCAGCTGCTATAAAGATGTCTGGTGCCGGTTTTGAAGCTGCTACTTTTGCCGGGTCAGCAATCGCATCGAAATACTCTGTAAGTGCCATACGTTCGAGCAAAAATGGTCCATTTTTTGAAGCTGAAGCGAGGGCAATCTTGATATGATTTTTTCGTAAATCTTGGAGAAGTTGCAAAATTCCAGGATAGACATCTTTTGGAGAAACATCTTGAATCATTTGAACATAGTTATCATTTTTTCGTTTTGCTAATTCAGCAAATTCTATATCGCTCACTTTTTTATTTCCTAGGGCTAAGATTTTTGTGAGTGAATCTTCACGAGACACACCTTTAAGTTGTTCGTTAAATTCCCTATCTACACCAGTAATACCTATTTCTTCGGCGAGAGCTTTCCACGCACGAAAATGATATTCCGCTGTGTCTGTGATGACTCCATCTAAATCAAATAATACTGCTTTAAACATTATTTTTTTCCTTTTCTATAATTCCAAATAAGAACTTCATTTAAAACGAAGTTCTTTTCTTTTTATTTTACACCAATTTCAGCTTCTACAACTTTGGCTATCGTATCAACAACTTCATCTACCTCTGCTTGTGTAGGGGCTTCTGCCATAACACGAAGTAACGGTTCTGTACCACTTGGGCGTACTAGAATACGTCCTTTACCATTCATTTTTGTTTCCATTTGAGCAATAATTTCTTTGATTGCTGGAACTGCCATAGCATTTTTCTTAGCTTCATTGTCTTTGACACGAATATTCGTCAATTTTTGTGGATAAATAGTAACTTCTGCTGCGAGTTCTGATAAAGTTTTGCCTGTATCACGAAGAACTTTAAGAAGTTGAATAGCAGAAAGCTGCCCATCTCCTGTGGTATTATAATCAAGGAAAATCATGTGTCCTGATTGTTCTCCACCGAAGTTATAATTATTTTTCTTCATTTCCTCGACAACATAACGGTCACCGACTGCTGTTACTACTGAGTTAATTCCTTCTGCTTCTAAGCCTAAGTGAAAGCCAAGATTACTCATAACTGTTGTTACTACAGTATTTTGTGCGAGTTTTTCTTTTGCTGAGAGATATTTGCTGACGATATACATAATCTTGTCGCCATCAACAATTTGTCCTTTTTCATCTGCTGCAATCAAACGGTCTGCATCACCATCAAAAGCAAGTCCTAATGCAGAACCTGTTTCTACAACTTTTTTCGCCATATTTTCAGGATGAGTCGAGCCAACAGCAACATTGATATTGAGACCATCAGGGTCTTCACCAATAACAGTTAGTTCAGCTTTAAGGTCTGCAAAAACAGCACGCGCACTTGTGTATGATGCTCCGTTTGCACAGTCTAAAACAACCTTATATCCTGAAAAATCTCCTTCTGCTGTTGATTTAAGGAATGTTTGGTACTTGCGAACAGCTTCTGAATAATCATGAAGTGTTCCTAAGCCTTGAGCAGATGGACGAGGTAATGTATCTTCTTTAGCATCAATTAAAGCTTCAATTTCTAATTCTTTGGCATCTTCTAATTTGTAGCCGTCACCTCCGAAGAACTTGATACCATTATCAAGTGCTGGATTATGGCTCGCAGAAATCATGACCCCTGCAGAAACACCATCTTTTTTAACAAGATAAGCCACACCTGGAGTTGCGATTACCCCAAGGTCGTAGACTTCAATACCGACAGACAAAAGTCCTGAAATCAAGCTCGTCGCAAGAAGTTGTCCCGAAATACGTGTATCACGCGCAACATAAACTGTAGGTGTTTTGCTCTCGTGCTGACTTAGGACATAACCACCGAAACGTCCAAGTTTAAATGCCATTTCAGGTGTTAATTCTACGTTTGCTTCGCCACGGACACCGTCCGTTCCAAAATATTTAGCCATTCTACTTTTTATTCTCCATTTTTTTATTTATTTTAACATTTTCAATTAGTTTTTTTAACAACTGGTTGTAAAGTCACTTCTACTGTGTGTGGACGTATGCTAATATCATCTCCAGAAAGTGTTACTTCTACTTTCTTTTGTTGTGTGACATTTGTGATATCCACGGGAACATCAATGCTTTTTATTTTATCTAGTGCTGTTTGCTCGCCATATATTCTCACATTTTTGTCAGATAAACTTGTTTTTATATCTGACAAGCTACTATCCATTGTTCCTGTCATTTTTACGTTGAGTGGCACTGTTTTTGACAGTTTATCAACACTGACTTTTAGTTTTACATTAGCTGGACTAATCTGCGCACTTTGAATTTTTCCTTTTGAGTCCACAGCACGTAAGGCAACTGTCCCAGAGTAGTTATCTGTCAATAGAACATCACTTGGAAGTTCTGCTACAATTCTTTTTATTTTCTTGATACTATTCACACCTGCTGTGACTTTTACTTTACTTTCTGAAAGAGAGACTGAAGCAACTGAGAATCCTGTTGGTAATTGTGTGGGATTAACTTCTGATTTGACATCAAAGTTTTCCGTTGCTTTCTTTTCTATAGTCACACTTATTGTTGTCGGACTAATCTCAGCATCTACTCCATTGGGTAACTGCTCAATCCTTACTGGAACATTACTTGTCCCTTCGGCTACTTTTGTCAAATCTGCACTAAGATAAAAATCACGTGTTGCTGTATTTTCTTCATTGCTGATTTGCAGGCGATTGTATCCTGATAAGTGAACGGTGGCAACACTGTTGTAGCCACTTACAAAGTATTTATTTGAATCGTATTTTAACTCAATAGGAACATTACTAAGTGCTGTTGTATAGACTTCCCCACTGGTTCTTAGTCCTTCATTTCTTATAGAAATAGCACTGGCATTGAAAAATAACACTATCGCAAAAAATACTGAGACTAAAATATAAAATAGTTTAGAGGTAAAAAATTTATTTGTCATTTTTTCCTCCTTTTGAACTTTCTGCATCAGGGGCAAGAACGGCAATCAACATATCGCGGAATTTTTCTTTTGATATATCAGCAAAAAATTCGCCATTGTGTGCGATTGAGATGCCTCCAGTTTCCTCTGAAACGACTAAAATCAAGGCATCTGAAACTTCTGATAGTCCAATCGCTGCACGATGTCGCGTGCCAAATTGCTTGGAAATACCTGATTTTTCCGTTAGAGGTAGATAAGCAGATGTTACTGCGATTTTATCGCCTTGAACGATGACTGCACCGTCATGTAAGGGAGTATTGGGAATAAAAATATTGATAATTAGACCTTCGGAAATATCCGCATCTAGGCGAATTCCTGTTGAGGCATATTCGTCAAGATTTTGTGATTGCTCAATAGCAATCAAGGCTCCAATTTTTCTCTCGGACATATAAGCAAAAGATTTTTCATAGGCTTGTACATGACCATCTAGGGATTGTTTGCGACTGGGTGTTAGGAAATTTGTTGTTCGTCCTAAACTTTCCAAAGCACGTCTAATCTCTGGCTGGAAGATGATAACTCCTGCAATAGCACCGTAAGTTACCACTTGATTGAGCAGCCATGCGACAGTTGTCAAACCAATCATTCCTGCAATAATCTTGATAGCAATGAAAATAATAACACCACGAACTAGCGTCATCAATTTTGTTCCCTGAACAAAACGAATCACACGGTACAAGAAAAAGCTAACAATGGCAATATCCAATACAGAAATTACCAAACGTAATGGTGATTCATTTACTTCAAAAATCTTTTGCCAAAAATCTAGGTTAAAAAATTGATTAAAATCACTCAAATTTCAACCTCCTCATCTTTGGTTGATAAAACTATTATACCAAAATTTTATTGGTCTTGCTGATAAATAGAAAATATTCTCTCAAATCTTAAAAAAATTTCTTATTGCGATTGCAATAAGAAATTTCTCTTGATTATGGTGCTACACTTAATGTCCATGTTACTTGGCCTGTGTAAGTACCCGTCTGAACATCTGCAGGTACATTGAGTGAGAAAGCTGATGAGTTAGCAGCTAAAACATTTGTCGTACCGAGCTGTCCTGATGAGGCTGTGTAGATTTGAATACCTCCAGAACCTGCTGATGTTAAGTTCTGGTTATTGTACATCAAGTTCACTGAATTTCCAGCCAAATGGCTGTCTTCTGCAATAGAAATTGTCCAGCCTGTCAGGCTTGTCGTTCGTGAATCACTTACCGTTACTCCTGAGTTTAAAGACCCTATATAATTTTCAGGTGCTCCTGTGATTTGATGACTGCCAAAGTCCATACTATTTGGTACAGACATAGAAAGTTCTCCACTCAGTGCCAGTTGTACAGTATAGTTATTACTAACCCCCACGATATAACCTCCAAAACCAGATACGGCATCAGAAAGTGCGTTAGGCGGTGTTCCATAACTTTGACCGCTTGGGTCTGCATACTGATAAATAGACCAGCCGTCATATGTACTTGTACTCAAAGTTGTATTGATTTTACTTTGAGTTGCTGTCACAACACTAGCTGGGATTTCTGTTCCAGTTAGTGCAGAGTAATCTGTTCCATCTGCATTGACAAAGTTAAAGTTCGCAATGGCTGGTTGTGTCATACCATTGCCAGACGCATCACACTTGATTGAAACAGATGGAGTTTGAACTAAAGCTTTTAGATATACTGTCCAGTTATTATTAGTGACATTATAATAAGCATTTGTCGTTGAGGCTGCTTGTGCTGCTGAAACTGAAGCATAAGAATTGCCATCTGGTGCAACGACATGGTCAATCGTATAACCTTGAGGAATAGCTGTAGTCGGAACTGTCATAGTAGCATTTGTTAATCCAGATAGATTGATAGTGGCAGGTAGAGTTGCTGCTACACCTGCTGTTGTAGGATTACTACTTGGCTGACCTGTTGTATCATCAACTCCGGGTGTGCCATTTACATAGCTATAGTTTACTTTTCCTGACTGACTTTGTGCTGACACTACAAACTGAAAGGCACTATCTGCTCCTGTGAACATACTACCTGTCCCTGTAAAGTTATTGTAGTTAGTAGAGATATAAGGAAAGTTTCCTAAAATGCTTGTGATACTTCCTGTTGTGTTGTTTGCCTTTGAGGGATCAATAATGTTTGTAATCGCGTAGCCTGCAGGAAGAGTTGTCATTGCTGACGATGGGTCGGTGATTGTTGTTCCTGTTACTCCAGCTTGATTTAATGCCGAACCATTAGGAAGGGCGGGTGCAGTATTTCCAGCATTGCCGTTTGCTCCTGGTGTGTTTGAGGCATATGTGTAGCTATAAGTTGCAGAATGACTATCTGCGGCAAGAACCGCTACAAAACTATTTGCCATTGCATTCGTTCCACCATTTGATGAATCAAGTGTGTAGTTTGGATTTGCTGCAAGTGCTGCTGCAAAGCTTGGATAACTCTGATTATCAGGGCCAATAACATGGTCAATGTGATAGCCCGTTGGGATTGTTGATGGAGTAAAGGAAATAGCTGCATCTGTACCGCCAGACAAGGCTTGCCCTGCTGGAAGAGTGTCTGCTTTACCTGGGGTATAACCTGCTGCTGTCAAACTTGTTGACGGATAAGCAACGGTATGTCCATAACCATCTGACATCGTTGCTGTTCCTGGTGTCCCTGGAAGATACCAGTAGCCCACTTGTCCTGACTCCGTTTTAGGGGTATACTGGATGTTTAAAACGTTGGGATTGGTCGTTCCTGAGACAAAGTTGGCAACTGTGATAGACTGTGTGGAGTCGTAGGTGTATCCTGCAGGTGCTGGTGGCGCAACGTAATTAAAGGTTCCTTGCGTATTTGAAGCTGTCGCAGGAGTAGATGTTGCTGTACTACCTGGTGCTAAAACACCAAGGACATCTGAAACATTGGCAATAATCGTTGATTGTTGTGTCATGCTAGAGATTGCTTTACCAGTCGTACTATTGACATAGTTTACGAGTGCTGGTTCAGTCCCACGTCCGATAGTTCCTGCGCCGCCGTTCAGAGAAACTGATAAGTTACTGTAGTTTCCTCCTGTACCAGCGACAAATCCCATTGACATGGAGTCTTGCAAATTACAATGTGTCGTGAGTGTATAGGTTTTAGTACTTCCAAGTCCAAGTGATCCTTTGTTTTGTGATGTTAGGCTGAAAGTAAGTGTTCCAGAGTTAAATCCAGTAGGTGCACTGTTTGTCGTATCTGGTGTCCAAGACATAGATATGGGCTCTTGAACAACTCCGGGAATTGTTACTCCTGCTAAAGCTGTACTGTCATCTGCCTGCATCCAAGCCTGACCAGTCGTGGTGTTTGTGGTTGTTCCGCTAGGATATGAGGCGGGATTGAGTGTTCCACCTGCCAGAGTATTTCTAATCGCGATGACATTTCCGCCACCATTATACCAACCGTTAGAGCCATTCTGACCATCAGGTCCTGGTGGAAGTCCGTTAGCATCTAGTAAGTTAGAGAATAGGTCACGTCCTAAAAAGTAGGAGTTTGAAAGTCCTGAAATTCCTAAACCAGGTCCTGTTGCCTGAGAGATATTTGCTGCTAACTGACCGGCTGAGGCTGGTGTCAAGATAAAACCTATCGCATCTCCACCATTTTGGAAATTCCCTAGTGTTCCTGCATCTACTTTAATAGATGCAGACATCACAAAAGCGTTGTTTGTCCCAATTGAAGAATTTGTAGAGATAGAACCGTTGAATATCCCATAGCCTACTTTGTTTGGATCATTATTTACTAAATTTAACCAGTTACCAGATTTACTTGGACTGTCATTTCCACCTAGAGTGTAGTTTGAGGCTTGGTTTTGTTGTCCACTGTATGCGTGGTTTCCTGTGTCCCATGAACTTCCGGGTGTGAGTGTTCCGACACCTGTTGTGGTTGCTGCGTTCGCCGTTTGAGTGGATAGTATTCCTAGAGTTGGCAACAAGGTACTTACTAAAAGTAAGGCGCTTGCGCCAAGATTTATTGACTTTTTAAGTAAGTTGGTGAAATTCGCCATGTTGTCCCTTTCAAAGAAATTGAGGTTTTTGTGCATTGATTAAAACCTCCCTCTAATGCTTGATTATTGTGCTAAAGTTAAGTTCCAAGTGATAGTTGCTGTATGTGTGCCGGTTGTTTGTTGAGCAACAGGAACTGATAATTTAGCATTTGCAAATGTATCGGCATAGTAACCTGGTGTTGCACCGCTGTCTGCTGCGATTTGGTTTGGTTGACCATCATTAGTCAAAGTCACGCTTCCAGCAGGTGTAACTGCTGAAACATCTGTAAGAGCTGGTGTTGTTGGTGTGACATTTGAAGCTGTACCTGCGCCAAATGTAATCGTTGCTTGGTTCATATCGCTAAAGCCAGATGTTGAAGCTGTGATATTGAAAGCTGGTGATGCTGCTCCACGTAAATCATGCCAAGCTACTAAAGGTTGTGAACTTGTTACATCAGCATCTTCAGACGTTGTGAAATCTGTTGTCGCTCCATCTACTGTATAGGTTCCAAAGTTTAAGTTTGAAGCGTAGTCAAGTGCCAAAGCTCCAGGTGTTGTTGGTGTGCCAGGTTGAGGAACATTAATTGGAGGCAATGGTGTTGTAGAATCTGGTGCTTGGAAAGTAACAGTATTTGTTGTGTCCCAAGATGTTGTGCTTGTTGAGTCTGCGAAAGCTGGGCCAGCAGTAGCGATAAGTGCGAGGGCAGTAAGAGTTGCAGAGGCTAAGGTAATTCCTTTTTTCATGATGTGTTCTTCCTTTCTCGAAGAAAATAATTTGATTTACTTGTTTTTGTAACTTTTTTCTTTAAAAAGTTTTAAATAAAGAAGTAAAGCTACAAAAAGCATTCCTATCCCAGTCGGGATTGTAAAATTTTGGGTTTCCCCTGTTTTTGGAAGCGTTCCTTTCGGAGTTTCCGTTTTGATTGGATTTCCATTTGGAAGTCCTGGTGCAGATGGTTTAGGCAAATTAGGATTTGCAATAAATGTAATCGTTGCAGTATCCGTCACAGGCCTGGCACTTACTGTTGCTGCATCAGCTCGTGGTAGATGTCCTACTATAAATAAGAGTAAGACAGCAACAAGTATTTTCCTCAAGATACGTTTCTCCTTTCTTTGAAGCCTATTGTTGTACTTCGCGCTTACACCCATGATTGACTATAAGCAAGAAGTACAACAATGATATAGATAAAGTTTTTTTATGAGGAATATAGGGTCTCTGGTGTTTTGTTAGTTTTCTTGTTCTTTCTTGTCGTCTTCTTCTTTGTTACGACGTTTAAAGAGGAGTAGAATGATAATGAACAAGAATAGGATGATAATCACTATGCCGATAATCAATAACCAGTTGATTGTTGTTTTATGATTAATCGTAGGGTCTTTTGCGTTAAGAGTTGTGGCTTGGTTTCCTGTAATCGTGAAGTCTTTATCAAATGTCCATTTGTAATCATATTTGGTTACTTGCCCATTTACTAAAGTTTGGTACTGTCCACTATTGTCTTTGTTTCCGTAAACTATCATATGAAGGTGATATTTTCCTGGTTTAAGTGGTTGGGATGTTTTTCCGTTGAGTACACCTTGTATTGAGACAGGGATAGCTAGGTTAAAGTTAGAATTGGGTGCCATCTCCATGGCTGAGTTACTAAAATCGTACTTAATGGACTTGTCTTTGAGACTTGTTACTTCTGCGATCGTGTTCATCTGCATGAGATAAGCCATGGCTGGATTTGTCAACTGGGCTGAGATGACATTGCGCTCATTGACTTGGTCTGCTTTTACTGATCCCAAGTTCAGAGAGGGAGCGACTTTGGTCATCGACTCTTGCATCACTAATCCTATGACATATCGGTAGTTATTTGTAATCGTCACACCAGTTTTTTTACTACTTGGCGCTGTGGTATCTGATGTATTTTCTTCAAAATTGAAGCCTCCGGCAATGACTCCTGTGAAGTTTTTTGTTGGCATGGTGACAGTTGCTGTGACCTCTGCGCTGGCATGTGCGGGGAGTGTCAGAGTTTTAGGAAGTTTAACATAGTCTTTTAAGTTAATCTTCATAGAAGCATCTGGTTTTACTAGGTTTGGTGTATAGCCAACGTTTCCTGTGCTTGTTGTAAAAGCTGTCCCAAAGGTTGTGTTAATCTTAATCGTTGATGAGGAGGAGTTGACTATTTGAAAATTGAGCTTTTCTGATTCGCCTGGATTTAATAGGAGATTGAAATAACCTAAGTTTTTATCTGTTTGATGGGATGCAGCTATCGGTGTTACGGAGAAGTTTGCACCGTCTGCATAACTTATCTTTGTGGTAGCCCCAATGCAGAATAGGACAGTCAAACTTGCTATGAGGTATGTTAATCTTTTTTTATTCATTTGTTTCTCCCTATTCTTTTTGAAAAGCTGATTTGGTTAATGTTTTATCTTATCTTTTGAGATAAGATGAAAGACTAGTCTTTCTTTGTTGCTGTTATGTTATGTTATGTTATGTTATGTTATGTTATGTTATGTTATGTTATGTTATGTTATGTTATGTTATGTTAATTTTATAAACATTTTAATTGTACAAACAATTTAAAAGTTACGTTAAAAAATCATTTGTATTCTTATAATTACATTTTAACTCTTTTTCTTCCTTGTGTCAACCTTTTTGAAAAAAATATTTGTTATTTTAATATATGCTTATAAGCCTTTTAAAATCAAGGTTTACGTCCTATATGGGATGTTTTATTTATGGATTATTTGAAAATAAAATAAAAAAAACCAATAAATTGGTTTTTTATTTTATTGATACTCTTTTATTTGCTTTCAGCCTTACGGGCTTCACGTTCTGCTCTTCTGGCGGCACGTCGTGCTTCATGTTCTGGGTCAGCTTTACGTTCGCGTTTTTCGCGGACTGGTTTATTTGTTGTTAGTGCTTCTCCAGAGGCTTTGGCAGTTGTTTTTGCTTCGCGTTCTAAGAATTTTTCGACATCTCCTGACATACGAGCGTAACGAATAAACTTCTTGCGTGCATCATCTGCGGCTTTCTCATAGAGTTGTTCAGCTTGTTCAGCATTAATTTTCTTTAAATTGGCAAAGCGTGCTTGTTTTAATAAGAAAGAATGTACTTGCGTAAAATCTGGTTTCTTGAAATCAAGTGTTAGAGGATTTTTTCCAGCATCTTCGAGATTTGGATTGTAGCGATAAAGTTGCCAATAGCCACTATTCACGGCTTCTTTAGCTTCTTCTAAGACTTTACCCATGCCTCCGTAAAGACCGTGAGAAATACAAGGTGTGTAAGCAATGATTAATGATGGGCCTTGGTGCTTTTCTGCTTCATCGAAGGCACGAATGGTTTGCAACATGCTGGCACCTGATGCGATTTGTGCGACATAGACATTGCCGTAAGTCATTGCCATGAAGCCTAAATCTTTTTTGGCTGCTGTTTTTCCTGCTGCTGCAAATTGCGCAATCGCGCTGGCTGGTGTTGCTTTTGAAACTTGTCCACCAGTATTCGCATAGACTTCATTGTCCATGACGAGGATATTTACATCGGCACCTGAGGCAATCACGTGGTCCAATCCGCCAAAACCGATGTCATATGCCCAACCATCTCCACCGAAAATCCATTGACTTGGCTTAACGAACTGGTCTTTTTGCTTATAAATCTGTTCAAGTGCTGGTGAGTTGAAATGTTCTGAGGCGAGCATGGCTTTTAATTTTTCGGCTCTGGCACGCGTTCCTTCGGAATCGAAAAGATGTTCTGCCCAATCTTTCGCTAGTGTTTGCAAGTCTTCTGACATTTCTGGGAGAGCTGCTAAGACTTCGCTGGCTAATTTTTCACGGCGGGAAACAGATGCCATGTGCATACCATAGCCGTATTCTGCATTATCTTCAAAAAGGCTATTTGACCAAGCTGGGCCTTGTCCTTGACCATTCGTTGTATATGGTGTTGCTTGTGTGCCTCCGTAGATGGAGCTACAACCTGTGGCGTTAGAAATCATCATGCGGTCACCAAACATTTGTGATAAGAGTTTGATGTATGGTGTTTCGCCACAGCCTGAGCAGGCGCCTGAAAATTCAAAGAGGGGTTGATTAAATTGTGTGCCGATAACTGTTTCTTGTCGTGCTGGATTTTCTTTTGTTTTCAAAGTCATCGCAAATGCCCAGTTGACTGCCTGCTCTTTTTGGCTTTCGTAAGATACCATTTTTAGGGCTTCGCCAGCTTTTGGACAGGCTTCTACACACAATCCGCAACCTGTACAATCTTCTGCAGACACTTGAATACGATAGCTCATACCATCTGCTGCTCGATAATCCATGACTTTGAAGCCTTCAGGGGCAACATTCCACTCGTCTTCGTCCACGAGGAATGGACGAATTGCGGCATGAGGGCAGACAAAGGCACATTCGTTACACTGGATACAAAATTCTGGGTTCCAAGCCGGCACTTCGAGAGCTACACCGCGTTTTTCAACGGCTGTTGTTCCTGTGATGGCTGTTCCGTTGGGAACATTTTCGGCGATTGTTTGTACAGAGAGGTCATCTCCTTCAAAAGCGTTGACTTTATCTAGGAAATTAAAAACGTACTTTTTGTGGCTGCCTATTTCAACGACTTCTGCCGTTTCATTTTCTGATTTGGCTTGCTTGTTGTCTGTTGAGTTGCTCCACGTTTCTGGGATTTCTACTTGGTGAAGGCCTGCAAGGGCGCTTTCCATTGCATCAAGATTTTGCTTGACAATCGTTGGAGATTTTTTTGCATATTTTTGTGCATCTTTTTTGAGAAGTTCATAGACTTCATCAAATGGCATGATGTTAGTTAGTTTGAAAAATGCGACTTGCATAATGGTGTTGATACGCCGTCCGAGCCCTACTGCGCGGGCAATCTTCGCTGCATCAATCGTATAAAATTTGACAGACTTGTCAAAAAGTTCTTTTTTGAATTTTTCTGGTAAATTTTTTGACAGCTTTTCGTCAGACCAACTTGTGTTGAGGAGGAAAATCCCTTTTTGTTTGAGACCTTTGATAAGGTCATATTGATGAACATAAGTCGCATTGGCACACTCGATAAAGTCTGTGGCTACGGTCATATATTCTGACAGAATTGGACTATCTCCGAAACGTAAATGGCTAATTGTCAAACCACCAGATTTTTTGGAATCATATTCAAAAGCACCTTGGACAAATTTTTCTGTGTGGTCGCCAATGATTTTGATAGCTGCTTTATTGGCACCAACTGTACCGTCAGAACCAAATCCCCAGAATTTTGCTTGATAAGTATCTGACGAAGTTAAATCTTTTTTTGACAGTTCTGTCAAAGACAAATGTGTCACATCATCATCAATGCCAATCGTAAATTGACGTTTGCTATCATTTTTGACAAGTTCGTCAAAAACGCTGATAATGTGTTCGGGACGTGTATCTTTGCCCCCAACACCGTAACGACCACCAATAACTTTTTTGACAGAACTGTCAAAAAGTGTTGACTGCACATCAAGAAATAGAGGTTCACCATTTGAGCCAGATTCTTTTGTCCTATCAAGTACAGCAACTGATTTCACTGTTTTAGGTAATTTTTCAAGGAAATTTTCTGTTGGAAATGGACGATACAAATGAATATTCAAAAATCCAACTTTGCGTCCTTGTGCATTTAGATAATCCACTGTCTGTTTGACCGTTCCAGCAACTGAACCCATGCTCACAATGACTTCTTGCGCATCAGCAGCACCATAATAATCAACTAAATCATAATTTGTCCCACGCAAATCATTAATTTTTCCCATATATTTTTGAACAATCGCAGGCAAAGCATCATAATATTTATTCACTGTTTCACGTTCTTGGAAATAAATATCCGCATTTTGATTGGTTCCTGAAACTGTTGGGTGGTCAGGATTCATTGCGCGCATACGAAAATCAGCTAATTTTTCTTGGTCAATCATTTCGCCCAAATCAGCATAATCCAAAACATCAATTTTTTGGATTTCATGACTTGTTCTAAAACCATCAAAGAAATTCATGAAAGGCACAGAACCTTCAATCGTTGCCAAATGTGCCACAGCAGACAAATCCATCACTTCTTGCACACTTGACTCTGCAAGCATTGCGTAACCCGTTGTTCTCGCTGCCATCACATCTGATTGGTCACCAAAAATGTTCAGTGCATTTGTCGCCACAGCACGCGCTGCAACATGAACAACAGAAGGCAAAAGTTCGCCTGCGATTTTATACATATTAGGCAACATTAAAAGAAGCCCTTGCGAGGCGGTATATGTCGTGGCAAGTCCGCCCGCTTGAAGAACACCGTGCATGGCACCTGCTGCACCGGCTTCCGACTGCATTTCTGTGATTTTTACTGGCTGTCCCCAGATATTTTTACGTCCTGCCGTTGCCCAAGCATCAGTGTAATCTGCCATTGGCGAACTAGGTGTGATTGGGTAAATCACAGCAATTTCAGAAAAGGCATAAGCAACGTGTGCTGCCGCCATATTTCCGTCCATTGTTTTTTTCATTTATCAAACTTTCTCGATAAGAGCATTTATTCTACCTTCTTTTTCACAAAAACGGTGTCGGTGTTTTTGCTTAGTTTCAAAAATATCAAACCAAGAAACTAAAGAGCTTTTACCTATTTTTTTAATTTTGACTAAATTCATTTTAGCATTTTATTGTGTCATAAGATACTCAACAGGATGTCAATTATCTTTTACACAAGAAAAAACTCTATCAATAATCTGATAGAGTATTAAGAGGAAAACCGTGGTTAATTTTTATTCAGTGATACGTTTTTCAGTTTCATTATCAAAGAAATGCGCTTTGTTCAAGTTCAAAGTAAGTGTGATTTTTTCACCTGGTTCACGGAAATCGCGTGCTTCAACACGAGAAACAAATTCTGTTGAACCTGTCCTCAAATAAAGCATTGTTTCAGCACCAAGAAGTTCAGATACAACCACTTCTGCTTCAACTTTTGAATTTGGATAAGCTTGTTGAGCAATATTTGTGGCAGAGATATCTTCTGGACGAATACCAAGAATAACATCTTTTCCATCGTAACCTTTTTCTTTCAAAAGTTTAGCTTGACCTTCAGGAATATCCATCGCCAAACCTTCGCCATTGGAAATCTTATCGCCTTGAACAGTCACATTGAAGAAATTCATCGCAGGACTTCCAATAAATCCAGCCACAAACTTATTTGCAGGTTCATTGTACAATTCTTGTGGTGTACCAATTTGTTCTACACGTCCAACTGTTCCAGTCTTATCAACATTTGGAGATGAAGACATGATAACGATACGGTCAGCAAGTGTCATCGCTTCTGTTTGGTCGTGAGTTACATAAATAGTTGTTGCACCAATTCGACGGTGAATTTTGGCAATTTCAGTACGCATAGACACACGAAGTTTTGCATCCAAGTTTGACAAGGGCTCGTCCATCAAGAATACTTTAGCATCACGGACAATCGCACGTCCCATAGCCACACGTTGACGTTGACCACCAGACAAATCAGCAGGCTTACGATCGAGCATATCTGTCAATCCAAGAATAGCAGCAGCTTCATCAACACGTTTTTTGATATCATCTTTTTTGTATTTACGTAATTTCAGACCAAAAGCCATATTGTCAAAGACAGTCATATGAGGATAAAGTGCGTAGTTTTGGAAAACCATGGCAATATCACGGTCTTTTGGCGCAACATCATTCATTACTTTATCATCAATTTTGAATTCACCCTCAGTAATATCTTCAAGTCCTGCAATCATACGTAAGGTCGTTGATTTACCACAACCAGAAGGACCAACGAAAACGATAAATTCTTTATCTTTAACGTCTAAGTTAAAATCTTCAACCGCATATTGTGTTGCATTTGGATATTTCTTATAAATTTTTTCCAAATTAAGTGTTGTCATTTTGTACACCTCATGTATTTATTTGATACTTCTAGTTTACTGCAAACGTTTTCCATAAACAATATCATCCTTGCACAAAAAAACTGTACAATATGCACAGCTTTTTTATTATTTCTCTTTCATACGTTCTGTTTCTTCGACAAATTTTTGGGCGACAGCTTCAAGCGCCAAACTATCCTCATCACCGATATAATGCTCATCATTGATTTCATCAAGATTGACAAACATATCAATATGTCCTTTCAAATCTTCAAATATAACTGGCGCATCACCACCATATTCACCATCAATATTAATCATAATCTGTTGACCTGCAAGTGGTTCAATCTCAACACGACTGGTCTTGATATATTCCAAATTAACATCTTCCAAATGCTTACCATTTGCAACAATCGCAAGTAATGCCATCAAATCAAACAAATTATCCGTTTTAACCAAAATCAACGTAAATAAACCATCATCAAGTTTCGCATCTGGCGCAATTTTTTCAAAGCCTCCGACAGAATTTGTCAATGCAGTGAAAAACATTGAAACATCGCCTTCAAACACACCATTATCATGTGTCACACGAACGGGCGCTTTACGCACACGCGGTAAAAGCTCCGCGCCTTTTACAAGATAGGCAAGATAGCCAAAGGCTGTCTTCAAACGGCTCGGTACACTGTAAGTCAGCTCGGTCAGTCCACCACCTGCAGCAATATTAACAAAGTAACTATCTCCATAATCGCGAGGAACTCGTCCTACATCAATCGACAACACTTGATTTTTCCCAATGATTTCAATCGCCTCAAGAGGTTTGCCACGTGGAATTTTCAAAGCACGTGCAAAATCATTTGTCGTTCCTGTCGGGATAATTGCTAGTTTTGGACGTTTCTCATACGGAGCCATTCCACTAACCACCTCATTTATTGTGCCATCTCCACCTGCCGCGATAATCAAGTCAAATCCTTCTTTGGTCACGCGCGCAGCTTCTATCTTTGCTGAATCTTGTACTGGCGTTGTTTGAAAAGCGCTGGCTTCATAACCATAAGATTCTAATTTATCTAAAATATCTGCAATATATTTTTTAATAATTTCCTGACCACTGGTCGGATTGTAAATCAATCTTGCTCTCATATTTATCCCTTTTTCATACTTTATATTTTCTGAAATTCAGCAAAAGTCACAATTCTGCTAAATCTTCCTCTGACCAAATCTCAATTCCTAACTCTTGTGCTTTTGTTAATTTTGAACCTGCATCAGCGCCTGCCACGACAATATCTGTTTTCCGAGAAACTGAGCCCGAAACATTTGCTCCCAAATTCTCAAGCTTCTCACGTGCTTCATTGCGAGTTAATTGAGTCAGCTTTCCTGTTAAAACAACTGTTTTTCCTGATAAAATACTATCCGTTGCTATTACACCTAAATAATCAAAATTCACACCCGCTGTAGCTAATTCATCCAGCAACTGTTTGGCACCATCTGTCTCAAAATAACTTGTTACAGCTGCCGCAATCACTCCTCCAAGTGATGGAATTTGCGCGATTTCCTCTTCTGAAGCAACAGCCAATTTTCTCAGATTTAAAAATTCTTCCATGAGTAATTTTGCTGCTTTGGAACCCACATGACGAATTCCCAAACCAAACAGTAACTTCTCAGCTGAATTTACTCGAGAAGCTTGTATTGCCGTTACAATCTTCTGTGCTGATTTTTCTTGTATCTTATCCAATCCAAGCAACATTTCTACCGTCAACTGATACAAATCAGCCACGTCTGTAATCAATTTTTTATCAAAGAGTTGAGCAACTACAGAAGGGCCCAGCCCTACAATATTCATCGCATTTCGCGAAGCAAAATGAATTAAACGTTCTCTGTTTTGTGCAGGACAGAGTGGATTGACACAGCGCAATGCAACTTCATCTTCAAAGTGCAACAAGTCCGAGCTACATTCAGGACATTTTTCGGGTACAGGTAATTCCACTAAATCTGCTGAACGTTTATCAAACAACACTCGCCCTACTTTTGGAATAATATCGCCTGCTTTATAAATCAAGACTTTGTCCCCGATACGAATATCTTTTTCTCGGATATAATCCACATTATGTAAAGTTGCACGAGAAACCCGCGTTTGTGCCAAAATCACAGGAGTCATATTTGCCGTTGGTGTCACAACACCTGTTCGACCAACCGTCCACTCTACTGACAAAACTTCCGTTTCAGCAACTTCAGCAGGAAATTTATAGGCAATCGCCCAACGTGGTGCTTTCACCGTAAAACCAAGTTCTTCCTGCTGTGCCAGATTATTAACCTTTATAACAACACCATCTATATCATACGGTAAATGATCACGTAACTCTGTCACACGCTCAATAAAAGTCCAGATTTCATCCATTGTTCGTGCAAGTACACGTTCCTTATTCACCACTAAACCAAGCTGTTCAAAATATTCAAGAACCTCTTCCTGAGTATCATGTGTTGCTGGGCTTGCTTCTTGATAAAGGAAAGTCGCTAAACCACGCTTTGCAACCACTTTTGTATCCAACTGTCGCAAAGTTCCTGCTGCTGCATTTCTTGGATTTGCAAAAGGTGCCGCACCTTCTAACTCACGCTCAATATTGAGTTTATCAAAACTTTTTCGAGGTAAATAAGCTTCCCCACGCACGACAATATCCACTGGCTCTGTCAAACGCAAAGGAACATCTTTTATTCGTTTCACATTTTCCGTGATATTTTCACCAATCGAACCGTCTCCACGTGTTGCTGCCGTTACCAGTACACCATTTTCATAGTAGAGAGACAAAGATAAGCCATCAATCTTCAATTCACAAATATACTCTGGCTCAGGTAATTCCTTACGTACACGTTCTTCCCAAGCCGCCAACTCCTCACGCGAAAAAACATCGCCTAAAGAATAAAGATTATAGGGATGTTGAAACTTTTCAAAACCTGATAATATCACATCTCCCGCTCGTTGTGTCGGTGAATCCGAACGTACCAACTGAGGATTTTCCTCCTCCAAAGTTACCAATTCTTTATAAAGACGGTCATATTCACTATCCTCAACAGATGGCTGGTCTAGCGTATAATATTCATAAGCATATTGATTAAGTAATTCGGTTAATTCCTTGATTTTTGACTCACTATTCATTCTTATATTTTAACATTTTTTATACAAAAAATCTGTCTCATTTTTATCTCTATTTTTATAAATTTTATTTTTTAAATACCCTCACTCTTGATTTTATACTTCATTTTCGCTATAATGTATAAGTGTTGTGGCGGTGTAGTGAAGTGGTAACACATGGCTCTGCAAAAGCTTAATCGTCGGTTCAAATCCGATCACCGCCTTAGTTAATCCTTTAAAATAAAAGTTTATATATTATTTGTCCCTATTGCTTTTTATAAAAAAACCTCCGAATTTATCGGAGGTTTTTTGTATTTTTTTAAATCTAGTGTATCTGGTTCAGTCATCTACTAGCTTTTTCCCTTGCATATCTACCATACCAAATCATCTACAAACTTTATACGACTATTCCAATATTTAATCAGTTAGAATATGCGTTAAAAGCAACACCTTCATTTTTCCAGCCAGCCTTAATCAATGAATCTCTTTCATAAACGCTCATAGTAAAATGATGTGAGCCTACTTTTGCGTTTGGATTATATAAACGATAAACTGGCGCTCCAGTATTAGCTTTAGCAACCGCAAACTGAACTCCAACGCCATCATTCTTCCAGCCAAGCGCAACTAAGCTTGAAACTTCAAAGGTATTTGTTGTATACTGATGGTCCCCAGCATTAGGATTATATAAACGTTGTACAACAGGATACCCTGTAAATGGGGATGACACATAAGGAATTTTGAATGCTGTGCCTTCATATGACCATCCAGCTTTTATAAGTTCTACAACCTCAAATCCAACTGGAGTATAAACGTGTTCTCCCGTATTAGGGTTATATACTCTGGAAACATTAGCTTTTGGTATTTTAACATCTGCATGTACTTGGTGTTCAACTACTGTTCCACCTACTAAAAGAGTAGTCATTGCCAACATTGATAATACGACTTTTTTCATAAAATTCTCCTTTTTGTTAATTATTTAACATAACTATTCTACCAAATATATTATGTATTATAAAGCAGAAATAAAATACTTTCTTTTCTTTTACATGATAATATCTTCTCAATAATCGTGTGAATGAATTAAACAAATAATCGTTGCTAAAAAGCAACGATTATTTGTATTTATCTTATTTATTTTTTTAAAGTTCTTCGCCATTAGTAGCAATTACTTTTTGATACCAGTTAAACGAGTCTTTCTTAGAACGGGCAAGTGTTCCATTTCCTTCATTGTCTTTATCGACATAAATCATGCCATAACGTTTTTTCATTTCGCCTGTGCCGGCTGAGACGAGGTCAATGAAGCCCCAAGGTGTGTAGCCCATCAGGTCAACGCCTTCATAAGTCACTGCATCTTCCATTGCTTTGATATGTGCTTTGAGATAATCAATACGATATGGGTCGTGAATAGAGCCATCTGCTTCGACCTCATCAACTGCTCCAAAACCATTTTCTACGATAAAAAGTGGTTTTTCATAGCGTTCATAGAACCATGATAATGCCCAACGTAATCCCATTGGGTCAATCTGCCAGCCCCATTCAGAAGCTTCGACAAAATTATTTTTTATGAGGTCTGTATCTTCGTTATAGTCAAACTCTGGTGCGCCAAGATGTTCACGTGTGTCTGCATTTCCAGATGATGCGTGTGATTTGTCTTTAGCCCCCCTATCATTCGTTGCCTGATCTTGAATGGCAAAGCTCATATAATAGCTAAAACCAATATAATCCACACAACCTTTGGCAAGTGCTGCCTCATCTTCTGCTGTAATATCCAATTTGAAATCTTTACGTGCAAAATAAGACTTCAAATAGGCAGGATAATGACCACGCACATGAACATCAGCAAACCAATAACGACGTCGCATAGCAACTGTTGCTGCCATCATGTCATTTGGATTCATTGTTGCAGGGTAAATCGGACACATTGCAATCATGCAACCAATCTGAAAATCAGGATTAATTTTATGTCCAATCTCAACGACTTTCGCACTTGCGACCAACTCATAGTGAGCGGCTTGATACATGACTTCTTCGCGATTGTCCTCAGCAGTAAATTTTAATCCAGAGTTCGTAAATGGTGCAAAATCACGATTGAAATTTGCCTGATTGTTGATTTCGTTGAAAGTCATCCAATATTTCACTTTGTCTTTGTAACGTGTCATGACAACTTCTGCAAAACGTACAAAGAAGTCAATCAACTTACGATTACGAAATCCGCCGTATTCTGTAACCAGATGATAAGGAAGTTCAAAGTGTGAAAGAGTAATGACAGGTTCAATTCCATTTTTCAAACACTCATCAAACAAATCGTCGTAAAATTGAAGTCCTTCTTCATTTGGTTCTGTTTCATCTCCATTGGGGAAAATTCTTGTCCAAGCAATCGAGGTACGGAAACATTTTAATCCCAACTCAGTAAAGAGTGCGACATCTTCCTTATAGTGACCGTAAAAGTCAATCGCTTCATGATTGGGGTAATTTTCTCCTGGAATGACGCCATCTGTGATTTTACGTTCGACACCATTTGCGCCTGCGGTCATTACATCAGCGACAGATGGACCTTTTCCACCTTTATTCCATCCACCTTCTAATTGATGAGCTGCTACAGCTCCCCCCCAAAGGAAATCTTTTCTTAATGTCATATCATCTCTTTTCTAACTCACTGAAATCATGATTAATGCTTTCAATAAGAGTAAATTTATTATTTTTATATTCAAATTTTAAAATGCAACAGTTTTTTAATCCACGGGGAAGCTGATTTTCTGCATTTGATGCTCGTGTAAAGCAGGCTAATGCGCCTCCATGTGATACTGCAAGAACATTTTTTTCTTCATCTGTTGATTGCATCACTTGGACAAGTGCTTCAACCATTCGCAGACCTACTTCTGTCTGACTTTCACCATCAAAAGGAACAAATAAATCACCGTAAGGAACTATTTTTGGATTTAAATCTTCAGATTCTGCTTCAAAACGTCCAAAATTCCATTCTTTCAAAGCTTTTAAACGTTTATAAGGTAAATTTTCCAAATCATTTTGTTTCAAAACTAACTCTAAAGTATCAACCGCACGTTCTTGAGTCGAACTATAAGCCCTGTCAATCACAATTTGATTTTTTACAAAGTAGTTCCCTGCAATCTGTGCTTGTCTTATTCCTTTTTCTGTCAATGGAGAATCGCACCAACCTTGTATCTTATGTAATTTGTTAAATAAGGTTTCTCCGTGGCGCATCAAATAAAGAGTTTTTACCATATATTTACTTCTTTCATTATGGAGTTTTTAATCTCACTCTTCTTCGTCTTCAATAATTTTAAATTCTTTGGCAAAACGTTTAGGAGAAATTACCTTTAAATCCGCTTTTGACATCTGGATGAGATAATCTCCCTCACGCGCACTACCACCATATAATAAACTAAAGCGCAGTTGCTGAGGATATTTAGGATGCCACATCATGATATTTTCATCAAAGAGATGTTGTACCCATTTTTCATATTTTTCTTCATGTGCAACTTGCCAAGCATCTACTATGCGCTCGCCCATTAATGCTTTCATTGTATTTCCTATTCTAATTATACTCAAGTAGTATAAGTTCTTACAAAGACAAGCTCAAGAATGTATTCCTGAGCTTGTACTAAAGTCAAATAATTATGCGTTTTCAGCTTGAATCTCAGCTTCTTGTTCTGCTTCTTCTTTAAGAAGAACCTTATCATAAGCATTTGCGAAAGGCCAATAAACAACAACCGACAGAACAAGGATGATTATTTGCCATATCATACCTTGTAAACCACCAACTAAGAAACCTGAAAGGATAGCTGGAGTTGTCCAAGGAATGACGACACCATTGAATGGTGGGATAATATGCAATGCAATCACGATGTAAGTCAAGATACCAGAAATCAAAGGCATGAGAATGAATGGAACACCAAGGATAGGGTTCAAGACGATTGGCAAACCAAAGAGGACAGGTTCATTGATGTTAAAGATTGCAGGTCCAATTTCCATTTTACCAAGTGTTTTCATCTGTACAGATTTAGCACGCCAGAGAAGGAATACAACAAGACCAATTGTCAAACCTGAACCAGTAACAGTCAAGTATTGATCCATGAAGGCTTGGACAACGATGTGAGTTGTATGACCATCAACAGTTTGTCCAAGTTTAAATGGAATGTTGTGTGCATTAGCATAGTGATAAACATAAGCATTATCAGCTGCATTTGCTTGAAGCAATGGACCCATGATACCACCGATAATAGTAGCACCGTGAACACCGAACCACCAGATAAATACTGGCATAAATGCGATAACGAAGACACCGACAGGTCCATCTGTCACGTGTTGCAATGGTGTTTGAATCCATTTATAAACAAGTTCAACGAATGTTGTTTTACCAGCCAAGACGCAGATACCATTGAGGATACCACCCATTGTGATGATAGCTCCGGCAGGAATCAAGGCTGTAAATGATGCTGCTACGTTTGCAGGTACTTGTTCAGGCATTTTAATCGTGATATTACGACGCATGAATCCTGTATAGATAAATCCAACAAGAAGACCAACGATGATAGAGAGAACCATACCTTTACCACCAAGCCATTGACGGTCGATAACACCTGAAACTTGCCAAGCAGTAGAAACTTTAGTAGGGTCTGCAACGTTTGTTACAGAATGAATTGTGTCTGGTTGGAGTAGCACGTGAACGATTACGGCTGTCAAACCAGCAGGAACTCCTTCAAAACCAGCATCACGTACCCAGCTATATGCAATACCGAAAACGGCAAGCAAAGCCATAATACCAAATGAAGCGTTATTGATTTGTCCCATGACACCGCCAAGACCAATCTTATTGATATAGTCAGCGAGTGGTTGATAAGGGAGGTTAGATAAAATTAAGAATATGGAACCAATAATGATAAATGGAATTGGATAAATCATACCATTCTTGATGGCTGTAACAGCACGTGTGTTCAAGAATTTCATCATTGGAGGCATAACTTTATTTTGAATAAAATTATTCATTTTAAAAAGCCTTTCATAATAATTATTTTTTTCTATAAATAGAAAATAAAGGAAAATCCTTTTTTTAGTACAAAATCTTTAAGTCCTTGCAAGGTATTTTCTCTTATAAATAAGAGTTACTTATTTCTTTTGTACCCGTTTACATTTTATATTTTACCTAAAATGTTTCTAAAATGCAAGTGTTTACATATGTTTTTGAACCGTTTTCGCTATTTTGGTACAGTACCGTTTATGGTACGTTTTGTTCCAGATTGTTTTATAAAAAATAACTTGAAAATAATCAAGTTATTTAGCCTAGTGAGCGTTGATAAACAAGCTCTGATAAACTTTCAAGCAAAAAAACTGCAGGAAGTTGGGAAGACAAATCATAGTGAATATTTACACGCCGCTCATCTACACGATAAGAGATAGCTATATCGCTTAGTTGTGCGATTGTTGAATTGACATTTGGTGTAATTGCAGCAATCGTGATATCTTTATTTTCTTGTAAGCTGGTAAGTACTTCAATAATTTCATTTGTTTCTCCTGAAATGGAGAGAGCAATGACAAGATTATAGGCTGTATTTTTTAATTTGGTTGAGATTGGATAGGTTACATCACTAAAGGAAAAGCTGTTAATCCCAATTCCTGCAAAACGACGCGCTGCATAATCACAGATTAAACCACTGGCGCCGATACCTGTGAAGATAAGGTTATCTGAGTTAATAATCTTATCAGCCAATTCTTCTAAAATTTCTTCTATGTTCTTTGGATAATCTTCAGGAAGAAATGCTTTAAAGATACTGTCCTCAACTACTGGCGCTTCTTTTTGTCCTTTAATGTATTCTTTGAAATCAATGTAAGAATCAAATCCCATTTTATGTATCAATCGCATAACACTTGAGGAGCCAGCATGAGCTTCTAAGGCAATATCTCTGACGTGCAAATAGGGGATTTTATCCACATTATTTTTTAAGTAATTATAGATTACTTTTTCTGTAAAAGTTAGTTTTTGAAAATCAATGTTTCCAAAAAAGCTCATCGTTTTCTCCTCCTTTTTGTTGTTTTTGTCCTACATCTATTTTACCAAATTCATTTAAAAAAATAGGAAGCAACGTTAGTAGCTCCTATTTCTTTTTGTATAAGGTTGCAACGTTTATTTTTTTTCTAAGGCTTGAAGACGTTTTTCTTGACCAACAACTTCAACGGCTAAGTCTTTGAAAGTAATGGCATTCATTAAGTGGTCTTGAGCATGAACCATGTAAAGGTTCCAACCAATTTTTTCGCCTTGAGCAAGACGTGTAAGTAAATCTGTTTGAACATCATGAGCTGAGCGGAGTTCATTTGATGAATCAGTCAATGACTGCTCTGCTGCTTCAAAATCTCCTGCTTTTGCTTGTTGTATCGCTTGGAAAGCAAGTCCTTTTGCGTTTCCACCACTCATAATAATTCCCATAACAACGCCCATGTAATCATCACTTGTTGGATTTTCGTATTTATCGCTCATTTTTTCTCCTTTAATTTTGTTTCTTTTTATGAAAAATATTTTTTATTTTTTGGTATAACAAAGGAGCTTTACGCTCCTATATTATAATGTTTATTTATTCATAAGTGCTTCAGCAGCTGCAAGGACTTTATCTCCACGCATCATGCCATAATCTTGCATCTTGATAACGTCCATAGGAACAGCGGCAGCAGCAGCTTTCTTAGCAACTTCGCCTTTCATGAACGCAACTTGTGGACCTAAGAGCAAAACGTCAGGTTTTGCAGAACCAGTACCAGCAAGCATATTATCAATATCCGCAGTTGATTTTGCGAAGATTTCATAATCTTTTCCTGCATCAGCAGCAGCCTTTTGCATTTTTGAAACTAATAGTGATGTTGACATTCCAGCGGCACAAGCAAGTGCTATAACTTTATCAGCCATATTATTACCTCTCTCTAAATGAGTAATTTTTATTTTGTAAAATTATTATATCGCTTTCATTGCAAAAATGCAAGCGTTCTTATTTTAATTTCTAATTAATTTGTAAGAATTTTTTTTCGTTTTTTTACTGTTATGCTTTGTTTTACTTGCGAATTGGCTCTTTATTGTGAGATTTTTATATTCTTTTGCGAAATATGTTTCCGTATTTGTAACATTTTTCCTTTAGACTATCCTTATTTTTGTAAATAAAAAAGAGTTTATTCACTCTTTTTCATTTGTTTAACGACGTTGTCTATAGATTTATGGGCGAGAATTTCAAGAATAGCTAGTGCCGGGAGTGATGTGGTGAGATTTCCTAGCGGATATTGCTTGGACCATTCGTTCACAAGGTTGTATGAGATTTGTAGGTCGGCAAGTTTAGCAACTGTGCAATCTTCTGTATTTGTGATTGAGATAATCTTTGCTCCTTCGGCTTTAAACTCTAGCTCTTTATTCACAACTTGCTCGGTTTCGCCTGAAACTGAGAGAATAACAGCAACGATATTGCCAATTCCTTTAACTTGGACGGCTTGAAAAGGGTCGGTGATGACAAAACTTCTTAATCCTGTATTGACAAAATATTTTGTTGCATAAGAGCTTAATGAACCTGACGTGCCAAGTCCTAAAAAGATAGTATAATCTGCTTCTGCTATGAGTTTTGCTGCTTGGTTGAGTCGTTCTTGGTAAGCATTTGTATTCATACGTCTTAAAAACATATCAAATTCTAGCATATTGTCATAATGCTGTTCTTCTGGTGTTTTTTCACGAAATTGACTTTTTAGGTAAAATTTTAAGTCTGCCCAACCTTCAAAACCTAACTTTGAACACAGACGGACAATCGTTGATGTGGAGACGTGAACTTTGCTTGCTAAATCACGGATAGTCATTTGTTGGACTTGTTCGGGAGATTTGATAATAAAGTCAAAAACTAGGGCTTCAAGGTCGTTGAGCTTACTGATTTGTTCGGGTTGAAACATGATGTTGCCTTTCTGATAAGAATTTAGGCCTTATCCTGCCCCAAAAACAAAGGCATATGTCAATCCTAATACTTCATGACCATAATAGCCTGTGAAAAGAAGGGGCTTGTGAATAGTTGTGTGTGCTGCATAACCTGCACTTTTTACATCTAGCTTTCTTGCAAGATAGAGTGCGCGATAAAGATGAAAGTCGCTTGTGACGATAACAGTACGTCCTTTCAGATATTTCTTTGAAAAAGAGAGGTTTTGACTGGTATCGCTGGCTTTATTTTCTTCGATAATACGTTGTTTGCTGATACCTTTTGTTTCGAGATAGTTCGCCATTGCTGTGGCTTCAGCTACTGGTTCATCACTGCCTTTGCCACCTGAGATGATAATCTTTGATTTAGGATTTACTTTAGCAATTTTGAGTGCTGCATTCAGTCGATTTTTGGTAATTGTGGCTGGTTGCTTGTTGGGTTCAATGAATGAGCCTAGAACTAGAATGCTATCATATTTATTTGCTAAATGAGCTGGTCGGTCATTTACCTTGCTCAGGATAAGTCCGAAACAAATGGCGATGTAGATGAGAGCTAGGATAAAAATTCCTAAGAAAATTTTGAGAACTTTTTTCATATTAAAAACTTTGCTTGCGACTTTCGCGTTTCTTACGATTATCTTTATTGCGTGAGGCACGGCGTTTTTTCTTGTTTTCTTCTTCTACTGCCCAGCGAATGGCACGTTTGTAGCCTGGTTTTATCTTTTTCTTGGCTTTTATCAATGCTCCACGAGTTGTTGTAGAAATTTCATCTTGTTTTTTGATACGTTTGCCGCGCCGTTCACGGTCATAACTGTCCACGATTTCACCATTTTTAATGACTTTTGGCTCAAATGTGACACCCATTTTTTCGATTTCGCGAATGGCTGTATCATCTGATGGGCTATAAAGTGTGATGGCTGTGCCACGCAAACCATTACGTCCTGAACGTCCGACACGGTGAACAAAGAAAGTCAAATCTTTTGGAATTTCATCATTGATGATGTGGCTCACTCCTTCGATATCAATTCCGCGTGCAGCAATGTCTGTTGCGACAACATATTGATAGTCGAGGTTTTTGATGCTATTCATGATACGTTTGCGTTCACGTGGTGGAATATCGCCGTGAATTTTTGCTACTTTTAAGCCGTTACTCACGAGGAAACTGTGAATTTCGTCAACACGTCCTTTGGTATTTGCGAAAATCATTGCCATATATGGATTTGTGATTTTTGCGAGGTCAAGCAGGAGTTGATTTCGTGAGGCACCTTTTGTGGAAATGAGCCAATTTTCAATCGTATCTGAAATGACTGTTTTGGTGGCGATTGTTTCCATGACTGGCTGATGAAGATATTTTTTCAAGAATGGTTGGAGTTTTTGCGGAATTGTTGCACTGAAAACGAGCATCTGGACTTTTTTGCCGAATGCTGAGGCAATCTGGTCAACGTCTGCTAAAAATCCCATGTCAAGTGTCATATCTGCTTCGTCAATGACGAATGTTTGTGCTGTATAAACTTTGAGTGCTTGCGCATTTATCAGGTCAAGAATACGTCCTGGTGTGCCAATCACGATATGTGGCTGGCTATTTTCAAGTTTTTTAATCTGACGTGCTTTGTCTGTGCCGCCAACGAAGTTGCTTACGTGGATGCTTGGGTCAATTTTCGCAAATTCTTGCGCGGCATGATAAATTTGTGTGGCAAGTTCGCGTGATGGTGCTGTGATAACTGCTTGAACTTCGTCGCGTTCTGTGTTTAATTTTTGAAAAATTGGGAGGAGAAAGGTGTGTGTTTTTCCTGAACCTGTCTTTGATTCGCCAATCAAGTCACGTCCTGATAAGACAATAGGAATCAGCTTTTGCTGTACCGGTGTTGGCTCTGTAAAGTGGATAGCCTCTAATGTATCGTTAATGTTTTGCTTAAAATTAAATTCTGTAAATTTCATTTAGTGTCCGTTCATTTTGTTCGCTTCATTTTTTGAAACGTGGTTTACTGTTTCTTATTATACCAAAAAAAGTCAGCTTGCGTAACTGGCTTTTACTTTAGAGGGACATTTTTACTGAAAAATATTTTTGACAACTCTGTCAAAAATAAAAATCTGTCATTTTGACAGATTTTTATTTTATTTTGTTGCTGCTGCGTAAAGTTCGTTGACTTTGTCCCAATTGACAAGATTAAAGAAGGCTTCAATGTAGTCAGGACGTACGTTGCGATATTTAAGATAATAAGCGTGTTCCCAAACATCAAGTCCAAGAACAGGCGTTAAGCCATCTGTGATTGGATTGTCTTGATTTGCCGTTGAAGTGATTTTTAATTTGCCGTCTTTGTCCACAACGAGCCAAGCCCAGCCTGAACCAAATCGTCCTGTGGCTGCTGCTTTGAATTCAGCTTTGAAAGCTTCAAAATTGCCAAATTCTTTTGCAATCGCATCTCCAATCTCAGCATCTGCATGATTGGATGAACCGTCTGTGTTTGGACGGAGCCAGAGCCAAAATTGACTGTGATTTAAATGTCCGCCACCATTGTTACGGACAGCGCCACGAATATCTTCTGGCACATTTGCCAAATCAGCAACGAGTTCTTTGACAGTTTTGTCAAAAAGTTCTGGATGTTTTTCGATAGCTGCATTAAGATTTGTTACGTAAGTATTATGGTGTTTATCGTGATGCAAGCGCATTGTTTCTTCATCAAAAAATGGCTCTAAAGCATCATAAGCGTAAGGTAATTCAGGAAGTGTGTATGTCATGATTTTCTCCTCGTAAATGACAAAAGTATAGAAACTTTTGCTTATTTTTAACTCTAATCTCATTATATTAGAAAATCAGGAGAACGTAAAATAATTTGCTTAAAGAATTTGTCAGACTTTTCTCATAAAAAATTTTTTGACATAGCAAAGCCGTTATGAGCTTGCTCACTTACGGATAGGCTAGTATGTTTATCTAGTTTTGTCAAAAATTTCTTTGTTCAATAAATGCTCTCATATCAGCTGAATACAGTGTTTCAATTTTTGACAGTTCTGTCAAATTTTTCACGCCAAAAAGTGTGTAAAATTTTGTCAAATCAGACTTCCAATTTTCCAAAATCTGCTCAACTTTGTCTGGTCCATCTTGTATCAAGTTTTGTAAAATAAAACCTGCAGAGCTTACCAATATCGCACCCAAAATCTGTGACTTGAAAACATCCTCTGCGCAACGAATACCACCTGTCGCAATCACAGGAAGTTGCGTTTTCGCAAATTGAGCTTCCAGCAAACTTTCAACAGTTGTAAAACCATGACCAATCAACTCAAAATCGCCACCACGTTGATGCTCAATCCAAGCAAAATCTGTACCAGATTTCCCACCAACATTAACCGCAGAAACAGCTGTTTGCTTGAGTTGCTCAAAAATTCCACGAGATATTCCAAAACCAACTTCTTTGACAATAACCGGTACATCTAGTTTTTCAGCGATTTCATGGATATTTTCGAGCCAATAAAAACTCCGGTCACCTTCATTTTCTTTCATTGTCAGCTCTTGTGCCGTATTGATATGAATTTCCAGCGCATTTGCCTTCAACATATCAACAGCGCGCTTTGCCTGCTCCAGCCCATGTCCTGCGCCAATATTCGCAAAAATAAAGCCTGTCGGATTGATTTCTCGTACCCGCGCAAAGCCTGCTGCAAGTTCTGGAAACTTCAGAGCAATCGACTGCGAACCCACAGCCAGTGCAAGATGTTGATTGGCGGCAATCTCAGCAAGCTGTTCATTGAGCTTATCGCCATGCGCAGAACCGCCCGTCATCGCTTCAATATAAAATGGAAAATCAAATCTTCCACCAAAAATTGGCACAGATAAATCGACTTCATTCAGCGCAATTTCTGGCAAGGCTTGTGGTACAAGTCGTAAATCTTGAAATCCCAATCCTGACGGTGTTTCCAAACCTTTTTTCCAATATTTTACGGCTAAAGATAAATGTTCATCTTTACGATGTTGATGAATTTCTTTTTCTGTCATATTTTCTCTTGTGAAATTGTTGCTTTGATAAGAACAATCCCATTTTTCTCACATTCATTTTTTAGTTCGGCAATGTTTTCTTCTGATTTGGCAAAAATAAGTACATTTTCCCCAAATCCTGCACCAGAAATCTTGCCAACGAGATTCTCATGTTGATTGACTAATGTCAGCACTAACGCAAGTTTCTGCGTCATGTAGCCCTCAGGAATATTTTGAATAAGCAGCAACTGATTTTCCAATAATTTTTCTTTAAATAAATCAAAATCACGCATATCAATAGCTGTTGCGCTCTCAATCACTAATTCATCAGATTGCTCAAAAAATGTATCAGGCAATGTAATTTCGAGCTTTTCAGACGTTTTTGCTGCCTTTCCAGTTTGTGCTACGTAAACCGTCCACGGAATATCCACAGCGAGAATTTTTGCCTCTTCCCAGATTGGATTCTTTCCTGATTTGTAGAAAATACTGCCACCAAAACTAATCGCCGCCACATCACCAAGTGAGCCATTTCCCTGAATTTGAAAATGTGCTTTTCCTGCAATTTGATAACGCTCAAAAGCCGTCAGTCCAAGCGAAAAATACGTGTTTAGAGCTTCCGTCACGCCAACAGCTACCGCAGCACTTGAACCATAACCTTTTTTCTGTTCGCCAGCGCCCAAATCACTCTCAATCGTCAGTGCAATTTCGCTTGAAAAAGATTCTTTTCCACATTTTTTCAATATAATTTTCAAAACTTCTAAACTCAGGAACCACTGTTCGTCTTTGGGCTGAAAAGTGCCTAGTTCTGAGAGTTGAAAATGTTCATCTTGCATATTGACATTAGTGTGAAGAGTACTTTTTTCTTGACTTTCAGCTATATGAACTTGAAAATCCGTCTCAATCGTCGTCACAAGCGCTAAATGTTCGGGCCTGGTTACAGCATATTCACCAGCGATAAAAAGCTTGCCGGGGAGCTTTACTGTCACTTCTTTAGACATATTTTAAGCCTCCACCAGCGTGTGCTACTTCAAAGGAAATTTCTGGAAATTCTCTGCGAAATTTTGCTAATAATTCTTTTTCTGTTGTTTTATCTGTGATTATTTTTACATTTGGTCCTGCATCTATTGTCACAAAAGCGAGAAGTCCTGAACGGTAACAACGTTCTGTAAAGTCAATCACAGCACGTGTTTGCTCTGTGAAATAGTCGAAAGGTTGTGTGCATTGTCGATTTTGTTCGTGCATTCCAAGAGCATTATCTTGGGCAATCAGACCGATTTTTTCAATATCATGAGTGATGATTGCTTGTTTCATTTCTTCGAGTTGTTGGGCTGATTTTTCAACCCATGCGCTATATGTTGGTGCTGTCTGCGCCAGTTGCATTCCCAAAGTAGATGACATCTTTTTTTGACTACTAGAAATCTCGGCAACAATCATTGATAAGTTGATATCTTCGTCATAAAAACTCTCTGCATAAGAACTTTTGTCATCATTTCCCATGTTCCATAAGGCAAAATTTCCAAAAATCGAACGTGATGCGGAGCCTGAACCTCGTCTTGCTGCGCGCGACATTTCTCTTTCATCTTTTGGTAGCTCCAGAAGCTGAAACATTGCTCCTGTCAAGGCTGAAAAGCTCGATGCTGATGATGCCAATCCTGCTGCTGTTGGAACATGATTTTCAGAACGAACACGTACTTTTGGAAAATCGCCATAATAATCACGTAAGCTGTCTAAAAACTTGCTAACGCGAGTACTGTCTGTATTTGTAGCGTTCAAAATCAATGTATCGCTTGCTTCGTCTGAAAACTCTGCAGATGTTGTCGTATAAAATTTATCCAAAGTCATCGACAAACTGCTGGTCGTTGGAATGTTGAGTGCTGGGACTTTTTTTCCCCAATATTTAATCAGCGCAATATTCGTGTGCGCCTTTGCTGTTGCGATAGTTGTCATAGATTTATTATAACATAGCTAAAAAGTTTCGTGTTATTAGACTTCATGGTTTGGCTACGAGATTGAGAAAATTGCTATTGACACTCAATTATTTTAATAAAAAAACGGCTTGCGCCGTTCTTGATTTTATTAGAATGAATATATCCACGTGTTTTTTGCACCACTTTTTAGTAATTTTTGACTGATTCGAATGGCATCTTTTTCTGTCTGGGCAAGTGCGACCATGACTCCGCCAAGTCCTGAACCCGTCAATTTTGCTCCTAATGCGCCATTTTTTAAGGCAGTTTCGACAAGAGTATCTAAACGAGGATGAGAAACGCCAAGTGTTTGAAGGATACTGTGTGCTTTGGTCATCGTTTTTCCAAGTTCTGTCATTTTATTGGTCATCAAGAAATTTTTTGAGCCTTTTGAAAGTTCTCCGAGTTCTTCTATTCCTACTTCTGTTATTTCTTTTTCTTCGGCAAGTTTTTCTTGAACGATGCTGATAGCTTGTGCGGTAAATCCGTGCACTCCTGTATCGCCAATGACAAGGAATCCTGATAGATTGAGTTCAAATGGATTGACTGCTTCGCCTTTAATAAACCAAAGTGGTTTTTCAGAATTTACTGTGGCGACATCAATTCCTGAAGCGCGTCCGTGCGTGATATTTTCGGAAAAATTTGCATAATAGAGCAGTTCTTCATTTGATAAGTCTGTCTCAAAGAAATCATAAAATGCTCGTGTTATCGCCGTTGCAAGAGCTGCTGATGCGCCTAATCCACGGCCTTGTGGAATGTTTGAGTCAATTTCTAAGGAAAAGTTCAAATGTGGGACATGAAATTTTGCAAGAAGGCGCAAAATGAGTTGACGCACACCTTCAAATTCATCTCCCATGAGGTTCAGGCGACGACGGGATTCATTATCTTCAATAAATTGTCCTGTTCGGATTGGCGAAATTGTTACGGTTGTTTTCAAGATTTTCACGGGAAGAGCTATGGCTGGTTGACCATAAACGACAGAATGCTCACCAATCAAAATCAATTTTGAGTGGGCACTTCCTGTTCCCATTTTATTTATATTCATTTTTAGAAAATTCTCCTGTAAAATTGTTCTCTGCGACTGGCTGAGAAATCAGTTTGGTACTGACCTTTTGAGCTAGATCAAAAGCAATTCTCTACGACACTATGTGGCATTTACTCATTTTTCACAATATTGTCGTTTTGACGTACGCAAGCGTACTGAACAATTTTATAAAATTTGTTCATGAAAATCAAGTTATTGTTCCATTTTTCGGCAATTTTTTTGAACTTTTTTATCAAAAATTTGATATTTTATGCTGACAAATGGCTCTGTTCTGCTATTTTATTTTTTGACAGTTCTGTCAAAAATTATTTTACTATTTTAGAAATTAGAAAAGCAAAATTTTGAGAAATAGAGTATAATGATTTCATGGAAAATAAATTAGAAACATTGCGTCAAAAAATGATGGATATGGAAATCGTGACGATTGCTGCCGCAGTTGATTTGACAGGTCTATCACGTGAAGCAATCATTGATTTTGTCAATGCTGACAGTGCACTCAGAATTTTTGACGAAAAAAATTCATGTTGGATTAATGAAAATGTTGAAGGACACTGTTAAATTTTTTTGACAGAACTGTCAAAAGTATTTTTTTAGAAAATACGAAATAAACGTAAATTTAAAACAAGGAGATCACTATGTTTGGAAAACCTAAAAAAGTTAAATTTTCAAAAAAAGAACAGAAATTCATCGACAAATTGAATGGATTGCTCAATGACAACGACGTTTTTGAAAGCGAAAAAGAGTATCTCCAAAAAGCAAAAACACTTTTTGAAGCTGGCACTTATTTCCCAAATGTCGTACATCGCATGGAAGTCACTTTTCGTCCGCTCGCTGTCCAACAAAAATTGTCGCCAAAAATGGTAAGCTTCTACACAGAATTTCCAAAAATTCTCCTAGCAACCTTACCTTTGGGTTCAAATCCAACAATGTTGCAAGGTTTACCACTTTGACAATTCTGTCAAAAGTACCTTGCGCCAAAAATATTTTTGACAGTTCTGTCAAAAATATTGACATCAAAAAAACTCCTGTCTTAAATTTTGACAAGAGTTTTTTCAGTTTATTTTGTCTTAAATTGGCTCGCTTCAGGCACTTGATTGTCCCCGAAATATTTTTCGGACAATTTCTTCAAATAACCATCTTTAGCAAACTTCTTCACTTCCTTGTTCAAAGCCTTTTGCAATTTTGTTTGTGAATTATCAAGTACAAAATATTCATAAGTCTTAAAACTTGGATACTTATTCAAATCCGTTGGAATATGGTCAACTACACCAGTAATTGCATGTGTTTTCACAAGATTTTCAGCCGCAGATTTTGAAGCAAACAAGAAATCAAGCTGTCCACTAGAAATGCCTTCCAAACGGTCTGCAAGCGCACGTTGACTATAAGTCACCGTAATTTTCTTTGATGGGTGTTTTTCATTCCAAGTCGTCAAAATATCGCCATAGTTTGTCCCAGTTGGAATTTCCGTTTTCTTGCCAGCAAGTTGCGTAATTTTTGTGATATCTTCTTTCTTACTAGAGAAAATCGCATTGATTCCCTCAGCCGTTGGATAACTGAAAAGATATTTCTCAGCACGCGCTTTTGTTTTACCGAAATTATTTGCCGCAATCTGCGCACGTCCACCATCCAAAGCAGAAAGCAAAGCTGAATCATCATAAACTTGATATTTAAACTTATATTGTTTCAAATCCTTATCAGCCTTATGCAAAATATCATATTCAAAACCAGTCAACTTACCATCTTTCATATATTCATAAGGATTTGAATCCGATGAAATAGCAACTGTGATTGTCTTTGGCTTTTTTGTGCTGGCTTGTGCTGTTTGAGTATTTGCAAGGCTCAATACAGTCGCACTCGCCAAAGCTAACGTAGATAAACTAACGATTTTTTTAATATTTTTATTCATATTTAATCTCCTTAATTCTAAAACAATGAAATCTTTTGATATCATCTATCTTAACACAAACTAAATATTAGCACCATAAAAAAATCTTATCACAAAAATAAAATTTTCCAAAGCTTACACAAAAAAAGAGTAGAACAACTACTCAATTTCATGATAATCATTATAAAGTTCTTGCCGCGCCAAACCACGTTCTTTCGCAATCTGCTTAATCGCCACATTTGGCTTCACGCCATTGCCAATCAGCGATTTAACTGCTTCAACAGGAGCCAAGTCAGGTTCATCTACCTTAATTTGCATCTCATCAGCCCCAGAAACAATCATCAAACATTCGCCTTTTATCGGCTGCTCAGCAAGCGACTCAAGCACCTCCGAAATCCGCCCACGCCGATATTCTTCATAGATTTTCGTCAATTCGCGAACAAGCACAATCTCTCTATCCCCATAAATCTCAGTGATATTTTTCAAAGTATCTGCCACACGAAAAGGATTTTCATAGAAAATTTGCGTCTCAGGATAAGTCACCTTTGATAGCAAAAACTTCTTCTGCTCACCAGCTTTTCTCGGCAAAAAGCCATAAAAAATGTGCGGTTGCGGTACCAGCCCAGAAGCAATCAGCGCCGTAATCCCAGCAGACGCGCCCGGCAAAGCCACCACATCAATCTCTCGCTTAATCGCCTCAACCACCAAATCATGACCAGGATCCGAAATACTCGGCATTCCCGCATCAGAAACCTGCGCAATCGACTTCCCAGAACTCAAAAAATCCAGTAATTTCGGAATTTTTTCATAAGAATTATGCTCGTGAAAACTCTCCTGTGGTACTTTTATCTCAAAATGATTGAGCAATTTTTGCGTATTTCTCGTATCTTCTGAAGCAATCAAATCCACACTTTTCAGCATTTCAAGACTGCGCAAAGTCATATCCTGCATATTGCCAATCGGTGTCGGCACTAAAAACAGCGTACCAGCCGTTTTTTCCCCTTTAAAACTCCGTTGTAAATTCATCTATAAAGTAACTCCGTGCAAAAAGCGCAAGGTTCATCAAGCTCTCTACGCTGTCCATAAAAATTCGTACAAATATGAAATCCATCATCATAAATCGTAATCAGATTTGAATTTGGCTGTGATTTTGTTGGTTCTTTATGTTCCAACTCCGACAAACGGTCACGCAATTTTTCGATTTCCATGCGCAAAGTCACATTTTCGGTCAATGAACTTTCTAATTCTTTTTTTATTGCTGAAACCTGTTCTAATGTTGTCGTCAATGCGTTTTCTAGCTGATTTAATTCTTCAAAAATTTTATTTTTATCTGTCATCACTTTCCTCAATTTCTGAAATATCGAATTCTTTACTATAATCTTCAAATCTCAGCTTGACTTTATTTCCTAAAATATTCAACCCAATCACTCGTCCGCGTCCTTCTTCCATTTCCAACCATTGTCCAAAATCAGGAAATCTCTGTTGCGCCTCACGATAAAAGTCATCTTCATAAGTCAAACAGCACATCAAACGTCCACAAAGTCCATTAAGTTTACTTTGTTTGAGCGATAAAGTCTGATTTTTAGCCATTTTTATCGAAACATTTGGAAATTCATAGATAAACTCCGAGCAGCAAAGCGGACGACCACAAGGACCAATTCCACCATAAATCTTGGACGCATCTCGCGTACCAATCTGCCGCAATTCAATCCTTGTTCTGAAAATAGAAGCCAGCTCACGAAGCAAAGCACGAAAATCCACCCGATTATCCGCTGTAAACGAAATAAAAAGTTGCGTTTTATCAAGATTAAAAGCCACTTCAATGATTTTCATATCTAAATCATTAGCTATCACTGCCTCACGTATCAGTACTTTTGCTTCTTGAGACTGTTTTTTTAAATTCTCAATCAAGCGAAAATCTTCAATAGAAGCCTCCCGCGCAATTTTGATTTCAGTCTCAATATTCGTATCTTCAGCAAAACTTCGGAAAACCCGACCATAATTTAGTCCTTTTTCCGAACGAATAATCACATCCACTTGTGGTGCTAAAACAAGTTCACTTTCCGCAAAAAGATTTTGTTCGCCATGCTCAAATTTAATTTCATAAATCATTGCTGTCACCTTATTTTTCCATTTCTAGCACAATCGTGTCAAGGCAAGCTTCAAACTGAACATTGCTCTGCCACATTTTTATTGCTCGAAAAGTTTTTTGAATTTTTTTCATTAGATTTTCTTGATTTAAAAGCTGTAAAAGTACGTTAAACGCAACTTGTTGTTTTTCTTTATCATCAAAATTCTCCGTTAATGTTGACAAATAAAGAAAACTTTCATCAGAGTTCGTCTGAAGCAATTTCACAAACTGCTGTAATTTTTTTTGCCCCTCAACATACCAGCTACTCTGAGCCAACTTCAAAGCCTCATCTGTCGAGGTACAAATCTGACTAAGTAACTCCGCTTGTGTCGTTAAAACACCATTTTTCTCCAAAAAATCTTGAAGATAGCGCGTATTTTTAGGCAAATGAACAATCTGTGTTCGAGATTTTATCGTAGCCAAAATTTGATTTTCATTTTCTGTTAAAAGAAAAATATGACTCTCACTTGTGGGCTCTTCGATTGATTTTAGCAAAGCATTTGCTGCATTCGGATGCATTTTTTCAGCTGAGCGAATAATCACAACTTTTTTACTACTTTCGTAGCCAGATTCATTAAAAACCGTTGTCACTTCGCGTATCTGTGCTGTTTTTATCGTTTGCCCTTCCGGTTCAACAAAATGCAAATCTGCAAAATCAAAACTTGCCACCAAGCGACAGGTTCGACAACTTTCATCAGGTAAACCATTCACAGGATGTTCACAAAAAATCGCTTGACTCAGCCAAATCGCCAATTCTAAACCACCAAATCCACCAGCCAACAGATAAGCATGACTCAGTTTATCCTGCTCCAGAATACGTGAAAACTGTGCAACTATCTCTGACTGAATTTCATCAATTTTCATGATATTCCTTTCTTTTTGAATGCTTTTATTGATTTTGTATCAAAATATTTTTGATACCGCAAAGCCCTTATGACTTTAGTATTTTATATTGTGACTTTTGTCACTTAGAACAAACTATTTTGTCAAATTTGTCAGTATTAAAATTCAGCTGGAAAACGTTGTTTGATTGTCTTAACTGCTTCTGCAACTACTTTATCAAGAGATTGACTCGCATCTATCTTAACAAAACGCTCTGGTTCTGCTTCGACAATCTTTAGATAGCCCTGACGCACTTTCCTGTGCATTTCCACACGTTCCAAATCAAGACGATTGACCTCATCTGCACGGTTATTCATGATACGTTCCAAAGCAGCATCAGTGTCAATATCCAAATATAAAGTCAAATCAGGCTTGATACCATCTGTTGCAAAATCATTGAGCCAGTCAACCACAGTCGTCCCAAGTTCTCGCCCAAATCCTTGATAAGCCACAGATGAGTCGATAAAACGGTCCATAATAACCACTTTTCCTTCACGAAGCGCAGGTAATACTTTCAGCTGCAAATGCAAACGGCGAGCAGCTGCAAAAAGGAGCATCTCTGTTTTTGCATCAATTTCTGTATTTTCAGGCTTCAAGATGATTTGTCGAATTTCTTCGGCAAGCTTAACACCACCAGGTTCGCGCGTTGTCAAAATCTCTCGTTTCATTGTTTGAAGTTCAGGGACAAGTTCTTTTAAAAGTGACGTCTTTCCAGAACCATCTGGTCCTTCAAGAGAAATTAAAATTCCATTCATAGCTACTATTATAGCAAAATTGCCATTAATTATCACGTTTTCATTTTTATTCTATCAATTATTTATCCACAATAAATATTCAAAATAGAATATTTTTTATCTTCAATACAAAAAAACAACTTTTTTCACAGCAACGAAAAAACGATTAACTTGTTTTAAAGCTAGTCATAGCAACGTAAGACAGGCTTAAATAAGCCTCGGATGTAAATTTTCTAAAAAATTACGCTTTTTCATTGCACAAAATAATACAAAGGTGTATAATAGTGACAGAACTTTAACTTCTCGAAAGGAATCGTAATGAAGAAAATACTTGTCGTTGACGACGAAAAACCAATCTCAGACATTGTCAAATTTAACCTCACCAAAGAGGGCTTTGAAGTTTATACCGCTTTTGACGGTGAAGCTGCTCTTGAATCATTCAAGGAAGTCAATCCTGACTTAATCTTGCTTGATTTGATGTTACCCAAAATTGATGGTCTTGATGTTGCACGTGAAATCCGTAAAACGTCTGAAGTTCCAATCATCATGGTCTCTGCTAAAGATAGCGAATTTGATAAAGTCATTGGGCTGGAACTTGGTGCTGACGATTACGTTACAAAACCATTTTCAAACCGTGAGTTACTTGCACGTATCAAAGCAAATCTACGTCGTATCTCTGCAACTCCAGTTGAAACAACGAGCAACAGTAAAAAAGAGTTGATTATCGGCGACCTTCGCATCAACCCAACACATTATGCTGCTTACAAATACGATAAACAACTTGATTTGACACATCGTGAATTTGAATTACTCTACTACTTGGCCCAACATATCGGCGAAGTTATCACACGTGAAGCTTTGCTTGAAACTGTTTGGGGCTATGACTACTTTGGCGATGTCCGCACAGTTGACGTTACAGTACGTCGTTTGCGTGAAAAAGTTGAAGATACTCCAAGTCGTCCTCAATATGTTTCAACACGTCGCGGAGTTGGCTACTACATGAGCAATCCACATGACTAAATTTTTTAGATCATTATTATTTAAAGGAGTAGTTGTTCATCTACTTCTTTTTGTCTTTTATTTCCTCGTAAATTTTCAGAACAATTTTTCTGATCTTTGGAATTTTTTATTTTATTATTTTTCTTCGTTGGCAATTCTCATTTTTATCCTGATACAACCTTCCCAGTCGATTAGGAAGATTTCTGAACAGGTAGATGGTTTTATTACTGGCGATTTTTCAATGCTAGAGCGACCAAAAGGTCACAATGAATTTACTGTTTTATATGCAAAAATTCTTCAGCTTGGTAAAAATGTATCCAACAGTCAAAATCGTCTGGAAAGCCAACGTAATCAGCTTGATAGCATTTTAACTTACATGGTTGATGGTGTCATTGCTACCGACCGTCACGGAAAAATCGTTCTCGCAAATAAATCTGCTCTGCATTATCTCAATATGCGTGAAGAAGATGATATTTACAATCAAAACATCGTTCAAGTTCTTGATATTGAAGATAAATACAGTTTTTATGATTTATTAGAAAAAGAACCTGAAATTGTTTTAGATACGACAAGTGCTACTAATGAAGCAATTTCTTTAAGAACAAATTTCATCCTTTTTCGGAGTGAAACTGGTTTTATTTCTGGTATCATTGCGATTTTACACGATTCAACTGAACAGGAAAAATCAGAACGCGAACAACAACTTTTTGTTTCGAACGTCTCACATGAGTTGCGCACACCGCTCACTTCTGTGAAAGCTTATTTAGAAGCTCTCGAAGATGGAGCGATTGATGACCGTGAAATCGCTACTTCTTTTATTGGCGTATCGCTTAATGAAACAGACCGCATGATTCGAATGATTTCTGACCTCTTAACTCTTTCACGTGTGGACCAAGATAGACTTGTTCTCAATAAGGAAATTATTAATATTAGCGCCTTTTTAAACTTCCAATTAGATCGTTGGGATAAAATTATTGAAAATGATACTGCTAAATCATTGAAAACACCTTTTAGAATTGTGCGTTCATTGCCTGAAAATCCACTCTGGCTAGAAATTGATACAGATAAAATGACACGTGTGATTGATAATATCATCGGTAATTCAATCAAATATTCTCCTGATGGTGGAGATATTAGTGTGACTTTGAAAGTTCAGGATAATCACGTGATTTTAACGATATCCGACCAAGGTTTGGGAATTCCAAAAGAAGATTTGCCAAAGATTTTCAAGCGTTTTTATCGTGTGGATAAAGCACGTAACAGTAATACTGGTGGTGCTGGACTTGGTTTGTCTTTTGTTTATGATATTATCAATCTTCACGGTGGAACTGTTTCTGCAAGCTCCGACGGTGAAGGTTTGGGAACAACATTTAGCGTTTCTCTTCCTTACAACTCTAACAGTGAAGATGAAGAAAACGATGATGATTGGGATTTAGAGGATTTTGATGAGCAAGTGGAGAAAAAATGATAGAAAATACAGGATTTAAATATTCGATTTTAGCTTCTGGTTCAACAGGAAATTCTTTTTATGTGGAAACACCACAAAAGAAAATACTTGTTGATGCTGGACTGTCTGGGAAAAAAATAGAAAGCCTTATGGATGAAATCGGTCGTGATATTCATGATGTTGATGCTCTCTTGATTACCCATGAACACAGTGACCATATCAAAGGAATGGGAGTTCTTGCTCGAAAATATGGTATGGAAGTTTATGCGAATGCTGAAACTTGGAGCGAAATTGACGGCAAAAATATGGTCGGTAAGATTGCTCCAGAGCAAAAACATATCTTCGAGATGGGAAAAACGTTGACTTTTGGCGATATTGATATCGAAAGTTTCGGTGTGAGTCACGATGCAATCGCACCGCAATTTTATCGTTTCATGAAAGATGGCAAATCTTTTGTCCTCCTGACAGATACAGGTTATGTCAATGATAGAATGCGTGGAATAATAGAAAACGCTGATGGTTACCTTATGGAAAGTAATCACGAAGTCGAAATGCTTCGCAATGGTCCTTATCCCTGGGCGACAAAACAACGTATCCTAAGTGACCGCGGACATTTGTCCAACGAAGATGGTGCTGAAGTTGCTTTCAATGTCTTAGGAAATCAGACGAAACGAATTTTTCTTGGACATTTGAGTTTACACAATAACATTAAAGAACTTGCTCATATGACAATGGATGGTTATTTGCAACAACACGATGTGGATACAAAGCGCGAAGTACACATCATTGATACCAGTCATGAACACGCGAGTCGTTTGTTTGATATTTAAAAAAAGTTTATCTTAGGATAAACTTTTTTCTTTCTCATAAATCTCTTAATAACCACTTATCCATTGCTGAATGTTCTGAGCCATTTAAAGGCGCTGAAAGATTTTTAAAATCATAGTTCTCATAAAGTTTTAATGCTGTTCTTAGACTACTGTGTGTTTCAAGATATATTTGCTGATAATATTTCTTAGCAAAGTCAAGTCCTGTTTCCAAGAGTTTTTTAGAATAGCCTTGTCCGCGATAAGCTGGGAGAACATAGAGCTTTTGCAATTCACAGATAGCTCCAGAAAATGGTGCAATACCAACACCTCCAATTGCTTTATCTGTTTCATCAACTAACACAAAATACTCTGCATTTTTTGCACTATGATAAAATGTCGATAATGTTGCGAGCGACGCATCATAGTATGCTGTACCTGGTAAATCAAGTTTTTCTTCTTTTAAAATCTGCTGTATCAGCTGATAAAGTGCTTGATTATCTTTTGTTTCGATAGGTCTAATTTTCATTTTTCTCATTTAATTAAAAAATCATGGGATTTTGTTTTGAAATTCTCATGATTTTATTTTTTTAGTGGAAGACTTTGACAAGTCTTGAGACTGCTTCTTCGGTATTGGCAAATGGTGCAGCAACATTGAAACGTGCGTGCATTTTTCCTTCTTTTCCGAAACTTCCGCCTTGATTTAAGATAAGTTTTGCTTGGTCGTGAATTTTCTCATAAAGTTCTTTATCTGTTAAATCATAAGCTGAAAAATCTAGCCAAACAAGGTAAGTTCCTTGTGGTTTCATGACTTTAATTTGAGTTTTTTCAGCCAATTCTTTTTCAAGATAAGTAATATTTGTTTCAAGTACTTCTTTGAGTTCTTTCAACCATTCTTTACCTTCTGTGAGTGCTGTTTGTGTCGTCATCAATCCTAATGTTGAGATTTCATGTTGATTATTTGCTAAGCGTGTATTAAGAAATTTCTCACGTAATTCTTTGTTTTCTATAATGGTGAATGAGCATTTTGTTCCTGCAATATTAAAAGTTTTCGTTGCTGAGGTCAAAATAATGGCAAAATTCTTAAATTCTGGTGAGAGTGTGTTGAAACTATAATGATGATTGCCAAAAAGTACCAAATCTTGATGAATTTCATCTGAAACAACGATAACATTGTGTTTTTGGCAGATATCCCCGATTTTTAAGAGTTCATCTTTGCGCCACACGCGTCCTCCGGGATTGTGAGGATTGCAAAGAACAAAGACTTTCACATCATTTTCGACAATATCTTTTTCAAATTGTTCAAAATCAATCGTAAATTCGCCATTTTTTTCTATGAGAGAATTTTCCACAAGTTTGCGTTTATTGAGTTTGGTCGTGCGGGCAAATGGTGGATAGACAGGTGTGTTGATTAGAACGGCATCATTTTCTTGAGTAAAGGCTTGAATGGCAATACCAATCGCTGGTACGACACCTTCTACGAGGACAATCGCTTCTTTGTCAAAAGCATAATCATGTTGTGTTCTTTCCCAATTACTAATCGCTGTGAGAAGCTCATCTGCGACATAGGGATAACCATAAACGTCATAGTCTGCATAGTCATGGATTGTTTGTTTAATCGCTGGTAATGCAACAAAGTCCATATCTGCAACCCACATTGGCAGGCGTTCTGCATCTTTCTCAACTTCTTGCCATTTCACAGAATGGTGATTCAGGCGGTTTGGTTGGTTGGTAAAATCATATTTTGTCATTTTTCTCACTCACTTTTCATTTTTCTTAATTAGGCTATTCTATTTTCTCATTTTTCAAGAGCTTGTGTCAAATCCGCAATTAAATCTTCTGCTGCTTCGATACCAATAGATAAGCGGAGCAAATCATCTGTTAAGCCGTAACTCGCACGGATTTCAGCGGGAATATCATGGTGTGTTTGTGTTGAGGGATAAGTCACAAGACTTTCAACTCCTCCCAAACTCTCGGCAAATGTGATGATTTTTAAGTGATTTAAGAAGTTTGGAATTTTGCTTTCATCTGCAATTTTGAAAGAAATCATGCCGCCTTTTCCTGTATAGATAACTTCTTTAACTTGAGGATTTTTTTCTAAGGCAGCAACGATTTTGCGCGCATTATCAGTCGCTCGCTCCATTCGCAATGCCAATGTTTTCATCCCTCGCATGACGAGATAACTGTCAAAGGGGGATAGAGTTGCGCCTGTTGTATTCAGATGTTGCAATAATTTTTCGTAAAGCTGCTCATCACGCACAATCACAGCACCTGCGAGAACGTCATTGTGTCCACCAAGATATTTGGTTGCAGAATGAAGAACGATATCTGCTCCAAGCTCTAACGGTCGTTGATAAATCGGTGTGTAAAAAGTGTTATCTACGATGACTTTTGCACCATTTTTATGCGCTATCTCAGCGATTTTTTTAATATCCACTTCAATCATTAGCGGATTGGTCGGTGTTTCAATATAAACCAAATCTGTATCTGCTGTGATTGCTTCTATCATTTCTTTCTCATTATTTGTATATGAAAATGAGAATTTGCCTTGTTCTTCTTGTTCATTGAACCAGCGAAAACTGCCTCCATAGAGATCGCGACTGGCAACGACTTTTGTCCCTACTGGAAATATCTCTAAAGCGAGAACAATCGCTGCCATTCCTGAACTCGTGGCGAGGGCAAAATTTCCATTTTCAATCTGAGCAAGTGCTTCTTCCAAATTTGCTCTGGTAGGATTTTTAGTTCTGGTATAATCAAAACCTGTTGACTTGCCAAATTCTGGATGCTGATAGGTGGTAGAAAAATGAATAGGGCTGACTAATGCGCCAGTCTTTTCGTCTCGGTGATTTCCTGCATGAGCTAAAATGGTATCTAATTTACTCATAAATTTATTATCCTATTCTAATTCTTACTATTATTTTTTTGACAGTTCTGTCAAAAAAATTAGGTCTCAAAAACGTTAATTTCGTTTCATATATTTTTTGACAGAACTAGGTAAATATACTAGCCTATCCGTATCTCCGCTTCGCTACGCTGTCCATTTGCTTTAAGTGACTAAAGTCACAAGACAAAATAGCAAGTGAGCAAGCTCACAACGGCTTTGCTATGTCAAAAAATTTTTTTACAACATTGCACTGTCTGCGCTGGTCAAATTGGTCAAATTGAAATCAAAATCACTTTCAGGATGTTCACTTAGTCGCGCAGCAACGTAAGGCGTTCTCTGATAAACCGCATAGTTAAGCCAATTTGAGAAGAAAAGTGATGCGGCAGATGCCCAAGTCATTTGAGGTTTTTTCTTATCATCATCTTCTGGAAAATAATTGACAGGCTTGTCAACAGTGATTCCAGCTGATTTATCACGCTGATATTCCCAATTTAATGTATCTCTATCATACTCCAAATGTCCAAAAATATAAACTTCACGCAGATTTTTCTTCGTCACAACAGACAAGCCAGTCTCCTCACTTTTTGACAAAATTTCAAAATCTGTCAACTGAGAAATTGCCTGCTCATCAGACGTGGTATAACGTGAATGCGGGCAAGTAAAGCTATCATCAAAGCCACGAAAAAGGACGTGTTTGTGATTTTCCACAGAATTTTTGTAAATTCCAACGAGCTTTTGTGGCAGCTCCACTTTATCCACACCATAACGCGCATAAAGCCCTGCTTGAGCACCCCAGCAGATATGCAAAGTCGAATAGACGTGCGTTTTGCTCCACTCAAAAATCTCAAGAAGTTCCTGCCAATAGTCAACTTCCTCAAACTCCAAAGTTTCCACAGGCGCGCCAGTCACAATCATCCCGTCATAATAGCCCAGCTTTACCTCATCAAAAGAGCGATAAAAACTGTCCAGATGACCTTGTGTCGTGTTTTTTACTGCGTGTGTCGTCGTGTAAAGCAAATCCACATTGACCTGCAAAGGTGTGTTAGAAAGAAGACGCAAAATCTGAGTTTCCGTTGCCTGCTTGCGTGGCATGAGATTGACAATGAGCAAATTCATAGGACGAATGCCCTGATTTTGTGCGCGCTCATCATCCATCACAAAAATATTTTCCTCTTGTAAAATCTTGGTAGCGGGCAGATTTTTGACAATTTTAACTGGCATATTTTCCCTACTTTTCTAAGTTACTCACATTAAAACTATTATAGACCTAAACAGCTGATTTTCAAGACTTTGGCAATACAATTCTGCAAAGCTGACATTTAATTTTTCTATGATAACTTTTCTTGACAAAAAGTTTTTGACGGCTTTGTCAAAAACTTTCCACAGTTTATTCACAACTAATACACATTTTTTCCACAGTTTAAGAATAACTAAAATCTTTGACAGCTTATCTCAGCAGACTTTTCCACAGAAAAACATTTTTGACATAGCAAAGCCGTTGTGAGCTTGCTCACTTGCTATTTTGTCTTGTGACTTTAGTCACTTAGAGCAAATGGACAGCGTAGCGAAGCGGAGATACGGATAGGCTAGTATGTTTACCTAGTCTGTCAAAAAAAATCTGCCAATTTTGACAGATTTTCTAATTAGTTATAACGTTTTTCCAGATAGCGCAGTGTTGGCTCGGACATTTCCACATCATAAATTCCCTCAGCAAATGACTTTGTGACTGCCTCATCTGCACGATTTTCCAGCACTTTCACAGGAAATTCAGGGTCAATCAAAAGTTGTTGTCCAATCGCACAAAATTCAGCATTTTCGAGCAAATTATCCACATCATTTCCCGTGCGTACACCACCAACACCAATCAGCGGAATTGCACCAGCTAAAGCTTCATGCAAATAAGCCAGTTCAGATTTTTCCTGAAAATCAGGCGAATTTGATTTGCGCTCATAGTGCCGTAAAGACACGTGCAAATAGTCCAGTTCCTGCGTTTTCAACTGTTCCAACAAATAAAAAGTATCTTCTAAGCGAATCCCCGGTGTCGTTCCTTCAACTGGTGAAAAACGATAACCCACCAAAAATGGACGTTCAGCCTGCTTAACCTCAGCCAAAACGCGCTTGACCACAGCCAAAGGAAAAGCTGCACGTTTCTCAAGCGAACCACCCCAAGCGTCCGTCCGACGATTAGAATGAGGACTGAAAAATTGATGAATCAAATACATATTTGCACCATGAATTTCCACACCATCAAAACCAGCCGCAATCGCACGTCGTGTTGCCTGTCCAAAAGCTTCAATGATTTCCAAAATCTCAGCATTTGTCAACTCACGAGGAAGCTCAGCATCAGGAACTTCAGCAGCCACAGTACTTGCAGATGCAGGTTGCTCACCAATCGTTGTCGCGTGCGTCATTCGTCCAGCATGAAAAATCTGCAAAATCGCCTTTGCCCCTTGCGAATGAACAGCCTCTGTCAATTTTGTCAAATTAGGAATGGCATTGTCCGTTGCAATCGTTAACTCGCCAGGCCAACCTTTTCCATTATCTGTCACATTTGCCGTTCCCGTGATAACTGCCGCCACACCCTTTGCGCGCCGTTGATAGTGCGCAATTTCTTCTTGTGTCACCGCTCCATCATGAAAACTCGAAACAATCGTCATCGGTGCCATAATCAAACGATTTTTTAAAGTAATTCCTGAGCGCAATGTGAGAGCTTCATTATATTTTGCCATATTTCTCCAATCCAAAATCCATTTCTACCAAAATGGTAGAAAATATTATAAATAAATTCTAACACATTTCTCATAAAAAGATAACAATACTACTCATCACAATCAATGAAATAAACATTGACAAACTACTTGCAAATCCTGCTGCTCCTTCATCCACCCCAAACTGAGTTGCCTGTATTGTTGTCAAAAACGAAATCGGACAAAAGAAGATTAACAGGAGAACAAGCTTCACAAAATGAGGAAATGGTAAGAGAAAATAAACAAAAACTGCCAAAATTCCAGCTAACAGATAACGAGATAAAAGAACACGACCAATCACTGCCAAATTTTCCTTTTTCAGCGAAATCTGCATAAACAGTCCAATCATAAAAAGTGACAAAAACGAATTTCCAGAAGCCAGAAAATGCACTGGAACCAAAGCTCCAGCAGGTAATTTCAAATGAAAAACTGCCAACACAATCATCACAATATACACAATAAAAGGCGGACTTTTCAGCAAAATCCGTAAAGGGTCACGCAAATCAAAACCGTGTTTTTGTTTTCGGTTCGTCGTCTCCACAATCGCCTGTGTCGTTCCAGCCACCATAAAAGAATTTCCCATATCAAACATCGCAATAACTGGAATCGCCGCAGGAAAAAAGCTCGTCACAAAAGGAATTGTAAAGTTTCCAAGATTATAGCCACCGAGATTGAACATATAAAAACCACGTTCAACGACAGATTTTCGCCGACCAACTACAAATCCTGCCAAAATGAGCAAAACATTACAAAATATACCCATTCCCAACAGTAGCCAAGTAAGTAAAGTGACGTGAAATCCGTTAACACCAACAATAATCGTCGCAGGTAAAGTAATAAAAACAATGATTTTTGAAACACGTTGTCCATCTTCTTGCCGTAGCACACCGACTTTTTTTAAGAAAAACGCGGCTAAGATGGTAATAAGAAAACTAAGAGAATTTAAAAGAATTGTTGTCATTTTTTTAATTTATTTCTTTGATAACACGGTAAGGATTACCGTAAGCAAGAGAATGACTTGGAATATCATGTGTCACAACAGAACCAGCACCATGACACCCCAGTAAATCATCTAAAATCGCATTTTGAGCAGTCTTATCATCATAGACAAGCTGATTATAACATTGCATGAGATTTTTTCCTTTATTCCATAAGCTCATCAACTCTTTATCTCCACAGCGATAAAGGTCGCCAGGCAGTATTTTTTCAAGTTCAGTCATTTTTGAACTTCCTCCATTTTTTCAGCATCTCCTCAATATGCACGGCATTATCCGCGATAATTGCTTTGTAAGTTGCAAAACTATCTTTTTTACGACGTTCAAGACTGCCGTTCCCCGCATTATCCCTATCAACATAGACAAAACCATAGCGTTTTTCCATTTCGCCCGTTCCAACAGAAACGATGTCAATCGGTCCCCACCACGTATAGCCCAAAATCTCAATCCCATCACGCAAAGCTTCTTTCATTGCTGCCACATGACGAATCAGATAATCCGAACGATAAGGGTCGTGAATACTTCCATCTTTCTCAACCTTATCGTGCATTCCCAACCCATTTTCCACGCACATCAGCGGCACTTGATAGCGGTCATAAAGTTCATTGAAAGTATAACGAAAGCCCTCAGGGTCAATCTGCCAGCCCCAAGGAGACGTTTCAAGATAAGGATTGTCCACACCAGCGTCGCCACCTGTGTCGCCATAAAAAGTATCTCCAGCCACGTGCGTCGTCGTTCGATAGTAGCTAAAACCAATGAAATCAGCTGTGTAAGCTTTCAAAATCTCCTCATCGCCCTGATAAATGTTCGGTTTTGCATCAAATTCATCCCAAATCCGATAAACATAGTTCGGATAGGTGCCGCGTACCATCACATCCGAGTAAAAGAGCGAACTCTGACGGACTTGCACCGTCTCAAAGATATCCTCTGGCTTACAAGAATTGGGATAAACGTTACTTTCACTCATCATACAACCGATTTTCGCCTCTGGCATAATTTCTCGCCCAAGTTTGATTGCCAATGAAGCAGCGACAAACATATTATGGCTCGCCTGATACATGGTTTTGAGTTTATTTTCTCCCTCTTCGAAGAAAATTCCACCTGTCGTTGGCGCCATACGACGCATATTGTTGATTTCGTTGAAAGTCATCCAGTATTTCACACGGTCGCCATAACGTTTGAAAATCGTTTCGCAAAAGCGCAAATAAAAGTCAATCAGCTTGCGATTGCGCCAACTGCCATACTTTTCAATCAAATTCATCGGCGTTTCGTAATGACTTATCGTGATAATCGGTGTCATGCCATTTTCACATAATTCGTTAATCAGATTATCATAAAAAACAAGGCCTGCTTCGTTTGGCTCAGCATCATCGCCATTTGGAAAAATCCGCGACCAGTTAATGGACGTGCGAAAACAATTAAAGCCCATTTCTTTGAAATAAACAATATCCTCCTTGTACCGATGATAAAAATCAATCGCTTCGCGGTTCGGATAGTAAGCATTGAGCAAAGTTGGACGGTCTGCCCCACCTTGCACACCATGTTGCCAGATATCTGACAAATCTTCGCCTTTGCCATCTGTCAGATAAGCGCCCTCCGCTTGATTTGCAGCGATAGCGCCACCCCAAAGAAAGTTTTTCGGAAATTCTGCTTGATATTTTTTCATTTTGAATGCCTTTCCATTTTTAACGATAGCTCTATTTTAGCACTTTTTTGAAGAGGAATTCTCATTTTGGAAAACGTTTCATCAGAAAAAACTCTGACAGCATCAGAGTTTTCATTTTTAATCATTAATTAAATTCAATCGTAAATTCACAGTTAAATTCTTTGCCAGCTTCTAAGCTGTTGATGCCGAATTTTGTAGATAAATCGCCGTCTGTTGCATCATCATCTGCCAAGCCATACCAAGGTTCGATACAAACAAAGCCTGCTTCTTTTGGATAAGGCGACCAAAGTCCAAAATATGGCATATTTTCCCATGAGACTTTAACACTGTGCTCATCAAGATTATTCGCAAGCGTGACTTCTGTTTTTGGTGAGGAGCTGTAAACTAGCGCATCACCTGCGAAAAGCTCGTGCGTTAGATGTTTTTTGTAGTCGGCAACTGTCTCACTTTCGGAAACTTTTAATGTCCCTGCTGCGCCGTTGAGTGGAATAAAAGTCCGTTCTTCAACAGGACTAATCGTCAAACTATAATTTTCAAATTCACCATTTTTAAGAGGAACATTAAAAGCTGGATGAGCGCCAACTCCAAATTTCATTATTTTCTCATCTTCATTTTTTACTGTATAGCGCACGCGAATTTTGTTCGCTGTGAGCTTGTAGCTGACTTGAAAAGTGAATTTGAATGGATAATGTTCAAGTGTTTCATCAGAATTTTTGAGTTCATAAATCAGCTCATCTCCTGTGTGTTTGACTAGCTGAAATTCATTGTCCCGTGCGAATCCGTGTCCACCCATTGTATATGTTTTGTCGTCATAAGTGTATTCACCATTTTTCAATTTTCCAACGATAGGAAATAAAACTGGTGCATGACGTCCCCAAAATTCTGGGTCTGCTTGCCAAATATATTCAATCCCAGATTTTTTGACAGAGTGCATTTCAGCGCCAAATGTATCTACGGTGACCTTTAATTCTTTACTGCTTAATGTATTTTTCATGAGAAAACTCCTTTTTATTAGAAATTGATGAGATTATTTTTTTTGACAGAATTGTCAAAAACAATTTGTTCTCTTTTTCACTTACTATTATAACATTTTTTAAGTTGACTAGACCAAATTTTTTGATAAATCTCCTGAAACTTCCCAACCTACATTATTTGAATTATCATCTTGATAATAAATCATAGTTTTTCCTGATTTTTCAATATGGACATCCAAATCAATTTCTAAGAGTTGATTCGCATTATCAAGTTCGAGACTCTCTGAGTTTTTCCAAGTTACTGCGACTGTTTTCGGCGAAGTTTTCATCATTTGTTGAAGTTCAATAAGTATTTGTTGTGATTTTTTAATGGAAAAAGGATTGATTTCATTATCCGTTGCATCAGAATGAAAAACTTTCGTTGGATTCATGAGTTTGACTGCCTGTGCCAGGGTTTTGATTTTGACATCTGAAAGCAAACTACCACTTGAACCATTATCATCGGCAATCGTACTCAGGATGAAACGAGAATTACCATCAATTTTTAATAATTCTAAGTTTCCTTGTCCTTTTATTTCTCCTTCTTTGATGAGCGTATATCCTACCTGCTTTGCTGGGTCTGCGCTTGGTGCAAAACCTTTGCCATCTCCTTGCTGCACATAATTGTTATTAAGGTCTCGGTAAGTTTTTCCATGATAACGAATCACATTTGTAGCAAAATTTGCAGTTTTTGGACGATTTACATAGGCAATACCAGCAACAATAGCTAAAGCAACAATAAAAATTGCCAAAGCTCCGAAAATATATTTTTTCATCTGCTTCTTCTTTTCATTTTTATTTAATTTTTAGGTTTGTAAAAATTACGATTATCAAGCGCCCAGACACGTGAGCTAAATTCACCTGCTTCAAGTGTTGCTGTCGCTGTTGTCATCATCATCATCGTTGCGTCCATCATATCAATCTGATGAATTATCTCAGCCTCCATGATTTGCGGACGAACAGGACTGCCGTACTCTAGTTCACCATGATGGCTCAATAAACAATGACGTAAAAGCACTAAATCTTCATTGTCATCATCAAAGCCAAGCTCTATCGCTGCCTTACTTACTTCCTCATCAATCAGCACAATATGACCTAACAAATTACCACGCAAGGTATAAGTCGTATTTTCAACACCAGAAAACTCGACACATTTTGCCATATCATGTAGCAAAACACCAGCAAACATCAGGCTCGGATTGAGCTGTGTATAAACTTCACACACTTTTTCAGCAACTTTTAGCATTGTGGTCGTATGATAAGCAAGTCCGCCTTCAAAAGCATGATGATTAGTTTTGGCTGCTGGAAATTCATAAAATTCATGATCAAATTTTTTCAAAATAGCACGAACAATTCGATTCCAAGTTGGATTTTCAATCCGAAAAACGATGGATTGCACATATTCACGCAATTCACGCTCATTCACTGGCGACTTTTCACGATAATCACGCGCATGATGTGGTTCACTATCCGTTGCCAATCGTAGCTGAATTTTATTGACTTGTGGCATTCCGTTGTAAAGCTCTTTGAGTGCTTTCATGAAAACGACTTTTCCCGCACGAAATTGCTCAACTCCCTTTGTGTTGGCATCCCAAATATTTCCATTTATCGTGCCTGTTCGGTCTTGAAAAGTCAATGCTAGATAGTCTTTACCTGCTCGTGTCTGGCGCAGTTCCACGGATTTGATAAGGTAAAATCCCTCAAAATGCTCTCCGACTTTTAGATTTTGAATGAGTGGCATTATTCTTCTCCTTCATCTATTTCTAATAAATTGCGGCTCGTGCTATCATCAATAGAATCAATATTTCTCAATTTTCTACTCATGACATTGGTACGTGTCGTGATTAACGTGTTAATTTCTTTCTCAGATTGTTGTAATCTTTCATGCACTTTTCTAAGAGAATTTTCAAATTTACCAAATTCAGTTTTCACAGCACCGAGCAATTCATACACTTCTGATGATTTTTGTTCAATTTGTAAAGTCTTAAAGCCCATTTGCAGACTGTTCAGCACTGCTGTCATCGTTGTTGGGCCTGTAATATTAACCTTATAATCTCGAGAAAGTTGCTCATAAAGTTCTGGATTGTTCACAATTTCCATGAACAAACCTTCTGTTGGCAAAAACATAATCGCAAAATCGGTCGTTTTTGGTGGGAAAATATATTTTTCGCTGATGGATTTCGCTTGAGCTTTCACTGCACTAAATAAAGCTTTACGAGAACTTTCGATTTCTGCGCTATCATTAGCTTCAAGCGCTGTCTGCAAACGTTGATAATCTTCCATCGGGAACTTCGAGTCAATCGGCAATAAAACCTCGCCATCACTTGATTTCCCAGGCATTACAACGGCATAATCTACCGCATTGTTTCCTTGGATATTTTCTTGTTCACGATATTGTGAACGCGTAAAAATCTGCTCTAAAATCCGTCCTAGCTGGATTTCGCCAACGATACCGCGCGTTTTCACACCTGTCATCACACGCGACAAACTATCGACATCATTTGCCAGATTACGCATCTCGCCAAGTCCCTCTTCGACATTTTTCAAATGTAAGGTCACTTGTTCAAAACTTTGTGAAATTCTACGGTTAAGTGTTTCTTGCAATTTTTCATCAACAGTTTCTTGAATTTGTGACAATTTTTTATCATTGGATTCTTGTAAATCTTTAAATTTATTGTCAAATTTGTCTGCCATATTTTTTGACAGTTCTGTCAAATTTGATGAAATCTGTGATAATTTTTTTTCATTTGAATCTTGTAAATCTTTGAACTGACGGTCAAATTTTTCATTGATAGCTTCTGTCAAATTTGACAAATTGCTGTTCAAAGAATTTGACAGACTTGTCAAATTTCCTGAAAGTTCCTGACGGTTCTGTCCAAGTTGCTGATTGGTATCTGTCCGCACTTCTGACAAATGTCTATCTATATTTTCAAGTTTTCCAGACAGATTTCCATTTCCTGATTTTTTGAAAAAATTCGCCAAAGATAGCAAAATAACAATCAGCAATAAAATAATAATTAAAATTTCCACATTTTCCTCTATATTTTTCTAATCCTTCTTTGTTTCACATCACTGCTAACAGTTAAAATCAGTCTAATTTCGCACGCAACTTTTCAATATTTTCAGTCACATTTCCTTTAAACACAAAACTTCCAGCAACAAAAACATTTGCACCAGCATCAAGCGCTTGACTAATCGTTTCATCTGTAATTCCGCCATCAACCTCAATTTCAAAATCCAACTCTTTTTCTGTGCGCAATTTTGCCAATTCAGCTACTTTTTCAATCGCTTCAGGAATGAAAGCTTGCCCGCCAAATCCGGGATTGACTGTCATCACAAGAACCATATCAACCATTGACAAAACAGGTTTTATCAGCTCCACAGATGTTCCAGGGTTGATAGCCACCGAAGCTTTCATACCAGCTTTTTTTATCGCTTGCAAAGTCCCGTGAATATGCGGAGTTGCTTCCACATGAACCGTCATTGAGTCCGCACCAGCTTTAGCAAATTCATCTACATATTTCTGCGGTTCTTCAACCATCATATGAACATCAAAAAATAAATTGCTCACAGGACGAATTGCCGCCACAACACCTGCGCCAAACGTCAGATTATCCACAAAATGTCCGTCCATCACATCAATATGAACCACATCAGCACCCGCTTTTTCCAACTTTTGAACTTCTTGCGCAAAAGTTCCAAAATCTGCCGATAAAATCGACGGAGCTATTTTATTTTTCATCATCTTCTCCTTCATCTATTTCTTATCATCGCCAATTCCAAAAAATGCACGGTTCAAGAAATAAATCCCAGCAACCGTCACAAGAACGAGCAATACAAATAATCCCATTCTCAAGTTTGGTGACAACATCTTTTTGAAAATAATCAACAATCCCCACAATACAAATAAGCCAAACAAAGCCAGTTGTTTTCCAAGAAGATTATCTTTAAATTTGTTTTTTTCTTTTTTTTGCATAACTTTCCCTCGTCTTATTTATCTCGCTAAGAAGTTGCAAGTAATTCGTATAACGACTTTCCAAAATCTCATGATTTTCTAATGCTTGTTTTACCGCACATTCTGGCTCATGTGTATGTGTACATTCCCGAAATTTGCAACCCTGACTTACTTTAGCAATTTCTGGAAATGCTTCATTCAAATCAGGTATATTATCTACTTCATAATCCAAACTAGAAAATCCTGGTGTATCGGCGATTAAACCGCCAGCCAGCTCAAAAAGTTCAACGTGACGTGTTGTATGTCGCCCTCGTCCTAATTTATCAGAAATTTCGCCCGTCTCCAATTTCATCTCTGGTGCAATTTTATTGAGCAAAGTCGTCTTTCCAGCACCTGTTTGTCCCATAAAAACAGTCACCTTATCACGTAAGTTTTTCATCAATGCTGATGTATCAAAGAAAATTTCATAACCAATCTTCTGATAATCTTCTCTAAACTTCTCATAACGTTTTCGCTCAGCTTCATTTCCCAGCAGATCCATCTTTGAAATATAAATAATCGCCTGTATCCCTTTATGCTCCAGAAAAACCAAAAAACGGTCTAATAGATTTAAACTAAAATCTGGATTTATCGTACTCATAATAATTACAGCTTGGTCAATATTTGCAATCGCAGGTCGAACCAACCCATTTTTTCGCTCATGAAGCTCCAAAATATACCCTTCCGAATTTTCTTCATGCGAAAAAGATACAAAATCTCCTACAACTGGTTTCATTCCCTTTTTTCTAAAATTCCCTCGCGCCCTCGTTTGATAAACCGTTCCCTCAGTTTCAACATAAAAAAAGCCCGATAAGGACTTGATAATCCGTCCATTTTTTATCATGACTTCATTATACCAAAAAAAGGCTTAACTGTAAGCCTTTTTATTACTTTAAACCAAATATATTCACAATTAACTCAAAATTTGTATTGTAATATTTTTTGCTCCCCAAGCTTGAGCTTGTGCTGTTGTTGGAAGATGCACATCAATGTGATTACCGATAATTGCTCCTCCAGTATCTCCAGCGACAGCAATCCCATAACCAGGCACTTCAACCATAGAGCCAAGAGGAATAACACTAGGGTCAACCGCGATACACATTGGATTTTCATGCAAATTAATCCCCATAGCCGTGATATATCCTAATCCATTGTCAGATGAATAAGCTGTTGCCAATACATTCAGACTTCTTCCTGTACTTGGAACAACTGGTGGAACTGGTTTAGGTGATGGTGTATTTGAGTTTGAATTGGACGAAGAAGCTGAACTAGAACTAGATGCTGTAGAAGAACTTGAACTTGCAGTCTGTTTTTGTGCTGCCGCTGCTTTTTTTGCTGCCGCAGCCGCTTTTGCCGCATTTTCCTCATTCAACTGAGTTGCTTCTTTTTGTTTTTGCTCTGCTTGCGCCTGCATCTCCTGTAAAAGCTGTTGATTAGAACTAATCTTATCTTTCAAAGTAGAAATACTTCCCTGCAAACTCGTCACTTGACTTTGATAACTTGCCTGATTGTTCTCAAGTTGAATTTTAGATTTCTCTAAACTTGATTTCATATCTTTCAACGAGTTTTGGGTTTTTACGAGCTGCTGAGCTTGTGTAGATTCTGCTTTCATTACCAAGTTAAGATTTGTAAGTCGTTGAATCATATCAGACAAACTACTTGATGAAGCAACAATATCAATCACTGATGAAGAAACACCACCACTAGACTGTATTGAGCGAAGTTGATTGGCAACTGAAACTTTCAAACTTGCATAATCTTTTTCAGATGTAACAATCTTTCCTTTTAGATTATCAATCTTCGTTTGAGTTGCTACTACTTGCTCTTGCGAATCACTTGCTTTTGTATAAAGTGCGTTAGCTTGAGAAAGCTCTGAATTTAACTGTGTTTGAAAAGCTTGAATTTGTTGATTTACCCCTGCTGTACTTGTCGTATCATCAGCTGCAACTGGAAAACTTCCCAGAAAAAGCAACGAAACGCCAGCAATGAAGCTAATTTTCTTCATCTTTTCTGAAATCATAATTTTCATACTGTCTTATTTTAACATATAAATCCTCTTTTTTTATTTCAAAATAATTACAATAATTAAGTTAGTTTTAAGTACGCGTTTTTCATTTTGAAATATTGTGTTATTTTCCTGAAAAACTAAAAAAATATAGCTGAATTGAGCTATATTTTTTATATCTTAACGAATTTCTATGGCAAGTGTTTCTACTAAGTTTTTAGTGATTTTCTTCATTGCTGTATTGATTTCTTCGTCTGTCATTGTATTCGCAGGATTTTGGAAAGTTAAGCTATACGCCATTGATTTCTTACCTGCAGGAAGATTCTTCCCTTGATATACATCAAAGAGTTCAATATTCACTAAAGTTTTCACCCGACTATTACGGATAACATCAAGAATTTCAGCGTGTGTCTTATCTTCATCAATCAGCATGGCAATATCACGTGATACAGCTGGGAATTTTGGAATATCAACAAAAACTGTTTGCTCTGGTTTCAAATCCAGCATTGCTTGCAAATCAATTCCAGCGACATAAGTATCTGAAATATCATATTTTTTCGCCAAAGCAGGATGAACTTGTCCAACAAAGCCAATAGGACGTTCGCCAATATAAATAGCTGCCGTGCGTCCTGGATGCAATGCAGAATTGCTTGTCATTGCTTCAAAATGAATATCATAATCCGCTAAAAGTTCTTCAACAATACCTTTAGCATAATAGAAATCAACTGGAACTGCTGGATGATTGTATGATTTTGCTTCGATATTTCCTGAGATGGCAAAAGCCGCGTTTGGTACTTCTGTTGGACGTTCTGTATCACTTGGTAGAAAGATATTTCCGATTTCATAAATAGCAATATCTGGATTTTTACGATTTTGATTGTAGTGAATGATATCCAGCAAACCAGGTATCATATTGACACGCAAAGTTTGACGGTCTTCAGTCATTGGCATCATGAGAGAAGTCGTGGCAAGATTTCCTCCAACAAATTCGACAGCTTTTTCTGTTGTTGTTAATGAATAGCCAATAACTTCTGAAAGTCCTGCTCCTTCGAGACTTGTCCGAACTTTCCGACGCAATTTTTGCATTGCTGTCAATTCGCCCGCTGTTTCTCCTTGTGGGAGAGTGCTTGGCAAATTGTCATAGCCGTAAAGGCGCGCTACTTCTTCGACTAAGTCTGCTTCAATACTGATGTCCCAACGACGTGAAGGAATTTCAACTGTAAACAGTTCATCATCAGTCGTTACTTTAAATCCAAGTTGAACAAAGATTTTTTCAACTTCTGCTTTTGTCAATTCTGTCCCAAGGGCATGATTGACACGGCTCAATGTGATTTGTACCGAAACAGGCGCTGGCTGGTAGTCACTTGACTCGACAACTCCTGAAAGAACTGTTCCGCCAGCAAGTTCGGCAATCAGCGCAGCTGCATAGTCAAGCGCTTCCCGGACTGTGCCTTCGTTGATACCTTTTTCAAAACGTGCGGAAGCTTCTGAGCGCAAAGCAAATTTTTGTGAGGTTTTGCGGATAGAAGTGCCATTAAATAAAGCAGCTTCGAGAGCAACAGTGCTTGTTTTCGCTGTGATTTCGCTATCCAAGCCGCCCATCACACCACCAAGCGCGACAGGCTTACCATTTGCTGTGATGACAATATCCTCTGACTCAAGTGTGCGTTCTTCACCATCAAGTGTTGTCAGTTTTTCATTTTCTGTTGCCTGACGCACGAGGATTTCATCACTTCCAAATTGGTCAAAGTCAAAACTGTGCAAAGGTTGACCGTAGTACATCATGATGTAATTGGTGACGTCAACGACATTATTTATGGGACGAATGCCAGCATTCATAAGACGATTTTGGAGCCAAAGTGGACTTGGAGCGATAGTTACATTTTCAATCACACGGATTTTATAAGTTGGAACTTTATCGGTCTCAACGGTAACTTTGATTTTATCAGCGGTTGCTGTGCTTATTTCTGTGAGGTGGACAGCATCAAACTTGACGGGTAAATCATATATAGCGCCAACTTCATAGGCTGTACCACGCATAGAGAGTGCATCGGCACGGTTTGGCGTGATAGAAAGTTCGATAATCTCATCGTCCATATCAAGATATGGAAAAATGCTTTCACCCTTTTTAGCAGTAGCGGGCATGACGTAAATACCATCTTCATGCTTCATCGGGTTGATGCTATCTGGCACACCGATTTCGTCAAGAGCGCACAACATTCCTTGACTTTCAAAACCGCGCATTTTGCCTTTTTTGATTTTAACATTGTCTTTGATACGCGCACCGACGAGAGCAACGATAGCTTTATTACCAGCGACAACGTTGGGTGCACCGCAGACGATTTGTAAGGCTTCTGCTTCGCCGACATCAACTTGACAAACATGCAAATGTGTTTCGGGAATATCTTCAAAACTGAGAATTTCGCCGACAACGAGTTTTGAAAGTCCGTCAGCGGGTGAAGTTACTCCTTCTACTTCTATTCCCGAAGTGGACATTTTTTCTTCTAAATCTTGTGCTGTTGCTGTGAGCTCTGGGACAAGTTCTTTTAGCCATTTATAACTTATGTTCATTTTATTTTTCCTGTTCTAATAGTTTTACAAATCAATAGAAAAATTATTTTCCAAACTGCTCTAAGAAGCGAATATCGCCTTGGTAGAAACCGCGAATATCGTTGATACCGTAGCGGAGCATGGCGATGCGTTCTTGTCCAAGTCCAAAGGCAAAGCCTGAATAGACGGTGCTGTCAAGTCCTGACATTTCTAGGACATTTGGATGCACCATACCAGCGCCTAAAATCTCAATCCAACCTGTATGCTTGCAGACGTTGCAACCTTTGCCACCACATTTGAAACAAGAAATATCAACTTCGACAGAAGGTTCTGTGAATGGGAAATAGCTTGGGCGCCAACGGAGTTTACGCTCTTGTCCAAACATTTTTTTCATGACCAAATCAAGTGTCCCTTTGAGGTCTGCCATTGTGATATTTTTATCCACGACAAGTCCTTCGATTTGGTGGAATTGATGGCTGTGTGTGGCATCATCTGTATCACGACGATACACACGACCTGGTGCAATCATTCGTAAACCGCCTTTACTGAAATCATGGCTGTCCATTGTCCGTGCCTGCATAGGACTTGTATGTGTGCGGAGCAAAATTTCATTGGTAATGTAAAAAGTATCTTGCATATCGCGCGCTGGGTGGTCTTTCGGCAAATTCATTCGTTCAAAATTGTAATGGTCGGTTTCGACTTCGTAGCCGTCAACAATCTCGTAGCCCATGCCGAGGAAGATTTCTTCGATTTCTTCTTGGGTTTGCGTGAGGATATGACGTGTGCCTTGATGTTGCTTTTTGCCTGGTAAAGTGACATCAAGCGTTTCAGATTGCAGGGCTTGATTGAGCGCAACTTCTGCGAGTTCTTGTTTGCGTTGCTCAATGGCTTTGCCGAACTCGTCACGGAAAGCATTGGCAATCGCGCCAACTATTGGACGTTCTTCATTTGCTAAATCTTTCATGCCTTTAAGAATTTCTGTTAATTCTCCTTTTTTACCGAGCATGACGGTGCGCAGGTCATTGAGTGTTTTTTCGTCAGTGACTGTAAGCAATTCGCCCAGCGTGCGTTGACGTAATTCTTCGATTTTTTCTTGTAAGCTCATAGTTTCCCTTTCAAATAGTACAAAAAACGGTCTTCTCTCCTAAAGGAGCGAAAACCGCGGTACCATCCTATTTTATCTCTTAATTGATAATTTTATTTAATTTTTCACAAGGTGAACTTCAGCAAATACTTACGTACAGCAGCTTTCAGTCGGTGACTGCTGTTCCCTCGGACGTTTTGATTGACTTACTCTTCTTATGATGACTGTTCTAATTTTATCACTTTTGACAGATTTGTCAAACATCAGAATTTTTGACAGGGTGAAAATAAATTCTCTAGCTCCTACGGCAATCTTAGGAGAACAAACTAGCCAATCCGTAAGTGAGCAAGCTCACAACGGCTTCGCTATATCAAAAAAATTAGCTCCAGACACTTTCAAGGACATTTGTTTGCTCGCGTCCTGGGCCGACTGAAAATGTTGAAATACGGACACCGACGAGCTCGCCGACACGACGGACATAGTTGCGCGCAGCTTCTGGCAATTCTTCGAGTGTGCGAACACCTGTGATGTCTTCTGTCCAGCCTGGAAGTTCTTCATAAATTGGTGTGCAACGTTGCAATTCTTTGAGGCTGGCAGGATAATGGTCAATTCGTTTACCGTCCAAATCATAAGCGACACAGATTTTTACTTTTGACAGCCCTGTCAAAACATCAATCGAGTTCAAACTGAGATTTGTCAGACCTGAGACACGTTTGGAATGGCGCATGACAACACTGTCAAACCAACCAACACGGCGCGGACGACCTGTTGTTGTGCCATATTCATGACCAACTTCGCGAATCTTATGACCAACTTCGTCAAAAAGTTCTGTGGGAAATGGGCCATCACCAACACGTGATGTATAGGCTTTGCAGACACCAACGACGGTATTTATCTTACTTGGGCCAACGCCAGAACCAATAGTAACACCACCAGCAACAGGATTTGAACTGGTAACAAATGGATAAGTCCCTTGGTCAATATCAAGCATGACACCTTGCGCGCCCTCAAAAAGCACACGTTTGCCGTTGTCCAGCGCGTCGTTTAAAATCACGGATGTATCTGTGACATACTTTTTAATCTGCTGTCCATAAGCATAATATTCCTCAAAAATATCGTCAAATTCGAGCGCTTCGCTGTCATACAATTTGACAAATTCACGATTTTTTTCAGCAAGATTGACACGCAAACGTTCTTCAAAAATTTCTTTATCCAGCAAATCAGCAATCCGAATGCCAACACGCGCGGCTTTATCCATATAAGCTGGGCCAATACCTTTAATCGTTGTGCCAATTTTTTTGTCGCCTTTGGCTTCTTCTTGGAGCGCATCAAGTTTGATATGATAAGGTAAAATCACGTGCGCACGGTCTGAAATTTTCAAGTTTTCAGCGCTCACACCATTTTCGTTGAGGTAGGCGATTTCTTCGACCAATGATTTTGGATTGACAACAACACCATTTCCAATGACAGAAATTTTCGTTGCATCAAAAATTCCAGATGGAATGAGATGTAACTTGAATTTTTTTCCAGCAATGACAATAGTGTGTCCCGCATTATCGCCTCCTTGATAACGGGCAATAACTTCGGCATTTGAACTCAGAAAATCTGTGATTTTTCCTTTTCCTTCGTCTCCCCACTGTGTCCCGACAACTACTACTGATGGCATAATATTCTCTTTTCTTTAAAATATTTTGCACGCTCCAAGTGATTCTTGGCTGGCATTTTCAATATGAAAGCTCCTGTCGCACTTACTTTAATTATAGCAAATCTAGGGGCAATCATTCGTGAAATTCATGATTTTTTGTAAATTTTGCTTTAAATGTTCGGAAATAAAAAAACTGATGGTAAAATTCATCAGTTTTTTAACATTTATTTCCTCATTTTTGTCCGTTCAGGCGATACCCAAGTACCTGTACTTTCTCCTTTGATAAGTTCTATGACTGCTGAGGGAAAACTTGTAATCACTGTGATTGGCGCGACTATCCAGTACCACAAAAGATAAAGTGGTGAGAAGAAAATATATTTTAAACGACTCTCATGATTTTCTAATATGAGTGATGCGAGAAGTTGCAGCACACCAACCACACAGACAAATGAATAAAAGATGAAAAAGCGGTCCAAATTAACATTCAAATAATAATAATTTTCCGTGAGTATATCAAGAATAAACTTAATCAGCATTGTAATCGTCCCAATGATAAAGTAAAATGCCCACAGAATACTCAAAGTCTGGTCAAATAGTAAAACAACTTTTGAAAAATAGCGCAGAGGATGACGAGTGATACGTAAAAAATTTGTTATCCATGATTCTGTGCCACCTTTCGCCCAACGTTTGCGTTGTTTGTAAAGTTCATTGACACTGGTCGGGACGTTCATGTAGGCGATAATATCTGGTGTGTAAACCGCTTGCCAGCCCTGAAACTGCTGGTCCCACGCAATCGAAATATCCTCTGTTGCTCTATCTTGCCGAAACATACCCACATCATAAAGCGCATCTTTGCGGTACATTGTATTTGCGCCAGAATAGGCATAAATTGCGCCTAAAACTGCAATTTGTGTGCGTTTGATAAGTCCTGAAATACTGGAAAATTCAACGGTTTGCGACTTTTCAATGAGAAGTGTACGGTTTTGTACAGTCATATTGACAGTAACTGCACCTGTGTTTTGGTGCTTTTCGCCAATAAAGTAGTTCATATATTTCCAGAGTGCATCACGTTCTGGCATGATATCTGCATCATTACTTAAGATAAACTCTCCTTTAGCAAAGGAAGCCCCGATATTAAATGCGTGTGCTTTTCCTTTATTTGCTGTGATACGCACACAGCGCAAACGAGGATATTTTACCATCAAACGTTGCAAAATAAGTGGTGTCGTATCTGTCGAACCATCATCGCAAACAAGCACTTCAAAGTTGTGGTAGTCAAGTTCTGTAAACATATAGTTAATCGTATCTTCGATGACAAGTTCTTCATTATGTGCTGGAATTAAAATGCTTATCATCGGTTCATCTTCTTTTGCCATGCGTTTGAATTGCTTGATACGTCCAGTATAAAACCAACGATAATAAGTACCTCCTACAATCCAAGCAATAGAGGCAACCATTGGATAAAAGAAAATGCTTGCAGATATGAGTTCGAGAACTTTCTTCAAGAATAGCATTAACAATTTCTTTCTTTAAAGGTATTTTCTATCAGATGATTGGGAAGATTTTGCTCTGGTGCAACAATATAATATTGTGAGCTTTCCCGAACTTCCCGTTCTCCGTAACGTTCTTCGTAGATTTTTTCAAGTATTTCTTTGCGTGCTGCAAGTCGTTTTGTATCATACATTCTCTTTTGAGAAAGTATTTTGTTTTCTCGCCAATTATTATGAATGAGAGAAATAGTGCTGAGAATGATTAAAATAATACCACCAATGAGGAGAACTAAAAAGACTTTTTTTGTAAAGGCTCTGCCTGTCTCCAAATCCCAGTGGAAAATGCCTTTCCAGAGAGGTTTTTGTGAGAAAGAATTTATCGCAACGAGTATCGGATAAATAATAATTGCCCACAGAAAAATAACGATAATATCCTGTTGTAATCTCAGTTTTTGAAAGAATTTTTCATAGTACTTATCTTCAACAATATCCATGTTTACTTCTTTTTTGATGGATTTTTTCCTCACTTTCCGCGTTAAATACTTACTTTTAATTTGTTTGTTTGTTTGTTTCATTTTGCTATTCTTTTGAATACAATTATACGCTTTTTTATTTTTTTTGTAAAGAATTTTGTTGATTGTAAATAATGTAACATTTTTATTTTAGAATGCTAGAAAGTCTTGTAAAACTTAGCTTAAACTCTATTTTCATCCATATTTTGTTATAATAAATATATGGATAAAATCATTAAATCAATTTCAAAAAATGGACATTTTCGTGCTTTTGCATTGGAAGCGACTGAAAGCGTGCGTGAAGCGCAAGTACGTCACGAAACCATGCCGTCATCTACTGTGGCGCTTGGACGAACTTTGATTGCTGCGCAAATCTTGGGAGCTAATGAAAAAGGCGATAGCAAAGTTACTGTCAAAATCCTCGGAGATGGCGCGATGGGCGCCATCGTTGCTGTCGCGGATAGTTTGGGCAATGTGAAAGGTTATGTGCAAAATACAGACCTCGACTATAAACGTGCTTCTACTGGTGAAGTTTTGGTCGCGCCACTGGTGGGAAATGGATTTTTTCTGGTTGTGAAAGATATGGGCTTGAAACAACCCTACACGGGACAAGTCGATTTAATTACTGGCGAGATTGGCGAGGATTTAGCTTGGTATTTTCTTGAAAGTGAACAAACACCGTCATCTGTTGGTTTAAATGTCTTGCTCGATGAAAATGCTGATAGTGTCAAAGTCGCTGGTGGCTTTATGTTGCAAGCTTTGCCTGATGCGACGGATGAGGAAATCTCGCAAATGGAAGCAAATATTAAGACGATGCCTGCGATTTCTACTTTGCTGGAAAATGATGCGCCACTGGACGCAATGTTGGCGGCGATTTATGGGGAAATGGATTTCACGGTGCTGGCTGAATCTGATTTGCATTATCATTGTGATTGCTCAAAGGCACGTTTTCGTGAGGGCTTGCATTCGCTTGCTGCTGCGGAATTGACGGCGATGATTGAGGAAGATAATGGGGCAGAAGTCGTCTGTCAATTTTGCAACCGCCATTATATGTTTGATGCAAATGAGTTGAATGACTTGATTTTGGATAAATAATTTTTTGACAGGATTTCGAACAGGGTGATTATAACGAAGTTGTAAGTTTGTACCCTGTCAAAAATATTTGAGCGTGAAAATCACTTTTGACAGATTTGTCAAAAAATATTTGGGGATGAAAATCACTTTTGACAGATTTGTCAAAAAATATTTTGATGAAAAAACCAACTTACAGTGCTGTGGGCTGGTTTTCATTTGTCAAAAGTGATAAAATATTCTTTATGACTATGGACAAAATGTACAATGAACCGTGGAAAATCGGGGATATTGAGATTAAAAATAAAATCGTACTAGCACCAATGGCGGGTATCACTAATAAAGCTTTTTTGACAACGGCGAAGGAATTTGGCGCTGGTTTGGTTGTGACGGAAATGATTTCTGATAAAGGAATTGAATTTCGCAATAAAAAAACGCTGGCGATGATGGATTTTGAGGGCGTGCCACATCCGTTATCTATGCAGATTTTTGGTGGAGAAATTGATACTTTAGTTGAAGCTGCAAAGTTTGTTGAAGCAAATACGGTGGCTGATATTATTGACATCAACATGGGCTGTCCTGTACCAAAAGTGACAAAAAATGAGGCTGGTTCTCGCTTGCTTCTTGACCCTGATAAGGTTTACGATGTTGTGAAAGCGGTCAGTTCTGCGATTGACAAACCTTTGACAGTGAAAATCCGTATCGGTTGGGATAGCGACCATCTCTTTGCTGTGGAAAATGCGAAAGCGATTGAAGCCGCTGGTGGGAGCGCTGTGGCAATGCACACACGGACAAAAGCGCAAGCTTACACTGGAAATGCACAGGAACAATGGAATTGGCTGGCGAAATTGACCGACGCTGTGAATATTCCTGTGATTGGCAACGGCGACGTGAAAAGTCCTGAAGATGCCAAACGAATGATTGAAGAAACGGGTGTCACGGCTGTGATGATTGGACGCGCAGCGCTTGGAAATCCTTGGATGCTACATCGTACAGAACATTATCTACGGACGGGCGAACTTTTGCCTGAGCCTAGTGTACCTGAAAAAATGGCAATCGCCAAGCTTCATCTGCAACGACTTGTTGACTTAAAAGGCGATAATCTGGCATCTCGTGAATTTCGTCAACATGCCGCTTATTATCTGAAAGGTGCGTCACGTTCTGGAAAGGTTAAAGCAGCGGTCAATGAAGCAAGCTCTCAGGCTGAAATTGTTGAGATTTTGGATGCATTTGTCGCAAGTGGAAAATAAATGAAAACACCAACAAAATTATTTTTAATGAGAATAATTTTGCTGGTGTTTTTGTATTTTTTATTCTATACTAGAGGTAGGAAAAAGAGTTATCTTAAAGAGGAGGTCAATAATGCGTACTACAAAGGCAACTGAAGAGATTGAAAAAGCAATCATTCACTTGAAAAAGGCAAAACGCGAGATTAGCAATTATACTTTTGATTATAATATGCAAAATCTGATTCAGTTGGACCGTACGATTACTCAGCTAGAAGCCATTCGTACGGCGGTCAATGCAGATAGTTATAATGTTGAAGGTGTAAAATCTGTCGGGCAGTTAGAAAGTGACCGTTTGTCTAATTTCTACAAAATTTAATAGTTACAAAAAATAGTCTTAATTAGACTATTTTTTTTCGATTTTAAATCGACTCTTAGGATAGGAAAAATCGCCGATGACTTCGTGAACATTTATCACGGAAGCAAAAGCATTTGAATCTACTTTTGATAAAATATGTTTGACTTCTTGGATTTCACTTGGATTGAGCACAACATAGAGGACTTTTTTATCTTTGCCTGAATAAGCGCCCTCGCCATGCAGGTAAGTCGCACTTCTGCCGATTTCTTCGATGATGGTTTGAGCGATTTCCTCGTGTTTATCTGTGATAATCAGCATTCCTCGCACAGTGTATCCACCATTTTGCACGACACCGATGACTTGCGCAGCGACAAAACTGGCTATCAGCGTGTACATCATGTGTTCCAAACTAATATAAGTCAGTGAAAGTGTAAGAACAATCGTATCAAAAATGAAAAATGTTCGTCCGACTTGGATTCCTTTTTTGAGTTGCAAGAGCTGAGCGATAATATCTGCGCCACCTGTCGTTCCACCAAATCGAAACACAATTCCAATTCCTGTTCCAGCAAATACACCTGCAAGTAAGGCGGCAATCAGCGTATCATGATTGATATTGATAAAAATATTGACCCGCTGAAAAACGAACATCCAGATTGACAAACTCACAATTCCCCAGATTGTATAGAGAAACATTCGTCGCCCAAGAAAAGTGAAACCAATGATTAACAGGGGAATATTGAGGACAAACTGGCTGATTGACGGGTCAATGCCAAGCAGGAAATGTCCCATCAGCGAAATACCTGCAACACCTCCTTCTGCGAGGTGATTTGCCATATTAAATTCAACAAAGCCGAATCCATAAATCATAGTGCCGACAGCAATGGCGATGAAGTTAAGGAAATGTGGTTTGATTCTAGTCATAGATTTTCATAAACTCCTTATTTCTTTTTCCTAAAAATCCACTTTTTTCTTAGAAAAGTGAATTTTGCTGATAAAATATTTTTGACAGTTCTGTCAAAAATATTTTTAGTCCATAATTTCTTCAAATTTGCCTAAAACACGAACATTTTCCGAGATGGAGACAAATGCGTGCGGGTCATATTTGGCGATAATCCGTTTGAAATCTTGATACTCGTACATCGTGATGACACTGAGCAAAACTGTACGTTTCTCGTGCGTATAGCCACCTTCAGTATTGTTCAAAATCGTGACACCGTGATTGAATTTCTCAAATAATTTGTCAATCAGTAAATCTGGATATTGCGTGACAATCATGACTTGCAGGCGCTTTTGTCGAGTGAAAACAGCATCTTGCACGCGCGAACTGATGAAAATCGCAATAATCGAGTAAAGCATATATTCCCAGCCAAAGAGAATCCCTGCAACAAAGACGATAATCCCATTGACAATAAACGAGAGTGTGCCAACTTTTCGCCCTGTTTTTTGTCGCACATAAAGACTAACGATATCCGTTCCACCGCTGGAAATGCCTTCTTTCATCGCATTTCCGACACCAAAGCCCAATATTGCACCACCAAAAACGGCATTAATCACAGGGTCACTCGTCAGTTGTGTCACAGGAACAAAATGAATGAAAATCGAACTCATACCAATCGTAATCAGCGTGTAGAGCGTAAATCGTCTGCCAATTCCCTTCCAAGCAAGTAGCATGAGCGGAATATTGATGACGAAAATCATCAGCGAAATGGGCAGGAAATTATGTCCCGTCAGACGAATGGTAATATCTGACACAATCTGTGCTGCACCTGTGATACCACTGGCATAAACGTGTCCTGGTTGATAGAAAAAGTTCAACGCAAAACTTGAGAGAACGCCATAAAGTACCGCAGCAGAGAAGCGACTGGCTAAGCGTTCTGCGCCAATCGACTTTATCAGTTTAATTATTTCGTTCAACTTTGATACTTAGCTCCTCTAATTGCTTGTCAGCGACGGTAGACGGCGCTTGAGTCATTGGATCACTCGCTTTATTATTTTTAGGGAAAGCAATCACTTCGCGGATATTGTCCTTGTCGGCAAGCAGCATAACAAAGCGGTCAAGTCCGATAGCAAGTCCGCCGTGTGGTGGAAAACCGTAGTCCAGTGCTTCAAGAAGAAAGCCAAATTGCTCTTTTGCCGCATCAAGACTAAATCCAAGCGCTTCGAGCATTGTTTCTTGCAAGTCGCGTGTGTGAATTCGCAGCGAGCCGCCACCGAGTTCATAACCGTTCAATACGATATCATAAGCGTGCGCGCGGACTTTTGACAAGTCGCCTGTCAATTCTTTGACCGTTTCGTCCGTTGGCAAGGTGAATGGATGATGCGCCGACATATAGCGATTTTCCTCATCAGACCATTCAAACATCGGCCAATCAATCACCCAGAGGAAGTTGAATTTACTGTGGTCAATGAGTTCCAGATTTTTAGCAATATTTAAACGGAGCGCACCGAGCGTCGCATTTGCCACATCAAGTTTGTCAGCCACAAAGAGGACGAGGTCATTATTTTCCAGCTGAAGATTTTTGACAAGTTCGTCAGAAACTTCTGTCAAAAATTTTGCGATTGGCCCGGTGATTTCATCCTTGTCAAACTTAATCCATGCAAGTCCCTTTGCTCCAAACTGTTTTGACAGGTCTGTCAATTTATCAATGTTCTTACGAGAATATTTATCCGCCGCATTTTTCACGACAATCGCTTTGACAACAGGCGCTTCACTGAAAACTTTGAAATCTACCGTCTTCAAAGTTTTTGACAGGTCTGTCAAAAGCATATCAAAGCGTGTATCAGGCTTATCAGAGCCATAAAAATTCATCGCATCATCCCAAGTCATCCGTGGAAATGGCAGTGTCACATCAATTTCCTTAACCTCGTGCATCACGCGCGCAATCAACCCCTCTGTCAATTCCTGAATTTCTTCTTCTGACAAAAATGACGTTTCCATATCCACCTGCGTAAATTCAGGTTGACGGTCGCCCCGCAAATCCTCATCGCGGAAACATTTGACAATCTGATAATAACGGTCAAGTCCAGCCGTCATCAAAAGCTGCTTCATCAGCTGTGGTGACTGTGGCAAAGCGTAAAATTCGCCCTTATTCACCCTGCTTGGTACCAAATAATCGCGCGCCCCCTCAGGTGTTGATTTATTCAAAAAGGGTGTTTCCACATCAATAAAGCCATTTTCATCAAAGAAATTGCGAATTGCACGTGTTGTCGCATGGCGCAAAGTCAGATTTGCCAGCATTTTCGGACGACGCAAATCCAGATAACGATATTTTAAGCGCGTATCATCAAGCACCTCAGCATCATCTTTAATCTCAAAAGGTGTTGTTTTTGAACGGTTAAGCACCGTGATTTGACTGGCTTCCAGCTCAATCGCACCCGTTTTGATTTTGTCATTTTTACTTGCACGCGCCACGACTTTTCCTGTGACTTCCAGCACAAATTCACTTCGCACATTATCCGCGATTTCCACAATCTTAGGCGAAGCCGTCTCAGGATTGACCACAATCTGCACAATCCCCGCGCGGTCGCGCAAATCAATAAAAATCAGTCCACCAAGATTACGGCGTTTTGCCACCCAACCTTTGACCGTCACCTCTTGATTTAAATAATCCTCTGTAATATTTCCAGCGTAATCTGTCCGTTTCATATCAGATACAAGTTCCTCTCCTTAAGAAACATCGAAAAATTCATCTTTTCAATCCTTTCCAAGTTGAAGAACTCAAATCCCCCATTCCTCATTTATTTTTTAATAGTTTCTCATTAGTAGTTAATAGAAGCTCAATACTCTTCATCAAATCGCTCAAGAATATGGTCAAATGACTTATAAAGAGCCGTTAAACTTGTCTTTATTTCTTGCCGTGTGCGATTATGTTTTACCGTCACTTGTTTCGTTTCAACTTCATCATCACCAAGCGTGATAATCACCTCAGCCTCAAGTTTTGTCGCCGTTTTAAACTGTGCAGTCAATTTACGTCCAGAAAAATCGCGTTCCACTCTATAAGCCTGAGTACGCAAAGCTTCCGTCAATTTCGTTGCTTCAACACTCGCCTTATCGCCCATAACCGCAATAAAAGCATCCAAACCTTCCTCTGGCAAAAAGTAAACGTCCTGTGTTTCGGCAATCAAAAGCAAACGTTCAATTCCCAAGCCAAAGCCAAATGCAGGCGTCGCAGGACCATCGAAGTATTCAACCAAGCCATCATAACGTCCACCAGCACAAACTGTTAATTCCTGACCTTTCAAATCAACAATAAACTCAAAAATCGTATCATTATAATAATCCAACCCACGCACCATATTTGTATCAATCACGTAAGGAATATTCAATGTCTCAAGCTGCGAACGCACATTACTAAAATAACTAGCAGATTCATCACTCAAATAATCCAAAATAGATGGTGCATCTTTCACAATTTTCTTATCTTCTGTTTCTTTACTATCCAGCACACGCAAAGGATTTTCGTGCAACCGACGACGACTATCCTCAGAAAGTTGCTCCTCAAAAGGTGTGAGATAATCAACCAAAGCTTGACGATAAGCTTTGCGACTTTCCATATCCCCCAAAGAATTCAAATGCAAAGTCACACCACTAATCCCGATTTGTGTGAAAAATGACTGTGCCATTGCGATAACTTCCACATCAACCGCAGGATTTTTCACTCCCAAGCACTCAACACCAAACTGATGAAACTCGCGCAAACGTCCTGATTGTGGACGTTCATAGCGAAACATTGAACCCTCATAAAAAATCTTCACAGGTTTCAAAACTTCTGGTGCGTAGAGTTTATTTTCAATATAAGCACGCACAGCCGAAGCTGTTCCCTCTGGACGCAGGGCAATGTGTCGCCCTCCTTTATCCTCAAAATCGTACATTTCTTTTGTGACAATATCACTTGTCTCACCTGTTGCGCGTTTGAAAAGTTCATAGTTCTCAAACATTGGCGTACGCAATTCTCTAAAGTTGTAATCCGTGAAAACTGCCCGTGCAATTTCCTCGATATACTGCCATTTTGCTGATTCATCAGGGAGAATATCAGCCGTTCCTTTTGGTTTTTGTAATTTCATGAAATTCCTTTCTGTCATCTTGTGTTTTCTCAGTTTTGAGTTAAAAAAGCCCCCAAAGCCGAAGCTCTAGGGTGCAAAATTTTCGTTAAGCGCGGTACCACCTAAATTTGTCCTGTTATTCAGCAGAACCTCAGACGACTATAATGTGGTCACCATTTTTTACTGTCACGCAATGATTGACGAACTTGCACCGACCGTTCGTTCTCTACAAGCTTATTGTAACGCAAAAGCACTCTGAAAGCAAGTAACTTCATATTTATTTCCCCAAAATTTTAGGGTAGCTCTAAAAACTGCTTTTTGGCATCTCTGAGCTGATTTTTCCAAGAACAAGGAAAGCCGACGACAACAGGTTACACCATGTCTAGGAGACTTGACACTGGGCTTGGGAAAATCAAAATCTGAGCTTTTAGAACTCCCCTTTAGATTAAAAAACAGCCATATTAAATGACTGCAACTCTTCTCCATCAATCTGCATTTTTAAAAACAGACATATTTTTTGAAAAATAATCATATCCTGAATAAATTGTGAAAAAGACGCACACATAAAACAGGATTGTTCCAATATACAAAGGATTGCCGATGAACAAGAAGATAATTGACACCATTTGTGTTGCTGTTTTTATCTTACCTGGCATGGCAGCTGCCATCACAACTCCACCTTGCTCAACCAAAAGCAAGCGCAAACCAGTTACCGCAAGTTCACGACAGACAATGATTGCGACCGCCCAAGCAGGCGCAATATTTAAAGCAACCAACATCACAAAAGCTACCATTGTCAACATTTTATCTGCCAATGGGTCTGCAAATTTACCAAAGTTACTGACAACGTGCCATTTCCGAGCCAGATATCCATCAAGCCAATCCGTAAATGAAGCCAAAGCAAAAATTACTGCTGCAATAATCCACATTGGATAAGTATTTCCAATGTGCGCTCCTTTAGGGATATAAAGCAAAATCACAAATATAGGAATCATAAAAATGCGCAAAATAGTAAGTTGGTTAGGGAGTTTCTGTTTCATAATATTCCTTTTCTTTTTTCATTTTCATACATTGAAAATAATTTATTTTATTGAGCAGTTGTCGTATTAGCATTTGCTGTCACTGCTGAAGATGATTGTGTGGTTGGTGCTTGTGTGCCCGTCGCAGCATTTACTGTCAAGTAAATTTTATAAGGGCCAACTGTTCCCAACTGAGACAAGTCAAGTGCTTGACCGTTGATAGTCACTGAAACACCTGCATGATTTCCCAATGTGATAACCGATGCTGTACTACCAGCGCTCAAAGTTCCTGTTGTTGTCAAATTCGTGCCAGACAATGTGACACCCGTTGTTGCCATGTCTGAATTATTGGCATAAACCCAAACACTACCTCCAGCTGCTACTGAAATTTCGATTTTAACTGGTGTTTGAGCATTTGTTAAATTTGCATTCAACGTTGTTCCTGAACCAGTAACACTCAGCTTTTGTAGCGGAGCTGCGCTGGAACTTGAGCTTGAAGAACTTTGTGTTGTACTTGATGTTGATTTCGCCGATGCAGACGATTTTTTACTATCAGAATAATGATAATTATTACTCGCAAGGCTTGGTGTTCCTGACTGATTGACAACAACTGCCAAGACAACTGCAAGGACAATCGCAAGTGCAACAGAGGACAATAAAATAATTGGCACATAATCTCGCCAAGTCCGTGGTCCTGTATCTTCTTCCTCCACACGCTCACTCGGCTTCACAAAACGATAAGTTTCTTGAATATCATCTTTATCCTCAACCGTAATTCCATTGCCCGCCTCATAAGCTGCAACAATCTCCTCTGCATTTAAACCCAATTTTTCAGCATATTGTTTCAGATAAGCCTTTATATAAAATTCGCCTGGAAGCGCCTTGTAATCATCTGTTTCCAGCGCTACGATATATAATTTTTGTACATTTGTAAGTTTTTCAGCCTCAGATAGTCCAAGACCGAGTTCTGTCCGTTTTTCTTTTAAAACCTGACCGATTGTTTTTATTGCCACCATGTCCCCCTTTCGTTATTGTACTGCACATGGATTTTTTATTATAACTGTTCGTATTTTTTGTTTTTGGAAAATATTTTAACAATATTTTCAGATTTGTCAGCCAAATTTACTGACATTTTATTTTTGACAGTTCTGTCAAAAAATATTTTACTAATTTTTAACTTTTGACAACTCCGTCAAAAAATATTTTACTGATTTTTAACTTTTGACAACTCTGTCAAAATTAATTTTACTACTTTTTCATTTTATTTTGGCAAAATAGTAAATTCTACTACTTTCATCTCTTGAATAAATTTTTCAGCATTGTCACTAATTTCCGTCAGCGTCAATTTTGACAAAATCTCAGGCAACTCAAAGAAACTCACTTTATCATAAAGTGCCGAAGAAAACTGATTGGCAATATATTCCAGTGAATTTAACGAGCTAAAATAATCCCCCAAAGTATCTCGTTTGAGCAAATCAAGATGTTCCTCACTGAAATCACTCTCTATTTTATAACTTTTCAGCGCTTCTTGCAAAACTTCACTCAATTTTTCAGGATTTTCTGTATCTCCCGATAAAGCCACGAAATGAAAACGTTCATCAAACTCAAAACTCGTCTCAAATGAATCATCAATCAAACCAGATTGATACAATTTCTCATAAAGCTGACTTGTCGGCGCAAACAATAAATCTAAATATAATGACATAGAAAGTTTATATTTCAACAATTCCACAGGATTTTCAGGCAATTTATCTTCTCCCCGAAGGCCCAGAGCAAATTTTGGCATCGCAACTTCTAAAGCCAACGTTTCTCCAGAAATTGGCTCACTCGCTTTTACCGTCTCACGTTTAATCACTTCAGAATTCACAAAATCTTTCTTCGCCTGATTTTCTCGCACAAAGTTTGACATCTTTTCCACATCAAATGGTCCTGTCAAAAACAAGTTCATATTTTTTGGCTGATAAAAAGTTTCATAATTTTCATATAAATCTTCCGCCGTAATCGCATCAATCGTCGCTGGTGTCCCAGCAATATCAGCTGCCAACGGAGAATTTGGATACATTCGTGAAAGCAATCCAGCAAATAAACGCCAATCACTCTCATCTTGATACATCTGAATTTCCTGCTGAATAATTCCCTGCTCTTTTGTCACATTTTCAGCCGTAAAATAAGGTTCCTGTACAAAATCAAGCAACAATTCCACACAAGGATAACTATTTTCCTGCGTTGAAAAAAGATAACTCGTCCGCGAAAAACTCGTGAAAGCATTCGTTTGAGCACCTAAAGCTCCAAACTTATACATCACATCGCCCTCTTTTTTCTCAAAAAGTTTATGTTCTAAAAAATGCGCAATTCCCTCAGGAAATGTCTTTGTTTCCAGTTTTCCCACTGGAGTAAAAGTCGTATCCAAAGAACCAAATTTCGTCGTAAACAAACCAAAAGTCCGATTATAATCCGCTTTAGGAAGATAATAAACCGTCAACCCATTCTCTAAAACATCTACAAATAAAGTTTCGCCAACGCGCTCATAAAAAATTTTTTTCATCTTCCTCTCCTCAATCAAAGTGAACCTTCCATAAAGTACTCCGCTTGCAAGGTTAAACTCTTGGCAACCCGCTGTACATCTTCTTTTGTGACCGCACTAATTCCACTAACAAACGCATCCGTCTCCAAAAAACGCTCAGGCAACAAAGCCTTCACAAATGCTAATTCAATATTATTAGAAGTAGAATCTTGCCCCATAAAATAACTATTGCGCAACATTGTTTTAGTCTGTTCTAACTCACTATCACTGAAATCTCCAGCCTGCATAGCATTTACCTGCTCAAAAATCAAAGCTTTTGCTCGTTCAACATTTTTCCCATCAATCCCAGCTGAAATCTTGAAAAATCCAGTAAAAGAATCAAAAGTAGAAGACACACTATAAGCCAAACTCGCTTTTTCACGCACATTTGTAAATAATTTTGAATGTGCAAAACCACCAAGCAACCCATTCATAATCTGCAAAGCCAGATAATCCGCACTTCCATATTGTACAGGCAAATGATAAGCCAACTGTAAAATAGACTGTGCCGCTTCTTTTTTCTCCGTCAGAAAATGCACATCATCTTGCAAAGCTTGCGCATAAAAAAGACCATCAATTTCCGCTCTATTCTCAAAATCAAAATCCGTAAAAAGTCTCTCAACTTGTGTCTCAGCTACATCTCCAAGCACAAAAATATCAATCAGATTTGAACGTAACATTTCTTGATAATAATCCCAAACAGATTGAGCATTTTCACGCGCCAATAATTCAACCGTAGAAACACTCGGCAAAGCTAATTTTTTATCTGAAAAAAACAATTTTGTCAATTCTCGACTCGCATGATATGCTCTGTCCTCATTCATTGATTCCAAATAATGAATAAGATTTGTTTGTTCACGCTGAAAAATATCCACATTAAAAGCATTTTCCTGTACATCAGGTTGAAAAAGAGCAATTTTTAAAAAATCAACTATCGCAGATAAAGTATCAAATCCCACAAATTTTGGATTCACAACACTCATATTGATACTCAGTAAATGTTGCTTCCCTTTTTTTGCCACACCTGTTGCAAATGTCGCTCCATAAATCTCAGAAAGACGACGATTAAAGGCTTTTCCCGTCTCATAAACCGCATTTGTTGTTTCCCAAAGATTAGAAATCAACACACGTTTTGCCAAATTTTCCTGCAACACTTCCTCGCGAAAACGCACCATAATCCGAATTGTTTTAAACTTTGTTTCATTTATCACATGGAGATTTACTCCATTTGCTAACTTCATATTTCTATCACTTTCCTAAGTTCAATGCTCTCAAAGACTTTTCAAGCCAAAGCATTATCATACACTTTATTATATCAAAATTCAAGCAACTTTTGAGTTCTTTTTTTATTAAAAATCAGCCATATTTTACTTATTATCTTCTCATAAAAATAATCTAAAATTGTGATAAAATAAGAACATGGAAAATTACACATTATACGAAGAATACATTACTCTTGGCCAATTTATCAAAGAAATTGGTCTCATTAACACAGGAGGTCAAGCAAAGATTTTTCTCGCAGAAAATGAAGGAAAAATTTTCCTCAATGGCGAAACCGAAAATCGTAGAGGAAAAAAACTCAGTGCAGGTGATACATTAGAAATTCCAAATTTCGATTTAGCCACAACATTTCGTGCCGCCACAGCAGCAGAAATTGCAGAACACCAAACAGAAAAAGAAGAAACACTTCGTGTCAAAGCACTCGTAAAAAAGCTTAATGCTGAAAATAATAAGCAAAAAAGCACTAAGAAACCCACAAAACCTCATTTCCCTGGCAGAAAATAAACGATTGCTCTCAATAACGAAAAATCCCCAATGAAATTAAATAATATTCAACTAAAAAATTTCCGAAATTATGAGAATCTCAATCTCACTTTTCATCCAAATCTTAATATTTTCTTAGGACAAAACGCTCAGGGCAAAACAAATATCCTTGAAGCGATTTATTTTCTTGCCCTCACGAGAAGTCATCGTACCAGTCATGACAAGGAACTTATCGCTTGGAATGCACATGAAATGAAAGTTTCAGCTACTGTCGAAAAATCACACACAAGTGTTCCATTAGAAGTTGAGTTGACCGCCAAAGGACGAACTGCCAAAGCGAACCACCTCAAAGAAAATCGCCTTGCCGACTATATTGGACAACTCAATCTCATTATGTTTGCGCCCGAAAATCTTGAACTCATCAAAGGCGCTCCAAGTGTTCGCCGCCGTTTTCTCGATATGGAAATTGGACAAATTCGTCCTGTCTATCTTTACGACAGCGTCCGCTACAACCGAACGCTCAAAGAACGCAATTCTTATTTAAAATTTGAAAAATCTAAGATTGATAAGAACTTCCTAAGTGTTCTTGATACTCAACTTGTAGAGCATGGAACAAAAATCATGCAGGAACGTAGCCGATTTATCGAAAAATTAGAAAACTATGCTCAAAAAGTTCACACACAACTCACGCACAGTTTAGAAAAACTCACTATTCACTACAAACAAAATGTTCAAAAAGATTTTCTACTAGAATTAGAAAATTCACATGAAAAAGATATTTTCCGCCACCAAACAAGTATTGGTCCACATCGCGATGACCTTGAGTTTTTTGTAAATGATATCAATGTCGCCGATTTTGGTAGTCAAGGTCAACAACGAACAGTTGCACTATCCATTAAACTCGCAGAAATCGACCTGATTTTTGATGAAACTGGCGAATATCCAATTTTACTACTTGACGATGTCATGAGTGAACTTGACAACAGTCGCCAATTAGATTTGATTGAAACCGCCCTTGGCAAAACACAAACTTTCATCACAACAACCACACTTGACCACTTAAAAAATCTCCCCGAAAATCTCAGTATTTTTGAAGTAGAAGCTGGACACATCAAAAAAGCAGACTAATCAGTCTGTTTTTCAAAAACTTCTTTGGCAACACTCACGGCATTTAGCACGCGCGGAAAACCAACATAAGGTAAACACTGGATAAAACTCTCAATAATCTCAGCTTTGCTCCAACCAACGTTAAGCGCTCCTTGAAGATGGACACGAAGTTGTCCTGCCGTATCGCCCTGCGTCAATAAACTCGTCAACGTAATCAGTTCACGCAATTTCATATCAAGTACCGTTCGCTCAGAAAATTCTGCAAAGGTCAACAGCGTGTAGTTGTCAATATCGGGGGCAATGTCCCGTAAACTCTCAGAAACAGCTTGACTGGCACTTTTACCAATCACTTCTTCACGGACTTTTAGTCCTTTTTCATAGTTGTTCATACTATTCTCCTTTTTCTTATGGTACAATCATTATAAACTATCAAGCGAGCTTGAGGGCAAAAAAAAATGACAAAAACTTATAAAATTTCCGAAATCGCAAAAATCACTGGCTTTAGTATTCCCACACTTCGCTATTATGAAGATTTAGGACTTATCAAACCTGAACGCAGTACGAGCAACTATCGCACATTCACAGAAAAAGACCTCCACTGGATAGAATTTATCCAGCGTGCCAAAATGACTGGTATGCCGCTTGAAGACATCAAAGCTTACTCTGATTTGCGAGAAAAAGGAGACAGCACCATCATTGAACGGCTCTCACTTCTCATCAAACAAGAACACATATTACGCGAAAAAAAGCAAGAGCTTGAAAGTCACATTGACTTTTTGCAAAAGAAAAAGCAAACTTATTATGAGCTGCTCGAAAAGAAAAATTCGGATTAAATCCGAATTTTTTATTTTTCATACAAATCTGGGTGCGAACTATGCCAGCGCCAAGCGTTCTCAATGATATGTGTCAAGTCATGTTGTACTTGCCAGCCTAAAACTTCTTTTGCTTTTGTACTATCTGCCACCAGTTCATCTGGATCCCCAGGACGACGTAAGCCCATCACACTAGGAATTTCTTTTCCTGTCACCTGACGTGCGGTGTCCAGCACTTCAAGATTTGAATAACCATGTGAACTCCCAAGATTAAACTGATCCGACTTTCCACCAGCTTTCAAATATTCCAAAGCCTTGATATGGGCATCAATCAAATCTTCCATATCAATGTAATCACGGATACACGTCCCATCCGACGTCTGATAATCATCACCATAAATCGTGATATTCTCACGTTTTCCTTGAGCTACCTGTAAAATAATCGGAATCAAATGCGTCTCATTTTTATGCGCTTCGCCAATATGACCATCATTTGCAGCACCAGCAACATTGAAATAACGCAGAGCGACATAAGTCATTTCTGTTGCTTCTGATTGCCATTTCATCATTTTTTCCATAATTAGCTTACTTTCCCCATAAGGATTGATTGGCTTTTGTGGTGTTTTTTCAGAAATCGGAGAACTTTCAGGAATACCAAATGTTGCCGCCGTAGAACTAAAAACAATGTGCTTCACACCAAATTCTTCCATTGCTTCTAAAATCGAGATACAGCCACCGACATTATTATCAAAATACATGGCAGGTTTTTCCATACTTTCTCCCACCAAAGAGTAAGCACAAAAATGCATCAATCCCTCAATCTTTTTTTCACTTGTAAAAACACGTTCCATCAAACCACGATCGCGCACATCTCCCTCATAAAAACGCGCTTGAGCAGGTACAGCTGCTCGATGACCTGTCACAAGATTATCCACTACAGCCACATCATAGCCTTTACTAAGAAGCATATCTACCGCATGAGAACCAATATATCCTGCACCACCTAAAACTAAAACTGTCATTTTTCCCCTCATTCCCTATTATTTACTATTAAGTATAACTTTACTTATTTAAAAATGCAATAAATCGCCTAAAGCCATCTTGTCCTTTTTGATTATCTTTAAATACACCTGCATCCTGTAATACCTGACTAAACACTTCTCCAACAGCTTCTCTTACCTTTTTTTCAACATTTTCAGGAGTAAAGTTATCTTTTGATTTTAATTCATTTACCCATCTTTGATGAATAGCTTTCATCTCATTGGATTCATTTATCAAATATTTCTCCACTTCTTTAAGTTCTTCTTTCAGTCGAGGAGGCAAAATCGCCAAGCCCATAACTTCAATCAAGCCAATATTTTCCTTTTTGATATGATGAAGCTCAGGATGTGGATGAAAAATACCATCTGGAAATTCGTCAGAAACATTATTATCTCTCAAAACTAGATTGATTTCATAACTCTCTCCATGTTTATAGGCAATCGGTGTAATCGTATGATGCACCACTCCATCTGAAGTTTGTGAAAGTATATTTAAATCTTTGTCATCATAGATTTTCCATTTTTCAAGTATCATCTGACTTGCTTCAATCAACTCCTCTTTACGAGCAGAAGTTAAACGCAAAACACTCATTGGCCAATTTAAAATACCAGCACTCATTTCAGGAAAATCTTTTAATTTAACTTTCTCACGAATATCTGTCTTTGCCATTGGAAAGTCATGACGTCCTGCTTGATAATGGTCATGTGTCAAAATCGAACCACCAACAATAGGTAAATCAGCATTTGAACCAATCATATAATGTGGAAATTGCTCTAAAAAACTAAATAAATTCACAAAAGTTTTCTGATTAATTTTCATGGGTTGATGTTTCTCATTTAACACGATAGAATGCTCATTATAGTAAGCATAAGGAGAATATTGCAAGCCCCATTCTTCATCTCCAAGTTTCAAACGCACAATTCGATGATTAGAACGTGCTGCTTGTCCATTTCCTCCAAAAAATCCCTCATTCTCCATACAAAGTTGGCAAAGTGGATAACTTATGGACTGTATTTTTCTTTCTTTTTCAGCCGCAATCGCTTTAGGGTCCTTTTCCGGTTTTGATAAATTGATTGTAATCTCCAGCTCACCATATTTTGTCTGATGTTTAAATAAAATATTACGTGCAATATCTCGTGTTTTTACTTGATTGACCTGTTTAGCAAGTGTATAAAAGTAATCTGTTGCCTTATCTGGCGAATGCTGGTACTTTTCCCAAAAATCCATGTTAATTTTGCTGGGAGCAGGTGTAATAAAATCCATCAAAGCAGCTTCATAAGCTTCTTTTTCTTCCTCAACACTTTTTCCCTTTTCTTGTGCATAAGCCAAAAGTCTATCCATTAGCAATAATGAATCTGTCTCAAGCTTTTTTTCTTTAGGTATTTGCCAATCATCTATTCCGATAAAATGCAAAAGTTGATTTCGCAGATATGTCACATCAAGTTCTTGAATTGTTCCATTTTCAACTCCAAGCTGAATAAAATTCTCAATCACTTGATAAATCGTTAATTCTTCCATCCCCTATTTCTCGTCCCTTCTTGCAACTATTACATGACCTGATAAGTAAAAAGTCTTTATCTTCAAAGTTAAATATTCTTATCATTTCCAACGTTGATGACTATCATAACTTTTTCTATTCTACATCAAGTTTTGTCGCTCCAGAACCAATCTGTGCCACATAAAAGCTGGCTGGATAGCCGACTACTTCTTCATATTTATCACCAACTTTTTTTATAAAATCAGGAATTGCATCATGTTTGACCAATGCAATCCCACAACCTCCAAATCCAGCTCCTGTCATACGTGCGCCCAAACAACCATCCTGTTTTTGTGCTGTCTCAGCTAACGTATCAAGTTCAAGCCCTGTCACAGCATAGTCATCTTTGAGTGATGCGTGAGAAGCGTTGAGTAATTTTCCAAATTCTTTCAAATTTCCCGCAACAAAAGCTTTTTGCGCTATCTTACATCGCGTATTTTCATATACTGCATGACGTGCACGTTTTACCAGTGTGTTATCGCCAATTAAGTCAATATTTGCATCAAATTCTTCATTAGATAATTCTCCAAGAGATTGAATAGAAAGTTTTGTTTGTAATCGTCTCAAAGCTTCACGTGTTTCAGCAAAACGTTCATTATATTTAGATTCGGTCAAGGCACGTGGTTTATTAGTATTCATGATAACTATCTCTACATCACCAAGTTCTGCGGGTACCATCTCGTATTCTAGCGTGTTACAATCCAGTAAAATTGCCTTCCCAATTTCACCAAAACCAATCGCAAATTGGTCTAAAATACCAGAGTTTACACCAATATAATCATTTTCTGTCTTCTGTCCCAATTTCACAAGTTCCAAACGTGAAATATTCAACCCAAAGAGATTTTCCAGCACTACACCTGCTAGCAATTCCAATGAGGCAGAAGAAGAAAGTCCCGATGCTGTTGGAATTTCCCCTGACACCAGTAGCTCAAATCCCTTGTCAATCTGATAACCTGCTTCTTGTAATGCAACAATCATTCCTTTAACATAATTAATCCATTCTCCGTCTGTTTTTTCCCGAACAGTAGCTAAATCAAATTCAAAAATTCCATCTTTCTCAAAATTCAAAGAGTAAAGACGTACCTTCGTATCATGACGTAAACGTGCCAAACCTGTTGTTCCAATCGTGATACTTGCTGGAAATACATATCCTCCATTATAGTCCGTATGTTCTCCAATCAGATTAATCCGTCCTGGCGAGAAAAAATACTTTAAACCTTCTTTTCCGCCAAAAACATCTATAAATTTCCCTGTCAACTTTGATAGGACTTTGCTATTTTCTACAATCGTCGCCATTTTATTTTTCTCCATTTAGTTTGTAAATTGTTGTCGCATGATAATGTTCTCCTGCTTGGAGTTGTATATTCCCAAGCTCAGGAATTTGCTCACTCCCCGGTGCTACTTGACATTCAAAAGTAATTCCCCCATGATTTGCTTCTGCTTTTCCACGATAAATCGTTCCTAAATCTCCAAAATTTGCCGTAAAAATCACAATACTCGGACGATCCGTGTAAACCGAAACGCTCACATCATCAAGCGATAATCTTGCTTGTTCTTTCGTAAGTATCACTTCATCTAGCAAGAAAGGATGGTCAATCCCACCAACCAATATCAACTGCTCAGAATTGCCTGCAAAAGTTTCTTCAAGTAGTTTTCCCTCACGAAAATCAAAATCTTGTGTTATCCCTGAAATGTCTCCACGCACAATTTCTGTCTTATCCTTAAGTGCGACAAACCTTGAAGCAGCAAGTTCCAATTTATGATTATCAATAGGAATACTCACATCTCCATTGAGATTAAAATACACATGACCAGTAGGATTAAAAACTGTCTCTTTATCAGAAATCGCTTCATATTCAATTTCCCACTTTCCATTTTCATCAAACGAATGTGTCACAGTCACATCAAGCTTCCCAGAATAGCCATTTTCTCCATCATTTGATGTCAGATAAAAGTGTATTCCTGCTACTGTTCCCTGATTAAATGTTTCAAAACGCCAAAGTTTCAAATTAAACGCATCTTCGCCACCGTGCAAATTTTGGGGAAATTCATTTTGATTGAGCTGGATATCTTTCCCATTAATTTGAACTATTCCATCTTTGATACGTCCTGCTGTACGACCAATCGTTGCTCCAGGATAACTATCTTTCTCAAGATATTCTTGTGCGCTATCAAATCCTAGAACGATATGTTTTCCTGATACATTCCAATCTACCACACGCGCACCTAAATTTGTAAAACTCAAAGCAATATTTTGCTGATTAGTCAGTGTAATCAGCGTTGCTCCTAAGCCAAACTCTTTTGTTTCTATTTTCATTTGTTATTTCCAAGTTTATCTTCAAGTTCTGCTACAATTTCTGCGTGACGTTTTTCAGTAAGTTTAACCTTTGTTAGATAAATTGTAAGAGAGATAATCATCAGAACAGCTGGCACAATATAAGCATAGAGTTTAAAAGTTCCGATACCATAGCTCTTTCCTGCAACGTATTTACTACCTGTCATACCTGCTGCAATCGCCACAAAGCCATAAATACCATTTGAAAAAGCACCTGCAATTTTATCAAGTAGAGGACGCATCGCTAAAGTGACTGCTTCATTTCGTACACCATTTTTCCATTGTCCATACTCAACAGAATCGGTAATTGTCATCAGAACTGATAAGAAGACAAGTTGATAAGGTGCTGTCAAGAAAATCAATCCCAAAATAGTTGTTATAACGGATGAACCTGCTACAAAAAGTATATATCCTATTATCATACTTACAATAGCACCTGTCAATACTTTGCGCCGTCCAAATTTTCTTGCTAAGAGTGGGAAACAAGGCACAAGAATAATCGAGCCAATAAATCCAACAATCCCAGTGATTGAATAGAGTGTTGCGTGTCCAATAATAAATGTAAAATTCAAAATCAATGTTGCTGTCGTTGCGACGTACGCAATAGCAAACAAGATATATGAAAGTGACAACCACATCAACTGATCATTTTTTATCAGAGCTTTGAAAATATCAATAGGCATTGTTTTTTGACCTGTTTGACGAATGTCTGATTTTTGTTCTTTTGTTCCCCATGCAGTGATTAAAGCTGTCACTCCTTGTACGATAGCAACCATTACTCCAAAAGCAAAGAATCCTCGTGCCCCCTGCGTTTTTCCTCCAGATGTAAACATGATGGTAATAGGAACAGCTAAAATCGTTGCCCCTTGTGCACCAATTGCTGAGCCAAAACGCGCAAAAGTTCCAAGTGTTTCACGTTCTGAATTTGTCGCAGACAAAGCTGGAATCATTCCCCAGAATGAAATATCTTTGAATGAATAAAAAGCATCCAAAATAATAAATGAAATGATAAATACAACCGTGAATAATCCTTTATTGACACTTGAAGCCAGACCAAAAAATCGAGAAAACATCAACATAATCATCAAAGAACTCATGATACCGCCAACTACCAACCAAGGTTTAAACTTCCCCCAGCGTGTATGAGTATTATCAATAAAACCACCGATAATCGGGTCAAAGATAATTTCAACTAAACGAATAATAACAACAAGTGATGTGACAAGAGCAATCATAGCATCTTCGTTTTTATCACCTGCAAACATCTGACTGGTCACAAAAGCAATAAAGAATGTACTTATCGCATAATAATAGGTGTCGTGACCAAATGCACCTAACGCATAGCTTATTCTTTGTTTCATTTTCTCTCCCATGAGGAAGCTCCTTCTTGATAAGCATAATTTTTCTCGGAAATCGCTTACAATAAAAGAATAACATTTTTCGCTAAGGAAAGGTTTCCAAGTTTTAAGTTTTTGTCTGGAAATTCTTCCAAAATAAAAAATGATATTCAAAAACTACTTCATAAATGAAATAGTTTTTATTTCTAACATTACTTATTTCACAATAATCAATTACTTTTTTTATAAATAGAATAAGCGTCAAATAGCACACGAACCAATATATGCAAGGGCAGACGACTGTGAACATCTAAATCAAAATAATGCACTTCATAAGGACTTTTATAACCAACAAGCGAAATATCTGCAAGACGTGTCAATGTACTATTTTCAGAAACTGTCAAAGCTAAAATAGTGGCTCCTTGTGTTTTTGCATCATTTAATGGAATATTGATTTCATCGCGTTCTCCAGAAAGCGATGTTACAATAATCAAGCTGTTTGATGTGACGTGCTTCGCATAATAAGCCATCGAACCTGCATCATCATGAATCACTCCTAATTTATGATAAAGTTGTAGCTTTTTCATCATCTCTATAGCTACATTGGTAGATAAACCTCGTGCAAAAATTAAAATTTCCGAAGCTTGTTCAATCGCTTCTACAGCTGCTTCTACACTTTCAACAGAAATACTGTTAATCGTTTTTATTAATTCTTCTTCATTTTTAGAAATGGCGGCTAATACTTCTTTAGAAAAACCTTTAATTTTTGGGATTGATTTTTCTTTGATTGAAAATCTAAACTCAGCATAACCTTTGAAACCTTTTTTCTGCACTGTCCGATTAATTGTTGATATTGAAACATGAGCAATTTCAGCTAATTCTGAAATAGATGTCTTGGGAATTTCCTCATAATGTTCTTGAATAATTCTCCATGTATAACTTTCAGCTTCTGATAAACTCCTTTTTACCATTTCTCCCCTTGTTCCCCCTAAAACTAGTGCTATTAACTTATCTAAAACTATTTTTTTAGTAGTTTTGATAGCGCTTTTTTATTCTAGTATAACTTTATTTATCAAAAAAATCAATCTAATATCAAAATATGATATTTTACTCTAAAAATAAGTTAAAAGCCATCAAAATAATGATGACTTTTATTTTCCTAATCTAGGAATATTTATTTTAAATTGCTCATTTAAAGCATCAATACTGTGGTAAAAACGCAGTTGTTCGTTTTTATCATCAAGGAGGATTGTGTTTCTCTTGGACTTCGTTTCTGAGTTTTCTGTAAAAATAATGTCCATATTTTCTATGTGAATAGGATTTTTTACAAAAACAATGCCAGAGTTTGAACTAATATTGTCCATTTCTGTAGTAACAAGTGGTGAATTACTCGAATAAGCTAATCTTCTTAGCAAGGTTTCATTGTCTAAAACAGTCACATACTTTGTGAAATGTTGGCGAAAAACAGGATGAATAAATTGCCAATATCGAAGTGAGTTTCCACGAATTTTCGTAGCGGATATTGGGATTTCCAAACGATTGGCGATTTCAACCTGATAATGGTTCATATCTTCTGGAAAACGTTGGATGAGTTCTTTCACATACTCAACTTCGCCAACATAAAATGTGATATCAGCTGGAGTTTCTGCAATATTTTCAAAAATAATACTGTACAAGCGCTTCGTCCACTCATCCCAACCGTGAGGCATCGGCGGTAAATCTGTTTCATTTAATCCTGCGATAACAAAATTTGGCTCATCTTTGAAAGCTTCTTGTAAATAAGCCAAACGTTTAGCAAGTGGAAGTCCAATCTGAGCTCCTCTATCATCTGTATAGCCAGACACTATCACGAGAACTTTTTCATTTTCAGTCGCACATTTATAAATTTCTTGTAAATGTCCAATGTGCAAAGGAGCGAAAGTTCCAAAATATACGCCAACTTTTGTCATGTTCAATCCTTTCGCTTATAACCTGTTTGCATATCAACGATATTTTTTAGTGATTTTCCTGCTGCATAACGTGTAAGATTATCTACAAGAATTTTCTCAAAACGTTGGCGCGTTGCAGGTAAGGTATAACCACCTGAAGCGTGTGGTGTGATGAGAAGATTTTTTGTATGCCATGCAGGATGACCTTTTGGTAATGGTTCTGGGTCAGTTACATCAATTCCTGCTCCCCAAAGTTTTTGATTATTTAAGGCTGTACATAGTGCATCCAAATCTACGTTTGTGCCACGTCCAACATTGATAAAAATTGCTGTGGGCTTCATAAGAGAAAAATGCTCAGCATTCCAGAGTTTGTAGGTTTTTTTCGTACCTGGAACAGAGGAAGCAATAATATCTGCCTGTGGCAAAAGGCGTTCAAGTTCACTTTCAGGATAAACTTCGTCGGCAAATTTTTCATCGCCGTAAACTGTACGTTTGACGGCAATCACTTTTGCTCCGAGTGCTTGCATTTTTTGTGCAAAATGTCCGCCAATATCTCCTAATCCATGTACAAGAATGGTTGAGCCGTAGATTGACTGGAGTTCTCCTGCATTTTGCCAGATTTCATTTTCCTGTTGCTCTTGATAGATGTTAAATTTGCGCATGAGAACAAGCGACATTGTCAACATATGCTCAGAAATCGTTAATCCATAAGTCCCTGTGGCATTTGTGAGTTGGACATTTTCTGGAAAAGCTGCTCCTTCTGTGTAACCATTTGTGCCTGCACTAAAAAGTTGAAGCCATTTTAATTTTTTAAATTTGGGTAAGATATCAGGGCTAGGAATAGCAATCAAAACTTCTGTTTCTGCAAAATCTTGCTCAGTGAGTTCTTTTTCTGACTTAAATTGGAAATCGTATGCTGTATTTTGCAAAAAAAGTGCTTTGATTTCATCTGTAAAAGTTAGCCAAGGATTGGCTAGAACAATCGTTTTAATGTGTGCCATTTGCCATTGCGACCTTTCCTTCTTTTTTGTAAAGATTAATCAGTCCAGCGCCTGAACGACGAATCATATCGCCTGTTTCAACGGCTTGTGGTACGTCAATAATGAGTAATTCCATTGGATTGGGCGCGCGGTCAATCTTTTCTCCTGTTTCTGCAAGACGGAGATTTTGGATTGTTGTTTCAAAATGGCGGAAATTTGGACCGTAAAACTCAATCGTGTCTCCTTCGTTGATGACATTGCGTTGACGAATGATAGCTGTGCCTGAATTTTCATCATAGGAAATGACTTCTCCGACAAACTTGTATTCAGGAATTTTTCGACGAGCGCCAAAAAGTTGTTTGTTTTCATCGGGAATACCGTAGTAAAAGCCTGTATCAAGTTCGCGCTGTGCAACTTTCCAAAGTTCATCTACGAGTTCTTGCTTGATTGCTTCAAAACTCGCTGGGCTTTCCAGATAAGCGTTGACGGCTTTTTTATAGACCATCGCAACGGTTGAGACGTAGTGGATGGATTTCATTCGTCCTTCGATTTTGAAAGAATTGACACCATTTTCAATGAGGTCGGGAATATGCTCAATCATTGACATATCAACAGCTGACATTGAAAATTCTTCGGGAATCTCGCCATTGATAGACTTTCTTTCGCCAGCAAATGGCATATCGTAGAGATCATATTTCCAACGGCAGGATTGGCTACAACCGCCACGGTTGGCGTCGCGCATACTCATGTAGTTGGACAAAACACAACGGCCTGAGTAGGAAATGCACATCGCGCCGTGAACGAAAGCTTCAATCTCAATATCTGTATGTTTGCGGATTTCTGCGAGTTCCTGCATAGAAACTTCGCGCGCGAGGACCACACGTTCAAGTCCGAGTTTTTGCCAAAATTGCAAGGTTTCATAGTTCGTTGCGGAAGCTTGTGTTGAAAGGTGAATGGCAAGACCTGGTGCTTCGGCGGCGCAAATGGCAATAAGAGCTGGGTCTGAAACGATAACTGCTGAGATGCCAATGTCGCGAAGTGTGCGGAACCATTCACCGGCTCCTTTTTCATTGCCTTCGTGCGTGACCATGTTGGCTGCGACGTAGATTTTGGCTCCATGCTCATTGGCAAAAGCGACGGCTTCTTCCATTTCTTCAAAGCTAAAATTGCCTGCTCGTGAGCGTAAACCGTAAGCCTGTCCACCGATATAGACGGCATCTGCACCGTAACGAATGGCAACTTTGAGTTTTTCCAATGTTCCCGCTGGTGCGAGAATTTCTGGACATGTGATATTTTTATTCATTTTTTCTCCAATAATTTGGAACTATTTTCAAGATAGATTCCTGTGTTTTGAAAAGGTCTGTGAGACCAAAACTTTTACTTTTTTATTTTTGACAGTTCTGTCAAAAATGTTTTATGAGCTAAACTTACTTTTGACAGTTCTGTCAAAAATATTTTTTACTTAATTTTTTCTGGATTGATGTCATAAAATCCGTGAGAAACTGTTCGTCCTGATGGATGAAGCTTCCGAACTTCTTCGTCTAACTGATTCGCTTTATCTATTGTAAAATTGCCTGCCTCAATAAGCTTTTTTGCCTCAACAAAAATTTTGACAATCTTGACAAAAACTTCTCCACGTGTAAAAATTCCGTCAAGCTTCCAATGATTATAGCCCATTTCTGTCAAATTTGATAGTTCTGTCAGCATATCTAAATCATCATTTGCAAAAATGTGGGTGCCATGATTATCTTCAAAAATCGAATAATGTGTATCTTCTTTTTTCGGTTCAGAAACAAAAAGGTGACGTTCACGGTCTTTTCCCGTCTCATCTGTTTTGATGAAGTTATAAAAATTTTGAATCAACGGACGTTTACTCTGATGGATTACCGTTGCGCCATAAACAAGAATTTCTCCCGGAATTTGCATCTCTGAAGCCATTCCCTCAAGTTCTATCTTAGGAAGTTCGCGCGCGAGAACCGCCTCTACTGCTCCTTGCTCCGCCCAAAAATTAATCTGCCGAGCCGAAGCGACAAGCGTTGAAGCATCATAAATATAAGGCAATTTATAACCATCCCGTTGCAAAACAAAAATCACACCTGTATCTCCAACCGCAATCTTATCAACTCCGATTTCCTGTAGAAAATCAAGAAAAGGTTTAATTTTTGCCATATCTTCCGTGTGCATGAGCGAATTGACTGCAACAGTCACCGTACGTCCTGCCTCATGTGCCAATAACGTAATTTCTCGAATTTCATCATAAGTGAGCGCCGTCGGAACACGCAAGCCAAACTCAGCTTCGCCAATATATAAAGTATCTGCACCAGCATCAATCAAAGCTTTTGCCTGTTCAACACTTTCTGCCGTTGTTGTAATAGTAATCATATCATTTATTATATCACGTTTTTAAACTGAGTTCAGCAAGTGAGCTTAAGCTTAATTTATTCAAATAGATACATAATTGTAACTTAAAAAATATTATAGAAATGTAAGCTCTCGCATTTTATATTATAATGGAAAAGTACATAAAACCTCGGAAAGTTGCTAATTATCACATGGAATTAAAAAATCTCAAAGACTTCTATAACAATCAAAAATATTATAGTTATTCAGAAACTAGAAAAAAATCTCAAACAGCTCTTGAAAAACGGATTGCTGAACTTACTTTCTTTGCAAACATCGCTATTTTTTCAATTTTGCTCGCTTTAATAACTTACATTCTCGTTTCTATGTTAAGCAGCTTAGTTGCAGTTCCAATCGCAGTTGTATTGGCCCTTGCCATTTACATTTCCTGCAAAAAAGGAATTGCAAAAGCTATTCATTTCCTCATGAAATAAAATAATAAAAAAACTGACAATCGTCAGTTTTTTTATTTTAACACCACCATATCCCAATACTCCAGACTCGAAACTTTAAATTCCACATATTTCCCCTTTTCATCACTTCCAAAGTTAAGCTGCAACTTCTGTTGTTTCCCTTGAAAATCATAATCAGGGCTTGTCACATAAGCCTCTTTAAAGTTTTTATTCGTATAATACTTCACAGTAAAATCCTTCTGATAAGCCGGCTCAAAATGGTGCTGACCATTATTATCAAAACTATCATCAGCAGCCACACCTGCTCCATCTTCCCATTCTTGCAAATCATTTCCTACGAAATTTATCAACTGAATCGTGTCTGTTCCAGTCTCCCAAGTCCCTGTCGTAGATTTTGCAAAAGCCTGCACCTGATTGCCCGCTTGTTTATTTAACAAAACTTTTCCATTCATCTGGATTTCATTTTCATTATTTTCTTGACCATCACGGAGGAGATTTTGATAAGCCACTTGAAAGTTTTGATAATTTTGCATACTAAACAGCAAATCTCCGTCCATTTTTAACGTTTTATCTGGGAAATAATCACTGTTCAAAGCATTTTGACCATCGCCTAAACTCACCCGACTGCCACCACTCGCAACAACTTCTGCTTCGCTCAGTAACATTGCTGCTTTGTTCAATGAATGCTCAATACCAGACTTATTCCATTCTTTTACCCGATTATGCTCCTGATAATTGGCGACAATCAAAGATTTTCCACTCAGCTGACGCGTCAAATCAATATTATCTTTCAATGCTTGATAAGTTGCCGTAGAAACACCTGTATTCGTGACCGAACCATCACTATTTTTCTTTAAAGCCTTATCTTTTGAACCATTTCCCCACATCTCAGTATAGGCAATATCAGAACGTGACATTACAGAATTTTGCAAGCCGATTGAGCCTACAGGATTGAGCGCGAGAAGCTTATTTTGAAAGAAATTTTCTTTTTGATAATTCAAAAAATCAAAATACTGACTGCTCACCAGATGGGCATCAACATTTTCAACCGTTTTATCTTCAACTTCTTGATAACTCGCATTATAATGCTTGCCCCATTCGCCAATCGTATCCCCGTGCCAACCGTCAAAATGCAACGTTTCAACCGCATTTTTCACATTTTTACCAATGAAATCACGCCAACCATTCAAACCAATATCCATATAAAACTGTTTCCCAATCGTGAAATAATTCCATTGACCACCATTATAATCTCCATAATTCTCAAAATTCATCAATCCCCAGCTTTTGAGTTCACTTTGCAAAGGATTTGTCATTGCGTAAATCATATCATAAGCCATACTTTGCATATTCATTTGATGAAAAAAGTCATTTTGCTGAATAACTGTTGCTGCTTTGACCGTTTTTCCCATATAATTTTGCCAAGTTTTACGATTGAGCGTGCCATTTTCATCTTGTGGCATTGGTATTTGCGGACTATTGCCATCATACCAATCATAATTTTGAATTAAATTAAGATGAAAATCTTTCATTTGCTCCAAATTCTTCTGATTAAATGTATCAAAACTTGTCAAATAGCCATAGCGCGGAAATTTTGTCACATTAGATGACACATCAACAGCATTTGTCATTTCAGAAACAATCTTTTTATCGTCATCTGCCAACGTCACATCCAATAAGTAGCCCTTCAAATCCTCTGCTGGCAAGGAAAATTGAAGCGATAATTTCTTTTCACTATAGGCTTCAACCTGATAATAAAAGTCAAGTTCAGAAATTTCCTTCTCCAAATAATTCATTTTCAATTTCCCAGTTCCATATTGTGCAACATTTGCTGGATTTTTAACTGTAATAACTGTCGTTACCTTATCTTTTGGCAAATAACGTGCTTTATCTGTTGTGATTTTTTCAATCTTAATTGTCTTTTTATCCGCTGAATTCTCAATTAATGTATCTGCTTGCGCACCTGTCATTACTGATAAACTACCAAATAAAACAGTAATGATCATTATTTTTTTGAAATTCATTTGTTCTCCTTTAATACGATTTTATCATAAATGAGAATTTCATTAGAACGATATGTGAAAAAACTAATTCAAAAAAGCCGAATAAATCGACTTTTTTATCAGTTAAAATAATTTTTATTCACCATACCATGCAGTAGCACCGTACTTCCAACCAACTTTCAAAAGATTATTTTGCTCAGTTAAATTTTCTGTATAGTTATGTGCGCCTGATTGTGCATTAGGATTGTAAGCAACATAAACAGCTTTTTTCCCTCCTGAATAGAAGACTGCTTTACCACCGTTATCCCATTTCCAACCAAGTTTTACAAGAGAAGTTGCTTCTGCTTTACTCTTTGTGTAGTAGTGGTCGCCACCTTTGGCATTTGGATTGTAAACTCGGTAGATTGGTGTACTACTTGTTTTAGGTGCTTCCCAGCCAATTCCCTCATAGTTCCAGCCTACTTTTACAAGTGAATTTTTCTCAATAAGACTTTCTGTATAAAAATGTTCGCCTGTATTTTTATTGTATAAACGGTAAACAGGAACTTCAACTGTAGCAGTGCCAACGGTAACCGTAGCGACTTGGCTCACAGTTGTATTCAAATTAGGGTCTGTATAACTATAGGTTACTTTGTAAGTTCCAGCTTTTGCAGTATTTACTGTGCCAGTAACTTTCAAATCACTTAATTTCAAACTGTTGCCTGAAGCATCCATAGCTAATACCAAAGCTTGTGAAGTTGCCCATTTTGCTCCAACTTTCAAACTTACATTTTTCACAGTGATGGCTGCTTGATTTTGTAGGATACCTGTCGTTGTATTGAAAGTATAAGTTTTTCCATTTACTGTTTGCTGACCATAGAGAAGTGTTCCTTTACTAGAAAAGTCATAGTAATTACCATCTATTTTCTGTAAACCAGTAAGTGGTGTTGGGTCATAACTTGACGTTAACGGCGTAGGTAATTGAGTGCTATGAATTGTATTTCCCGAACCATTGACATAATCATAACTTCCGCCTGATGCTTGCATCGCAAGTCCTAAACCAACAAACTGAAGTGACGTTCCATTTTCATATTTTGCAGCCCATTGAGTAATCGGTTGATTGGCTGGTAAAACACTTCCTTCTGAATCTTTCGTACTAAAAAGACTTGGATATTGTGTACTCAATGTTCCTAAGAATGCACCACCGTAAGTTGACTGATACTGTCCGCCACCTGCTGTATAGGCAAAGTAAAGTTTATTCGTTAAATTATTTGTTCCGCCAAGATAAGGAAGTAAGTCAGAACCTGTTGTGCTTCCTGCTCCGTTGGTTCTATTTACAGTCACTGCTTCTTGTTGGTCAAGTCCCATCATTTGGTTAGGGACAAGGTCAACGTCCGCTTTCATTCCTGCACTGTGAATAGCTTCGATTGCACTTTCAAGTTCAGTTGAATTTCCGTATTTGGTTGGTTGACTTTGACCTAAATCATAGCGGTCTGCAACAGCATAACCTTCCATGTAACGTGCCTGCGAGAAACTCAGGTAAGGTGGTGCCATCCAGATATCTGTGAATCCAAGTTGTTGTAGATTTTTAGCATTACTTGCAAGTGTTGTATAAGGGTCATTGCCTACGGCAGCACTTGATGAACTACCTCCAGGTCCCCAGCCAATACCAGGTTCATATTCACTGAAATCTTCAAGGATGACATGGGAATCCAATGCTTGATTTGACTGGTAAGTATAGCCTGTCAAGTTTGTTGTTGCAGGAGTCGTATAAGCTGTCTGGTCGCTTGGCGCACCAGCTGGTACCCAAACACTCAAATCACCACTGACTTGTGGATTACTATAACCTTGAACAGGAACAGTCAAATTACCTTTACTATCTGTTGTCAATGTTGTAGCTGTTGTTGTCGTACCAGTACTTGTTGTATTTAAAACACTTGTATATTGTTGATTGGCATGGTCTGCTCCCATATTGACAGTGACAGTTGTTGGGGCAAGGTCTGGATTGTTTCCTACTACAACTGCGATACCACTGGTTTTACCTGCTGCTGATGTATCTGTTGCTGTATTATTTCCATTTCCAAAGCGGACAGATGTTTCAATATTTGTTGCAGCATCTGTTGTCATTTGTTGACCGCCTGCCGCATACATTTCACGCGCTTGAAGCAGTGTCGTGATTGGTGTATAGTAGAGTGATTTATTTGTCATGTAAGTTGAAAATTCATCATACAAGTCACCGTAATAAACTTCAGGAATTGTATCTTTATTTGTTAATTCGAGAGCGTAAGATGATGGAATATTATATTTTGCATATTGTTTTGTTGTTGAATTTTCATCTGCTTCAAAGGTGCTGATGGCTTTCGCTTCGGCTGCTTTGTTGTATTGACCATTTCCTGTTGATGCCATGATATTGGAATCCCCAGGATTTTGTGCAATCATGATGCTATTGATAATATCAAGTTGTTGGTCATGATTACTTACAAAACTCCAGTTTGGCGTTGCTGACTCATCATTTTTTGTATCGTCTGTCCGATTAACATCACTATTTGTAGCAAGTGTGCCGATTGCAGTACGATTAGCTACTGGCGATTGTAAAACACCTCTAAGAGTATAATAATAAGCGGCATCCATTGCAAGTTGCTGATTATCAACGCTACTTTCATAGCTTTGGTCTTTACTACTATAACCTTCATCGTAAGTCAAATGAGCATTGGCTGCTGCCGGATTATTAGCTGTTCCGTAAAGAGCATTCATCAACTGTCCTTCTTGAGCGAGAACATCGTTTGAATAGTCATCTGTCGCATCAATTCGGAAACCATCAAAGTTAGCATTTGTATTGCCATCCATGATTTTTCCATAGTTTAAAAGGAAATATTCCCAGTTGAGATTTTCTGCTTGAACAGTTGGATTTGAGTTATCAATATCATTTCCCATCAACATTTCTGAACCACGGTCACTACTGAATACGCGATAATTACTATTGGCTCCTGGTGTATTAGCACTATTGATGAAGGTAAATTGGTCTTGAGCTGCGTAGCCAACATTTACTGGAGCATATGTTTTAGAAGTTGAAAACTCAACAGGGGCTTCACTTGCAGATGAAAAAGCTGGAATGGTTGCTTCAAAAGCACTCATTGTGTTCGCGAGATTACCAAGTCCACTTTGACCAGCGTTATTGTCTGCTGTGATACGTGCTTCGATATTATCACGCATGATTGCTGCATAGTTATTCGCAGCATCTTGCTCAGCTGTTGTATCTGTCATTGAGCTGAGTTTTTGTACAAGTGAGAGTGTTAAACCGTTCGCAGAGTTGCTGTAGCCATTTTCCAAGAAATACTCAAGATAAGCAATCTGAGTTTTCAAATCTGGCCATGTGTACATCAAATAAGGACGCCAATCGCCTGAAGTTTTTGCCCAGGTCGTACCTCCAAAATGGATTTGTTGAGGTTCATACCAGCCTGTATAGCTCAAATATCCCTGAATGGTATTCATGTTATCTGTGGATGATGGAGCGTTAGGATTAGTAGTTGTTCGCGCAAATGCTGCTGGAACATTTGACAAGCCACCAAAAAGCAAAAGTGCAGTCATTGCTGAATAACAAAGTTTTCTGACCTTTGTCTCATGCGGTTTTTTCATGGTTTCTCCTTACTAATTTATAAAGCTTTGTAGAGTTTCTCTTGAACTTTGTTCAAGAGAAAAGGAAGTACTTCCTTTTCGTCAAGCTCAATAAGTTATCATTAAGTTATTTACACATCTTATTTTAAACTTAATTGGTAGCGAATACGATTATATTTAAGTTGCTTTATCTAAATTTTCGCTCTAAATTATTTGTAAAAATCTATTATGATTTCTTTTTGATATCTTATAATTTATTTTTTGTGTATCTAAAAAAGCTATATATTTATATATAGCCTCTTTAGATAGTAATAGTAAGCTTTCTAGGACTGTTGATATTTTTTGACATAGCAAAGCCGTTGTGAGTTTGCTCACTTACGGATAGGCTAGTTGGTTTACCTAGAACTGTCAAAAAATTTATTTCTTTCGTCCAATCAAAATTTGCACGTGAATTGTTGCTTGTCGAGGAGGATTTTTTTGCGCTTGCTTTTTAATCTCCGGAGAAACAGCCCATTCTAGCGGGCTCATTTCCAAAAAGTCCTTTCGAAGTTCTTCAGGGATGTCAAAAATATCATGAATTTCTATTTTTTGAGCATCTGGAAATTCATCAAAAAAACGTGCTACAACTGCTTGATTGTCATAATTGACAGGTTTGTCAAAAACTTTTCGCAACTCTTGTAAATAAAATTTATCAGGTACAACTTTAATCACAACACCATTTTTCGTCAAAACACGATGAAACTCATTATAATTAGACGGTGTGAAAATATTTAAAATCGTTGTCATCTTTTCATCAGCAAATGACAGATTTGTCAAATCTGATAAACTAAAAAATGCAGTTATATCCAGCTCAGTCGCCATTTCCACAGCATCTTTAGCAATATCAAAGCCAAATTTATTCCCCTCAAAATGAAGCATTTCTAAAAATGTTCCTTCACCTGTTCCCACATCAAGCAGATTTCCAGATACAAGATGTTTCTGGATTTCCGTCAAAACTGCTGTATACATTCCCGCAGAAATCAAGCGACGTCGCGGTTCAAACATCTTTCGTGTATAATGTTCCGTATCCATTTTTGTTTGTAAAAAATTCACAATTCCTTTTTTATTGAGATTAAAAGTATGGCGATTTTCACAAATCAACGCATATTTCTCAATTTTAAAACTTCCATGACATATCGGACAACGTAACACTTCTAAATTTTTACTTAGAAACAAATAAGATTTTTCGATTTTCTTTAGCATAAAACTATTGTACCATTTAACCCTAATAAATTTTAACTTGATATATTAGATGTATTATTTCTCATAATCTATAAAATCAAACCATAGTACATTGTATCTCATTTTATTGTTGGGGGAGTTAAAAGGGGAGTTAAAAAACTTAATATTTTTGTCAGGCAGGGAGCTGTATATCATAGATATGCAGTTTTTTTATTTCCCTTTTTTAGGGATGCCAGAATTGACAGATACTTTTTAGGGTCTCCAAAATCTCCAAATGTCTTTTTCACTTTTCTGTACGTTTCCTCGGAAAACATAGATTTATAATGAGCGGAATTTTCCGCCACGAGATTATCTAACTTTGATACTCTAAAAAGACGGAAGAAAGGAGAACTAGGGTGGGAGTTTGGGGGTACTTTTTCAACCTAAATTCCTTAACAAAAGGCTTTGTATAAACGTTTAGAGTGGTATACCCCCCCTATATAAAAATTTTCAAAAATGGTCTGTGACGTAAGAAAACACCTATGTGTGTGGTTTCCCATATAAACAATAGGGGCGGGGGTGTAAAGTTTTTAACACCCTTTTTAATCCCAATATTCTCAGCTTTTTTCAGTATTTTTAATCAAAACGTGATAACAGAGCCGTTTATAGCTCAAATCGTTTTCAAATCGTTCTCAGTTTCTCAGAAGTGTTCTCAGTTTTTTTCAGTTTTTGACGCTTTTAGCACATAAAAAAGCACCTATTTTAGAGAAGCATGATAAGCCCTTGGACCGCTCTAATACTAAGCTTAGGGTACTTTGTATAAAGTAAGTTTTCTTTGTGATTTCCTCGTTTGACCGTTCTCAGCTCTCTTAAAAAAATCTTTCACATTTTTGGTTAGACGACCCCAACCGGTCTGGGATATTTTTATAAAAAGCTCTCATTTTTTTAAGGTGGGGGTATTGCGTAAAATAATATTAACTATTCCTTAACATATTATTGTATTTACAAAGACTTAGTGATAGAATTGAATAAAAATACACTAATAATTATTCTTATTGTTTAGTAGTCGTAATAAATAAAAGGAGAAACGTAATGCCAAGTAATGTACCGTCAAACAATATCGCGTCTAATACCATGAGTGCCAACAATGCTATCTCAAAGCTCACAGGAATTGACACAAGCGCCATGACTAATCAAACTGTCTCATTCACAGGAAGTAACATACCAGAGATGACAGACGGTAAGAATGCCAGTAACCAGCTTTTCAAAGACCTCACAAAGCTATCAAAATGTATCCTTGATAAAGCACACCTCTTTTCACAAATGGCTGAAACGATAGAGGAACGCGACAGAACAGACGCAGGAAGTTTTGGAGGAAAATAATGCCTTGGAAAAAAGTAGCTGACGCGACAGACGGAAGCGAGTATATAGGCTTAGTGAATGCCACAGACGAGGAAATCAGAGAACACGCGCGTGAGTATTCTATCAAGAAGTTAAGTGAAAAGGAAATTCAAGACTTCATCAACGATTACAGAATACGTGAACAAAAGAAGCTTGAAACAGAAGTCCCAGGCACTTGGAGTTTCTATGTTATCATCAAGCAAAATGAGACAAAAGAAAGTAAACCAAACTCTCAAACTAAAAATAGCACCTCTATGTTTTCAAGTACCAAGCCAAAATCAAAAGACAAGAGCGCTACTGAACGCTATGACTTAACTGTCAAGATACAGCATAACGAACAAACAATAGATGAACTTTCTTATGAGCAACGTCAAGTCACAGAACAACTCGAACGGACAAAACAAGAAATCACACAGGCTTACCAAGAAAGAGAAATGATTTATACAGAGCTTGCTTCATCTAGCCGTGAGATACAAAATGCTTTGACTACAACCGAAAGCATGAGACGGCACTTTCAACGTACCATAGACGAACAAAGCGAGACAGTCACGCGCGGTTACCGTCAAAGTATTCAAAAGTTAGATGATGAACGAGAAAGTTTATATCAAGAAAGGAACACCCTTGCATGGTAAAATATATACGAGAGGATTCACGTAACCTCATAGAAGCCTTAAAGACGAACACGTCAGGCGCAGAGGAAGTTCTCAGACAGTTTAAGTCAGGCTCTCAGCACCTTATCCAATCCGTTGACGGTGTTCACTTAGCTGGTGCATTCTACAACAAGAGCAAAGCTTTTTTCTCAGAACTGGTTAATCCAACCATTGACACCTATCAACAAGGTGTTGACGGTTTAAAGACAGATACCAGTAAATACGAGAATGCGGACGCACAGATTAACCCCGCTTGGGACGTGATAGACAGTGAGAAACAAGAACGGCTCATAGACAATAGCAAGCGGATTATTGCACGTCTTGAAATTCAGATTGAAGCTAATCAAACACTTGGTATGGGGAAACTCTCACAAAGCGTTTTAGAGCAAGTGGCACATCAAGGACAAAATCTTGAACAACTTCTTGACGCACAACAACAAATACTCAATGAAGACATGGCTAAGTTAAACGCGGTAAAACAATTTCAAGCCAGCATTCACGGTTTATTTAAAGAACCACTTAATAAAATTAAACTTGCTATGCAAAAGATTGATGTTATCAATGATACAACAATCAATAAGCATACAGGAAGCTATAAACTCCCTAAAGGAATTGATAGTTCGTGGCTCAAATCTCTTAAAAAGGAAAGTGTCGCCGAAGCAGAAAAAGCCAACAAGATGAAAGATAAACTTAAAAAGTATAATGTTTATCGTGTGGATTATAAAGGCTCAGGCGGGAAGCATCACACGCTTTGGCTTGTTGAAAATAAAAAAACTCACGTTTTAACTACGGATAATCAACTCTTTGAATGGGTCAATGAAAACGGCAAAGAATTAAGCAATGTTACTCGTATGAGTATGGAAGACTTTCAGAAACGTCAAGAAGCTGGCTGGCGAAAAGGTTATAATTATTGGTCTGGTAAAAAACTTAATCCCGTTTTAGCTGGTGCGGTTGGTGGTTCACAGTACATAGAAGACGGTGCAAACTGGTCGAATGAATACGGACTATCAAATATCATGGGTGCGGTCGGTTTTGGTTATGCTGTTTCACGAATGCCGAACGGAATGATGTCCAATGTGACTATTTCTAAGTACAATGACATTAACGATTATAAATATAATGCTATGACAAACCCAGGACCTTTAGCTGAACTTGAAAATAGACCTGCTCAAAATTTTTATGGTGGGCGATATAATCCTGATGATTTGACAGTTCCCAAAAGATATTTCAGGGCTGGAGATACAAGTAACCCATTGGGACAGTGGTACACCACAGAACCTCCACAATCTGTTGCGCAGGTAAGAATAGATACCGCAGTAAAAGAACAGTGGATAAACCCTAAAACGGGACAACTTGAAGCTACTTCTCCAATAAATACTGTATATGAAGTAGAATTTCCAGCAGGAACAACTATCTATCAAGGACCAGTAGGTACACAAGGAGGAATTTATCAAGGAGGATTGGGCACTCAACAAATATATATAGATAAGCCTTGGCAAATAAAAGGTGTTAAAATAATTAGTAAAACTGGAATAAAGTGAGGATATATATAACTATGGAACAAAAAGAAAAATTAAAAACTACTTTGATTGAACTGAATACTCAACTAAAATTATACGGTAGTTCGACTATGTATAATCAAATTTCTATCCTATCACGTCTTATAGATGATTTTAATGATTATTCTATTGATGAAGCTAAGGAAGTAGCTAGCAGTTTATTTACTCCAAAATCAGGACTTTCTGAATTTAACGTGTGGGAAGATGATTACGATAAAAGAATGGAAATAAATTCTAAAATTGATAAAGCTCGTTCAGAATTATGGGAGCTAGTCAAAGATGTTCGGTAATCCTCTCAGTCTTTAAATTAGTTTTTAAAGGGATATAGAGGCAATTGAAATGTTTATAAATTTAAATAATGGAACATTGGATTTAGGGGATAATTTGGTATTAAAACCAAACTTTTCATTTGATGATTTTAAAAAGACAACTTTTTATAGTAATCAAGACAGTGTACGAATGTTCTATCTTGATAAAAAATTGTGATAGATGATACACATTATATGGTGGGATTGTTTTTTAGAAACGACTTCATTTACATGGCTTCACTCATTAACTGTGATGTTAATTTTGATGAAACCCATGAAATTGAAAGAAAAGCTCTACATGATAGTACTCTTTCAGTGAATGGAATTACCCCAGAAAAAGAATATGATTGGGGAAAAGTGGAATCTGATTATGATAAACGAAGTAATTTAAGCAGTATAAACGTGTATTATTCTGTTTTATAATTTCCAATAGAAAAGCCGATACTACAACAAATAAGAGATAGACAATGAATATAGAACAAGTTCAAACAGAGATAGACAAAACAGATTACTGGGATATGAAAATTTTAAATGTTCAAGCTGACTTTTTTGGCGATGAACTCACTATTTACATAGAAAAAGATGATAAAACAAGTTTCAAAGTATCTTTTAACACTTGCTACAAAGTAAATTATGAGACAGACGCTGGCTGGGACGATAACTGGCGAGGTAGTGTAAAAGTCAAAGATATGTCTTTTGCACAGTTAGGATATTTCGCTCAAGATATTACTGTCTCAGAAAGTGAAAATGAAGACTTTATAAAAGTTGAGTGTAATTTTTCAATTATGAATATGAGTATTGTATGTAAAAATATTGACGTTGAAGAAATTCAAAATAAAGATTTAAGTTTCTTTTGGGAAAAAGAAAAATAATATTGTGAAAGACATACACGATAGCGAAATATTAGAACTTAGCATTAAATTTCGAGAAGAAAAACTAGTTTTAAATCTCATTTCAGATAGCAATGAAGAATTTAGCATTGATTTTACAGAAGTATTCTGTTTTGAGTTTGAAGAACCTAACAGCTATACAGTTTTATATGATATTACTAAAATTGATACGTTAGATAAAGTAATTGCGACCGATAATAATTTTGATGAAAAACTCAAAAACGTTATGAACTCAAATTTATTTCGAACACCAGAAGATTATAATGATTTATTGCTTTCAGGAGGTTATAATTTGTATGTTTTACATTCCTCTGTGGGAATGCACGGTACAATCATTGCAAAGAGTATGATTGTTTCATAAGCTAATAACAGCCAAAATAAGCGCGTTTAAGCTCCAGCGGTAAATTTACCACAAACAACTTTAAACGCGAAATTTGAGCTTGTTTGTGGCTAAGGAACGTGACTGATACTGAGGGATATAATTCCTTGAGTATATAATCCCCCCTGCTCTTAAAATTGCAGTTTTTTGCATACTTTTAGAGCTTTTTATATCGAAGAAAAAGCCAATAAACGCCGTCACTCTGCTATTTCAAAGCATAACAATAAAAATATACTATGCAAAATAAAGAACCTAGCTAAAACTAGGCTCTTTATTATAATTTTAAACATTTTAATTATTCATATCTTTCATTGTTCAAGATACCAGAGATAAGATTGACCCTATCCCTCACAGTCGCAATCACTCCACTTGGCGCAATAATTTCATTTTCAAGATTAGCTAAGAGAGCAATTTTGTCTTTTGGCTCTTTCATCGCAATTTCTGTAAATTTGATTGAGCTTGTCATTATTGTTTTCTCCATTTTTCTATATTGTCTTTTCGTTTTAGGTTTCCAAATTCTGCTAGTCGGACACCGTGCCTTTATTTTCATATCTCTCTTTCATTTCATACACTCACGCGCGTGATGTGCTACTCCTCCAATTCAAAACCGACTAATTCCGCGATATTATCTAAAGCGTTCATGTTCATATCTGCCAAGTCAGCCGGTTTAATAATTGTACCGTCTGTATATCTTGGGACGTGGTTAGGGTCAGCGGAAATCATTGCGTCATTGAGCGAGTAGAGGTCTTGTATCTGGTCTTTGAGTGTATTTTTTGGTAGTTTGTTTTCGAGTTCTGCGGTGATACTTAAATCAGTCAACCCTAGAGCTTCAAGCAATCGGTCAAGCTCTACGCTAATAATATCCGAATATGCGTCTAAATTTCCGCCAGAAATCTCATAGGGTTGATGTGTCATATCTTGGATATTTTTGATGATAGACTTTATTTTTTGTGGTTCATTGTTTTCTTTTTGTTCGTTTAATTTAATTATGTTCATATTTTTCTCCATTTTTCTAATGTAATACTCATTTTATATAATTGGTATAGTTACTTTCTCACTCAATTTTTGAGTGAAATTTTATCATTTTTTCAAATACTACCTAAAATTACTACGCTTTTCTACTAAATACTACTGTTTTACGATAGCCACAAAGCGCGTGGTTAAGCCATTACTACGCAAGCTACCGAAACTACCGTTTTTTTCTTTATATACATATAAAATAAAACATAACATTATATAAATTGGTATAGTTGATATTGTACTTATCTATCTAATAAAATAAATATTTTTCTATATAAAAACGGTAGTACTTGTAGTATTAGTAGTAACTCTTTAATAGCAAGGGTTAAGCCTGTCAAAAATGCGTAGTCTTTTTAGTAGTAATTGGTAGTATTTATTTGTCGTCCATCATACTTTCAATAAAAGCATTGAGTGCTTTTTGAACACGCTTGATATTCTGCTTCTTAATAATTTTCATACTTCGATAGCCTGTTTGTGTGCCATTAAGAAATTTACGCGGTGTCAGGTAGCTTCCTATCTCATCAAGTGCTTGTTTTCTACGCTCTTTTTTATTTGTTCCGAAATAAGTTTCTTTCATCAATGTTTGTAGCTCAATGTTATCTGTAAAAAATACAAACTCTTTTCCTTTAGTGTATTCTTCCAAAACATAAACTTGAACGTCATCAAACTCCGCGTTCTCTCCTGTAAAGTTATTCATCTCTACTTGTTTAAAGTTAAATTGAAACTTTTCTGATTGCCAGTAAAGAAAAGAATGCACCAGAGACGCAAGCCCTGCCGTGGTGGTCGCACTTCGACTTGTCTTATTCTTCTTCTGTGCTGTGAAAGCCTGCCAGTAGGGCGCAAATATCGCCCGTCTCTCGCTGTCTGTTTCTTTCTTGGGTCTATCTCGAAAGGCAATATTCACTACACGGCTATTCATGCCACTTGATAAGAGTATCTTTTCATTGCTATCAATCGCTAAAATGCCTGTCAGGTTAATTTCTGCGTAGTCATTCCCGATTTTACGTGCTGGAACTTTGCTTTCAGTTGCCAGTATCTTTAAATAGCGTTCGACACTTTTATCTATTGCGCCTGCTTCGGTCACAAGTAACATTTCGCCTCCGTCATAGCTCGCCCATGCGAAATCACTCATTTTCCCTTTGAGTGCGTCAAGATTGATAGACTTGGTTTCAAAGACAGAGCTAATAATTTCATGTCTCAAACCCTTTCCTGTCCGCTCGGCTGACTTGCTTATAAAAAAGCGTTCTTTGCTCAGCTCTCGGCACGCAATAAGCATAGTATAAATAGGTTGTAGGCTAGCGTTATGTAAACTGTCAGCGTCATCAATAACCATATTAAGATAAGTGTCATACGTTTTTACCAAGTCCATCACTTCCCTAAAGGTGCTATCAAAGACTTTAAAATAAGTTTCATCTTCTTCGAGTGCGCAATCTGTCAAAATTTTTCGTGCTTTCAAATCAATCTGAAAATCTGTACAAGCAATTACTGCTGTTTGGATTTTTTTGACAGGTTCAAGTTTAAGCTGTTCATGAATAAATTTTAAAATATCTAATAGTTCATTGGCTCTAAAATCTCCCTTACTTCCTGTTTTGTAGCGGTGTGAGAGTTCCAACTCCGACAATAGAATAAATTGACTATCATTTATCAGATACAAGTTATCTTTTTCAAACGCAATCGTTCCGAATAGATAATCAAGAATAGCCGTCACAAAGCGTGGCAAGTTTTTATTCCCTTTGAGTATCGCGACTTCTCTTGTCTCTCCGTTACCGTCTTTCTCTGTCTTGGTATTCACAGCACCGTAGAAGATAGAGACACTTATCAATCCGTTGTTAAGATGTAAGCTAGGACGTGGCACACGTTTCTTTTCTCCTGTCTGTTTAACCTGTAAATATTGATAGATAAAGCTATCACGGTGTAGAACCTGTACTAAATCTAAGGCTTGGGGTATCTTTGCACTATCAATATTATCGAACTTCTCCCAAGGTAAAGATTTTACTTTTTCAAGGTTCTTTTCTAGTGCTTCCCATGCGTCACGTTGTTTTTCCAGCTCTGCCAGCTTTTCGGGACTTGGTTGAACTTCTGTTTTAGTCACGTTCTCCCTCCATTGCGTCATACGTTCCCCACATAGAAATCACTTTTTTAATAAAATCTTCGATAGTTGTATTTAATCTTGCATAACCAACAATAGTATGAAGCATGATTTCAAGAGCTTTTGAGCTGTCTGCTTCGTCAATGTTATCAGTAACAGCTAATAAATCATTATCTATAAATAACGCTTCAATCATGATTGTTTTAACCTCAGTATCTTCTTGTTGTTTTATCATGTTGTACATTTCTTCTTGGCTAAAACTAAGATTTTCAACTTCTTGTTTTTCATCATCACTTATTTTTTCAATATTCATTTTGTTTCTCCCCCCAATAATTCATCAATCCACGTTAAATCAGCCAATGTATAGCCATTAACCGCGTTATTTATTGCTATTCCTGTGCGTTGCTTCTTAATAATCCCTTGTCGCCGTTCGGCTTCATCTACTGGCACGAAATAGCCAACGTTATCAACTGAACCAATCACACAGCCTTTAACTTGCAAGCTCTCTATGCGCGCTTGTAGCGTTCTTAAATCAACATTGAGCCATTGGGCTAAGTCTCTCCCTCGAATAGCTCTCTCAATCCCCTTGTGCTGTGCCAGAATGTTAATAATCTCTCTGTCTAATGCTGGTAAATTCTTATATTTTATCATGATGTCCTTTCCTGCTTTGATGTTTTTTTACTCTCTATGATGTCTTTTTACTGTATGTGATGTGACGCCCGCCCTCGTCATTTAAAGTTGCTCTCTTGTCCTGCCTGACTTAGAGTTATTGCATACCTAAAAATTTTCTAATATCTGCTTTTAAATAAAAGACTTTTCGGCTTTTATACGGTGGTTCATAACGTGGTAAGCCTTGTTTTTCCCATTCCTGCAAGGTCAGATAATCAATATCAAGACGGTTGCACACTTCCGCTTGTGGGATAATATCATCAAGTGGGACGATTTTGTCACGCGCCTTATCGTACTGCTCAAAGCGTTTATCTATTGTATCAATCAGCGCTCTTTCCATTTCGGGACTTAATAAGTTAAACTCTGTCATTCACTTGTCCCTTTCTCAATCCCAAAATGACGCTCTAACAGCTCTTTGAGTTCTTCGTCTGATAGTTCTGGTCTCACAATAACAATCTTTTCATAGTCATTTAATTTTGGCTCTGTGGGATAATCAAGCCGTGAGATATAAAACTCTGTGCCAATGTCAAGTCCCTTTTTCCCATGTTCGACACCCGCAAGATACATAGCGTATGAAACTTGTTTACTAAAATCAACTATGCCAACTAATTCATGCGTTTTTTCATGCGCGAGTTTGTTAGAATAAGATTTTTCCATTTCCCAAAAGTTATCAAAGCGTGTATCTTCTTCGGAAATAATAGGACGTCTGCGCCAATCTTTGCGCTCTGTACGTCCTCGATTGAGGGCAACGGTGTAAATCTGCCAAGCAACCTTAAAGAAATCAAGCTCTCTCGGTTGTTCTAGTGGAAAAACCCTATCCGTACATTCTCTATCAATTTCCTCACTCTCCATTGCTTCATGGAACAAGTCCATAAATTCTTGGCTCATTTTTTCTTTGGATGTGGCTTTGTGCATTTCATCTAAAAGGCTCAATAAGTTCATTTCTCTCCTCTTTTTCATGTCTGGGGTAATATTCTACTCCGTATGTATTTTAATTCTCTGTGGGACGTTCTCCGCCGTTCTCAGCATTCAAAAACACTATTCTAGTTGTTCGTTATGTATTAAATTTTTCTTCTTAGTCGGGTAAGGGCTAAAGTTGACAAAATCTTTGTTCCAATGTGCGCGAATATAAATAAGATTTCCGCCCTCATTGTATTCTTCCTTGTCAATAGTAATAGCCTTATCTGCAATGGCTCTCTTTTTAAATTGATTGACGTGTTTAAAAGAGTTTGTTTCAAAATACCAAATTCCCTCAAGGTCATCATAACGCACGATTGTTTCACGTTCTTCGGGGAAATAATTTGCTCTACTCATAATAACGTTCCTTTCGTCATAAATCGAACGTAGCCAACAATGCTTTTAAATGTCCGTGTCTTGCCTTGTTCCGTCCAAACCGTCCAAGTATGAGCGCTTATGTCAAACTGGGCTTGTGCGCCTGCCTGTACACCGTGTGTCGCAAATATCACGTCTATTTCTTGTTTCATCTTTTTAAATTCTCCATATTATGTTAGAATAGGAGTAGAAAGCGCGTGTTTATGCGTTCTCTACTCATAATCTTGTTAAAGCTGTCTTCGGTCGCCAAACTTTCGGACAGCTTTTTTTATTTCTCTTTTTCATCTTCATAAAGTACACCCATTTTTGAATGTCTGTGATGTTCGTGTACGGTCTGAAAGTCTCTATTAAGGCTGTCACGCGCCTTTATCTCTTGTTCAGATAAGTTTTCATGTTCGGCTTTGAGTTCTCTCATACCTAAGCTGTCAACGCCTGCGATATAGTCGCAAACTGTGATGATAGTGTCCGTTAGTTGTTTCCTCATTTCTACGTAGTTTTATGACGTTGCGGTCAAACTGCTTTATCATGTAGTTTATAGCCATGCTTAGGCTCTAGTTATCATCTCTGATACTTACAGCGAGGTTTTACGCTGTGTACCTACGCTTTGGCAGAAGCTATGCAAGTGCCTGCGTTTGTTCTCTTTGATGATTATTTGTTATTGATTAGTTGGTCAAGTGCCTTTTCAACTCGCTCACGACGTTCGTTTGATAGTTCTGTACGTAACCAAACAGAAAAGCGACTATCTGAAATACCAATTTTATTAGCTACTTGCCAATTCCTTAAGCGTTTCATATAAATCAACTCTCTTATGTCCTGATTTGCTTTCATTTGAATGCCTCCTAAATTATTCACAACAGTGTTGTGTAAAACCAATTTACCACAACATCGTTGTATTGTCAACAACGATGTTGTTTTTTTTATAAATTATTGTTAAAATGGATACATGAGAGGTATTTTTAATGAAACGAATTAAAATAGCGCGTCAAAAAAAAGGAATTAGCCAGCAAGAATTAGCTAAAGAACTGAATGTCACACAGCAGGCGGTAAGTTACTACGAAAATGGGAGCCGTATGCCTGATGATGAAACACTAAATCGTATTTCCCAAATATTGAATGCTCCTGCCGAATATCTCAAAGAAAAAACTGATGACCCTGATGGCTGGGATTTATGGGAAGAAGCCACAGGATACACCACCGAAAAAATAAAAAAAGAAATTCAGCGAATGAAGTCCGTCAATCATATAATTGGAGATGAAAAAAACCTACAAAGTTTAATAGGTCAAGCTGTACAAAATTTAGACGGTCGAGGAAATACGGATAGGGGGATTATCAATTCTATTTATTATGGAATTCAGGATTTACAGCAGGAACTTCAAAAAAAATATGAAGACCCAAAAAAGCTTGATAAACTACTTGGTTTAGGCAATATGAGAATCCGTCCTGCCAACACAAAAACTGCAGATTTAATTTACGATGATTTGAGTGTTGAAGCCTATCAGAAAGCAATAGATATACTTATAAAATCAAGGCGTGATTTAGCTAATATCTCAAATGATTTGAAATTAAATTAGAATTGCTTCTACTAAATAAAATTTATAAATTCAAATTGCTAAGAAATACTAAGGTTAAATCTATATAAGCAAGAATTAGTATTTTTTAGTAAAAAATTATCAAATTTGTCATTTTTCTCTATATAGAGAAAGGTCAGCATTTGTCAACAGCAACGTGACACTACTAAAACATCAAATCACGCGCAAAGTCAACAATACATAGCTTTCACAGCTATATTAAACAGAGTTATAATAGCCGTATGTGTCACTTTTTGTTTAGTTAAAAGTGCAAAAAAGACTAACTTTCTGCATATATATGTTTTATACCAACATTTTCCAACAATCCTAAATTTTAGGAATGAAAAATAAAAAGCGCTTAGTGCGCGTGATTATCATGTTTGTTTTTTGAGATTGTTCAAAAAACCTTGCTATAACCTTGCTGTTATTTAAAAGTCAAAATGCTAAGGTTATATACTATCTAGGGTTGTACTTCAACATTTTTCAACAAGCACAAAATAAAATGACTTGCTAAGTCAATTTTTAAATTCTCACAACTCATTAGAAAGGAAGTGAAACGTGATTAAGCACAAAATATCAAGCCGTCAAGAACTAGACGGCTCTGGTTATGTAAAAACCTATGCTAAAGCTTATATAGAAATATCTATTTTAGGGTATCATTTAAAGTTTTGGGAACGCGAAGTAAGAATATAATTTTTTGCTATTTTATCTGTTCAAAAGTGCTATTTTAACTAATTATGTGCAAAAATAGCTGTATTATCTGTTCAAATTGTACTATTTTGTGATATTATCCCTTTTTTAGGGTGTCACTTATGTCACTATACTTCTTTTTAGGGTGGCTAAAATGGCTAAATGTCCTTTTTTAGGGTCTCGGAAATCTCGGTATAATTTTATTTCTCCCTCATTACTCACTCATGTTAAATTTTCAAAGTTGTTGTCTTGTCCTGCCTGACAAATGGAACACGAAAGGAAAATCACAACATGATAATTAAAGAAGTAATAAAAAAAGACGGTTCAACCGTCTATAAGAGTAATATCTATTTAGGGATAGATAATTTGACAGGTAAGAAAGTCAAAACAACTATTACCGCGCCAACACAAAGAGCTTTAAAAACTCTTGCTAAACAAAAGATAGCAGATTTTGAGAGAAATGGCAACACATTGCGTCCCTCAATACAGATTGAGAACTTTGAAAGTTTAGCGTTGATGTGGTGGGATAATTACAAGCTCACAGTTAAGGAGAACACACAACGTATCACACAGAGTTTTCTATCACTTTATATTCTCCCTGCTCTTGGAAAGTACAAGCTCAATAAGATAACGCCTGCGCTCTTGCAAGGTATTGTCAATAAATGGGCGAACAATGCGAACACGGCTGTTATTAAGAATGGGAGACGAGAGAAAGGGAAATGTAAAGCCTATGCGTTATTACTCAATCTTGTTAAGCGTATTTTAGATGTTGGCTTTCAGCTTGGTTTGATTTCTTCCAATCCTGCAATTCTGGTAAAAGCACCCCGACTAAAAAAGCGAGGTGTGAAGAAACTCAAATATTTTAATAATAAGGAATTAAAGAAATTTCTTGCTTACCTGAACGACTTTGAAGCCACACCACAAAATATTTTTGATAAGACGCTCTATTTGCTCTTACTAAGTACGGGAATGCGTATAGGGGAAGCTCTGGCGCTCTCATGGACTGATATTGACTTTGACAAACAGACAATCACGATTAGTAAAACACTGTTCCCCTCTGGGAAATTACAAAATAGTCCCAAAACGGCAACAAGTGCGCGTGTGATTGCTCTTAATCAAGGGACAATAACCGACCTAAAAGCGTGGCAAAAGAAGCAATATAAATATCGCGGTTTTCTCTCTGCTCGGAGTGGTAAGCTATTTACTGATATTGAGGGAAACTTTTTGAAGTATGGAATGTTATTGTATCGTTTAAACAAACATTTTGATAATGCAAGTGTAGCGCATATAGGCTTTCATGGTTTTAGACACACTCACGCCAGCTTATTGATGAACCATGATGTAAACCCTAAAAGTATCTCAGAACGTCTCGGACACAAAGATATATCCATAACGTTAAATACATACAGCCACCTTGCCGAAGATAAAAAGAAAGAAACTGCTGAACAATTTGAAAAAATCATCAATAATCTCTAAAAAATCATAGTGGGGGAGTTAAAAGGGGAGTTAGTACAAAAAATACAATCATAGATAAGTGCAAAAAGTCAGTAATACTCCCCTTAAACAAGATTGATTATAAAACTTCAATACCATAAAACTAATGGTATAATAAAATAAGTAAAAAAGAAAGAAAAAGGTTAGAAAAACATGATAATTCGAGAACTTTGCCTAGAAAACTTTAGCGAAATTCCCACAGCTATAAATAAAAATGTCGAACGTATTGAGCTTTGCGATAACCTCGCTGTTGGTGGTACAACTCCATCTTACGGTGTCATTCAGCAAGCAGCTGAATTTATCAGCGAAAATGAAAGTAAAACAACGCTTGCCGTCATGATTCGTCCACGTGGAGGAAATTTTGTTTACAACTCCTATGAACTAAAAATCATGGAAAATGATATATTAAAAGCTATTGAAGCAGGTGCTCAAAACCTTGCTTTCGGAGCTTTAACTTCCGAAAACGAAATTGACCTTGATGCCATGGATACACTCATGATTGCTTCTCAAGGACTTCCTGTCACTTTTCACATGGCATTCGACGAGATTTCTAATAAAAAAATAGCAATTGACCAACTTATCGAACTTGGTGTAGAAAAAATCCTAACACATGGAGATAGTTTAGACAAACCACTCAATACCGCACTCATATCAGAGCTTATCGCCTATGCAGATAATAAAATATCTATCATGATAGGTGGCGGAGTAACATCAGAGAACTATGAGGACTTAGCTAACAAAGTTCACACAAACTTTGTTCATGGTACAAAAATTATAAAAAAATAAGGCTATCAATGATAGTCTTATTTTTTTAAACGGAAATTCACATAAAATCGAACCAACAAGAAATTTACAAGCACTAAGCCAATCAAATAAAGACGTTCTCGCAAAAATACAAGTCCAATAATCAACTCAATGACAGTCAAAATTGAAACTATTCTTAACAGTACACGCTTTAGAGCAATATTTTTTGCCATTTTTTTCAATGGATAGATTCGTGTGAACAATTGATAATCAACAGCTTCACGCAAAGCGAGCAGTTGAAAAACAAGCAAAACATTCAAAACAGCTACCAAAATAATTGATAAAATAGAGGTTCGTATAAAAATCAATGCAAGAACCGACAGGATTAACAAACGAACTGTCAATCCCAAATAATCACCAGCCCGCAAGAAACTACGAGAAAATAAAAATTCGTAGGTTCGTTTTGTTTTTGGCAACAGAAAATCTAAATACTTCCGCCGTTTGCTGTGTCCCTTTAAGCCTTTAACATTGGTAAACAAAGCAAAGAAATGTAACTGCGCATTTTTGCGATCTTCTTCATATTTGATAAGCTTTTCCCATTGCAATATTCCATTTTTCATAAATGACTGCAATTTCCAGCCCAATAATGCCCCTTTAATAGCAAAGACCAATAAAAACCAAACAATTATCAAATATACAGGCTCTTGCACCAACGGTGTAGCAATCAGTACACAAATTAAAATGATAAATGCTGGTCCAATAAGTGAGCGGACAAGCGACTTAGTAAGTATTTTTTTTACTTGCTTTTCCTGAGCTAACAAGAAAACTTTGTCTGCTGCTTCCACAAAAGTTGCCAGTCTCCCGAACAATAATGAAATTCCACTAATTAGCAGCACCAGAATTGCTTTTTCCCAAGAATTGAGTGAATGATTATGTAAAAACTGTACATATTGAACCACTAATGCGCCCAATAAAATCATCAAGAAAAGTACAAAATGGTCATTAAAAACATAACGCAAGTATTTAAGGCTCTGCGTTCGCCACGTATTTCGCCGCCGCGCAAAAATCTTATCCATGTTGTACACCTTTCGTCAACTCGATATAAATCTCATCTAAAGTCGCTTGAGGTTTTCCAAATTTCTCTTGTAACTCTTTCAAAGTTCCAAAAGCTAAAACTTGTCCTTCATGCAAAACAACAAATTTATCACAAAATTTCTCAGCCGTTGATAAAATATGCGTACTCATCAAAATAGAAGCACCACTTTTTTTCATTTCCAGCATCAAATCAATCAAGTCCTGAATAGCTAACGGATCCAGCCCCATAAAAGGTTCATCAATAATATAAAGTGATGGCTCTACTAAAAAAGCACAAACAATCATCACTTTTTGTTTCATCCCTTTAGAAAAATTGATTGGAAACCAGTCCAACTTATCACTCAAGCGAAAAGTTTCAAGTAGTTTTTTAGCACGTTCCATGGCTGTCTCTAAAGGCACTCCGTAAGCCAAGGCTGTTACTTCAATATGCTCACGCAAAGTTAATTCCTCATATAAACTCGGCGTTTCTGGAATAAAACCAATTTTCTTACGGTAACTTTCCAAATCAGCCTGTAAAGTCAGACCATCTAACTCAATCGTTCCAGAATAAGGTGTCAAAAGACCAATCGTTTCCTGAATTGTTGTTGATTTCCCTGCACCATTTAAACCAATCAAACCAACTAATTCACCATCAGCAATCTCAAAATTCACATCTTTCAAAACAGGATTTCCAAAATAGCCTCCAGTTAAATTTGTTATTTTTAAAGTCACGTTTTCCACTCCAATTATCATTAATTTTGTTATAATCTAATTATAACATTTTACTCATGAAGTGAAAACTTTCTCATATATCAAATGTAAAATTAAATTTTATTATAATCACTTTATTAAAAAAATCAGGAGATAGCTATGGACAATTGTATTTTTTGCAAAATTATTGCTGGGGAAATTCCCAGTACAAAAATTTATGAAGATGATGATGTTCTCGCATTTTTAGACATTACTCAAACAACAAAAGGACATACACTTGTTGTCCCTAAAAAGCATTATCACAATATTCTTGCGATGACACCAGGTGAATCTGCTATTCTTTTTTCCAAAGTTCCAGCTCTTGCCAATAAAATTGTACAAAATCTTAATGCTACAGGTATGAATATTTTACAAAATAATGAAGAAATCGCTGGACAATCTGTTTTTCATACACATATTCATCTCATTCCTCGCTATACTGAAGATGATGGATTTATCGCAAAATTCACTGAGCATCATTTTGACTTGGCTGCTATTGCTGAAGAAATCAATAAAAATTAAATTCATAAAGGAGAAATAATGGCAGATTTTTTCAAGGATATTAAGAATCTTCTATCAGACTTGCTAGAAAATGTTGATAATATAAAAGTAAATGCAGAGCGTGTACAGACAGAACTCAAAAAAACTGAACGTACTAGTCAAGATATCACACGTAAAGTCAGTGAATTTCAAAATTCTACTCAACCAAAGATTGATAAAATCAATGAAATATTGGAAAAATTCAACTCTGCTAACGAAAATCAGGAAGAATAAAAAGCCTGTGTAAAAATCAGGTTTTTTTGTACAAAAAAAGAGGCTCAAACCTCTTTTTTAAAAATCTAAAATTAAAATACTGTTGTATCAACTTTCACACCAGGACCCATTGTTGTTGTAACAGAAAGGTTTGTGATGTATGTACCTTTGGCAGTAGCAGGTTTTGCTGCAACGATAATTGCATTCAAGGCTTTAAAGTTTTCAACCAATTTTTCAGTATCAAATGAAACTTTACCGATCGGAACAAGTACATTACCAGCTTTATCAGCACGGTAGTTTACTTTACCAGCTTTAGATTCTGAAACTGCTTTAGTAACATCCATTGTTACTGTACCAGTTTTAGGGTTTGGCATCAAGTTACGTGGTCCGAGGACACGTCCAAGACGTCCAACGATAGCCATCATATCAGGTGTTGCGATAACAACATCAAAATCAAGCCATCCACCGTTGATTTTGGCAACGAGTTCGTCAGCTCCTACGAAATCTGCACCAGCTGCTGTTGCTTCTTCAGCTTTTGCACCACGTGCAAATACGAGAACGCGAGCAGTTTTACCAGTACCGTTTGGCAATACCATTGCACCACGGATTTGTTGGTCAGATTTTTTAGTATCAATATTCAGATTGTAAGCAACTTCAACAGTTGCATCAAATTTTGTGAAAGAAGTTTCTTTTGCAAGTGCTACAGCTTCTTCCATGCTATAAGCTTTAGTGGCGTCAACTTTTTCGTAAGCTGCACGCAAAGCTTTGCTTTTCTTAGCCATTTTATTTTTTCTCCTTGTGGTAATATCGGTTGTCTGTCTTTCCCTCAAAGGAAAAGCTCAGCCTTCCACTCATGTGGAAATTCTTTATAGACTTTGGTAATTAACCTTCTACAACGAATCCCATAGATTTTGCAGTTCCTTCAATCATAGACATTGCTGTTTCAAGTGAAGCAGCGTTAAGGTCTGGCATTTTAGTTTTTGCAATTTCTTCAACTTGTGCTTTAGTAACTGTTGCAACTTTTGTTTTGTTTGGTTCACCTGAACCTTTTTGAACATTGGCTGCTTTCTTCAATAGCACTGCTGCTGGAGGAGTTTTTGTAATGAATGTGAATGATTTGTCTTCATATACAGAGATAACAACAGGAATAATCATACCAGCTTGGTCAGCTGTACGAGCATTGAATTCCTTTGTGAATCCCATAATGTTGACACCTGCTTGACCCAAAGCTGGACCAACTGGAGGAGCTGGTGTTGCTTTTCCAGCAGGAATTTGCAATTTAACGAGTTTTTCGACTTTTTTAGCCACGATAAATCTCCTTTATAATATTTTCGTGATGTGGTAAATGGTCATACACCATTGAGACCTGCTCAACAAATGAGTTCTGACCTCCCACGCCCTGTACGGGAAAATTCGCGTACCCTCCTATTCTATCAAAATAGGAGATAGATTGTCAAGTAAGGCTTATATTATAAATCTTGATTGCGAATCATGAAAATACCTAGTAGTCCAAATAATACTAACTTAAAGATTGAAAAAGCTAATCCAATATAATTTACTATTCCTTGGACATCATTACTTGATGAACCACTTGCAAGAGCCATACTTGCTGAAAAGCTATTAGCAACAATTCCCAATACTAGAGTGAAACCAAAATATACAAAAATTCCCCAAAATTTCCCGCGTGTAAGGATAACGGTAAAGAATAAAATAGCGATTGATGCAAAAACTCCGAATAATCCGTTAAGCAATGCGCCCCAAGCTGTTGTGAGCGTAAAAGCATGAGAAAATCCTGTTGCAAATTCTGTAAATTGTTTTGAATAGATTCCCAAATATAGCACAACTGGAATAAAAAGAATGACAACCCAGGCAAGTAATGTTGAAAGGATTGTTGTTATTATTTTAATAAAATAATAAGTGACTCGGTTTACACCTGAAGCAACCATCAATCCTAATGCTTTATTACTGTAATCTACGGATAATAGATGAAATGGATAAATGATTGAAAATGCCCACATACCAACGAGAACAAAAAACAGTAAAGTTAGAGTAATCACATCAAGCAAAGTCACCCCTGTTGTGAATTGTTCATATTTGAATTGGCGAATGGCTATGAGTCCTAAGATTGCGGTCAAAAGAGTTGTTCCAAATAAACAAGCCGTAACGATAAGCCATGCTTTATCTCGAAAATTTCTATAAAACTCCATCCGAAAAATATTTTTAGCGTTCATTTATGCCTCCCCATTCTTGATAATATCGGCAAATTTAGATTCTTTTTTGATACTATCAAAATCTACACCATGTTCTACAGCATGACGAAATGTTTTTTGGAAATCTTCAATAGTACTGTCAAACTTAACGTTATTTCCTGTCACTACTGGTTCTAAACCAGCATCAGTTAAATAAGTTTTCAATTTTTCAGGTTCATTTACTACGACTGTATAAGTCAAAAGTTGCTTTGTATCTCGCAAATCAAAGGAAGCTTTAAAATCTCCTCCTGCAAGTAGATAGACTTGGTCGCAGACAGACTCAATATCTTCTTGAACATGACTCGAAATTAAAATTAACTTGCCTTTTTGCTTTAAATCTAGTAAATAACTCCTCATCCACTCAACTGATTTTGCATCAATTCCTCGGAAAGGCTCATCAAAAATCAAAATCTCTGCATCGTTCATGATTGAAATCAATAAAATCAGTTTTTTCTTCATTCCCAGTGAATAACGTGATACTTTCCCCATCAACTGTTCGGTGGTCAAGTCTAGCTTTGCGGCAATTTCCAGTGCTCTTGCTTCGTCAAAACCACCACGAAGTCCTCCGAAATAGCGGAGATTAAATAGTCCTGTATAGCTTTTGTAAAGTTCCATGTCATCAAGCATAATCCCGACTTTTGTGAGCAAGTTCGGATTTTTCTTTACTTCTTGCTCATCAAAACTTATCCTTCCGCTATAGTTCGTGATAATATTTGTCAATGTTTTGAAAAAAGTTGTTTTACCTACGCCGTTTTTCCCTACAATCCCATAAATTTTTCCTGAATCGAACTCACTTTCGTGAATTGAAAGAACTGCTTTTGATTTATATGAAAATGTTAGGTTCTCTATTTTAATTTGCATATTTTAGCTCCTTTTGTCACTATTATATCATAATTTTTAAGTTTATTTTTAGATTGTTCAAATATTTCTCAATATTTGTTACTTCATTTTTTGAAAAAATCCAAGTAGAATAATTCTACTTGGATTATTTAATCAGCTTTCCAAATAATCTCGCCAAATATCATCAAAAAGGGTAAGATTGAAGTAAAAAGTTGCGTGCGTTTCTAAATAAGTTGAAATTTCGTCAAAATCTGTTGATTGTTTAGGAAATAAACTATCTCCAAATGCTAAGTTTGCTAAACGTGTGACGTCGTCTTTTTCTATTGGTGCGCGATGTTTCATCAGGTAAGTGTAAAAAGGCATTTTCATGAGACTTCTCCTTGAGAATACTTTGTATCATTCCAATGACTAAGAATAAAATCACGACGCCCTTGAATTTCTTCTTTGTAGTCTTCTGGATGCTTGCGATAAAAGCCTTGATGATAACTTTCAGCTACCCAAAATTCTTTAGCTGGCTCAATGCTTGTAACAATAGGTTTTTCAAATTTTTCTGACTCTTGAAGTGCTATTTTACTTGCTTGTGCAATTTTTTTCTGTTCTTCACTTGTATAGAAAATTACTGGACGATAATTGTCGCCACGATCTTCAAATTGTCCGAAAGCATCTGTTGGGTCTGTGGTTTGCCAATACAACTGTACCAAATCTTGATAACTTACCAAAGTATTATCAAATATAATTTCTACTGCTTCTGTATGTCCTGTTATATGTTGTTTGACCTGTTCATAAGTGGGATGAGCAAAGTCTCCCCCTGTATAACCGCTTGTCACTGTCAAAATACCTTTTTGCTCTTCAAATGGCTGAACCATACACCAAAAACAGCCGCCTGCAAATATTGCCTTTTCTGTTGCCATTTTTTCCTCCTTGAATACTTTCTTGTGAAATATTATAGCATATTGAACAAAAAAGTAGCCTTATAAGCTACTTTTTTGTTCTAAATAATTTTTGACAGAACTGTCAAAAATATTTTTAATCCAAAATCTCATCAAACTTTTTTTGACAGAATTATCAAAAAAGTTTTTATACCAATTCTGTTCCTGCTGGGCTCTGTTTGATTTTTCCCTGTTTCATCAAACCGCCGAGAGATTTTTTGAACTGACCTTTTGAAATTCCGAAGGTTGCTTTGATATCTTCTGGAGCAGATTTGTCATTAAAAGGCATTTTTCCACCCATTGTTTGAAGATAAGCAAGAATCATCTGGCTATCTGCGTCCAACATTTCATAAGCTCTTGGTTTTGCTGAAAGATTGAGCGAGCGGTCTTCTTTTCTAAAACCAATCACGCGCACTTGCAATTCTTGCCCGATACGTGGTGTTGAAAATCGTTCACTTGGATGAATGAAACCCAGCATATTATTGTCTGGTAAATAAACAAATGTTCCTGTTTCTTTATTTCGATAAACAATCGCACGCAAATCTTGATTATTCATATTATCAAAAGCTGGTGTGGATAATTTCCAAAAGTCCTCATGCCAAGCAAGATGTCCCCAAATTCGGTCTTTTTTATCCACAACCAATTTGACATAGAGTTTATCGCCTTTTTTGGGCCAACTTTCCTTGTCATTTTCAGGAAAATCATCAAGAGAGACAACAATATCTTTGTCAGGAAGCCCTGTATTGACGAAAGCACCCAAATCACGACGAACGTCTGTCACTTCTCCCCAACCAAAAGTTTCTTTAGTGACTGTCTGTTCAATAGTCGTTAATCTGCCCTTATCTTGTTTGTCCAAATAAGCAAATCCTGTGACAATATCACCAATCGCGTGTTCTCCCTCACTTTTTGCAAGACGGAAAACATATCCTTCTTTTTGTAGGAAATAAAATTGTTCATTCTCATCTGTTATCAGTGCTGAAAATGTTGTTGCTAATAAATTATTCATTCTATTCTTTCTTAGAAAACGGCTCTTTTATCAGAGCCGTTTTTCATTTTTCATCTAAAATTTATAGATTTTAGACGTCCATGAGTTCTTTTTCTTTTTCTGCTGCTTTTTTATCTGCTTCTTTGATAGCATCATCTGTCACTTTTTGGATATCTTTTTCAAGTGAATTGCGATCATCTTCTGTAATTTCTTTTGCTTTTTCTTGTTTTTTCACAGCATCCATTGCATCACGACGAATATTACGGATAGCAACTTTAGCGCCTTCAATGATTTTCCCCATTTCTTTGACAAGTTCTTTACGACGTTCCTCTGTCAACATTGGGATAACAAGACGAATGACTGAACCATCATTTGATGGTGTGATTCCAAGGTCTGATGCATTCAACGCACGTTCAATCTCGTTCAAAATGCTCTTGTCAAATGGAGTTACCATGAGAACACGTGCTTCTGGGATTGTGATTGATGCGAGTTGATTAAGTGGTGTTGCTGCTCCATAATATTCAACTTGAACACGGTCAAGAAGACTCGCATTGGCACGTCCTGCGCGGATATGTCCCAAATCACGTTGTAAACTAGCGAGTGATTGGTTCATTTTTTCTTTTGCTGTTTCAATAATTTCGTTTGCCATTTTATTTTCCTTTTTTGTTTACTTCCTAAGTTTGTAAACTTTATTTTTAATTTTGAATAATATTTTTTACGGTAAGTTTCTTTGAAAAATACCGTTGAAGTTCTATTACTAGGATAATAGAAACAATGATTAACAAAGACCATGAGGAGATTTTTCCTGCATCGACCAAGCGCCAATGTGAAAGTTGATAGGAATAGCGCCAAGCACTAAAATAAGAACCGATATTTTCTGCGAAGTAAATAAAGAGTCCAATCAGGAAAAAGCTCAATATCGCAGGCATTTCATGTCGCCGTTCCCTAAGAACAAAAGTAAACTTTGTTCGCCAGAAAGCAATCATAATCAACAAATACAAAACAATGCGATAGTCAAAATGAAAAGTGTCTGTGAAGAAATTTAAGTAGATAAGTGTGGCACTTAGCAATGTCCAACCGATTTTCGGCCAATTTTTCGCCTGCAAATCAAAAACTTTAATGGCACGCACGATATATGAACCGATTGCCGAATACATAAAAGCACTGTAAAGTGGAACAGAAGCGATTTTTAGAAAACCTGCGCCCGGATAAGACCAACTCCCCTGATGAACTTTGAAAATCTCAAGCAACATTCCCAAAATGTGAAAAACCATGATTGGAATCAAATCAAAAGGCTGTTCGTAACGCGTCACAAGAAGCACCAGCTGAATCAGCACCACGATAATGAACATCAAGTCATAACGAGAAATGGCGGGAATATGAATGATTTCCGTGACTGCTAAACTCAGAATGATTGTAATCCCAAAAATTGCCGATTGAAATTGTTTTAAGCCAAAATCCCAGAAATCATGGAGGCTATATCTTTTATTCAACGGTCGTTCCGATATTTTCGCCAAGAACAACGCGTTTGATATTGCCCATTTCGTTCATATTGAAGACGACGAGTGGAATGTGATTGTCCATTGACATCGTTGATGCTGTGCTGTCCATGACGTGAAGTCCTTTTGTAATGACTTCCATGTGGGTGAGTGTTTGAAATTTCACTGCATCTTCATGAAGTTTCGGATCAGCGTTGTAAACACCGTCAACACCATTTTTTGCCATCAAGATGACATCAGCATTGATTTCCGCGGCGCGCAGCGCAGATGTTGTATCCGTTGAGAAGTAAGGCGAACCTGTCCCCCCTGCAAAAATCACAATCCGCCCTTTTTCCAAATGACGTTCGGCACGACGACGAATGTAAGGTTCTGCAACTTGTTTCATATCAATCGCTGTCATCACACGTGTATCTACACCAATATTTTCCAGCGCACTTTGAACGAACAGACCGTTTTGAATGGTCGCAAGCATTCCCATATAATCCGCTTGGGCGCGTTCCATGCCTGCTTTTTCACCTGTAATGCCGCGCCAGATATTGCCACCGCCACATACAATCGCGATTTCTGCACCTAAATCATGCACTTCTTTGATTTCTTTGGCAATTTCTTTTGCAGTTGCTGGGTCAAAACCGAAACCTTTTTCGCCTGAAAGTGCTTCGCCTGAAAGTTTTAGTAGGACACGTTTATATTTAATGTTAGCCATAACTCACCTATTCTATTTGTTTGCTCTATTTTACCATATTTTTGCTTTTAAAAAAAGGGGAATTTATCCGATATAAAAATAGAATTTCTTAATGAAATTCTATTTCTTAAAAGCTTCTACATCACGAGCAATAACAAGCTCTTCATCGGTTGGTATTACAAGGACTTTCACTTTTGAATCTGCTGTGGCAATATTTCCTACACAGCCTCTTTTATTTTTTTCATCATCAATCTTAAATCCGAACCAATCCATTCCATTGATGATATCTTCTCGTTCACGGCAGCCATTTTCACCAATACCAGCGGTAAAAATCACAGCATCTGCGCCATTGAGGACGGCGAAATATTGAGCAATATATTTTTGAATACGGTCAATGAAAAGTTCGTAAGCGAGAGCTGCATTTTTATTTCCTTCGCTTTCTGAATTTTGAACATCTCGCATATCTGAGGAGATTTCAGAAACTCCAAGTAGTCCTGATTTCGTATTGAGTAAGTCAATGACATCTTGAGCTGAATGAAGTTCAGGGTCATTTTCAATCATATAAGGGATAATCGAAGGGTCTATTTCCCCAGAACGTGTGCCCATCATAACACCTGCCAGAGGTGTAAATCCCATTGATGTATCAACAGATTTTCCGCCTTTGATTGCTGAAAGCGAAACGCCATTTCCGATATGACAGGTAATCAGCTTCAAATCCTCGATTGGTTTGTTCAGATATTTTGTGGCTTCTTGAGAAACATACATATGACTAGTACCGTGCGCACCGTATTTGCGGATATTGTAATCGTGATAATATTTGTTTGGGATTGGATAGCGATAGGCTTTTTCAGGGAGCGTTGTGTGAAAAGCCGTATCGAAAACTGCGACTGCTGTTGCTTCTGGGAGTAATTCCAAAAAGGCTTCAATCCCTTGTGCATTCGCTGGATTGTGCAGAGGAGCGAGATTTGAGATTGATTTAATCTGTTGTAGAACTTCAGAAGTAATCAAAGTTGATTCTTTGAAAAGTTCACCACCTGCAACAACGCGATGTCCTACACCTGTAATTTCATTGAAATCGTCTATCAATTTAAAAGTTTTTAGGTCATTCATCAGTTGTTTGACTGCTTCTGTGTGTGTGTGAATGTCTATGACTTTTTTATCTACTTGCTGTGCATATTTTACTGTAATAGCGGAGTTTTTTAATCCAATACGTTCTATAAGTCCTTTGGCAAGTACTGTTTCTTCTGGCATGGCATAAAGTTGCCATTTCAATGATGATGAGCCTGCATTAATTGCGAGTGTTTTCCCCATATAGTTCTCCTTTTATTTTGTATGCGCTTCACTTTTTAGTATAACATATTTTAGAAGATATTTACAATCTTAACTATCATTTTAGGGTCAAATAAGATAATATTATTAAATTTTTATATTTTTTTAGATAAAAAAAGCCTTATCAACTGATAGGCTTTTCATATTTTTATTATTTTAAAAGTTCTACATCGCGAGCAATGACAAGTTCTTCATCTGTTGGAATGACGAAAACTTTGACACGTGAATCTGCTGCTGAGATTTCTGTTGTGCCATAAGTGTTGTTTGCTTCTTTATCAAGTTTGATACCGAACCAATCGAGTCCATCAAGAACACCTTCACGCATATATTCAGCATTTTCACCGATACCTGCCGTAAAGACAATCGCATCTGCTCCGTTCAATACGGCAAGATATTGTCCGATATATTTTTGGATACGGTCGCAGTACATATCAAAGGCAAGAATTGCTTTTGGATTGCCTGCTTTACGTCCATCACGGATATCGCGCATATCTGATGAAATTTCAGAAATTCCTGCAAGTCCCGACTTCTTGTTGAGCATATCAATCGCATCTTGAGCATCTTTGAGTTCTGGGTCATTGGCAATAATAAATGGAAGAACAGATGGGTCAAGCTCACCTGAACGTGTTCCCATCATGATACCGCCAAGTGGTGTGAAGCCCATAGATGTATCAACAGATTTTCCACCTTTAACAGCTGTGATAGATGCACCATTTCCGATATGGCAAGTAATGATTTTTGTTTCTTCGACTGGTTTTCCGAGAAGTTTTGCGGCTTCTTGTGATACAAACATATGTGATGTTCCGTGAGCGCCATATTTACGGACTTTCAATTCATCGTAATATTTGTTTGGTACTGGGTAACGGTAAGCTTTTTCAGGCATTGTTGTGTGGAAAGCTGTATCAAATACGGCAACACCGACTGCGTCTGGCAATACTTCTTCAAAAGCGTGCATACAATCAGCTTCAGCCGGATTGTGCAATGGTGCATATGGAGAAAGTTCTTCGATTTGTTTCACCACTTCTGGTGTCAAACGTGTTGATTCTTTGAAAAGTTCGCCACCGGCAACGACACGGTGACCGATACCTGTGATTTCGCTAAATTCTTTGATGATATTGAGACGTTGCATATCCTCAAGAACCATTTTTACGGCTTGTGTGTGATTGACAATATCTAAGATTTGTTCGTACTTTTCACCGTCGAATTTTGTTGTGAAAATTGAATCTTTCAATCCAATACGCTCAATAAGTCCTTTGGCAACTACTTTTTCTTCTGGCATTTCATAGAGTTGCCATTTTAATGATGATGAACCGGCGTTGACAGCAAGTGTTTTTGTCATGTTTATATTTTCCTTCTAATTTTCAATTATTCTTGTAAATTATACCATAATTTTGGCAAGTTGGGCTTGTGAAATTTCGTTTTGTTTTAGAGAAAGCCTTGTCAAATTTGATAATACGATTTTTTTATGTGAAATTTTTTTGACAGAACTGTCAAAAACTTTTTTTGAATTCTGTCATGAAATTTTGCAAACTTTCACGGTCTGTCAGGGAAGTCAGTGGGTAAACGAAAGTTGGATGTTCAGCCGATGATTTTTCTAGGACGAAAATAGCTTTATTTTCAGCTTTGAACAGACTTTCTGGCAAGGTAATCACCGCTGATAATCGGGCGTGCTGGGGCAACCATTTCTTCAAGAAAGGTGCTTGCGCACTATTTAATAGCTCTTCTGGTGCGAGAAACAGCGCTACTCCATTATCTTTTAGATACTTGAAACCTTGCTCTATTAGGAGATGATGTGCATAAGTATGTCCATCAGGATTGGCAACTTCAAAGTGTGCAGCGAGAGCATCATCTGGATAAAAACCAATCGGCAAATCACTAATAAGCACATCTGCTGGCTCCAGAACGCGTGCCTGAACAGCATCTTGCTGGATAAATGTCGCTTTTGTGCCAATGATTTCCGACATCGAAGCCGACAAATCAAGAAGCAAATCATCTACTTCAAAGCCGAGATAATCAATGTTTTTCACTGTATTCACGAGCAAAGTTTCTGCAAGATTGCCTGTTCCAGAGCCAAATTCAATCAGGCGAAGTTCATTTTTCGGGAAAAGTTGCTCAATAATGAACTCAAAAAGTAAGCCGATTGAGTCTGGTGTTAAAGCGTGATTGGGCTGTAATGGCGCAACTTGCGAACCTTTGAGCAGGACAAATTGAAAAAGTTTTTGCCATTCTATTTTTGTCAAATTCAATGCGCGGAGCTGGTCATTATTTTTTGACAGAACTGTCAAATTTTCCACAGTCATCGCACCAAGAAAATTTGCATTTTGCTCAACAAACGCATCATAAAAATCAGTATTTAATTCTCTTTGAATAACTTCTATATTGGCTGTTAAAAGTCCAAAAGCCTGTTCAACCTTTTCCATATTCATTTTAGTGTCTCCTTTATTTTTGACAGAACCGTCAAAAATGAAAATAGAACTGTCAAATTTGACAGCTCATTTTCTACGATTTTTTCGTTTATGTTTATCTAAGTTTCCAATTTCAAACCAAGCTTTCACTGTCACAGCAATTCCTGCAAGAACAATCAAAATTTCCAAAATCAGTCCTTGATTCAGCACCGCCTGCGCAACCGCCACAGAAATAAGCAGCACAACAACCACAGCAAAAAAGAAAATGTCCATACTTCGCCGAATGTCTCGTGGCATCAAAAAGAAATAAGCCAGAGCAAGCAAAATCAAAAGAATAATGTAAAACATATGTCCTCCTTCATTTTATGACATTTTTCTTAGTTCAAGATTATGATAAATTTTTTGACAGAACTGTCAAAAAATTTATCTTTTAAAAACTCTTATTCTTCAGCAGTTTTACGCTTTTTAGCAGCTTTTTCACGAAGTCCCTTGTTCAATTCTTGTTTACGCAAACGGATAGAAGCTGGTGTGACTTCCATATATTCATCATCATTCAAGAATTCAAGTGATTCTTCAAGCGTCAAAATCTTAGGTGTATTCAAAACAGAAGTAGAATCTTTATTTGATGAACGGACGTTCGTTTGTTGTTTCGCTTTCGTGATATTAACCGTAATATCATTTTCACGAGAATTTTGCCCAACAATCATTCCCTCATAAACTTCAGTTCCAGGATTAACAAAGAGCAATCCACGTTCTTGCACATAACCCATCGCATAGGCTGTCGCTGCACCAGCATCTACAGATACCAACGCACCACGGCTACGTCCACCAATATTTGCGCCTTTAATTACTGGCAAATATTTTTCAAAAGTATGGTTCATAATTCCATAACCACGTGTCATTGACATAAATTCGGTTGTAAATCCAAGCAAACCACGAGCAGGCACCAAGAATACAAGACGTGTCTGACCATTTCCTTCATTAGACATGTCAAGCATATCGCCTTTACGTTCAGACAAAGCTTGGATAATAGAACCTTGATATTCTTCAGGTGTATCAATTTGCACACGTTCAAAAGGTTCACAATCCACACCATCAATATTTTTGATGATAACTTCAGGACGTGAAACTTGCAATTCATAACCTTCACGACGCATTGTTTCAATCAAAATTGACAAGTGCAATTCACCACGACCAGAAACAATCCAACGGTCTGGACCAAGCGCTTCAACACGCAAAGACACATCTGTTTGCAACTCAGCATTCAAACGTTCTTCCAATTTACGCGCCGTAACAAATTTTCCTTCACGCCCTGCAAATGGCGAATTATTCACGATAAATGTCATTTGCAATGTAGGTTCATCAATATGAAGCAATGGCAAAGGTTCAACCACATCTGCAGGTGTGACCGTTTCACCGACGAAGATATCTTCCATACCAGAAACGGCAATCAAATCCCCCGCTTTTGCTTCTTGAATTTCTTGACGTTCAAGTCCAAAGAAACCAAACAATTTCGTCACACGGAAATTCTTCGTTGTACCGTCCAATTTAGACAAGACAACATTATCGCCAACTTTGATTTTTCCACGGAACACACGTCCAATACCGATACGACCAACATAGTCATTATAATCCAACAACGACACTTGGAATTGCAAAGGTTCATCTTCATTATCAACAGGCGCTGGGATATGTTCCAAGATAGTATCCAAAACATAATTCATTGTGTGTTCTTGATTAGCAGGGTCTTCGCTCAATGAAGAAGTTCCATTGATAGCTGAAGTATAAACAACAGGGAATTCTAACTGGTCTTCCTCAGCACCAAGTTCGATAAATAAATCCAACACTTCATCAACTACTTCCTCAGGACGAGCAGAAGGTTTATCAATCTTATTTACCACAACGATAGGTGTCAATCTTTGTTCCAATGCTTTTTTCAACACAAAACGTGTTTGAGGCATCGTTCCTTCATAAGCATCGACAACCAAAACAACACCATCAACCATTTTCATGATACGTTCCACTTCACCACCGAAATCCGCGTGACCTGGTGTATCCAAAATGTTGATACGATTATTTTTATATTCAACAGCAGTATTTTTGGCAAGAATAGTAATTCCACGTTCTTGCTCAAGCGCGTTAGAGTCCATCGCACGCTCTTGCAAATTTGTGCGGGCATCAAGAGTGTCAGATTGCTTCAAAAGTTCGTCAACAAGAGTCGTTTTCCCATGGTCAACGTGAGCAATAATAGCAACATTCCGAATATCTTCGCGTAATTTAGTCAATTTTTTAATACCTACATCTTTCGAGAATTTCCTACGGAATTTTTTCTCCGCAGATTGTGCGCCGTCTATTCGCGCCCAAAATATATCAGACTAATTATAACACACTTTTTCAAAAGCTGCTAATGCACACGTTTACAAGGCTTAACAAAGAGTTTTTTTTGCATTTTTCTGAATAAAAATATGCCGCGAAAACGCTTTGCACATCGTCTTCACTTGAAAACCGCTTTCAGTTGCGGTAAAATAGAATGATGAAAACTCTTTATGGCGTCCAAGAATGGCTCAAGCAATATGGCTATATCAATTTGATGAGTAATCGCCTAGACGCGATTTATTTTATGCAAAAAGAACTTTCTTACATGGTTGAGAACAAGATTTTGGATAAAAGTAATCATGATTACCTTACTGCACGCCTCATTTTACAACGTGAAGAGCGGATAGAAAAAGAACAATTAGGAGAGAAATTCTAATGGCTAACAAAGTTATCGGTATCGACCTAGGCGGTACATCAATCAAATTCGGCATTCTCACACTCGATGGAGAAGTACAAGACAAATGGTCTATTCCAACAAACATTCTCGAAGACGGAAAACATATTGTCCCTGATATCATTGAGTCCATCAACCATCGTCTCAGTCTTTACAACCTTGACAAATCAGAATTTGTCGGCATTGGCATGGGAACACCTGGCTCAGTAGATATTGCAGCAGGAACAGTAAAAGCAGCTTATAACCTTAACTGGGATAACACTCAAGAAGTTGGCAAAGCTATTTCCGCAGGTGTCAACCTTCCATTTGTCCTCGACAACGACGCAAATGTTGCAGCCCTCGGCGAACGTTGGGTAGGTGCTGGTGAAAATAACCCTGATGTTGTATTCATCACACTCGGCACAGGTGTCGGCGGCGGAATTATCGCTGATGGAAATCTTATCCACGGTGTTGCTGGTGCTGGTGGAGAAATCGGACATATTTGCGTAGATCCAAACGGTTTTGAATGTACTTGTGGTAACCACGGTTGCCTTGAAACAGTTACTTCTGCTACTGGTATCGTTCGTCTAGCACGCACTTTCGCTGAAGAATATGAAGGTGATAGTTCTATTAAAGCTGCAATCGACAATGGCGATGAAGTCACTTCAAAAGATATCTTTATAGCTGCTGAAGCAGGCGATGCCTTCTCATTAACCGTTGTTGACAAATTCGCTTATTATCTTGGCTTTGCAGCAGCAAATCTTGGTTCAACACTCAATCCAGATTCTATCGTTATTGGTGGTGGTGTTTCTGCCGCAGGCGAATTCTTACGTGAAAAAGTTGAAAGTTATTTCAAAAAATATGCTTTCTCAACTGTTCGTAATACAACAAAAGTAAAACTCGCTGTTCTTGGTAATGATGCAGGTATCATCGGTGCAGCAAGTCTTGCTCTCAAATTTAAAGGAGAAAAATAATGTGGACATACATCATTGATGCCCTCTTAGTAATTGCATTGATTCTCGTTGTTCTTTATCCACGCTGGAACCTCAGACGCAGCGCTAAAGTTATTGATAATCCTGAATTTGCTCGACTAATTCCTACATCTCAACTCATTGATATTCGTGAAGCAAATCAATTTCGGATTAAACATATCTTAGGCGCACGTAATGTTGCAGCCACTCAAATCGAGCAGAGTCTCAACGCTATCAGTAAACATAAACCTGTTTTGCTTTATGAAAACGGAAAACCAACCGCTTCAGCAAAAGTTGCAAGACAACTGAAAAAATCGGGTGTTCCAGAAATTTACGTTCTCAAAGGTGGACTTTCAAAATGGGATGGTAAAGTTAAAGAAGGTTAAAAATAATTCTACAAAAAGAAGCTAAACATTTTTAAATGTCTAACTTCTTTTTTTATTCCCCAATTAAAAAGTGTAATTCTGATTAAATTACAGAACTACACTCAACTATTTTTATAATTCTTTCACTACAAAAGCCAAAGCATTTTTACTCAAAATTAAGCAAGTTCTGCTTCAAGCATCCAGATTGTTTTTTCAACATCACCAAGTGCACCTGTGTAAAGGTCAACTGTAACTGCATCTTCATCCGCTTCTGAAACACTCAAACCTTCTTTGAAAAGACCAGCCAAATATTTATATGTTGCGAGTACTCCTTCAAGACGTTCATCCATTGATTTGTCCCAAGTAGCAGTTTCAAGTTTAATTTTTGAAGCTTCAGCAAATTCTTTCAAAGTTGAAAGAGGTGATCCACCAATCGTAATCAAGCGTTCTGCAAATTCATCTTGAAATTCATTCAAATCATCAATGTACTCATCCATTTTTGGGTGAAGTTTCAAAAATCCGCGTCCACGCATATACCAATGTGTTTGATGCACCAACGCTGAGGCTTGTGCCAAATCAGCTACCGTTTGATTAAGAATTGCTTTTGTTTTTTCGTTAGACATTATAATTCTCCTTTTTTATTATTACATTAGCTTCTTATTAAATTATAACGAAAAAGTTCTGATTTTGAAAATGATTTGCTCATTTTTTCATTAGAAAGATTTTAATTTTATATTTTTTTCATTTCAATACTTACATATCAAGAAACTTTTTAACTTTTTTTACGTATTAATAAGTATGGAAAATTTATTTGCTTTTATTATCGGTAGTGTTTTTGGCTCATTTTTCGGTGTTGTCATAGATAGACTTTATACAGGAGAATCTATCATATGGGGACGTTCACATTGCAATCATTGCCAGATGAAACTTCACTTTTGGGAACTCATTCCCATATTTTCACAACTATTTTTAAAGAATAGATGTAGGCACTGTAAAGTTAAAATTCCTCCTCTTTATATCTTCTTGGAAATTCTAATAGGTATTTGTTTTTTGGCTGCTTGGCAAAACGTCCTTACACTCCCACAATTTTTAACACTACTTTTTTCAATCCTCTCATCAATTTTTGATTATCGTGCCCACCAATTTCCTCTGAATCTTTGGATTTTGTTCGCTATCATTTTTCTTCTTTTATTTCCTCTAAATATTTCGCACTGCATTTGGATTATTTTAGCTCTGATTGCAGAGTTTAAAAATATAAAAATTGGTACTGGTGACTTTCTCTGGCTATTTATTGCAAGTTTTTCTCTCACATTTATTCAACTTGCTTTACTCATCCAAATTTCCAGTTTCTTAGGTATTTTATATATCCTTCTCAAAAATTATAAAGAATTGCCTTTCATTCCTTTTTTGTCCATTGGATATCTAATACTTCTGATGTCGGTTCAAATCCACTAACTGTCACACCTAAAAGTCTTACTCCTAATTTTTCTTTATAATCTAATTCATCAAAAATATCTTCTGCCATTTGAAAAAGTTGTTCAGTTTGAACTATTTTTTCTCCAAAGTTTTTTCTTTTAGTCAAAGTCGTGAAATCAGAATAACGAAGTTTTAAAACAACAATATTTCCCCTTAAATCATGAGCCCTCATGCTTTTCATAACCATCTCTGAAAGTCTCGCCAATTCTCCTTTAATAGCATCTGTTGAATATAACAACTTCCCGTAAGTTCGTTCTTTGCCTACTGATTTTCTTTTCCTTGAATTTATAACTTTAGAATTATGAATACCATTCGCTTTTAAATACAATTCCCAACCATATACACCAAAACGTTCAGCTAAATCTAAAGGATTCATTGCTTGTAAATCTGCACCAAATCTAACTCCTAACTCATTTAATTTTGGAACTGTTGCTTTTCCAACACCATGAAATTTTTCAATGGGTAATGTTGCCAAGAAATTCTTTGCATCTTCCGGTAAAATAACGGTTAAACCATGCGGTTTTTGATAATCTGAAGCAATTTTTGCTAAAAATTTATTGTAAGAAACTCCAGCAGAGCAAGTCAGCTGAAGTTCCACAAAAATATCATGCTGAATGAGTTTTGCAATTTTTATCGCTGAATGAGAGGCTAATTTGTTATCTGTAACATCCAGATAAGCTTCATCAATAGATGCTGCTTCCACTTTATCTGTATAGCGCGCAAAAATTTCACGCACTTGTTTAGAAACTTTCGTATATTTTTCATAATTTCCAGGAATGAAAACAGCCTGCGGGCATAAATCATAGGCTTCTTTGGAACTCATCGCTGAATGAATACCAAAAGCTCTTGCCTCATAAGAACAAGTAGAAACAACACCACGTCCTCCTGTTTGCAAAGGATTACGCGCGATAATCACTGGTTTTCCTTTTAATTTAGGATTGTCTCGTACCTCAACTGATGCAAAAAAAGCATCCATATCTATATGAATGATTTTGCGAGAAGTATCATTGATAAGTGGAAATTCTAACATAAATACACCTCGAATAGCTCTTTACTCATATTTTCAAGCTATTTTTTTACTTTCTTGCTCTATTTTTTCTTTTAAAAAAAGTAATTTTTCATTTTTGGGTTTATCTTTTCGTTCCAAATAAATACTTAACCATAAAACAGCTTCATACATTACTGCAAAAGCAATTCCAATCCCGATAAATGGAAAAATTTGTTTTACAAACTCTATCATTGTTTTTTGCTCTTTCTACTCTTAGTCTTCAATCTGTGCTTCTTCTATTTCATTAAAATTATCAATAACTGGTCCAATAATCCTGAAATTATCATCTCTATCTAAATAAAAATCTTTGTATTTTGGATTGAGGGAATGAATTCTAAATCTATTTTCTTCTTGGAAAACTTGTTTGATATAAAGCTGTTCATCACCTAAGTCTCCCTGAGAAATGGCATAAACCTCACCATTCCTATCAAATCCTGTATTGAGAAAAGTTGCGATAGAGTAATCAGGATAATCTGGCTCCATAGAATCACCTTTTATACGCGCAGCTCCGTCATAACGAGATAATCGTTGTTCTGTATAGGCTTTGTATTTTGTGTTTGTATTTGTGACACTATTACCAAATCCAGCTGAAAGTTGCTCATCTTCAACTAACACACAATAAAGTTCTTCTTGTTTGTAAGTTTTTAACTCAATAACTACTTTTTCTGATAATTTTTTCTCTTTGTTTTGCAAAAGCAAAAAATGAGCAAAATCTTTCAAAGCTTGCTTTTGTTCTTGCTTCAAATTTTGATAATTATTTATTAACTCTTTTTCGTCTTTTTGAATATCGTTTTTTTCGATAATATTTTCTATTGAACAATGATAAAGCTGGGAAAGTTTTTTTAGTAATTCTAAAGTTGGGTTGTTATCTTTTTGTTCCCATGATACGTAACTACTTTGCTTTATTCCTAGTATATTTGCGACTTCAGCCTGTGTAAGATTAGCTTCAATTCTCAAATTTTTAATATTTTTTCCAAAATTCATCGCATAATCCTTTTATAGCTTTTTTCTATATTATAGCTTCTTATTTTTAATTTGTCAATCTTTTTATTCTATTTTTCTATAATTTTTTTGCTGTTTAAGTTTTAGTTAAGCCTTTTCATTTATAATATGTTTACTCCCTAAATAATTTCTTCATAACCCCTTTATAGGAATTGCTATTATGCAGTTCCTACTTTTTTTGTAAAAAAAGAGTTTCCATCTCAAGGAAACTCTTTTATTTATTGTACATTATCTGTAAGCTGTCCAAGGAGTTTTTCAAAAGCATTTTCATACTTTTGAATATTACCTGCGCCCATAAATACAAAAACTGCTCGTTCGTGGTCAAGAAGTGGTGAAACATTGTCAGCTTTAATAACACGTGCAGGCTTGCGAACTTTATCTGCTAAATCCTGTGCTGTGATTTGATGATGATCTACTTCTCGAGCTGAACTATATATCTCAGCTAAATAAACTGTATCTGCATGATCCAATACTTTTGCAAAATCATCTGCAAAAGCAATCGTTCGTGTGAATGTATGAGGTTGAAAAACTGCAACAATTTCACGGTCTGGATATTTTTGACGTGCTGCATCAAGTGTTGCTTCAATTTCTGTTGGATGATGCGCAAAATCATCAATAATAATCGTTTCGCCAACTTTTTTCTCTGTAAAACGACGTTTGACACCACGGAAAGTCAACATATGGTCTGCAATATCTTGCATATCAAGTCCAAGTTGATGAGTAACTCCAACTACTGCTAAAGCATTCGCAACATTATGTTTTCCATAAGTAGGAACAACGAAATGTCCTAAAAATTCACCACGGAAGTAAGCATCAAATGATGAACCTCGTGTTGTACGGATAAGATTTTTTGCTTGATAATCTTCTTTGTCTTCAAAACCATAGTAATAAATAGGAGCTTTAGCTGTGATTTTGCGAAGATTTTCATCTTCGCCATAGACGAAAATTCCTTTAGAAATATTTTGAGCGTATTCTTGGAAGGTTTCTGTGACATCTTCGATACCATGGAAAAAGTCTGGATGGTCAAAGTCAATGTTCGTGATAATCGTATATTCTGGGTGATAAGGCATAAAATGACGTTGATATTCATCAGATTCAAATACAAAGTACTTACTGTTTGCATTTCCACGACCTGTTCCATCCCCAATAAGGTAAGAAGTATCAACTGCACTGCTCATAACATGAGAGAGCAATCCTGTCGTTGTCGTTTTTCCGTGTGCTCCAGCAACTCCAATACTTGTGAAATTTTCCATGAAATGTCCCAAAAATTCGTGATAACGTCTATAAGGAAAACCATTTTTATCTGCAAAGGCAACTTCAACATTGTTATCATCGTTAAAAGAATTTCCGACAATCAGTTCATAGTCTGGTTTGATGTTCTTTTCGTCAAAAGGAAGTAGCGGAACCCCTGCCTGCTCCAAACCATACTGAGTAAAATAATAATCTGTAGAATCTGAACCTTGTACTTCTTTTCCCATTTGCTTTAACATCAAAGCTAACGCACTCATTCCTGAGCCTTTAATTCCAATAAAATGATATTTTTTTTCCATAATAAATGACCTGTCATTTCTCAAAAATAATGACAGTTTTTCCTCTCTATAACTAGACTTGCTTTCAACAGTTTTTCTCTTGTCAACAAGGTTTTACATTTGATTTTCCACAGAATGATAAAATAAAAGTCATGCAGCTGTTGTCTTATACAACGCCGCGGTCAAAAATACTTTTACGTTTATTTTCAAAATAACTGCTTGCTTTTGGTGCATTTGCAACATGGTTATAATCTTTTTGTTTTTCAGATTGATTGATAGCATCTGATAGGTTCATTCCTCGTCTTTTCATATCCTGAATTGGATTATCATTGACTGGACGCTTATTCAAAATGGCAGAATTTGAACGACGAACGCTCAAATCTTCTTTATCACGCGCTAATGGATGAACATAACCTTTTGGACGTTCTGGTAAAGTTGCTGCTGCACGCTTTGCACGCTCTTTTGATTCATCAACACTTGTTTTCTTAGGCATTTTATCAAAAGAACTCACACCACTATGTATGCCATTGAGTGGACGATGTTGGCTACTGTAGCTTACTTTTGGACGATAGGGTTTATTTACATCTGTTTTTTTTGTTTCATTTTTAGATGTCTCTCCAAGAGAGTTTTCATCTTGAAGACTAGGATTTCTTGTTAAAATTTGCCGATTGGTTAAGATGACGCGCGTGTCTTTTTGGAGTGCTTCATCATCGCCAATAATTGGAAATGTCACTCTACTTCTTTCTACCATTCTATTAACCTACTATTTTTCATTGTATTTTTTTGCACTTTTTAGACTAGAATCTTCATAATTCTAAAATGTCTCATTTTCATTATAGCCTATTTTTTATCATTTGGGAAGTCCAATCCCTAATATTTCTCGAATTTCTAATTCACTTAGCGTTTTATCAATGATATCGCCCTCAAGAACGTTTGCAATGAGGTCTTTTTTCCGTTCTTGGATTTCCATAATTTTCTCCTCAATCGTCCCTTGAGTGATAAGTCGAATGACTTCAACTGTATTTTTTTGTCCCATACGATGAGCACGTGCTATGGCTTGTTCTTCGACGGCAGGATTCCACCAAAGGTCAACAAGAATGACTACATCTGCTGAAGTTAGGTTTAAACCAACACCGCCAGCTTTTAATGATACTAGAAAAGCATCACGACTTCCAGCATTAAAGGCTTGAACCATAGAAAGTCTGTCTTTCACAGGAGTTGAGCCTGTCAGTTCATAGCAACTGAGGTCAAGTTCGTCCATAATATTTTTTATAAATGGAAAAACTTTTGTAAATTGAGAAAAGATGAGTGGACGATGCCCAGAATCTTTGACTTGTTCTAAGAGTTCTTTTAACCGTTCTAACTTCCCTGAACTTCCTTTGTAATCTTCCATAAATAGAGCTGGAGTATTACAGATTTGTCGCAATCGTGTGATGCCTGCTAAAATCTCAATTCGTGAATGTGAAAGTGCTTTGCTGTCCATTGCCATCACTTGACGTTGCATAAGCTCTAACTGAGCAATATAAATTACTTTTTGATCTTCTGCTAAGACATTGTAAACTGTTGTTTCCATTTTTTCTGGTAATTCTGTCAGCACATCTTCTTTTTTACGTCGCAGGATAAATGGCTGGATGAGACGAGAAACAACGTTTGGTGCAAGTTTGTTGAATTTGTCTCGAGGAGGTAAAAATCCTGGCATTACTACTTGAAAAATTGCCCAAATTTCTTCGATACGATTTTCAAGTGGCGTTCCTGACAAAGCAACTGTGTGTTCTACTGAGAGATTGGCAAGTGCTTTATTTGTTTTACTGCTATAGTTTTTTACAACTTGCGCTTCATCAAGAAGAAGATAGGTAAGGTCTTTTTCTTCATAGGCTGGCGCATCTTTTAAGAAGCTTCCGTAGCTTGTGATATAAATCTGATGCTTAGCTTCTATCATCGCATCTCTTTCGGCTTTTGTCCCATCAACGACTACAAAATCTATTGTATCTGTAAATTTTTCAAACTCACTTGCCCAGTTATAAGTCAGGCTGGCTGGTGCCGTAATCAACACATTCTCATTTTCTTTTAATACTGAAAGAAGATAGGTAATTGCTTGGACTGTTTTTCCAAGTCCCATATCGTCTGCCAAAATACCACCAAGTTGATAATGACTGAGCATACTCAACCAGCGAACGCCTGTTTCCTGATAAGGTCTAAGTTCTGCTTTGATATGCTCTGGTTTTTCGTAAGGATAATTTTCTGGGTGAATTAAGTCTTCGTAAAAAGATTTGAATTTCTCTGAAAATGATGTACCTGCAATATGTTCAAAAATTTTAGACACTTGAAAACTGCGATTTGCATTGACTTCAAGATGATTGCCATTGATTGTGAAATTATCATCTAGTTCACGTAGTGCAGATTTTAAGCTATTGAATTTTTCATCAAAAAGGTAAAATTTGCCATCTGAACTTACAAAATATGTGGCATTTTCTTGAAGTTTTTTGATAACATCAGTAAATTCATTTTCAGAAACGTTGGGCATATCAAAGGAAATATCTAAGAGACTGCCACGTTGGTCGATAAGAATTTCTGGTATTTCGTCCATTTTTAATGCGCGTAATGTCGCTGAAAGAATGACTTCGCCTAATTTTGAAAAGGCAGGAAGGATATTTACAAAAAAGTTTTCTGTAAGTAAGTTGGGAATGCTAATGCTACTATTGAATGCTTTTGCAAAACCAAAGCGTTCCATAAGTGCGAATATTTTTGCTTCTTTGCGTAAATCTCGTGAAAAATCTAATGTTTCTAGGTCATGAAAACTTTCAATATTGAAATCTCCATAGTCAAAGCTGACAGATAATGTCAATGTTTCATCGTCAATTTTATCAAAAGAGAAATACGGTTCAAAGTTTTTAATAATAAAATATTTTGGCGCTTCAATCTCGGCAAAGCTTGAAAGTTGTTGTAGAGCTTGCGCTAATTTGTCCTTGTCAGAATATAAAAATCTGATGCTTGTTGTTTGTTGAAATTGCTTATCTAATAGTTTTATGAGGCGCTGCTGCTCAGGATTGACTTGATGAAAGGCATTGTCAAAGTAAAGGAGAGCACCGTCGTAAAAGCTGTAATAATCTTCTGTTGAGCCTTTTAGCTCAATATAATCACGTTCACTTTTTACTCGAAAATGAAAAATGGTTGCACTCGCTTCTAGGGGAACAAAACTGAAATAATTGATCGGTTTTCCCCCAACTTTGAGCGTGAAATTTTGCAAATTTGCTGCTAAATCCATTCCTTCTTCCAAATATAAATAAGGGAGATTAAGGTATCGACCACTTTTGACAAATAAGGATTTTATGAAATTTTCATCTGTTTTTCTATCAATTTTTAATAAAAAATTTAAAAAATCTTGGCTTGCTTCGTCAAAATTGTCAAACAAGAGATTGATATAATGACTTCCCATAGAATATTGTCCTGAATTATTTAGAACACGTAAAAAATAGGGAATGTCTTTGATAACATAAGAACGTCCTAGATGGTCACTGTGCAAGCGGAGGTCAAAATACAAAAAATCTTCCAAGGAAAAAACGTCATAAAGTCGGTCATTTTCTTCTACTTGGATTTCTATGGAATATTGTTCTGTTCCAAAATTGAGCTGGTTTTTGCCGTTAATGATATCTAAAAATTGCGTATTTTCTGCATAGGGACTTTCTTCTGTTTTTGCCGCTTCTCGCTCGGATTTTTTTTCTTGAAATTCTTCGTTCTTCAGATATTCTTCAATCGCCGCAATATGTTTACAATAACGGTGATTTTGTTGAAACATTGCGCAAGAACAATAATCTTGAGCGCCGTCTAAGTCATATATAACTTGTTCTCCATCAATGTCCGCGGTTAATTTGAATTCCGCTTCAACTGGGTCAGCCAAAAGTCCTGCTTCATAGAGTTCTACTCCTTCGCTTCGCACTTTTGCGGGCATCATTCTACTCATTATCGTTCCTCTTTTTTTGCCAATTTCTCTTTGAAATTTTGCGTATATTATACCATTTTTTCATCTTTTTTTCCAATTTTTCTTAATAAAAAAGACTGATGTCAATTATCAGTCAGATTTTCTATGAATTTTTGAATTAATTTATCACGTTGAATAATCCACTTTGCACGTTCATCTTTGAAATAAACACGATTTGATAGGAAAATGACGGCTTTTTTTGTTTGTAAATTCATCAAAATAAATGTTCCTGTGTAGCCTGTGTGCAAAAGCCAATCTTTCTGTTCGCCCACCAAATCCCAGGCTAAACTTCGTTGTTTTTTGCCTTGCGCAAAATTTTTGACAAGTTGTAAATACTTTTCGTCAGAAAAATATCCTTTCACAAATTTTGACAAATCTGTCAAAGTGGAAAATAGACCTGCTGAGCCACAATGAACACCGAGAACACGCGCTTTTGGGTCGTGAACTGTCCCAGCGGGAATTGTCAAATTTGCGGGAACCGCATTTTCTACTGGCCCATACATTGTCTCATTCATTTGCCATTTTTCAAATACTTTTGACAGAAAAATCTCATTTAATGATTGGTCAAAAATTTCTTCCAGCATAAATCCTAACAAAATAAAATTGATATCTGTATAAAGAAATGTCTTGTCATCAGTGACAGAAATATGATTTATAGCTATTTTTAATTCGTCAGCTGACAATTCATCTCGGTTTAGAATGAACGGATTTATCCCAGAAGTGTGTGTCAAAAGTTGACGTAAACTAATAGAAGAATGAGAAAATGCAGGATAATATTTTATCAATGGAGCATCTAATTCTAGCTCTCCAGCAAGAATCATATCAATCACAACTGTCCCCGTTCCAACGACTTTTGTCACAGAGGCTAAATCCCAGTGCATATCGGGTTGGAGCAATTTTTTCTCTGGTAAAATTGATGAGAAACCTGAAATGAATTCATTGACATTATCATTTTCCAAAACAGCAAAATTTGCAGCAGGAAAAATCTCATTTTCCTGATAGTCATTTATCATTTCTAAGATTTGTTGTTCATTTCTCATTATTTTCACCTGCTATTTTTATTTTTGACAGCTCTGCCGTAGAGGCTAGAGAATTTATTCTTAGTCTGTCAAAAACTTTTTTCATTTTACAAACCAAATTTCCATTCCATTTGGTGCTGTCAATACAAGTGTTCTTGCTGATTTGTCTAAATAATTTTTGACAGTTTTGTCAAAATTTTCTTCAAAGGCTGAGAGGTCAAATTCTTTCTCAACTCCAAAACGCAAAAATTCCAAATCCAATGTTTCATCTGAAGCAACATTCAAATCTTCATCATCACTAGTTGTAAAAAGAATTTTCGTTGATGCGACTGTCAATTTTTCATCCAAAATTTCTGTCAAAAAATCTTTAGTTGCAGAATTTGTAACATTCACCTTGATTTCTTCCACTTCAAAATTTGACAGACCTGTAAAATTTTGTCGTACAGAAAAATTGATAGCTGACTTCGCAATTTCTGTCAAATGAGAATTTTCATTATCTGTTAGCACAAAAACATCATTTTCAGGAGAAATTGCCTCAAAAGCATAGCCAGTTTCTGTCTGATACACTTTGGAAATTTTTTCCAACTGTCCAGCTAAAAGTTGTATGATTTCCTCACGATTTGCCTTGATAACTGTCAATCCATGCTTTTTAGCACCATTTGCAGAACGCAATCCTGGTGATTCTTCTAAGAGCAAATGTGCTTTTTTAGCCTCATGTCCTCCGAGCCAAACCATTGCTCCTTCTTCCATCAGCACTTTAAATCCTAATACGTCACGGAAAAAGTTCAAATTTTCCTCACGATTTAAAACACGATAAACAGGCATCACTTCTGTTATACTTTTCAAAATTTCACTCACGGCAGCCTCCAATAATTTTGCACATTTTTTTATCTTTGAAACGAATTAACTTCCATCTCTCATATCTGAAAAATTGCATACTTCTTATTCTCTTATTTTCGCAAATTTTTGTCAAATTATCAAAGATTTGCTCGCGGATTAAAAATTCACTTTAATTTTATTCATCGCAAGCTCTTATATGATACAATGAAAGCATGATTAACCACATTATAAAATACCGCTGGTTCTGGCTTTTATTTCCTGTTTTACTTTTCACATCTTTCTTTTCTTTCGGAAAAAATCTTGTGGATTTTGCCACTACAGCTCTGATTATTTATCTTCTAGGACTTCTGTTTGTGTACAACAAAGGGCGCTGGATTGCACTCTTTGTACTTTCTTTACTTCCTACAATAACTTCTAGCTTTCTGGCTGAAGCGCATCATCCTAATGCAACACAAAGCATTTCCATTTTCTTTCTCATCTTTTTCGTTGCGCTTTTCATCTCTTATTTCATTGCAAGAAAGCCTGAAATTATACCCAAAATTTCATTCAAGCAATTTCCAATAGTAAAAATTATCATTGGATTTTTCTGCATTCTTATCCTTTCTTATCTCACAGGAATTGTCGGACAAGTCACGCATAGTGCCACCACGGAAAATCAAGCCGCACTCAATCAACTTGAAACATCTATTCCATTTGTGATTTTTGCTTTTCAAGTTATTTTTGCTGGATTTTTTGAAGAACTCACTTATCGTGTAGGTATTTTTGAGATTGTTTTTGCAAAACATCCAAAACTCGCTTTTATCACAGCTACCGTTCTTTTTGCATTTATGCACGGGCCAACTGACCTTTATAGTTGGCTTACTTATGGTTTGATGAGTTTAACTCTCACTATTTTTTATGCAAAATATCGTAACTTTTACCTGAATATGTCTATCCACATTCTTTGGAATATGTTTGGTCTATTTCTCCCTCTTTTATTAAAATAAACTCATATAGTCCCCCTGAAAACGGTGTTAAATTAGATTTTTCTCAGAAAACGGCTTCATTCATGAAAATTCTTTCATTTAGCTTAGAATAGGGGTATAATTACTAGTGAAAATATTCTTAAACTCATATTTAGAAAGGTTATTATATGAATGATTATCAAAAAATCCTAGTCGGTCTTGATGGCTCTGTAGAATCCACAAAAGCCTTTGATACCGCGCTTGCCACTGCGCTTCGTAATGATGCCGAACTTATCTTGGTCAACGTCATTGAACTACGCTCTTACCAGTCTATCGCAACCTATGATACAATCGTTGCCGAAGACCACCAAAAGGGCGCTGAACTGCTCTTGAAAGACTTTGCCGATGAAGCAAAACAAGCCGGTGTCAAAAAAGTCACTACTTTCTTGGAATATGGTTCTCCAAAAGTAATGATGGGCACAACCATCCCAAAACGTGAAAACGTTGACCTCATCGTCCTTGGTGCTACTGGTATGAGCTATATTGAACGTATCTTTGTTGGTTCTGTCGCTCAATACATTATTAACCATGCAACCTGTGACACACTCATCATTAGAGGAAAATAAAAAATATTTTCTTCTTATTGCACTTTTAACTCCAAATTTATTATTTATTTTTTAGAAACGAGAAACTTATGAAAAAAGAAAGTATTTTTACCCCTACTTTCATCATCAACACCCTTATTAACTTTTTATTCTACTTAGTCTTTTATCTTTTGACTTCATCTATTAGTACTTATGCTTTGCAAGAGCTTCATCAATCTACTGTTGTTAGCCTTTCACTTTCTAGTATTTTTGTCATTGGCGCCTTAATCGGTCGTCTTTGGACTGGTAATGTCGTTATCCGCATTGGTATGAAACGTCTTCTCTATGTCGGAGGTATCATTTTCCTTGTTTTAACCCTTGGTTATTACCTTACAAATAGCGTTCCTGTCCTTTTCCTCATTCGTACGATTGAAGGAATCGGATTTGGTATTGGCGCTACTGCTTCTGGAACAATCGCTGGACACGTTGTCCCAGCAAGCCGACGAGGTGAAGGAATTGGTTATTATGCTTTGTCTGTTACGATTGCCGCCGCTTTTGGACCTGCTCTAAGTATTTTAATCTACTCACATTACGGTTTTTCAGTATTGTTGATGTTAGCTGTTATATTGCTTGTTCTTACCTTTGCCATGATTTTCTTTGTCCATGTCAAAGAAGTTTCCAAAGATGTTCTTGCTACTGAGCTTCCTAAACAACCTAAAGGTTTAGATAAATATCTTGAAAAAGCAGCTTTACCTATTTCTATCGTTGCTTTCCTTGCTGGTTTCATTGATTCTGCTATTTTGACTGGTATGGGTGACTTTTCTACCTACCTCAAAATCCCACTTGCTGGTTCATTATTCTTTACCTTCTACGCTATCCTTATTTTGATTTCACGTCCATTGACTGGTCGTATGTTTGATGCAAAAGGTGATAACTGGGTTTTCCACCCACTCTTTGTCTTCTACGCTATCGCAATGCTTCTTGTAGGTTTAGCTGGCTTCTTTAACGCAACAGTCGGCTTTGCCTTGCTATTGGTTGCTGGTGCTGCTTTTGGACTTGGTTATGGTGGTGTTGCTCCTTTTGGTCAAGCAGTCGCCATTCGCGATGCTAAACCTGAACGTATCGGTGTTGCAACCTCTACTTTCTTTGGTTTCCTTGACCTCGGTGTTGGTGGCGGTCCTATGATACTTGGTGCAATTATCCCAATGCTTGGTAAAGGAATGGTCGGTTTCCGTAATCTTTTCTTATTGAGCGCTCCTGCTGTTATTATCGTTTGGATTATTTATATTCTTATCCACGGACGTTATCAAACAGCAAAATATAAAGAAGCTCATAACAAATAAAATCATCTTAAAAACGTTCAGCTTTAGTGCTGTGCGTTTTTTCTATAAAAAAGTATGTGCAAGTTTGTGTGAAATTTGCTATAATTGTCTAATATTATCACGATTTTTTTAAGGGGGAAATAAATGAAATTTAATCACTTTTCTATTGTTAAAAAGAGTTTTACTGATAAACTCAAAGATTTAGATAGTCTGGGCTTTCGTTGGTCAGTTTTTTGGAGCGAAAAAAAGATTTTGAAAGATTTTCTTATCATTGCTCCGATTGATATGACAGCACTTCAAGCTACTAAAAATCTTGACGTTCTAGAATTTTTTAAATCTGATGAAGATTTGGATTGGGAGATTTTTTGGACAGTTGCTTTGCAACTTTTAGATTTTACTGTTAATTTTGACTTTGAAATAGGGAAAGCACATGATTTTGCTCAATCTTTAAATTTGCCTGAAGTGGCTGGAGAGTTGGAAAGTGAAAAACTTATTTCTGCTCTCTATCTTTTACTTGCCAGTCGGCGTTTAAATGGTATGACTTTAGTTGAGCATTGGGTTTCAGAGGGGCTACTGCCTGTTGATAATCGCTATCACTTTTTCAATGATAAGTCTCTCGCCAGCTTTGATACAGCACATCTAACACGCGAAACTGTCTGGGTGGAAAGTTCTGTCGATACTCTCGGACGTGGAAGTTATGACCTAATCAAAGTACAAATTATTCGTCCTTCCTACGATGGAAAACTTCCTGTTGTGATGACCGCAAGTCCTTATCATCTTGGAACCAATGACAAAGCAAATGATGCGCAACTTCATGAAATGAAAACTGAACTCGCAGAAAAAGAAAAGCATGAGATTTCTGTTGAAAATCGTCTGCCTAAATTAGAAAGTTATGAAAAAGATGAGAAAGCTGTGGATGATGAAGCAACAATGCACTTCTCACACGGCTGGACTTATTCTTTAAATGATTATTTTCTTGCTCGTGGTTTTGCGTCTATCTACGTTGCAGGTGTTGGTACTCGTGGTTCTGATGGTTTTCAAACTTCTGGTGACTATCAACAAATTTATGGGATGACTGCAGTTATTGATTGGCTCAATGGCCGCGCACGTGCCTTTACTAATCGTAAAAAAACGCATGAAATTACAGCTTCTTGGGCAAATGGAAAAGTGGCAATGACTGGGCGTTCTTATCTTGGAACAATGGCTTATGGTGCTGCTACAACAGGTATTGATGGACTTGAAGTTATTCTTGCTGAAGCTGGTATCACTTCTTGGTACAACTATTATCGTGAAAATGGCTTAGTCCGTTCACCTGGTGGTTTTCCGGGGGAAGATTTGGATGTTTTAGCTGAATTTACTTATTCTAAAAATCTGGATGGCGCTGATTTCTTAAAAAATAATGAAAATCATCTTAAACTTTTATCAGAAATGACAACTGCCTTGGACCGTACTTCAGGTGATTACAATCAATTTTGGCATGATAGAAATTATTTACCAAATATTGCAAATGTAAAAGCGGATGTGCTGATTGTGCACGGTTTACAGGATTGGAATGTTACTCCTGAACAGGCTTATAACTTCTGGAAAGCTCTCCCTGATGATGTAGCAAAACATATTTTCTTGCATCGCGGAGCGCATATAAATATCAATAACTGGTTATCTTTGGACTTTTCTGAGGCAATAAATAATTATTTTGTGGCAAAATTATTAGATAAAGAATTAAATCTTAATCTTCCTCCTATTATTTTGCAAGAAAATTCTAAAGAACAATCTTGGAAAGCTGTAGATGATTGGGGAAGTGTTGAAGTAACTAAACTTCCTTTAGCAAAAACATCTGTTTCGATTGCAACTTTTGAAAATCATTATGAAACAGATAAATTTGAAAAATATAGCAAAGATTTTCATGAATTTAAGAAAGATTTGTTTGTTGGAAATGCAAATTCTGCTGTCATTGATTTGAAGTTGACTGATTCTATTTTATTAAATGGAGCTGCTGAATTAGAGTTAAGATTAAAATTAAATGATACAAAAGGTTTATTATCTGCCCAATTATTAGATTTTGGTGAGAAAAAACGTTTGCCAGATGTGAGTCGGGTACTTGACTTTAAAGCTATTGACCGTGGACACAATTTCCAATTAGAGGATTTACGTGAAATTCCTTTAGTTAATAGTCCTTATCAAGTAATGAGCAAAGGTTTTTTAAACTTACAAAATCATGAGAATTTGATGAGTATTAGCGAGATTAAAGCAGATGAATGGTTTACTGTCCGTTTGAAATTGCAACCTACGATTTATCAATTAGAAAAAGATGATAAGTTGCGCATTCTCTTGTATAGCACGGATTTCGAGCATACTGTTCGTGATAATCGTGATGTCACTTACAATATTGACTTATCTCAGTCAAAACTTATCATTCCTTGCGAAAAATAATTTTTGACAGTTTTGTCAAAAACTTTTTAACTTATAAAATACCATGATTCGTTTTTTATAAGTCTGTCAAAGAAAAAATTTATTACAATTAGAATAGAAATTTAAAAATGGAGGTGAAAGTTGTCCGTTATTGGTATTTTAGGAACACCGTACAATATTGTTGAAAAGTCCCCTTTTTGGTGGAATAAAGTCACTTATACACGTCAAGGATTTATTGATGTCTTGCAAGAATTGGGACATACTGTGCTTATTATTCCCGCAGATAAACCTGAAAATGCAAAAAATCTTATTCATTTAGTGGATAAAATCGTGCTAACAGGTGGTGCAGATATTTCTCCTCAATTTTACAATGAAGAACCCTCACCACGATTAGAAACTACGAATCCTGACCGCGATGCTTTTGAGATAGCTGCGATTGAAGCTGCACTTGCTGAAAAAAAGGCAATATTTGGTGTTTGTCGAGGTATTCAGATATTGAATGTTTATTTTGGTGGCACGCTTTATCAAGATTTGAGTGATTATCCCGGAACTGTTGTAAAACACCGGCAAGCCCCAACTCCGCAGGAATTTCCGATTCATTCTGTGACGGTTAAGCAAGATAGTCTTTTGGATTTTTTACCTGAAAATTATTTTGTGAATTCTTTTCATCATCAAGCACTCAAAGAACTTGCACCTTGTTTGACAGCTATTGCTCATGCTTCTGATGGCATTATCGAAGCTGTGGAAAATAAAGAAAAACGCGTTCTTGCTGTTCAATGGCACCCAGAATGTACTTGGCAAACAGAAAAATTTGATAAACAACTTTTTCAATTTTTTGCTGAAAAATTATAAAAAACACTCATTTGAGTGTTTTTATTCTCTTAAAAATGAAAATTATCAAAGGAAAAAATAAGAAAGTGGAGACCGCATGAGCTAGGTCAAACGGCAGTCCCGCTAGCCAATAGCCAATAAATCCGCCTGTCCCAAAACCAAATAAAATTCCTGAAAATATATCAATCAGTGCGCCATAGAGTAGCGCGAGAAGTCCAGAAAAAATTGACAGGATTAAATTATTTTTTGACAGTTCTGTCAAAAACTTGAAAAGCAAAATAATCAGTCCATAAACAATAATTTGTCCCAAAATAATCGGTGAGAATCCCAGTAAAATCCCTGTGACAGTCATCGTCAGTGCCATAATCACCAGACTATCTGCCAGTCCAAAATAAAGAGCAAAGACAAAAAAGAGTGCCGTAATTGGTTTAATATTTGGCAAAGCTGCCATCCAAATCCGCAAGACGCAACATAAGGCTGTGAGGATTGCCAATCTTGCGAGACGCTGAATAATTACTTTTTTCATTGATTTTCCTGTTTTTCTATTTTCGTCAAAAAAATTCTATCAGAATGATAGAACTTTTTATTTTTGACAGTTCTGTATAAACATACTAGGCTATCCGTATCTCCGCTTCGCTACGCTGTCCATTCGCATCATGTGGCTAAAGCCACAGGCGAAGTGGCAAATGAGAAAGCTCATAACGGCTTGCCTATGTCAAAAAATATTTACTTAGCTAAAGCTGCTTCCATGTGTTTCAAGGTTGTTTCCTTACCAAGTAACTCAATCGCATTGTGGAGTTCTGGGCCGTGCATTGAACCTGTTGAGGCGATACGAATAGGCATCCAGAGATTTTTTCCTTTGATACCTGTTTCTTTTTGCGTTTCTTTGAAAAGTGGGAAGATATTATCTGCAACAAAATCTGCTTCTGGAATTGCTGCTAATTTTTCCATGAATGCCTTAATCGCAATCGGTGAGCTTTCTAATGCCATCATTTCTTGCTCTGTCTCATCCCAAGCAGGTAATTCATCAAAGAACATATCTGTTAAGCCAACGATTTCTTCGGCTGAGCGAAGTTGTGGTTGGTAGAGCGCAACAAACTTCTCGCCACGTACATCCCAACGTCCGGCTGCTTCCAAAAATGGACGGCAAAGAGTAACGACCTTATCAAGACTGGCGTGCTTGATATAGTCATTATTCATCCAATCAAGTTTTTTCTGGTCAAATGCTGCTGGTGCTTTGCTCAAACGTTTTTCATCAAACAATTTAATCAATTCGTCTTTGGAGAAAATCTCATCATTTCCGCCAGGGTTCCAACCTAAGAAAGCAATGAAATTAAAGACGGCTTCAGGCATATAGCCCTTGCTCTTGTAATCTTCGATAAATTGCAAAGTGTTTGTATCGCGTTTTGAAAGTTTTTTACCTGTTTCAGAATTGATAATCAATGTCATGTGACCAAATTCTGGTGCTTCCCAACCAAGTGCTTCATAAATCATCAACTGTTTTGGTGTATTTGCGATATGGTCATCGCCACGAATCACATGAGAAATTTCCATCAAATGGTCATCTACAACGACCGCAAAGTTGTAAGTTGGATAGCCATCACGTTTTTGAATGACCCAATCACCACCGATATTGCCACCTTCAAACTCAATATCGCCTTTGACAATATCATGCCACTTGTAAAGACGTTCATCATGCACTTTCAAGCGCACCGTTGGCACAATCCCAGCTGCTTTACGTTCTGCAACATAAGCTGTTTTTTCTTCATCAGACATTCCACGGTATTCATTGACATAATGAGGCGCTTCTTTCGCAGCTTCTTGACGTTCGTGCTCTGCGGCAAGTTCTTCTTCTGTCGCATAAGAGTAATAAGCCGCACCATTTGCGAGTAATTCGTCAATATATTTTTGGTAAATATCCAAACGTTCTGACTGACGGTATTTTTCATGTGTTTCAGGACTTTCGTCCCAATCCATCCCTAGCCAACGCAGATTTTCCAACTGTGAACGTTCTCCATCTTCGACATGACGTTTGCGGTCAGTATCTTCGATACGGATAATGAACGTCCCATCATAATGACGTGCAAAAAGATAGTTAAAGAGCGCAGTACGCGCATTTCCGATATGTAAAAGTCCTGTTGGACTTGGTGCATAACGCACTCGAATGTTATTAGACACTTGTTTCTCTCCTGATAATCAACAAATTTATAGCAAGTCAATTTGGCTTGTAATCACTTCTATTTTATCATAAAAATGTGGATTTGGCAGAGCTTACCTCGGGAAAAAATAAATCGAGACATAAAAAAATCCAGATATCTGGATTTTTATTTTGCTACTTTTCTACCATGAATGAGCCAATAAATCACAATAATCACAAGGACAAAAATGGCTGAGTAAAAATAGAGATTGCGATAGCCTGTCATTGGGACAATCAAGCCAAGAAAAAGTGGGCCTAAGCCGACACCCATGTCATAAAGGCTAAAAAATGTTGAAGTGGCGATACCAATACGCTCAGAGGATACTTTGCGAATGGAAATGGTTTGTCCAAAAGGTAGAAAAGAACCATAACCCAGTCCAACCAGTGCGGCTGCGCCAAACAAGACGATGCTCGTTGTTGAAAGTCCCGTCACCAGCAAACCAAGCGCAAACAAAACTAAAGTTGGATAAAGGACAAAATTGTCGCCTTTGCTGTCAAACAAACGTCCTGTGAGTGGACGAGAAATGAGGATAAAAATCGCATAAACAACATAGAATAAACTACCAGCTGTGACAAGTCCGATTTCTGCGGTGAAATTTGCCATGAAGGTTAGAATTCCTGCATAAGCGACACCAATCAAAAATCCGATAAAGCCCATTGGTAGAGCTGTTGTTTCAAAATAATTTGACCAATGGAAACTCTTTTTTTCTTGTGTTGCCATGATGTCAATGACGTGCTGAGGAATTTTCAGGAAAAATGAGCCGATAAGTGCCAAGCCAAGGACAATCACTGAAAGAATAAGTAAAATTGAATAATCAAAGGTATGATAGAGGAAAATCGATAGGAAAGGTCCAACTGCTGAGGCGAGTGTGAGTGACAAGGTGAAATAGCCAATTCCTTCCCCTCGACGACTGGCAGGAACAACAAGTCCAACGAGTGTACTGGTTGCTGTTGCCGCAATCCCAAAACCGACACCGTGCAGGCAACGAATGAAAAGGAGCAGCCAGATGTTTGAGATAAAGAAATAAAAAAGGTTCATTATCAAGTAGAAAATAATGCCGATATAAAGCATTCGTTTGAGCCCGATACGATTGATTGTATTTCCCGCCCAAAGTCTGCCAAGAAATGAGCCGATAATGAAAATACCTGATAAAAAGCCGGCAAGTCCTGCGGATGCATGGTCCTGTGTCATCGCAACAGTGCCGATAATGACGGTTAAAAGATAGAAAACGAGGTAAAAAATAAAGCTGATAGCCATGGTAATGCTAAAAGTACTCGTCCAGATTTTTGCTTTTTGATTCATAATGTCTCCTAAAATAATATTGAAGAACGAAAGGAAAGTTTGATTTTCACAAAAAAAATTCTAAGAGAATGATAGAAAAATGAAACTTCTATAATTCTCTTAGAAAAAGCTGTAAGACTTTTTTGTTCTTCTATCACTCCAAGGGGAATCGAACCCCTATTGCTGGAATGAGAAACCAGATTCCTAACCGTTAGAAGATGGAGCGTGACAATATTTCCATTATATGCTTTGGAAAGTAGTTTGTCAATTATTTTAGGACGAATGTTTGCGGTTATAGATGTTGTTGGCAATCAAGGCGCTGATAACGATGGCGGCGCCGATGATTTCAAAACTGCCGACTTTGTAGCCGATAACGGCGCTGATGATAAATGAAGTGACGGGAACGATATTCATAAATAAAATACCGTTAATTGGGCTGACGATGCGATTGCCTAAATTCCAAGTGAAAACGGCGATAACGCCTGCTGGAATGACCATATAAAGCCATTCTGGTAGAATTGAGCCGACGGCGTTACTTGTTGGGATATGGAGCCAACCCGCGGCTGTGGCGATAGCGAGGAGGACAATGACGGTACCAATTCCTAAAATCGTACTGAGTGTGGAAAAGCGTAAAATCGACCAATCTGTGAAATCTGCGCCTCCTGTGGTATAGATAACCCAGCACAGTGCGCCAAGGAGAATGAGGACGACAGCAATCAAGGTGTGACTGCCTGATGTAAGAATGCTGAGATTGCCATTCGTCACGACGAGAAGCACGCCGATGAGTGCAACTGCCATTGACAAAAGTGCGACTTTTGTTGGTCGTGTGCCACGATAGACGCGAGCAACGAGGACGGCAAGGAGAGGCTGAACTGCCATGAGGACAGAGGTAATGATACTTCCAGAATTTCCTGCCATTTTTTGTCCGGCAAAGGCGAGGAAGGAATAGCCGGCAATCGCTGATGAGCCAAGCAACCAAAGTTTGAGGAGATGACCGTCCATGTGAAAGGCTTTTTTGCCTTCGGTAATCAAGAGTAAAATTGCGAATATAATCGCAACGGAGCCGTAGCGCATGAGCGTGAAGTAAAAAGGGTCAATAACTTTGAGGACTGGCTCCATGACTGGAAATTGACTGCCCCAAAAAATCGTGGAAATGAGACAGAGTGCTAATCCTAGTAGATAGTTGTTTTTTTGCATTTTTGATAAACTCCTTAAATATGTTAAAATAAGTATAGTTGAATTTTTCAAGAAAAGGAATGGTCAATCTTGCATGGGAGCTATGCAGATTTGACATGGTGGGCGTTATGAATCTTCGAGGGGTGTCTGTAGATAGTTTGCAAAATTTCATCGCTGTGGCTGATAATGGTTCTATTTCGCGGGCTGCGGAAAAACTGTATGTTGACCAGTCGTCGATTTCCAGACGGATTCGCGCTTTGGAAAATGATTTGGATAGTCAGCTTTTTGAGCGCTCGTCGCGCGGTGTGGTACTCACAGCTTCTGGTGAAATGCTTTATATTTTTGCTGAAAATTTTTTGACAGACTTGTCAAAACTGACAGAAAATTTGACAAGCAAAAAAGAGCTGGCTGGTTTGAAAATCGGGACTTATGATAGCGTTGCTTCAACGATTTACTCGGATTTTTTTGTGCGTGAAATGTCACATCTGCAAGAAGTTTTTGTGGTCAATGATACGGCGAAATTGACGGAAGCATTTAATGAGCGGCTTGATGCGCTGATTGCTGACCATGAGCTGGCGGAGCAGTTGAGTGGAAATATGCTGGAATTATCGCTTTTTGATGAGGATTTTTGCATGGTTTATGCACGTGCTTATCATGATTTTACGGAAAATACGGTGCTGTCTGCGCTGGATTTACAGGATTTTGAGCTGTTGCTGCATCTAACGACTTGCCCGATTCATCAAAAAATTTCACAGGCTTATCGGGAATTGGCTGAGCCATTGCCGAAAATCCATGAGGTAGAATCTGCAACTTCTAATGTTGCTTTCGTGGAAAATTCGGAGATGGTGACAATTTTGCCGCGTTCTGTTGCTGAAAGTTTTGTGGCGCGCAATGAAAAACTGTCACTCGTGCCGCTGGAAAGTCGCTTTGACCGGCACATTTCACTCTTTGCGCGAAGTCAGGAAATCATTGAACGGCTCAATGTTGCTGGTCTGGAAAAATTAAAATAAGAAAAATTAAAATAAAAGGAGAAAAAAATGAAATTTACTTACGATTTTGCAAAAGCTGAGGATATTGATGATATCATGACGATTGAAACCTCATGTTTTACCCCTGAGGAAGCTGCATCGCGGGCATCAATGATTGAACGGATTGCGCTGATTTCGGATACTTTTTTGGTTGCCCGCAATGAGGACGGTCGTGTGGTCGGCATGGTCGTTGGGCCGACATCGCCTGAGCGCTATTTGACAGATGATTTGTTTGAACATTCACGGGCAAATTTGCCGACAGATAAGGTGCAGACAGTGGTAAGTCTGGCGGTGCTGGCGGATTATCGCAAACATGGTTTGGCTGGCGAATTGCTCAAACGCTTGGCAGAAGTTGACAGGTCAGCTGGACGCGAAATTATCAGTCTGACTTGTCTGGAGTCGCTTGTGCCTTACTACGAAGCGCACGGATTTGTCAATGAAGGCGTTTCTGCCTCACAGCACGCAGGCGAAACTTGGTACAATATGGTTTTCAGTTTATAAATTTTTTTGACTGATTTATCAAAATGAGAATCAGATGATAAAATCACCTTTGACAGTTCTGGATAACCCAACTAGCATATCCGTAAAGTAAGCAAGCTCACAACGGCTATCCTATGTCAAAAATGAGAAAATGAAAATCAGATAAAAAATGCTTTTGATAGTTCTGTCAAAAGCATTTTTGTATGGAATTGAAGTTTTGACAGTTCTGTCAAAAATATTTATTCATGAAATTCAATGACCATTTTAACAACTTCTTCGCGACTTTCTGGACAATTATTTTTTGCCCAATTTCCGAGAACATAGAACAAACCTGCCGCCATAAAGTCGTTCCAGAACTGGCGTTTCGTGCCGACATAATCTGTCCATGTCGTTGTGTCATTATAAAAATCAGCAATTTTTTCTGCGAAAACTTGGAAAATCAGCAGATAATAGCCAGCGCGCGTTGCTTTGCGGATTTCCTTGCCCTGATTGGCAAAAAAATTGACAAATTGCTCTGCTAAAAGCTGACTGTTGAGATTTGGCATTTTTGACAGTTCTGTCAAAAAATTTTCATAAATCGGCGTGAAATAGGTCAGCACAATCTGCTCTTTATTTTTAAAATGGCGATAAAAAGCAGGACGACTGACGCCCGCACGTTTGCAAATGTCAGTCACAGCAAGCTCTGTCAGCGTTTTTTCATCCAAAAGTTGCATCGTCGCCGTGACAATATAGTGATGAAATTCATAAAATTGTTCTTTTTTGTCTGACATTTTTTCTCCTATTTTTTTGACAGTTCTGTCAAAAATTTTTCCTGTTACAGATTGGTCAATCTGTCTATTTTACTGCTTTTTCGCGCATTTTTTCTTGTCAAATTTTTCTTAATCTGCTAAGATAACATCTGTAACGTAACAACTGTTACTTTAACATTTTACGGAGAATTATTCAAATGAATGAGCAAAAAGCTATCGAAAATTACCATTATAATTTTAAAACGAGCGTTAAAAAAATCATCAAAAACCGCGATTTGACTGGAAAAATCGTAGTTGTGACAGGCGGATATTCGGGAATTGGACTTGCCACTGTACAAGCACTCGCATGTGCTGGTGCACGAGTTGTCGTCCCAGCACGCAGGATTGACGTCGCTCAAAAAGCGCTCGCAGGGCTGGTAAATGTCAAGATTTTCCAGATGGATTTGATGGCGCCTGCCAGCATTTCCCGTTTTGCCAAGGATTTTCTCAAAGAACATGAGCGCCTCGACATTCTCATCAATGCAGCTGGCATCATGTACGTCCCTCTGCGCCGTGATAAGCGCGGGATTGAGAGCCATTTTGCGACCAATCATCTCGGACATTTTCAGCTAACGCTCGCCCTGCTTCCTGCTCTTAAAAAGTCTGGTAATGCCCGTGTTATCAACCTTTCGAGCCGTGCTCAGCAATCTTCGTCCTTGCTTGACGACTGGAATTTCACGGACACGCACCATTACACGCCGCAGCTCGGCTATCAGCAGTCGAAAACCGCGAACGTCCTCTTTAGCGTTGCCCTTGATGCCCGCGGAAAAAACGCCGGTATTCGGAGCTTTGCGGTTCATCCGGGAATGATTCCCACGACAAATATCGGCCGTGAACACTTTCAGTTTCGTCCTTGGCAACGCGAAATCGCTGAGAAATTGTTGTTGGTTCGTGTTTCTGACTTTTTCAAAGCTCTGAGAGTTGGCTTTGACCGCAGTAAATACCGCTATTTCAAGACCATCCAGCAAGGTGCTGCGAGTGTCGTTTGGGCGGCAACAAGTCCTGATTTAGCTGATAAAGGCGGACTTTATCTTGAAGATTGCAACATTGCGCGCTTGATGACGGAAAATGAAGCTGACAATTTCTCAGGCGGTGTGCGCCCGCATTCTATTGACCCACGCGCCGCTGAGCGTCTCTGGCAGATTTCCGTTGAGCAAACAGGAAGCGATTTTTGACAAAAAAATAAACGGTAACCAGCCGTTTATTTTATTTAGGAGTAAACTTTATGAAAAAATTTTTATTGGAATAAATTTATTATAGCCAAGTCAGCTTAATTCTCACTCAAGCAAAACTAAATTTGAGCTAAATTTTTTGACAGAACTGTCAAACTTATTTTTCAATCGGACGACCTCTTTTTGTCAATCCGTGTGCCAAACGCGTCCGTTGATTGGCATGAATACTGTATTTTTCTAAGGTTGTGCCTAATATTACTGCAGCGAGTAGTCCAAAAGCGCCGAGCAACCAGATACCGCCTGCCAAAAATCCAACTTCTGCACCTGCTGCCACCAGCAAAGGCCCAGCCGCCGAACCCGTATCGCCAAACATTCGACAGGTCGCCAGAAACTGCGCCCGATAATCGCTCGGCGCCATATCTGCGCTAATCGTCATAATCATCCCCGCGCCAATACTATTTCCCAAGCCCATCGCGAGCGAAACAATCGCAATCGACCAGACACCATGCGTGAAGGGGATAAGCAAAATCGAACCACCCAAAATCACCATCGAAGGAATTGCCACCCAAAGTCTGCCGAAACGGTCCATCATCCGTCCCGCAGGATAGAAAAGTAGCGCATCAAGTAGCCCTGACAATCCGTAAACATAACTCGTCACCGAAGCCGACAAGCCAATGTGCGCTGACCAGAGCGGTAGCGCCGTATTTGACGTTTGGCGCACCGCACCAACCAGCACAATCGCCAATCCCAATGTCATGAACATCTTCGCATTTTTTCGCAAAATAAACCCTGAACTGACTTGCGCTGCTTTAACTTGGGCTTCCGTTTTTGGTGTTGCAATCTCAGGCACGGCAAAAACGACAATCCAAGTTACAATCGTCAAGACGACCGCCGTCCAAAAAGCTCCAGGCAGCCAATCTTGCGCTTTTCCCGCAACATTCATCGCGAAAATTGACATCACAGCACCACCAAAAAATGGGCCAATCAATGAGCCAATTCGTGTCATCCCGCCCAGCATTGACAAGGCGAGCGAACGTTTCATCGGCGGTGTCACTTCTGTTAGATAGGCTTGTCTTGCTAGGACAAAGAGCGCATTGACCATCCCAAGCACAAAAATACCGAGCGCAAAGATTTCCCAATTTGGCGCGAAAGCACACATGATGAGCAGCACAATCGTCACCGCCGCACCATAGAGCATTGCTTTTCTATCGCCCAGCCGCGTTGCCAGATGTCCCGCAGGAATATCTCCAACCACTTGCCCAATTCCCAAGAGCGCGACGATAAACGCCGCAATCGCCGCATTTGCGTGCAAATGTAAAGCTGTCAGCGGAATGACCGGTGTCACCGCACCAATCCCAATCTCATAAATCATCGTTGGCAGATAAACACTTGCCAACTGTTTCCCAAAAGTCAACGGCTTTTGTGTATTTTCAGAAGTCACTTTTTGTACACTTTCATCAAAATTTTTATCTTATTAAATTATAGCAAAATTTCCAAACTGTAAGTGTTCTCTGAAAATATGAAAAAATTTTTTGACAACTCTGTCAAAAAATGTTCTCAGTCTCTTTAATATTCCGGCACATCAACTTCTTCTTTCAGCACGGAAATCATCGCGTCTGACAGGGGTAATTCTTTCATCAATACAGCAAGCACGAAACTTACCAGCATCAGAGGCACGAGCCAGCTATAAAGCCGTCCAAACGCTGCTACTGCTGTCAAATGCTTCATGCCATCATTGAGCAAGGTTCCCATGATTGCCGCAGCAAAAGCGCCACCAAGACTTTTAAAGAAATTTAATGCGCCTGTTGCCGCACCCAAATCTTGATAAGGTGCCGCATTTTGTCCAGCAAGCAAAGCAACTTGAATCATCAGCCCTTGCCCAATTCCAGAAAGCACCAACAGCGCAATCAACTCCAGCAAAGATGTCCGCACCGTCAACATTCCCAAAAATAAACTGGAAATTCCCATCAAAAAGCTCCCAATAATCGGATAAATCTTGTATTTTCCCGTTTTCGTGATAATCGGTCCTGTCACCGCCGAACCAACGACCAGCCCCAACATCATCGGAATAATCACTAGCCCCGCACGACTTGCACTAAAACCACGCACCGTCTGCAAATACATCGGTGTAAACAACATCAGCACAAACAAAACGAAGCTCGCCAAGGCAAATTGCAAACTAGAAATCGCAAAAACTGACTTTTTGAACAATCCCAAAGGCAATATCGCCTGTTTTCTACGTCTTTCCACGAAGATAAAGCCAAGCATACTCAGCACCGCCAACACAATCAACCCAATAATCAATGGCGAAGTCCAAGCCACAGTATTCCCGCCCCAAGTCGTCATCAACAAGAGTGACGTGGTAAAAAGTGTTGCCAAAAATCCGCCCAGAAAATCAACCTGCCCAACTTTTCGTACTTTTGGCAAGTGCAATAAAGTCCCCAGCAGCACAAAAGCCAGCACACCAACCGGAACATTGATATAAAAAATCCAACGCCAGCTCACCGTCTGAGCAATGAAGCCACCAAGAAATGGCCCAGCAATCACCGCCAATGACGGTACAATCCCTAAAAGTGCCTGATAAGCGCCACGTTCTCGCGCCGGCACCAAATCACCGACCGTTGCCTGAACCAGCGCTGTCAAACCGCCACCGCCTATTCCCTGAAAAGCACGCATGACAATCAAGAACAGCATCGTCGGTGCTAAGCCAGCAAGGGCTGAGCCGAGTAGGAAAATCACAAGCGACACTTGCAGCACAATTTTTCGTCCCTGCTGGTCGCCCAAACGTCCAAATAACAAAGTCGTCACCGAACTTGTCAGCAAATAAGCCGTCGTCGTCCACGCCACATATTGTGGCTGCGCCAATGACTTCGCGATACTCGGCAAAGCTGTTGCGACAATCGTCTGGTCAAGTGACGAAACAAATAAAATCAACATTAACGGCACCATTATCAGTAAGAGCGAATTCGTTTTTTTCATGATAAATCCTCTTTCTTCAAAAATGTAACTAAGTTACTTTTTATAAAATTCATTATACACATTCTCATCTACTTTGTCAAAAATAAAGTAACCAAGTTACATTATACTATTTTCACTTGCCAAAGATAAGTAACTGAGTTACAATGTAATCATGAACAGAGAAGAAAAAAAACGCGCTAAACGCGAAGAAATTGTCGCAAGAAGTCTCGCTCTTTTCAGCGAAAAAGGCTACGATAACACAACAACCGCTGAGATTGCTGTGGCTTGCCAAATTGCCAAAAAAACCCTTTTCCAGTATTTTCCCAGCAAAGAAGACATTATTTTTGAAAATGAGCGCGAACTTCTTGAACAGATTTTAGAGGTCATCAACGATAGCGCAACTCCTTGGCAGACTTACCTTGACTGGCTCAAAAGCCTTGAGCAGGAAAACGAAGAAAATCTCTCGCTCCCCGCACTGATTCGCGCCACGCCAGCACTTCACGACCGCCTTTTGCGAATGTGGGCAATGTATGAAAATGAAATCGCCCAAGCATTTGACAATAGCCTGAGCGCGACTATTTTAGCAGCAAAGATTGTCCTGCCTTGGCGCCTCGTTTTTGAGCGTGATTACACCATTTCCCAAATTATAAAAGAACTCGCATAACGCGAGTTTTTTTGACAAAACTGTCAAAACTTAGTCTCAAAATTTTTGACAGAACTGTCAAAAAAAGAACATGAAAATTCTCATATTCTTTCTCAAAAAATGTAACAAACTTTTTTGACAGAACTGTCTAAGGGGCTTGGTACTTCAGCACCTAGACTTCTCGGACAGGCTAAGCTGATAGCAACACTGTCAGTTTGTCCCCTGTCAAAAACTATTTCTTAATCAAATCAGCAAAAATCATCCGTCCAGCACTGGTCTGCAGCACTTTCGCCACTTCCACGCGCACCGTCTTATCAATCATTTTCGCTGTATCTTCGATAACAATCATCGTGCCATCTGGCAAGTACGCCACACCTTGCTGGCGCTCAGAACCTGCACGAATAATCGTCACATCAATCGTTTCGCCAACGACCAACTGTGTCTTTACCGCATTTGCCAAATCATTGATATTCAGCACTTTCACACCTTGAATTTCAGCAACCTTATTCAGATTAAAATCATTTGTAACCAATTTCGCACCCGTTTCACTTGCAAAACGGAGCAACTTCGTATCCACTTCGTGAATATCTGAATAATCTTTATCTGAAATTTCAACATTATCAAATTCCTTCAACGTATTGACCAAATCCAGCCCGCGCCGACCTTTAGCACGTTTTAACGCATCCGAACTATCCGAAATCAACTGCAATTCCAAAATCACAAAATTCGGAACAATCACTTTATCTGAAATAAATCCTGTCCGCAAAACGTCCAAAATCCGACCATCAATCACGGAACTCGTATCCAGCACAATCTGATTTTCCACAACAGTAGCAACTTCAGTTGAATTTTCATGCGCAATGATTTCTTTACGTTTCCGAGAAAAAACTCGAACAATCTCATCTCCACGACGATTGAAAACCACATATCCCAGATAAATCAAGCCCAAAATTAGCAAAAATGGAACGACACTACTCAAAACAGGAACATTCCACAAAATCAAAGGAATACTTCCCAAAACACCTACAACCAAACCTACAACAGCACCAATAAAGTTGAAAACAAGTTTCGACATATTGATATTGATAACTTTACTCTCAATTTGTGAAAAAACACGAGACAGTGTACCGGCAAGAAAAAATGAAATAATAAGAAAAATAATGGCACCAATTAAACCGTTCACGACCCCATGATCAAAAACATTACGTTCCTGACCCACCAACCGCCACACAGGTGGCAAAGCCGCAACTCCTAGGGATGCCCCAACAATAGCCATCAAAAGATGGATTATCCAACGACGCATACAATATTCCTTTCTGAATATAAAATTGAAGTTTTTCATGTAGCACTTGTTTAATCTTCCAAGTTTACCTACAACGCAGACCATTTCTTATCTAAGCACAAAATAGTATGACTACAGCTCATTTACTAATCTAAAAAACGAATGTAATCTCAAAAAGCCTCTATGCTAATTATAACACAAGGTCTATAAATATTCCTAAATTTAGCCGTTTTCATAATTTGTCATCATCTACAAAAATCAACCAAAGACAAGTTTTAAACATTCTTCCAGAGTCGTCACACCGATAACTTTGACATTTTTAGGAATTTCAATACCGGAAATACTATTTTTCGGTGCATAAACCTTCTTAAATCCTAATTTACTTGCTTCATTGATACGTTGCTCAATCCTCGTCACACGCCGAATCTCGCCAGTCAAACCGATTTCTCCAATGAAACATTCTCGTGCATCTGTTGGTTTTTCACGATAACTTGATGCAATCGCAACAGCAACAGCCAAATCAATCGCTGGTTCATCCAATTTAACACCACCTGCAGATTTCAAATAAGCATCCTGATTTTGCAATAATAAACCTGCACGTTTTTCAAGTACAGCCATGATCAAACTCACACGATTAAAGTCCAGTCCAGAAGTTGTTCGCTTTGCATTTCCAAACATTGTTGGTGTTGTCAGTGCTTGAATTTCCACCAAAATCGGACGTGTTCCCTCAAGCGCACAGACAATCGCCGAACCTGTGGAACCTTCCAAACGCTCCTCCAAAAAGACCTCAGAAGGATTTGTCACTTCTGCTAATCCATGACTTTGCATCTCAAAAATCCCAATTTCATTGGTTGAACCAAAGCGATTTTTTACCGCGCGCAATATCCGAAAAGTATTTTGACGTTCTCCTTCAAAATACAAAACAGTATCCACCATATGCTCCAGCATTCTAGGCCCCGCAAGTTGCCCTTCTTTTGTAACGTGTCCAACGATAAAAGTCGCAATATCATTCGTCTTAGCAATCTGCATCAACTCGCCCGTCACTTCACGTACCTGACTGACCGAGCCTTGTGTACTCTGGATTTCTGGTGTCATGATTGTTTGGATAGAGTCGATAATCAAAAAATTAGGTTGCAAACGTTCCACTTCTGCACGAATAGCTTGCATATTTGTCTCTGCATAAAGATAAAAGTCTCGGTCAATATCTCCCAAACGTTCCGCACGAAGCTTGATTTGTTGGGCAGATTCTTCTCCTGAAACATACAACACGCGTCCACGAGAAGCAAGTTGTGTAGAAACTTGCAAAAGCAAGGTTGACTTCCCAATCCCAGGGTCACCACCAATCAATACCAAAGAACCTGGCACAATCCCACCACCTAATACACGATTAAATTCTTCCAAATCTGTCGGCACGCGCGGTGTATCAAAAAGCTCAACTTCATCAAGTTTCATGGGTTTTGAGCGTTCTCCCGTTAAACTCACACGTTGATTTTTGACTTCAGCAATTTCAACTTCTTCAACAAATGAACTCCATTCCCCACAGTTTGGGCAACGGCCAAGATAACTTGCTGATTTATAGCCACAATTTTGACATAAAAAAGATGATGATTTTTTCTTCGCTATTTTATTTTCCTCTTTCATAATATAATACGATATTTTTCACGAAATGTAACCAAATAGTTGATATTATTTTAACACATTATCGCTAAGCTTAAAAGTTTTCGCACTATCGCAACCTCCTTTTTCATGATATAATTTAAATATAGATAAAAATATAGGAGGAAAAATCCCATTTTCGGGATTTATATAAAATGTCAATTCAAGAAAATATAATCAAAGCAAGTCATCTCATTAACATGGACGACATCGTCCGTGAAGGTTATCCAACTCTACGTGAAGTCGCTGAAAATGTAACTTTGCCCTTATCTGATGAAGATATTCGTCTAGGCGAAAAAATGATGGAATTTCTGCGTAATTCACAAGATCCTGTTCTTTCTGAAAAAATGGGCTTGCGTGGCGGTGTCGGTCTTGCTGCCAATCAGCTCGGCATTCTCAAAAAAGTGATTGCTGTTCTCGTGCCAAATGACCCAGAAGTTGATGAAGATGGCAATGAAATCGCCCCAACCGAAGCTTATAAAATGCAAGAAATCATGTACAATGCACGCATTATCAGCGAATCCGTCCAAGAAGCTGCACTAGAAGGCGGCGAAGGTTGCCTCTCCGTTGACCGCGATGTCCCTGGTTTTGTCGTACGTCATGCGCGCGTTACCGTTGAGTATGTTGATAAAAATAGCGAGAAGAAAAAAATCCGTCTGAAAGGCTTTGAGTCCATGTGTGTGCAGCACGAAATCGACCATACAAATGGTATCATGTTCTACGACCACATCAATCCTGAACAACCTTGGGCTGTCAAAGATGGAATGCTCGTTATCCAATAAAAAAAGTTTTTGACAGTTTTGTCAAAAGCTTTTTTGCTATTTATTTTTTGACAGAACTGTCAAAAAAACTCTTGTCAAAATTTGACAAGGGTTTTCATTTTCATCAACAATTATTTTGCAATCTTAGCAAAATATTCCAAAGTCCGTACGAGCTGCGCTGTGAAGCTCATTTCATTATCATACCAAGCAACAGTTTTGACAAGATAAGTATCGCCATGTGAAGTGACTTCTGTCTGAGTCGCATCAAATACTGAACCATGTGTATCTCCGATAATGTCAGAGCTGACGATTTCATCAGTATTATAGGCAAAACTTTCTGTCTCATATTTCTTCATCGCTGCATTGACTTCCTCGACTGTGACTGGCTTTTCAACCACACTGACAAGCTCTGTCAATGAACCCGTTGGTGTAGCCACACGTTGTGCATGACCTTTCAGACGACCGTTAAGTTCAGGTAAGACAAGTCCAATAGCTTTCGCAGCGCCAGAACTTGCAGGTACTGTGTTGACAGCTGCAGCACGCGCCCGACGAAAATCTCCACCACGATGTGGGCCATCAAGCAACATCTGGTCTCCTGTGTAACTATGTACCGTTGTCATCGTCCCAACGACAATTCCAAATTCCTTGTTCAGCGCATTTGCCATTGGTGCAAGACAATTTGTTGTACAAGAACCAGGAGAAATCACAGTTTCCTCGCCTGTAAGTGTGTCATGATTGACATTGTAAACAACCGTCTTGACATCATTTCCACCAGGCGCCGTGATAATCACTTTCTTCGCTCCACCATTTGCGTGCAAATGCTTTTCAGCTTTTTCACGTGTGGCAAAAAAGCCAGTCGCTTCAAGCACAATTTCAACGCCAGAAGCTGCCCAGTCAATTTTTTCAGGATTAGCTTCTTGAGTGACCTTGACAAATTTTCCATTGACAAGAAATCCGCCCTCAGCAACTTCAATCTTACCATCAAATTTTCCTTGTGTACTGTCATATTTCAACAAATGCGCAAGCATTGCAGGGTCTGTCAAATCATTGACCTGAACAATTTCAACCCCCTCCACATTTTGCGCCCGACGCAGAGCCAAACGTCCGATACGACCAAATCCATTGATTCCGATTTTTACTACCATTTTAGTAGTCCTCCGTTTTTTATTTAGCGATATTTCATATCTCTAATATCATTATAAAACCTTTGTTTTTATTTGTCAAGAAAAAATGTTATAATAAAGATAATAAATATCCCGAATAGGAGACTCTATGAAATTATCATCAGGCTGGGAGCAGTCCGTCTATGTTTTACTTATTCTCGCACGCTTTCCAGATAATCGTGCAATGAACTCTATCATGCTGGCAGACAGGCTCGGCGTGTCCCAATCTTACCTCAAAAAAATCATTAAACTTCTTGTCAATGAAGGTATTCTCAGCTCAACAACAGGAAAAAATGGCGGTTTTTCTCTAGCAAAACCACTTTCTGATATCACATTTTACGATGTTTTTCTCGCTGTTGAAGGACGTGGCAAGATTTTTCAAAGTCAACAATTACTTAAAAATTTTCTAGGGAGCGAAGGTGATAAAGCACAAAAATGTGCCATCACTGATGCCCTTGATACCATTGAAAACACACTTGTTTCCACACTTTCCGCGATTACACTTGAAAAAGTAGCCCAAGAAACTGAGGAAAACTATGAATTAAAAGACTTGGACCGTTGGATTTGGGAAAATAATTAGATTTTTCATATCTTTTCTTCATCTTCTTCTCATTTGTTATAATAAATATAAAGAATAAATGGAGGAAAAGATAATTGAACAGTAAAAAATGGCTCATTTTATTATTCATCGCTGTTTTTGCGATAGCTGGTACGGGTGGATTTCTCTTACGTAGCTGGACTATCAACGAAGGCGTGCGCAATCACTCTGAAATCTCAACAGTTGTAGAAGCCGACGATGATACAAGCAATGAAAACTCTGGCAAGTCAAAAACAACAGGCGACATTTCAGAAAACAAGGCGATTAAAATTGCTGAAAAAGACTTGCAAGAACGTGGTATCAACGCACATTTCTCTGAAAGTTCAGGTATTGATACTGAGCATGGGCAACGCATCTGGGAACTCGAATTTCGCAATGACCGCCACGTATTTGAGTATTATATCAACGTTGAAACTGGTACGATTGCCAAATTTGAGCAAGAAACTAATGACTAAAAAAATCATCTTAACAGATGATTTTTTATTTATTCAATCGTGATTTTAGGTAATATCTTATCTAACCAATGTGGGAACCACCAAGCAGATTTTCCAAACAGCGCCATCACCGCAGGAAGGATAATCATCCGCACCACGAAGGCATCGACAAGCACGCCAACTGCTAAGGCAAAAGCAATCGGTTTTGTTGTGCTGGCTGAAGTGAAAATTCCACTGCCAAAGACACCAATCATAATCAAGGCTGCCGCAGCAACGACTTTTGCACCCAAAGCGAAACCTGAATGAATCGCAGTATGTGCTTCATCGCCCAACACGACACGTTCACGCATCCCACTGACCAAGAAAATCTCATAATCCATTGACAAACCAAAGAGGACACCAATCACAATAATCGGCAAGAAACAGAGAATTGGACTTGCAGGGTCAACACCAAAGAGCTTTCCTAACCAGCCCCATTGATAGACAGCAACCGTGCTGCCAAGCGCTGCACCAAGGCTTAACAGAAAACTTAGTACAGCTTTTAATGGCACGAGCAATGAACGAAAGACAACTGCCAAAAGGATAAAGGCAAAGCCAACAACTAATAAAAGATAAAGAGGCAAGGCATTTGCCAGACGTTTAGAAACGTCAATGTTGACAGCTGTTTGTCCGGAAACTTCTAATTTTGGTTTGCCTGCTAAAGAACTTTCTAAGCTTGTTTTTCTTAGCCTTTGTACTAAGCGTTGTGTTGAAAGGGCAGAGGGGCCACTTTTTGGAATCACTGTTATCAGGAGAGCATTTCTTTTCAGTCCTGATGGGATGACTTCTGCGACGTCAGCGACTGTTTTGAGCTTTTCAACAGCTTGTCCGACTTGGAGTTTATTTGGTGTGCTTGGATGCTTGGATAATTTGCCAAAAGGATAATTGGTCCATTGACTCCGGAACCAAATCCTTGTCCCATCAGGTCATAAGCTTGTCTTGGCTGTGTATCTGAGGGTTGATTGCCATCATTTGGCAGGCCCAAGTGAATGGATAATACAGGAAAAGCAAGAATGAGTAAAGCAATAACTGAAACGAGGATAGCAAGGATAGGATGGGCTGTGATAATTTTTGCCCAGCTATCTGCGTGATGACCGTGTTTTTGGACTTCTCCTGCTTTGAGTGCTAAACGTTCACGTTTTCTAAGAATTTTATTGCCACGAATAGCGAGTAAAGCAGGTGTTAAAGTAATCGCCACAAACATAGCAACAAAGACGGCAAAGGCAGCTGAAAGTCCCATTTGTGTGAGAAATTGGACACGCGCCACGGCTAAAGCAACCAGTGCGACGATGACGGTAAAAGCAGCAAAGACAACAGCTGTGCCTGCGGTCGCTCCTGCTTTTATGATGGAAGCTTCTATTTCCATGCCCGAGAGGAGTTGTTGCTTGTGACGATTGATGATAAATAAAGAATAATCAATCCCAACAGCCAGCCCAATCAGCATCGCAAGGACGGGCGCAACGTCATTGATTGTTGTAAAATGTGTGACCATCGAAATTCCAGTCATTGAAATTCCCAAAGCTAACACCGAACTTATCAGAGGAAATCCTGCTGTCCACAAGGCGCCAAATGTGATAAACAAGATGATAAAGGCAAGGATTAAGCCAATCAGAGGATTTGAACTGGAACTTGATGCTGGCAATAATCCTGATGTCATTTTTACTTTCAACTCTGGAGAATTGACCTTGTCCACTGCTTTTTTTATCGCATTTTGCGTGGCGGAATGTTGTACGCTAGTGCCACTTGTGGCTTGCTTGTTAAAGGTCACAGCGATATAGCCAATTCTTCCTGCAGGAGAAAGTGTTTTTACTTGAGCGGTAAAGGGATTTGTTGCTGAGGTAATGCCTTTGATTTGTTCCAGATTTTGGGTAAGTTCTGCGACTTTTTCAGCATCTTCTGCTGTTAATTTTTCTCCTTTGGGCGCTGCAAAGACGATATTTCCTCCATCAGATGAATTGCCAAATTTTTTATTGATTGTATTTAATGTTGTGATGGATTGGAGATTTTTGATGGTAAAGCTTGAACTCATTGGTTTTTCAAGTGTTTTTGCTCCGAAAACACAGGCAATCAAGATAACGAGCCAACTTGCCACAATCCACCAGCGATGTTTTGCAGAAAATCTGCTAATCCTCCCAACGAACGGATTTCTTTTTGAATGTTTCACTTTTTCTCTTTTCTTTGTTTTTAATTATTTTCGATTTCTCTGGGAAATTTGCGGCGAGCAATCGTGTAGGCAATCATTCGTTGGGCAAAAAGTGTTAGGCCGATTTCAAAGGTACTGAAAATGGCTGTTTCGGGATTAAGATAGTGGATAAAACCGTGCAAGGCAAAATTGATAATCCACAAAAGAAGCGTGAGCCAAGAACCTTGACGTAAGACGAGTTGTTTTCCGCCATCTTTTTTATCTGGACTTTCGCCGACCCAGTAATGATAGGTCATTGCCCGCAAAAGTCCGAGAAAGATTGGCAAACAAAGCGAACCAAGGAAAACAAGGAGTTCATAGTTGGCACTTATGTGGAAATTTTTTCCTGCTTGCACGGCTTGATTTAAACCGATAACAATAATAATGACATAGAGCCAAGGACGGTATTTCAGGCGCTGGACACGAAGTTGTTTGAAGATAATCCAGAGGACTAAAATCAGCACAATTCCATCAATTATCAGCTCGGTATTATTGTGAATGATTGCATTGATGTCCATCATAGCTCCTTATCTAGCTTTTTGATGAGGTAATAGCGGATAATTTGAAAGCCACAGCCAAAAAAGAGAGCAATACTTGTCGCCAGATTGATATTTATCTCCATTTTTTGTAGCCAAAAACTCAACGTGAGTAAGGAGAGGACAAAGACAACAAAAGTCCAGCGTATGATTTGAAAAGTTGCCGAATTGGCTTGATGGACGATTTCTTGATAGCGTTCATCATTATTGTAAAGTGATTTTAATGCGCGCTCGCCGCGGACAGTTAATAAGCGCATGATGAGTGTCAAAGCAACCAGTACTAAGATAATTATTTCCAAAATCATTTTTCGTCCTCCGTATATTCAAAGATTTCTTCGATTGATTTGTCAAATTCTCTGGCGATTTTAAAGGCGAGGTCTAATGACGGTTTGTATTTGTATTTTTCGATGGAGATGATGGCTTGTCTGGAGACACCGACGCGCTCAGCAAGCTCATCTTGGGTCATGTCATTTTCGGCACGCAAGACTTTTATTCTGTTTTTTATCACATTTTCTCCTTCTATAAATGTAAACTTTTATTTACAAATAGAGTTTAACACTTTACGTAAAGTCTGTCAAACAAAAAGTAATGTTTTATTTACTTTTTCATCAAAAAAATCACTTATGACCCTGTCATAAGTGATTTATATTTTTTGACAAAACTGTCAAAAATAATTTTATGCTTTATTCTGCTGGAACCTCTTCGTCAGTTGTTTCTGCAGGTTCTTCGGTATGATTGGCAATGACAATCTTATCATCAATCAGGTCAGCGACAAGTTCTTTGTATTCTGGGTGTTCGATGTAGAAGTCAGCAATCGGGTCTTCGATATGGTCTTGAATTGTCCGACGTAATGGACGTGCGCCCATTGCTGGGTCGTATCCAAGGTCAACAAGTTTTTCTTTCGCTGCTTGCGTGACACTCAGATGAATTTCATTGCGAGCAATCTGTGCATTGACTTCTTCGAGCATCAAATCAACGATTTGCAGGAGATTTTCCTTAGAAAGTGCGCTAAATTCGATAATCGCATCAAAACGGTTCATGAATTCTGGGCTGAAAAAATCGCCGAGCTGTCCAAGAACAGAATTTGTCCGACCTTCACGCGCCGCACCAAAACCAACATTGGCTTCAACTTTTCCTGTACCAGCGTTTGAGGTCATGATGATAATCGCATCTTTGAAGCTGACCGTGCGACCTTGTGCATCCGTCAAACGGCCGTCATCAAGGATTTGCAAGAACATATGCATCACATCTGGATGGGCTTTTTCGATTTCATCAAGCAAAATCAAGCTGTATGGATTACGACGGACCTGTTCCGTGAGCTGTCCAGCTTCTTCGTAACCGACATATCCTGGAGGCGCACCGATGAGTTTTGCCACACTGTGTTTTTCCATGTATTCGCTCATATCAAAACGAATCATGCTGTCCGCTGAGCCAAAGAGTTCAACGGCAAGTTGTTTGGCAAGTTCCGTTTTTCCGACACCAGTTGGGCCGACAAAGAGGAAACTACCGATTGGACGGTTAGGTTTGCCGAGACCAACACGTGAACGACGGACAGCTTTAGACACTTTGTCAATCGCTTCATCTTGACCAATAACGTGCGCTTGCAGGTCACTTGCCAAATGAATGAGCTGCGTTTGTTCTTTTTCTTTCAAATCGCCCACTGGAATGTGCGTTTTTTGCTCAACAATCTGCTCAATATCTTTTTCTGTAATCACTGGGATTTCATCATCAGATACTTCGTGATTTTGCAATTCGCGGAGTTTTGAGATTTGGTCGCGGAAATGTGCGGCTTTCTCGAAATCTTCTGTGCGCATTGCTTCATTTTTGTGTTGTTCTGCTTCGGCAATCCGACGTTTGATGTCGTCTGGGTCAACGAATTTGAGGGTCAGATTTTTCTTAGAACCTGATTCGTCAAGCAGGTCAATAGCCTTATCTGGCAAGAAACGGTCTTGAATGTAACGATTTGACAATTTTGCTGCGGCATCAATCGCATCATCTGTGTATTTGACATGATGATAGTCTTCGTAGCGTTTTTGGATACCTTTGAGGATAATCAATGTTTCTTCAACAGAAGGTTCATCGACTTTGACAGGTTGCATACGACGTTCGAGAGCGGCATCTTTTTCGATAATCCGATATTCATTGAGCGTTGTTGCACCGACCAGTTGGAGTTCGCCACGCGCGAGAGCTGGTTTCAGGATATTTCCTGCATCCATATTGCCATCACCTGCAGAACCTGCACCGACAATTTCATGGATTTCATCAATGAACAAAATTACGTCATTGCGTTTTCTGATTTCGTCCATGAGTTTTTGCATCCGTTCCTCGAATTGTCCACGGATTCCTGTGCCTTGTACGAGCGAAACGACATCCAAACGGATAACTTCTTTGCTGGCAAGTTTTTGTGGTACATCGCCATCAACGATTTTCTGTGCAAGTCCTTCGACGACGGCCGTTTTACCAACACCAGGTTCGCCAATCAGGACAGGATTGTTTTTCGTCCGACGATTGAGAATTTCGATGACACGTTTGATTTCTTCATCACGTCCGATGACGGGGTCAATTTCGCCACGGCGCGCGCTATCTGTGACATTAACGCCAAATTCTTCGAGCATTCCTTTTGGTCGCTGTGAACGTGGATTACGCGGTCCACCAGGACCTCGTCCGCCTGCTTGTGTTGGTGGAACTTGTCCTTGTGTGCCACGTTCATTTGGCAATTCATTGCCGTGAAGAGCGCTGAAAATGTCGTTGAATGGGTTGAATGGTTCATCATCATTCGCATTCATCGAATTTGCGTTGCTAAACAGACTTTCTTGTCCGCCTGCCTTCATGATTTGGTAGCAATTTTGACACAAATCTGTTTGTCTTTTTTGTCCATTCACATTGGTGTAGAGGTGAATGGTAGCCTCGTTAATATGACAATTTTGACAGAGCATATAAAGTCCTCCTTTTGCCTTGTCTGCGTTTTTGACAACTCTGTCAAAAATTACAGAACATTCTAAATACTATTTTACTCTAATTTTTTAATATCAAAGATTGAAAACTGTTTTTTCTTATTAAAAGTCTGACCAATTTTGACCTTTGATGATTTAATTATAATCATTTTCTTAGATTTTGGCAAATAATTTGATTTTATATGAAAAAAATTCTGTCAAATCTGACAGAATTTTTGTTTTTAATCTAATTTTGTTGCGCTCGAATAATCTGATTTGAGTTGGTCAACCGCTGCTTGTTCTGAGGATGAACTTCCACCTTCATATTTATTGTCATCTGTCAACCTACTGACATCAACTTTTCCATCTGTCAAAGTTAAACCTGTATAGCCATAAGTATCGTAGCCTGTTGTATCATTGGATGTGTCCGTATCGTCATTAAAATGGCTCACAACTTTGTAAATCGTAACAACAGAAAACTCGCCATTCTCATCATCTGAGGTGTCTCCCCATTCACTAACATTTGTTCCTACAAAATACGAATCTAAACGTGTTACCGTGTAAGTTGTACCAAAATCACCTGTCGTACTTTCATTGTCTGCACGAACGACCGTATCTTCTTGCGTTAATAAATCATTCAAATTTGATATTTTTGGACTGTTTGTCAATCCTGAAACTGTCAAAGTTTTTGTTGCTGAGCCAGACAATATTTTTCCATTATCTTTTTGCCCGCTGATATAATTTTCTGAAAGTTGGACTGTGACACGCTCGCCATTTGTCAAATCTGCCGGTGCAGAATCAGAATCATCATTGTTTACTGTAAATTCATCATCGTCAAATTTGACAGAGCCAAAATGATTGAAACCAGTGAAGGTGACAGGATTTTCTTTCAAAGCAGTTTCAATCGTATAAGTTGTTGCTTTTTCCAAACTTTTGACCGTATATTTTTTTGTTTCCTGCTTGATTGGATTATCTTTTAATGTTGTTGTGATTTTTAAAGTCACTTTTTGTCCGTTGGATAAATTTTGCGATTGGCTAAGATTTATTCTTGTATCTTCAACATATTTCGCAAATTTTTGCAATTTTGATGGGCTGTTTTTCGTCAAATATGGAAGATTAGCGTTCAAATTACCGTTCTCTAGGCTTTTAATTTCTGATGACGACATTCCAACTTTTTTGCCAATGATTTCAATTTCTTTTTTCTCATAATTACCGGAAATGCTAGCTGTTCCTTGGCTATTGTAACCAGAAAAGTTGACCTTGACACTGCCTAAAATACTTTTTGGTTGTGCATTGATGTAGGCAAAAATCCCCCCGACAATGAGAATAACTGCAACAATAGCACCAATAATTCCAATCATTTTCTTATTGACTGGACGTTTTTCTTTCGTTTCTGGTTCTTTATTATCTGCTTGGTTGATAGTCATTGATTGACCACAATTCGCACAAAATGTGGCTTCTGCTTTATTTTCTGTCCCACAATGTGGGCAAAATTTGCTTTGATTTTCCATCTTTATCTCCTATAATAATCCGCCAGTTGCGTTGCGGATAAGTGTCGCAATTTCTGAACCCATGATTGCAAAAACAATCAAAAATGCAAGACCAAGAACTGCGCAATTTGCCAACCATGCAAGAAGTTTGATGTAAAATGTATCCATTTTTCGCTGAGCTGTCGTATTGATATAAGAGAAAAATGAAATAAATGTCCAGAGCATCATTGCCAGATAAGCAATAAAAATCGCTAGAACATTGACATGAATGAGGGCAAATAGAAAACTCACAAAGCTCATCGCAAAAAGTAACACATAAAAGCGTCCATAAGAATGAAGGATTTTTTGAAATGTGTATGTTTTATCGCCAAGAATTGCAAAATTTGCCAGCCAAGCACCCAAAATTGTCGCCCCATGAAGGATGATAAAACTGATAATAACTGGGAAAATAATCTGTCCAAACACATGATTTGCAGTGTTTGTCACTGGATTTCCAACACTTTGACTGTAGAGACTCCCCAGAGAATCATTGGCTGAGCCAAGTGCATTTCCCACACTATCGCTCGTACTTGTAACAATATTCACAAGTATTTTACATAGAGTAAGTGTCCCAAAAATCGCAGTCACCAGAAAAGCTAACCAGTTAAACCAGATGGGATTTTCTTCTGCTGTACTTTTTGTTGGTGCTTTGATAGCGCTTATTGCCCAGCTCCAAAGGTTTGTCGCACTTTTTTTCAAAATTTCTTTTTGCTGCTCTGTGACAAAATTTTTGGATGAGTTTGTGTTACTTGTTTCATCGACTGTTGTAGTTCTCAATTTTGCACCACAGTTCGTACAAAAGGCACTTCCAGCCTCAATTTCCTTGCCACAAGTCGGGCAAAATGTTGGTTGATTTTCCATTTGTTTCTCCAATAATGTTTTATGATGTTGTCAAACATCATAACAATAGTGTACACTATTGAATTTTCATAAAAAATTTTTTGACAAGTTTGTCAAAAACAATTTCCTAATGCTTTTTTTGACAGAGGCTAGAAAACTTGAAAAAAGAGATAAAAAAACTTTTTGACAGAACTGTCAAAAAGTTTTTCACTTACATAAAATCACGTAAAGGTTTGCTACGTCTTGGATGACGCAATTTTTTGATGGCTTTTGCTTCAATCTGACGAATACGCTCACGTGTCACTTTGAATTGTTTTCCAACATCTTCCAAAGTGTGCATCCGACCATCGTCAAGTCCAAAGCGCATCCGCAGGACATTTTCCTCACGGTCAGTCAATGTATCCATGACTTCATCCAGCTGCTCACGGAGCAAAATACGGTTGGTATAGTCAACCGGACTTTCAATCACATCATCTTCAATGAAATCGCCCAAATGACTATCATCTTCCTCACCAATTGGCGTTTCAAGTGACACAGGTTCTTGCGCAATTTTCAGAACTTCACGCACTTTATCTGGCGCCATGTGCAATTCTTTCCCGATTTCTTCTGGCGACGGGTCACGTCCGAGGTCCTGCAAGAGATTACGTTGCACGCGAATCAATTTGTTAATCGTCTCAACCATGTGGACAGGAATACGGATTGTCCGTGCTTGGTCAGCAATCGCACGTGTAATCGCCTGACGAATCCACCAGGTCGCGTAAGTCGAGAATTTGAAACCTTTCGTGTGGTCAAATTTATCCACAGCCTTCATCAAGCCCATATTTCCCTCTTGAATCAAGTCCAAAAACTGCATTCCACGACCAGAATAACGCTTCGCAATCGAAACCACCAAACGCAAATTCGCCTCAGCAAGCATTTGTTTGGCAAACTCAGCTTCTTCACCACCAGCAACAATCGCCTCAGCAAGTTTCGTTTCTTCATCCAGCGAAATTAACGGATAACGTCCGATTTCCTTCAGATACATACGGACAGGGTCATCAATACGCACATTTGTGACAATTTCATCCATTGCATTATCTGAAACATCATGTTCTTTTTCTTCTGTTTCATTTGCCTTCAAAGCCAGCGGACTCGGATTTCCTTCTGTGTCGACAATATCAATCCCAGCATCTTGAATTTGCGTCAACAAATCATCAATCGCCTCTGGGTCGAGTTCAAACTTAACCACCAAGTCATCCGTGATTTCATCATCCAGCGCTTGTCCAAGCGGTTTACGCTTCGCAATATACTCTTTGACAGCTTTGTCAAAAGCTTTTGTATCAAATTCTTGTTCTTTTGCAACTTCTTTTTTAACCGTCACCTTTTTGATAGGTTCAATTTTTTCCACAACGATAGGTTTTACGTCCATCGCTTCAAGGAGACGTCGTTCTTCATTTTCCGTGACAGAACTCGAATGCGACTTCACAGCCATTTGTAGCTCGATAGCCTTGGCAACCAATGCAGTGCTTGGAATTCCAGTTTCCTTTGCGATTTGGTTAATTCTTTTCTTAGTTTGAGCCATGTAATCCTCCTCTTTGTAAAACATAAAAAATTATAATAATTTTTTCTTTTGATTAATAATTTGAACGGTCAGTTCCAATTCTCGTTCCCTGTTGCCCGACTTTTGAGCAGTTTCTAGCTGATGAATAAGTTCGGACAGCTTCGTCACATCCATTTCCCGAGCAAAAGTTCCCGTCAAATCTGTAAGCTCCTGACTAGAAACCTCATCAGGCAAGTCCAAACTGATAATCTGATAAAACAAATTCCGCTCATCTGCCTCTAATTCTCCAGCCAAATGTGAATCCTCCAGCTCACCAAAAGTCATCGCCTCAATCATTATTTTCTCAAATAAATCCTGATAACGCTGATGAACAAAACGGAAATTCTCATCTTCCTCAAAACGCTTGAGTACCGCCGAATGATAAATCATCCGATTAAGGAGCTGTTCTTCTGCTCGTTCAATCCGCGACAATTTTATCGCAGGTTGTTTGATAGGAACCGCAGGAACTATGCGCGGTGCATATTCAGGCACATTTTCCAAAAAATCGGGTGGTACATTTTTTGACAGTTCTGTCAAAAAACTTTCATCCTCTCTGACAGGAGGCACTAGGTCACTTCGAGCAGGAAAATTTTCTGTCAAAGTATTTTCAACTTCTGACGAGAAATTCTCAAGCCCCGCAACATTTTCACGCCGCAAATTCACAGCATTCTCTACCTGATTATACTCGAAATCAGGCAAAATCTCAACTAATTTCCTTATAAAAGCATCCTGCGCAGTCAAAGACGGCACCTTAGCAATCTGACCTGCCATCTGCTCAATAAAATCAAGCTGCACCTGCAAATTTGACAAATTCTCAGGACGCAAAAAGTCAATCAAAAATTCAATCGGCTGTATCCGTCCATTTTTCATCAGAGCCGCCAAACTCTCCAACGAATAAGTTTTCGCATATTCATCCGGGTCAAGACCTTCAGGCACTTTAGCCACCTGCGTTTGCCCCTCACCAATCAAATTCAGCGCTTTATAAATTGCATTTTGTCCCGCAGAATCCCCATCATATACTAATACGAAATTTTTTGCGATTTGTTTCAGCCGATGCACATGTTTTTCTGTCAAAGCCGTTCCCATCGAAGCCACAACATTAAACACACCAGCCTTGTAGGCCGCGATAACATCCATAAACCCTTCCATCAGATAAACTTCATGACTCTTAGAAATTACCGGTTTCGCCTTATCCAGATTATAAAGTTCAAAAGACTTATCAAAAATTGTCGTCGCCGAAGTATTGATATATTTCGCCTTACTCACATCATCCGCCTGCCATTTACGCCCCGAAAAGCCAATGACATGCCCATATTCATTTGTAATTGGAAACATAATCCGATTCTTAAACGCATCAAACACACGATTATTTGAAAAATTAAATAAACCCGAATTTGCCAAAACACCTTCTTCAAACTTCTGTGAAAGATTTTTGAAAATAAAATCCTCCTCATCCGGTGCCAAGCCAATATTGAAACGCTTGATAATCTCAGTCGAAATCCCACGTTCCTCCAAATAATCTCGTGCCCGAGCGCCAAGTTCCGTTGACATCAGCAAAATATTGTAAAGACGTCCCGCCTGATTATTGATTTCATATAATGCCGAATTTGGATTATTCCGCTGTTCACGAGCCTCATCAACCGCAAGTGTCACACCAGCAAACTCAGCCAATTCCTTCACAGCATCAACAAAACCAACCTGCTTATAATCTTTCAAAAATTCAATCACATCGCCAGACTTACCACAACCAAAACAATGATAAAAACCCTTTTCAGCATTGACATTAAAACTTGGCGTCTTCTCCCCATGAAAAGGACAAAGTCCTAGATAATTCTTACCATTTTTAGACAAAGTAACATACTGCGAAATCACATCCGCAATATTCACCTTCCCCTTTAATTCTACCAACTCCTCATTACTTAAAATTGCCATTTACACCTCTTCCCAATAAGAACGCAAATAGAAATACACACAAACATATTCTAAAAGTTCAGCATCATTGAATAATCACCAAACGACAAAAGTACAAAAGACGCCTATTAAACAATAGACGTCAACAAAGGGGAGTAAGAGATTCGAACTCTCGCGCCGGTTTCCCGACCTAACGATTTAGCAAACCGTCCTCTTCAGCCACTTGAGTAACTCCCCACACAGGCAAATTCAACAAAAATAGATAACTAATATCTATGGGAAATTCAGGACTCGAACCTGAGACCCCTGCGTTATCAACACAGTGCTCTAACCAACTGAGCTAATCTCCCATGTAGATTAATAAATTCTTTGTTAATCTAGGAAGGAACGATTGAAACGTACTAAGGTACGTGATTGAGTTCCTGCGAAGAGTAACAGAAAATTTGAAGCGGATGACGAGAATCGAACTCGCGTGGTCAGCTTGGAAGGCTGAAGTTCTACCATTAAACTACATCCGCAAATGTTACTTACCATTAAAAGTAACAATGGCGCGGGACGGAATCGAACCGCCGACACAAGGAGCTTCAATCCTTTGCTCTACCAACTGAGCTACCGAGCCAATTTTCACTAACTCACAAAACAATATTAGCAATGTGAGTTAATAAATAAAGGAAGCTTGAATAATATCCAAACAAATGGATCTTGCAGGACTCGAACCTGCAACCGCTCGGTTATGAGCCGAGAGCTCTAACCAGTTGAGCTAAAGATCCAGTCTCATCAAGTAATAGCGGCGAAGGGGATCGAACCCCCGACCTCACGGGTATGAACCGTACGCTCTAGCCAGCTGAGCTACACCGCCAAAAGAGGGAACAAAACCAATTTTAGTTTTTTAAAACCTCAATCGGGAAGACAGGATTCGAACCTGCGACACCTTGGTCCCAAACCAAGTACTCTACCAAGCTGAGCTACTTCCCGAAAATTACCACTCAAAGAATGACAATCTTCGATGCAAGCGGTAGGATTCGAACCTACAACCGTCTGATTCGTAGTCAGATACTCTATCCAGTTGAGCCACGCCTGCATATAAACTATTATTAACGGATTTAAATATCCGAAAGCGAACGACGGGATTCGAACCCGCGACCCCAACCATGGCAAGGTTGTATTCTACCACTGAACTACGTTCGCAAATTATCCTAAACCCTGCAAGCAGTAAATATCCCTCTACTCCCAAAGTTTCCTATGCCGACTACATGATTCGAACACGCGACCCTCTGATTACAAATCAGATGCTCTACCAACTGAGCTAAGTCGGCTACTGAGTAACCTAAATTAACATATGCGGATGAAAGGACTTGAACCTTCACGCCCTAAAGCACTAGAACCTAAATCTAGCGTGTCTGCCAATTTCACCACATCCGCTCGCAGATATCTTATCCAACGAATGACCCGTGCGCGGCTCGAACGCGCGACCCTTTGATTAAAAGTCAAATGCTCTACCAACTGAGCTAACGAGTCATTGTATCTCACGATACAACGGTTCCAACGGGAATCGAACCCGTCTCTTCGCCGTGACAGGGCGATGTACTAGCCGATATACTATGGAACCTCTTCAAGTTTCCTTGAATGGGAGTTAACGGGATCGAACCGCTGACCCTCTGCTTGTAAGGCAGATGCTCTCCCAGCTGAGCTAAACTCCCCAATACTTGGCAACTAGCCTATCTCCCAGGAGGCAACCTCCAAGTACTTCCGCCGTGGATGGACTTAACTTCTGTGTTCGA
>NZ_BOVQ01000003.1 GCF_018403765.1 Lactococcus nasutitermitis
AACTGACGGCTGAACTATATGAACTCGTCACACTACTGACACTGGAAGTTTCTGAACTCATTTGGCTTGTGGCGGAATTGACGGTACTGCTGTATAGTGATGCGTTTTTACTGTTGGCAGAGGATACGGCAGAGCTGGTTGCGGAGCTAGAAGTGATAGAAACATAGGAAGGGCTGACTTTGGAAGATGTTTCACTGACTGCTATTGAAGCGGAGTTTGCTTCATTGACAGCACTTGATAATCCAGAACTTGCGGAGGAAAGAAGTCCTGAATCTGTATTCACTGTGACTGCCACAGAATCTACTGAGGTGGAAGCACTTGATGTTGAGGTTAAAGTGGCACTTGGAGCTGTTTCAACAGTCGGTGTATCCGCTTTCGCTTTTGGAGATAAAAAAGGAAGACTAGAAGCCCCGGCTAAAACAGCGAGAGCAGTCGCCGCATAAAGCCAGTGCTTGCCTGATTTCCAAGCTCGGAAACAACTTTTCTGAGAAGAGTGTGGATGTGTTTTCATGATAGGCGGGAAATCCTTTAAAACAAAATTCGTAATCTTTTGATTGCTTTTTTGTTTTATATTCTACTCTTCTTTGGAAATAAATGCAATAGATTTTTTAAATTTTTGTAAAAAATTATCTACAAAATAATCTCTAGGTTCTAATATTTCAAATCATTACTATATGGAGTTTTATGTATTTTCTGTGTTGTAATAACTTCTTTTGATTTATCGTTTTTCATACTGAAAAACAGTAACACATTTTCCGAGCAAAACTATCCCTTGGAGCTAAAAAAATTGTGTTATAATATTTTTATGAATAAAAATGAAATTAAGGTCGGTATAGACAAACTTGCTTTCTTTGTGCCTAATTTTTATGTGGATATGACTGAATTAGCAGTGGCTCGTAATGTAGATCCTGCAAAATTTCATATCGGAATTGGCCAAGACCAAATGGCGGTTAATCCTATTACAGAAGATATTATTACTTTGGCAGCAAATGCTGCTGCTGCTGTTTTGGATGAAAAAGATAAACAGATGATTGATATGGTTATCGTTGGTACAGAATCAGCTGTGGATGAGTCAAAAGCTTCGGCTGTGATTGTTCATGGACTTTTGGATATTCAACCTTTTGCGCGTTCGATTGAGATTAAAGAAGCTTGCTATGGTGCTACTGCTGGTTTAGCACTTGCTTATGACCATGTACGTCAATATCCTGAGCAAAAAGTTTTGGTAATCGCGGCAGATATTGCAAAATATGGTCTTAATACTGGTGGAGAACCTACCCAAGGTGCTGGAGCTGTGGCAATCGTAGTGAGCGCTGCTCCTCATATTTTAGTATTAGGAAATGACAATGTAAGTTTAACACAAGATGTTTATGATTTTTGGCGTCCAATGGGACAAGCGTATCCTTCTGTCGATGGAAAATTTTCTAATGCAACTTACATTGATGCTTTCAGTCAAGTTTGGGATGAATATGCGCGTCGTACAGGAACACATTTTGCTAATTTTGCTGGTCTCGTATTTCACACACCTTACACAAAAATGGGCAAAAAAGCGATGTTACCTAAAATTGAAGCTGAGCCAATCAATCTTCAAGAGCATTTATTAGCACAATATGAAAAAGGGATTATTTACAATCGTCGAGTTGGAAATCTTTATACTGGTTCACTTTATTTGAGCCTCATTTCATTACTAGAAAATTCTTCTGAATTAGTTGCTGGCGATAAATTGGGCTTGTTTAGCTATGGTTCTGGTAGTGTGGCTGAATTTTTCTCTGCTGAATTAGTTGAAGGTTTTGCCGAGCATTTGCGTACGAAAGCCCACTTGGCTTTGCTTGATGGACGAGTACAACTTTCTATTGATGAGTATGAAAGAATGTTTAATACACATATTGACCTCAATCATAATACACATTTTACAGATGATATGCCCTTTTCTATCTCAGAAGTTTTGGATAATCATCGCGTTTATCGAAAATAATTTTTTATCAGTTTTCCAAATAAAAATAATTCTGTCAAAGTTTGGCAGAATTATTTTTTTATTAAAATTGAACATTATCAGGAAACTTATGAGGGAGTAAAGCGCCGTGAAGTTGATTGATAAATGTCATATCTCCGTCCGACAAATTGAAATCAAATATTTCAGTATTTTCTTTAATACGACTAGCTGTGACTGACTTAGGCAATGGAAGATATCCTTTTTGTAAATGCCAACGTAATACAACTTGAGCAACTGTTTTATCATATTTTTGAGCGATTGTATTAAGTGCTCGAATTTTGAAAATTTCTCCCGTTCCTAGTGGGGAATAAGCTTCTGTTAATAGATTGTGCATGTTATTGTAAGTTACTATTTCTTCTTGTTGGTCGCTTGGATTGCAATAAATCTGATTAACAACTGGTTTGATTGTTGCTGTTTTAAATAGTGCGTCCAAATGATGCGTCTGAAAATTGGATACCCCAAGTGAAGATACTTTACCTGCTGTAACTGCTTCTTCCATAGCTCGCCAAACTTCTGAATTGCGTTCTGCAAAGTTAGGGCGCGTTGCTAAAGGATTTGGCCAGTGAATGAGTAAAAGGTCAATCGTATCACATTTCAATCTCATCAAACTCTCATCAATCGCACGTTGAGCAGAGGGAAAATCAATGACTTGATTCCATAACTTTGTGGTGATAAAAAGTTTGTCACGCGAAATATTAGTATCTTTGATTGCTTGCCCTATTGAATTTTCATTGCCATATGCCTGCGCGGTATCTATATGTCGATATCCTAGTTCTAATGCTGTTTTTACAGACTGATAGGCAATATCTCCATCTGGTGTTTGCCATGTGCCAAAGGCTATTTTGGGGATTTTTATACCATTTGATAAGTTGTATGTATCGGTTAGGCTCATTCTTTTCTCACTTTCTCATGATTTACTTTTTATTTTATCATTTTTTGAGAAAAATAAATCTTAGTAAGTTTTTACTAAGATTTTTTATGTTATTTACTGAGTAGCGATGCTGCATCTTCATCTGCAATGACTGTGACATTTTCACGTGTTTGCAGGATTGACGCTGGTAGGTCAATCGTTACTTTTCCTTCGACCATGCCTTTGACTGCTTCTGCTTTTTCTTTGCCGTAAGCCATGAGAACAATTTGTTTTGATTTCATAATTGTTGCAAGTCCCATTGAAATTGCTTGACGTGGAACATCGTTTTCATTTTCAAAGAAACGTGCATTTGCTTTGATTGTGCTTTCTGTCAGGTCAACGACGTGAGTGGTAATATCTGTTGATGTGCCTGGTTCATTGAAACCGATATGTCCATTTTGTCCAATGCCAAGAATTTGCCAGTCGATAGGATGTGCGACAATAATCTCGTCATAATGTTTCGTTTCTGCATCAAGGTCAGCTGCTTTACCATTTGGGAGAAAATTTTCTTTGAAGGGTTTTTCATCGAACAAATGTTTGTTCATGAAATAACGATAAGATTGGTCGTTGGAGCCGTCAAGCCCAACATATTCGTCAAGGTTGACAGAAGTCATTTCGCTAAAATCAAGATTTGAGTTTACAACTTGATTGTAAAATTCAACTGGTGTTGAGCCTGTTGCAAGTCCGAGAACTTTTGCGCCGTTTTCCATGGCTTCTTTAAGAAGTTGATAGCCGATTTTTCCGCCTTCAAGCTGGTTTTTTACTGTGATAACTTTCATTTTTTGATTCTCCTTTGTGAATATTTTATTTAAATTGGTATATATCAATTTATCTACACACTTATTATATCACTTTTTATGAGCTTGTCAACTATTTTCTTTCACTTTTTTTAAAAATTTTTTGAAATCATTTGTTTTGATTTATGCTATAATTAGAGCATTATGAATATAAATGATTTTGATTTTAATTTACCTAAAAGTCTTAGTATAACTGTTTCTTCTATATACAATTACGCAGACTAACCCAAAACTAACCCAAGCAAGGATATACACACCAAATCCTCCTAATTAGGAGGATTTTTGTTTTTCTATTTTTTCTCATTAACTTGGCTTTCCTCAACTTCAGTTTTGAAACTTTTAACTTCTTCCGCAAAGAATTTTAAATTCCCCCCAGCATCGTTTAAGCGTTCAATCATTGCTTGACGCATTTCTCGCAACGATTCTGGATTGTTCGGATTACCCCATTTAATAATAGCACGCATTTTAAAGAAAAATTTTTTGTATTCTAGGTACATCTGTTCCTTGATGACTTGCTCAAATTCTGTTAAATCATCAAGAAATCGTTGGTCTTCTTGCATATTTCCTCCTTAAAAACTTAAACTGATTGGAGCTGAATAGAAAACTTCAAAAACTTCGTTTGTCAATGCGTTTCCATACTCAAAAGTCCCTTTTACATTATTAATACCGCACTGGATGAAAGCACACAGTAGAGCTGTACGGTCTAAATCACACGCTGTGACAATAACTTTCTTAGCCGAGTTCTTCTCTCGCATGTTGGCAATATGTCCAAGAATGAGTGAACCTGTCCCACAACACATATCTGCAACTGTCTCTGTTTCCTTTTTATCATCTCCTTGGGATACAATCATACTCATCAAGCGACCAACATAATCTGGGGTAAAAACCTGTCCATCCTTGTTTTCGGTAAGAAAAACTTCGCTGGTAATCTGTCCCAGCCAATCTTTGAGGACGTGTTTTTGTCAACTGATTAGATGCAATGAGTGATTGTACTTGTTTCATTTGTGCGACCCTCGGATAATAGGCATTAGTTTCCATTTATTCTTCCTCACTTTCAACTGGCACTGGCACAAACTCAATGAGAGGGTTTTTCCATTCTTCTGAGTACAGGTTACCAATAGACTGATAAAATGCTCCGTCTCTCAGCTCTGACAATTCCTGCTTGGTAAATGCTTTGCGGTCTTCAATATCCCCGAAATCGCCATCTTCATCAAGATATACCTCAAAGACATCGCTAAGTCCATCATAATCTCTGTGGTAAATAAGCCCTTCTTGTTTCACATAATATTTTTGTTCACTCATCTTCCACCTACGCCTCTATTTCCCATGTTTTTCTCATATCATCCACAATGGCTTGAATTTTGTCATGAAATTCAGAGCCTACGCCTGTTTCACTTGCAAGTTCTTCTATTTTTTTAATTCGTGTTTTTAACTTCGTTCTTCAACCTCATAGCCAATTATTTTTGCGAATGCAAACTCAGTTGGAATCTTGTCACGCCAATCAACTATTTTTTCTACATTTTCTATATCAAGCCCGTAATTCTCAATTTCAAATAACTCTTTAATATCATGATTATCATATCTATTAAGAAATTTCGCCTGTCATCTTGTTTCTCATGACCCATACATTCTTTATTCCTGTAGTAAGAGGTCCAGAAACTTTTTGTCTTCCTCTTGGACAGTTTGGATAGTCACATAAATGATAGTCTGAGTAATGTTTTACTTCTAATAACTCCCAATCTTTTTTTGAATTCTTGCCCAATCTTATTGATTTTTCGTTGAAATCTATTTCTTTCTGAATAAAGACGTAGAAACTTATCATAATAGTTACTTTTAATAGCCATCTTTTTCTTCTCCTTGAAACAATTATCTCATAAGATTAAATACGCTGGGAAACTTCCCAGCATTATCAGTGTTTATATAAAAAGCACCTACTAATTTAAATTTAAGCACGCGCGTGATAGTAATATTTCCGATAGCTTACTTTTTATACTTCTTTCATCACTTCTTCCAACGTTTGACTAGGTGCAGCAATTTCAGAGTAAAATTCATGAAGCTTGTCATATTTTAAAATAGCTCTAAAGTCATTAAAATGCTTCATTTCTTTCCTACTGGCAGATTCCAGCAACTGTTCAAAACCATTTCCAGATAATCCCAACATATCAAACGTATTATACAGATTATTATGGGCTTGAAGTATATTACTCTCTCGGTGTCTCCTTTTAGTATGCTTAATACTGTATTTTTTCATCAAAAAGTTCGTATAGTTCTCCAAGGCTTGAAAGGATGGAAGTTCTACTACTTTGGGATAAGAAAGTGCCTTGTTCAATAGAGAAATTTCTTCTACTGTCGCTTTTCTCCAATTTATATCAGACGTTACCAGAGTTGTAGTAGGCTTTCCTACCTCAAGCAAATGTCCATTCGTCCGAATAGAACGCTTATACAAAAATAGCCCCATTGGTTCATCATTTGTTGGAAATACAGTCCCTGCAATGAGTTCAATAATACGGTTAAAAGCAACAACCCAATTAACATTATTTTTAATGGACTATCTCCTCGTTCAGTTTACGCCTAAAATTTTAGTAATTTCATCTTCTATACGATAATATTCCTCCCCATAGATGGCAGCAACTTCTTCTTGTTCGTTTAAAATTGCTTCTTTTCTCTCCTCTGAGTCAATGACTACGTTGCATCTGTCTAGTAAATCTTCAAACACATCAATAATCTCAATAGCTAATTCTCTACTCTTTTCCATATCTATTCATCACCTTTCTCTATGAAATAATTATCTCATAAGATTAAATATACTGGGAGACTTCCTTTATTTCTACTTTGATTCCAGAATTTCGCGCGTGACTTCTAAAAGAAAACACCTGTATGAAACAAAATTTTTATAGCAAAAAGTCGAGACTATACACGCGCCTCGACTTTATCATCATGAAAAATCTACTCAAGCAAATCATCAAAAGGAGATATATTGTTATCCGTTACTCTCTTTTGTCGTTCTTGTTTAAGAAAATCAACAAATTTATACAAATGAATATCTAAAACACTTGCATCCCAATCCATATATCTTATTTCTCCCTCTGCATTAAAATAAATCTGAAGATGCTTTGAAGCGTGTCTTCCTCCTTCATACAAAGTTTTGAAATCTGTAATATCTTCCCAAGCAACATGGCGTTTATTTTCACAAAATATAATTCCATCTTCTTGGAGTATTAAAGCTGGCTTTTTTCTTTGCTTCAAACTAGAGCGTAGTGAACTAAAACAAAAAGCTAAACCCCAGCCTGCAATTCCCATCACAATAAAAGCAAGTTTCAAAGGAATAGATAAGGGAGTAGAAGCTCCAAATTCATGATGTTGCTTTGCAAAAATCGCAATCCAAAAACACATTATTCCAAAAGCTATAAAGAGACTTGTTTGAAAAATCCCAAGTTTGAGTTTCCATTTTACTGTCATAGGAATTTGATACATTTTTTTCTTCTTCATGATATGTTTTCTATTCTTTCTCTTTAAACAAAACAAAGAAAAAGTATTTTTTGAACACTTTTTCTTTCAAATTTAGTTCCATCATCCAGAATAATGATAACAGAAGCGATTGACTTGAAAATTCAATCGGCGGAAAATTCCGCTCATTACAAAACTATGTTTTCCGCGGGAACATACACAGAGATATGGAATTATAGTTTTTTGCTATTACGCTTTCTTTTCCTTAGAATTTGAGTTTCCAAATTGAAAACCTGTCATATCAATTAATTTCATTGGTGGATATGGATAGTCAGGTAAATCCGAAGAATTAGCTTTAAAAACGAACCACAAGTCCCATATTTCTCTTATAGACTGTTTTCCTAATTTTTGTGTAAGCCTATTCTCTCGTAAAAAGTTCTTAAAATATGTGTCATATGCTGGAATCGCTGCACTTGTTCCAAGTATTATCTTAGATATTAAGGTAGCCGTTGGGCTTACATCTATTTTCCTATAATACTTCTGTAAAGCATCTATCGTCTCCCAAACTTTCTCAGCATAGCCTTTAATTTCTTTTTCGTTTTCTGGATATTGCCTTAATCTTGGTAATGACTCTATCACTATCTCTACTGCTTCTTCGTGAATGTGGTAATTATGCTTTAAAAGTTTTGATGAACCTCGCAACATTCCAAAATTTGCAAGATATAACATGAGACTTCTGGTAAGATAGTCCAACTTTTCATTGGATAAATGGGGGGTATCAATCATTGAAAAGTCATCAAAAATAATATTCCAAGAACGATACCTACCATTTTCCTCGTTTTCAACGGATGAATAATAGATTTCAATATCCTCTTCCATTTTTTTATAGTCCATATTTTTTCTTTTCCTCCTCAGGCGTATCTTTCTTTGGAGCATTCATTTTATTTTTTCTATGCTGTCTTTTGAATAATAACCAGCATCCAATCATGATAACCGCACATATACCAAGCATAATCAATTCATTAGGTATAACGTCCGTCTCTCCATAAGTAAGGGATACAATTAGGGCATATATCGAATAACATGTCCCCAACAATCCAAAGCCACTAAACAACAAAAAATCAAGGGCTAATAAACTTTTATTGAATTTCATAATCTTTCTCCTTTGAACAAAAACTCACGCGCGTGACCAGTTAAAATCATTTTTCCAATAAAACTAAATATTCATCAATCACAGCATCTAATTTTTGAAGGATATCATCTGCCGTTTTTAACTCTTGCCGGTGTTTCTTTAATTTCCACTCAATATTATTACGCACACGTAGGAGGTCAGGTTTAGCTCCTTGGATTTGTTCAATGCCATTATCCCATTTTGCTTTCTGCCAATCTTCTAATTCTGACAAGTCTAGGGAATTGATAAGAGAAATTTGTTTATCAAATGAGTCTATCACTGCGGCATGCTTATCGAATTTCTCCTGCTGTTCTAATAAACCATCAATTTTCCTTTGTATTCCCATTTTCTTTTGGCAGACATCATCTTTATTCGCTTGAAGACTTTTAAGCATATCCTCAATATTTTTTGTACTCTTCTCTCGTGATTTCCATACTCACCTCCTTTGATAGAAGATTAAATCTATCATTCCCTCATCACTCTTTTGCAAAAAAACCATAATAATATAATTCTCTGCTACCAGCAGAAGTCAAACAAAGCTTACAAATAGACTTTTAATCCCATTCTTCCAGCAATTCTTCTTGCCACTCTATATGTTCGAGACCTGACTGAATACCTGAAATGACAGATGTTTTAACAAATTTAAGTTGATTCTCATTAATTTCATCCATCTCATAAAGGAAATTATAAAATCGCTTTAAAGATGCGCCATTTTGTTTAAGTGATGCGCGTGATGCCCACATTGCTTTTCTAGGAAAGAAATCGCCCAAAAAGTCACTTATCTCGTAAATAGCTTTATCAGGTGTATGCAAGCCATAATACAACGCTCCCTCGTTCAAAAAGAAATCAATATTTTCGTCATGCCTTCTAACAACTACATCACTTAGTCCTAATTTCTCTTTGAGGTATTGTTGAAACACTTCCAACACCAAATAATTATTTTCTTGGATTTCTTTACGATATTTTTCATACATCGGACTATCGACATCCGCAGAAAGCTTCTTTTCCCATTTTGAAAAATCTTGCCAAGGTTTTGAAAGAGATACTTTTTCTTTAGTCATAATTCCCCTTTGTTAGGCGTTGCTCTTGCAACTTTTCCATTTAGCTTCATTTTACCACCATGCTTCAATATTTACAATATGTAATTTTACAGAAAATAAGAAAGTAACTATCAAAAATCTAATCAGTTATGTTGTATTTTGGCTATAGGGTACAGGCTATTTGAAACCAATTTATTTAACATAACCATCAAAGTATCTTTTCCAGCATCACTTAGCATGGCTTTATGGAATAATCGCTGTGTTACAAATTGCATTGCTCATCGTGCTCTGGCGCGGAAAATAAGAAGAAATGATAACCCAAGATTATTCTAAATGATGAGCGAGTGGTATGAAAATATCATTCGCTTTTTTAATAAAAAAGACCTTTCATATTTTTGAAAAGTCTATATTCTTGGGTTCACATCAAAAAGAATGTCAATCTATGATATTAGAGTTGAGCAAGCAACTCTTTTAAATAATCCGCAATATGCGCGTGTGAAAAAATATCTGTTTCTTTGACAAAAGTTTTCACAGTTCTCTTATATTACAAAGTAAAAAGCGTAACTTTTTTAAGAATTACGCCTTTATCTTACTTTATCAGTACTCTTGATGTTTTCTTTTTATATACCTAACCATACGAATTAAATCAGAAGTTGTCCCTCCTCCGACCAAAGCAATAGTAAGTAATCCTAACAGTGAAGAAGTTGAAAAATATAAATAAAATCCATAAAGAGTCCATAAATAGCCTACTATAAAAATAATACTATCACGATAAACTATCTTTTTATTATCGTATATTTTTAATCTTCTCTCTATCTTTTGTTTTCGCTTTTCTCTCAAATCCATGATATTATACTCTCTTATACTTTTTTCACTCAACCTATAGCAGACTGATAAGCTCCTTCAATTTTATATGAATCATATAGGTATTTACCTAAACTGGCTAAGAATATTGCAATTGCTCCTGTTTTCAAATCTCCTGGCAACCCTAACATTCCTGTGATTATTTTTCCAACAAAAGTTCCTGCTAATTTATTAACAAATTCCAATGCTGCGACTCCTTCCGGAAAAAAAGCAGCAACAGCGACTACAACAGCCAACCCTACACCAGATACTAGAGCAGTAGTTCTTCCAGAGCCTAATGCATTCACAGAGTCTCTAAAATTAAGACCTAATCCTAAGGTTATCATTTTAGTATTTTTATTTTTACGTACTCGCATTTTTTGATTATCTCCACTAATTGCATAACCATATTTTGAACCAACAAAATAAGCTTGTCCAGTTGTTTCAGAGCCCATTTGACTTACCACTTGATTATTTATTTTTTTCCCTAAAGGATTAAAAATTGTTGGACTGCTATATGTTGGTATTGCTGCAGGATTAACATTACTTCCGACTTTTTGATGTTCTACATCACTACTTACATTGACGGTAGCTCCAGCATCTGTTTTTCTCCAATTATGCCATGTCCGTGTCCATTCATACTCCACACCACCCATTAACATTGTATCAAAATTCGTAGAAATATAAAAGGTTTTTTCCCACCATGGATTCCAAATTTCATAATAAGGAGTATGAACAGCTGTATTTCCATCGGCAGGTAAAACATACCCAACAATTGCAAGAGAATGTCCTGGATTTTCCATTGTTCCTCGTTCAGCAGTTTCATTAATATCATACCCATCTAATTGAATAATTTTATCACTATCAATTTCTTTTTTTACCTCCTCAAAGCTAAGAGAATGATTCTCTACATCAGCGGTAACTTGATATGTTTCCTGAAGATGTTTGAGACTTTCTCCAATATCTCCCCCTGTCATAGTTGTCAATTCATCATCAGGTACTCCTGGTTTATATGCTCGCATAATTTCTTTTGCTGTTGTTATTGGTTTACCTAGTTCTTTGGCTTTACCAATCGTATTAATCGCTGCTGCTGCAACATATTCTGAACACCAAGGCTCTTGTCCTTGAGTTTCACGAACTCCAAAATCTGGCGCTGTGTAATATGTAGCTACGGGAAGAGAAACCGAATTCGTCGAATTTGAATTGGTTGGCTCAGAATTTGTAAATGGTGTTTCCGTAGGTGTTGGACTATCTTTTTGTCGAATATTATAAATGGTAGTTTCTGTATTATAATCCCAAGAATAATAAGTTGAGCCCTCAAAACCATCTCTCCTAACAACATCATAATCAAAATTTCTCATTTTTTCATTTTGAGTGGTAATAGCAGTACTTAGGGAATAGTCAACAATATATTGAGGATTAATTTGTTCACCCTTTACATTTACCCAATCTACTGTATAGGCAATTGTATTGTCTGCAAATCCAACTCCAATTACCGCTTCATTTTTTCTCGGATTATCTGCTTTAACAGCATCCAATACTGTTAAATAAAGCTTTCCTTCACTTCCTAAAGTTTTAGTGAATGATTTGGTCAACTTACCATCTATCGTATCAAAGACAAAACCCAAAGAAGAATACCAATCTTCTATTTGTTTAGAAGAAATATCTTCATCTTCTGAAAGATTAGCAAAGTTATTCAAATCTGCTACCGTTTTTTGGTGTTCAGAATCAAAATATAAATTAATTAATGCTACTGCATCCAGCTTAGTAGTGCTAACATCGGAAGAGTCACTCGTATCCGCCCCCCATAAATGCATAACATCTTGGTCAATAAAATCTGCTTCTACAATATTTGAACCTTCTTTGATTAAGGTAGTATTAAATATTCCTGATTTTCTATCTTCTCGAATTTGTTCCCTGTTTTCCCAAGAAGGGTCTTTTTTTAAATCAGTAATTGTTTTTACCCATTTAAATGAATTTGTTCTCTGTATTTCATCAGGATTTTCTGATGTAGCAGAAAATTGGAAGGGCTCTGCTTCTGCTCCGTCTTGAATCGTTGCTTCTCCATAATTATAGGTCTTAATAAAAGATTCGTGCAAGTTTCCTGTCTCTGTGCCTGTTTCTACATCATCATGTGCATAAAGCATTCCAGCTGAAGTTTTATTCAGCCAATCCTCATCATTTTGTCCTTCCAGTACTGTTAACATTGGCTGAGAGTTGTCCAGATTCTTTTTGATTTCATCAGTGGTGAGAGACCGATTAATAACAGTTGCGGTATAACCTATTGATGCTAACCATTGAACAACTTGTTCCGCTGTGACACTCTCTGTTTTTAATTGTTCCGCTGTATCTTTAGGATATAAATATTTAAGAACATCTGTTCCAGTATAAAAAACTCCCTCAGTCTCTATGTTATCCAGCTCTACCATCAATGCTGCTGTTTCCGCAAGTGATTGTGATGGTAAAATAAGAGAATTAACATCAATAAGAGTTGTTTCTGCTATTTCTTTAATTTGTTTTATATCAACACTAATATTATCCTCTGAATAGGCTGTATTTGCATTTGAAAATGCGAGTGCTGGAGGTGCAAAAGCTGAAAACAATAGAATACCAATACTGGTTGAAATTGCAAGTTTAGATTTTAATTTTTTTATTGTCATAAATTACCTCTTGTTATCTATTTTTAATGATTGTATATACTCTCCCTTGATACTTCATCTGACTAATTGAGAATTTTGTATCTTTAGAATTTCTTTCAAGTTCAATTAAGTCTGTTTCCGTTATTTCTTTTGGAACAAATTCTCCTCCCTCATTTTTTAATAAAACATAAAAGTTCTCGTTCTTGAGTAGTTCTTTATTATACTTATCAATATTGCTTTTCTTTATTTTTAAATTTGATTCTAACTTGACTGTTGTTTTTACTGCTTTATCTTTTTTTATTTCTTGTTGGGTTGTCTCCTTTGCTTTGAAAGCCTCCTTAGTTTTTTTTAATTTTACTTCACTCAACCGTGTCTGATTAATTTTGGGGACTTTTATTTCACCTCCTTTAATAGTTAGTGCAATGATGCTTATAATAATTACACCGACTATCATAAAACTTCCCTTTTTCTTCCACTTTCTCACTTTTTTCTCCTTTCTTTTTAAGTTTGTTTTAATTTTAATTTAATTTTATATAATCGCCTAATAATATACTAAGAAAATCATAGGTTGCAATTTTAATTAGTTATTCTAAAAAGTTAATAAAGAGATAAAAAAACCTATTTCACAAAAATAGGTTAAACAAAGATATGTTAATGTTTTGAAGTAAAAATACTCCCACTACAAACCATCTAAATTGTTTTAAAAGTTTTTTATGTTTTTGCCAATAATGACGTGAAAGCTCTGCTTCCTTTCCATCTTCCTTAAATTGAATTACAAACGCACTGTATCTTTTATATATTTTCTTAATATATAAAGGGTTAGATAAGGTAGAAATACTCGTTCTTATCAATTCTTCATGACATTCTTCAAACCTTTTTAGACTTTCACGTATTTTAAATTGTTTAGTTTCCGTATATACCTCCAAATAATGAGGGTGTTGCTTATCACTTTCGACAAACAAAATTTTTTCGCCTACAATCTTTTCTTTATAAAGACAACCCATATTTTCTCCTAAAATAGTTTTCCATAATCTATAGTATAGTGTATTAAAGAATATTCACATTTAGAAATTTACAATGACGATATTTAATTAATCAACATATCAAAATAGTGTATATTATTCAATATCTCACTCTCACTCTAAAACTGCCATTTCGCACAGAAAAAGCCACTCCTCAACTATTAGCTGTACACTTTTAAAACTATCTTTAAGGTTTGATATAACTGACACAAGAAAGATTCCAAAGTGAAAGTTAATCCTATCCATTTTTTAACCATTTTTCACTCTTAACAACCTTATAAATCGCTCAACCATGCGAAAAGATAAATATACATTTTATTGATAGTAAGATTGATTAACTTTTCACAAGTATTCACTCTTATTGCGGGGGAAAATCGCTTAACAGAGGCAAGTGCAAATAAGAGTGACTCTTAATGATAGGATAAATGGCTTAACTCTGGGAATTATGTGCTTGTTCTAGGACTTTTCACTCTTATCAGTACAAGAAATGCTTTAACAGAGCGAAAGTTAAAATAAGATTACTCTTAATACTGACAGAAATCGCATAACAAAGCCATTCATCATTTTGAAAATTTGTACAAAATATCTCTTCTTTTTATCCTAAAAGCACATAAATTTCATTTTATAGCCCTCCTGATAATTCTCACTCTTAAAAGATGTCACAATCGCTCAACAGAGCGAAAGCAAAATAAGAGTGACTCTTAACGATAGGAGAAATAGCTCAATACAGCATTTTCTACACTTCTTTCATGACTTTTCACTCTTATCAGGATAAGAAATGGCTTAGTACAGCCAAAAGTAAAATAAGAATACTCTTAACGCTATTACAAATCGCACAACAAAGCCTTTTCTTATTTTCAAAATTTGCTTAAATCATCTCGTATTTTATTCAAAAAGCTCAAAAGTTCCAATCCCCAAAATAAGCAAGTATTTTCACTCTTAAAGGCGGTATAAATCGCTCAACAAAGCGACGTCCAAAATAAGAATACTCTTAAAGATAAGAAAAAAGGCTCAACAGAGCCATTTGTCATTTAAGATAAATAAAAAAGAATGAGTACATAAATATGCAAAAATATGATTTTATGCACTTTTAGAACTCATTCTATTTTCTACTCTTAGCACCACTTAAAATCGCTTAACTCTGGGATTATTTGGCTAATCCTGCAAAAGGATTTGTGATATTATTCTCAATATTAACAACCTCTTCTTCGTGCTTTTCAGTCATTTTTGAGGTTGAAATAGCACTTTTTTTCTTGGTTTTTGTCTGATTTTCAGCCTTCTCTGAGGGCTTCATTTCTTGATTTTGTAACTTATTCTCTGTGTTTGGAGTAAAAATAGCACTATTCCAACCTAGAGTAAGAGGACTTTCCCCTGTATTTACGGTTTTATTGGCAATCAACTCTAAAAACGTTTGAATTGTCATGCCCTCTTTGGTTAAAATTGAAGAAAAAGAGTCCATGACTTCTTCTTCAAGTGAAATTGTAAGGCGTTTACGCATCCTATTCTCCTATTCGTTGATACAATTTGTCGAAGTCTGCTACATTTTGTATCGTTTTAAGACAAATTGCAACAGCTCACAACATCTATTATAGCACAAATTGTAGTAATTTGTCACAATTTGTTTTAATATATCTCAAATTAACACAAATTGAGACAGGGATAAAGAAATTTATTCAATCAAGAACACAAAAAAATATCCATTTAGGATATTTGGATTTAGCGGTGGGTCACTGTTACTTGGTAACCTTTTGCTTCATACTCTTTTGTTAATTGATTGATTTCTGCATCCTCTTTTGCTTTATTTTCATCTTCTGATTGAGTGGTTGAGACTTGTTGTACTGGTACTTTAGATTGTGTTGTTTGTTCCTGCATGTGAGCAGAACGCTGTGCACTAGAAACAGATGGAGCGCTCACTTGTTTGGGAGAATGAGAAACGCTTGCTATCGGCTTCTCCTTAGCTTTAGGAGCTTTGGAATTACTTTTGATTTTATCAGGTAAAGTATGCTGTGAGGTAGAGGGAGCTGAAACATCTTTCTTGACACCTTGCGGATAGAAATAGTGAAAAGTAGCTACTCCACTTCCGCCAATAATCACTACCAACATGACTAGAATACCAGTCAACATCTTAGATTTTTTCTTGCTTTTCTTTTTTGAAGTCTCTGTTCTACGTTCCTGCATAATACTATTCCTTTCTATTTCCACCATTGGGTGTATTGAGCTGTAAAGAACTTTGCGTTCTTGTTATTAAATGGCATCGCTTTGATGAACGTTCCCTGAACGATAATCCGGTAACGGTCATCACTATAACAAGTAACTAATGTGAGTTCTTTTTTCCCTTTGACATCTTGAATAACATTTCCTTGACTTGGCAACATAATACGAACACTCGTTGTTTTATACTCATACACCTTTACTTTGTCTGTCAGATATACTTTCTGACCTGTCTTCGCATTTTGTAGAGGACTAAATAAAAGTCCATCAGCGGAATGTCCATAGACATTGGAAACATGATGACTAGCCAGCGCATAATTACCTTGTCCCATTACTTGGCTTGGTTTCATTGTGCCTGCGCCGTATAACATTGTCGCATCCCCATCACCGTTTAAGATGGGTAAAGTAATTTTTAACTCAGGATAAGCTATTGCCCCAATCACAGGATAATTATGATTTTCCATTTGAGCTTTTGCTACATCAAGGAAATTCACGGTCTTGACATTGCTGCTATCAAAATTTCCTTTCTTCTGGTTCGCTTTGAGTTGGTCTTTTGAAAGACTTTGTAACGCATACTTCTGTTGAAAGTGATTGACAAACCAATGCGTGAGTGGCACTTGAAAGGTCAAAACTAATCCAATCAATACCAATAGCGACACACTCAATCGCACCAGTATTTTCTTTGTCTTTGATTTCTTTTTTACTAAGGAGTAATTTTTCTTTCGTCTCTGTTTAGTTTTGTGTATTTCTTCTCTTTGTCTCAAAGTAATTTGTCTCCTTGAACAAGTTTATCTTTTGCCCGTGATAATTCTTTTGGCGAGTCCCATATTAACCAATTGACGTCCTCAAATGCTGTTTCATACTTTTCTCGCTCTTTATAAAACATATTATGGGCTGTATGTTTTGGTACCTCTAGTGTTATTGACATCATTTGAATTTTTAACTGAGTGATTTGCTTTCTCAGCTGATTAATCACAATATTTTCTTAATTGATTTTTTTATTATTATGTCACATTTTTTTCCCCTTCACACAGGTCATATAGTTCTTCCGGAGTGAGCGTTATAATTTTTGAGAAAAGAATGATTTCGTCCTCAATGAACCAATTGAGGGCTTTTTTTACCTCTACTATATTCGAATAAATTCCGTTGTTTAATGCTGCTCTTCTTAAACTATCATCCAAAGTATAGTTATCTTCATCAATTTTTGTTATCCATCCCCCAGATAAAAAATCTGGTGTAACATATGGATTGGCATAAACCATATACTTTTCATCGCTCATAATCTTAGTTTTTCCTCAATACCTTATTTCTATTCTTACTGATTTAATTATCTCAAAACAAAAAAAGAGCTCCCGAAGAAGTCCTTTATTGTTTATGGAATTATCTATAATTTAATTTCTATATTTTCTGATACATGATTAGCGCCCGAGACGCTTTTCCGCAATCTCATATACTTCATTATCCGAACGTTTCCCTACAACGACAATTTCAATAATCTCTATCCCCAAAGGAGACTGACGAAACACAACACGTAAGCCTAACTTTTTGTGTTTCAATTTACGACAATCTGACAACTTGCCGTGCAATTCTTGTCCTACCTGTAGTCCCAACGTCTCTATTTTTGTCAAAGATTTAAGAATTTGTTTTCTTTGACTACCATCAAGATGAATAAAATCCTTTTGAGAAAACTCAGTAAATTTGACTTCAAATGTCATTCCCACTCGTCCTCAATGTCATCCAATCCCTCACGCCAATTTTTTCCTGCCACTTCTTCAACAGAAAAGTAACGTTTGCCCTGAATTTCAAATGGTATTTTTTCTTGAAGCAATGTTTGCCGAACAAAAAGATTAATAGCAGAAGACATAGTGAGTCCCATAGTACCAAAAAGTTTTTCTGCCTGAGCCTTAACATCTTTATCTAAGCGAATGTTGACATTCGTCGTATTTGTAACCATCATGAATACCTCCTATCTTTAACTAACTTTAGTATAGCACAAAGTAATGACATTGTAAATATAAATATGCTAATTTTCTTGTATGAAAAAATACTCCCGAAGAAGTCCTTTTTTATTATTTACAGAAATATCTAAAATTAATATTAATATATTAACATCAACGGTTACAAAACTTTGCTTTCTTCTCCCTAAACATTATACAGCGAAAACCATAATCCCTACTCCAATTAAAGCAACTAAAAATATGGCAACTATTAGACAATGACCTTGAAAGCTTTCCAAAAATCTACTTGCTTCCCATAAACAGTAAAGATGTTCGCTTTCAAAACATAACTCTCAACAATTTTATTAATAACAAACCCGCAATAAAAAGCATATGTAATTGCTCTTAGTATTATTTTCTCTTTTATCAATTATGACTCTCATTTTTTTCTTTTATAATTTTTTTATAATTATCGATATCTGATTCTCTTTGTGAATATAATGAAATAAGAATATATAGAATAATTGCTATGACTAAAATACCGAATACTACAACTCCGATTGCTACTACTTTTGCTAATTCTTGATTTTCAGCGGAAACATCTTTTATATTCAAATTTGAACTAGATATATAAAAATTTGCAAAAGCTTTCCAAAGAACGATAAGCCCAGAAACTAAACTTGTTATTATCAAAACTCCAAAAACAGATAAAATCATCTTCAAAGTTGAAACTGCTCTTTGAGTACGAGATAATTCCTGTTCAAGTTCATTCAACGTCAATATCCGTAATTTATCTAATCGCTCATTATATCTAGCAGTTCTCGCCTCTATCCGAACTTCTCGACGAAATAAAGACAAAAAGTACAGCCACGTACTTTTAACAGTAGATACAATTTCTCGTAAAATTCTATTTAGCATAGCTACCTCTAATCCATTTTATCACATTTTTATTTAAAAGAAAGTATAACTTTGCAACAGTCAAAATTGACACTTTTCTTTCTTTGTTCTAATAAATTATCTCAAAACAAAAAAAGAACTCCCGAAGAAGTCCTTTATTGCTTATTTTGCTTTATCAGAGCCTTTCTTACGTTTCTTGTAAAGCGTTGTTCCACCAACTGCGGCAAGAATTGCTACACCGATACCAGTCAACCAAGCAAGAGCTTTCGTTCCTGTATCAGGTAGAATAATCGTCAAGTTAGGTTTCACAGGAGTCAAGGCAACAGGTGTTGTGACCAGTGTCAAGGTCTCCGCTTTATCATTCTTATCGTAGAATGTTGCTAAAGGTTTGGCTGTCTTGATATCCGCTCCCTTATCAAAGAGTGCTTCGCCCCAAACATAACGTGTTCCTGCAACATCTTTAGACGTGTCAATAGATTTAAGGACGGTATCCTTTTTCGCTTCTACGGTCGCATCATTGATGGTAAATGGCACCGTCGCGACAATCGTGTCTTTTCCGTCAGGAGTGATTTTATGGAGATAAGCCTCTTGGATGTCCCCTTTCGGCGTATTCGTTTCTACATCATCATACATCGTTGTTGATGTGGAAGGTGTAAAGCTTTGACTTGTTCCTGTCGTGTGTGCCGTTGTTTTAAGTGTCAACGGTGTATAGGTTAAGGTTTCTGCCTTATCATTCTTGTCATAGAAGGTTGCCAACGGTTTGTCCGTCTTGGTATCAGCCCCTTTGGCAAAGATGGCTTCGCCCCAGACATAACGTGTCCCAGCGACATCTTTCGTGGTATCAATGGATTTGAGAACCGTATCTTTCTCAGCTTCTACAGTCGCATCATTGATAGTGAATGGCACCGTTGCGACAATCGTATCTTTTCCATCAGGGGTAATCTTATGCAGATAAGCCACTTGGATATCGCCTTTCGGCGCATTTGTCTCTACGGTGTCATACATCTCTGTTGAGGCAGAGGGTGTAAAGGTTTGACTCGTTCCTGTCGTATGCGCAGTTGTCTTCACTGTAAGTGGTGTGATGCCATTCCAGTTATCGTTATCCCCTACTGGCACTTTGTCCAATGTTCCTACACCTTGAATCGTGACATTATCAGTATGCAGTTCTCCTGCTGGTAAAGCTGGCAAGAGTCCTGTTCCTGTAATATTCTCATTTGGTGCAAGGGTCAACAATGTGCCATCTTGAAGAGTCAAGTAACCATCCGCATTCGTTTTAAGCGTTTGTCCTTTGTAAGTCCAAGTAATGGCTCCTACACTGACAGAACCTGCCGTTGTTTTATCCACGACTTTGATATCTGTCAAAGGCTCCGTGCCATTATTCGTACCATTGAAGTAAATGGCTGTGGTTACCTTGTTCTTTACTTTGTCGGCAGTCGCCGCCGTGTCATGGTCGTTGGTACCATCATTATTGGCGGTGTCGGTGTTATTGCCCTTACCTGCTTTAGGAATTGCCCCATTTGCCTTTTCAATATCGATACTAGGCTTTGGTGTTTCCCCGTTCCAGTTATCATGGTCTTGCACATCGCCACCCGATTGGATACCAATACCAGAAACTGCGATTTGGTCTGTATGGAGTTGTCCAGCTGGGAGGGCTGGCAAGGTCGCTGTTCCTGTGATACTTTGTCCGACTGGCAAAGCTAAGACAGTGCCGTCTGAGTTGACAAAGTAACCATCTTTATTGAGACTCACCGTTTGACCATTATAAGTCCACGTAATTGCACCAATATCAACCGAACCACTCGTTGTCTTATCTTTAGCTGTGACTTTCGTTAAATCATCTGTGCCGTTATTGGTAATCCGGAAGTCAATCGTTGTCGTATCTCCAGCTTTGACAACATCCGCGCTCGCTACGGTATCGTGGTCATTTGGACCAGCATTATTATCTACATCCGTATCGTTGCCTTTACCTGCATCTGGGACAGTGTCATTTGTTTTTTCAACGTCAATACTTGGCACAGGGAGTTTATCAATGAGTTGTCCGAGGTTAAACTTCCCAAGACTATTGTTATCATCAATCAACTGACGTCCAGATTGACTTGTGCTATAAGCCACAGGAATGGTTTCATCACGTAAGACATTACCAGTCACAGTATCGGTAACTTTCAACTCATAACTGGTTGGCGCACCTGTGGTATCAGTATCAGGTAAGATATCCACTTCCATATCATCTACTGGCGCGTAACCTTTCGGTGTCGTTGTTTCTGCCAATTTGTATTTTCCGGCTTGTACATGGTCATATTCTACCCAGCCAGCCGATTGATTACCTTGAGGGTCAGTATAATCATGAGAGGTTTGAGTAGCCCCTAAGAAGAGTTGACTGACATCGGTTACTGGAGTTGCCAGTCCCGTATCAGGACTGATATAGGTATCTTGTCCATTGATGTTGGTGTCTTTGCCATTATCGAACTGCCCCAAACTGTTTTGCGTGCCTGCGAGAGGTGTAAGTGTAAACTCTGCGCCATTCAATCCTGTAGCGCCTTGGTCTGCCGCATCTTTTGTGAAACTAAAGTTGAAATCAACAACACGGTCAGAAATCGTCGCCTTGAGCTTTTGATTATCCTCATAGTTATTCGTCGCAGTATCTACTGTATTTGTCGCAGAGAAAGTCACGGCATCTGGTTTATCATTGATGGTATAACCATAAGGTGCTTTGGTTTCTACCCATTGATAATTAAGGTTGTTTGTCAAGTCAAGATTTTCCACTTGTCCTGCGACACCTTTATCATTCGTGACAAGGACAATGTTTCCATTGGCATCGGGAGCATACGTCGTGCCAGAAGTCAGAACAACATTGGCAGCTGCACCCGTTTGTGGGTCAACACCTTGACTTTGTTTAATCGGTGCGCCTGTTGCATCCTCCAAAGTGAACTCTGCCCCTTGAAGGGTAGCCGCACCTTGTGTTGTCGTATTGCCTGTATCGGCATCCAGTTTCGCAATCACCGTTTCACCCATTGGTTTATCCGTCGTTGTGCTTGTCGCAAGGAAGTTAGATTTATCACTGTTTAAAGTAGTTGCACTAAACGTTCCTGTGGCAGCTTGACTATTGGACGCGTGACCTGCGGCAGGTGCCACTTCTTTCCAAGTAATCTCTTTAGAGACGTGTGTCCCATCCAGATTCTTCACATCAATTTGACCTTGTGCATTGGCTGTGACGATAAGAGGATTACCATCTCCTGAAGCTCCCCCATCATTTCCAACTAATGTTCCAGTGACCACATCAACATCCGCTGCTTTTCCTGTCGCTGGGTCTAAACCATCATCAGTCGTAATTGCTGTACCATCTGAATTATAGGCTTCATAGGTGGCATCACCCAAAGCATTATTAAAGGCAGCATTCGTAGAGTTCTTATTGAGCTGTGATTCAAGCAATGGTTTATCCGAAATACTTGTACCCGCTGTTGGAATGTTGCCATCGCTATCGGCTGGCGTACTGGATTTCGCAGAGAATTCTTGTCCACTTCCTGAGCCAGAAATGGCTTCACCATCTGGGGCAGTGACTTCTACCCATTGGTAAGTGATTGTTTTGCCATTATCATCTACGGATGGGAGATTTTCTACACCGACTTTACCGTCTGAACCTGTTGTGAATGCGAGTGCCCCATCAGAAGCCGTACTCATCGTACCATTACTAGCACCGATACTTGCCTCTCCATCTCCACCGTCACTTGCCTTTACAAAGTCTCCTGTGTTCTCATTTTTTAGTTTGAACACCGCACCAGCCTGTGATACTCCCGTTGGATTAGAAGCACTATTTTCTGTCTTTGTAAGTGTATTTTTAACAAGCTGTTGTACATTCAGTTTAAATTGAACTGCCCCAAACAAGTCTGCTACAATATCAACGTGTTTCCCCTCGTTCGGGTCTCCCAAGCCAGATTGGTCGGTAAAAATAACATTATTTGCATTAAATTGTTTAATCGCATAATAAGCATTAGGAAGCAATGTCTTCCCATCCGCAATCGTTGTTTTTTCTCCATTGTAAGAGAAGCCTGTACCATTGATAGATAATCCTGTATTTGGTGCAACAACAGCACCAATAAAACCATTAGTATTTGTATCTGCTAATTGATAACCGTCAATATCAGATACTTTCATCGCCATCAAAGTATCACTTGGCAGAATCTCTCCTGTATCATGATTACGGAGAGTAACAGTATAACTGACATTATTCATATATCCTAAACCAAGTCCCACGCCACCTACACCAGAACTTCCATTATTTCCACCTTCATTAGAGATGTCACCAGAGGTTCCGCCTGTTTGTAATGGCGTCACACCAAGAGAAATGGTTGAACCAACATTATGAGCAGAGAATATCGCTCCCAAACTTGTAGCAGGCTCTAATAAGTTCACGCTATTAAGTGTGACTTGCATATCAAGGGTGATGGTTTGCTTAGTAGAAAGGTCTGTAGCTGTTCCAACGTTTTGGATGATAGCACTCCCTGTTCCATCAATAGGCAAATTGACACTCGAATCATCAGGAGAGAAGCCATCCGCATAGAGGGATTCATTCGTCCCATTAGGAGAAAAAAGTGAATAATCTCCATTCCCTGTATTTCCTGTCCAAGAACTCAGGGGGACAATATTACCTGATGATGCCGCTACAAGTTTGGTATTACTTCCCCATTCAAGGTCTGTTACAAGATACTGGGGTTGAGGCGAAAGCCCTTGTGTTAATGAGTCCACCGTTTTTTGAAAAGCTGGACTTGAGGTATCTGTCGTGCTTGACTTTATAACAGGAATTGTCCCATTGATATTTCCAAGTAGGCTATCCCCTGAGGCAAGAGTTGCCGCTTGAACTGTTATCGGTTGAGCAACTGCTTGATAGACCATTCCTCCACCAACTAATACAGCTAGAACACCACCAGAATAAAGCCAGTGCTTTCCCGCTTTCCAAGAGCGGAAACCTTTTTCTTTTTTAAACATTTAAGTTCTCCTTTAAGATTTTTTGTAATATCCCCATATGTCGGATATTACAGACATTTTGTTGTCCCTTAAATTTTCTCACAAAGAAAAAAAGGACCTAAAACAAGTCCTTCTTTTGATTTTTCTTAAAAGAGAAGCAGGCAAAAGTCTGCTAAATCATGAAATAAAAGCTATTTATTATTATTGATTATCCTCAACCAACCAATTTTGAAAAGCTAGTTCTTCATCGTCAATGAGCCCCATTTGAAAGACATGCTCTATGTCTCCATTATTGAAAAGATATAATTCTTCCGCATTTTGGTAGCCTTCTGGAAACAATACCCCAGCATAATTAAATTTCTTTTTACTTTTTGTCGAAAGTTGTTTACGTCCAACAATCATCAGTCTTTTCTCACCATCATTCAAAAGAACGACGCTGCCTAATGGTAAAAATCCTTTATTTTGTTCATCATTATTCATTTTTTTCACTCTCCTTATATTTACGTTGTTCCTTTTGGTAATCTTTTAATGCTTCTTCGTGAATTTTATCATAATTTATAATTGAATGACTAATTTTATTATTAACACTATGTTGTGATTTTCTAATTTTCTCCTCAGATTGTCTAAGCTTTTTTTTATTCTTTATTATTTTATTACCCTGCCAGACTATCATTATTCCAAAAACAATTACTCCGCCTATCCATAGATAGACAACTACCGTTGAAATCACTCCAAAAAGAAAAGAAGTATGATTCAAAGTAGTAGAGTTTGATTGCTGTGGAAAGAAAAGAATTATAAAAAGTAGCATCACAAAAAAGTAGCCAAAACTTAACCCTCCCAAAATATTTTCATATCTATCACTACTAAATTTCATTTATAGCCCTCCTAAAAGAGTTCCCATTATCTTTATTACCACATAGATAATGATTAACCCCATCATTCCCAAGAAAAAAAGATTAATTCCCAAAAATAATAGGCGTTTTATTCCTATACGTGGTTTCCCATTTTCTACATCTTCTGATACATATAAACGCACATAAAAATTAAATAATTTTTTTATTGGATTCATTATCATTTCCTTACTTTTTACTAACACCAAAATCTACACCACCGCCCATACCATAGGCAAATTTAAATCCCGCAGAAAATCCTTTATTTGTTGAAGTAATGTGCCCAGTGGCACCTAATGAAGCCACCGAAATAGAACTTCCTACTGTAAGCTGAGAATTGGTAAATGGGATATCAACCTTAAAAGAACTATCTGCCTCTGCTGCTGAAATCTCTGCATCTCCTCCAATATTAAACCCATTACTATTTTTATCAAGATAAGCATCTAATTTCCCATTACCAACTTTTACTTCAGGAGTTATAGCTGGAAGTGCTGGTAAATGAGGAATATGAATGCTTACAGGAGAATGAGTGTAGTCAAATAAAGAGAAAGCTCCACCAATTGTTGGTCCAGTATGAATAGTATCGCTAGGAGCCTCTTTACCAAAAGGTCTTCCCTTTTGAGGAATTTCAATTTTTCCGTTTATTATTGAGTTTTCCGTTGTTGTTTTTCCAAATTCCAAAGTACCCCAGCCACCTATTAATTTATACAATTCGGCTTCACCATTATTTTTAAGGTGTTCATTATAATTATCAGAGTTTTCATTAATTTCCCTTACAGATTTTGGTAACATCATATAATACTTATTGAGTATATTTCCTGTATTTAACCAATCTGAAAAGCTTTTTGAAGGGCTTCTAAAAAAATCTTCAACGCTTTGAGTATCTTCCGCAAAGCTAAGGATATCTTCGGCAGTGACTTTTGTCTTGGATGAAGATACTTTTTTAGGTTTGCTAGAAGCATTTAATTTTGAACTAAATTTCTCATTCTTCAACTTCTTCGCCCAGCTCATATCAGCGCCAGCAGGGAATGTAATTGTTCCGTTAGCACTTGCGTGGCTTTGGTTAATGATTGAGACACCTTGTAAAGCAAGTTTAAAGGCTTCCAAACTATCTGTAAATAAAGAAGCAGTACTACTTACAAATGTTTCAAGTGCAGCCAATTCTTGTTCGTACATTGTTTTTACTTGTTCAAGATTATCTAATTGCTCTTGCAAGCTTGGCAATTCAGCCATTCTGCTGAAATCTCCTTGAACTGCATCTTCTAAATTTTTGAAAAAGTTTTTATCGTCATCAATTTTTTGTTGAAGAAGACGAATCATTTCTTTGGTCGTATTGAGTTGCTTTTTGAGGAGTGCTTCATCTAGGTGACTTTCATATTGACGAACACGACTATCTGCGCTTCTGTATGCATTCAAGTCTTCTTCGATATCTGTAATAGCCTTACTTAACTTTTGAAGCATAGGATTGATATACGTTTCAAATAACTCTTTGCCTGCTGTATAAGCTGCCCCTGAAAGAGTTCCTGAATTGATAACCGCTATCAAGTACGCACTTCCTTTTGAGAGGCGCATGAAAATTTCTTTAGCACCGTTTAAATTAGCGGTTAATGCCTGCATTAATCTATCTGAATCGCCACTGTCGTAAACTACCATGGTAAAGCATTCCTTTCTTTGTGAAGCTCTTCTATCTTGTCTTCAATGTTTCTTCGTGTTATTCGACAAGAATCTTCAAACACTTCATTTTGTTGTTCTGTTACAAATTGCATCTGAGCATACGCTTCTTGGACAACCGCTTGTTGCCAACGGGATTGTTGTGAGGGGTATTGACTTCTTCGATAAAAATCTTCTTCTACTTCTTCAAAATGACGCCTAACATTTGAAGAAAAACGCTCATTACTGTTCTCAAAATGTTGCTTTAGATGTCTCAAATCGTCCATCTCTTGTTCTTTTTGACTAATTTTTCGAGAATATTCTGCGCGTTGGTCTGCACTCATATCTTTATTTGCTTTAAGCTTATTTAAACCATTAGAGAGTGAAGCCATCGTTTCTTGAATACGCGCTTGTTTAGCTTTCTGGAATGCTTCTCGCTTAACACGGGCTTGTTCCTGAGCTTGAGAAAGTCGCTCTGTTCTTAATTCAAATATTCTCGCCCATCTTGCTTCTTGGGCTTCCCAACAAGAAAGAACTGTTTCAAGGTCAAATTCTTCGCGTCCTGTTGCTTTTTTTATTAAATCCTCCTTATCACGTGCAAATCCTACACAACCTCGCACGACTTGACTCCAAATAGTTGTCTGTCCTAGTTCCTTTTCGGCTTGTTGTCTATCTTCCAAATAATCAGTAATTAAAGCTATTGGGAATTGATTGTAAGTTTTTTTAGCAATGATTTCAGCAGTATCTTCGTGTTCTATTAATTCCATCATCTGCATAAAACTTAATGGATAGGAATTTTGGATTTCTTGTTTCATTTTTTCTCCCTACTGAAACCGTTGAGAATCTGCTCTATCTCGTTCTTCAATCGCATTTGCAAGTTCTGGAAACTTGTTAGCTTGTTGTAAAACACACGACACAACTTTTGAGACATCATTCATGAGTTGATTCGTTAATTTTTCTCCTGCAAGCATACTTTTTACATTACTTGAACCAAAGCTAACCGACTGATTGGCAAAGCCCGAAGCATCAAGTCCCACTAATTCAGCAATAGCTTCTTGTGCATCTACGGTGTTTGAACTTATTTTACCTGTTGTCATAATTCCTCCAATATTGATAGAATTATTATACTATTTTTACGTATAGATTGCATGAATTAACTGTATTTTTATTCTTATTTTTTCGTTTTGATTAAAAAAATAAGAATAAAAAATGACAAAGTAAAAAATATTCGATTTATCGAATATTTTCATGTTTAATTTCTGATTACATTTTAGTTTATTTACCGTATAAACTTGATGCCCAACTTGGTGCTTGAGTCTGCTTGCTTGCTGCTTCAGCATCTGCGTTTGCCTGAGCTTGCTCTCCAGCAGTATTTCCTTGATAGTTAGCCCCACTTCCGTAACCGTAAGAATTTGGATTTCCTGCTGGTTGACTAGGTTGTGCAGGCGCTGCTTGACTTGTTCCGTTAGAACTAGGTGCTTGTGGTGTTGAATTTGTGCTTCCAGCTCCATTATTTGAATATGCTGGTGTACTATTACCTGCATTAGCAGCATTATTGGTTGTGCCAGAGCCTGTTGAATAGTTAGAGTTATTGCCAGAAGCCGATGCGGTATTCCCTGTATTATCAGTTACCGTATTGCTAGAAGCATCTGTGTTACTTGCCACATTTGCTTTTTGAGCTTGTATGGCGGCTTGAGCATCTGCTTTTTGTTTAGCCGCAGCTTTCGCTTTGGCTTGTGCGGTCGCCTTAGCTTTTGTTTCACTATCCGTAATTTCTTTAGTAAGTGCAACTTTTAACGCTTTATTATATTTACTTGTAAGCAAATTGACAGCTGTTTTGGCTGCTTTATCTTTTGCAGTATTAGCGTTATCCTTTTGGAAAGCTACGACCGCTGTTTTAGCATTTGCTTCTAAAGTCATTCTGATATTTAATGCAGCAATTTCTTTGTAAGCAGCGTTCTTAACTTTCTTGCTCTTAATAGCACTGATAGCTTTTTGAGCCAAATTGACATTAGCTTGAGTATCTTTCTTTTCAGCAGTCAGAAGTGCAACATTTGCTTTCTTTTCCGCCGCTGTTTCCACTTTTTGAATTTTTACTTGTTGCGCATGAACTGCATTGTTGTGACTGACTACACCAATCGTAGTCCCGCCACCTACTAATACCACAGCAATCGCTGCGCCGATAATCAGTTGTTTTTTACTTGGTTTTTTCATTTCAATAAATCTCCTTTATTTTATGCCTATGTTATAGCACAAAAAAATTTGTCACGGGAAACTTTTCCTTTTTTGTGGAAAATATCATCTGTATTTCTTAGATTAATTTTAGCTTAATTTAAGATTTTTTGCAAGAACTTTTTGAAAAATATGGAATAACTTACCACATATTGACATTACTCCAAATTAAAACCAGAATTCAGATAATTTTTTTATTATCTGTTTTGTTTTTTCATTCCAATCCAAAGGATGGATTCCAAAATCATCATAAATGACATGATAGGATATCTTCTAAATCATTTACAGTAATTTGTAAATATCCCGCTTCAACGACCACTAGATAATGTTTTGTTATCGTCATTTCCGCATTTATTCCGTTCTTTTTCTTCAAATTATAATATCCAAGATACGGAAGTACTTTATTACCTATTGTTATTTCTTGTCCCATTTTTTCTCCATTCAAAAATCTCTCTCAAGTATCTCATAGTTTATTTTTAGAGTAGAAACAAGTCCGCTTTTAACGATAAAAAAAGACCAGATTGCTCTGTTCTCATTTTTGCATAGTAATATCAAGACCTCCTGCTCAGTATATCAAATATCCCTTTTCTCCTGATTTTTCCCTTCTTGGAACTCCATGCAATAGCTGATAACTACTATTCCGATGATTAGCAGCCAGATATAAAGATGTCGTGCTTCTATAAATGAAGTCAGAACATTGATTGTAGCTTCTACTAGCAGACAGAAATCGTATAAAAAATTGATTATATATATCATAGCATTTAACCTTCCAATTTTAGTTATTCTCTATCTTTAAAACTTAATTCAAAGACCCCCTCATCATTTTTTACAATCGGAATTTCAAACATATCTTGTTGTAAATCTCCTAACAATAATCGACAAATCATTTTTGTTGGATTGTCGATATTATCTCTTACCCAAACAAGTTCTGTTCTGTCTCCAATTCTCCCAGGAATTCCTAAAATAAGTGCTGGTTTCATAGAGGCAGAATATTGAGGTGGTTCCGAAAAATAATAGTCTGTATCCGTAGAAATTAGGGGAATTGGAGTTGCAACCATCAAAATATCAAAGAGTAATTCTTCCATTGACATTTCTCTACGAATGGAATTCAAACCTTTCCGCCCCACCAATCCATTTCTTTCAGCACTTTCTATCACTAACCAAAACAAACGATTTGAAGCATGAACACGACTTTCATAACCATGATGCGCAAATGGAAGGCTTTGATTAAATAAATTTCTCAATTTTTCCATATCAAAATCTTTCGATAACTGCCATTCTGTAAAATCTTTCTTATACATTAAAATTTCCTTCTCTCATTCTTTGACTGGGCTTCCTATCATTTCTATTCCAGAAATCTGTTCTAGCATCTTTTTAGCTTCTCCTTTGGAAGAAGCGGTCACTGTCGTCTCTAATGTCAATCCATTCTCTTGCTTAGTCACCTTAGAAACAGAATGTTCTTCCAGTTCAAACCAGACAAGTTCTAACTCATATTCTTTGGCAAATTTTTCGAGTCTCTCGATATTTTCATCATTTTCTTCCCATTTCGCTGCATCATTGGCATTACCAACAAAAATCAGCTCTCCATTGGTAGCCACTCGTTTTAAATAAGCATTCTTGATGCCATCAGGCAATCCTTTAATCCGATTGACATTCATCTTTAAACCAATAGCTTTAATTGTTTTACTCATAATTTCTCGCTTTCTTTTACTCATTATATTATCTCACAGCAAAAAAATAAGAAGGACAAAAGTCCTTCCTTATCGTTTTCTTTTAAGAATTATACTCTACCACAGAATCTGGGAGTTTGTCCTTGTTCAAATCTTTTGGCTTCAATATACATATTCATTTGTAGTTTCTAATTCTTTCTGATACAATCAATCTATGAATAAAACTGGGAAAATTATCGTACAGCTTGGACGTTACCCTGAACGTCACGAACTTGAAACTGCTGAAATCTTTGTATCACAAGGTATTGATGTTATTTTTTTACCAGAAAGTCGCACAATTGGTGCAAAATCAGCTGACATTGAAATGAACGGCGTTGTCTGGGAAATGAAATCTCCTACAGGAAATGGAAAAAATACAATAAAAAGGCTTTTTGAAAAAGCGAGTAAGCAAGCACAAAATATTATCTTTGATTTTCGGCGCTGTCCTATTCAAAGAAGCAATATCCTTTCTGTTGTCAATACTGAGTGGGAGAAACGTCGGAATATCAAACGATTAATTATTATTCTAAAAGGAAACGAAAGGCTTGACTTTTCAAGATAATTTGTTAGAATATAAGTAAATGAGGTATGACCAGTGTCGGATGACATCAGGGTGCCTCTTTTTTTATGCTTGTCAGAAAAAAGTACATCATCGTGATGTACTTTTTGTGTTAGTCGCTTCCTAACAGGGCACGCAGATTGTTTTTAATTTGCTCTGTCGCATCTTTTTCGGCTTTCAAGCGTTCCACTTCATTTTGCATTTCTTTGAGTTCTTTTCCTGCTTTATTTTCAAGAAGTTTACTGGAATTAGATAATTTACTGGATAGACTTCGCATAACTGTAACCATTTCAACAACGCTCGCTTCTGGAGAATCTAACGTCGCTAGTTTCTCAGCTTTTTGAGTCCGTTTCTCCATCGCTTTAAGGTCATATTTAAGCTTTGTATTCTCCGTCTCAACTTCTTTTAGATTTTTCGTGAAGACACTATTTTCACTCAGTTGTTGTTTGAGTTGTTCATTTTCTTCTTTCAGAGAAATATTTTCTGCATTATCATTTTGAACATTGATTTTTTCTTTTAACCGCTCATTCTCATTTCTCAATGCTTCATTTTCTTCATCCGCTTTTTTAATATAGGCATCTGCTTCATCCGCATAGTCACGAAGTTCAGAGAGTTCTGCACGTTCTTCTGCTGTTAGAGATGAAGGGGCGCTAGAAGCCAGTTCAGGTACTGTTCCCTCTTCCGTTGCAGGAGGAGAAAAAGTGTTCGTAGGTAGTGAAAGTTCTGGCTCAGGCGCTGGTATGATTGGGGACGAAGTATCAATATGTGAAGCAACCTCTGGCTCATCAACGACCATTGGTTCAGGTGCTGTGCAAAGTGGAAAATTAGACTTTAGAAAATCTTTGAGTGTAGCCTCTGTTGGAAGCACCTCATAGGGCAAGCGACCGATAGTTGACTCAAAAGTGGTATCATTCATTAAATCCGCATTATAAATCAAATCGAAATCTTCCGAATGAATCGATTGATTGATTGAAAAATTCTTTTTTCTTGCTCGCACTCGTATCTGAGACTAAAAAGATACTACGCTCAACGATGGTAGAAAATTGATTCAGAAGTTCTTTGTAAGCTTCTAACAGTTCAGAGTCTTCTGCTGTTAAGTCTACAAAAACTTGAACCGTTTGCTTGCGTTTAATTTTTGAAAGAGCCGTATTTAGCTCGCCAACAGAAGTGACTGCTACGAAATTCTTCTTTATTTCTTCATCAAGAGTGGCATAAAGCCCTTGAAATTTTGGTGTAGCAGATAACAAATAGAAATCTGGAAGTTTTTTAAATAATGGCATAAAGGTCTCCTTTTTTATTCAAAGATATATTTTTCGTGTTTATCTTGTGGTTCTTTTGTTTTTTGTTGTTTCAGTCGTTGCACTTTTACTTTTTTCTTGTTTTCTTCAACTTTGGGATACTCTCGCTGAACAAAGTCAGGAAAATATTCTCCATTTAATAATGGACCTAACCGTTGGAGGGCTTCATTGTAAGTAAAAAAGTAAAGCGTTAGATTTTTTTGTTTCTCTAGTTCACCTAGAAAGGGTAAGCCATTCAAGGCTTTGATGTGTCCTGCTTTTTCGGTGAGACTCTGCATTCGCTTATAGGGAGGAGACGTTCGTTTGTTATTATAGCCTTTCAGCTGAATAGTCTCATCTGTAAAGATGCAAACAAGATTTATTTTTTTATCTGGACTTTTCTTACTTTCATAAAGATACCGATCTTTAGTAATTGTCACTAATTCTCTTTTAGAACTTATTGATGAGTGTTTTAAATTTATATCTTTTAATTTTTTCCTTCAAAATAAATACTACTTTCGACAAACTCTATTTTAAGAGTGTCAGAAAAATGTTTAAAAGTTTGGAAAGGTCCAAAAGTATCAAGAAAAATCGACATCATCCTTTTTTGATTATTTAAGTGAGTTTCTTTAAAAACATCAGAAGCATCTCCTTTAAATATTTTTATTTTAATCAAAATGAAAAAATAAAGAATAAAAGCACAGTTTATTTATGCAATCTATCTGTAAAAATAGTATAATAAACTCATTAGTAATTGGAGGAATTATGATGATAAATTTAGAAGAGATAAAAGAACAATACGAAAATGCCAAATCATTGGATTATGACCCTGATTTATTTATGGGAAAAGCTCAAAGTTTGCTAGAAAATTTACTTAAACTCAATTATCAACTGTTGGTTGGAAAACCATGGATTCAAGAATACGGAGATATGAGTAACCTTGTAGAAACATTATGGTCTAATGATAATGAATCAATACAATCTATAAACCAGGCACGAAAAATAAGAAATAAATATGCACATGAAGGGGCTGTAACTGATGATGAAGCTATAAATTATAGTCGCACAATAGATGCTTATATTGCTTTCATTGAAGCAGGAAATCTTCAAAATTACGAAAAGAGCGGTACAAACCTTAGAGAAGAAAATACAATAAAAAGACGTGGTTTTATCATTACTTTTGTTGGTGCTATTATTATTCTGTGGTTAGCTGCTTACTTCGGACAACACATCTCAAATTCTATTCCTATATTGGGTCCCATAGTTGGTGTTGGTTTCACGTTAATTATTGGCTTATTTACTTTTTTATATGTAGCTAGAAGATATGCATTCTTTGTTCTTATAGCTATTCTTCTTTTCATTTTTACTGGTGGAATAGCGTTAGTTCTCCTTTTTGCTGTTGCATTAATTGCTCTTTTTTATATTTCTCGTTATTTTATCAATAAATGGTTAGGGTGGTACGTTTACAGCTACATGGTTAATACTTGGTGGTTTATTCTGAGTCAATTTCCATTTTCTCTGTTTGCAAATTCTTATATAAACTCTCAAGAAAGAAAAGCACAAGCAGAAAGAGAAGACTTTCAAAAACAACAACAAGACTATGCTGAAAAAAGTCAAAAAGTTTATGAAGAATGGGAAAAGCAACATAGTCATAATGAGAATACTGATAGTTCTCATTCAGAAAGTTCCTATACTCCTTATACGGTTTTAGGCGTTACTCCCGATACTCCAATGAATGAAATAAAAAAAGCGTATCGTTCTCTAGCTAAGGCATATCATCCTGATTTAAATAAAGAACCTAATGCAGTAGAAAAATTTAAAGAAATACAGGAAGCTTGGGAAGCTATCAATAATTTTAAAAAATGAAGGTAGCTTGAGTAAGATATAGAAATAAAATCTATATAATAAGAAATAAGTCACATTAATGTGGCTTATTTTTTTATCTTTAATTACTCCCCTTGGCACAAACCAAAAACTTTAATTTTATCAAATTAAAAAAATATCGAAAAAAGAAGTCCTTCTTCTGTTTAAATTCTCATTTTGTTATATGGAATTTTATATAAATAAACTCTCAATTATTATCCTATTCATCAATCGCTAAAGGTAAATTATAAAGTTTTGCCCCTACAAAACTCCTAGAATTACATAAGGAAGGACTTTTTGTAAGACTAAAAAATTTACTTGAGATAATAATAGTCATAATTAATAGTTACTCATGTACTTGAAATTATTAACAATTTGGTGACGGAAAATTCCGCCGATTATATTTTGGAGGAGAAAAATGGATAAAATTTTTGCAACAAAAAAAGAACTATCAATTATCTTTGGCGTTCCCGTTAAGACAATTAATAAGGACATCACAGAAATGCGCCTTATGCCTGAATTTACATCTGCTGTACTTCGTCCTAGTTATCGACGTGTCCTCATCAATATCAAACAGTATCAAAAATTTTTAGAATATAAATCTGAGAAATTCAATGACTAAAAAAAATGATATAATAGAGGTGTGTATATGCTTCTATTTTTTGGAAGGAGCAATATGTTTTATAAAAAACTCGAAAATGGTAAATATCGTTTTTATGAAAAATTTAAAATAGGAGGTATTCAAAAACAAGTATCCATCACATTGTCCAGTAAGACAAGAGTTATGCAAGCTATGGCTAAAAAAATGCTCGCTGATAAAATTGCTTTATCAAAAAATAATGTAAACTTGATTTCAAGTAAAGCAACGATTGGTGAAATCCGAGAACAATGGATTTGTTTTCTAAAAAAATCAATCTCAGAAAATTCGGTTGAAAGTTATCTATCATCTTTAAAAGATTTTTTTAACCAATTTAATAAATATCAAGTTAATAAGCTTACTCCTGCTCAATTACAAGCTTATTTTACTCATAATAATTGGGCATTTCAAACCATAAAGCATAAGAAAAATGTAATGGCACAATTCTTTAAATATGCTGTTAGAGTGGGATACTTAAAAAAGTCTCCACTTGAAAACGTGATGTTTGCTAAAAAAAGTCGAACCACAGGGAATACAGCATCTATACAAGAAAAATATATCACGAAAGACGAATTTCGTGCAATACTTGACTATTGTAATTCTAATTCACGTCTTGATAAACGTCATATTTATCTTATGGAATCTCTCTATTTGACTGGTATTCGTCTTGAAGAAGCTGGTGCCATTCAAACTGAAGGAGATTTTGACCTTAATAAAAAAACTCTTAAAATAACAAAAGCAATTAACACTAAGGCAACTGTTGCAAATGGAAGGAAACTTTATTCTACAAAAACGGATTCTTCTTTTCGTACCATTTCTTTAAGTAGCCGAAGTGTTGAAATAATTAGATGGTTTTTAGAAAATAAAACTGATAATAATTTTCTTTTCGCGAATCGGAATGGAAATGTAATTCAACAATCTAGTTGTTGGACCTTTGTACATAACGTTTGTAGCAAAGCCCTCAATGACAATAAACAAAAATTTAACAACCATATTCTTCGTCACTCTCATATTTCATTACTCGCAGAAGCTGGTTTACCTTTAAAAGCAATAATGGAGCGTGTTGGTCATACACAAGAAGCTACAACTTTAAGAATTTATAACCATGTAAGCTTTAAAATGCGTGATTCAATCGGGGAAAAGCTTAATGAATTATCCATTTGACAGTTAAAAACGCTAACCCAAAACTAACCCAAGCAGAGCGAATAATGGAGTAGAATGAAGTAGAATGAATTTTTTGATGATACTGTAACTCTAATTACAGAGTACATTTAGATAGAATGGAGTAGAATAGAAAAAACAACTTATGAATATTAATGACTTTGATTTTAATTTACCTGAGGAATTGATTGCACAGACACCTTTGGAAACACGCAGTGCAAGCCGTCTTTTGGTACTTGACAAAGAAACACATGAAATGCAAGATAAGCATTTTTATGACATTATTGATGAGATGAACCCTGGAGATGCGCTGGTGCTTAATAATACACGTGTTTTGCCTGCTCGACTTTATGGTATCAAGCCTGATACTGAAGGTCACGTTGAGCTTTTGCTTCTTAAAGAATTGGGTGAAAATCGTTGGGAAACACTTGCTAAACCTGCCCGTCGTATGCGCGTTGGTCAGGAGATTATTTTTGGTGATGGGCGTTTGAAAGCTACTGTTCTTGAAGAATTGGAACATGGTGGACGTATTATTGAGTTCCATTATGAGGGAATTTTCTTGGAGATTTTGGAAAGTTTGGGCGAAATGCCTTTGCCTCCTTACATTCACGAGAAATTGGAAGACCAGGAACGTTATCAGACAGTTTATGCGAAGGTTAATGGCTCTGCAGCTGCTCCTACTGCTGGTTTGCATTATACTCCTGAACTTTTGGATGCTATTCGTGCTAAGGGTGTTAAAATTGTGGAGCTGACTTTGCACGTGGGGCTTGGAACTTTTCGTCCTGTGTCTGTTGAAAATGTCGAAGAACATCATATGCACAGTGAATTTTATCAGTTGAGTGAGGAAGCGGCAGCAACATTGCGCGAGGTAAAAGCTTCTGGACATCGCATCATTGCTAGTGGAACGACTTCTATTCGCACGCTAGAGACGATTGGTACGAAGTTTAATGGCGATATTCAGGCGGATTCTGGCTGGACGGAGATTTTCATTAAACCTGGTTATGAGTGGAAAGTGGTTGATGCCTTTAATACGAATTTCCATTTGCCCAAGTCAACTTTGGTCATGCTCGTTGCTGCTTTTGCTGGACGTGATTTCGTATTGGATGCTTATCAGCACGCGATTGACGAACATTATCGTTTCTTTAGTTTTGGTGATGCAATGTTTATCAAATAATTTTTTGATATGTCAAAGCCGTTGTGAGCTTGCTCACATTACGGATAGGCTAGTTTGTTTACCTAGAACTGTCAAACTTATTTTTCTGAAAAATTGATGGCAAAATCTAAGAAAATTTTTTTGACAGAACTGTCAAAAATTTTAAAAGCTCTGTTTTTTTGACAGAGCTTAATTTTGAGGAATTTTATGAGTTTTTTAAATGTTATTTTGACTGAAAATTTCATCAGCGTTATTAGCGATGGTCAAATTACTGAACATAATTCTATTACACAAGAAAATTTTCAAAAATTTTATGTCAGTAAAAATCACTTTGTCATTGGCATCACAGGTTATGAAAAAATTGTGCGCGATATCAAAAAGAGATTCCATTATTTCCCTAAGTTGAGTTATCAAGAAGCGCAACTTTTGCTCATTGACGAACTGCGAAAATACAGGAAAAAGCAAAATGGAATTGGCAAGCTAATTCGTTTTAACGCAGTTATTGCTGGATTTACTGACAGTTCGTCAGTTTCATCTGCCCGAACTTTTCATATTGAAAAAGGAGAAATTAGCACAAGAGATTATAGCTCTCAAGCCGTTCTCTCGCTTTGTCCTGATGATATTTCGTTCAATCCCAATCAACTTATTGCACAAAATATAAGCCTTGAGAATGGGAAAATCTTGCCATTTCAAGCTCAAGCACTTCAACGTAGCACCTTATTTAAAGTCGCTGAGCAATCAAATGCTGTAAATAAAATTATTTTTCAAGAATTGATTGAAAATGAATAAAAAACTTTTTTGACAGAATTGTCAAAAAAGTTTTTTAATTTTGTTCATCAGATTTTTCATTTTGTGTCGCAGTTGACAAACGAAGTTTTCCTGACGGATTATATTTTTTCAGCAACTCATCAATTCGTGCATCATTCCAATGATCCGCTGACACAATGAAATTTCCATCTTTATCTCGATTTGAAATAATCTTAAATCCCATTTTTATCCTCTTCTCAGTTTCTTAGAATATCCAAATTTAACTCACATTAATCAACAAATTCAAATTCAAATTTTTCAATCCGAACTAAATCTCCATCACGCGCACCAGCACTACGAAGCGCCTCATCAACTCCCATTCCACGCATTTGTCTAGCAAATTTCATTACAGATTCATCATGGTCCATATTGGTCATTCTGTACAATTTAACAAGTTTTTCACCAATCAAACGGTAAGCCCCATCAGGGTCACGTTCGATTTCAAATGGTGTCGTTTCTTCTTCAAAACCATAATAAGCATTTTCAGAAGCCACATCTTCTTCATCATAAAGTGGAAATTCTGGTGTTTCCTGCAAGAGTTCATTTGTTGCTAAAAGCAATGGTTGCAAGCCTTCACGTGTAATTCCAGAAACTGGAAAAATCATCGGAAGCTCCTCACCAGCCGGCAAATCTTCAGACAATTTTTTCTTAAATTCAGCCAAATTTTCAGCAGCTTCAGGCATATCCATCTTATTTGCAACAATAATCTGCGGACGTTCCATAAGACGTAAATTATAAGATTCTAATTCTTCGTTAATCGTTTTATAATCTTCATAAGGATTACGTTCCTCAAGCCCAGACATATCTAACACATGAAGCAACACGCGCGTTCGCTCAATATGACGCAAAAATTGAATGCCAAGACCAGCACCAGAATGTGCACCTTCAATCAATCCAGGCATATCCGCCATGACAAAACTCTTTTCAAAACCAATCTGAACCATCCCAATATTTGGCGTAATCGTCGTAAAGTGATAAGCCCCAATTTTGGGACGCGCATTAGAAACCACACTCAACAAAGTCGATTTCCCAACAGATGGAAAACCAACCAGCCCAACATCTGCCAACACACGCAATTCCAACAGCAAGATTTTTTGCTCGCCAGGTTCGCCATTTTCTGCCACTTCCGGCGCAGGATTTTTTGATGTCGCAAAACGAATATTTCCACGGCCACCACGACCGCCTTTAGCCACAACAAATTCCTGTCCTTGCGTTACCAAGTCCACCAAAACCTGCCCTGTTTCATTATCTTTTACGGTTGTTCCTTGTGGTACTTTCACAATAGTATCCGTAGAACCTCGACCAGTCATGCCTTTAGACATTCCCTTCTCACCAGGTTTTCCGCGGAAAATGCGATTATATCGAAAGTCCATCAGTGTCGTCATTCCCTCATCTACTCGGAAAATAACAGAACCACCACGACCACCATCGCCGCCCCAAGGACCGCCATCCGGCACAAATTTTTCACGCCGAAAAGCAACAGCGCCATCGCCACCTTTTCCCGCCCGTACTTCAACTTTCGCAGTATCTAAAAATAAACTCATAATTACCTCAATGGCACACAAAAAGCACCAATTTTCTCTTAAAATCTATTATAACATAAAAATCCCAGCAAACTCTTTTCCCTTTTCAAGAAAATGTCCAAGTTACTTCGCTGTCGTAGTCGTCGTAGAATTTTGAGCAGCAGAACTTTTCTTTGCACTTGCACTCTCAGAAGCTAATTCTTGCAGATAAGCATCTTTTGGTTTCGTATAAATCCCAGCTTCCATATCTACTACCTGTGGTGCCTTCACCTGTTTTGCCACACTTGGATAATAAGGCAATTTTTCAGACATTTCATTCAACGGAACACGAACCTGATTTCCATCGCTCATATCCAGTGCAATAAAATCTTTTGTCGCAGCCGTCGGCGTTTTTGTAACTGTCGTAATCAAACTTTGCAAACTTGGTTTCAACTGCTCAAAAGCTGTCACAAAAGTTTTCACTTCACTATCAGTAAAATTTTTCAACATCGGGATTTTTTGCAACTGACTTGGATTAATGACTTGGTTTTTCAAAATATAACCATTATCAAGTACCAGATATGTTTTATTATTTTGTTGCACATAAACACTTGGCAGATGTTCTACTACTGCTGCCTTAAAATGATTAGGAAATTGAAATTTCAGTTGAACAGAAGCAATACGAGGAAAATTTTGCTCAATTCTCTGTTCCACTGCTCGTCTTTCTCTGAGAATTTTAAAAACATTATCTCCGGTTTTCAATTCAGAAGCCGCAGCAATCTGCTGTGATGACTCATGTTGATTGCCTGATACAGAAAAATTCCCAATCTTACTCAAAGGAGACACCGCATAAATAGCTCCTAAAAATATCAAAACAGCAATAATCAAAACAAATTTCATCTGATTTAAAAGTGACGGAAGATAACTAAAACGTGGGACTTGCTCTTCTTCCTCAGCTACAATAAATTCATTTTCAGACTTAAATTTATTAAAAGCCACTTCCGCTTCATTTTCTCTCTCATCATTAAAAATATCTTCTTCAGTTTCAAATTCATTTTCTAGCGCTTTTTTTTCAGTTTCTTCCACTTTTGATGAGCGTTTAGATTTTTTAGCAGGATTTGGCGTCACAGTAGCTTCTTCAATCGCTTTTTGACGTTTATATTCTTGATTTTTTTCTTGCCAAGGGGTTAGATTTTTGTTTTCTTCACTCATTTAGTTATTTCTTTCACAAGTTTATAAAGCTTATCACTAGCATCTGGCACACCAGCTGTCAAACTATTTGCCGCCATTGTTTGATAAGCTTCTTCATTCTCAAAAATTTCAGAAATCGTCTGCAACATTAGCTCACCAGTCAACTCTCTATCAGGAATTAACTTCGCAGCTCCTTTATCAACCAGCGCCTGTGCATTTTTTGTTTGATGATTAGCCGTTACATTAGGACTTGGCACAAAAATCGTTGGTAAACCAAGTGCTGTCACTTCCGCAATCGTTGTTGCACCTGCTCGACAAAGTATCAAATCAGAGCTTGCAAGTACTTCAAGCATATTTGAAATATAGGGACGGATAGCAATATTCCCAGTATTTTCATACTTTGCAAAAATTTCTTTATCTTCATCAAAATAAATCTGCCCTGAAGCATAAACCACTTGATAATCTTGCTTTGCAAATTCAGGAAGTGCTTGTTTAAAAGCTTCATTGATAGTCATCGCACCACGTGAACCACCAAAAATAACAACCGTTTTTTTATCAGCTTGCAACTGATACTCTTTTTCTAACACATCACTTGCTTGTAAACTTGCCACTTCCTGTGCTCTAGGATTACCTGTAAAAACCGTTTTTTCTGCTGGAAAAAATGGTTTAGCAGCCTCAAAAGCCACAGCAATCTGCTTCACACGTTTACTCAAAAATTTATTGGTAATACCTGGAATAGAATTTTGCTCATGAATAAGTGTAGGAATTTTCAGCTGAGCTGCAGCATAAAGTACTGGTCCAGCAACATAACCACCTGTTCCAAGTACAACATCTGGTTGAAACTCTTTGATAATTTTTTTCGCTTCCCGCGTTGAGCTGATAAATTTCGTCACTGTCCGAAAATTATCCAATGACAAAGAACGACGAAATCCTTGGACATCTACCGTTTTAAAATCTAAACCAGCCGCTGGAACAATTTTATTTTCCAGCCCACGCTTTGTTCCAACATACAGAACTTCTGAATCCGGTTCAACACTTCTAAGATAATGAATAAATGCGAGTGCTGGATAGATATGTCCACCAGTTCCCCCGCCAGTAACGATAATTCGCATGATTTTCTCCATGACTTTTAACAGATTTTTATAGATATACTCATTTTGATGAGCCATTTTTATTGATTTTTGAGTGTTTCAAAAGTTTGAATGAACAAATCTCCACGTTCTTCAAAAGTCTTATATTGGTCCCAACTTGCATTGGCAGGACTGAGCAAAATTGTATCCCCATTGCCAGTCCTGGCCAAAACTTCTTTCAAAGCTGTTGCCACATTTTCACTCTTAAACACAGGAATTCCCAACTTCTCAGCAAGGTTTTGCAACTTAGGGGCCGTTTGACCGAAAACAATCATTCCTTTTAGTCCTGCTATATCATCTGCAAGTTCATCAAAACCATTTCCACGGTCAAGTCCACCAGCAAGTAACCAAAGTTTAGTATTATCAAAACCAGAAAGTGCCTTTTGAGTTGCAAGAATATTTGTCGCCTTACTATCATTATAAACTTTATGTCCATTAATTTCGCCAAGGTATTGCAAACGATGTTTTACACCAGCAAATGCTGTCAGAACAGAAATAATCGCTTCATTTTTTGCTCCTTGCAATTTCGCAACTGCAATCGCAGCTAAAGCATTCTCAACATTATGTTCCCCTAGTAAAGACAAGTCTGCACTATTCATGATAAATTCATCTTTGAAATATAACTTACCATCGTATTCATAAGCACCATCAACCTTTTCATGTGTTGAAAATGGTACAATTGTTGCTTTTGTCTGATTTGCAAGTGCCTTACATTTTTCTTGATTAAAGTTTAAAATTAAGAAATTTTCTTTCGTCAAATGTTCTTGAATGCGCCACTTTGCAGCTTCATAAGCTTCCTGTGAACCATGATAATCCAAATGTGCAGAAAATAAATTTGTAATCACTGCAATTTTAGGCTTAAAGGTCTCAATTCCCATCAGTTGGAAACTTGAAAGTTCCATGACAAGCGTATCATCTGGCGTTGCTTCACTCGCAACATCTGATGCAGGAAAACCAATATTACCAGATAACTTCGCTGATTGTCCATCCGCATTTAAAATCGCCGCAATCAATGTCGTTGTGGTTGTTTTTCCATTTGTACCAGTAATTCCAATAATTGGGGCTTCTGATACCAGATAAGCTAATTCAACTTCTGTAATAACAGGAATTTTTAATTCCAAAGCACGAACAACCATTGGATTATCATAGCGAATTCCTGGATTTTTAACCATTAGTGCAAAATCTTCATCAAGTAATTCAAGTGGGTGATGTCCACAAATAACTTTGATACCTTCTTCAAGCAGAGTTTGCGCTGCTGGGTTTTCATCAAATGCTTTACTATCATTTACTGTAACGATAGCTCCCAATTTATCAAGCAAGCGCGCTGCTGCTATTCCTGACTTTGCCAATCCCAAAACTAAAACTTTTTTATTTTCAAATGTTGTAATTTTCTTCATTTCTTCTCCGATAGACTGCGATTTTTTCGTCAGCCTGCAATTTCTGAAAAATTGCACTCTTTATCCGTTCTATTTTACCGCGAATCGGCTATTTTTTCAACAATCCCAACAAACTTTCTTTATTTTTAATACTGAAACACAAAAAAGCTCGCCTTTGACGAGCTTTCATTTATTAAAGAGCATCCGCATCTTCTTCGCCTGTACGAATCCGAATCACGCGCTCAATAGGCTGAACAAAAATTTTACCATCGCCAATCTCTCCTGTTTGAGTAGCTTCAACCACAACTTTGACGATATCATCGACTTCTTTGTCAATACAAACAATTTCAATTTTGATTTTTGCCAAAAGCATGGTTTGGATTTTTTGTCCACGGACATACTCAGTAAAGCCTTTTTGTTTCCCATAACCTAGCACTTGTGACACTGTCATACCACTTGTCAAGCCATTTTGGGATAAAGCTTCTTTCAAATCTTCTAATTTATCCGTCCGAATAATTGCTTCGATTTTTTTCATATTATCTCACTTTCTTCATTTTATATATCATCGCTTATGAATCCAATCCTAAGAAGGTTGGATAAGCTGTTTCTTCATGTTCACTATCATCCAAACCAACTGCTTCAGCATGATCTGTCACACGAATTTCAGTAAATAGTCCAATCACTTTTATAATTATAAAACTCACTCCTCCAGAAAACACTAAGGCAAATAATATTGCTACTATATTTGCAATAAATAATTTTCCTGAGCCGTAGATTAAGCCAGAATAACCTTTTCTCAAGGCAAGAGCTGGTGTCGTAAGAATTCCAGTCATCAATGCACCAAGCATTCCACCAATACCATGACACCCAAAAACATCAAGTGCATCATCAAATCCCCATTTGCGCTTTACAACAGACATCATAAAGAATGATACAGGACTAGCGATTAAACCAATCAACATTGCTCCCCAAAGCGGAACAAATCCGGCTGCTGGTGTAATCGTTGCTAATCCTACGATAGCACCTGTACAAGCACCGAGAACAGAGAATTTCCCAGTTATTTTTTTTTCAACAAACATCCATGAAAGCATTGCTGTGGCTGCTGCTGTATTTGTCGTCATGAAAGCAGTAATGGCAACCCCATTTGCTGCTAAAGCAGAACCGGCATTGAAACCAAACCAACCAAACCACAAAAGTCCTGTTCCCAAAACAACGAAAGGAATATTGTGTGGGCGATATTCTAGACGTTCATAATCACGTCTTTTCCCAAGAACTATCGCTAATATCAATCCAGAAATACCACTAGAAATATGAATAACAATCCCTCCTGCAAAGTCTATCGCCCCCAATTTGGCAAGGAAACCTCCGCCCCAAACAAGATGAGCAAGGGGATAATAAACCAAGAGTAGCCAAAAAACCATAAAAATCATCATAGATGTAAATCGCATACGACCAGCCACAGACCCTGTCAATAAAGCAACTGCAATAATTGAAAACATCATCTGAAAACCACTAAATAAACCATCTGGAATTTGGTTAGTTGGGAACATCGTATTTTTTGCCATACTCACACCATTCATAAAAATATGAGAGAGATTTCCTAAAAATGCTCCGCTACCTGAAAATGACAACGTAAAGCCAATAATCACCCATAAAAGAGAAGCTAATGCCATTGGTGCAAGTGACATCATCATTGTATTCAAAACATTTTTACGTCTTCCTAAACCACCATAAAAAAGAGCAAGAGCTGGTGTCATCAATAAGACGAGAGCACTACATATCATGATAAATGCGATAGAACCTGTGTTCATACTAAACCTTCTTGTATATTATATTCTGAAAATAAAATCATTTTCTATGTTATAAATTATAACATATGTTTTCAAAATTGCAAGAAAGAATATAGTTATTTCTTTTATGTTAGATTTTATTACATCGGTTTTATGAATCTAATCCTAAGAAAGTAGGATAAGCTGTTTCTTCATGTTCACTATCATCCAAACCAATTGACTCTTCTCTTTGACTCACCCTTAGTGGCATGAAGATGGCAATAGCTTTGATAATTACAAAGCTAACAACTGCTGAGAATACAATCGTAAATAAAACAGCTGTGATATTTGCTAATAAGAGTTTTGCAGAACCATAAATTAAACCAGAATAACCTTTTTGTAGTGCCAAAGCCGGTGTAGTGAAAATTCCTGTCATAATTCCACCAAACATTCCGCCAATACCATGACAACCAAACGCATCAAGCGCATCATCATAACCTAATTTTTGTTTCACAACACTCATCATAAAGAACGAAACGGGACTCACCAAAAGTCCAATAATAATCGAACTCCAGAGCGATACAAATCCTGCCCCCGGTGTGATGGCGACAAGTCCAACAACCGCACCCGAACAAGCACCTACAATTGAAGGTTTACCAATAATAATCTTTTCGACTAACATCCAAGAAAGCATCGCTGCTGCAGCTGCTGTATTGGTTGTCATAAAAGCGTTGATTGCTACGCCATTTGCCGCCAAGGCAGAACCTGCGTTAAATCCAAACCAGCCAAACCATAGAAGTCCTGCTCCCAATACAACAAAAGGAATATTGTGTGGGCGATAAGGCATTCCATAGTCACGACGTTTTCCAAGAACAATAGCTAATACAAGAGCAGTTACTCCACTTGATATATGGACGACATCACCACCAGCAAAATCAATCGCATGGAGCTTAGCAAGAAATCCACCTCCCCAAACCATGTGAGCCAGTGGATAATAAACAAGTAAAAGCCATAAAGCCATGAAAATTAACAAAGGAGTAAAACGCATCCGACCAACAACAGCGCCTGTAATCAAAGCTACTGTAATGATTGAAAACATCATCTGGAAGCCACTAAATAATCCATCGGGAATTTGACTTGTTGGAAAAAGCGTATTTTTCGCCATATCCACACCATTCATAAATAAATGATTAAAATTTCCAATAAAATCACTTGTTCCTGAAAAAGATAAACTAAAACCAATAATAACCCACAAAAGTGAAGCTATAGCCATAGGAGCTAATGACATCATCATTGTATTTAAGACATTTTTACGCCTGCCTAGCCCACCATAGAAGAATGCTAAAGCTGGAGTCATTAGTAATACCAACGCTGAGCTTAGCAAAATGAAAGCAATTGATCCTGTATTCATACATCACCTCTAAAATAATAGTTTATAATCTGAAAATTCTATCAATAATCAAATCATGTTATAAATTATAACATATTATTTTAGAAAAGCAAGGATAAAGTTGAGTTTATGTCATAAAATATTACATAAACAAAAAACCGGTTTAAAAACCAGTTTTATATTTTAGGAATTTTCAAGGTAAATGTTGAGCCCTTGCCTAATTCTGAAGTTACTTCAACTTCTCCTTGGTAATTTTCTACGAGACGGCTGATAATGGATAAGCCAAGTCCTGTACCTGAAATTTCTCTACTTCTTGCTTTATCTGCTCGGAAAAATCTTTCAAAGACGTGTTCTAAATCTTCTTCACTAATGCCAAGTCCTTGGTCACTTACACTTGTGATAATGAATTCATCATCTTCTGTTAAGGTAATCTTGATTGATTTTCGTCCATCATCTGGCGAATATTTTGCTGCATTATCCAATAAAATCATCAATCCTTGTTCATAATGATTTTCGTAAATTTTTGCGTGTTTCTGTGTTGTTAATTGATTATCTAACTCTACTTGGAAATCTTGGTGAACAAGTCTGAAGTTTTTTAAAACAAAATTTGAAACTTTTAAGACGTCACAATCCATTTTTTCAAAATCTAAGTCAATATTTTCTAAACGTGAAAGAGCGAGCATTTCTTCAAGCATATCTTTCATTCGTATGATTTCTTCACGGCTCGCTTCAAGAGATTCTTCAAGAATCTCCGGGTCATCTTTCCCCCAACGATTGAGTAGATTGATATGACCGTCCAAAACAGCTAAAGGTGTACGTAGCTCATGTGAAACATCAGAAACAAAGCGTTTTTGTTGTTCAAGATAGCTGTTGGTCTTTGTCATCATATCATTATAAACTTCGGCGAGTTCTTCTATTTCGTCATCTGTTTTGATTTCAATCGGGGTAAATTCCATTGTAGGGTCCTGTGCCACATTTTGCATGGCTTTGTGTAACTTGGAAAGTGGCGCTATGAAATGACGTGCCATGAAATAACCGATTGCTTGAGCAATTATCAAAGCTACCAGCTCTAAAACTAATAAATAGGTGAGAAGTTTATTGGAAGCATTGTGATAAAATTCCATATCATAAAAAGCTTGCAAATATCCAATAGTTGTTCCTGAAGATGAAACAAGACGTTGCTCTACTAAATAACCATATTGTGACCCAGAATAGACGCTAATTTTTCCATTTGGTAAACCTTGTATGCCTATCGTGTGCTGGCTTGTTGAATAAATCAAATGTTTTTCATTATCAAAAATATAAAAAGAGCGTCGATTACCTATCATACTACTCAACGATTGTGTAGCAACAGCTGCTCCATGAGAATCTTCAACATTTTCTATGTGTGGAACACCTGTATAGTCAATATAATTATGTAAATTTTGCAACGTTAATGGGGCTTCTGATTGCTCTAAATTCTTTGAGACATTATTCATTGCCTGTCTAAGATTTGCTTTTTCTTCATTAACGTATGTTGTCACAGTAAGTTGGTAAATGAGTGCTGCAAAAATGGTAAATGTGATAAAACAAAAGATAGTATTGGCAAATGCCCATCTCAATAAAATACTTTTCTTTGTTTTCTTTTCATTTATTTTTTTATTTTTCTTCTTATGGGAAGTTTGAAATTTTTTCATTTCAAATATGTCCTTATTTGTTAAATAGTCTAGATAGACTGTTTTTTATTTTTGACAGAACTGTCAAAAACTTTTACTGATACAAAAAATTCTGTCAAACTGACAGAAATTTTTTGAGCGTTCATTTATGTTCACGCATAACATAGCCTAAACCACGAACTGTTTGAATATAGCTCTCATGTCCATCAATATCAATTTTGTTGCGTAAATAACGGATATACACATCTACAACGTTTGTTTCTGTGCCTTCTTCGTAGCCCCAAACTTGAGAAACGAGATGTTCACGAGTAACAACATCACCAACATTTTGCATCAATGTCAAAAGTAAATCATATTCACGTCTTGTCAAATCAATCACTTTTTTACCACGATGAACGGTGCGATTGGTTTTATCAATCACTAAATCGCGGAAAGTTGTATTTTCTGCTTGTTCAAGTGCATGTACATGGTCTTCTCGACGGAAGAATGCGCGAACACGTGCGAGAAGTTCTTCAATCGCAAAAGGTTTAGTGATATAATCATCTGCACCAATATCAAGTCCAGCCACACGGTCCATCGTAGAATCGCGTGCAGTCATCATAATGATTGGTGTTTCTTTTTCCTTACGCAGGCGACGGGCAACCTCAAATCCATCAAGTTCTGGCAACATCAAGTCCAGCAAAATGAGGTCATAGTCACGATTGAGCGCTTCCTCAAGTCCCAAACGACCATTATCCTTGATAGTAGTGTCATAACCTTCATGTTCCAGTTCAAGTGATACAAAGCGGGCAAGATTTTTTTCGTCTTCAATGATTAAAATTTTCTTAGAAACCATGGCTTCTCCTTTGATAAAATAATCTGTTTATTTTCTAATTCTATAATCCTATTATAATATAAATTTAATTTTTCTACAAGCCATTTACTCATTTTATTCTAATTTTTTTCTAATTATCGTTTTCAGTATGGTACAAACGTAGTTTTATAGCTTTTCTATACTTTTAATCAAAGAGTCCATCAAGTCCTGAAAATGGGGATTTCTTTTCTTCTATTTTTTCTTCTTTTTGCTTTTTATATTCTTCTTCTGTTAAAACTGACCAAAATTTCCCTTGTGGTAAATCTTTGCTGTTTTTTTCATTTTCTGCCAAGATTTGCAAAGGAATTTCTAATAAAATATTGTCAGCAACTGATTCATCCAAGAAAATCAAATCTTTTTCTAATGGAATGATAAAATCAGTTTCATCAATATTTTCAAATTTTTTCAGTTCATCTAAGCTGGCAAAAATTTCATTTACAATGACTGATAGTGGGTATTCAACTGGCTTTAAAGTGCGTGATGATGGCAATGTCAATGTGATGCTCAGTTGATAATCTAACAAATACAATCCTTTATCGTATGCAATTTGTCCAACAACTTCTGCAACTGTTGCGTCTAAAATTTCTTCTGAGCGTGCTTTGAGATTCTCAGTTAAATCTAATTTTTCGTCAAATTCTATAAGCTTTTTTTTAGTTAATTCATTTAATGACCATTTCATTGTGCGTTCTCCTTCTTTTATTCTAACTTATTTTTAATAACTTTCAAAATATATTCTTAGTTTTATAATAAAAAACCTGCTTTGATGATAAAAAAAGCAAATTCTTTTAAAATAAAAAAATGGCTTACGCCACTTTTTATTATTTTGTACCGTATTTTTTGTTGAAACGTGCAATACGTCCGTCTGCGGCTTGGAATTTTTGACGTCCAGTGTAGAATGGATGAGAATCAGATGAGATTTCAACACGAATCAATGGATATGTGTTGCCATCTTCCCATTCAACAGTTTCTTTAGAAGATTTTGTTGAACCGCTCAAAAATTTGTAACCAGTTGTTGTATCCATAAATACAACTGGACCATAATTTGGATGGATATTTGCTTTCATTGTTAGAAGTTCCTTTCTGCCTTGGACTGTTTGCCAGACCAAAGTTGTACAATTACTAAATCATTTTACCAAAATCTGATACTTTTTTCAAGTGATGCTGTCGTTTTGTCAAGAAAAAAACTTTACAGCTTGAAAATTGCTTATATCCGCATATTTTATACATTTTTTGTTGGAATTTAAGAGAAAAAAATAGTCATTAAAGTTAGAAATGACTATTTTTATATTATTATCAGATTTTTAATCTTTATACTCGTCCATCATGTCCATGAAGTCGTCAAAGAGATAATCGGCATCATGTGGGCCAGGAGCTGCATCTGGATGGAATTGGACACTGAAAGCTGGGAAACGACGATGGCGCACGCCTTCAATGGAATTATCGTTGATTTCCACGTGAGTAATCAGCAGGTCATCTGGAAGATTTTCTGAGGAAACGGCATAACCGTGATTTTGGCTGGTAAAATCAACACGTCCTGTGGCAATTTCACGCACGGCATGGTTGAAACCGCGATGTCCAAACTTCATCTTGTAAGTCGTTGCACCATTGGCAAGACTAAAAAGTTGATGTCCAAGACAGATACCAAAAATTGGAACTTTTCCTTGAATTTCTTTAATCATTTCAATCGCTTGTGGTACATCTGTTGGGTCGCCAGGTCCATTTGTTAGCATGACACCATCAGGATTCATGTTTAAAATTTCTTCAGATGTGGTATTCCAAGGGACAACTGTGATATTACATTTACGCTTTGAAAGTTCTCGCAGAATTGAGTGCTTCAAGCCGAAATCGACGACCACAACATTTCTTCCAGTATTTGGCGATGGATAGGCTGTTGATGTGCTACTGATTTCTACTTGATTGGTAGGCAAAACGGTTGCTTTGAGCTGGCTCATCTGATGTTCTACGTCGTCATTTGCATTGACTAATGCTGCTTTGAGTGTACCATGTTCACGGACAATTCGTGTAATTTCTCGTGTATCAACTCCTGTCAAACCTGGAATATTTTTAGCTTTCAAAAATTCGTCAAGGCTCATTTGCATCCGCCAGTTGCTTGGGCGACGCGCTGCTTCGTGGACGATAACTGCTTTACAAGTTGGATTGATTGTTTCGTAATCGTCACGGTTGATGCCGTAATTGCCAATCAATGGGTAGGTAAAGGTGAGGATTTGTCCGTTGTAGCTCTGGTCAGTGATGGATTGTTGGTAGCCAGTCATACCTGTGTTAAAGACGAGTTCGCCTGTGACATCAAGGTTCGCACCGATTGCTTCGCCTTCAAAAATTGTTCCGTCTTCTAAGATTAAAAGTCTCTTGCTCATCTTATCTTATCTCTTTCTAATTTTCTGATGAAAATCTTTTTTTGACAAAACTGTCAAAAAATTTTTGCTTTCAAATTTATTTTGACAAGTCTGTCAAAAATTTCTATTGCTTAAAACGGCTTCTAGGATTGCCATGCGACTGTAAACACCGTTTGCCATTTGTGTGACAATACGACTTTGCCTGCTTTCAACAAGACTATCGGCGATTTCGACATCACGATTGACAGGTGCTGGGTGCATGATAATTGCTGTTGATTTCAGGCGTTTCGCACGTTCTTCGGTCAATCCGTAAGTGTTATGATAGATTTCTTTTGAGAAATTTTCATCTTTACGATGGCGCTCGTGCTGAACACGGAGCAACATATGGACATCCAGCTCTGGTAAAATGCTGTCAAGAGTTACGTACTTTCCATATTTATCAAATTCTGCATTGTACCATTCGGCTGGACCTGTGAAATAAAGTTCTGAGCCTAGTTTTTTGAGCATGACCATGTTGGAACGTGCCACCCGCGAATGAGTCAAATCACCAGAAATCGCAATTTTCAATCCGTCAAAATGACCGAATTCTTCGTAAATTGTCATCAAGTCAAGAAGTGATTGACTCGGATGCTGTCCGCTTCCGTCGCCCCCATTGACAATCGCACAACTGATATTCGGACTGTTAACTAATTTTTCATAATAATGTTCTTCGGAAGAGCGAATGACGCAAACTTCAACACCCAAGGCACAGAGCGTGAGCACTGTGTCATAAAGCGTTTCGCCCTTACTCATGCTGCTTTCATGCGCATTGAATTCTAGCACATCCAGTCCCATTTTGCGCTCGGCAATATGGAAAGAATTGTGTGTACGTGTGCTATTCTCAAAAAAGAGATTGCTTGTGAAAATCTGACGCTGAGCTGTAAATGTTGCTTTTCCATTTTTAAAATCGGAAGCACGTTTAATCAGCGCCATGAGCTCTTCAACAGTCAAATCTTCCATACTTGTCAAATTTGACAAAACTGTCAAACCATTTTCAACTGACATTTTTTGACCTTTCTTTTTTTGACAAAGCTGCCGTAGGGGCTTTTCACCCTGTCAAAAATATTTTTAAGCCTTCGTCGTTTTTTCTTCATCTGGTAAAATCAGATTGAGCAGAATTCCTAAAATCGTGGCAATAGCAACAGGTGAAACTTGCAAACTATGCGTGCCGTAACTGATGTCAATCACCATGCCGCCAATTCCTATGACAAGGACGACAGACGAAATCAAAAGATTGCGTTTGACATCAAAATTCACTTTATTTTCTACCAAAATCTTCAGACCAGATGCGGCAATCACACCAAACAGCGCAATTGACGCACCGCCAATTACCGGAGCTGGAATGGAATGCAGGAGCGCTGTGATTTTGCCAATGAAACTAATCACAACCGCCAACGCTGCAGCACCTGCAATCACGTAAATCGAATGGATTTTCGTAATCGCCATGACACCGATATTTTCCCCATAACTTGTCACCGGTGGAGCACCGAGAAAACCAGCGATAATCTGCGCTACACCGTCACCACTCAAGGTTTTATCCAAACCTGGTTCGCGGAAATAATCTTTCCCTGTCAAGCTGTTAAGCACCATGATATGTCCAAAATGCTCAGTCATCGTGACAAAGGCAATCGGCGCCATTGTCAAAATCGCACTCGGATAAAATGCCCAATGATAACTTGCAAAAGGAATTTCCACTGGTGGCACAGACAGCCAATGTGCCTGCGCAACACCAGAAAAGCTCACAATCGTCTGCCCTGTCAGTTTTCCAATGATAAGCGCTGCCACATAACCCGTGATAATTCCCAGCAAAATCGGCACTACACTGAAAAATCCTTTACCATAAATACTATAAACGACAATCGAAAGCACAGTAATCAGAGCAATCACGAGGAAAGCCAGACTGTAGCCCGTGAGGTTCGCCGTGTCTTTGTACATTGCATCATTAATCGCTGTCGGCGCCAAGTTCAGCCCAATCACCATGACAATCGGCCCAACCACAATCGGCGGCAGCACTTTGTCAATCCAATCACGTCCCGCAAAACGAATAATTAAGGCAACCAGCAGATAAACTAGTCCACCAGTCATCGCACCTTGAGCAATCGCTGGCATTCCACCATGCTTCATCAGCAAGGTCATTGCGCCAATATAAGCAAAGCTTGAACCCATATAAGCTGGTACTTTGAAACGTGTCACGCTCATGTGCGCCAGCGTTCCCAGCCCCGAACTCAGCAGGGCAATCGCTGGATTGATGCCGACAATAATCGGTACCAGCACCGTCGAGCCAAACATCGCAAATAAATGCTGAAAAGAGAGTCCAAACCATTGCGCATTTCCCGGCTTTTCATCAACTTTTAGAATAATGTCATCTTGATTCACTTTCGCCTCCTTTTATATTGCCAAATGAACCCACTCAGTCTACTTTGCTAATCAAAATACTGTCGGCACCGTCATGCTCCATCATTTGAACAATGATTTCTTCATCATGTGCTGTGGGAATATTTTTCCCGACATAGTCCGCACGGATAGGGAGTTCACGATGTCCACGGTCAACAAGGACTGCCAACTGTACGCGCGCTGGACGACCGAGTTTTACCAGTCCGTCAATCGCCGCACGAATGGTTCGTCCAGTATAAAGCACATCATCAACGAGGATAATATCTTTCCCTGTCACATCAACATCAATCTCCGTTGTATCAACGTCTGATTGCTTATCATCACGAAATGGCTTCGTATCCAGCTCACCAAAAGGAATGGAAATATTTTCAAGCTGTGAAAGTCGCTCTTGAATGCGCTTTGCAAGATAGACACCACGCGTTTTGATGCCGACCAAGACCAGCTTATCCAGCTCTTTATTTCGCTCAATAATTTCGTAAGTAATTCGCGTGATTGCACGCTTCATCGTGATTTCATCAATAATTTCTTTATTAGCCATTTTGGCTCCTTTCGTATCTTGCAGATTTTGCTCAGTCAAAGCCGAACAAAAAGCCCACATCCATAGAATGCGGGCTGAGTATCAGAAAATTTTTTTACAAATGTTAGAGTTTTCCGACCTTGCCTGCCTCTCTGGACAAACTTAAAGGTTTCTATCAAGTAGTATATCAAATTTCTCAAAAAATTGCAATATTTTTTGGTTTTGTTTGTTTGAAATTTTTTGACAGTTCCGTCAAAAAAATTTTACGGGCAAATTGACTTTTGACAGGCTGAGAATAAATTCTCTAGTCCCTCGGAAGACCTGTCAAAAATTATTTTATCGTCCAGCCACCATCAATCGGCACGACTGCGCCTGTCATATAGCTTGCCGCAGGACTTGCGAGAAAAAGTGTCAACTGGGCAACTTCATCTGCGCTTGCCCAGCGCTTTGCCGGTGTTTCATTTGCCACCCATTCTGCCATTTTTCCGTCATTTTCCGTGAAATCGCGCGCATTCATCGGCGTATCAATCGCACCTGGCGCAATCGCCAGTACTTGAATGCCGTGCCCAGCTTCATCAAGTGCGAGCTGCTTTGTCAAGCCAACAATCGCATGTTTGCTCGCTGTATAAGCAATCCCACCACCGCCAGCGACCAAACCTGCAACCGACGCCATATTGATAATCACACCCGATTTTTGAGCTTTCATTTTCGGTAAAAATGCCTGCACCATCAAAAATTGACTGTCCAAATTGGTCTGCAAAATCCGCCGCCAACTCGCAAAATCAGTTTCTTCAAGTGTCCGATAATCGTCCAAAACACCTGCCGTATTGCACAAAATATCAATCGTCCCCACTTCGTCAGCCAATTTTTTGACAGAAAGTTCATCCGACACATTACAGATTATTTTTGACAGACCTGTCAAATTTGACAGAGGAATTTCTTGAATATCCACCGCAAAAACCTGCGCGCCAGCTGCCAAAAATGCCTCTGCCTGAGCACGTCCAATACCGCTCGCAGCCCCCGTCACAAGCACTTTTTTTCCTGCAGATGTCATTTGACCTCTACCCAATCCTCAGCGAGTACATCACAAGGTGTTGGCGCCCACATCGAAAATTCCTTGTCCTCACCTTTCACGCTAATCAGAAAATACGGTGTGACAGAGAGTTTTTCGCCATTTTCCAGAGTAATGGCATCATACAATTTTACATAATTTTCAGCGCCGCCCCAGCCTTCTGTCCGCACGACTTTTTTGCCAGCTTTCAACAAGCTCAGCGCTTTTTCAAATGTCATTTTTTCCATCTTATCCAATCAATGCGCCAGCAGGAATATCGCTATCCACCGTCAGAACGCGCAGTTTTCCGTCAAATTCTGCCGACAAAATCATGCCCTCAGAAACATATTTCTTCATCATCTTGCGTGGTTTCAAGTTCGCAACGATTTGCAATTTCTTTCCGACGAGTTCTTGCTCCTCAGGATAAAATTGCGCAATGCCTGATAAAATCGTCCGCGTGCCTTTATCACCAGCATTCAATTCAAATTTCAACAATTTATTAGAACCTTCAACACGTTCAACAGCAACAACTTCTGCCACACGAATTTCCGATTTGTCAAAAGTATCAAATTCAATCTCAGATTTATTCAAAATCAATTCTTTTTCGTCAGCAACAACAGTATTTCCGCCCATTTGTGTCTTGATATACGCCACTTCTTCCTCTGTATCAAGACGTGGGAAGATAGGTTCACCTTTAGCCACGACAGGTGCCGTATAAGCATAGCCAAATGTCAAATTTTCAAGTGCAAATTGTGTCTCAGACAGTCCAAGTTGGGCAAAGATTTTTTCAGATGTGCCGTGCATGAAAGGTTGCAAGAAGCTTGCAATCACGCGCAAACTCTCAGCCAGATGATAAAGTACATTGTTGAGTTTTTCCTTATCATCGTCAGATTTCGCAAGCACCCAAGGCGCCGTTTCATCAATATATTTATTCGTCCGCGAAATCAAGGTCCAAATCTCAGCCAGTGCCACATTGAACTCAAATTTATCCATAGCTGTATGGTAATTTGCTGTGACTTTTGCCGCCAAATTTTCCAAATCTGTGTCAAATTCTGTCGCCACACCTGTATTTTCAATCTTGCCCGCATTGTATTTGTTAATCATCGCAACCGTTCGATTGAGAAGGTTTCCCAAATCATTTGCCAAATCATAGTTAATCCTATCGACAAAATCTTCAGGTGTGAAAATACCGTCCGCCCCAAATGAAATCGCGCGAAGCAAGTAATAACGAACTGGGTCCAGCCCATAACGCTCCACCAGCATATCCGAATAAACGACGTTTCCCTTTGATTTCGACATTTTGCCGTCTTTCATCAAAAGCCAGCCATGACCAAACACCTGAACAGGTGGTTTCAAGCCCAGCGCATGAAGCATGATAGGCCAGTAAATCGTGTGAAAACGAACAATTTCCTTACCGACCATGTTAATTCCCGGCCAGAATTTTTTGAAATTACTATCGTCCTCAGAACCGTACCCCAGCGCCGTGATATAGTTCAACAGCGCATCAAACCAGACATAAACTACGTGTTTCGGATTTGATTTTACAGGAATGCCCCAAGTGAAGCTCGTCCGCGTCAGCGCCAAATCTTCCAAACCTGGCTTGATGAAGTTGTTAATCATCTCATTTTTGCGAATTTCAGGCTGAATAAAATCAGGGTGCGTCTCATAATAATCCAAAAGCCAATCTGCGTATTTCCCCATACGGAAGAAATAGGTTTCTTCTTCTACCCATTCCACTTCATGTCCACTAGGCGCAATTCCACCAGTAACGATGCCATTTTCATCACGAAAAACTTCTTCAAGCTGAGTTTCTGTGAAATATTCCTCATCAGAAACAGAATACCAGCCAGCATATTTACCCAAATAAATATCATCTTGCGCAAGCAACTGCTCAAAAGCCTCTTGTACAGCCTTTTCATGGTAATCGTCCGTTGTCCGGATAAATTTATCATAAGAAATATCTAATAACTTCCACAAAGCTTTCACATCTTCTGCCATTGGGTCGAGATATTCTTTAGGCGTCAGTCCAAGTTCCTCAGCTTTACGCTGAATTTTCATCCCATGTTCATCTAAACCCGTCAGATAAAAAGTATCAAAGCCCATCAAGCGTTTGTAACGTGCCAAAACGTCACAAGCAATCGTTGTATAGCTTGAACCCAAATGCAATTTCCCAGAGGGATAATAAATCGGCGTTGTGATGTAAAAAGTTTTGTTTTCAGTCATTGTTGAAATTTTCTCCTAGTCAAATGAGACTCTTATTTTGAGATTTTTTTGAAAATCTTACCTTTAATTATAACATTTTTAAGCCAAAAAGTTCTATCATCACTGATAGAACTCTTTTCTTCAAATCATTTTACTGTTACATTTCCACGCTTTGACCAAGCTTTGAGGATATTTTCTGTATTTCCTCCAACTTGACCTATTTTATAGCCTTGTGTTTTAACTTCATAACTACTATCTGAACAACTACATTTTGTCATGCCCGTATCTGAGCGCAGTTCAAAAGCAAAAGAATCTGTATTTCCAACATAAAGTTTGATATTGCCATTATCAGAGCCTACTTCAAGTAAGCTAAATCCTGTAATTTCTCCATAAATATTGCCACTATGTGCTTGTAGTTGTGCAAGAAGGGCAAAACTTTTTATCATTTTTAAATTGCCACTGTGCAGTTGCATTTTTACCTTCTTGAAATGACTATCGTCAAAAGTGATATTGCCACTTTTAAAAGTAAAATCTGCTTCTTCAGCAATCAGTTGTTGCACTTTTACATTACCACTTTTTGCTTCAAAATCAAGTTTTTCTGTTATTAAATTTTCTAGCTTTGCATTGCCACTTGTCAGTTTCATCTGAAGTTGGGAAAATTCGCTATCAGTCATCGTCAGATTACCAGAACGACAGTCAAACGCAAGTTCAGCGATACGGAGCTGATAAATTTTTAAATTTCCCGTCATCGCTTGAACACTTAATTTTCCTTGGAAATTTTCAGGCAATAAAAGAAGCATTTTTGCACGAAATGGTCGTGGTAAGCCAAAAAGTTTCGGACGTTGTCCACTTTCAATCTTAAGTTCTGCTCCATTTTCAATAGTATTCGCAAAAAAAGCTGGATTTTGCGTGTTCATATATTCTTTCAGATGAATTTTACCATCTTTTGCTGTTGAAATTTCGAGTTCATCTGTCTGATTATTGAGAGAAATTTGTGAAAAATCTGCACTCTTAAAAATAACTTCATTTGCAAGTGATAACTGTGTATTTCCTTGCCGCAAACTTTCTTTCGCCAAGTTCGTCTGATTTTTTTCTTGTGCCATTTCATCCAGAACTTCTCTCAAATCTCCCATCTCAAAAAAGGCTTGTTCACTTGCTTCTTGGTCTGAGAGTCCGTCTGACTTATGAGCTTGTGTGGCATCTAAAAGATTGCCATAAACTTCTTGATACAAGTCTTTTGTCTCTGCTGTTTCTTCATAGTTTTGAAATACTGCATCTAACTTTTGTTTTAATAGTTCTTCCATGAGTTATCTCCATTGATTTTTCCTGTGATAAGTTGTGTGATGATAGCTTGAGCAAATTGCCAAGATTTCTGAGCCTTTGCGAGGTTTTCTAGTCCTTGTGCGCTGATACTGTAATATTTCCTGCGTCCTCCCTGACTTTCATCTCCCCAATAACTTGTGATGTCGCCTGCTTTTTCCAGTCTTCTGAATACTGTGTAAAGCGTTGCTTCATTGAGTTCATACTTATTTTGACTGAGTTCTTTGACCGTTTTTACAATCTCATAGCCATAACTATCATGCTGCGATAAGATATTGAGAATGATTGCATTGACATGACCACGAATGATGTCTTTTGAAATTTCTTCTGCCATTTTTCCTCCTTGGATTTATTCTTACTTAAGTATATTATAATTCAAATTACTGTGTCTGTCAAGGTATTATTCATGAAAATAAAAAATTTTATCCCTAAAGTCTGTGAATTTTGTTATAATGAAATTATCAAAACATAAGGAAATCCTATGAAATATAAATTTATCTCTTGGAATATTGACTCACTCAATGCTGCCTTGACTGGCACGAGCGAACGCGCCGCATTATCAATGGCTGTTGTGGAAAAACTCGCCGCTGAATTGCCCGATGTGCTGGCGATTCAAGAAACAAAACTCAATGATGACACGAAAAAAACGGACAAGATTTTAGCTATTCTTGCTAAAAAATTTCCTGATTACGCGATTGTTCACCGCATTTCTACCCCACCTGCACGCAAAGGCTATGCTGGCACGATGTACCTTTACAAAAAAAGTTTGCCTGAGCCTGTCGTGACTTTCCCTGAAATTGACGCACCAGATACGATGGATAGTGAAGGTCGGATTATCACGCTTGAATTTCCTGATTTTTTCGTGACACAAGTTTATACACCAAACTCTGGTGATGGCTTGAAACGTCTTGCATTGCGTCAAGAATGGGACAGCGCTTATCGTGCTTATTTGCAAGAGTTGGATAGCACAAAACCTGTTTTTATCTCTGGCGATTTCAATGCCGCCTATCAAGAGATTGACCTTGCCAATCCTAAGAATAATCACAATAATCCCGGATTCACCGACGAGGAGCGCGCTGGATTTGGCGAACTTTTGACGGCTGGCTTTATTGACAGTTTCCGTCAGGTTCATGGCGCTGTCGAGGGCGTTTATAGCTGGTTTTCACAACGTTCACGCATGGCAAAAGTCAATAATACCGGCTGGCGGATTGACTATTGGCTAGTGTCCGAACGTCTAGCAGAGAATATCAAACGCTCAGAAATGCTGGATACTGGTGCTAGACAAGACCATTTGCCGATTTTACTGGAAATTGAGCTGTAAATTTTTTGACAGAACTGCCACTCGACTTGCGGATTTAGCCACTTAGCGAGAGTAGATACCAGAAAGCGTAGCTTTTCGGTGTCAAAAAATGTGAGTAAGAAAAATAGGCTATCAAAGGCTTTTTTCTTTATTTGATTTTTGACAGTAAATAGAATACAATATAACTGAAAGAAAACCAAAAATAGAAAGATGACAATGAATAAAAAATCACTTCTACTGATACTTGGGGCAAGCTTAGTTGCTGGTATTAGTCTTGCATTGCCAAGTCCTAGTGCCCTTGCTACCACTAGTCGGGGGGGGGGGGGGGTAAGCCTCTACCGTCTCTACAATAGCAACTCGGGTGAGCATTTCTATACTGAAAATCTCTATGAAGCAAAATCGCTCCACAATGCTGGCTGGAATTATGAAGGAATAGAAAGTAAGCAACCGACATCTGGAGCACCTGTCTATCGTTTGTACAATCCAAATGCTGGGTTGCATTTTTACACAACAAACAGCTATGAAAAAGCCAACCTTGTCGCACATGGTTGGCGCTATGAAGCTATCGCTTTTTACTCTGGTGGAAATGTTCCACTTTATCGGGCTTATAATCCTAACAGCGGACAGCACAATTACACAACAAGTAGCAGTGAAGAACAAAGTTTGACCCGCGCTGGTTGGTCAAATGAAGGGATTGCTTTTCAAGCCGCAGCTCTTGGTAATCCTAATGACAACACGATTTCTCGTGTGCCTGTTTGGCATCCTAATCATCTTTATCAAACAGACCCACGTTGGAGCAACATCCAAATCGGAGATGCAACACTTGGTCCAGAAGGTTGTGGACCGACATCAATCGCGATGATTTTGAATGGTTTCGGTGCAAATTACACACCTGTGACGATTGCACAAACAGCACATCAGATTGGTGATTATAATAATCCAAACTATCCCGGTGATGGGATTGACGGAAAAACGATTCTTAGTACCTTGAGTTATTATGGTATGACAAGCACACACATTACCACACAAAGCCAGCTCGTCAGTCAACTGGCTGCAGGAAAACCTGTGATTTACGGTATGGAATATCTTTATGTTTATCCCTCAATTTCGCATTTTGTTGTGCTTTATGGTTATAATGCTAGCACAACAACTGTTTTTGACCCTTTGGGCAAGATTACAGGCGCGCAATCTGTTTCACGACTTTGGAGCCATCCAACACAACTTTCTGACGATTTAGATGCTGGATTTCCTGCTTGGTCTGTCCTACCAAAATAACTATTATTATTTTTGACAGAACTGTCAAAAAATTTGAAAACAAAAAACGGGCCTATCAAAGCTCGTTTTTATACTGTTCTTCTTTAAATCCAATCATCACAATCTCATCATCTTTGACCATGAGCGGTCGTTTGATGAGCATTCCATTGGAAGCGAGCAATTCGGCTGCTTCTTTTTCTGACAGGTCTGTCAATTTATCTTTCAAACCTAACTCACGATAAACAAGTCCGCTCGTATTAAAAAATTTTTTGACAGGAAATTTTTTGAACCATTTTTCAAATTGTGTGGCACTGGGCGGCGTTTGCTTTAGGTCAATCGCCTGATAGCTTACCGCTTGCGCATCTAACACGCTTTTTGCCTTGCGACAGGTGCTACATTTTGGATACCAGTAAAAAGTGTACATTTTTTCCTCCTATGCTTTTAGTTCATTATAACATATTTGGGAAATCTAAATTTACTGCTTATCTACAATTTCAAGCACTTTCAGCAAATCACGTTTATTCAACACATGAGGTGCTGCTGCTTGAACCATTGGCTTAGCGCAAAATGCAATTCCAATCCCCGCTGCTTGAATCATGGGAATATCATTAGCACCATCACCTAGGGCAATCACATTTGACAAGTCCAGCTCATTTTCAGCTGCCCATTTTTTTATCGTCTCAAGTTTGACAGTTTTGTCAATAATTTGTCCTCTTGTTTTACCTGTTAATTTCCCATTTTCAAGCGCCAAACGATTGGCAAGAACATAGTCAAGCTCTACATCGTGCGCAATAATATCTACGATTTCGTGAAAACCGCCTGAAACGACACCAACTTTCCAGCCACGCTTGTGCGCTTCATCAATCAACTCACGCGCTCCTTTTGTCAGATGAATATGCGCATAAACACGCGCGAAAATACTTTCTGGCAGACCAGCCAACAGCGCAACTCGCTCTGCCAAGGCTTCTTTGAAATCAATTTCCCCTCGCATCGCAGCTGCTGTTACTTGCGCAATTTTCTCGCCGACACCTGCTTCATCTCCCAGTAAATCAATCACTTCTTCCTCAATCAATGTACTATCAACGTCCATAACCAAGAGTTTTTTTACTTTTTCTGTCATATTTTTACCTTTGCTTTGTTAGAAAAAGCACTGAACGTGCTTATCAAGATTTCATCGCTGGATGATATTTTCCTTTAATATCCAAAATTTTTACACGCACGAGCGCCACTTTTCCCATTCGTGCTGGATAAGTGTACGTCCTGATTTCTTCTTCCGTTTTTTCTGGTGCAAAATGCTGGGAAAGTTTCACAAGCAGGTCAAATTTTTCTTCTTCATCTGTCACAAGCTCTGCTTTTCCTTGCAGGCTGACCGACAGATAATCCGTTGTAAAATTCTCTGCAACAACCTCCTCATGTGCCACGACAAAATAACTCACTGCAGGATTTACTGCTATATTTTCCATTTTTTCACCGACTGGTGCACCATGAAAAACCAATGTTTCATCATCTATCAGCACTGCATTTACAGCAACAGCTCGTGGTTCTCCCTCAGCATTTACCGTTGCAAGAACGCCATAACTACTCTCAGCAAGTACGCGCAAGGCTTCTTCTTTTGTCGTTTGCAATTTGCGACGGCGCATTTCTTTGTACATTTTCTCCCCTTTTTACAAAAATTATTTCTTAATCACACGCACCCGAACGATATTTTCACTATCTTTGAAATGTCCTACAAGTGCTTCAACCTTACTTTCGTCAGATTCATCTAAATCAAGTAAAGTATAGGCAAAATCTCCCTGTGAGCGGTTGACAATATTGGCAAGATTGATATTTTCTTGAGCTACAGCATCTGAAATCCGCGCAACAACACCTGGAACGTTTTTATTGATTAAAGTCACGCGATAAGGTGTAAGCATCGCCTGACGTACACGCGGAAAATTCACAGAATTGATGATTTCACCTGTTTTTAAATAACGTTCCAAAGAATGTGCAACCATTTTTGTACAGTTGAGGCTGGCTTCTGCAGTTGAACCTCCCAAATGTGGTGTGACAAAAATTCCGTCATTATGATAGAATTTTTCTGAACCAAAGTCTGTCGCAAAGTAACGAATAGTGCCATTTTCAATAAAATCAAGCACATCTTCTTTATTAGTAATCTCATCACGCGCAAAATTGAGCACAACAACACCTTTTTTCATTTTCACAAAATTCACTGCACTATACATATTCCGGGTCTCATCAGTCAGCGGTGTGTGAATAGTGATGTAATCTGCTTTTGCAAAAATTTCATCCAAAGAAGTCACACGCTGAACGTGCGATGAAATCTCCCAAGCCCGCTCTACTGCAATGTAAGGGTCATAACCCAGCACTTTCATTCCCAGACTTTCTGCATCATTTGCGACACGACTTCCGATATTTCCTAAACCAATAATCCCAATCGTTTTTCCTGCAATTTCTGCCCCAGCAAAGGCTTTTTTACCTTTTTCAACAGCAAGGTCGATGGATTTGTCCGTTCCCATCTGGTCGCTCAGCCATTTATTAGCTGGTTTGAGATTACGTGAGCCAAAAATCATCATTGCGATAACAAGTTCTTTGACGGCATTCGCATTGCCCCCGGGAGCGTTGAAAACGACAATTCCTTCACTTGCTGCGCGTTCTACGGGAATATTATTAAATCCAGCACCTGCGCGTCCGATTGCAAGTAATTTTTTACTGAACTCATAGTCATGAAAATTTTGCGCACGACAAATAAATCCTTCTGCTTCATTTTCTGCTACTTTGTCAATCGCAAAATCCGTGCCAAATTCTTTCAGTCCTTCTTCGTCAATGTTATTTCCGATTGTTTTAATGTTAAATGTCATTTTTTCTCCTTATTTTTAAAAAGCGTTGGCGATAAGATTTACTAAAAAACCAAGCGTTCCTATCCAAAAATAATACCACCAAGATTTGGCTTCTTTATCTTTTTTAATTGTCTTTTTGACTGTTGCGTAGATACTGCCAAATAAAAGATCACATCCTATGGCAATTCCAATCCAAAATATCATCGTTGATGTTCCCTTTCAAATTTCTTCATAAAGTCAATCAACTCAACAATCCCTTCACGAGGAAAAGCGTTGTAGATACTTGCGCGCATTCCGCCAACAGAGCGATGTCCTTTGATATTTTTGAAACCTTGTGCTTCTGCTTCTTTGCAAAATTCTGCATCCAGCTCTACATTTTCCGTACGAAAAACAACATTGCAAATGGAGCGTTCATTTTTGTATCGCACAGGCGATTGATAGAAGTCAGTACTATCAAGATAATCATAGAGCAAACTTGCTTTTTCACGATTACGTTTTTCCATCGCATTGACACCACCTTGCGCCTTGACCCAGTCAAAAACCAATCCTGCCATATAAATCGCAAATGTCGGTGGTGTATTATAAAGAGAATCATTTTTCGCTAAAATCCGATAATCAAGCATGGAAGAAAGAACAGGCTCAGTCGGCAATAAATCTTCGCGAATAATGACAACTGTCAATCCAGCAGGGCCAATATTTTTTTGAGCGCCCGCATAAATCAGACCAAATTTTGATACATCATAATCAACTGCTAAGATATCTGAACTCATATCACCAACAAGTGGCACATTGCCAGTATCAGGCAACTCATAAATGGTTGTGCCTTCAATCGTATTATTTAAGGTAATATGCACATAAGCGGCATCAGAATTTTTGACAGAACTGTCAAAAGTGACAAGTCTGTCAAAATGCGTTTTTTCCGTAGTTCCGAGCGAAATTGGCTCAATATCAAGGCTTTTAGAAAGTTTGACAGCTTCGTCAAAAGCTTTTTTACCAAAACTTCCTGAAATCGCATAGTAAGCTTTTTTACCCAATCCTAAGTTTAACGGTACCATCGAAAATTGGGTTGATGCGCCACCTTGTAAAAAAAGAACTTTATAATTTTCAGGAATTGCCATCAGCTCACGCAAAGTTTCCTCAGCGTGGGCGATAATCGCGCTGAATTCCTTTCCTCGATGTGTTAATTCCATCACACTCATCCCTGAGCCTGCAATATCCAATAGTTCTACTTGCGCTTTTTTTAAAACTTCTTTTGGTAAAACTGACGGTCCAGCCGCAAAATTATAAATTGTCATCTCAAGCTCCTTTAAAAAAATCAACTTTTGTATATTATAACATAATTTTCAGAACATTTCCCAAATAAAAAAAACTGATGACATTATCAGTTTTTTAAAATTTTCTAAAGCGTTCATAACGCTGTTCTGTCAATTCTGCTTCAGACATTTTTGACAGTTCTGTCAAATTTTCTGACAGTGTATTTTTAAGATTGTCAAACAAATTTTCCTCAGAAATCACGCCGTCAATTACGTCCATCTCAAATAATTTATCAGATGTCATTTTCATCAGCTCAGCGGCTTCATCGCGTCGTGTGCCATCTTTCCACAAAATCGTTGCAAAACCTTCTGGAGACAAAACAGAATAAACTGCATTTTCCAGCATGAAAACTTTATTTGCCACAGCCAGAGCCAAAGCGCCGCCAGAGCCACCTTCGCCTGTAATCACTGCAATCACAGGCACTTTCAAATCAGACATTTCCAGCAAATTGCGCGCAATCGCTTCGCCTTGTCCACGTTCTTCAGCTTCAATTCCTGGATAAGCACCTGCCGTATTAACAAATGTAATCACTGGACGATGAAATTTTTCAGCTTGTTTCATCAAACGCAAAGCTTTACGATAACCATTTGGACTAGGCTGACCAAAATTCGTCAGCAAATTTTCCTCAAGATTGTGACCTTTTTGAATACCAATAACTGTGACAGCTTGTCCTTGAAAACGTGCAATGCCGCCAACAATCGCCTGGTCATCTGTAAACTGACGGTCGCCATGTAATTCAACAAAATCCGTAAAAATCGTCGCAATGATTGTGCGAACAGAAACTCTATCAGAAGCTCTCGCTTTATTGATAATATCTGCAATTTCAGACATTTTCATTCCCTCCGTTCGTTTCATTTGAACTATCATGAAGTGCCAAAATCAAAGCCAATTCATCACGCAATTCTGTCCGTTTCACAATCGCATCAACAAAACCATGTTCTTGCAAAAACTCTGCTTTTTGGAAATCATCTGGCAACGTTTGACGTACCGTTTGCTCAATCACGCGACGTCCAGCAAAACCAATCAATGACTGTGGCTCAGCCAAAATAATGTCACCAAGCATCGCGAAAGAAGCTGTCACACCGCCTGTTGTCGGATCAGTCAAAACCGTTATATAAAGCAAACCAGCATTAGAATGACGCTTCACAGCAGCTGACGTTTTCGCCATTTGCATGAGTGACAAAATCCCCTCTTGCATTCTTGCTCCACCAGAAGCCGTAAACACAACGACTGGCAAAGATTGCTCTGTCGCCAATTCAAAAAGTCGCGTCAACTTTTCGCCAACAACTGTCCCCATAGATGCCATGATAAAGGTCGAATCCATGATGGCAAGTGCCAATTTTTTTCCTTTAATCGTCGCAAGTCCCGTCAAAACAGCTTCATCTAAGCCCGTCTTAGCTTTCGTTGCTGCCAATTTCTCAGGGTAACCAGGAAAATCAAGCGGATTTTTCGTTTCAATTCCTGTGAATAACTCTTCAAACGAATTCTCATCAGCAATAATCGCCAAACGTTCCCGTGCCGTAATTCTAAAGTTATAGCCACAATGTGGACAGACTTTTTCAGAGCCCAAATCTTGACTGTAAATACTATGTTTACAACCTGGACATTTCGCAAAAAGTTCGTCAGGAACCTCAGGGTCTGCTAACTTTTCAGACTGTATTGAGCGATTTGGATTGATTTTTATATATTTTTTCTTTTGAAATAAAGCCATTTCTCACCTCATTTTATCCATTATTTCTGAATTCTCATAAAAAGAAGCAGAACTTTTTGACAGAACTGTCAAAAAAGAAAACAATCTATTTTCAGTCTTCTTTCAAGTATTTAGGCAAGAAAGTATTTCCCAAAAATCCTGTATCATAATCCCCAGCAATCACGTGTGCATCAGAAATGAGTTCTAGCTGGAAATCAATATTCGTAGTCACACCTTCAATATCAAATTCCATCAAGGCGCGTTGCATCTTCATCAAAGCTTCAAAACGATTTTCCCCATGAACGATGACTTTAGCAATCATACTATCATAATAAGGAGGAATTGTATAGCCTTGATACATCGCAGAATCTACACGCAAACCCACACCGCCAGAAGGCAAAAACAAGTTTGTAATTTTCCCTGGTTGTGGCGCAAAGTTAAACTTAGGATTTTCTGCATTGATTCGGCACTCAATCGCATGCCCTTGTGGCTTGATATCTTCTTGTTTTACAGTTAATTCAGCACCCGCAGCAATACGAATTTGCTCCTTGACAATATCTACACCAGAGACAAATTCCGTCACAGGATGTTCAACCTGTACACGTGTATTCATTTCCATAAAATAGAAATTTCCAGATGCTTCGTCCAGCAAAAATTCAATCGTTCCAGCATTTTCATAATTCACGTGTGCCGCAGCTTTAACCGCAGCTCCTGTGATTTTATCACGCAAAGTCTGACCAATCGCTACAGATGGACTTTCTTCCAACACTTTTTGGTTATTGCGTTGCAAAGAGCAATCACGCTCGCCAAGATGAATAACATGACCTTGGCTATCTCCCAAAATTTGTACTTCAATATGTCTCGCTGGGAAAATCATGCGCTCAATGTACATCGCACCATTACCAAAAGCAGCTTTTGCTTCGGCAGTTGCAGCATTAAAAGCAGGAATAAGTTCCTCTGCATTTGCAACTTTACGAATTCCTTTACCACCACCACCAGCAGAGGCTTTGAGCATTACAGGATAACCAATCTGATTAGCAATTTCAATCGCTTCTTCTGCGGTATAAACTTCCCCATCAGAACCTGGTGTTGTTGGAACGCCAGCTTCATTCATCTGCGCCCGCGCATTGATTTTATCGCCCATCATGTCCATCACTTCAGCAGAAGGTCCGATAAATTTAATATTCATTTCTTCACAAAGACGTGCAAATTTTGAATTTTCACTTAAAAATCCAAAACCTGGGTGGATAGCTTGCGCATGAGTTGCCACTGCAGCTTCTAAAATATTATTCATATTGAGATAAGAATCCGTTGCACGCGCTGGGCCAATACAGATTGCTTCATCTGCTAAAGCCACATGCAAAGCATCTTTATCCGCTTCTGAATAAACAGCAACCGTCTCAACACCCAATTCACGTGCTGCACGAATAATTCGTACTGCAATTTCGCCACGATTGGCGATTAAAATTTTATTAAACATACTAATCTTTCCCTCTATACAGTCACTTCAATCCTGCGCGAACATAGCTGTTCAACTTTTCAAAATATAGATAAAGCAACTTTTAAAGCCATATTATTTTCCTAAAGCAAAAGTCAATGTTCCCTTTGCAGCAAGCTTACCATCAACTGTTGCTTCTGCTTCAACTACCGCAATTGGTCCACGTCGTTTGATAAATTTTGCATGCAGGACAAGTTGGTCTCCCGGCACCACTTGCTTTTTATATTTTACACCGTCCATACCAGCGTAAAAGACAAGTTTTCCTTTATTTTCAGGTTTGGAAAGCTCTAAAACTCCTGCAGCTTGTGCCAAAGCTTCCATAATCAAAACACCTGGCATCACAGGATATTGCGGAAAATGTCCTTTAAAAAATTCCTCATTAATCGTCACATTTTTAAGAGCTGTGATTTCATCATCAGAAATATCCAACACACGGTCAACCAAAAGCATCGGATAGCGATGTGGCAGAGCTTCCATTATTTTTGTAACATCAATATTTACTTCCGTCATTTAAACGTCCTCTAAAAAGTATTTGCTATTATTTATAAAAGGTGAAAACCGCTATAAACATAAAGCAAGAATTGTATAACTAGCAACAAACTTGCAAATTTATCCCATTTTTTATCTGTATCTTTGGAAATTGTTGGTTGGCAAATCATTATTGCTGCAATCGGAGAAATCAGCCACCACCACCCAGTATGTCCTGCATCATGCAAACGACTTACCGTTGCAAAAATAGCATACAAAACAAAAACCATTCCAAAAATTGCTGTTGCCCCTTGCTCAAAATTACTATGAGTATGATGGTTTATATAAATCAAAAACATAATAATTCCAACACAAGGCAACTGACCGGCAAAATAAGACTTACGGTCAAGTTTACCCGAGTCAGAACTAAAAAAATGAAAATAATTTACAAAATACTTCATTTATTTTATTCTCACTAAATCCTGTCCAAACTCAACAACTTCCTCAGCTGAAACCAAGATTTCTGTAATCACACCATCTTTTGGTGCGGGGATTTCATTCATGACTTTCATGGCTTCAATGATAAGAAGTGTTTGACCTTTTTTGACTGTATCGCCGACCTTGACAAACTCAGCTTTATCTGGTGAAGCTTTGAGATAAATAACCCCAACAAGCGGACTTGTCACAGTTTCACCTTCAGCAACAGAAGATGAAACTTCTGGAGTACTTGGTGTTTCTATTTCAGCTTGTGGTGCTACAGTCGAAACTGGAGCTACAGCGACTGGCGCAGCTGCTGCAACTGGACTTGCTTGAAGAAATTGACCTTCATTTTTTGAAAAATTCAATTCGCCTTCTACTGTCCGATAAGAAAATTCGCGCAATGTTGAAGCGTCAAATTGTTTCATCAAATCTTTTACTTCATTTATATTCATAATCATATCGCCATGAATAAGGTAAAACCTTATCGCATGAACTATCCTTTCTTATTTACCATCCCATTTTTTAAATGCTAGAACAGCATTGTGTCCGCCAAAACCAAAGTCTTGTGAAAGTGCATAATTGATTTCTGTTTCACGTCCTTCGCCAAGCACAACGTTAATCGTCATTCCTTCATCAAGCTCTGTTGTACCAGCATTGACTGGTGCATATTGGTGCATCAAAGCTTGAACAGTTGCTACTGCTTCAATACCACCAGTTGCGCCAAGTGCATGACCGTGCAAGGCTTTTGTAGAAGAAACATATGGTTTGTCGCCAACCACATTGTGAATCGCAAGTGCTTCTGTTTCTTCATTTGCGTGCGTTGATGTTCCGTGAGCGTTGATATAATTGATATCTTCTGCAGTAATTCCTGCTTCTTCAATCGCCAATTTCATCGCTTTTTCAGCACCAATACCGCTTGGTGTTGTCATATGGTAAGCATCATTTGTTGAACCGTAACCAACAATTTCAGCAAGGATATTTGCACCGCGTGCTTGTGCATGTTCAAGACTTTCCAAAATCAAAACACCAGCGCCTTCACCCATGACAAATCCTGAACGATTTTTATCAAAAGGAATACAAGCTTTTTCTGGGTCTGTTTCTTTTGTGAGAGCTGTCAAGTTCGCAAAACCAGCGATACCAAGTTCGCAAATAGCAGCTTCAGCTCCTCCGGCAATCATTGCATCTGCATAACCATGTTTGATTTCACGGAAAGCTGAACCAATCGCATTTGAACCTGCTGCACAAGCTGTAACTTCTGCACGAGAGACCCCACGCGCGCCAGTACGTAGGGAAACATTTCCTGTTCCCATATTTGCGATTGCAAGAGGAACATACATTGGAGACACTTTACGTGGACCTTTAAGCAAAGCTTGAGAATTTTTTTGTGATTGTTCCAAGCCACCAATTCCTGAGGCAATGATACAACCTAAACGGTCATAATCTGTATTTTCCTCAGTAATTCCTGACATTGCCATTGCATCAAGTGATGCATGAACCGCATATTGACTAAATAAATCCATTCGACGCGCATCTTTTTTCTCAAAATATTTATCAAATGGAAAATCTTTGACCTCAGCAGCAACTGAAATTCCTGTTGCTGTTGCATCAAAATGGCTAATCGGACCTATTCCTGTTTTACCTGCTTTTAGATTTCCCCAAAATTCTTCTGGGTTTGAACCAATCGCACTGACAACACCATAACCTGTTATTACTACTCTATTTGTCATATTTTTTCTCCAAAATATTATTTTAATATGCTTATTTACTACTTACTTTTTAGCAGTTTTACATTACCATACCGCCATCAATCGTGAGAACTTGACCTGTCATATATTCTTGACTTGCAAGGAAAATCACGGCTGTGGCAACTTCTTGAACCGACCCAAATCGTTTCATTGGAATTTGTGCTTGCATCATTTCTTTAATCTTATCTGCAAGTCCTGCAGTCATATCAGATTCGATAAAACCTGGTGCAATAGCATTTACTCGGATATTTCGTCCTGCAACTTCACGAGCAACTGACTTAGTAAAACCAATAAGTCCTGCTTTAGAAGCCGCATAATTGGCTTGTCCTGCATTACCAATCAAGCCCACAACGCTGGCGACATTGATGATAGCACCTTGTCTCGCGCGCGTCATTGGTTTAAGAACCGCTTGTGTCATGTTGAAGGCTCCGACAAGATTAATTTTTAGTACACTCTCAAAATCATCTTCTTTCATCCCAAGTACGATTTTATCTTTCGTAATTCCTGCATTGTTGATGAGAATATCGACGGAACCTAGCGCTTCTGTAGCTTCTTGAATCATTCGTTTCGCATCATCTGTTGAGGAAATATCGCCAGAGACACCAACTGCTTGAACACCATAAGCAGTCATTGTTGCTAAGACTTCTTCTGTTACTTGCGAGCGTCCATTGATAATGACATTCGCACCTGCTTTTGCAAATTCTTCTGCAATCGCTAAGCCGATACCACGTGTTGAACCTGTGATAAAGACATTTTTGTTTTTAATTTCCATATTATTTTCCTTTATTGTCCTTGTCATCAATTTTCTCTGAAAACTGATACATACGATACTTGTGTGATTTATAGAAATCAAACCAATCCTTTTATTGTAGGATTAGTTTTCTTCATTGACAAAAGACTCAAAAGTTGCTAAATCTTCAATATTGCTAAATGTTGCTTCTTTATCAATCTTTTTGATGAAGCCTGAAAGAACTTTTCCTGGTCCAACTTCAACAAAACGTTCAACTCCGAGATTTTTCATCGTGGCTACCGACTCATAAAAACGAACAGGTTCCATGACTTGACGTGTCAAAAGTGCTGTGACTTCATCATCTTTCATAACCTGAGCGGTTGTATTAGAAATGAGAGGCAACTTAAAGTTTGAAAAGTTTGTTTTATTGAGCTCAACGGCGAGTTTTTCGCTGGCTGGTTTCAATATGGCTGTGTGGAAAGGTCCTGAGACTTTTAATTCAATCAGTCGCTTAACGCCTGCTTCTTTTAGGAGTTCAACAGCTACATCTACTGCTGCAACTTCTCCACCAATAACGATTTGAGATGGTGTGTTGTAGTTCGCAGGACTCACAATGCCATGTGCGCTTGCTTTTTTGCAAATTTCTTCAATCAGTTGGACATCTGCATTCATCACTGCAACCATCTTGCCTGAGCCAGTTGGTGCAGCTTCTGTCATGTATTGTCCTCGTTTTGCAACGAGTTGTACGGCTGTCTCAAAATCAAGCGCTCCTGCTGCAACAAGTGCAGAATATTCACCTAATGAAAGTCCGGCAACAACATCTGGTGTGATGCTATTTTCTGCGAGTAAACGCAAAATTGCAACAGAAACTGTAAGAATTGCTGGTTGTGTGTATTTTGTTTCGTTAAGTTTTTCTTCGTCATTATCAATCAATGCGTGCAAATCATAACCTAGCAATTCACTTGCTCTATCAAATGTTTGTTTTACACTGTCGTATTTGTCGTATAAATCTCTTGCCATGCCCAGTTTTTGAGCGCCTTGACCTGAGAATAAAAATGCTGTTTTTGTCATATGTTTTGTTTATTTGTATTGTAAAATGAATTTTCTTCAAAAAAAATAATTTTCTCGCGAATTTTTGATTGCCAATAAAAAATGAAAGAGAGGGTGCTACGCAAATGCACAGCTTCAACAGCTATGCTGTTGCCCTCCTATCTCAATTATTTTTGATTTTTTTCAACATAAGTGACAAGGTCAGAAACCGTTTTAAGGTCTTGATCTGTATCAACTTCAACGTCAAATTCGTCTTCGATGTCATTAATGATTTGGAAAAGATCTAGTGAATCTGCGTCAAGATCTTCAAATGAAGTTTCAAGTGAGATTTCTTCCTTATCCTTGCCAAGTTCATCTGCGATGATGTCTTGTACTTTTTCAAATACAGCCATGAGTATTCTCCTTTTTTTGAATAAAAATTATATATATTATATCTGCAAATGCAGCTTATAACCGTTTGTTAAAGGTTTATAATCAGTGTTCCCCAAGTGAGACCACCGCCAAAACCTGTGAGGGCGATTTTTTGATTATCGTCCAGATTTAATATACCACTTTTTAGCGATTCTGACAAGAGGATAGGGATACTTGCAGCACTTGTATTTCCATATTCTTGCATATTTTGGAGGAATTTTGTCCGCTCTATACCTAGTTTTTTTGCCATTTTATCTAAGATTCTTGAATTGGCTTGATGCAATAAAAAAGCATCAATTTCTTCTGAGCTCAATCCTGCTTTTTCGATAGTTGCGTTGATATTTTTTGGTACATCACGAACGGTAAAGTCGAAAACTGCTCGTCCGTCCATTGTCAGATGAAAAGCATTATTTTTTACAGAAGCAAAAGGTGTTTCAATATCCGTCAAAACTGATAAGAGACTGTCTCCTCGTGTGCCATCTGTTTGGAGTTTTTCGGAAATTATCAAAGGTTGTGTGCCAGAATTTTCCAATAAAACACCGCCTGCTCCATCACCAAACAATACAGCCGTGCTGCGGTCTGTCCAGTCAATGATTTTTGAGAAGACTTCTGCACCGATGACAATACCGCGCTGATAACCACCAGCCAAGAGTTTTTGCGCTGTTGAAAGGGCAAAAACAAAACCAGAACAAGCGGCAGTCAAGTCATAAGCGAAAGCATTTGTCGCGCCAATTTTTGCTTGAACGCGTGCTGCTGTTGAGGGCATTGTCGAATCTGGTGTAATCGTCGCTACGATGATAAAGTCAATGTCTTCTGGGGCAAGCTGTGCTGTTTCTAAAAGTTCTTGGGCGACTTTTGCGGCTAAATCGCTGGTATTTTCACCCGTTGAAATATGGCGCTGTTTTATTCCTGTGCGTGAATAAATCCATTCGTCAGAAGTATCCATGATTTTGGATAGGTCATCATTTGTAACGATATTTTCTGGAACTGCGTGTGCGGCAGCTGTTATTTTTGCAAAATGTGTCATTTTATTTCATATTCTCCAATGACGTGTGCAAATCAGCTAATTCGCCCGCCAGTTTATTTTCCGTTGTACCATAAACACTCGCAAATAGATTATTTGTGATGTTCTGGAAAAATTCACGATGGCTTGCTGTCAATTTGGCGCCTTTGGGGGTCAAATCAATATAAGTCACACGCCTATCCTCTTTTGAGCGTTCACGTTTGATGTAACCTTTATCTTCCAATCGGTTAAGTGTAATGGTGACGGTGGATAATGCCAGTTTCTGATTTTTTGCAATATCTGTCGCCCGTGCTGCTCCCAGCGTGTGAATCAAGGTCAAAATCTGCAGTTCTTTCACGGTGACATCTGAATAAGAGGATCTTTTAAAAATTGCTCCTCTAATATCATAAAGTCATGAAACAACTGAATAAGCCACTCATTTACTTGGTCAAAGTCTGTTTTCATCTTTTATCTCCGAGCTTCGTTTGCGAAAAATCTATCAACTGATGATTTGTTTTTTAAATTATTGGATATTGCTAATATTTTTATAGTACAAATCATTTTCTGTATCAAATTATATTATTTTTTTCATGAATTTTCAAGTTTTAAGTGTGAAAAAAGTTTTTGACAGAACTGTCAAAAACTTTTTAAGATGATTTGATTGTAAAATCTTATTTTGAGTATTTTCCGTTGATAAAAGTGACTTCCTCTGTGTCATGATAGGCGCTGCCATAGACTTTGACTAAGGCGATAATCCAGTCTACAAGCGCCCAAATGCCGAGTGTCAACCAGCCAAATAAAATCTTTACAATGCCAAGACCAATTTGTCCGCGCATGAAACGATCAACACCGAGACTACCAAACAAAAATGCTCCGAGCCAGACAAATAGATGCTTGTTCATTTTCGTTTCTTTAGCGTTAATCACATTGACTGTGTTTGCTACTTTGTTGAGGTTATCCGTAAATTCTGTTGAGGATTGAGCTTTGGAAATAACTTGTTGTCCCTCAGTTTCAAAAACTTTGACTTTGTCGCCAATTTTTGGATTTTCATAATTTGCTGCACTGCGTGAAACCTTGAACGTGCTGCCGTCTTCTTTTCCAACAAGAATTTCTTCGTCTGTCACATTGATAATTTCGTTCATTTTGTTTTCTCCATTATTTGCCAATAAGTGTTGTAAGTGCTGTCAAGCACTTACACATTATCGTAGCATAATGTCGTTTTTGAAATTATTTTTTGACAGAACTGTCAGAAATTTTTGTTCTATTCTGGATTGCTGGCGATGATTTCGAGCTGCCCTGTTATTGTCCAACGTTCTATTGTACTTGGTAAAATGAAATGTTCACCTTTTTTTATTGAATAATCTTGTCCATCAATCGTTAATGTTCCTGCTCCATCAAGCACGGAAACTAGCGTGTAATCCGCTGTTTTAGTGAATGTATGTTGACTGGAAATTTGCCATTTATAAACGTCAAAGAAGGCTGATTTGACAAGTGTTGAGATTGTTGCTCCTTCAAATTGTTCGGATTTTACTTTATTTTCTGGAAGTTTATCGCCCGGAATAGTCAACACGTCAATCGACTGCTGAATATGAAGTTCACGCAGATTTCCCTCGGCGTCACGCCGGTCAAAATCATAAACGCGATAGGTTGTGTCTGAGGATTGCTGCGTTTCTAAAATCACAATCCCTGCGCCAATCGCGTGCATTGTGCCACTTGGCACATAGTAAAATTCGCCTGCTTTGACGGGAACTTTTGTGAGCAATTCGTCCCATTTTCCTGCGTGAATCATCTCCGCAAGTTCTTCACGCGTTTTTGCTGTGTGTCCGTAAATAATCTCAGCACCAGGTTCAGCAGAAATGATATACCAGCATTCTGTCTTGCCCAACTCACCCTCGTGCGCCTGTCCATAAGCATCATCAGGGTGAACTTGCACAGAAAGCCAATCATTGGCATCGAGGATTTTTGTAAGGAGAGGAAAAACTTCTTGTTCGCTATTTCCGAATAATTCACGATGATTTTTGTAAAGGTCATCAAGTTTTATTCCTGCAAAGCTACCATTTCTCACTGTGGAAACACCGTGCGGATGCGCCGAAATTGCCCAATATTCGCCGACTTTATCACTGGGAAGATTGTAGCCAAAGTCTTTTAAATGGGCTCCACCCCAGATTTTTTCATGCAATACTGACTCCAAAAATAATGGTTCTTTCATTTTGTTATCCCTTTCATTTGATACTGCTATTATAACATTAAAAATTTATCTATACAATTTTTGACAGAAAAAAACACAGAAATTCTGTGTTTTTATTTTTTTGACAATTCTGTCAAAAATTATTTATTCAAATTGCGCAACAATTCGTCAATTTTTGAGCCATATTCGACAGATTCGTCTTTGGCAAATGTCAAATCTGGGATTTTGTAAATTGTCATGCGTGTTGCGAGTTCACGTTTGACAAGTCCTGTTGCTTTTTTAAGTCCTTGAGCCGCTTTTTCATTGTCGCTGGCAAGAGACGAAAGCAAGCTGTAATAAACGGTCGCTTGACTCAAATCGCCTGTGAGCTGGACATCTGTGATATTCACATCTTGAACGCGCGGGTCACGAACTTTTTTACGTAAAATATCATTGATTTCACGTTGGATTTCTACCGCAACTCGGTCACTTCTATAAGAATTTCCCATGAGATTCCTTTCTAAAATTTTAGTTATTTATCACTAAAAATCTAGTGTAGTTCAGCACTAGATTTTTCAGTGACTTGTTTATTATTTACGTTCGATTTCAACCATTTTGTAAACTTCAAATGTATCGTCAACCGCCACATCATTGTAGCCTTCAATCATCAGACCACCTTCTTGAGCATTACCGACTTCTTTGACATCATCTTTGAAGTGTTTCAAGCTGGCAATCGCACCGTCAAAGATAACGACACCTTCACGAATGACACGTACACTGGCATCACGCGCGACTTTACCACGTGTAACCATAAATCCGGCAATCGTACCAACTTTAGAAACTGTGAAGACTTCACGAACGACTGCCTCACCGATGATTTCTTCTTTAAATTCAGGGTCAAGCATACCACGCATCGCTGTTTCGACTTCTTCAATGACTTTATAGATAATGTTGTGCAGACGAATATCAACTTCAGCACGTTCGGCTTGTTCACGCGCAATTCCCGTTGGACGGACATTGAAACCAATGATAATCGCATTTGATGCTTCGGCAAGAGCAATATCTGACTCAGAAATCGCACCGACAGCTGAATGGACGATATCTACCTTCACACCTTCCACTTCAATCTTTTGCAGAGAAGCAGCGAGCGCTTCGGCAGAACCTTGAACATCGGCTTTGATGATGATATTGACCGTTTTTGTCTGACCTTCTTTGAGGGTATCAAAGAGATTATCAAGACTGACTGGACGAATGCTCTTACGATTTTCAAGTTGCGCACGTTTGGCACGTTCTTCACCGACTGCACGCGCTGTTTTCTCATCTTCAAAGACAGCAAAATGGTCGCCTGCTTGTGGAACATCATTCAAACCTGTGATTTCCACTGGTGTTGATGGACCGACAACTTTTTCACGTCGTCCTTGCGCATTCACCATCGTACGTACACGACCAAATGTACTTCCGACAACAACTGGGTCTTGTTGATGAAGCGAACCTTGTTGTACCAAAAGTGTAGCAATCGCACCTTTTCCTTGGTCAAGACGCGCTTCGACAACTGTACCAATCGCACGAACCGTTGGGTCAGCTTTGAGTTCTTGAACTTCGGCAACAACAAGGACTGTTTCCAAGAGTTCATCAAGATTTTTATTGTATTTCGCTGAAATCTCGACAAATTCTGATTCTCCACCCCAAGCAGTTGAAATAACCCCGTGTTCTGCGAGTTCTTGAGTGACACGTGAAGGATTGGCACCCGGTTTATCAATCTTGTTAATTGCAACAATGATTGGCACACCAGCTGCTTTTGAGTGATTAATTGCTTCGATAGTTTGAGGCATCACACCATCATCTGCAGCAACGACAAGGATCGTGATATCTGTCACAGATGCACCACGCGCACGCATACTTGTGAAAGCTTCGTGTCCTGGTGTGTCAAGGAAAGTAATCTTCTTACCATTGGTAGTAATCTGATAAGCACCGATATGTTGCGTGATACCGCCAGCTTCGCCTTCTGTCACGTGTGAATCACGCAAGTGGTCGAGCAGGGTTGTTTTACCATGGTCAACGTGTCCCATGATGGTAACAACTGGTGGACGTTCTACCATCTCATCTTCATTGAGATAACCATCCTCGACAAAGAGACGTTCGATATCTGTATTATCGACTTCGACTTTCTTTTCTGGTGTAATTCCGTAGTCCATGAGAATGAGTTCAATCGTATCTTCATCAAGTGACATATTTTGCGTAACCATTGTGCCCATCATAAAGAGTTTCTTGATGATTTCGGCTGGTTCACGTTTAATTGCCTTAGCAATATCTTGCACGTTCATGCCCACTTCATATTCGAGTGATTCTGGTAATTCGTGGAATTTACGTGTTGAAACTGGTGCTGCTGCTTGATTATTTCTTCCGCCACGACGTGGTTTGTTGTTCCAGTTAGAATTACGGGCGTTACGCACTTGATTTCGGTTATCATTAACGCGCAATGGGCCGCCAGCTTTGCGTTCGCCTGATTTATTATTGTTGTCGTGTTCATTTTTCTTACGGTCACGGTCACGACGACTTGTTTTACCTGTTACCGGTGCTGCAAAAACTTCTGTTGTCGTGTTTGTTTTTTCAAATTTCCCACGATTTTGTCCTTGCCCATTTTGCGAATTTTGACCTTTGTAACGGTTATCGCTTTGTCCACCTTGTCCATTTGGACGGCGATTGTCGTAGCGCTTATTATTGTCGCGATGATTGTTATTTCCAGCATTACGATTTTTATCAAAAGGTTTTTTCTCCGCTTTAGCGGCACGTTTTGCATCTTGTTCTTTTTTGATGTCTTCTGCACGACGGACAACTTTGATTTGAATCCGTGGTTTTTTATTAAAGCTTGATGTTGTCGCTGTTGCTGTTGCTGTTGCTGTTGCTTGTTTTTCTACGATAGGTTGTTCACTCTTTTCAACTTTTTCACTTTTTACTTCGTGTTTATGTGTCTCAACTGCTTTTTCTTGTTTGCCATGTTGTTTTTCTTTTTTGACAGCTTTGTCAAAAACTTTTTCAGCTGTTTTTGCTTCAGGAATTGGCGCAACTTCTACTTTAGTTTTCTCCACTTTAGCTGCTTTTTCAGCTTCTTCCTTAGCTTTAATTCGTGCCAAAATCGCTGGGTCTTCAACGATTGCTTTCCCTGCAAATGTGCGCGGTGTTTCTTCTTTTTTATGACTTGCTGCTTTTTTTTCTGTCGCTACTACTGCTTTTGGAGTTTTGACAGCTTTGTCAGAAACAGTTGTCCCTTCGCCAGACTTCGCCTTGGCAATAATCTCTGTTGCTTCTTGTGCTGTCACAGAGCTTGAGTGTGATTTCACTTCAAATCCAAGACTTTGTGCGGCATTCACAAGTTCTTGATTTGACAATCCTGTTTCTTTAGCTATTTGGTTAATTCTTTTCTTATCAGACAATTTTGTCCTCCTTTTATCTTATTACATCTTCATGAGGCTCTCCATTTTCTTTGTAAAACCGTTATCGGCAATGGCAATCACTTTTCTGTGTGTACCAATCGCGTTTGACAGTTCAATTTCTGAGAAGTTCTGTGCTAGTGTTACCTCATAGTAACTTGATTTATCTGTAATTTTTTTGATTAAATTTGCTGAAGCATCACTGGCAACAAAAACAAGTTTGGCTTGGCCATTTTTAATCGCCTTTACCACAAGTTCCTCGCCTGAAATGATTTTTCCTGCACGTTTTGCAAGACCTAGCAAATTTAATAGTTGCTGTTGTTTATCCATACTTTTAGTCATCATAATCTGGTGCCAAATCTGCTGAATATGTCGCATCAGCAAGCGCTTTGCGCGCCACTTGATGTTCCACATAAACGATTAATTCGTCATAGAAACTTTCATCAATCTTTGCACTAAACGCACGGTCAAAGCTCCGTTTTTTCTTCGCCAGAGCCGCTTCTTGATTTGACAAAGCGATGTAAGCACCGTGTCCGTGCGCTTTCCCAGTTGGGTCAATCGAAATCTCGCCTTCTTTTGTGAAAGCAATTCTCAAAAGTTCTTTCTTAGGAAAATTTTCGCCAGATACTAACGACTTTCGCATTGGAATTTTTTTCTGTTTCATAAAAAATCCTCAATTCTCTGTTTCATATTTTTTGACAATTTTGTCAAAAATAATAAATCAGAAATTTTATTCTACATTTTCGTCAGATACTTCTGCGTTGACTTCCTCAGCTGATTCTGCGACTTCAATTTCTTCAATAATCACATCATCTTCTGGAAGTTCATCTGCACCATCTTCAATAATATAATCATCCACATTAAATTCATCAGCAGATTTGATATCAATCTTACAATTCGTTACATGAGCCGCCAAGCGTACATTCTGTCCACGTTTACCAATCGCAAGTGATAACTGATCTTTCGCGACAACAGCAAGCGCTGCACCATCTTCTGTAATCAATACTTGCTCAATCCGCGCAGGTTTCAAAGCATTTGCCACAAGCGTTGCTTTATCTTTTGAATACTCGATAATGTCCATCTTTTCGCCAGATAATTCACGGATAATTCCTTGAATACGCGCCCCTTTTGCACCGACCATTGTTCCGATAGCATCAACATTTGCATCATGACTTTCTACAATGACTTTTGCTCTGTCACCAGCGTCACGCGCAATATTGATAATCTCAACCGTCCCGTCAAATACTTCAGGAATTTCTTTTTCAAACAAACGTTTCAACATCTCTGGAGCTGTCCGTGAAATGAAAACACGTGTTCCTTTTGGTGTCAAAATAACATCTGTCACATAAACTTTCACGCGGTCACCAACATGGAAACGTTCTTGCGGAATTTGGTCTTTTTTCGTGAGCAGTGCATCGACACGACCAAGATTGACATAAACCGCACGGTTATCGACTTTTTCAACCGTTCCTGTGATGATTTCATCTCTATAACGATTGTATTCATTATAAATGATTGTACGTTCTTCTTCACGCATTTTCTGCATGATGACTTGCTTTGCAGCACCAGCAGCTGTACGAGCAAAATCTTTTGGCTTTTCCTCAAACATGATTTTATCGCCGATTTCATAGTGAGGATTTAGCTCCATCGCATCTTCCAGCGAAATTTCTAAACGACTATCAAAGACTTCATCAACCACTTCACGCGTTGAATAGACATTAAAGTTACCTTTTTTCTCATCAAAAATAACTTTAACATTTTGCGCTTGACCATATTGACGTTTGTAAGCCGCCGTAATCGCCTGTTCAATCGCTTCAATCACGATTTCAGGTTTAATTCCTTTTTGTTCTTCCAGCATTTCAAATGCGTTCAGCATTTCTTTGCTCATTGTTGTTCTCACTTTCTTCTGTAGAAATTTCATTATTGTCTTTGGACAATTTTCTAATAACGACACCTCGTCTCGCCACTAGAAAATTATCCAATCAACGATTTTTTGCTCAATTAAAATTTAACCAAAGTAGTTGCTTTAGAAATCTTATCCAGCGGGATTTCAACGCTCTTATGACGTGTCTTATCAAGAACATCCAAAGTAATCACTTCATCATTTACCTTGACAATATCTCCCGTAAATTCCTTTTCCCCAGCAATCTTTTGATAAAGTTTAATCAAAACAAAGGCACCAAGTGCATTTTCAAAATCAGCCAACTTCTTTAAAGGACGTTCTGCACCGGGACTTACAACCTCTAACATATAGCCTTCACTCGGAAATGGGTCAGGTGAGATTTTGTCCAATAGTGGCGAAATAATCTCACTCAGATTGGCTGTATCTTCTATACTCACACCATCAACCTTATCAATCACTACGCGCAAAATAAAATCTTGTCCCAACTTTTCCCATTCCACATCAACCAGCTCAACATCTTCCGGCAAATAAGGCTCAATGAAAGTTTCAACAACTTTTGTAATTTCTTCCATATCATTCTCCTTTCATTTTTTCAATTAAAAATACATAAGAGAAGGAGCGTCCTTGCGAACGCTCCTTTCTAATTAATTTTTATTTAAATTCATTATATACCAAAAACTTGCACTTGTCAAGGATTATTTTTTAATAAATAAATTTATTTTCATCCTTGAAAAATCAAAGTCCGAAGCGTAAAATAGAAAATGTTTTAAAATAATTAAGGATATTAACTATTATGAAAATTTATATGCAATTATTGTTCATTCTTTTGTTTTCCTTTATTGGGGAAATCATCTCTGACGGCCTGCATCTTCCAGTTCCTGGACCTATTATCGGAATGCTTCTTCTTTTTCTTTCCTTGCAATTCAAAATTTTGGAATTTCGTCATGTTGATGAAGTCGGAAGTTTTTTAATCAATAATATGACCATTCTTTTTCTGCCTGCTGGTGTAGGAATTATGGCAAAATGGTCACTCATTTCTCATTTTTGGCTCCAAATCTTAGTTATTGTTCTCGTCGCTCTAATTGTCAATATGCTCGTTTTAGGCAAACTCATGCAATTTATCAAAGTCAAATTTGAAGGCGATTATACTGCACCAGAATTACAAAAAAAGGAGGAAGATTAAATGAATGCACTCACAGCGAACCCGCTTTTTGGCCTAGTTCTCACACTTCTTGTCTTTATGGCTGGTGTTCGGATTAATGAAAGTATCCGTAAACCTTTCACAAATCCACTTCTTTTTTCGACAATCGTGATTATTCTTATTCTTGTGCTCGCAAAAATTCCCTATAAGAACTACTATAACGGCGGAAGTATTTTAAATGACTTAATCGGACCCTCAACTGTAGCGCTTGGTATTCCGCTTTACAAAACTTTTCATCTGATGCGCCATCATGCGCGGTCGATTGTGATTTCGATTAGTATCGCAGCCGTGATAAATACTGTGATTACTGCACTTCTAGCGAAATTTTTTGGTTTATCAAAACTTGCTTCCTTATCAATTTTTCCAAAATCAGTCACAACAGCGATGGCAATGGGAATTTCTGATAAAATGCACGGTGTGGAGCAGATTACAGTCGTCGTCGTTGTCGCAACAGGTATTCTAACTAGTGTTTTTGCTGGCCCACTTCTTAAACTTTTCCGAATTAAAGACCCTGTTGCTCAGGGAGTTACACTTGGCGGGACAGGACACGCAGTTGGTACTGGAACAGCGATTGAGCTAGGAAAAGTTCAAGGTGCGATGGCCGCTTTATCTATTGGTGTGACTGGGATTGTTTATGTTGTTGTCGCGCCGATTGTCGCACAACTTATTTTAGGTTATTAGTAGCTCATCAATAAAATCAGAAAACGAATGGTATGTATAAGACCATTCGTTTTCTTTTGGGAGTAAATGTACCAAAGGTAAGGAGCCTTTGGAATGAAAAATTTTAAGGAATAAATATATTATACACTACATTTTTAAATCTGCAATGCAATATGCAATTATTTTTTTTATTTTCTTTTTCTGGCAATCATGTGAATCGGTGTTCCTTCAAAAACAAAGGCTTTACGTATTTGATTTTCCAAAAAACGCATATAACTAAAGTGCATCAATTCTTCTTCATTGACAAAAACGACAAATGTTGGTGGCTTCACCGCAACTTGTGTCGCATAGAAAATCTTGAGACGTTTTCCTTTGTCTGTCGGTGTTGGATTGATTGCGACAGCATCCATAATCACATCATTTAAGATCGAACTTGAAATTCGCAGATTTTGTGAATGGTGAATTTCTTTGATGATATCTGGTAATTTGCCCAAACGTTGTCCTGTTTTTGCAGAAATATAAACAATCGGCGCATAATCAAGGAATTTGAATTTATTTCTGATATTTTCCTCGAATTTTTTCATGGTATCATTGTCTTTTTCAAGTGTGTCCCATTTATTGACGACGATGACAATTCCTTTTCCTGCTTCATGAGCGAAACCTGCAATACGCATATCATAGTCGCGAATGCCTTCTTCCGCATTGATAACCATGAGAACAATCTCACTTCTGTCAATCGCTCGCATCGCTCGCATAACTGAGTATTTCTCAGTATTTTCATAGACTTTACCTGATTTACGCAAGCCCGCCGTGTCAATCATCAGAAATTCTTGACCTTCTGGGTCAACAAAATGCGTATCAATCGCATCACGTGTTGTTCCAGCGATTGGGCTGGCAATGACACGGTCTTCTCCAAGCATTGCATTTATCAAACTTGACTTTCCAACATTTGGACGACCAATCAGGCTGAACTTAATCAAATCAGGATTTTCAGGTTCATTATCTTCTGGAAGATTGGCAACAATCGCATCTAACACATCTCCTGTCCCAATCCCGTGAACAGCGCTGACTGGATAAGGTTCGCCAAGTCCAAGACTGTAAAAATCAAAGATTTCTAAACGACGTTCGGGATTATCGACTTTATTGACCACGAGAATGATTGGCTTATCGCTCCGATAGAGAATTTGCGCGACAGCTTCATCAGCGTCTGTAATTCCTGTCTCACCATCAACGACAGCGACAATCACGTCGGCTTCGTTCATCGCGATTTCAGCTTGCGCGCGGATTTCAGTCATGAAAGGTTCATCTGAAAGCTCGATACCACCTGTATCAATAATTGAAAATTTCTTAGTCAACCATTCGCTCGTCGCATAAATTCTGTCGCGCGTTACACCCGGTGTGTCCTCAACGATGGAAATTCGTTCTCCTGCGAGACGGTTGAAAATGGTTGATTTGCCAACGTTCGGACGTCCGACGATAGCAACTGTTGGTAAACTCATATTTTTTTACTTTCTGTTTAACTTGCCATGATTTTTGACAAGTTTTCTTATGAAATTTTTTGACAAAACTGCCACTCGACTTGTGGCTTTAGCCACTTAGCGAGAGTGGATACCAGAAAGCCTAGCTTTTCGGTGTCAAAAATTATTTTTACTGATTTTTTTGTCTTTTTTGTTATAAAATTTTTTTGACAGAACTGTCAAAATATTTTTATGATAATCACAGAAGTTTTTTCTTTTTCAGATTTTCTGTGGAAGATGGATTTTCTGCTTGTCCCCATTGGTCAACCAAGCGACTTGACCATGTGCTGCCAATGCGTCTTGCACCTGCATAATCATCTTGAACTTTATCATATTCTTTGATAACTTCTTGCGATTGCTCAATGTATTTTTCAGGAAAAACAACAGCTTCGTAAGGCAAACGAGGTTTGACATCATTAAGTCGCGCAGGTTTTCCAAGAGCAATTCCAAAAAGTGGATAAGTGTAATTTGGCAAATTCAACACATCAGAAATTTCCTCAGATTGGTCACGAATAAGTCCAATCATAACACCACCGTAGCCCAGACTTTCTGCTGCCAGAAGGACATTTTCTGCGGCAACAGAAGCATCTACAGACGAAATCAGTAAACTCTCAATCCCAGCCGGCTGAAAATCGCCGCCGTTGAGCGCAACACCTTTTTCTGCGCGGTTCATATCGCCCACGAAAACCAAATAATGTGAACAATTTTTAATCGCCTTTTGCGGTTGATAATGAAAAATTGCCTCTTTTTGCTCCTGACTTTTCACAACAATAATTGAATAAGACTGGAAATTTTTCCAGTTAGAAGCAGCTCGTCCAGCTTCTATCAGTGTTTTGACAGTTTCGTCAGAAAGTTTTTCCTCCGTAAAATTGCGTACAGATGTATGTTTCATCATCAAATTTATTGTTTCATTTTGCTCAGTCATGTCTGCGATTGGCTCCTTCTAATCTTATTTCTTTTGACAGATATTTAATCCGCTCCATTACCCGTTTTGCTGGCCAAATATCTTCCACTTTTTTCGTTTCTGCAAGATGTTGCTCTAGCTCTGCCATTGTCAAGTTTGATGTGAAAAATGTTGGCAAATTTCCTTGCATTCTATGCTGCAAAATAACCTGCAAAACACCATCACGATACCAGCTATTATTCATTTCCGCGCCAATATCGTCCAATACCAGTACTTGCGCTTTTTTCAGTTCATTGTTCCAAGTATTGACATTATCAAAAGTCAACTCAGATACAAAAGTTGGATAATGCACTAAAAACGTAGAAATATCACGCTTTGCCAGCTCATTTGCCATCGCCGCCATGATATAAGATTTTCCCACACCAAAATCGCCATAAACATAGAGCCCACTTTCCTTTTCAGGGTTATGAATGAAATCATTGATTGCCTCAATCAGACGATACTGACTGTCATTGCTAATCACAACATCTTTCGGATTGTACAAATCAATCTTCTTCAACTCTTTAGGCAAGCCAATCACTTGAACACGCTTAAGCAAACTTGCATTTGCCTGTCGCTCCGCCAATTCTTGCGTCGTTTGATAAGAAACATCCGCATAACCGTGATTCATAATGAGTTCCGGCTCATAGCCTGCGCCGTTAAACTTACTCTGCTCGCGCACAAATTCGTAGAACTTTGAATAACTCCGCTGTATCTCATCTTCCGTCATTTTATGCTGCGCAATAAAGGCCTGAACTTCCGGATTTTTCATGGTTTCTGCGACAAGCGCATCAAAATTTTCACGACTGCCTCGACTTTCTGCGCGCTGTTTTAAAATATCACTGATAGATTCCATTTTTCTCCTTTCCGTTGTCAGCCCTTATTTTGAGCCATTTTCTCGCATTTTTTTCTGCAATTCTGCAAATTTCGCTTGTGCTTCTTCACTTGTATTTTCCACATAATTTGCGGACGACCATTCTGGCGCTTTTTTAACTAATTTAGCTGCTGCTTTTGGCTTGGTTATCGCTTTTTCTTGCACTTTTTGATTCCGTTCCAAAATCCGTGTGACTGCCGCTTCTGCTGTGACAACTTTGTGCCGCAACCAATCATTTGCCACAGTATTCACAAAGTTTGATGTCAATGTTGGATTTTTTTGTTGTACCAAAACATAATGAATCAGGATATTTTGCACTTCATCAGTCAAATTTTGTTTTGACAGAACTGTCAAAAGTTTTTTCTCATCATTTGAAGCAAATCCACCTACTTCTTGCTTGATTTTTATCAAAAATTCAGCAGGTTTCACTGATTTACTCACAACAATCAAATCCTGAAAAGCCTTAGGAAATACTGACAAAGCTGGAATTGGCTCCGCTTGCCCTGATAATTGTCTTGTTGTCGCCGTCAAATTTATCGTTAAATCAGCATTTGCCGTTGTCTCAACAACCTTAAACAACTCATACCAATTTAGCTCAAATTTTTCAGCTAAAGAATAAATCATCAAACTTTCCTGATTTTCATCCGAAAAAGTCAACTTTTGTCGCGCCATCAAAGCTTTGAAAGCCTCCATATTGAATGTCTCTTTTTTGACAGAACTGTCAAAAACCTCATCAAACTTCAATTTATAGACTTCATGAAATTTACGCGAAATATTTTGCCCCTGCGGTTTTTGATAACCAGCCAAAGCCACGACACGACTTTCCCCAATCCGCGAAATCAACAACTGTTTATAAAAATCATCTGCCATAAAATCATCAAAACTCAAAGGACTTTTCAATTCAAAAAACAAATCCGGATGATTATCATAAACAGCAAGCAAATCCAAAGCAGACAGCTTATCCAGCGCTTCAATGAAAGGATTTAACCCCATATTCAAATACTCTAAAAAATGAGAAATTTTCCCCGAAGAAAAGACACGTAAAAGTTGATACAGCGCAAATGCTTCATGTCCAACAATCGGTAAATAGAGCAAAGTAAAAACCTCAGCATCAAAACTGGTTTTCCCACGATTAACAATCGTAAACGTATCTCTTGCTCTCATATTTTTCTCATCCTCTTAAAATCAACACATTTAATTCTTATTTGTAAAATTCTTCAACAGCTCTTCCAATTCACTCACATCCTTGAAAGAACGATAAACACTGGCAAAACGCACATAAGTTATATCATCCAAATTCGCTAATTCATCCATCACGAAAGCACCAATCTCATCAGATTTCACTTCATTTGTATCAAGTTGACGAATTCTTTGCTCTACACGCGCGACAATTTTCTCAATATCCTCGCTTGAAACTGGACGTTTATAGGCACTTCGCACCAACCCACGCACAATTTTCTCCCGATTAAAAGGCTCACGTTTATCATCTTTTTTAATTACCAACAAGGGCATTTCTTCAATTCGCTCAAAAGTCGTAAAACGATTGCCACAGCTTTCGCAAACACGACGACGACGAATTGCATTATCAGCCTGTCTCGAATCAACAACTCGAGAATCTTCTGATTGACATTTTGGACAACGCATTCTCATGCTCCTCTCATATTTAATTCATTTTGGTTCACATTATTTTTCTTGAAATTTTGCTTCCAAGCGGTAGATAACCTGTCCCTTCGACGAAAATTTTTCCTCATATTCCGTCATCACATTGACCTGAGAAAATTCCTCATCAGCATGCAAATCCAACCAAACCTGCTTCAAAGTCATTCCATAATTTGTCAAAGAAACCAAAGAATACTCAAACAAACCACGATTATCCGTTTTGAAATGAACTTCTCCTCCAGAAGGCAAAATCCGCTCATAAGTTGCTAAAAATGACTTGTAAGTCAAGCGACGTTTCTCATGACGATTTTTAGGCCAAGGGTCAGAGAAATTCAGATAAATCTGAGCCACTTCTCCATCTTCAAAATATTCCGTCAGCGCTGCACCATCTACAAGCATCATCTGAACATTCGGCAAATTTGCCTCCAAAGCCTTATCTAGCGCATAGGACAACACCGAAAGTTGCATATCAATCGCAATATAATTAATCTCAGGATGTTGCGCCGCCATTCCTGTAATGAAACCTCCTTTTCCACAACCCACCTCAATGTGGATAGGATGATTATTCCCAAAACGTTCCGCCCAGCGTCCCTTAAAATCCACTGGATTTTCCACTACAATATGCGTGTTTTCCTGCAAATGCTCTGGCGCACCTTTACGATATTTAACCCGCATTTTTTCTCCTTTTTTTCTAATACAATTTTAACATAAACACTTATCCCAAGTATTTCCAAAAACTGAAAAATGAGAAGGTTCCCCTTCTCTCATGATTTCACAATTCACAAAGTTTCCGAAGTCCCAAGATTTCCTGATTGACCTCTCGCATCTTTCCTTGAGCAAAATAATCCGAAATTTGCCGCAAGAAAGAAAGCTTCCCATACCAAATCACTTTTGCCATCACGTTTTTTCGAGGTTGATAACCCGAATAAGTCAGCCAACGATTCCAGTTTACCGGACGAATATAATGTGACAAAATATAAGCCATATCAACCATTGGGTCACTCAAAAAAACTGTATCCCAATCAACAAGATAAATCCGATGTGTATCATCATCAACCAGCCAGTTATTATGATTAACATCTCCATGAACAACTGTGACTTCTTCTTCACTCAAAGGAGGAATTTCTTCAAACATTTCCGCAACAACACTTGAGAGAAAATGATTAGTCTTTAGAACATCCGAACCATTGATGATATTTTTTAACAAAGTCTCAGGAGAAACAGAATGACTTCCTAGTTTTTTATAGGAATCCACCAGTTTTTTACTCTTATGTAAATGAGACAGGATTTGATTGATTTGTGTATCTCCCATTTCCTCAGGAATTAAAGTATGTCCATTTATCCAAGGCTGAGCAGACAGCATATCTCCCTCAGCTGTTCGCTTTGTCCACAAAACACGCGGAGTAATTCCTTCAAGGTAAATACTTGTCAACATTGGGTTAGCATTTTTTTTAATAAAGACACGTTCTTGATTGTTCTGCGCCGTAAAAGCATTACCAGAACCGCCTCTTACAGGCACCATATCCATATTTGCAATCATCATCTACTGTCTCCTCCTTTCCTTAGAATTTTTACTCAATCCTTAAAAATGAATCAAAATAGTCTGTGTCAAAATATCTGCATACTGATAAGATTCCGTCACTTTTGGTCCACGTGCAGGAATATTTTCAATAACAAAATGCGTTGCATAAGCTTCAATCAAATTAACTTTATGACGATTTTCACGTTTACGACCAAATTGTGATGTAATTTCAATCGTTTGCCCAAGATGAGCTTTCACATTATTTCTAATATCAACAATTTTCCCAATTTCTTGATTTTGATTATCCATTTTTCCTCCAAGAGCTGATAAATATTCACTTTATTTACTTTACCCTTATCTTTACTTGACCACATTTTTATCATAAAAATAAGTCATATTATCATTTTTAGACGATTATTTATATTATAACACGAAACTACCCTAAAAATCTAGTTCTCATTACCATATCGTATATCAATATTGTCAAAACTGCTGTACTCTTTGATAAAAGCAAGCTTCACAGTCCCTCGACTTCCCGAACGATTTTTTTCAATGATAACTTCAACAGAATTATCCTGCATACTCTCACCATCGTCCTCCTCGCCTTCGCGTTCATAATAGTCATCGCGATATAAGAAAGCGACAATATCTGCATCCTGCTCAATTGAACCAGATTCACGAATATCCGAAAGTACTGGACGCTTATCCTGACGTTGCTCGACACCACGTGAAAGTTGTGAAAGTGCAATAACTGGTACGTGCAATTCTTTAGCTAGGATTTTTAGTTGCCGTGAAATTTCCGACACTTCTTGTTGCCGATTTTCACGTCCCGTCCCTGAAATCAACTGCAAATAATCAATCAAAATCAGTCCAAGATTTCCACTTTCCTGCGCTAATTTGCGAGCACGCGCACGAATTTCCGTGATTTTAATCCCCGGAGTATCATCAATATAAATTTCAGATTGACTCAAAGCACCTGTCGCGATAAAGAGAGCATTCCACTCATCATCTGTCAGCTGCCCTGTACGCAAGTGCTGCGACTCAATCCGTCCTTCCTTAGCAATCATACGATTAACTAAGCTCTCTGCACCCATTTCCAAAGAAAAGATAGCTACCGCTTTATCTTGCTTCGTTCCAATATTTTGCGCAATATTCAGCGCAAAAGCCGTTTTACCGACGGCTGGACGCGCCGCAATAATAATCAATTCTTCATCATGCAAACCTGTCGTCATCCGGTCAAGTTCAACATATCCTGTGGCAAGACCTGTCACGACACTTTTATCTTGAGCGTGTTTTTCAATATCATCTAATGAAAGATTAATAATTTCTGAGATTTTCCTAAATCCCGAAGTATTTCGTCCTTGCTGGACATCAATCAAGTTTTTTTCAGCTTCAGCAAGAATATCATCTGCTGGTGAATCTTGCTCATAAGCCTTTTGCACACTCGACGTCAGTTTATTGATAAGCTGGCGCAGCAATGATTTTTCAGCAACGATTTTTGCATAATAAACCGCATTAGCAGCTGTTGGCGTATTTGCAGCAAGTTCAGCGATATAAGAAATTCCACCGATTGCCTCTAAATCTCCTTGATTTTCAAGTTGACTACGCACCGTCAAAACATCTATCGCCTCGCGTGTATCAAACAATTTTTCCATCGTCCGAAAAATCAACTTGTGAGCATTTTTGTAAAAGTCATTAGATGTTAAATATTCCTTGACTTCTACCAAACGCTCACTATCCAAAAAGATAGCACCAAGAACCGCCTGCTCTGCTTCTAAATCCTGTGGTGGTGCCTTAATAACATCAATTTCAGGCATTTTTATGCCTCACTAATCCGAACTTTAACTTTTGCTGTCACTTCGCGATGCAATTTCACAGGAATATCAGCAATTCCAATCGCACGAATTGGATTTGCAAGTTGGATTTTATGTTTGTCCAATTTTAAATTGTATTGAACGCTCAGCGCATCCGCAATTTTCTTTGAATTTACCGCTCCAAAAAGTCGCCCATCCTGTCCAACTTTTTCAGTAATTTCAACGATTGTATCTTCTTTTTCAAGAAGTACTTTAAGAGCTTTTGCTTCAGCCAAAAACTCAGCTTCTTCTTTTTCTTTTGCCTTTGCTTGTCCTGCTGCTGCTGCTACTGATGCATTTGTAGCAACCTTAGCAAGATTTTTCTTAATCAAGAAGTTTTGGGCATAACCTGTTGGTACTTCTTTGATATCGCCTTTTTTCCCTTGTCCTTTAACATCTGCTAAAAATATAACTTTCATTTTATCTTCCTTTTTCTAATTATTCATTTATTTCAAAACGAGCTTTGAGAACTTTTATAAGTTCCTCTTTGACTTGTTCTTCTGTACGTTCATAAATTTGAGTAGCTGCATTATTGAAATGTCCACCACCGCCCATTTGTTCCATCAAAGTTTGCACATTGAAACCATTACGCGAACGTGCAGAAACAGAAACAAAGCCGTTCGTATGATTAGTAATCGCAAATGATGCTGTCACACCAGCCATATCAAGCAAAGTATCTGCTGCTTTTGCTGTCGTGATATTATCATATTTTTGATTAGTAGCTCCAACTCCCAGCGCAATATTTCCAAAAATAATTTTGGAATTAAGTACGATTTCATTGACTTTTTTATATTTCTCAAAGTCCGTCGCCATAATTATCTTAATTAAATCATTATCTGCTCCACGTGAACGTAGATAAGCTGCTGCTTCAAAAGTTCTTGATGTCGTTGCCTTTGTAAAATTCTTTGTATCCATTTCAATCCCAGCAAGAGCAATACTTGCTTCGATATTCGACATTTTTCGAGCATTTGTATCATGGAACTGTAAAAGTTCAACTGTCAATTCACTCGCAGAGCTTGCGCTTGACTCAATATAAGACAATAACGCTTGCTCTGGGAAGTCATCATCACGACGATGATGGTCAATTACCACCACTTTTTCAAAAGATTTGTAAAAATCCAAATTTAAAGTTTGACTTGTTTTAGAATGGTCCACCATGATTAAAAGTGAATTTGCTTTTTTTATTCGACGTGCCGTTTCTAAGCGGATAATATGTGTAAAACCATCTGAACTTTTGTTCATTTTATCAATCGCACGTCCAACATCTGGAAGTAATTGCTCTGGGTCGTAAACAACGAAGGCTTCTTTTCCAGATATATTTGCAAAAACTTTCATCGCAATGGCTGCTCCCAAAGCGTCCATATCTGTAAAACGATGTCCGACAATAAAGATATCATCAGCTTCACTGATAATCGTACGTAAAGCAGTAGAAATAGCACGCGCACGTGTTCGACTCTTTTGCGTTCGACTTTCTGAATTTCCACCAAAATAAGTTGGTCTTGCCTGTTCTGTATTTTCACGCAAGACAACCTGATCGCCACCACGAACTTGTGCAAGTTCCAAGTTGTTCATCGCCGTTTTGCCAATCGTTGGAAAATCATTCCAACCATAAGAAACACCGATTGACAAGGTAAGTGGAATTTTCTTTTCTGCTGACGATGTTTTAAAATCATTTAAAACAGAAAATTTATCACTTATCATTTTATCTAAAATCCGATAATCACATAGGAAAAAGTAGCGACTACTACTAATACGGCGCAAGTAAAACGCATATTTTGTCGCAAAATTCTCTAAAGAACTTGCAATAAAATTATTTACAACTGTCCGCTCACTATCTGTTATCAAGTCTGTGGCATCATCATAATTATCCACTGAAATCGAACCAATCACTGCACGACTATCATTGAAGTCTGAGCGAAAAGCAACTTCTTTTGTAGCATCAATCAGATAAATCAGCGTTTTTTCATCATCTAAATTGATAACAAACTTTTGGTCACCAATCTGAATATACTGTTCGTCTGCTTTTTTCTTTAAAATAGCTTGAATATCTTCTTTTCCCAGAATTTTTTCATTCCCTTTAAAAACCATATCAATAAAAGGATTAAACCATTCTGGTTCAAGACTTTCTTTATTATAACGAATAACACCTATTGGCATATTATCAAGTGTTGCATTCAATGAGTTTTCTGCTTCATCATTGATTTTACGAATAAAATCCTGCCTGCGAAGTTGATAATTTTTGGTTTGTAAAAGCAAAATAGAGGTAATAATGACATTGAGCAAGAAAAGATAGACCAATGCGAGGATGCGTGAATCCGACAAAATAACCGCCAAAATTTCAAAAATCTGCACGATAACCATGATAGCGATAATTATTTGGGGTGAAAAACGTCTTACAAAATTCATACGACTCTCCTATATCCTCTTATTTTACCATAGGACGGACGAAACTTAAAGAACTTTTTTATTTTTTATTTGTGAAATGAAGATTACTTGTGTCACTACTGTGCTTTTTTTACTTTTCTTGCGCTTGAATGGCTTGCAAAGCTTCATGCAAATTATTGACAAATGCGTCAGCTGCTTTTTGGTTCATGCCAAAACGTGTATCTTTGATTGCCCAGACTGTTGCGCCAGCTGCTTTTCCTGCGGCAATACCATTTTCTGAATCTTCGATAATTAAACTTTCATCAGCTGTTACCTGCAATCTTTGCATAGCAACTTGATAAATCTCAGGATTGGGTTTTGATTGTTTAAAATCTGCTCCTGATAAAAGAAGGTCAAAATAATGTCCAAGTTGGTGTGTGTTGAGCATCAACTGGATATCTGTCATGCTAGAACTTGAAGCTAAAGCTATTTTATAATCATGCTTATGCAAATAATCTAAAATCTCAATCACATCTGGAAATAAAAGTTTCGCATAAGGAAGTGGAGTGCGGTTTTTATAATCCGTATAATCTTCTTGTAGCTTTTGCGCTTTTTCTGCCGTAAAATTGTTTTGTAGGATTTTCGGCCAGATATCTTTCATGTTACCACCAATAAAATCCTTATTTTTTAAGTGGCTGATGTCTATCTGCTGACTGCCAAAAAATTCCTCACGACGGCCAGCGTAATAACTTTCTGTATCTACTAAAACACCGTCCATATCAAAAATAATTGCTTTAAATTTACTCATAACGCTATTATAACACTTTTACCTGTTGAAAATAGTCTGAAAATTAGTTATAATATAGGCAACTTAGAAAAATTGAGGAATGATTATTTATGAAAGTTACAAAATTTGGCGGTTCATCTTTGGCTTCTAGTCAGCAAATTAAAAAAGTTTTTAATATTATTCGTGCGGATAAAACACGCAAATTCGTTATTGTTTCCGCTCCTGGAAAACGTTCATCTGCCGATACAAAAGTAACAGATGCTCTGATTGCTTATCATGCAGCTTATAAAAATCATGAAGATGTTACGCCTCATCAAGAATGGATTATTCAACGTTATCGTGATATTTACGATGAGTTGGGCTTGTCTAGTCCAGTTATTGAGACGATTGCCCAAAATATCCGAGACTTAGCAACTTTGCCTATTGAGGGAAATAAGTTTCTTTATGATACTTTTCTTGCTGCGGGCGAAAATAATAATGCGAAGTTGATTGCGGATTATTTTAGTTCTCAAGGGCTACCAAGTCGTTATGTTCATCCAGCAGATGCGGGAATTATTGTGAATAGTGACCCTGGAAATGCGCGACTTTTGCCAACTTCTTATGCGAAAATCAAATACCTCAATGAATTGCCTGAAACCTTGATTATTCCTGGTTTTTTTGGCGTGACAGAAAATGGCGAAGTGTGTACTTTTTCTCGTGGTGGTTCTGATATTACAGGTTCTATTGTCGCTGCTGGAGTGAAGGCTGAGCTCTATGAAAATTTCACAGATGTTGATGGAATTTTCGCTGCTCATCCAGGAATTGTCAAAAACCCACATGGTATCAAGGAATTGACTTATCGAGAAATGCGTGAACTGGCTTATTCTGGTTTTTCAGTTTTACATGATGAAGCACTTGTTCCTGCTTATCGCGCACATGTGCCACTGGTCATTAAAAATACAAATAATCCTGAACATCCTGGCACTCGTATTGTCGTAAAACGTGAAACTAAAGGCGCTCCTGTCGTTGGTATTGCTTCTAGTAGTGGTTTTTCTACGCTTTATCTGAGTAAATACCTGCTCAACCGTGAAGTCGGTTTTGGGCGGCGCGTGCTGACTGCACTCGAAAATCTGGGAATACGTTTTGAACATATGCCAACTGGGATTGATGATATTTCTTTGATTATCCGTAGTCGTTACCTCAATCAACCGATTGAAAAAGCGCTGATTGCCAATCTGACCGAAAGTTTGCACCCTGATGAACTATACATTGAGCATAATTTCTCAATCATTATGCTGGTTGGTGAAGATATGAAAGAACATATCGGTGTAACTGCTCGCGCTGCGGCTGCTTTATCACGTAATAATATCAATATTGAAATGTTGACTCAAGGTTCAAGTGAAGTTTCTGTCATGTTCATTGTCAAAGAAAAGGACGAAAAAGTCGCTCTCCGTGCAATTTATGATGAATTTTTTGCTGAGAATTAAATTTTTATTGAAAAATAGAAAGAAAAAAGTTTGACAGTTTTGTCAAACTTTATTTGTTAGAGACTATTTATCAAAAAGGTCAATCCACCGAAAAAGCAGATGAGTCCAAAAATAAGTGAAAATCCTAAGCCGATAAAAAACCAAATATTGACGACTTTCACTTTTTTATAAGCTTTAAAACTTCTGAAGACTTGGTAAAACTGAAAAATCCCCAATAAAACGAAAAATACACCAACAATCATTTTCATAATTCTTCCTCGATATTTTTGTAACGTTTGCGAAATTTCTTTTCGCTGATTATAGTATAGACACCCATGCCATTTTGAATGAGAATATCACCAACCTTGCCATAAATACCACCTCCAAGGCTTACAGTTGTTGGTGCGCGAAAAAGTTTGAGTTCTGTGAAGAAAAAATTTCCATTATCAAAATTTTCTTTCACCCAATCCAGTTCTTTATTTTCTCGATTGATTTTCCAAGCACGAACAGTTGTATTTCCATAAGTTGCTTTCATATCAGTCTTCTCTTATATTTTTGTAATGTTTATAGAATTTCTTAGAGCTCACAATCGTAAAATTACATTTTTCATCACGAATAAGCACATCGCCAACTGAACCGTAAATGCCTGTGCCACCTAGAAAACTGCTACTTGGTGCACGAAAAAGTCCGCCCATATCTTCCATCCAGAAAAATTTGTGTTTTGCGAAATTTTCTTTGACCCATTCCAAAGTAGGAACATCATGGCTGATTGTCCACGCATCAACCTCACTATTGCCATTCATCGCTTTCATATCTCTATCTCCTTAAATAAAAAGTCAATATCCCCATGGAAATTGACTTTTAACATTATTCAGCTTTTTCCACTGGTTTTTCGATAATTTGTGAACGACCTGCTGAAAAATTATTTAATAATTCAGGGACGTCAATTCCCATTGTCCCTAGAACGTCAAGTCCTTGTTTCAAGCTTTCTTGGGACATTCCGAGGATTTTTGATGAACCTTCACCACCATAAATATTGATGCTATCAACGGCTTGCAGATTGGCAGAAATGCCTGTCACAATCTGTGGCAAGATATCAAGTGCCATATTGAGTTTAGCCGCATCGTTCATCTTGAGCATGGCTTCGGCTTTCTTTTCAATCGCTTCAGCTTCAGCGATACCTTTGAGGCGAATGGCTTCGGCTTCAGCTTTACCTGTCGCTTCAATAGCTGCGGCTTCGGCTAAGGCTTTGACTTCACGTTCCTTAGCATCGGCTTCGGCTTTGGCGATTTGTGCAGATTTTGCCGCTTCAGCGGCTTTGACGACATTCGCTTCATTTTCCTGCGCTTTACGCAAGACTTCTTGAGTTTCAAGGTCAGTTTCACGCTGTTTCTTGATGATTTCGACTTGCATTTCTGCTTCGGTCGTTTCTTTCTTGGAAATGGCTTCTTGGATTGCATAAGCTTGGTCGGCTGCGGCTTTCGCTTGGTCAGCTTTTGCTTTGGCATCGGCTTGCGCAATCGCTTGGTCTTGCTCATAACTTGCCAGATTGATAGCTTTTTCCTTTTGAGCGCTGGCAACTTGTGTTGCTGCTTCGGCTTCGGCTTTTTGAGCTTGCTGGTCGGCTGTTGCTTTTTGGATACGTGTTTCTTTATCTGCATTAGCTACGGCAATCGCTGCTTCTTGTTGAACGCGCGCAACTTCTTTAGCACCAAGAGCTTTGATGTAATTTTGGTCATCACGAATATCATTGATAACAAAAGAAACGATAGATAATCCCATTTTTGTAAGGTCTGTTCCTGCTTGTCCTTGAACTTCTCCTGAGAATTTATTACGGTCTTCAATCAACTCAGAGACAGTCATTGTGCCAACGATAGCGCGCAAATGCCCACGTAAAACTTGGTCTGCCATACCATCACGTTGCTCGTCTTTTTTACCTAAAAATTGCTCAGCTGCTGTGGCAATATCTTGCAAGGAAGAACCGACTTTTATCATCGCTGTTGCTTCGACTGTAACGGGGATTTTATCTTTTGAGAGAACTTTTTCAGTCTTGATATCAATCGCGGCGGATTGCAATGAGAGAAAACGGGCATTTTGGAAAACGGGCAGAACAAAAGTTCCTGAGCCACGAACAACTTTCAATTTATTGCCCTGACTATCTTTGTTGACACCTTTTGAACCGAGTGCAGATCCATAAACAATCAGTGCTGCTTGTGGTCCTGATTTTTTGTAGTTGCTAGCTACAATACCAAAGAGAACCAAAATGATGACGAGAATAATGATTCCTAAAATAAGAATGGGTGACATAAAAACTCCTTTTATTATAATTTTTTTCTTATAAACAATGTTTTTTTATATTGTAAATGAGAATTTTATTAACTTTTTAAGTGTAATATTTTTGACAATTCTGTCAAAAATATTTTTAGAAAATCATCTCTTGATAAGGGATGACGTAGGCAACACCGTCTTTTGTATCAACAATGAGAACAGAAGCATTTTGCTCAATCGCTGTGACATTGTCTTTATTGGGGGTAAAAATCTTTGCTGGCATCGTTTTGCGTGACTCATTGGCAATCGTTGTCACAACTTCACCAGTAGCCTCAAGTCCTGTGATAGCCGTTGTCAAAGTACCTGTCAATAAATTTTTTTCATCTGCCGAATATTTCTCATCAGAAACTTTATTAAAGAGCGCCATACCTGGAATGAGAATGATAATTCCCAAAATAATGACGACAAGCACAGCAAGAACGGCAAGAACAATGATTAGGGTAAGTGACACTTTTCCTCCTTTTTGTAACATTAGAAATAACTTCTTGTATTATTATAGCATATTTTTTGACAATTCTGTCAAAGGGGCTAGAGAATTTATTCTCAGCCTGTCAAAAGTTCAAACTACTCTAGTAGTATGAATTCACGCTCAAAACGTTTGGGATTGATGGCTCGATATTTTTTTTTGTTCAAATAAATCAGGTAAAAACCAACAGAAGCTGCGCCACCGTGCGTTTGAGGAAAGATGAGAATATTCTCATTGGACTGATACCAGTAGATTTGACCTTCGTCAAAAGCATCCTGCACCCACTGCTCCGTGATTTTTTCATGTGAAATTTTCCAAACATCAATAATTTTCTCACCTTTTCTTGCCCTCACGCTGTTCTCCTTTCTCATTTATTTTTCATAGCTCTATTATACTCCTGATTTTTGACAGTTTTTAATTTTGTTCCAAGCTTGGGACAAAAACTTTTTTGATAGTTCTGTCAAAAAAATACTAGCATATTCGTAAGCAAGCAAAGCTTGCAACGACTATCCTATGTCAAAAATTATTCCACATAGCGGTCATATAAATTTTGAAATTTTTGAGCCAAAGTTTTATCTCCTAGAAAATCAAATATTTCAATCACTTTTTTCATTTTTTCTTGTGCTGATTCACAATTTTCTGTTGTTACTTGTTGTTTTCCTTGCTTATAAATCACCAGATTTTGCGCAAATTTATAGACACATCGTGTAAATTCATCTGTACTACGTAACAGATTTTCTGATAAATCTAAAAATTGACGCGCAGCTGATAAATTTCCCAAATCAATCATCGCAAAACACGTCGCAGCACCTGTCCGCACAACGCGCATCCGATAATCCCGATTGTCTTCAAATAAACTCACATCTTTAAGTAAATCCACCCAAACAGAGCGCAATAAGCTAAAAGCGAGCTGTCCGACAGTGTATTGCAAGACAAAAAGTTCCATATTTGTCCAAATATCCACACCAAACAGAAAATCAGAAACTTCCTCAATTTCCTCCTCAGAAAGCTTTTCATAGCAAGCTTTAGCGGCAAAAGCAATCAATCTGAAATCATCATAAGGAATGGCTTCCTCATAAATTATCCGCAATGCTCCCCAATCCTCAGCATAATAAGCCATATCAACCTTAGCAAAAATCTCGCTAAAATAATCATCCTCACCTTTATCTAAAATATGTGAAAACTCATAAAGTGGCACGTGCATCATCTGTAAAGCCGCATCCACCTTATCAAAGTCCAGCATGACCTTTCCTGCTTCAAACTTTTCCAGAGTATAAGCATTAATTTCAATATTTTCAAAACTCTCAAGCTCATAACCGCGCTGTTCTCGGAGCAACTGAAAAACCTCGCCATATCTCCGATATACCGGCATATTATCTGCCAAATAAAGATAAGTGAACATCGACAAATCCATGAGTTTCAAAGCTTCTTCGAGTTTTTCAGGTGCTAAAACGCTCTCGCCTTTTTCAAAACGGTCAAGCGTTGCTTTTGAGACAATATCCTTAAAAAAAGCTAGTGGCAAGCCACGCTCCTCACGAATAGAATGAAAAGTCTGTCCATATCTTGGATTGATAATTTGCTTTCGTGCAACCATAATCTCTCAGCTTCTATTCCCTAAATATTTTATATTCTTACTATTATTATAGCACATTTAAAACGCTATCATAGTTTTAGTTCGTATATTTTTGTAAATTTAATCACTTTATTTTCAAAACTTTATTTCTTATTTTTATTATTTGCCACTCGAATTTGTCTGTCCAGTTCTTTTTTTATCTTCTTTTCTGGGGCAAATTTCTCTTCCCAATCTTGTGGTTTGAGCACTTTATGTGTTACTGGGTCAAAATGCGCTTTTCCATCTGGAAAAATTTTTCCCATATTTGCACTATGCACCGCATTAAACACTTCATAAGGGTCAATGCCTGACAATACAAAATTCCCATAAGCAAAGTAAAGCAAATCAATCATCGCATCTGTCTCAGCCGTCAGCACATCCATTTCTGCTTCATTTTTACTTTCTACTTTTACAACTGCTTTGTCAATATTTTCATGCAAATCAGCCACTAAGTCTGCAAATTTATCTTGATTACCAGCTGAAGCTGCGTGCAAAAATTCAACAATTTCCTCAACTTCAAAACCTGCTCTAAAACCTGCTTCCATTGCTGGAAAGGCGCGCGGTATTTCTTGCGTTTTCCCATCCATCAACTTGTGAAATGCCTTGACTTTATTGAAATTTAAATCCTTAGAAACAAAATCTTTTGTTGAAGAAAATTCAATCAAGCCAAAATAAGCCAGTGCTTTAGCGATTCCATCAGCATTATTACTATCTGTAACATAATTTGCATTTGCTTTTACAGTTTCTGTCGCATTTCCCATTGCAACACCAATTCCAACACCTTCAAGCATTTTCAAATCATTTTCAGAATCACCAAAACACATCACTTCTTGCGTTGTAAATCCAAATTTTTCTCCTAAACGCTCAATTCCCTGCAATTTTCCGATATTTTGCGGAATCAAATCTACAGAATAAGGATTGCTTCGAGTGACCTGAATTTCTGGAAATTCTTTTTCCAGCGACTCTGTCTCTGAGCGGGTTGCAACCATCATCACTTGATAAATCTCTTCATGTACAACTTCACTTAAATCATTATTTGGTATCAAGCGCCGCACTACATTTTTGAAACTATTTCTAGCAATACTTGACGTTCCTTTTGGTAAAACACCAGTCAAAAGTCCTGCCAAACGTGTCTCTCCAAACTTCAAAAGCCTAGAACCATCAACACCGTGCGCTGTCCCAAGCGAAATATCTCGATGATTGCTTTGGGCATAAGTAATGATTTTTTTCAAAATTTTGACATCTAAAGGATTTGCAAAAACAATTTCCTTGGGTGTGAAAATGTACTGACCGTTAAAAGTCACCGCAAAATCCAGCGCCAAATCTTCCAACAAAGGCAAAGCAAAAGCAGCGCCGCGTCCTGTCGCAATTCCTACTAAAATTCCTTTACGATGTAACATTTCTATTGCTCGTCGTGTCGAATTTGCTACTCCGCGTGTCCCTGTAAATAAAGTTCCATCTAAATCAAAAAATACAGCCTTTATCGTCATCTCTCATTTCCACATTTCTTCTCATCTTTTTTACTTTAAATTATACAGTAATTTTTCCAATTTTTACAGTTTTATTTATTTAATCTTGTCTTTTACTTCATTTCCACCGTTTTTCATGCTTTTTGATATAATTTGGAGTAGATTACTTTATGAGGAAAAATTCAAATGAAAAAAATATTAGTTCTCCATACAGGAGGGACAATTTCCATGGCAGAAGATGCCAATGGTCATGTTTCCCCCAATGAAAAAAATCCAATGGATGCTGTGGATATGCAATTTGCCAATGCTACAATCATTTCTGAGGATATTTTTAATCTTCCAAGTCCGCATATTACTTTAGAACATATGTTGACACTCAAAAAACGGATTGATGCTGCTTTTGACGAAGATTTTGACGGAGCAGTCATCACTCATGGCACGGATACTCTTGAAGAAACAGCATTTTTCCTTGATTCGACGATAAAACGAGGAAAACCTATCGTTATAACTGGTGCTATGCGCTCTAGCAATGAACTTGGAACTGACGGTATCTACAATCTTCTAACGGCAATCCGTGTCGCCAGTGACGAGGATTCTTATGGACGTGGTGTACTCGTCGTGATGAATGATGAAATTCATTCCGCACGTTTCGTGACAAAAACGCATACAACCAATGTCTCAACCTTTCAAACGCCCACTCACGGCCCGCTTGGATTACTCACGAAAAATAAGATTTTTTATTTCCACAATGACCGCGAAAATCAACATTTAGATATTCAAAGTGTTCATGGAAATGTTCCAATTATCAAGGCTTATGCTGGTATGACTGGAGAAATTTTTGATTTATTTGATTCAATCAATTTAGATGGACTTGTTATTGAAGCACTTGGTGCTGGCAATTTACCTCCTACAGCGGCGCATTCTGTTGAAAAACTTTTAGCTAAAAAGTTACCAATTATTCTTGTTTCTCGTTGCTTCAACGGTATCGCTGAGCCTGTCTATGACTATGAAGGTGGTGGTTCTCGTTTGCATGATGCTGGTGTTATTTTCGCTCCGGAAGTCAATTCACAAAAAGCACGAATTAAGCTTATCATCGGACTCAATGCTGGACTTTCATTAGAAAATGGTTTAGAAAATTTCATGGAAAATTAAAAAAATCTGTCACTTGGACAGTTTTTTTAATTTATTCCAAATTTTCCTGTAATTCTTGCCAGATTTGCTCATTTTCTTCTAATGAATATGAATTTGCTCCACTTGCCAAATCATGCCCGCCACCATCATGTCGCTTAGCGATTTCTTGGATAGGAACAACTTTTGAGCGCATTCTCACACGAAAATGTCCATCTGCTTGCTCGACAAAGATTGCCCAAGACTGTATTGTGCGAATGCTTCCTGGCACACCAACAATCACCGACGTTTCCGAGTCTTTTAAGTCAAAGGATGTCAAGATTTTTTGTGTCAGTACAACGCGCGCAGCTCCATTTTCAGACACTTCAAGATTTTCATAGATAAATCCTTGCAGACGAGCCACTTTCATGTCAAATGAGGACATTTCACGTCCCAAAGCTGCTCGGTCAAAGTCATAACTTGCGAGCTTTGCTGCGACTGCAAAAGTATTTGCGGAGGTTGAGGGATACAAAAATCGTCCTGTATCTCCAACAATTCCCGCGTAAAGTAGGCGCGCTGCTTCTGCATTGAGTTTTAGACCATTTTCAAAAGCAAAATCTGCTATAATCTCTGAAGCTGAACTTCTCTCTGGTTCAACTAAAAGTAGGTTCCCATAAGCATCATTATTGGGATGGTGATCAATTTTAATCACAAAATCAGCTGTTTTCCAACGGTCATCATCAATTCTTGGTGTGTTCGCTGTATCACAGACAATACTTAGATATTTCTCATTTTTATCAAGTTCAACCTTATTCATCAAGGTCAAATATGTCAAAGTTGGTTCATCATAACCTACTGCAAAAATATGCTTTTCTGGAAAATTTTCCCGCAAAATCGCACCCAATCCAGCTTGTGAACCAAGTGCATCAGGGTCTGGATTTTTATGACGATGAATTAAAATTGTCTCATATTCTTTTATTTTTTCTAGTATTTCTTTCATTTTTTTCTTTCTAAGGAAATTTTTTATTTTTGACAATTCTGTCAAAAATATTTTTTGCAGATTTTAACTTTTGACAGTTCTGTCAAAAAATATTTATCAGCTAAATTGCACATTGACAAGAACTTTTGCCACAATATTGTTGACATGATAGATTTCACAGTCAATCATTGCACCGAGCCGTGTCTCATTGATGATTTTAGGATAAATTTCGATGAGATTGTCAATCGCAACAGCTCCTAGAATATTCATGTTGAGCGACTCAATAATTACATTGCGCCGATGACGCTTGGCAATAACACGCCGAACTGCGATACTGACCATCTCAGTAAATACGCCATAAGAGACATTCCCAAAACTATTAATCATAAAAGGCTCAATCAAGAGTTGATAGGCAGAAGCGTGTTCTTTCAGACGATTGGATATATCTTCGCTGAAAGTGTGCGCAACTTGACTTTCTTCCTGTGCTTTTTGCAAGCTTTGCAGCAAATCAGATTTTGTAATAATTCCTGCATAAGTATGGTCATTATGCACGACGGGCATCATATCATAGCCCTCATAAATCATCTTCTGACTTACGCTCGCAACAGTCATATCAAGCATCGCAAGAGATGGCACTGTCATCACTTTGTTAATCGGTGTGTCATTTTTTTTATGCGTGACATCACGCATCGCAACCACACCAACCACGACTTGATAACGATTTAGCACTGCGAAACGACTGACATTTGTCCTTTTCACAAGCTCTAAAAAGTCTTTCACCGTATCCTCCTCGCGCAAGGTTGAACGATTTTGATGAAAAACATCAGCCACTTTGATAATATCTTTTTTGATTAGCTCATTTGACAGAGCGTGACTAATTCGATTGGCAACAGTAAAAGTATCATAACTCGTGCGCATGAGTGGAATTCCCATTTCATTGGCATAATCAATCACATCCAAATCAACCTCAAAGCCACCTGTGACAAGCACCGCATTTTGTTCACGCAAAGCAAGATTTTGAATGTCTTTGCGGTCACCAACAATCACCAAACCATTTGCCACCAGATATTTTTCCACTGATTCTTTGGTCATCGCACTGATTACAAAACGGTTAAACTCAACTTCAAGCCCGGCCAGTCCGCCCAAAATATCCGCATTGGCAATCTCTGCAATCTTAGCAAATGTTAATTTATTAGCAACTTTTTGCCCCTTTGAAGCCACACGTACTGTACCTGAACGGTCATTTACTGCAACAAGTCCACGATTTTCAGCTTCTTTAATGGCACGATAAGCAGTTCCATCAGCGACACACATTCTATTAGCAATGCTACGCACACTAACTTGTCTGCCAATCTCCAAACCTTCAATATAAGTTAGAATTTCCTCATGTTTAGACATAATTTTTAGAATTTCCTCATTTATTTTTCATTTCAACTTTTTTGACAGAACTGTCAAAAATTTTTATAGTCTTTTTTTGTCAAACGATAACGCTCAAATTCACGAATTTCCCCAGTATATTTATTTGCTGCCTTAAAATGTTCAACACAAGGAAAACCAACTTTTTCAGCTACTTTGATTGAGTTTTTATTTTCCTTATCAATCAATAAATCTAGCCGCTTCAGTCCAAATTCAATAAAAGAAAAATTTGACAGAGTTGTCAAAACTTCCGTCATCAATCCCTGTCCCCAAAATTTCTTATTTAACACATAACCAATCTCCGCAGACAAATTTTTTTCAGAAAATTTCGTAAACTGGACAGAACCTATCATTTTTTTCTCAGATTTTAATTCAATCGCCCATTTTCCTAATGGATTTCTCATAAACTCTTGAACAATCGCAACTTCCACTTCTTCTAACGACAAATGTAGCGGAAAAACAAACTCCAAATTCGTCCAATCTCCCGAATATTCAAACATATCTTGCGCATCATCTAAAGAAAAAGGACGTAGAAATAAACGCGCTGTTTCAATAACATTGAACTCTGCCAACTTCACATATACATTCATAACATCGCTCAGACTTCCTAACACTTTTTCATCTTTAAAAATGAAAATTCATGTGACACACAAAGCACTCCCTCATCCAAACACAAGTGAATAAGCATAAACTAGCTTTTGTTTCATTATATCACAAGTAAAAACAGCTGTCAGCAGTCACAAAAAAATTCACCATAAAAAAACATAAACTCATAACAAAGTTTACGTTTATTTTTTCACCAAATCCTGATAAGCTGTTTTCTCAATTTGAATAAGTCCATCCATCTGCTGATTTGTCAGATAAATATTAGCAGGTTCAGAATTCGCACCTGATGAAACACTATTTCCCAACTTCCCAAGTCGCACATTATCTTTATCAGCGACAATCCTTTGTAAAGTCGCATTATACTTCACTTTTAAAGCTTCATTTACTTTTGCATACTGCAAAATTCCAGCATTAAACTGATTGGCAACCTTAATATAATCCGTATTTGCCTTTTCTGCCAGAGTCAATTTCTCCTGACTCGTCGTATCAGCCTGGAGCGCCTTTACCGCATAATAATAATCATTATAACTATTCACCATCTTTGAACTGAGCGAAGAAAGATTCGTCCACTCATAATCAACCATTTTCCCAACATATTGATTAGGAGAATAAGTTTTATGAACAATCGTAAGTGTTTGATTAGAATTTTGCCCTCGAATCTTAGAAAAACTCTTATTAAAAGCTGAAAGATATTTATTGATATCCACATTATTTGTAGGAAGTGGATTTCCATCCGAAGCTACTGGAAATGGCTTATTATAAGTCGTATTCAAATCTGAAAGTTCCGTCGAAAAAGTAGTAATCAGAGTATTCGTATGACTTAACACTGTATTTCCATTTTCAATCAAAACCGCATTTCCCGTGGTATTTTTATCTTTCTTCCAAAAGCCAGCAAGATTTCCCGAAATTGCCGCAAAAACCCCAAAAAGAAACAATAAACCACTAAATACCGAACCAATTATAACAAACCAACTTTGTGTTCGTTTTCTCTTCTTCTTTTTACTCTTCTTTTCATTTTTCATAAGTATTCTCCTCATATTTCTTTTTGTAACTTATATTATACACTTTTTTTATCTTTTTATGGTAAATGACACAAAAAGAGCACATAAGCTCCATACTTAGTGCTGCTACCGTCAGGTCCTGACACGCTTCGTAAGAAACTTATTGCTCCATTGGTAATTATAACATAACTAATCTCTATTTTTCAACTTCTTGCGCCGATTTCTGAAAAAATCCTGCATTATCTCTGCGCATTCTTTTTCTAAAATCCCACTTTCCACCCGCACACGATGATTTAAACGCTCATCCTGCAAAATCTGATACAAACTGACTGTTCCACCAAACTTCGGATTTGTCGCACCAAAATAAACAGCGGGAATCCGCGCCAGACCAATCGCTCCCGCACACATCACGCAAGGCTCAATCGTCACAAACAAGGCACAATCCAGCAAGCGCCAATTTCCAACCGCTTCATTTGCCATTTCAATCGCACAAATCTCCGCATGATGTATCGCTTGCCCATCAAGTTCTCGCCGATTAAACGCACGCGCGATAATCTGTGGTTTTTCATCAGGTATCCGCTCAAAAAGCCCCGAAGTTGCCTTTCTCTGTGGCACTTGAACAATCACTGCACCAATCGGTACTTCTTCATTCGCTGCCGCTTTTTGCGCTTCGAGCAACGCTTCTCGCATGAAAAATGTTTTTTCTTCTTCCGTAAACTCCATCAAAGTTGCCATTTCTTATGTGCTTCCGCCAAATCAACAGCAACATTTCCCGCTGCTTCCTGCGCTTCTTCGTACAACTTCTTCAAATCACCAAATTGTGGCAAATGCGTTAATACCAACTTTTTCACGCCAGCTTCATGTGCAATATTTCCCGCTTCCACTGAAGACAAATGATTCGGCATTTTTTCCTTATCCTCAAAGAAATACACATCCGCCAATAATAAATCAGCATTTTGACTAAAATCCACAAGCTCAGAAAAATAGCCTGTATCTCCAGTATAAATCAAAACTTGTCCCGTTTTACGCTCCACAATCCGCATCGCATAATTCACTACAGGATGCACTGTTTTTAAAAATGTAATATCAAATGGACCAACTTTCGTGCCATTAACCACATCATAAGCATGTCCCTCAGAAACACCATCAAGTGTCAATTTAGCAAATTCATAAGTATTTTCATCATGCCCATAAATCGGCAAAATCATCCCATCCCAATCCTTACCCCGAGGATAAAGTTGACGATATTGTCGCAACACACCCAAGTCTGCGATATGGTCTTCATGATAATGACTCAAAATCACTGCATCCAAACAAGTCGGCGCCAGTTCATGCTCAAGCTCCGTTACCGCACGACTCCCCGCATCAAGCAATAAATTAAAACCACTTTCACTTTGCAACAAATAACTCGTTGTCCCCTGATCACGCATTGGATAACCACCTAAAACACCAAGAGCTGTTAATTTCATTTTTTCTCCTCACTTTCAATCTTTTAATTTTATTATATCACAAAGCAAAAAATCTACCGAAGTAGATTTTTCAAAAATTTGCTCACAAATAGCGCTCCATGATTACATTTGCCACGCTAGGACGGTTCATTGTGTAAATATGCACGCCATCAACACCATGAGCCAGCAAATCATCAATTTGCTCCAAAGAATACTCCAAGCCTGCCTTACGTAAATCCTCTGGATTATCCTTATATTTATTGATAATCTTAATCAGTTTTGTAGGAATACTTGCCCCAAAGAAAATCAACCTTTCCACATTGGCAGTACTCATGATTGGCATAATTCCGGCAGTTACAGGCGCTGTAATCCGTGCTGTCTTTATAGCTTCATTCAAGCGATAAAAACGTTCATTTTCAAAGAAAAGTTGTGAAACAAAGAAATCCGCTCCTGCATCATATTTTTGTCTCAAATGTTCAATATTTTCAATATCTAAAGGACTGCTCACGTGTCCTTCAGGATAAGTTGCCGCTCCAACAGAAAAACACTCACGTTGCTTGATATCAGTAATTAAATCACGCGCCAAAAGATATTCTCCCTTGATATTAGCATCAAAATCTTTTGGTAAATCTCCCCGTAAAGCCAAGATATTTTCCAAGCCCGCCTGCTCAATATTCTTCAAAATTTTTGCCATATCTTGATGACTGTTTTGAACGGCTGTCAGATGATGAAGAACTTCGATTCCTGTATCTTCTTTGATTTTCTTGGCAATCTCAAGTGTTTTATTTCCAGAATTTCCACGATAAGTCACCGAAATATAATCTGGCTTTTTCGTCAATCCTGAAACAGTATTAAAAATCGTTTTCTCGCCCTGACTTGTCTGTGGTGGAAAAACTTCAAGTGACACAACACTTTTATTTTGTCTATTTTTTTCTTTATAGATATCTGAAATTTTCATGAAAAGTTCCTGTCCTACTTTTCTAGTTTTTTTCTAACATTAGTTGTTGCTTCAATCAAATTTTTAAGACTGGCAACTGTTTCTTCATTCCGTCGTGTTTTCAAGCCACAGTCAGGATTAATCCAAACTTTTTCTAAAGGAATTTTCTTCAAAATACGATGAATGACATTTTCAATTTCTTCAACAGAAGGTACACGTGGGGAATGAATATCATAAACACCTGGTCCAACAGCAGTTTCAAAATGCTCAGCCTGTAAACTATCCAAAATTTCTAATGATGAACGACTTGCTTCAAAAGAAATCACATCCGCATCTAAATCATCAATCGCACGAATGATATCTTCAAACTCTGAATAACACATATGTGTATGAATTTGTGTTGTCGCTTTTACAGCAGAATGAGAAAGTCTAAAAGTAGGAATTGCCCATTCCAAATACTCTGAATACCAATCTGTTTTCCGCAATGGCAATTTTTCACGTAAAGCCGCTTCATCAATCTGAATAATCGGCAATCCCGCTGCTTCTAAATCCAGAACTTCATCACGAATGGCTAACGCAATTTGTGTAGACTGTGTTTGTAAATCTATATCTTCTCGTGGAAATGACCAGTTTAGAATAGTGATTGGGCCCGTTAACATTGCCTTCATTGGTTTTTCAGTCAAACTTCGTGCATAAGCAGAAGTTTCCACCGTGATCGGACGTTCACGACTCACATCAGCAAAGATAATTGGTGGTTTCACGCAACGTGTTCCATATGATTGAACCCAAGCAAAACGTGTGAAAACATAACCTTTTAAGTTTTCCCCGAAATATTCAACCATGTCATTGCGCTCAAACTCACCATGGACTAACACATCAAAACCTAGATTTTCTTGTAATCTGATAACTTCTTGGAAATCTTCTTTTAGATGAGCCCCATAGTCTTCTTTTGAAATCTCGCCTGTTCGATATTTCTTACGGTTCTGGCGCACTTCTGCAGTTTGAGGAAATGAGCCAATCGTTGTAGTCGGTAAAATAGGTAATTTCAAATAGTCCTGTTGAATTTTAAAACGTTCTGCACGAGCTGGTTGACGGATAGTATCTTCTTTTGTCAATGCGTTAATCCGCGTTTTCACCTTTTCATCTACTGAGCGTTTCAAATTCTGATGTATTTTTTGGTTGTCCTTTAATACTGAACTATCTGCAGGATTTTGTAATGTAATCAATTCATCTAAATCTTGTAATTCTTGTAGTTTTTCCTTAGCAAAAGCAAAATTTTCTTTGATGTCGTCTGTCAATTTGTCTTCTTTTTCTAAACTTACAGGGACGTGCAAAAGTGAACAAGAGCTAGAAAGGACGATTTTTGAGACAGATTGCTCAAGCTCAGCGACTTTAGATAATGTTTTTTCGTAATCATTTTTCCAGATATTTTTTCCATTGACAAGACCTGCAAAGAGTACTTTATCCTCTGGAAAACCGAACTTTTTAACTAAGTCAAAAGATTGTTTTCCTTCAATAAAATCAAGACCAAGTCCATCAAAATCAAGTGCAATCAGCTCTTGATAAATATCACGCACATCACCAAAATACGTTTGCAAAAGAACTTTTAAGCTTCCCTTATTTGACAAAATTACACTATAAATCTTTTTAAATAAAGTAATATCTTCTTCGGTCAAATCCTTGACGAGTGCTGGTTCATCAAGTTCTATCCAAGCGACTTTATTTTTTTCTAACGTTTGTAAAATTTTAACATAAACATTTGCAATATCATTGGCAAAATCTTTTGCTTCTTTTGTTTCGTAACTTGCTAACTTCAAGAAAGTGAACGGTCCTACGAGCACAGGTTTTGTACTAATACCTGCTTCTTTTGCTTCCAAGAATTCATCAATAATCTTTGAACCTTTCAAGGCAAAAGTTGTATTATCTTCGATTTCTGGTACAAGATAATGATAATTCGTATTGAACCATTTTTTCATCGGAAGTGCTTTAACATCGCCTGCTTCTCCTTGATAACCTTTTGCTAAGGCAAAATAAGTATCCAAAGCATCAAGCTCCAAATCACGGAAACGCTTGGGAATGACATTTAAAAGAACAGCTGTATCTAAAACAGTGTCATAAAATGAAAAGTCATTTGATGGAATAAAATCTAAGCCTGAGCTTTGTTCTTTTTTCCAATTTTTAAGACGCAAAGTTGCTACATTTTTCAAAAGTTCTTCTTGAGAAATCTTGTTTTTGAAATACGCTTCTGTCCAAAATTTTAATTCTCTTTCTCCACCGATACGTGGATAGCCTATAATAGATGTTGTCATATTTTATTCTCCCCTTTATTTTCTAAAAACTTCTTGTGCAATTGTCACACTCGCCATTGCATCTTTTGCATAATAATCTGCGCCAACAAATTCTTTATATTCTTTGTTTAGAACAGCGCCACCAACCATAAAAATAGTATTCGGTGCAACTTCACGCACAGCCGTTATTGTCTTTTTCATGTTTTGTACAGTTGTTGTCATCAGTGCTGACAAACCGACTAACTCTATTTTTTCTCGTAAAACTGTATCTACAACCTGCTGAATGGGTACATCTTTCCCTAAATCAATAATATCGTATCCATAATTTTCCAAAATCATTTTCACAATATTTTTTCCGATATCGTGAATATCTCCTTCAACAGTACAAAGAAGAATTTTTCCATTAGTTTCGGATTGCTTCCCCTCAGACAACAGACGCATTTTTAACACTTCTTGAGCATTTTTCGTTGCTTCGGCTGATTGCATCAACTGTGGCAAGAAAAGTGTACCTGCTCCAAAAGCATCTCCAACTTCGTTCAGAGCTGGAATAAAATAGCCATCTACAATCTCTAAAGGCATTTTTCCTTCTGCGAGTAGTCGTTTTGTTTCTTGCTCTGTGAGTTCTTTACGTCCTTTGATAATCATTTCTTGCAAGTTGAGCGTTTCATCTGTCGCTGTTATTTTAGCTACTGACTGATTTGATGTTGTGATTTGTGTATTTTGTTCTTTTTCAATAAAATCAATCGCTTGTTTATCTTGATTGCTGAATATTTTCAAGCTACGTACAACGCTCATCATATAGTCTGATTTTGGATTCATGATAGGTGCGCAAAGTCCTGCTCCAAAAGCCTGAGCGAGAAAAGTACCATTCAACAAAGCCCGATTGGGCAAGCCAAAGCTAATGTTTGATAAACCGACAACTGTGCGGATATTTATTTCGCGGAGCATTCGCAAGGTATCCAGTGTGACTTGCACTTGTTCTTGCTGGGCGGAAGCGGTCAAGACAAGCGGGTCAATCATCACTCGTGTTTTGTCAATCCCGTATTTTGCTGCTTCGTTGATGATTTTTTGCGCAATCGCAAAACGTTTTTCAGCTGTATCAGGAATACCGTCCTCGTCTAAACATAGTCCCAAAATCACCGCACCATATTTGGCAACAATCGGCAAGACCGCATCTAAATTTTGCTGTTTGCCATTGACCGAGTTTATTAGTGGCACACCATTATAGATACGTGCGCCAGCTTCAAGGGCTGAAATCTCTGAGCTGTCCAGTTGTAAGGGCAAATCAAGCAGACTTTGCAATTCGGATACGGCTGTTTTCATCATGTCTGCTTCGTCTATCTCAGGTAAGCCAACATTGACATCAAGGATATCTGCGCCAGCATCTCTTTGTGCTACTGCTTCTTTGACAATATAGGCAACATCACGTTGTCGTAGTGCTTCTTTAAGACGAGGTTTACCTGTTGGATTGATACGTTCGCCAATCAGCGTCAATTCGTTGGCTTTGATTTCAATTGTTTTGAGTGCCGACGTGAGAAAGGTTCCTATTTTTACTTGTCGCTCGACAGGTTGCCTCTGGTCAATGAGCTGACGTAATTTTGCTGTGAATGCTGGTGTTGAACCACAACATGAACCAAGAACAGTGACACCAAGTGTCAGTAATTTCTCAGCATAGTCGCTATATTCATCTGCGGTGACTTTATAGACTGTTTCGCCATTTTCCATGACGGGAAGTCCAGCGTTTGCCTGCACCATGACTGGAATTTTTGCAACTTGTGCGATTTTTTCGACGGTGGGTAAGATTTCTTTTGGTCCGAGTGAACAATTTGCACCAACAGCATCGACACCAAGATTTTGCAAAGTCAGCGTTGCTGTTACTGGGTCTGTACCTACAAAGGTTCTTCCGTCTTCTTGAAAGGTCATTGTTGCAAAAATCGGTAAATCAGTATTTTCTTTGATTGCCAAAATGGCGATTTTTGTTTCAAGTAAATCTGCCATCGTTTCGAGAATTATGAGGTCTGCGCCAGCATTTTCAGCGGCGATAGCCTGTATTTTGAAGAGTTCGTAGGCTTCGGTAAACGTCATCGTGCCAAGTGGTTGCAGCATATGTCCAGTCGGTCCCATATCGTAGGCGACGTATTTCGCGCCTGATTTTTGAGCGAGAGTGACGGCTGCATTGATGATTGGTAGGACTTCATCTTCTTTGAGTTTTGCTGCATTTGCCTGAAAAGTATTGGTCGTGATAATATCTGCGCCAGCTGCGACATAATCTTGATGAATGGCAAGAACAATCTCTGGGTGTTCCAGATTGAAATACTCTGGATTTTCGCCGACAGGAAGTCCACGAGCTTGAAGTTGTGTCCCCATCGCGCCGTCAATGAGTAAAATTTTTGATTTTAAATCTTCTAAAATTCCCATTTTTTTTCTCCTTTTGATTATGTAGCTTTGATATTAAAGCGACCATTTTTTGCCATTTCCAATGTTAAATCATCTGCTACTTTTCTTTTTGGTTTGGCTTGCTCTGGATTTTCAAATAATCCAATGATTGCTGTGACTGATTTTCTTGGTATCATGAGATTTGTCGTGGTCAAGGTAATTCCGAGTTCTTTACTGGCATTCATTGTATTTAAAAAATCGCGTTGTGTGGGAACAAGTGGCAAATCGCCATAACCGGGGCTAAATCGACGATTAAGCGTGTAGTCAGGAAAAGTCGCTGCAATTTCTACTTCTGCTAAATCCAAAACTTTTTCGATATATTCGACACAACAGCTGTCTAAAATTCTTGCTTTTGTGAGTTCTGAAACTTCGTAGAGACGAATGACACGCTCAATAGCAATCCCAAGACTGCCAACGAGTAAAACAACACTTTGAGCGTTTTTGAGATGGTGATAAATGTTTTTTCCAGTTAAAATAAGTTCTGTTCCAACGACTTTTACTTCTGTTTTTTCAGGATTTAGTTCTATTGGAAAATTGCGAAAGAGATAAACTGCGTTAGATTTTTCTTGAACTTCTATCATAAGATCATCAATTAACTGAGAAATTTCTGCTGTCAGTTCTTGTTTGTGGCGATATCCGAGGTAGCGTAAAACTTCTGCTTTATCTAAAGGAAGATATTGCATAGCAACTCCTTTTTAGTCTCCGAGATAGAAGACGATTTTATCTTTATTTTTTAGTTTTTCTTGACTGGCACCTTTTGTTGCTAGTTTTCCGTTTATTTTATACATCCAATATTGTTTCTTAACTGGATTTTGCTCTGTTTTGCCAATTTTTGTGATAAATCCGTTTGTTGCTTCTACTTTTTCTTTGGATTTTAGGAGTGTCATGACTGTTTCATTCTTTTTTATTTTTACATTTTCAAATGTTGTTGATTTTTTATTTGAATATTGAACTGTCAATCTGACTGTTGTTGATGTGCTTGGTTTACTTGTTGTTCCTGACTTTTGACAAGCGGCTAAGCCTAAGAGGGCAAGAGCAACTGTTGCAACTGAGAAGACTTTTTTCATGTTTGACTTTCTGTATAGATAAAACCTGCATTCACAAAATCAATGTGAATACAGGAAAATATTTATTTTATCAAAGATTTTATTTCCAAATCTCGTCAGCGATAGATTTGATGTGGCTGAGTTTTTGCCACTCTTCTTCTTCTGTGAGCTGATTACCTTCTTCTGTTGAGGCAAAGCCACATTGGGTGGAAAGGGCGAGATTTTCAAGTGGGACAAGTTCTGCAGCCTCGTTAAGACGCGCTAAAATATCTTCTTTATTTTCAAGTTCTGGATATTTCGATGTGAAAATTCCAAGGACAATGAGGACATCTTGACGATTATTCCAGATGTCTTTTAGTGGCTCAAAGTCGCCAGAGCGTGCATCGTCGTATTCAAGGAAGAATGTGTCGTAGTTGAGTTGTCCGAGGTATTTTGCAATCGGTGCATAACTTCCTTCAAAGAGATAAGTTGATTTGAAATTACCACGACAAATGTGCGTTGAAATGCGCAAGTCTTCTGGAAGATTTTCCAGAGCTTTGTTGATGACATAGACAGCATCTTCTGCAGATTTTTGATGTTTTTCTACTTCTTCTTGGAGGGTTAATTTTGCAATCAAAAATGCCCAAGTGGTATCGTCAAGTTGGATATAACGCGCGCCAAGGTCATAAAAATGGCGGAGTGTGTCATTGTAAGCTTTGGCTAAATCGTCAAGAAAATCTGTCCAATTTTCATAGTATTCGTGCCAGCGGTCGCTCCTGCCATCACGGAAAAACATGGTTGGTGATGGAATAGTGACTTTGGCTTCTTCGCCTGCTGGGAGAACTGTTTTTAAGAACTCGAAATCTGCGAAAAATGGATGTTCTGGATTGAAGGCAATCTTATCTACGAGTTCAATGTTTGTTGAGCGCGTTTTTTCGCCGTGAAATTTATAGGAATCATGCTGGTCATAAGTGCCAACACCGTTGAGTCCCCAGAGGAAGTCGAGATGCCACCATGAGCGGTTAAATTCGCCGTCTGTAATCGCTGGAAGTCCTGCTTGTGTTTCTTTTTTCACAAGGTCTGTGATCGCTGCTTGTTGCACTTTCCTGAGTTCTTCACTCGTGAGTGTTCCAGCATTGTAGGCTGCGCGTGCTTCTTTGAGTGCTGCTGGTCGTAAGTAAGAACCTACGTGGTCAAAATGATAATGTGTGTGTGTCATAAAATCCCCTAAACTAATAATTTCTTGTGATGTTCTTAATTTTAACAAAATATTTTTATCATGGTCTTATTATTTTTCAATGTTGAATTAGTAAAATTAAAAATCCCTTACGGGATTTTCTTAGCCTTCAAATCTGAGGATGATATAGACAATGAGTAAGTCAAGGCTGTTGAGCATCAATGCCCAATTTCCAAAAAGCTTGACGGCAATCGTTGCGAGAAATGCGCCAACAAAGAAACATGGCACGATGAAAAGCATGATTTTTGCATATTCCCAGTATTTTTTTTCTCTAGTGATGAGATACTGAGCGAGATTGACACTGAGGATTTTGAGATTTCCTGTGGTGAAAACGCTAGTATAGCCGTGTCCGTGTGTTTTATTGAATGTATCGAACTGAATTGCCATGAAAAAGCTGAGAATACCTACAAAATAAGCGTTTGGTACCCATGAAAGAACTGTTTCATAGAGGAGGACAAAAATTGTCAATCCAATCAGCTGAAAAAGCATGAGATAAAGCGCGCTGGGCTGCTTTTTCTTTGTCAGGCGATGTGCATAATAAACTTTGAACATGACACCAGCGATAAAAAAGAGAATGGGGACAAAGAAGTCCCAGAAAGCTGCGAAATTGCCCTGAGCGAGCGAAATTCCGGCTTGAATGATATTTCCAGTCTGTGCGCCTGCAAATCTGCCGTCAAAATGAAAGAACGTGAAGCCGTCCATATAACCTGCGCCGAGCGACAATAATATCGCAATCCGCAATTTTTCTTGAACTTGACTGATTCTTTCTTGTAAATGTTGATTTCCCATGTTTCTATTTTATCAAAATTTTTGACAGAATTCCCTAACGATATTGATTTTGCCTGAAAATATTTTTTGACAGTTCTGTCAAAAAATATTTATGATAAAAAAGTCTATCAGCATAAAATTACTGATAAACTTTTTTGACAAAACTGTCAAAAATATATTAGAGCCATTCTTGTTTTAGGACGAAGAAACTTCCACGGACTTCGCCAGCAAGTTTTGATTTTTGACGGGCAAATTTGAATTTTCCTTCAAGTTCGTCAGGAATTCCCATGCCTGCTGATAACTTGATGCCGACTGCACGTTTTGGTTTTTTGCCCTCTGCTGCTGCGATTTTTTCGTATAAAACGTTGATAACCATACCATTTTCATAATAAAATTCAGGCCAATACAAACTGTCACTTTCATACACAGCAACTTCCAAAATTTTTGACGAAAATGTCAAATCTCGTTCTTCTCTGAGTAATTTTTCCAGCCAAGTCACAAGTTCTGCTTTTTCATCGGCTGGGAATGTGACATATTCAAATTTATATTTGTTCCAAAAATAGCGTGCTTCATTGGCACGTAATCCTGCCAGCGCCTCCGCCACAGGAGAGCTTTCTACCCCCACTGTTTCAACTTCTTTGAAATTTACTTTGTAAGCCATTTTTTTATGTCCTTTCACATTTGTTAGAGTTATTATAACAAAAAATAGCCTAAAAAGTTTTTGACAGAACTGTCAAAAAAATATTGTCAAAATTTTTTAGTATTTTCAATTTTTAAGGTATAATAATCATAATAGGGAAAATCTGAATAAGGAGGACAGTCCATGAACGGCTACGAACAGCAATTTACCTGCGTCAAATGTGGCAATCACAACTTTGAACAGGATCAAATCCAATCCACAGGCGGCGATTTTTCAAAACTTTTTAATGTGCAAAATAAAAAGTTTATCACTATTTCTTGTAATCAATGTGGTTACACCGAACTTTACAAAGCCAATACAAATACTGGCATGAACATTCTCGACTTTTTACTTGACAACTAAGCGTTTTCAATTGAAAAATCAACCTAAAGTCTTAGTAAACTATGATAATTTTGCGTTAAAATAAAGTAGGTAATTATTACAAGTTTAGAATTTAGAAAGAAGTTTTTATGCCAGTCTTAGAACTCAAAAACATCCGAAAATCTTATTTTCTCGGAAAAGAAGAATTTCCAGTTTTAAAAGGAATTGACCTTGAATTTGAACGCGGAGATTTCGTCAGCCTTCTTGGCGAATCCGGCGGCGGAAAATCAACCTTGATGAACATTATCGGTGGCTTAGACCGTAAATATGACGGAGATGTCGTCGTTGACGGAGTTGCCCAAAAGTCAAAAAAAGAAAAAGATATGGACGCTTATCGCCGAGATACGATTGGCTTTATCTTCCAGTCTTTCAATCTTGTCAACTACCTCTCCGTCCTTGACAATATCCTCATTTCGCTCAAAATGACAACGCTCAGCGAAAAAGAACGTCAAGCAAGAGCGATTGAACTTACAAAGCAAGTTGGACTTTACGACCATCGCAAGAAAAAGCCAAATCAGCTCTCTGGCGGTCAAAAACAGCGTGTCGCGATTGCCAGAGCTTTAGCAAGTGACCCAGAAATCATCCTCGCCGATGAGCCAACTGGCGCTCTTGACTCACAAAATACCAAAGAAGTCCTTGCTATTTTGCGTGATATTGCTCAATCTGGCAAAACCGTCATAGTTGTTACGCACTCTCAAGAAGTTGCCGATTATGGTACAAGAATCATCCATCTCGCTGATGGACAAATCACAGGAGACGAGCGCATCAAACCTGCCTATCCTGTGGAAGAAAAAGCAAAACCCTTTGCTACAAAAGCACTTTCTTATGTTGATATCATTCGCACAGGCTTCAAACATTTCCTTAACGCTTGGAAAATCAATCTCTTGATTGCCATAGGAACAGCGATTGGACTTTTCTCAGTCATCTTCTTCTTAGGACTTGGAGTTGGTGGAACACACTACATGAACAAAACAATCGATGGAGCTTTCCCAATCAATACAAACGCTCCAGTCGTCGTCAAACGTCCAAGCTCTGTCTCAGCAAAAACACCCGATACACAAGCATTTGGACAAGCGCAACAACAACAAGCGCAAGGGGACACAAGTCTATTGATGAATTCCTCCGATTTAGACAAACTCAAAGGTCTTGATAATGTAACCAAAATCGAAGGAATGTACAATATCAACGTTTTACATGGCAGCGTCACACAAGATGCAAAAAGTACCACCATGCAAAGCCTTGGTTCATGGTCAAATTACAATCTGAAATCAAGCATCAAATCAGGAAAAGTCCCAACAGGTGACAAAATCACTTTAAGTGAAGACCTCGCCAAGAAGTTTAATAGCAATACAAAGGCACTCGTTGGCAAAACAATTGCACTCAGCTTCATCATCATGGGTGAGAATAATGCACCAACAACAATCACTGGTAACTATACTGTTTCAGGTATTGTCAAATCAAGCAGCCAACTCAATGATATTTATTTCACATCATCTGCCCTGAAATCACTTCTTTCATCGCACAATATCTCAACAAATTATCAACTAGCGGTTCTCACAGTCAATCGCGTGTCAAATGTTCAAGACGTCTCAAAAGCAGTACGTAAGATAAAAGTTGACGGTCGTCAATACTTCTCTAGCATGGATATGGGTTCTGTCCTTAGTATGTTTACAAACATTACTTCTATCGTTTCCTATGTCTTAGCTGCGATTGCTGGTGTTGGTCTGGTTGTCTCTATCTTCATGATTATTGTCACAACTTATATGTCCGTTGCTGAACGAACAAAAGAAATCGGGATTATGCGCGCGCTCGGTGGTCGTCGAAAAGATGTTTCTCGTCTCTTTACTACAGAGAGTCTGATTTTAGGAGTTTTCGCCGCGGCAATTGCTCTTGGCTTCTCATTTGCTATGTCAGCCATTGTCAATTCTGTATTATCTAGCTTCTTGGGTGGTGTTGCGATTATCCAAATCACACCAGTTATCATTATCTTTGCGATTTTGATTTCACTCTTGATTGCCTTTCTATCAAGTCTTGCTCCGTCTGCTCGTGCTGCTCGACTCAATACAATCGAAGCACTTGCTGCTGAATAATCACAAAATAAAAAAGCTTCCATTCGGAAGTTTTTTTATTGTTCATTTTTCCAAGTCACAGTCTGCATTTCACCTTTAGCGTATCTCGAAATATTTTCATTTCCTGCCACATAAAAATTCAATGCCGCAGATTTCCAAGGTTCAACACAATTTATCCCAATCCGTGAGCGACTAGCAATCTGTAAAGGATTTTTAGCTTCTACCACTCTCAAATCTGTTAAATTCTGCTTATCAAAGCGCTTATCAAGCCCAAACAAAGCCGTCAATTTCCCTGGTCCATTTGCCAAAATCTCACCAGAAGGTAGTTCTAAAGCACGAATAAGCACCGCTTCTGCCACATTTTCAGCACAGGTCACAAGATTTAGCATCTGATGACCGTAAATCTGATAAACATACCAATGACCATCTGACAAATACATCGCTTCATTGCGTGGCGTACGTCTGCCAGCAAAACTATGACTTGCCATATCTTCTGGAAAAAGATAGGCTTCTGTCTCAACAATCCAACCTAAAGTTTTTCCATTATGTTCAAGTGCCATACCAAGTAGCGCTTTCGCTGTTCCAATCGTATCTGTTGCCATCACTTCAGTAAATTCCATAGTTTCATTGTAACAAAAAAATACAAATAAATACTTTTCTAATGATTTTCAAATCTATTTTTCATTTAAGCTTTCTATGTTAAAATAATAATAAGAAAAACATTAAAACTCTAAAGGAGCTTCAATGCAAGAACTTATTATCCAAACTATGAACCACTTCGGCTATATTGGCGTTGCCTTTTTAATTATGATTGAAAATGTCTTCCCTCCTATTCCCTCCGAAGTCATCTTAACTTTTGGTGGCTTTATGACACTTCATGCTGATTTAGCCGTTTGGGGCGTGATTTTATCTGCTACGATTGGCTCTGTTCTCGGTGCAATCATTCTTTATTTCATCGGACGTCTTTTAAATGTTGAGCGTTTAGAACAACTCATTTCCGGAAAATTAGGCAAGATTTTGCGCTTAAAAAAAGGAGATATTCGCAAGGCTGAGAGTTGGTTTATGAAACATGGCTCACTCACCATCTTCTTCTGTCGTTTCATTCCTCTCATCAGAAGTTTAATTTCACTTCCTGCTGGCAGTGCAAAAATGAGATTTCACACTTTTCTCTTATTAACGACGCTTGGAACTTTGATTTGGAATATTGTACTTGTTCTTCTGGGACGTGCGCTTGGTGATAATTGGCAAACAATCGCTAACGTGATTGACAATTATTCAACTCTAACAGTCATTGTCCTAGCTCTAGTCACTTGCATTGCTCTTGGCATCTTTATAAAAAAACGTTTCTTCGCTCAAAAAAAACAGTCTCTCAACTGATTATATAAAAAAACTTTCTCGAAAGAGAAAGTTTTTTTAGTTTGTTACAACTTGTTCGGCGACATATTTTGCATAAAGTGGGTGTGTTGCGACAAGTTCTGTATGTTTTCCTGCTCCTGTCACTTCGCCATGCTCAATAAAGTATATCTTGTCTGCATCAACAATCGTTGAAAGTCTATGAGCAATGACGAGGGTTGTGCGTCCTTTCATCAGACTATCAAGTGCTTTTTGTACCATTGCTTCTGACTCTGAGTCAAGGCTGGCTGTTGCTTCGTCCAGCATGAGGATTTTTGGATTGCGGAGGAAAGCACGCGCAATCGCTATCCGTTGACGTTGTCCAGCTGAGATTTTCACACCTCGTTCACCAACTTGAGTATTGAGTTTGTCTGGCATATTTTCTACAAAGTTGCGGGCAAAAGCGAGGTCTAAGACGTGCCAGAGTTCATCATCACTAAATTCTCCTTCAAGTCCATAGGTAAGATTATCTCGGATAGTTCCTGCCATGATAGCACTGTCTTGACTGACAAATCCAAGTTGAGAACGCCAACTATCAAGTGAGATATCAGCTATATCTTGTCCATCAATCGTCACTTGTCCAGCCGTTGGACTGTAAAAACGCTCTAGGAGGCTGAAAACTGTTGATTTTCCACCTCCAGAAGGTCCAGCAAAGGCAATGATTGAGTTTGGTTTTGCTTCAAATGACACATTTGTTAGGATAGGCTCCCCCTCATCGTAACTAAAGTTGATATGTTCTGCTTTGAGTGTCTTGCCTTCAACATCTACTGCTGCACCTTGATGCAGTACTTCTTGGTCTTCTTTGAGTAAATCATTGAGTCGCGCAGTTGCACCTGAAGCTTTGGAAAGTTCTGTGAAAAGACTGGCAAGAGTTGGGACAGCGCCAATCAAGTTCATAAGATACATGAGAAAGCTCATCAGAGCACCAATCAACATTGCGCCTGTCGCTACAAGATGAATACCGTAAGCAAGTATTCCAAAAATCATTCCCATCATCAAGAACATCATGATAGGCTGCATAGAGCCGTCAAATATGGCTTCTCTACGTCCGACTTTGTAAAGACTTTCAATATCATTTTCAGCGGAAGCTGTGGCTTGTTTTTCCGCATTTGATGACTTAATCAAGCGAATTTCGCCCAAAACTTCATTGGAAAGTCCTGAGAAATCTGCGAGTGCATCTTGTTTCTTGTGACCAATCTTTGAACCAAACATCATGATAGGTCCCATAACAAGAGCGACAACTGGTACTGCGATAACCATGACAAGGGTCATATGCCAGTTCATACGAATCATCATGTAGATAGAGCCAATAAGTAAAATCAGGCTAGATAGTGACTGAGGGACTGTATTTGCAAGGAGATTTTTAACTTGTGTGGTATCGTTGACCAGATGTGAGCCGATTTCTCCTGTTTTTACTTCATCAAAATAACTGACTTTGAGATGAACGAGTTTATTCCAAACAGTGCTACGCAGACGTTTGACAACATTTTCACCGAAAAATCCGAGGACAGAGGCGCCTGCAGCTCCAAGCAAGGCTGAACCGAGGAAAAGTCCGACAATTAGCGCAATTTGCTTATAATCCACACCTTTAGAAAATCCATTGATAAGTGGCTGTATCATCTTTGGTACTTGAAGCTGAATAAGTGAACCTGCAATTCCAAGTATCAAGCCACCTACAAAGAGCGAGTATTTTGGTTTTGATGTGCGAATGAGTTTGATGAAGCCTTTTGTTGATATTTTTTGTTTGATTGCTTTACCGTTTTTATCACGTGTGACAGCAGCACGTGTTTCCATTGGACGTTCCACGAAACTGTCCTCCTTTTATTTGTTTAATCTTGTTTTTTTAGGACTTAAAATTCGTCCCAGTTGTCTTTTTCTGTTTTGTCGTTTTTACTTGAAGGGTCGTCATTGTTAAAAAATGGTTGTGATTTGAAATCATCTCGTTTTTGGTTGAAATAAGCGCCACGACGTCCGCCTCCAAATCCTCTGGAATCATTTCTTGAATCACGGAAGTTGTTCATGAAGTTATTCCAATGTTCATCAAAGTTTTGATTGTCTGTGCCATCTTTGAAGTTTGCCTTGAAACTGTCTTTGAGATTTCCCATGAGTGTTTTCCAGTCTTCGCCAAATGGCATTTCATCACGCGCACCACGACGTGCTGCATTTGCGCCACGTTTCATCTGTTGCCCCATACGATTCATCTCACGACGATAATCTTGCATTTCACGGCGAAATTGATTGCCGAAAATATGCTGGTCATGTGCATTCATCAATTTCCAGATATTATCATCTCCGAAGAATTTTTTGAGTAAATCTTCGTTGTTGCTAACTTCATTTGCTTTTGACAGTTTTGTCAAAAGTTCTGCGAGTTGTTTTTGTTCTTCTTCTGTGAGGCTGTCAAAAATTGTTTCACTCATATCATCATGAAGTTGACTCCGCGTTTTCTGTGCTTCTCGTCCTTTTTCTGTCAAAAAGACACGGTTGACACGTTTGTCATTTTCATCAGCAATCCGTTCGACAAGTCCTGATTCTTCAAGATTTTTAACTTGTGCTGTGACACTTGATGGCTTGATGTCAAGAAGTTCTGCGATTTCTGCGTTCGTTAATCCGTCTTTTTCCCAAAGTTCAACGAGCAGACCTTGTGCGCCATTTCTGGCATTACGATTTCTCATTTGTTGATTGATTGCATCGGCACGCATGGCAAGCATCACGTTGGGATTGCGGAGTAATTTTGAAAAGAGATGTAAAAGATTGTTTGTTTGTTCTGACATAATAGACTCCTTTTATTTTAAAATATTATCTGCAAAAATGAGATGATAGAACATTTCATTTGGGTGATGCAGGATTTTTGAGAAAAGCGTGACTAGTTTTTTTATTTTATTAATCATATCTACTTTCCTTTCGTTTTTCTTGTTTAATTTAGTTAGTTTTTATTCGTTATCAACTAACAAAATAAATTATAAAACATTTAATTAGTTTTGTCAATAAAAAACTAACTATTTTTTGTAAAATCAGTCAAAAGTATGAAAAAACGCCGAAATTCGACGTTTTTACCATTTATCTTCAGAATAATTCGCATCTGGTGCGCCCATCACTCGCTCGCCTTTTTGAAGTAAATCAATACTTTCTATATCAGCTGCTGTGAGTTGCCAATCAAATATATCAATGTTTTCTCGCTGTCGCTGCGCATTTGTTGATTTTGGAATTGTTGCAACTCCATTTTGATACTGCCAACGTAAGATAATCTGCGCAATTGTTTTATTGTATTTCTGAGCTAATTTTTCAAGAGTTGGGTCATTAAGTTCTGCTCCTTTATGTCCCAGCGGACTCCAAGCTTGGTGCTGAATGCCCAATTTTTTCAGATAAGCATGAGTGACATGATTTGAAAAATAAGGATGTGTTTCCAACTGGTCAACAGCTGGAACAATTTTTGCTTTTGTGAGCAGTCTGTCCAGATGATTTGCCTCAAAGTTAGAAACGCCGATAGCACGCACCAGCCCTTCATCATAGAGATGTTCGAGCGCTTTCCAAGTTTCAAAGAATGTTTTTTCTTTCGGCCAATGAATAAGATAAAGGTCAAGATAATCCGTTTGTAATTCTTTGAGTGTTTTTTCAAAGGCAGATAATGTCTCTTTATAACCTTGTTCGTACTGCGCAACCTTACTTGTGAGCCAGTAATCTTCACGTTTACAGTCCAAACTTTTTAGCCATTTTCCCAGAGCAATCTGATTACCGTAACTCGAAGCTGTATCGTACAGACGATATCCTGCCTGCCAAGCATGGGTGTAGGTTTCATTAAAATCCACAACGTCCGTTTCAAGTACTGCACCAAAACCGAGCATCGGCATTTCACTTCCATTATTAAGTCGTGTTAAATTTTTACCATCATTTTTTGTCATCTGAACTCCTTTTTTTCATGATAGCATTTTGACAGAAAAATTTTCTTGCAAAATTTGCTTTAATTTCTTGTAATTTCTGCTTTTTATTTTTTGACAGTTCTGTCAGTTAATTTTTGACAAAAAAATATTTTTGACAGAACTGTCAAAAATATTTTATAAGCCTTGGTCAAGTTGATAGAGACGTTTAAAGTCTGGATTGTTGTCAAGAAGTTCTGACGGACTTCCATCAATTTTGACAGCACCATTTTCCAGAAAAACAACTCTATCCATCCGTGAAATTCCCAATAAATGATGTGTGATGAAAAGAATTGTCTTGTCATTCAGTCGCTCAAAGAAAAGTTTGAGGAGCTGATTTTCCGTAATCGGGTCGAGCGATACTGTCGGCTCATCCAAAATAACCGTCTGCACATCAGACAATAAAATCCGCGCAAGAGCCAGTCGTTGACGTTCACCACCAGAAAAACGAAGTCCTGCTTCATCCACCCATTCATCAAGCTGATTTGGCAAACTTTCAATCATCGTCTTCAATCCAACCAATTCAAGTGCTGACCAGATTTCCTCATCTGTCGCTTCCAGATTTCCCAGAGTTACATTAGAACGTACACTTGTATTGAAAATATACGGACTTTGGCTGATAACACCAATTTTATGTTCAACATTGTTCGCTTTTTGTACTTCCACATCGCCAAATTTAATCGTCCCACCTAAAGGCTGCAAATCTCCTCTGACAAGGCTGGCAAGTGTTGATTTACCAACACCAGAACGTCCAAGAATAGCCAAATGTTCCCCAGCTTTTACTGACAAATTAAATTTATCAAAAATAACAGTTTTGTCAGAAAATCCGAATGTTAAATTTTTTATGACAAGATTGTCAGAAACAATTTTCTCTGTTCGCAGTTCATCATTTCCCTCAGGTAATTCATTCAAACGCTCAACAGAATCCCCGTAACGTTGCGTCTCAACAATCGCATCAGATAACGGAGAATAAGCATCAAATAAAGGAAAAATCATCAACACAACAGCCGCAATATAATTCGGCGCATCTCCAGTTTTCAAAGCACTTGATGACCAGAAAATCAAGAACACAACCAACAAAGCAAAAATAAGCTGTAAAACCAAGCCACGTTTGCGCGCCACACTAAATAAATGCTTTTGCTCCCCGCGCGTATTTTCCTCAGCTTGACGGTAAGATTTCAAGAAATCTCCCTTTCTCCCAGATAAAATCCAATCCTGCAAGCCCAAAATATCATCAGTCAAATCTGAAAAAAGTTGATTACGATACTTCTTCAATCTCTCATCAGAACGCACAGAAACTTTATAAGAAACAAAAGGCACAACAATCACCAATACAGCCAAGAAAAATGCTAAGCCCAAAGCAAAAGTAAGTGAAAAGACACCTGCAGTAATTACCAAAGCAACTGATAAAGCACCTGCAATCAGTACAGGGAAAATAGTCCGCAAATACAAATCTTGCAAATTTCCAATATCTTCATTCAAAATACCCAGTAAATCCCCAAGTTTAATTCGCTCAGACAGTGCGACCGCATTTTTTTCCAAACGCAAATAAAGTTTTTTACGCAGTTCACTCGTAATCTTCAAAATCCAATTATGCGATGTCAAGCGTTCAATATAGCGCAAAGTCGGACGACTAATCCCAAAAATACGAATAAAAAGCACAGGAACATAAATCATCAAGATATTCTCAGGTTTTGTCGCTGATTTTGAAATAACATATCCAGCCGAAAACATCAGCAAACCTGCACAGAGCATCGTCAACGTTCCCAAGAAAATTGCAAAAACCAAACCTCTAAAATATTTTTTCAAAAATGGCGTAATCCAATTATTTTTGAATAAAACTTCTCTAATTTTCATCCACGCATCTCCTTGATTAATTGCTGATAATAAGAATTTTCCGCCAACAACTGCTCATGCGAACCAATCCCTTCAACTTTTCCTTCATTCAGCACAATTACCACATCCATTTGTGGCAACCAGTGCAAACGATGAGTAGCCAGAAATACTAACTTATTTTCCAACAAGGGTAAAATATTTTCCTTAATTTCCAACTCTGTTTCAATATCCAAATGAGCCGTCGGCTCATCCAACAGCAAAATATTCCGTGTGTTAGACAAGAAAGCCCGCGCCAGCGCTACACGTTGCATTTGCCCACCTGACAGCGTTCTGCCAGATGCACCAATCTTGGACGACAAGCCGATTGTATTCACTAATTCTGACAATCCCGCCAAATCTGCTGCTTGCAAAATTTCATCATCCGTCGCTTCTGGCGCATAAAATGCCAGATTTTCCCGCAGAGTTCCAGCAAAAATATAAGTATTTTGTGGAATAAATGACAAAGATTTTCGCCAATTTTCATCAGTCAATGATGAGAATTTTTTATCAACATTGATTTGAAATTCTCCAGCAGTTGGCATCAAGAAGCCAGATAACATAGACAAAAGTGTTGATTTTCCTGAACCAGAAGCCCCGACAATCGCAACTTTTTGAAAACCAGAAATCTCAGCCGTCACATCTTGCACACCGCGTCCTGTCTCATAAATCTTCGTCACATTTTGCAAAGTCAATGTTGAACTCTGCATCCATTGAACTGAATTTTCCAAATTTTCTTGCACCTGTTCATCAGCTGATAAAATATCATTGACTGATTTCAAAGCATTTTTTCCATTCAAAGTTGCATGATAATCACTGGCAAATTCACGTAAAGGCAAGAAATACTCAGGTGCTAAAATCAAAACAGCCAAAGCAGGAAAAAGCAAAATGTGTCCATCCATTAACTTCAAACCAAGAAACAAAGCAACTGTTGCCACCGACAATGTTGCAAAAAAGTCCAAGGCAAAAGTGGACAACATCGCCATTCGCAAAGTACTCATCGTTGCTTTACGAAAACGCTCAGAAGTCCGATAAATAGAATTAGCATAACTTTTTGACAAGCCAAAGTATTTCAAAGTAGAGATGCCACGAAGCGAATCCAAAAAGTGATTGGAAAGCAACATATAACTTCGATACTGCCGACTTGCCCGTCCTTGCGCCGCATAACCCAACAAAATCATAAATATAATCGCAAAAGGAAAAGCGACAACCAACACAATCGAACTTTCCCAATCCAAAACAATGATTGCAACCAGTAAAAGAACAGGAACAATCATCATATTTAAAACTTTGGAAAGTACTAACTTAATATAACTTTCCACTTGTTCAATCCCAGCAATAGTGGTTGCTGTCAATGAACCTGAACCCATATCTGCCGCCAAAGTTGGTCCAAGTTTGAATATTTTATCTAAAAGTTCTTCACGCAAATTCATAGAGAGCTTATAAGCCAATCCATCTAAAAACTTCTGACGTATAAAACTCACACCCTCACGTGCCAAAAAACAAATAAAAAATCCTAAAATCAATGGTAGAGTAGCTTTAAATCCTTGTCCCTGCCAAAGTTGTGTAATTGCACCAGATAAGAAAAGTGCCTGTCCCAAAATGACAACTGCTTGCAAAATAGCAAGCCCAGCCAAAATAGGAAAAACTTTTCGTACTCCTGGCAAGGCAAAAAGAGCCTTATCAATCATTTTCTTCCTCTTTTCACATTTTTCTCTTACTTTATTCTATTATAAAAAGTCATTACTTTCCATTATACAAAAATACCAGCTTAAATTTCTAAACTTTGTTTTGAATAATAAATCATGTGAGAGCATTCTCACATGATTTGCTTATTCTTCGATTATTTTGCAATACGTTTTCTAAAGATAAAGTAAGTCCAACTGATATAGACAAGAACAAAAGGTAGGATACAGAGTGCCACAATCGACATCACAGTTAATGTATAATGTGTTGAAGAAGCATTCTTTATCAAAATATCATGTGCTGAATTTGTCGCAATCATTACACGTGGGAAAATTCCTTGGAAAAGCAAGGCAACCAAAGCAATAAATGTCAATCCAGAACTAATAAATGCTAACAATTCTTTTTTCTTAATCACAGCAAGATGTGCTAAAACAGATAAAGCAACAATCACAAGCAAGAGTAACAAAGTTCCAACTGCGTGCTTATGCAAGAAATCTGTAAAAATCAAAAGCAAGATAGCAAAGACAACTTCACCTGCATAAAGAATCGGATAAAGTACTTTTTCAAACTGATTGGCACGACTACGCAAAGGACCTTCAACTTTCAGTTGAATATAGTTAAGACCGTGCAACCAGCACAAAAGCGTCACCGCAACACCACCAACAACCGACAAAAGATTGACATAGTTGAAGAAATTAGCTGAGATATTTCCCTGTGCATCCATAGGCATTCCTTGAATAAAACTTGTAAACATCAACCCAAGTAAGAAAGGTACACACAGAGAACTGACTCCTAAAGCTTTTGTCCAGATTTTTTTCTGTTTTTCATTAACGGCACGATGACGAAATTCAAAAGAAACACCACGAATAATCAAACCAACCAAAATCAGAAACAGCACAAGATAATAACCGCTAAAGAGTGAGGCATACCAATAAGGAAAGCTTGCAAACATAGCACCACCAGCAGTTAAAAGCCAAACTTCATTTCCATCCCAAAAAGGTCCAATGGCTGCGATACTCTGGTCAATTTCACGTTCATCCTTTGCTACAAAGAGACTTGAAATCCCGACACCATAGTCAAATCCTTCTAAGAAGAAATAACCGCTAAACAATACACCAATGATGATAAACCAAAATAATTGTAATCCACTTATACCAGCCATTATGCTTCACCTGCACTTTCTTTTGGAAGTTCTTTATCAAAAGCGTCTTTGCTAAATGGGTCCAGAGAAGCATAAGACGTTTCTGCTTCTTGCGCTGGTTGACGCATCACATGTACACTGTAAACGATCATCACAGCTCCCATCAAACAAAAGAGTAGGAAATAAATGATATTTGAGAATAAAAGTGACGCAACCGAAACGTTAGGTGAAACAGATTCTTGAACTGTGAACAAGCCATAAACTGTCCACGGATAACGTCCAAGCTCAGTGACCAACCAACCACAAGTAATTGCAAGAAACGGCACATACATCAGCCAACCATAAACACGCAATTTCCATTTTGTCTCTAAAAGGCTTGGCTTTTTCTTTCGTGTCCAAAAGAGTCCTAAAACAGCTGCCAGTATGCTAAGCATTGACAAACCAGCCATGACACGGAATGTATAGAACAGAGCATTCATAGGTGGTACGAAATTCTTAATATTTTTTACTGCAGCTGGATTAGCTTCTGGGAAAGCTTCCGTGAAATGATTTTCATAATAAGTATTGAGTTGATCAATATCTTTAAGAGGTGTTTTATTTGTAGGTTGATGGAAAGTCAAAATGGATAACATATAAGGGACTTGAACACCGAAAACTTCTTTGTGACTTGCTTCATCGAAGAAAGCAACCAAGCTCCAAGGCGCTGATTCACCTTTTTTCATTCCATTTGTATCTGTAATTCCTTCAGCTGCTGCAAATTTCATTGGTTGAGTTTGTTGAACAAAAAGCATGGATTGGTCACCTGCAAGGAAATTACCTAAAGAACCAATCAAAGCAACAATCAATCCTAAACGAACAACTGGCTTGAAAATATCCACATCACGTTTCTTCAAGAGTTGGAAAGCAGCGATACCTGCGACAACAAAACCACCAACCATGAAGAAAGCTGTCACAACGTGAGAAAATTCCAGGATTGTTTGTCTATTTGTTAATAAAGCACCAAAATTTTGCAACGTTGCGCGTCCACCATGGACTTTATAACCTACTGGATTTTGCATCCAACTGTTGGCAGCAAGAATCCAAAGAGCTGATAAAGTAGAACCAAACCAAGTTAAAAAGATAACCGCCAAATGCAACTTCTTACCTATCCGATCCCAACCAAAGAGCCAAACTCCAAGGAAGGTAGATTCCATGAAGAATGCGAGAAGTGCTTCAACAGCAAGTGGTGCGCCAAAGATATCTCCGACAAAGCGACTATAATCTGACCAGTTCATTCCGAATTGAAATTCTTGAATGATACCTGTAACGACACCAACTGCAAAGCTCAATAGCATAATCGAGCCAAAGAATTTTGTTCGTGCTTTCCATTTTTCATCGTTTGTTTTCACATATATTGCTTCCATGAGGAAAACCATGAAAACCATTCCGACAGAAAGTGGAACGAAGAAAAAGTGAAAGACGGTTGTCATTCCAAACTGAAAGCGTGCGAGATTTACTATTGTAAATATACTTGCTAACGGAAACATAAAACCTCCTATGAGATATTAAAATATTTCTTTTTATCCGATGACCACTCAAAATAATGGTTAAGTTCTAAAAATAAGAGCGTACTACTTAGCCTTCAGACCTTACTAATTGAAATATTTATTGTTTGTTTTAGATTTAGAATTATTAAAAATTTTTAATAATTCTACAAAACTATCCATACTTATTTTACCACTCTGTAAGCGGATAGAAAAGAGATTAAGCTGTCAAAAACTTTAGACATTTTTTTATTACACTTTACAAATAAAAAAGACTTTCCAATTTGGAAAATCTTTTTTCATCTTTCTATTACTAAGTTTAGCGAACATCGCCCATTAATTTCAAAATAGGTTTTTTGATTAGGAACAAAATAATTCCGACTAAAATACCAACAAATCCTACGATAGCAAAGAAGCTTACTTCTGTTGAAGGTTTAAATACTGGAGCAAGCTGTGCATTGATAACTTGTGATGTTGAATCTGCCAAGAACCACATTGCCATCATTTGTGATTGAAATGCCATTGGTGCAAGTTTTGTCGAAACAGACAAACCAACTGGAGAGACAAGAAGTTCACCAGACATTTGTACCGCAAACATTAATACAAGCCAAAGCGCACTGGCACGCCCAGCAGTTCCATTCAACAATCCTGGCAAAGTCATAATAAGATAAGAAATTCCTGTAAGAACAAGTCCTAAACCAAATTTCACGATGGTTGAAGGTTGGCGTTCTCCTAATTTATTCCAAAGTCGAACAAAAATAGGTGACAAAAGAACAATAAAGAGTGGATTTAATAACTGATACCAAGAGGGGTCAATATGCAAACTCAATCCGAACCATGTTGGATTTAAGTTTGTTCGTGATTCTCCCCAAACAGCAATAATTGTTGAACTTTGTTCTTCAATCGCCCAGAAAACAATAGCAGATAAGAATAATGGAATATAGGCTGTTAATTTACGACGTTCATCTGTCTCTACTTTTTTAGAAGTAAACATCATTACAAAGTAGATAATTGGAACAACAATACCAATAATAGATAAAACATTAATAAAATTATTGATGAAATTTTTAGGACTGGCTTGATGAAGTATGAAAAATCCTACAAATGCAACAATAACAACAATTATCAAACCGATAAGAAAATGTTGTTTTGATTTTTGACTCATTGGATTAGATGGTTTGCGTCCAATTTCTGGGAAATGGCGAATACGTCCATACCAATAAGCGAAGAGCGCTACAATCATCCCAATCGCTGCTAATGAGAAACCAAGATGATAATTCACGCCTTGTCCCACAGTCCCTACGATAAGTGGAGCAATCAATGAACCCATATTGATACCAACAACGAAAATATTAAATCCTGTATCGCGTCGTGGGTCTTCTTTTGAATAAAGATGTCCAACCATATTTGAAATATTTGGTTTGAGCATTCCTGTTCCTAAAATAATCAAAAATAATGCTATGAAAAGTGATGTCAATCCAAAAGGTGTTGCTAAAGCAATATGCCCTAAAGTAATTAAAATACCGCCAATAAAGATTGTATTTGAAGCGCCAAGTAAACGGTCAGCAATCCATCCACCAACGATTGTTGAAAGATAAACTAAAGCACCGTATATACTTACAATCGCCATTGCTTGTGCTCTTGGAAGCCCTAAGCCAGCGTTATGACCAGTTGTTAAAGCATAGAGATAATAGACCAGAATGGCACGCATTCCATAATAAGAAAATCGTTCCCAAAATTCTGTTTGAAAAAGCGTGAGCAAACCACGAGGTTGCCCCAAAAATGTTTTTTCGTTTTTGTTTAAGTTATTCATAAGGTATATTATAAAATTTTATATACAGCTTGTCAAATTGTTGTTAATTTTTGATTTTATATATTTCTATTATGAAAATAATGTAATATTTCAAATCGTCTATTTTTTAAGAAAAAAGTATGAATTTTCATTCATACTAAAATATCTTTATATAGTGATTATGCTTATAATTTGAAACTTATATCCACTGAGGATTTCCGTGAAATATCAATGTGATTGAGTTTTTCCTTTAAATCTGCCATAAAATTAAATTCTTGAAGGAAAGTGATTGTTTCAAAATCAATGCTTATATCTTCTTCACTTGGATTGATGAGATATAAAAAGATTTCATCATCTGTATAACGCAAAATTCCTAGAACATTTTCTGTGAAAAAAGTTGAAAATTCGCCATGTTTGAGTGTATTTTCTGAAAGACGTTTTGAAGTCCAATCTTTATAGAGTTGATGCTTTGCTTCCTGAATAGTGTCCCAAGGCATATATTTCCGATTGTTTGGGTCTTTTCCGCCAGTCAATCCTGCTTCATCTCCATAATAAATACAAGGAATACCCGGTAAAGTGAACATCATACCCACTGCAAGTGCGTTATTTTCTTCTCCTACCATTGTGAGAATACGCTCTGTATCATGAGTTCCGAGATTATTGAGATTATTATAGAAAATATCTTTGGGATAATTTTCCGAAAGTGTCATGAGGTTATAAGCAGTATCATGAGCGCTTCTATTGCCGTTGAGATAGTTGATAATCATATCACGAAAAGGATAATTCATCGCACCATGTAGGCTATTTCCTAAGATATAATCTCGACGTTGTCCGTAAGAAATCTTGTTAGACGCATCTTCCCAGACTTCTCCAATAAGCACTTTATCTGGATAATCATTGAGATTTTCTCTGATACCGCGAATAAATGTATCTGGCAATTCATCTGCTACATCTAAACGCCAACCATCAATATTGAATTTATTCCATTTTGTAAGAACGGAATTGTCTTTTGCATAAATAAAATCTCTGAATGATTCATTGTCTTTATCAATCTCTGGAAGGTCTTTAATTCCCCACCATGATTTATAATCAAAAGGATAATTTTCAAATTTGAACCAGTCAAAATAAGGACTATCTGGATTTTTTGCCGCACCGACTTCATCTCCATATTTTCCAGAAATATTGAAATAGCGCGATTCTTTTCCAACGTGGCTGAAAACTCCGTCAAGTATGATGTGCATTTCATTTTCATGAAGCATATCAATCAACTGTTTGAAATCTTCTTCGCTGCCCAACATACTATCTATTTGTAGATAATCGTTAGTGTCATAACGATGATTACTGGTTGCGCTAAAAATTGGATTGAGATAAATAGCATTTATTCCCAAATTTTTGAGATAGGGAATCTTGTCGATAATTCCTTGCAAATTACCACCGAAAAAATCCCAACGTGCAATATTTCCATTTTCATCTTTGACATAAAAAGGTTCGTCTTTTTTGTTGCCATAAATAAATGAATTTGGCTTTGGCGCATTGATTTTCTCGTCAGCATTACCATTGTGAAAACGGTCAGGAAAAATCTGATAAAACACGGACTCACGATACCAATCTGGTGCTGGGTCTTCACTATCAAAAACGGTCACTTGATAAGGCGTGACATCTTGCTCTGCAACATACAAAACACCTTCTCCACCAAGTCCACTACAACCATAAAAATGCTGAACATTTCCCCAGTCAGATGTTTCTGTAATTTCAAAATAATAAAAATAAAGTCCGTGTCCGACATCGAATTTTACGGATGCGCTAAACAGTTCATCACTGATTTTTTGCATATCAAATTCATGGCGCTGCCCAAAATCACGACGAATGATAAATTTGATAGAAACATCAGGACGGTCTGTTTTGAAATTTACTTTCATTATTTCGCCGACTTTGATTGCCCCAAATGGTTGTTTGAGTTCTTTATTCCAAGAATTAAAATAATACATTTACCATCTCATTTCATTTTTCTCTCTATTTGTGAGAATTGATTTATCATGAACAGTACAATTTCTTCTGTTCATGACAAAACTGCTCGCACAAATTTTTTGACAAGTCTGTCAAAAATATTTTGAGCTTATTTCTTTTTGACAGAACTGTCAAAAGTTCAAAAAGAGAAAGTAATTGCTTACTATTCCCCTTTTTTTGATTGGTTTACTGTTTTGGCTTGATATACCAGATATCCTCAGCATATTCACGAACAGTACGGTCTGAACTGAAACGTCCAGAATTTGCAATATTCATCAATGTTGCTTTTGTCCATGCCGTTTTATCACGATAGAGTGTTTCCAAAGATTTTTGAGCACGTACATAGTCTTTGAAATCACGCAGAACAAAATATTCATCGTTGTAAGTTGTCAAACTATCGAAGATTTCAGGACCCTCCATTGAAATATTTGGGATAGTGCCATCAATAAAAGCATCTAAAATACGATGAATGACTGGATTTTGTTCGTAAATATCCCGCGCATTGTAATTATTATTTTTATAATAAGCATAAACTTCATCTTTTGTTAGACCAAATTTGAAGTAATTCCCAGCGCCGACAGCATCGAAAATTTCAATGTTCGCACCATCAAGTGTTCCCATCGTCAATGCACCATTTAACATAAATTTCATGTTTGATGTTCCAGAAGCTTCTTTTGAGGCCAATGAAATCTGTTCCCCAACATTTGCTGCAGGAATAATCACTTCGGCTAAAGAAACATTGTAATTTTCCATGAAGACCACTTTAATGCGGTCTTTCACTTCAGGGTCATTGTTAATCATACCAGCAATCTCATTGATTGCTTTGATAATTGATTTCGCATAGTGATAACCTGGTGCTGCTTTCGCACCAAAGATGAAGACACGTGGTACCATATCCAATTCAGGATTATCTTTAATGTCAAAGTACAATTTCAAAATATGCAAGACATTCAAAAGCTGACGTTTGTAAGCGTGCAGACGTTTCACTTGCACATCAAAAATCGCTTCAGGATTAACAGTGATACCATTGCGTTCCTTAATCAACTCAGCCAAACGTTGTTTATCATCAAACTTCGCAGCATCTAAACGTTCCAAAGTTTCAGTATCATTTTTATAAGCTTCTAAGAGTTTCAAATCATTGAGATTATGACGCCAAGTTTTACCAATCGTCTCATCAATCACTGTTGACAAGCGTTCGTTGGCAATTTGACTCCAGCGACGATCAGCAATCCCATTTGTTTTATTGTTAAAACGTTCAGGATAAATCTCGTAGAAATCATGCAACTCTACATCTTTCAACAAATCTGAGTGCAATTTTGCTACACCATTTGTTGAATGTGAGCCGATAATTGATAGGTTTGCCATATGGATTTGTCCATCTTTGATAATACGTGTGTTATGAACAAGTGTTGCACCAACTTTTGGCAATAATTCTGCTGTACGACGCCGGTCAAGCTCAACAATAATTTGATAAATACGTGGCAACAATGTTTTTACCATATCTTCAGGCCACTTTTCAAGGGCTTCTGAAAGGATGGTATGGTTAGTGTAAGACATAACTTTTACAGTCAAATCCCAAGCACGGTCCCAAGGCACATTGTATTCATCGACCAACAAACGCATAAATTCAGGCACACACAACGCAGGGTGAGTATCATTGATGTGAACCGCAATATATTCAGCAATTTGATTGATTGGTGCTTTGATTGTTGAATGATAATGGCGCATAATACGTTGCAAACCAGCAGAAACAAAGAAATATTCTTGTTTCAAGCGAAGTAAACGTCCATCATAATTGGAATCATCAGGATAGAGTTCTGATGACAACATCGCTGTTTGGCGCATATATTCCAAATTTTGGAATTGCAAATCCAAATCTTTTGGAACTTCTGAGCGCCATAGGCACATATTGTTGACTGTTGTATTTTCATAACCAACCATTGGTGTGTCATAAGGGACAGCAAGTACACGTTCTTGATTTTTATACTGTGGTATTAAATTTCCTTTGCCATCATCTTCAAGCCAGACTTCGCCACCAAAACGCACTTCAATCGCTTTATCTGAGCGACGAACTTCCCAAGGATTCCCATTGTCTAACCATGAATCTGGCAATTCTACTTGATAGCCGTCCACAATCTTCTGTTTGAATAATCCATAACGGTAACGAATACCATTTCCGTTTGCTGGAAGTCCTGTTGAAGCGAGTGAGTCCATGAAACAGCTTGCCAAACGTCCCAAACCACCATTTCCGATAGCCATATCTGGTTCGATAATCGCAATCTCATCAAGGTCAACACCTAAATCTTCAAGACCTTCACGTACTGTTGGTAAAATACCAAGATTAAGCAAATTGCTCTTTAACATCTTGCCCGGCAAAAACTCAATAGAAAAATAATAAGTTTGTTTTTTCTTTGATTCGTCTTTGTATTCATTGTCTGCTTGCCAGATTTTTGAATAATAATTTTTTACAACTGAAGCGAGTGCCGCAAATTTTTCTTGTGGTCCTGCTTTTGTCACATCTGTTGCAAATTTAGTTATCAGCCGTTGTTCAAAATCCTGCTTAAATTGTTTTTTTGATAATTTCAAGAAATACCTCGTTTTTTTATTTGACTTGTTACTCACTTTTTGTTTAATTTTCTTTTAGAAAATGGAATAAAAAACAATAGAGAGAGTATTTTATATATCTCGTTTAATACGAGCATCATTTTGTTAGTAAGTAGGAAACACTAAATACCTACTTTCTTACAATGTCTGCAAATTTTCATTTGCACATGATGATTTTAACATATTTTTATTATTTACGCAATCGCTTGCGTAAATTTTCTATTTGGTTTTCAAAGAGAGACATATAAATCAACATATTGCTGTGCTTTAGATTGCCATGAAAAATCTTCTGTCATTGCTTCCTTGCGCAATTTTTCAAAAGTTTCACTATCATTTTCATAGAGTTCAACCGCACGAATGACTGTATCTCGTAACACTTCGCCTGTAAAATCAACAAATCCAAAACCAGTTCCCGTTTTTGTATTTGGGTTAAATGGTTTAACAGTATCTTTCAATCCACCAATTTCATGAACGATTGGCAATGTCCCATAGCGCATTGCAATCATTTGCGACAGTCCGCAAGGTTCAAAGGCTGATGGCATGAGGAAAAAATCACTTGCTGCATAAATTTCCTGCGCCAGTTGCAAATCAAAAGTGATGTGAGCGACGAGTTTATCTGGATATTTTCCTGCAAAATACTTGAAGCCATTTTCAATATCTGTGTAGCCTGTTCCCAGAAGAACAACTTGTACATCTTGCTGCAAAATCGCATCAAGTTGCGAAAGAGCGATATCAAAACCTTTTTGCGTAGTTAAACGTGACACCATACCAATCAATGGGACATCTGAACGCTGAACAAGTCCCATTCTTTTTTGTAAATTTGCCTTATCTTTGGCTTTACCTGTCAAGTCATCTGCTGTAAAATGATGAGCAATCTGTGAATCAGTTTCTGGGTCGTAAACATCATAGTCAATCCCATTTAAAATCCCAGAAACTTTTCCAGCGACATAACGCAACACATCATCTAATCCGCAGCCAAATGCTTCTGTTTGAATTTCTTGTGCATAGCTTGGTGAGACTGTGTTGACACGGTCAGCGTATAGAATACCTGTTTTTAACATATTGAGCATTCCATTATGCCGGACAACACCTTCAAAATAACGTTCCATTCCCATACCGAATAACTCTGTTAGAGCTGTTCCTTGCATCACACCTTGAAATTCAATATTGTGAATGGTAAGTACTGTTTTAATTTTTTGATAAGCATTTATCCATTGAAACTTTTCTTTTAAAAGAAAAGGAATCATCGCTGTATGAAAATCGTTGACGTGCAGGACATCTGGAATGAAGTCTAACTTTTCCAATATCTGACAAATTGCAAGGTCAAAGAATGCCCAACGCTCGCCATCGTCCTCATAACCATAAAATTCACCACGTCCAAAATAATGTTCATTATCTAGGAAATAATATTTGACACCATCTTTTATCAAACTCTTGACACCAACATATTCACGACGCCAGCCTACGTCAACAAAGTCCCAGAATTCATCTTTTAAAAGTATGCGATGTTCTTCTTTAATCAATCTTGAAAAATATGGCAAAACAACTGCTATTTCCTCTACATCAGATTTTTTTGCCAGCTCTTTTGGGAGAGCACCTGCAACATCGCCAAGTCCACCAGTTTTAAAAAAAGGTGCACATTCACTTGAAGCAAACAAAACTTTCATTCTCTAACCTCCGTGTTTTCTGTAAAAATTTTATTTCTTAGAAAACTCTTTAAACTTCTCTTTTTCTATTTTACACTATTATCACAAAATATGACAGTTCTGTCAAAAATATTCCTATACTTTTGACAAAGCTATCAAAATTTCATTCTTTTTTACATAAAATGGCGCAGAATAATCTACGCCACTTATAATCAGTGACTATCGTTGTATTACATCTTCTGTCACAATTGTTCCTTTTGGAATCACAACTGGCTTCTCTGCTGTTCCAATGACAGATACTCCATTTTCAATCACGACGTGTTTATCAATAATCGCGTATTTAATGTTTGAATTTTCTTTCACTTCTGAATCTGTAAAGAGCAAAGAATTTTCAATGACTGCTCCTTTTTCAACCGTAGAAGCACGAGAAATCAGTGAATTTTTGACTGTTCCTTCAACAACACAACCAGAGCCTAATTGGCTGTTGACAACATTACTTTCTTCAGAGAAAAATGTTGGCACTTCATTTTTAATCTTTGTTAAAACAGGTTGACTGCTATATAAAAGTGAAGTGAAATTTGCTGTGTCAAGCATCATCATATTAGCATCATAAAAGTTTTTGATACTTATTATATTACTCATATAGCCTGTATATTCATAACCATTGACATCAAACTCATTCATGTGAGCGCGCAACAAATGGGCAATCGAATTGATTTGATTGATTTCTTGCATACGATGAAGAAAGTCAATCAGCCAGTCCGTGTTCACAATAAAGATATTGATATTCAGTGCTTCTTTTTCTGCCAAATCTTCTATCTGATTTTTATAGCTATCGTGCATTTTTCCATCTTCATCAAAGCGGATAATTGTATCATAATCATCTGCTAAGTCAGGAGATACTTTTTTATACACAGCTGTTACTTCTTTACCTGATGCTTTATGAATTTTTAGAACTGCATTTAAGTCAACATTACAAATGAATTTACTACCAATCAACACTGTATATGGAGAATTTGCTTTACGGAGAAAATTGATTTGTTGATTGAAATAAGCCAGACCTTTTTCACGTAAACGTTCAAAATCTTGGTAAATATAGATGAAGAAACGATTATTGATACCATCTAAGCCCCATTCACTTCCAGCTCCCAAATGGTCAAATACAGATTGCGTTTCTCCCTCATTAAAAGTCATAAAAACGCTATTGACATGAGCATTTGACAAACATGAAAGCGGAAAATCAATCAAACGGTACTTGCAATCAAAAGGCAAAGTCGCAACTGGACGTTCATCTGTTAAAGGAGACATATTTGGATTTTTAGTGACGCTTGACAAAATCGCACACATTTTATTATTATTGTTCATTTTTATGTTCCCCTTTCACTTCTCCATGTCCGATGACAGCTACTTCACCATCGCCAATGATTTCAACGTTATCTCCGATTTTTGCATTTTCACCGATAATTGCATTTTTAATCGTAACATTTTCGCCGATATAGCTACCACTCATAATAAAGCTATCTTCAATCGTTGTGCCACCTTGTACATGAACATTTTGCGAGAGAATGGAGTGTTTCACTTTGCCATTAACATAACAACCATCGCCAATCAAAGAGTCTTTGACTTCTGCTTGTTCTGTAACAAACTGAGGTGCTGAGATATCATTACGACTGTAAATCCGCCAATTTTTATCCTTGATATCAAGTTCCATATTTAAATCAAGAAATTCCATTGTTGATTGGTGCAAACTATCAATCGTACCAACGTCTTTCCAATAACCTTTGAAACGATAGGCAAAAACATTTTCTCCAGATTCAATATAGGCTGGAATAACGTCACCACCGAAATCTTCCATTGGATTTCCTTTGGCATAACCATTGACAAGGACTTCACGCAGACGTTTCCAGTTAAAGATATAAATTCCCATTGAGGCAAGATTTGATTTTGGTTCTTTGGGTTTTTCTTCAAACTCGATAATTCGGTCACTTTCGTCCGTATTCATGATACCAAAACGGCTGGCTTCTTCGATAGGAACTTCCATTACAGAGACGGTCAAGCTTGCATCGTGTTCCTTATGGCTTTCCAACATAGCTTCATAGTCCATCTTGTAAATATGGTCGCCTGATAAAATCAGGACGTATTCTGGGTCTTGCTGGTCGATATAAGCGATATTTTGGTAAACAGCGTGTGATGTCCCTTCAAACCATTTTGAGCCATCTTGTGAAGAATATGGCTGCAAAATCGTCACTCCTGAATTGACTCCATTTAAACCCCAAGGTGCGCCATTTCCGATGTGTGCATTAAGAACAAGTGGTTGATATTGAGTAATCACACCTACATTTTTTACATTGGAATTTACACAATTTGAAAGTGCAAAATCAATGATACGATAACGTCCGCCAAAAGGTACTGCTGGTTTTGCGATATCTTTTGTCAACTTGCCAAGACGTGTTCCCTGACCGCCTGCAAGAATAAGACCAAGCATTTCGATGCCCATAATAAATCCTCCTTTATTTCTCATTTTTTAATGTTTTTTTAATAATGTAAGTTAATTTTATAATATTTTTCTTAAAAAACTAAATGATATGCGAAACTCGTTCGTAGAGAAAAAATCTTAAACGCTTCTCTTAGAATCTTGGACGAATTGGGATAAGAAATTTGTAAATCCTGTATTATTATTTAAATCTTCAAGGTTGAGATGAAGACGATAGCGCCAGTAATGGAAAGCTTCTGCTGGGATATTGATTTGCTCCTGATGAGGATCTGCGAAACGTAAATCTGGACTCATTCCAAGCCAATCTTGAATTGGTAGAGCAACAATCATTGCATCTGAGTTGAGATGCCGTTTGATAATTTCCTGAACAATTTCAGGTGTTGCTTCCCAAGGAGCTTCACCATACCAGCCCATGATTTCATTGTAATATCGTTGTGTGACTGCACGGTCTTCTTGCCACCAGGCGCGAATATTGCTCGTATCATGGCTTGATGTTGTCACCACGCTCAAATATGGTGCATACTGCAGGCCATTGACAAAGCTATCATCACTTGGCATTCTCTCGATAATGAGACGCAAAATCTCTAGGCGATACATAACATCAGGAACATTATTTGGCACCATTCCCAAATCTTCGCCACAAGCGAGCATATTGGTTGCGTGTTTAATCGCTGGTAATTTCTCATAAGCACGTTCTTTCCAGAAATCATAATTGCGTCCGTAGAAATAATCGTTATAGAGTCGTTCAATCCGCTCTTTGTATTCATTACCAAATTCACGGAAAGAAGTGTTCGTCATCAAAGTAATCCGTGGATGATAGAGATATTCATTTTTACGGTCTTTGACAAAAATAACATTTTCATGTAGTGTGTAAAGTCCGTCACGCATCCAATCTTCTAATCCTGCAGCTTCTACTTTTCTTTGAGTATCAAAGTCTGGCTTGAACTGGTAATTGCCACCACCGACATAGTCAAGGAAACGTTGGATAATATAATCACGATTGTCACGTCCAAGTACTTCATCAATGACCCAATCTTTAATGAATGGCTTTGTGAAACGTTCTGGACTCCATTGACGGAATGGTATGCCATAATTATTTTCGATTTCTTCTGCGGACATCGCAATCGCTGGTGAAAATTGTCCGAGAAGTCCGCGCACACTGCCTGCTGGCATTTCCCAGATACGGAAAAAGCCTAGAATGTGGTCCAATCTATATGCATCAAAATACTCTGACATAGCGGTCATACGGTGTTTCCACCAAGCATAATCATCTTTTGCCATTTCTTCCCAGTTATAAGTTGGGAAGCCCCAGTTTTGTCCATTGACAGCAAAAACATCTGGTGGCGCACCTGCCTGCATATCAAGGTTAAATAAATCTGGATTGACCCAAGCATCTACTGAATCATGCGCAATACCAATCGCAATATCACCTTTTATCGCGACACCTAAACTGTGGCAATAATCGACAGCTTCTTTGAGTTGTGTGTGCAAAAGATATTGTACAAAAATGTGTAAATCAAGAATATCAGCGACTTTCTTATCTTGACTGAGTTTTTCAAAAATATCTTCTGTGTAATTTGCATAAGTTCCCCAGCTTGAAAACTCTGCACTTTTATTTTTGTCGCGCAAATAGCTAAAGCAAGCATATGGAAGCAGCCAATCTTTTCTTTTATTGTAAAAGTTTTGATAGTCTGCTGTTGCTTTGAGCTTTGTAGCTTGCTTGTCATAAATGAGCTTCGCATATTTCCATTTGAAGGCAAGTACTCGCTCATAATCTATCTGCTGTAACGCATTGAGCTGTTCTTCTTCTTCCAAAAGTGCGGTTTGTTGAAGCTTTGTATAATCATCAAGAAAAGCATGAATATCTAAATAAATCGGATGCAAAGCAAAAACTGAAATGGCTCTATAAGGATACGAATCTCGCCAGTCCATAAAAGTTATTGTGTCGTTGATTGGCAGGAGCTGCAAAACGTCCATGTCGCTTTTATGCGCAAAATCAGCTAAAAGTTTCAAATCTGAAAATTGACCTATTCCGCTTGAATTCTTGCTTCTTAGGGCAAAGATGGGGACAGCTATTCCTGTGTGATGGGGATGTGGACCATAAGGTTGAATTGTGAAATCCTCCTCCATTTTTTCCTCCTGTGGTTTTCTTATTTTTCCAAGAAAACGTTTTCTACATTTTTAATTATAACGCTTTCATAGAAAAAATACCACTATTTATTATGAATTACAAAAAATTTTTTTCTTATACAGAAAATAAAAAAAGAACTTCTTTAAGAAGTTCTTTTTTGCTTAATCTTGTTTAATAAAATGAGTGAGAATACCGTTGATGAACTTGCTGGATTTTTCATCACTAAAGTCTTTGGCTAGTTCAATAGCTTCGTTCGTTGCAACAATATCTGGTGTTTCTGTGAAGAGAATTTCATAAGTACCGATGCTTAGAACAAGTTGTTCTACGAGCGTAAGACGATTAAAAGACCAATTTTTTGCAAGATGCTCTGAAATTGTCGCTTCAAGAATTGATTTTTTAGAAAGAATACCGTCAATGACTGTTGTAAAGTAAGTTGGTACTTCACGATTTTCTGCTTCTTCATTATCATAGTTGAGAGCAAAATCTATTGAGTTTTCTAGTATTTTTTCGCTTTCAGCTTGCAATTTTTGCTCTGCTTTGGCTAATTCTTTATGTAACTCATCTGGTAGAGTAAGTGCTGTGAAAATGTCAGAACTATATTTTTCAAGGATACTTTCGTGAATTCTTGAAAATACTTCGAGAAATAGACTGTGTGCTTCTTCATTTGTTGCATTTTTAGGGATTTTACGAAGAAGTTCAAGAACTTTCGGTGCTGTTGCTTCTTCTTCAAATTCAATGCTGAATAGGCGAACAAGATTTAGATTATTAAAAACACCTTGATAGAGCTCGATAGCTTCTTCTTCACGCATTTTTTTTGTGTGACTTCCAAAATCGCGAATAAATAAAAGTGCTTTTGCTACGGCTGTTTTTTCAATATCTTCTACTGACAGAATTTCGTAAATTTCTGATAAGTTTTTCAGTGAAGTGGTGATTGATTTTGGAAAATCACGAATGATAATCCTGTCATCTTGAAAAGCAACGTCGAAACGTGGTGGACGTGTGATAGCTATTTCAAGTTTTTTTACATTTTCTTGAAAATCTTTAACGAGCGTTTCTGACATACTATGTTGAGTAGTATAGGCAAAAAGCGTTTGTACAGCACGTTGCCGTATTTCATGTTGTGTGAGCTTTTTAGGCATCAAAAAATCCCTCATCAAACAAGTCTTCAATGTTTGGCTTTGGTTCTTTTGCCGTTACCACACCGACCACGTGGATATTGACATTATCAACGTCAATTTCAGTGGCTTGAGCGACTGCTTCTTTCACTTCTTTTTGGATTTTGGCAGCCACAGTTGGAATGCTTACACCATAAGCGAGGTAAACATAAATTTCAACGGTGATTTTATCATCTTTTGTGTCAATATATACACCACGTCCTTCAGATTTTTTGCCAAGACTATCTGAAAAACGTTTGTTGCGAAGGGAATAGACGCCTTCAACTTTTGAAGTTGTAATACCAATAATAACTTCAAGAACTTCGGGAGCAATAACGATATCGCCGAGTTCTTCGTTATGTACAGTTTTTTCTGCCATTTTGATTTCCTCTTTATTTTTGGCGGAAAATCATTCTATCAACGGTGACAGAATGATTTTTTCATTTTTTAATTAAGCACGTTTGAGGTATTCGCCTGTTTGTGTGTTAATTTCAAGTTTTGTACCTGTTTCAACGAAATCTGGAACATTGACAACAAGTCCTGTTTCCATTGTTGCGGGTTTTCCTGAGCCTGTTACTGTCGCACCTTTGATTGATGGTTGAGTTTCAGTGACTTCTAGGACAACTGTTGTTGGTAATTGGATACCGATAACTTCTGTTCCGTAGAATTGGATTTTTACTTCTGTGTTTTCAAGGACATAGAGCAATTCATTTTTGACTTGTTCAACTGGGATTTCGTATTGTTCAAATGTTTCATTGTTCATGAAATAAGCTGTGTCGTCCATTTGGTAAAGGTATTGAGCGGCTACTGTTTCAATAACTGCTTGTTCAAATTTGTCTTCTGGACGGTATGTATCATCAAAAGTTGAGCCTGTACGGACATCTTTTAATTTCATACGCATGATTGTATTGCCTTTACCAGGTTTGTGGTGATTTGCTTCCATAACGCGGAGGAGTTTATCTCCATTCAAAAATGTCATACCGGATTTGAGTTCGTGTGCTGCAACCATTATTATTTGTTTCTCCTTAGAAATACTTTAGATTTTGCTTATTAAACATTTTAAATAGACTTCAAAAATTCAATAGCTTTTAACAATTCATTTTATCACAAAAGTTTGATTTTTTCAAATGACAATCAGCTCTTTAGGCGCTTGTGTCAGAACTTCACAGCCATTTTCTGTGATAAGTAAGTCATCTTCAATCCGGACACCACCTAAATCTGGCAGGTAAATTCCTGGTTCGTCAGTGACCAGCATATTTGTTTGCAATTTTTCGGTCATTTTCTGTCCAAAGTAAGGAATTTCATGGATATCAAGTCCAACGCCATGTCCGATACCGTGTGTGAAATATTTTCCAAATCCGGCTTGTTCAATCACATCTCGTGGAATTTTGTCAAAGTCAGCATAAGTTAATCCTGCTTGGGCTTTATCGATCAGTTTCTGATTGGCTTCACGTACGACATGATAAATTTCTGCAATTTTTGGATTGGCTTCGCCGACGAAAATCGTTCGTGTCATGTCGCTGGCATAATGTTCGTAAAAACAGCCGAAATCCATTGTGATTGTGTCACCAAATTCGATGACTTTGTGGCTTGCTACACCGTGCGGAAGACTGCTGCGTTTGCCTGAAGCGACTATTGTGTCAAATGAAGTGCCGCTTGCACCAAATTCGCGCATCTTGAAATCGAGAAAATTGGCGATTTCGATTTCTTCGCGACCTGGTTCGATGAATTTGAGGACATCTAAGAAGGCTTTATCTGTGATTTCGCAGGCTTTGCGGATATTTCTAATCTCATCTTCATCTTTAATTTGTCGAAATTCCATGAGAAAATTGCTTGTGCTAAAAATTTCAATATTGCGTACAATCGTGGAAAGTTGTTTAAAAAACGCATAATCAACGGTTTCTTCAAAAGCGACTGTTTTCAAGTTTTCGTGGGCAATGATTTCTGGCAACTGAGCGAGTGCATCACGTGTTTCAATGATTTCAAAACCACTGATAATTTCTTTTGCCATTGCGCTATATCGGCTGTCGGTCATGAAAATATTGCGGTTTTTCGTGAGAAATATTGTGCCGGCTGTGCCTGAAAATCCTGTCAAATAGTAGATATTTTTCATATCTGTAATAAGGAAACTTTCCAGATTTTCCCGTGCCATTTTGGCTTTGAGATTTTCAATTCTCATTTTTTTCTCCTTTTTTTGTAAGAAAATATTTTTGACAGTTCTGTCAAAAAATCTTGTTGCTTTCAATTTATCACAAAATTTAAAATATGCCAAGTGAAGCATTGATTTTATTTTTTGACAGTTTTGTCAAAATTTTTTAGTCTTTGAAGCTAATGAGTGCGTCTGATAATTTGCCAAATTCGGCGATTGTCAGAGCTTCTGCTCGAATGCTTGGAGAAATCTTGGCTTGTGCCAACTGAATTTCCATGACGGCTTTATTTTCCTTGCCAAATGCGGCTTGGAGATTGTTCATCAAAGTTTTGCGTCGGTGAACAAATGTTGCGTGCATAACTTTGAAAAACCAGTCTTCATCTTGCACATCAACGAGCGGTTTGTCCCGGCGCGTCATTTTCAAAATCGCACTATCAACATTGGGTGCTGGCACAAAAACGGTTCGAGGCACGGTAAACGCGACTTCGGCTTCCAGATAATATTGCACCGCAATCGAAAGCGAGCCGTAAGCTTTGCTATTTGGTCGTGCGGCAATGCGGTCAGCGACTTCTTTTTGCATCATTACCACGAACTCTGTGAAGGGAATTTTGCTCTCAATCAGGTGCATGAGAATCGGTGTGGTAATGTAGTAAGGAAGGTTTGCCACGACTTTGATTGGGTATTCTGGATGAGCAAATTTTGCGATATACTGGTTCAAATCGACTTTCAGAACATCTGCGTTGACCAGCTGGAAGTTGTCGTAGTTTGTGAGTGTTTCGTCCAAAATCGGAATCAATGTTTTGTCAATCTCAAATGCCATGACTTCGGCTGCTTCTTCGAGCAAATATTGCGTCAGCGAGCCAATTCCAGGGCCGATTTCGATGACGTTTGTTGTTTTATCAAGTTCGGCTGTCTGCGTGATTTTCGTCAAAATATTATGGTCTGTCAGAAAATTTTGACCGAATTTTTTCTTGAAATTAAAATCGTGCCGGCGCAAAATATCCTGTGTGCGGATGACGTTTGCGATGCGGTCTATATCAGTTGTAGTCATTCATTACCTTTTCTATTTGTTCATGTGAAATATTAAACATATTTAATCGTTTGAGAAGTTGTTTACCATTTGCATAGCCAATTCGGAGTTCATGACAGAGAAATTCTCGACGACGTCGGCTGTCAGGCTGTAAAATCAGTCCAAATTCTATCAAATCTGCTTGTAAAATTTTTGACAGAGCAGAATTTTCGCTGACAGACGACTTTTTATTTTTTGACAGTTCTGTCAAAAAATTTTCATCTGTCAAATTGCCTGAAATGCTTGAAAAAGCCTTCTGTAAGCTGTCAAAATCTGCGTGTTCCACACCGAGCGAATGTCCTTTGCTCCGCGACTTGGGCTTTCCTTCTTCTCGATTGATAAAAACGTGCGCTGCTTCAGGAATTGCCTGCATGATGATTTTGCGAATGCGCTCGCCCTGAAAATCAGGGTCTGTGAAAACAATCAATCCGCGCGTTTGCTGGAGCCTTTTCAATCGCATCAAGTCCGTATCGTCAATGCTTGAACCGCCCGTTTCATAGGTATCCACATCGTAAAATCGCTTGAGATTTGCGGTATCATCGCGTCCTTCAACGACTACAACTTTGTCAATTTTTATTTTTTCTGTCATATTTTTTGAGATAATTTTCTTTGTCTTTTTTATTTTTCAGCACAATCACGCGCTGCCAAACATCATATTCTGTGAGTTTTTCTTTGATTTGAGGGACTTCTTTTTCGGGAAATGTCCAGACGAATTTCAAAAATTCCAGATAATCTTTGTCCCATTTTTCGACAAATTCTGCAGCCATATCGGGACGATTTTCTCCAACTATTCTGGTCTTGATTGAGCGTGTAAATACGCGCCAAGTCGCTACTAGCCGTGAGAAATCCAACCAGATAATCTCGTCAGCAAAAGGCAAGCGTTCATCTAGGGTTGAGCCATAATTGCCATCAATAATCCAATTTTCATGTTCAGCGATAAAATCTCGCATTGTTTCAATTAGTTTCTCACGCGCAATATTCTCAGGATATTTATGGAAAACCTTGTCCAAATGCAAGACAGGAAAATTTGTCAATTCCGCCAATTCCCGTGTCAACGTTGATTTTCCAGCGCCAGAACTTCCGATAATCACGATTTTCATGCTTTTTCGTCTTCTGGATAGGCAAAAATTTCACTCAGATTACCCTCAGGATCCGCAAAATAAAAGGCACGCTGCCCCCAAGGATACGTCACAGGATCAGAAATAATCGTCACACCCGCCGTAGAAAACTGGACAAATTTCTCATCGACTTCCGCGTGTGATGCGACAGCAAAAGCCTGTTCCATCCGCAGATTGAGCCGTGTTTCAGTAGCTTTTTCACCGACAAGCTCCTCAACGAAGCGCTGATTTGAAAGCATCAGTCGAAAATCCGTTTCGCTATCGAACAAATCCGCGTGCTCTGGATTACCATCCCAATCGGTCGTAAACCCCAGCATATCACGGTAAAAAGCGACCATCGATGCCAGATCCTTGACAAAAAATCCAAAAGTGTCTAGTTTCATTTATTTCTCCAATCTGAAAATTTTTCGGGCATTCGCCGTGGTAATTTCAGCCACTTCTTCCACCGTCAAACCGCGCAGTTCCGCAATTTTTTCCACTACATAACGCGTATAAGCGGGCTGATTTTCCCGTCCACGATAAGGAACCGGCGTCAAATAAGGCGCATCTGTCTCCACCAAAATCTTGTCCAGAGGTAATTCGCGTGCGACTTCTTGCTCAGCCAGTGCTTTTTTGAAAGTTATCACACCTGAAAATGAAATCATCATTCCCAAATCCACAAATTTTTTCGCCCAATCAAGCGAACCAGAAAAGCTGTGCATGATTGCCCCAGCTACGCCGACGCCTTCCGAGCGAATAATCTCATAAGTTTCCTCGAGCGCATCACGTGTATGAACCTGAAAAGGCACGTGCGCCTCTTTTGAAATTTGGATTTGCCGCCTAAATACGCGCTCCTGCTCATCTTTCGGACGCACCATCCAATGATAATCCAGCCCAATCTCGCCACAAGCAATCACTTTGGGTTTTGACAGTTCTGTCAAAAGATATTTTTCCGCTTTTTCGTCAAATTCCGCACATTCGTCAGGGTGCCAGCCAATCGTTGCATAGCAAGCATCGTATTTTTCAGATAAACTTGCTGCCCAATTATTCGTCTTACGGTCAACACCGACCACATTCATCTGTGTCACGTCCAGCTCACGCGCTGCCGCAATCAATTCTGCCTCTCGTCCCACAAATTCATCTGAATTCAAATGTGTATGTGTATCAAAAATTTCCATCATTGCCCATCCCCATCTGTCGTCATTTTCAGCACCAGAGCTACCAAAAAATCACGATTATTTATCTCTTATTATAACACAAGTCTGCCGGCAAACGCCTGTTCTTCTGCAATTTTTAAGAAAAATAACTTAGTCAAGCAGTAACGCATCAATTTTCTCAACACGCTCATCTTCCAAGCGCAAGCTTTTCTGAAAATTTTTCCGCAAAAAATAACGATCGTGCGACACGGCAAGGAGTGTTCCTTGATAAGCCGCAAGAATAGCTTCGATTTCTTCTCTGGCTTCAATGTCCAGATGATTGGTCGGCTCGTCTAAAATCAGCAAATCAATCTTCTCTTGAAAAAGCTGCAAGAGAGCTAAACGAACCTTTTCACCACCAGATAAGTCCCGCAGACGTTTGCTCACATCACTTGCATAAAAACCGAAACGAGCCAACTCCTCACGCGCTATTTGCTCATTGCCCGTCAGCTTTTTTGCAAAATCTACAAGGCGCGACATCTCATCTGGAAAGTAAAGTTGCTGTGGCAAATAGCCAACTGCCAAATTTTCTGCACGTTTAACCTCGCCTTCGTCGGGTGTGAGTTCTCCCAGCAGGAGCCGTAGAAAACTCGTCTTGCCCGAGCCATTTTTCCCCAGCACTGCCAGCCGTTCACCTCGATAAATCGTGAAATTTGTCTCTGTGAACAAGAGTTTATCACCAAGTATTTTGCCAAGATTGCTCACACACACAACTTCTTTCGGTGTTTTTGCTGTGCTCTGGATGTCTTTGCGCAGGCGTTTTTTAACTCTGGTCGGTACTTTGAGCTGGGTGATCCGCTCCAGACGATGCTCGATTTCTTTGGCTTTGCGATAAAATTTCTCATTGCCACTTTCATTGCCCCACTGGCGGTACTGTTTGGCAAGCTTACGCAGACGAAAAATTTCTTGTTGTTGCAGCTCATAGTCTTTTTGCAGTTGCGCTTCTCGATCTTTTTTTAATTTTTTGTAAATCGTGTAATTTCCTGGATAGGTTTGCAACTGCTGATCGCTGATTTCAATGATTTTTTGAACGGTATTATCAAGAAATTCTCGATCATGAGAAACGACAATGAAGGCTTTTGAGGTATTTTTGAGATACTTTTCTAGCCAGCGAACGCCTGCCAAGTCCAGATGATTGGTCGGCTCGTCCAGCAGCATCAACTCGACATCGGAAACGAGAATACGGGCCAATTCGACACGAATGCGCTCACCTCCACTGAGTGTTGCCAAGGATTGATCTACTTTTTCCGCCAATCCAAGCCCTTTTAAGGTCGTGATAATCCGATCTTCGAGCGAAAAGCCATCCAACGCAGCAAACTCTTCTTGAAGTGCACCGTAGCGCGCTAACAGTTGCTCCGTATAGTCCGTTGTCATTTGCAACTCGATACTTTCTAATTGTTCCTTGAGTCGTGCGATCGCGCCAAAACTTGCCAGAAGATCGGCACGCACGCTTTTTTCAGAAAAAGTTGGATTTTGCTGGATGACACCGATTTTCAAGGCTTTTTTCTTGCTGATGGTACCCGTTTGTACTTTTTCTTCACCTAATAAGAGCCGCAGCAAGCTGCTTTTTCCAGTGCCATTACTGCCAACCAGACCGATTTTATCTTTTTCTTGAATACTGAAATTGAGCGTGTCAAAGAGTGGCACGCCGCCGATTATTTCGCTTAATTGATTGATTTGAATTAACATTTTTTACTCCTTTATGGACAATGTCAATCAAATAAACTGTGTTTCTAAAAGTAGCAAAACACGATAAAATAGGAGATTACGAAAAGAATCATAACCTCCTATTTTTCTATTTGAAAAACATTTCATGGTTGATGATTTTACTTATAAATACTGATTTTTGGGCGCACTTATCCCTTTAGCCAGCAAAAGTAAAACCGATCATATGTACATGCGCGATGCGTTTAAAATGATCATCTTCTCGATAAATAGCGTACATATGAGCCATGAAATGTTCCTCCTCTTCTTTAAATTTAAGTTTATCATAACACATTTTTGACAGTTTTGTCAAAAATTTTCTGAAAAAAGTTTTTGACAGGGTACAAACTTACAACTTCGTTATAAGTTCACCCTGTCCGAGAAGGCTGAGAATAAATTCTCTAGCCCCTACAGCAGAACCATCAAAAATCAAAAAGGCGCTAAATCAGCGCCCTCTCAATAATAAATGCAGTAAAATAAATAGATTAGATAGCATTACGCAAACGCGCACCACCATTTTCTAAAATACGAACGGTACGTGGCAAGAAAGCACGAATTTCTTCTTCGTTGTAGCCAACGTGCAAACGTTTTTCGTCCATGATAATCGGACGACGCATGATCTGTGGATTTTCAGAAATAATCTTAATCGCAGCAGACAAAGACAAATCTTCAAAATCAACACCTAAAGTTTTAACGAAGCGATTACGACTTGAAATCAAGCCCTCAACACCATCGTCACACTTTTCAAGAATACGGCTGATTTCCTTTACTGACAAAGGATTAGCGATAATATTGCGTTCCTCAAATGGAATCTGGTGATAGGCAAGCCAGTTTTTTGCTTTTTTGCAACTCGTGCAAGACGGTGCAGTATAAATAGTAATCATCCGTTTCTCCTTTATTTTTTTAGTTATTTATCTAACAGGGTTAAACTTTTCTAACTTCAACGGTTGCTCAATTATACCATATTTTTAAATCAAAAAAAAGACCTTTTTCATCTTTTTTTCATAAAAATTCATAATTTTTTTAAATAAATCAAAACCACAATAAAGTAAGCTTTTTCAAGGAATAATAAGCTCAAAATTTTCTAATTATTTCCTTAAAATTTTTTTGACAAAACTGTCAAAAAGTATTCAAGACTTTTTTCATCACAATTTTTTTGACAGGCTGAGAATAAATTCTCTAGCCCCTACGGCAGAACTGTCAAAAACAAAAAAAGCTCCGTAGAGCTTTTTGACAGTTATTTCAATTTGTTATTTTCCATGATTTCGTCAATAAAACCATAGTCAAGTGTTTCTTGCGCTGTCATCCAGTTATCACGTTCAGCATCTTTATTGACCTGTTCCACAGGTTTGCCAGAATTATCCGCCAAAATTTGCTCAAGAACTTCACGTGTGTGTGTCAAATGACGTGCCACGATTTCCATATCCGTCTGCTGTGTGCCGCCACCTGTACCACCCATTGGTTGGTGAATCAAGTATTCAGCATTTGGCAACATGAAACGTTTTCCTTTTGTCCCGCTAGACGCAATGATAGTACCCATTGACGCCGCCATACCCATGACAATCGTCTGTACATCAGATTTGATGAAATTCATCGTATCAACAATCGCCAAACCAGCAGAAACACTGCCTCCAGGACTATTCACATAAATATAAATATCTTTCGTATTATCCTGCGCATCAAGGAAAAGCAACTGTGCAATAATACTGTTTGCCATGCCATCATTAACTTCACCAGTCAACATGATAATCCGGTCTTTCAAAAGTCGTGAATAAATGTCATAAGCACGCTCTCCGCGACTTGATTGCTCGATAACAGTAGGAACTAAGTAACCCATAGTATCTCTCCATTTCATTATTTATGTGCTTATTATATCTCATTGGTCAGAAAAGGTCAAAGAATAAGCATTTTATTATTTAATTTTTATCACAATTTTTTTAAATCCCAGTAAGATAAACTAAAAAACATTTCACAAACGCTTTCTTATTTGATATAATAAAATTATGAATACAGAACTTATCATAGCAATGATTTTCGGACTGATTATTGGTGCATGGCTGATGGTAGCCGGCATTTATATTTATAAAATTTACGATGAAAATCGCTACAAAAAACGCCTTTCGATTGAAAAACTCCTCCGAGAAATTGAAGTCAGAAACACACTGAACCAAAAAATTATCGAAGTCCTCAATCGTCCTATCACAAACGATGACCAAGAACTCATCAACCCACAAAGTGACGTCAAAATTCCCTTTTACGATTACAATTTCTTAAAAAATTATACTTCCATGTATAATCTCTACATCCCAACTTATTTTTTGAACACATTCTTCAAAAACCTCGCACATCATTTAGCCGTTTTTGACGATGCTCAAGATTTAAAAAATGGTGGCTATATTTTCAAAGAATCACGTCCCATTTTTGAAAACTTCTCAGTAGAAATTACTGACGAGATTGAAGCAAAAAAACGTGAACTCAATCAAGCAAGAAATGTTTTCCCAGCAATGTTAAAAAAACAACATTACAATCTCTAAAACACAAAAAATTTTTGACAGTTCTGTCAAAAATTTTTTTCATCTTCACAACTCAATTTTAGATTTACGAACTCTCGAAACCATTCCAAAAACAATAATCCAAAGAATAGTACCTAGCGCAGGTATCCGCGTATCTTTGAAAAAGAACAATGAAACAAAGATAAGACAAAATCCCACAATCGCGATTGGCACAAAAATCTTCGCCGCAGGTAAAATAAAACCATCTGGCAAGAAATCTTTTGACTTACGAAATCTCAAAAAAGTGAAAAGTGTCAAAATATAAACTGCAAGAAATAAATCCGTAGCTACCGAAGTAATCATATTAAAAGCACTCGCCGTCGCCTGAAAACTGGAAATCAACGGAGCAGCTAAAACCAATACCGAAATAAACAACAGTGCATTCAAAGGAATTGCCGACTTAGAAAGCTTTGTAAAAGGTCTTGCAAATCTATCTTTATGAATTGTTGATAACGAATAAAGATTACGCGCCGAACTAAATAAACAAGAATTCAAAGCTGAAGCTGCCGAAGTCAGCACCACAAAATTCACAAGTGCAGCCGCCCATTTTATCCCAATCAACTGAAAAATCATCACAAATGGCGACTTATTCGCAGGAATAGACTGCCAATGATAAATCGACATAATCGCAATCAGCGCCCCAACATAAAAGAGAATAATTCTAATCGGAAGCTGATTGACAGCCTTAACAAGCGTTGGACGAGGATTGTTTGTCTCAGCAATCGTCATCCCAATAAATTCCATCCCCACAAAAGCAAACATTACCATCTGAAAACTTGCAAAGAAATTCCCAACACCTTTAGGGAAAAATTGAAAATGATTGCTAATATTACTCAAACTTACCACATCAGAGCCATGACGATATTGAGCAAAAATCAAAATCACCGCCGTGAGAATCAATCCCAAAATAGCCACAACCTTAATCATTGCAAACCAAAATTCCGTCTCACCAAAAAATCGTGCATTCAGCGTATTCAGCCCTGTCAAAAGCACCAGAACAATCACTTCCATCAGCCAAGCTGGTGTATGAGGAAACCAATAAGCCAAATAATTCCCAATCGCCGTCAATTCCGCCATTGCCATGAAAATAACCACCAGCCAATAACTCCATTGCGCAAAATAGCCCGTTTTAGCTCCTAGATAACGACTCACAAAGTTCAAAAAACTATGCTGCTCCGTATCCGTATAAAGCATCTCTCCGATTGCCCGCAAAAGGATAAACATCAATATCCCAATAATCGCATAAACAAATAAAATCGAAGGTCCCGTCAAACTAATGGACTTACCAGCTCCAAGAAAAAGTCCTGTTCCAATAGTTCCTGCAATAGCAATCAACTGAATATGACGATTTTGCAATCCTCTTCTCGTTGTCGTTTTTTCCAATAATTTTTTATTTTCATTTTCCATAAAATACATTATACACTAAAACGTCAGAAATGTCTAAAATTGTATTAACAAATCTAAAAAATACACCTCTAAAAGAAGTGCATTTTATTTTTAAACGAGTTCTAACAGCAAATCTTGCGTTTGAATAGCTTCCCCAGTCAAAGCATGGATTTTACCAACAACCGCATCAAACGGTGCTTCAATCGTTGTCTCCATCTTCATCGCTTCTGTAACCATCAAAGCTTGACCTTTTTTAACTTTATCGCCCTCTTTGACCAAAACATCAAGAACAGAACCCGGCATTGTCGCACCAATCTGATTTGGATTCCCCGTCTCAGCCTTACGTTTTGCTACAACTTGCGCTTTAATAGAATGGTCATTAATCACTACTTCACGCCGTTGTCCGTTCAAATTAAAGAATAACACACGATCCCCAGAAAGATTAGGCTCGCCAATATCATCAAGACGAATAATTAACGTCTTCCCTTTTTCAATCTCCAGCTCAATCTTCTCACCAAGTCGCATTCCATGCAAGAATGTTGGTGTATCAAGTAAAGTAACTGCACCAAATTCATGTTGCATCTTTTGATAATCAAGGAAAACTTGTGGATACATCAAGTAACTAATCACTTCATGTTCCCCTGGTTCATAACCAATCTTTTCTTGAAGTTCAGCTTTTACCTGCTCAAAATCAACAGCAGGCGCATGAAGTCCCGGACGGTCTGTTAAAGGTGTCTTTCCTTTCAAGATAATCTTTTGCAATTTCTCAGGAAATCCTCCGACAGGTTGACCAAGATTTCCCGCAAAGAAATTAATCACTGATTCAGGGAAATTTAGACCTTCTCCTCTTTCGTAGATATCTTGTTCTGTCAAGTCATTTTGTATCATAAACAGCGCCATATCGCCAACAACTTTTGAACTTGGTGTGACTTTGATAATATCCCCAAACATCATGTTGACCGTGCGATACATCCGTTTTACTTCATCAAATTTATGATCCAATCCAACTGCTGCCGCTTGTGCTTTCAAGTTTGTATATTGTCCACCAGGCATTTCGTGCATATAAACTTCCGTTTGTGGGCTAGTAATTCCAGCTTCAAACGCCGCATAATATTTACGCACATCTTCCCAATAATGGTCAATTTCCTCAGCATTCTTGATATTAATATTTGCATGACGTGGACCATGTTCCAAAGCATAATAAATCGACTGCATTGAAGGCTGTGACGTTCCACCAGCAAGTGAAGCTGTCGCCACATCAATAATATCAACACCCGCTTGTGTCGCACCAGAATACGTAATAATCCCGTTCCCAGACGTATCATGTGTATGCAGATGGATTGGCAAATCAATCGTTTCTTTCAACTCAGAAATCAAACGATAAGCCGCTTGTGGTTTCAACAAACCTGCCATATCCTTGATTGCAAGAATATGCGCACCCGTTGCTTCCATCTCTTTTGCCAAGTCTTTATAGTATTTCAAACTGTATTTTGGACGGTCAGGATTGAGAATATCGCCAGTATAACAAATTGTTGCTTCAGCAATTTTACCCGCATCACGCACCGCTTGAATTGATTTTTCCATCTGTGGCAGCCAGTTCAGACTATCAAAGATACGGAACACATCAATCCCCTCATTGGAAGCGACCTTGATAAATTCTTCAATTACATTATCTGGGTAATTTTGGTAACCTACAGCATTTGAACCACGGAAAAGCATTTGGAACATGGTATTTGGCATCAATTTACGAAGTTTACGCAGACGATACCAAGGACTTTCATTCAAGAAACGATAAGCCACATCAAACGTCGCACCGCCCCACATCTCAGCAGAGAACAACTCAGGCAAACCTTCATCAATAGATGCCGCAATCCCTTTCATATCCTGCAAACGCAAACGTGTTGCAAGCAATGATTGATGCGCATCACGTAACGTTGTATCTGTCAACAAAACCTCTTTTGTATTCTTAACAAAATCAACAACAGCATCTGCACCCTCTTCATCAAGAATATTTTTGGCAGTACGAACCTTTTCGCCAACAACTAATTGAGGTTGACGCGCTTCAGCATAATGTTTTTTCTTTGTATCTTCAATACCCGGAAATCCATTCACTGTGATATTTGCTAGATAATGCAATGTTTTTGTCCCACGATTGCGCATTTGTGGGAAATTAAACAAACTTGGTGTATTATCAATAAATGTCGTTGTTGCCTGACCACTTGTGAAATGTTCATCTTTAATCACATTTATCAAAAATGGAATATTAGTTTTCACACCACGAATACGGAATTCATGCAACACACGATCCATCTTGCGTACCGTGTCTGAAAAGTCTTTTGCGAAAGTACAAACTTTTACCAAAAGCGAGTCAAAATATGGTGTGACTTCATATCCAGCATAAGCATTGCCGACATCAAGACGAATACCATACCCCCCTGGAGAACGATAAGTATTGATTTTACCAGTATCTGGTAAAAAGCCATTTTCAGGGTCTTCTGTTGTGATACGACATTGAATAGCTGAACCGAGTGCAGGAATTTCAGATTGTTCAGGAATACCAATTTCTTTGTGTAAATCTTTTCCTTGCGCAATTAAGATTTGCGCTTGAACAATATCAACACCTGTAATCAACTCAGTAATCGTATGTTCCACCTGAACACGAGGATTGACCTCAATAAAGTAGAATTTATCATCTTTTACCAAAAATTCAACCGTACCAGCATTAACATAACCAACATTTTTACAGAGTTTCACAGCTGCCGCACAGATTTCCTCACGAAATTCTGGTGATAAACCAACAGCAGGAGCAATTTCAATCACTTTTTGATTACGACGTTGCACGGAACAATCACGTTCATGAAGATGGACAATATTTCCATGACTATCGCCAAGAATTTGAACCTCGATATGTTTTGGATTTTCAATGTATTTTTCAACATAAATCTCGCCTGAACCAAAAGCCCCAATAGCTTCTGACTTCGCACGCGCATAACCATCACGCATCTCATCTTCATTGCGAGCCACACGCATCCCACGTCCGCCACCACCAAGAGCAGCTTTAATCATGACAGGATAATCATATTTCTTCGCAAATTCAAGCGCACCGTCAATGTCAACAGCACCAGGTGTTCCAGGAATACCAGGAACATTTGCTTCCACTGCTGCTTCTTTAGCTTTGATTTTATCGCCGAAAATATCCAAATGATGAAGTTCAGGACCGACAAATGTCAAACCAGCAGCACGTACTTTTGTCGCAAAGTCCAAGTTTTCAGATAATAATCCATATCCTGGGTGAATAGCATCAGCACCGCATTCTAGAGCTACACGAATAATATCATCCATATCAAGATAAGCATCAATAGGCTTTTTACCTTGACCAATCAAATAAGATTCATCTGCTTTAAAACGATGCACAGAATATTCATCTTCTTTTGCATAAACTGCGACTGTTGAAAGTCCCAATTCATTACAAGCACGAAAGACACGAATCGCGATTTCGCCGCGATTGGCAACTAGCAATTTTTTCATATAGCCTCCAAATTGATTATTCACTAATATTTTTCTATGTATTGACAATTTTCTGTCAAATCCATTTATTTTAAGGCTCTGTCAACAATGACAGAGCAATCTTAACAAAATTATTGTTTAACGACTTGATATTGCCCAGTGAGTTCTGTGATTTCGCGACGTTTTTCATCCGCAGAAATATTAAGAACAAAAGCAACACCAAGCGAAAGTACAAGGAAGGACGAGCCTCCTTGCGAGACAAAGGGAAAAGTAACCCCAGTTTCTGGAATAACTCCAATCGCTCCTCCTACGTTGATAAAAACTTGTAAAAGTAAGAGTGATGAAACACCAATCGCCATCAAACTATTAAAAGAGTTACGCGCTCGAATACCTACTAATAAGATACGAATAATGAGGAAAAATAGAATACCAAGTACTAAAATTCCACCAATAATTCCCAATTCTTCCATGATAATAGGAAATACAAAGTCTGTTTGTGCTTCTGGCAAGAAGCCATTTTTCTCAATAGAATTTCCTAATCCTCGTCCTATCCAACCACCATTTGCAATCGCATAATAAGAATTTGCCAACTGATGTCCAGAATTTGCCAAGTCAGAAAAAGGATTTATAAAAGCGATAAAACGTTTATTGATATATGAAATACGAAGAAACGTTGGAATAATATTTCCACCTGTCGCATAAAGCACTCCTATAAATGCGAGAATTGCTGCAAGGATAATCTTTCCATAGCCACTGAACCAGCGCCAAGAAATACCACTTGCACCTACCATCACAAAAACTATTGCCGCCATAATAGTACTATTTCCAATATCAGGCATGATAAGTTCAATCAAAATTAAACTTAAAATCGGTAAACGCCAACCTCCCAACAATTTTTGAACGATACTTTTTCCTTTAAAAATTTCATGGATATCTTTTTTACCAATCTCATCTTGTTTACTAGAAAAGACTGATGCAAGATACCACACAATGAAAATCTTTGCAAGTTCAGCTGGCTGAATTGACCCAATTCCGGGAATGATAATCCATCCATGAGTTCCCCCATTTCCCGTAGTTATAAGTTTGGGACCAACTCTTGCAAAAATGAGTAAGGCTAAAAGTACAAAAAACAAAAATCCAAGAAGCTTCTGACTTTTGAGCGCTTTAAGTTTCATACGATAAATAACACTGATTGCCACAAAACTCAAGAGCATAAATACTGCCTGATTGATAACAGACCTATAAGGAGAAAGTCCATGGCTGATTTGATAAGGAACCGATGTTGAAAACACCATAATAATTCCTATTGCTGACATGAGCAAGTAGGGAATCAAAATGGAATAATCTAAGAAATTGGTCTTTTTCAATCCTTCTTTCATTTTTATCCTTCCTTATTGAGACAGCTTTTCAATTATATTATCTTTTTTATTATATCATTTTATCTCGCCATTTTGCAATAGCAAAGCCAAATAAGAAAGGAAAAAGGAGGATTTCCCTCCTTATTTTATATTTCTTATTTTCATTCAGATAATAATGAAAATGCTATTCGTTTTACTCCTCTTTATGCAAAGTCACAAGCCGTTCTTTCGGGCAAAACTTGAGACTTTCTACTTTTTCTGGATGTGTAGCTTTATTTTTACTACTGATATAGTTTTTGCTTCCACAAGATGTGCAACGTAAAGTTATTTTAACCCTCATTGACAATACTCCGTTTACGTAAGTATTTGCGGAAGTTGATAAATGACCAGAGAATATTAATCAGGACAAAACTTCCTGTCACAATGATTGCTGCACGGAAAGAAATTGCACCTGCAACAGCTGAGCCAATCATCGGTCCTGTTACCATTCCAAGATTTGCTGCCATTTGATTGAAAGCAAAAATTCGCGAAATTCCTTCTTTTGGTGTGATTTTTGAAAGCAAGGAATTGACAGATGGCATGAGCGCTCCTGTTCCAAATCCAAGTAAGAAACGTAAAATCCCCAGTTGCCAAGCATTACTAACAAAAGCCATTGGCAGATAAATCGCAAATGACCATACAAGCCCAATCAAAATCAAACGATGATTTCCTAAACGGTCGCCAATTCTTCCCAGCGTTGATGATGAAAGCATAGCTGAGAAACCAACAGCCGATACAATAACTCCAGAGATGAACATCAAATTTGGAATAGATGGGCTGAGATATCGGATGTACAAGGTTACAAAAGGCTCAATAGATTGTGTTGCGATTTGTAAAATAAAGGTTGTTACAAACAATCCAAAAAGAATTTGTTTGTTTGGAATTTTTGCCAAGATATCTTTTGTTGATAAAAGTTCTCCTTTTTTAGGTGGAACGAAATCTTCATGTACCAAAAAAATTGTCAAAAGTGTTGCAACTAACAAAACTGAACCTGTGATAAGGAAAACATTTCTCATACCAAAGATTTCTGCAATCAATCCACCTAATGATGGTCCGACAAGTGAGCCGGCAATCATACCAGTCGAAAGTGTACCAAGAGCATAGCCAGATTTTCCTTTGGGAACTTGGCTTGCTATCAGTGCTGTCGCATTGGGAATGAAGCCCGAAAATAATCCGTTAAGAATTCGCAACAATAAGAGAAAATAAACGTTCGGTACGAAAGCAAGTCCGCCCATTGTCAAGGTCATAATCGCTCCAGCACGTACCATCATTGGCTTACGTCCATATGTATCCGCAAGCCTTCCCCACAAAGGAGCGACTAAACCTGAAGCAAGTGCTGTTAAAGATAAAGCCAAGCCTGCATAAAAAGTGGCTTGTGAGACAGATTTTATTCCTAAATCCTCAATATAAAGTGGCATGAACGGCATTACGAGTGAAAATGATGCTCCCGTAAAAAACGTTCCAAACCAACAGATGAGTAAATTTCTTTTCCAGTTTACAGTTTTCGTTTGAATTCCTCTTTCCTTCTTATTTTCTATTTTCAAATTTTATTTTAATGTGTCAAGTGCCTGCAAAACTTGGGCTTGCGTTTCTTCAAAAGTTCCACTACTATCAATCACTTTATCAGCGTATTTCATTTTTTCAGTCAAAGACATTTGTGCGGCAATTCTTGCCTCTGCTGCTTTTTCAGATAAATTATCCCGAAGCATTACACGCTCCAATTGGATATTTTCAGATACTGCAATAAGCCAAATCTCATCAAAGCCATCATAATGTTGTTCCAGCAATAATGGAATATCCATAAAAATAACTGTATTTTGCACTGTTTTTTTTGACAGTTCTGTCAAATTATTATTTTCAGTCTGTAGCATTTTTGACAGTTCTGTCAGTAAATTATCACGTCTTGTATAAAGTTCTTCTCGAATAATTTTATTTTGCAGCTTTGCCAATTTTTCACGTGCTTTATCATCAGAAAAAACAAGCTCTCCTAATTTTGCCCGATTGAGTTGTTTGTTTTCATCAAAAAATTCTGTACCAAAATTTATCAAAATTTCTTGATACAGTTTTCCTCCAGGAAGTTGCAATTCATGTACTACTTTATCCGCATCAATCACACGAAATCCCTGAGAAATCAAAAAATCAACCACAGTTGATTTCCCACTCGCTATTCCACCAGTCAATCCGATTACCTTTATCATACTACTATTGTAGCACAAATTTTCTATGAGCGTTAAATGTAAACACAGAAAAATAAAATAGACTTTCTTAATTGAAAGTCTATTTTATTTTTATCAGCTGTAATATTAAAGAAAAACCTGCCCGAAGACAGATTTCTCAATTTATATCTAATTAGATATTTGAAGTGTGCATTACTTCGCTATCATCAGTAGAAAGAACTTCGTGGAATACACGTTCAGTCAATTCTTGCTTTTGTTCTGGAGTCAGATATTTAGTGTTAACACAGTAACCAGAGATACGAACGATAACATCTTCACCGCGCATAATCTTGTCATAAACATCTTTCAAGTCCATAACGTTCAAGTTAACGTGTTGTCCACCTTGAGTGAAGTAACCATCAAGAATTTGAACCAAGTTTTCAACTTGTTCGTCACGAGTTTTACCAAGTGCACGAGGAGAGACCTGAGTTGTCAATGAAATACCGTCATTGGCATCTTTAAAGTCCAATTTAGAAAGTGAGTTAAGGTTTTGCAACCATCCACCACGAGCTTTGTTTGATGGGTTAGCACCTGGAGAGAAGAATTCAAGTTTAGATTTGTTAACTGTACCATCTTCATTAAGGTAAACACCTTTATGAACAGGAGAGTTACCAGTTTGTTTAGAGTATGCAACGTTAGAAGTGATAGTCAAAAGTGATACAGTAGCTTCAGCACCTTTGTAAAGTTCATGGCTATCCAATTTTTCTTTGTACATACGCATAACCATCTTAGCAAGATCATCAGCACGGTCATCATCTTCACCATAACGTGGATAATCGCCTTCTACTTCATAGTCGTAGATGTAGCCATTTTCATCACGCAAAGTCTTAACTTTAGCGTATTTGATAGCTGAAAGTGAGTCAACAGTATTTGCGAAACCACAAATACCAAATCCCATGTTGATACCAACTTTAGTAGGCAAGAATGCCATTTGAACTGCTTCATAGTTGTATTTATCAGTCATGTAGTGGATGATATTCATAGCATCAACATAAGTATCAGTCAACCAGTCAAGAGATTTGTCAAAGTTAGCCAAAACTGTATCATAGTTCAATACGTCATCACGAACAGGTTCGATATCGAAGACTTTGTAATCTTTATGAACGTCATCATATCCACCGTTCAAACCAGTAAGCATAGCTTTCAATACATTAACACGAGCGCCAAAGAATTGGATGTTGTGACGTGCATTTTCGCTTTCAGGGTCAAGTGGTGATACACAACAAGAGATACAAGCCATTTCGCCGTAACCATCTTTAGCCATTGTTTCATAACCTTCATATTGAATTGAAGAGTGTTTATGAGACATTGACATAGCGTAACGTTTGAAGCTGTAAGGAAGTTTAGAATCCCAGAGAACTGTTAAGTTTGGTTCTGGAGCATTTCCGATAGTATCAAGTGTGTTGAGGAAACGATAGTCCATCTTAGTAACACGGTGACGACCATCAAGTCCCATACCAGCCATAGATGTAGTGATGAATGTTGGGTCACCAGAATAAAGTTCATCGTAAGCAGCAGCACGAGCGAATTTCATTGTACGAAGTTTCATAACGAAATCATCAACAAATTCTTGGATTTCAGATTCTGTAAATGTACCACGAGCAAGGTCACGTTCAGCGAAGATATCAAGAACGATTGGTACACGTCCGAGTGATGTTGCAGCACCATTGATAACACGACATACAGCCATGTAAGCAATGTTTACCCATTGGATAGCTTCTTTCACATTCATAGCAGGACGTGAAACATCAAGACCATACAAAGCACCAAAATTTACAACTTGTTGCAATGCTTCGTATTGCATATTGATTTCTTCTTTAAGACGGATATTTTCGTCGTTGATTTCAGTGATAGCATCCCATTCTTTTGCTTTTTCTTTCATCAAGTAATCAGCACCATAAAGAGCAAGACGAGCATAAACACCAACGATACGTCCACGTGAGTAAGCATCTGGCAAACCAGTTACTGTGTGAGCGTGACGTGCTTTACGAATGTTAGAGTTGTAAGCACGGAAGATACCATCATTAACAGAAGTCAATGTTTGGCTCAAGATTTCATCAAGTTTAGGGTCGATAGAAAGACCATGTTCTGTCAAAATCTTTTTAGCAACACGGAATCCACCTTTAGGCATGAAGTTCAAGCGGTAAAGTTCGCTGTTTTGCATACCATAAATGAGTTCAAGATCTTTATCGTTAGCATCAACATATCCAGCAGGAATTTTGTCGATTGAAGCAACACGGTCAGTATCAAATGGGAAGCCAACTTCTTCATAATGAGCTTTTGTGTCGTCGATAATTTTCTTTACTTTAAGAGTACGTTCTGTTGGACCAGCGAGGAAGCTTTCGTCTCCATCGTATGGTGCGTAGTTGTTTTGTACGAAGCGTGATACACTTGCTTTGTCACGCCAGTCAGTTCCTTTGAAGCCATCCCAGGCTTTGTCAAAGGTATCAGCAGTAACTGTAGTTTTCATTGTATGAAAATCTCCTTTAGTTTCTATATCTGAAAGACTGTTTCAGATTACATATATAATTATATCATACAGTTTCGGAATTTCAATAGTAATATCGCTAAAAACGCACTTTCTTTACTAATACAGTCCTCTGTATTTTAATATCTGTTATACTTTCTAATCATTTTCTTTCTTTTTATCGCCTAATCTAAAAAATTTAGTATTTTTTAGATTTTAATAAAGAAAAAACTGAACATAAGTTCAGTTTTACATCAAATCTCTTTTCCGCAAGAACCATACGACCAAACCGCTAATTATTAACGTACTTCCGAGAATTACCCACATCATCCAAACATCCGTTTGCCCTGCAATGGGTACATTAATACCATAAAATCCAAAAATCATTGCTGGAATACCGAGGACAAATGTCGCCGAAGTCATAATTTTCATGACAATATTCAAGTTATTGCTCACAATATTTGAAAATAAATCACGCAGATTTTCTAATAATTTTAGCTGAATACGTGTTTCAGTATAAGCTTGATCTGTTTCTACAAATACATCATAAATTCTATCTGCAAAACCATCTTCATCTTCTGCTCGCAAATAATCGATAAAATTTTTCAAAACATCACGATTATTATCTAAGGCATCTTCAAAATATATCAAACTCGCCTGAATTGCAATCATATCAACAATTTGGTCATTTTTTGTCGAATTTTTAATTCCAACTTCCAATTTACGTCTGCGCGCCCGAAAATCTCGTAAATAATCATGATATATATGGGTCATTTGAGACATTACCTCAAAAATCAGCTGGTGCTTATAACGTTTATAGTCATATTCTCTCTCAAACATGGCTTGATTATCAATATCATGGTTCATCGCTAAAATCACCGACTCACTCTTTGTCCATATCAAAGAATAGGGAAAAGTCGCTACTTCATTATAATTAGAAGCTGCTGGATATTGCAACAAAATCAAATTATTATCATTATCATCTGTTTCAAAACGTGCATTTTCATAATCATCCAAAATTCCTCCCAAATAATCAAAAGGAAAATCAAAGGTCTTTGCAACTTTGCCAATCTCCTCACGTGTAGGATTAATGACATAAGTAAAATTTTTCATTTCATCCGACTTGATAAGTTTCTTCTTGTCAGATAACTCATAATTTTTAATCATTGATAATAACTGTTATACTTTCTAATCATCTATTTTTTCATTATAACAAAAAAGTTCCCCGTAGGGAACTTCAACATTAGTATCAAACAAAATTATTTGTCAAATTTGTTATCTTTGATATTGTAGAATGATTTGACACCTTTGTATTCAGCAACTTCACCAAGTTGGTCTTCGATACGAAGAAGTTGGTTGTATTTTGCAATACGGTCAGTACGTGACAATGAACCTGTCTTGATTTGACCAGCATTTGTAGCAACAGCGATGTCAGAGATTGTAGAATCTTCTGTTTCGCCTGAACGGTGAGAAACGATAGCTGTGAAGCCTGCTTCTTTAGCCATTTCGATAGCTTCAAATGTTTCTGTCAAAGTACCGATTTGGTTTACTTTGATAAGGATTGCGTTAGATGCACCTTCTTTGATACCACGAGCAAGGTATTCAGTGTTTGTAACGAAGAAATCGTCACCAACAAGCTGAACTTTTTTGCCAAGACGGTCAGTAAGTTTCTTCCAACCTTCCCAGTCATTTTCGTCCAAACCATCTTCGATAGAGATGATAGGATATTTTTCTACAAGTTGTGCGTAGTAGTCAATCATGTCATCTTCAGAGCGAAGTTCCCATTCAGATTCAGGTTTGTTAGCCAATTTACCAAATTCATATTTGCCAGTTTCAGCATTGTAGAATTCAGATGATGCAGCATCCATTGCAAAGACGATATCTTTACCAGCTACATAACCAGCTTTTTCGATAGCTTCAAGCAATACATCGAAACCTTCGTCGTTAGATTTAAGGTCAGGAGCGTATCCACCTTCGTCACCGACAGCAGTTGAATAGCCTTTAGCTTTCAAAACAGCAGCCAATGCGTGGAAGACTTCAGCACCATAACGAAGCGCTTCTTTGAAAGTAGGCGCACCGATAGGCATAATCATGAATTCTTGGAAGTCGATAGAGTTAGAAGCGTGTGAACCGCCATTGATGACGTTCATCATAGGAGTTGGCAATACTTTAGAGTTAAATCCGCCAAGGTAGTTGTAAAGTGGAACACCAAGTTCGTCAGCTGCAGCACGAGCAACAGCGATAGAAACACCAAGGATAGCATTAGCACCAAGTTTAGCTTTAGTTGGAGTACCATCCAAAGCAATCATAGCACGGTCAATCGCTTGTTGTTCAGTTACTTCATAGCCAATGATAGCTTCAGCGATAACGTTGTTGACATTATCAACAGCTTTTTGAACGCCTTTTCCGCCGTAGCGAGATTTGTCACCATCACGAAGTTCAACAGCTTCATGTTCACCAGTAGAGGCACCAGAAGGTACCATACCGCGACCAAATGCACCGTCTTCAGTATAAACTTCTACTTCGATAGTTGGGTTACCGCGTGAGTCTAGGACTTCGCGAGCATAAATATCAGTAATAATTGACATTTTAGTCTCCTTATTATTTTTAAGTGCTGAACACTCTTAATACAACTAAATTCTACTATTTTTTCATGATTTTTTCAAGTGAAAATCTTAGCAAATTCATTTTTCATTTCGTTTCCGCTTACATTTTTATTGAAGTCCTGATTTTATCATAAAGTCTTGAAATTTACTTGTATCAACTGCTTTCCATTGACTCTGTGGTGCTTTTTTTGCGCTTTCAACGATTGACTGCAAAATAGGTGAATATTTGGGACAACTTTCTGCAAATTTTTGGAAGAGTTTACGATGTTCTATCCAAAATTCATCTTCATTTACTAGGGGATAACTGCTATAACGCATAAATGTATCTATCAGATAAGTAACCATATAATCTCGCACACCATTTGGGAAATTTTGAGGTTGTTTTTCACGGACAGCTTCAAGATAAAGACGACATTGAAGAGCTTTAACGTGTAAATATCTATCATGCGTGTTTGCTTCTTTTCTCCCTATTGAATTTGTATTGTACAACCAAGTATAAACTACTTTATCTAAGTAATAACTGTCTGTTGAAAGCTGGCTTGCCACACCTACAAAATAAGAATCTTCATAAATTCGTAATTTAGGATGAAATTGTAGATTTATCTCTTTGAGATAGGTACGTTTAAACCATTTAGCATAAACGGCTGAATTATTATTTGCTGCTGAAATTTTATATTGGTAATTTCCCTTAGTGTCTAAGTACTGCTCCATGAATTTAGCAACTATCATATCATGTTTTTTACTCTGTATCACGGAGAAAAATTCACTTAATGCTGCTGCATAATATAACATATCATCACTATCAATAAACATCAGGTACTCGCCTTTACTATTATCAATTCCATACTGCCTAGCTAATCCTGGACCAACATTTTCTATTTCGTAATAATGTAAATCAAGATTTTCAAATACAGAAAATTGTTCTAAATTAAGTTTATCCCCTCCATCATTTACTAGGATAACTTCAATTTTTGAAAAATCTACTCCTATTTGTGTATTGATAGATGATAGTGCAATACCAAGCTGTGCTTCACGTTCATTTTTAAAGGGAATAATGATACTTACTGTTTTTGTCATATATTTGCCTCACATTTCTTTATCTTTACTTATCATAACATGATAATGAAGCGTGTTCAATCCTTTTTTTCAACAAATATAAAAAAACGAGTTCTCTAGGAACTCGTTTGTCTAATTTTATTAGTGGAATTGCATTCCGCCATCAACAATGATGTTTTGTCCTGTGATGTAGTTTGAGTCAGGTCCTGCAAGGAATGAGACTGCTGCTGCAACATCTTCTGGTTCTGACAAACGTTTTAAAGTGATATCTTTGGCAAATTGGTTCATGCCCCATTCATCATCTTTACCTGCATTTTGTCCAACTTTGTGGGCAATGTCAAACATCATTGGTGTTTTGACGATACCAGGTGCATAGGCATTGACTGTGATACCTTCTTCAGCAAGGTCGCGCGCTGTAACTTGTGTGATGCCACGAACGGCAAATTTTGTACCTGAATACAAAGCAAGTTCTGGATTACCTACGACGCCAGCTTGTGAGGTTGCGTTGATGATTTTACCACCATGACCTAATTTTTTGAAGGTTTGATGCGCTGCTTGTGTTCCCCAAAGGACGCCACCAACATTGACACCGTAAACTTGAACGAATTGTTCTTCTGTGATTGTGTCGATAGGTGTTGTTGGACCAAGGCCCGCGTTATTGACGATAACATTCAAATCACCGAATTTTTCAACGACAGCATCTACTGCTTCGAAAACGTCGTCGCGTTTTGAAACGTCAGCTTTGACTGCGAAAGCATCTGCTCCAATTTTTTCAGCGGCTTTTTGAGCTGTTTCAAGGTTGTAATCAACCAATCCAACTTTAAAACCATCTGCGTGCAAGCGTTCTGCAATGGCAAGACCAATTCCTTGACCTGCGCCTGTGACTAATGCTACTTTCATTCCCTTACCAGCTTTCTTTCTTATTTCTGGATATGGTTTCTGTGTTATCAAGATAACACAGAAAGGGTACCCTTTCTGTGTTATCAAGATAACACAGAAAGGGTACCCTTTCGATAATGTGATAATTATCACATTATTACTATAATACTTTATAGAAGAATATACAAGCCATTTCTCGCTTTTTTACCAACTTGTTGGCTTATTCATCTATCTGTCAACTGCACAGTAATTTTGGATAAAAATGCTCAATATTTATATATAAAAATAATAATGTCATATCATCATTTTCAACAAAAAAAAGCTAGATTTCTCTAGCTTTTCTTTATTATTCAGTTTCGATAACTCCGAAACGTCCGTCATCTCGACGATAAACAACATTTGTACTATTGCTGTCTCCATCTGTATAAACATAGAAGTCATGTCCAAGCATATCCATTTGTAACACGGCTTCTTCAGCATCCATTGGTTTCAAAGCAACGTGCTTTGTACGTACAATCTTAATTCCTTCGTCTTCAAATTCATCTGCTTTTTCAAGAGGAGCAAATTCGTCTGTAAAGACTTGACCTGTAGGAATGCTTGTTTTTCTACGATTTGTTCTTGTTTTGTATTTACGAATCTGACGTTCGAGCTTTTCTTCTACTAAATCAACGGAAGCATACATATCTTGTGAAGTATCTTCAGCACGAAGTGTCACTTGTTTTGCTGGAATTGTCACTTCGACTTTTGCACGTTTTTCAGTATAAACTTTGAGATTAACATAGGCTGTCACTTCATGACCGTCATTGAAGTATTTGTCAAGTTTTCCAACTTTATCTTCAATGTAGGCGCGGATGGAATCTGTCACTTCGACATTTTCGCCACGGATATTAAATTTGATCATAAGAGATACCTTCACGGTTCTTTGCAATACAGTCAATCAATTCTTTTTTTGACTTTTCTTACCTGTGATTATAGAACGACAAGGTTCTTTTCAAGTAATTTTTGCACTTTTCAGAACCGTCCTTTCCTTTATTTCTAATGTAATTATAACATGAAACCTCTTTCATATCAAACAATATGTGTAATTTTAATCTTTTTATTAGCTGCACCAATAGAAATTTTGTCTTCTGCTTTGATTTCTCCTGCTAAAAGTTGCTCTGAAAGTGCATCTTCAATTTCGCTTTGAATTGCTTTACGGAGCGGACGAGCGCCATATTCTGGGTCAAATCCTAATTCGGAGATAAGTTTAACGGCAGATGGTGTGAGTTTGATGAGAATTTTTTGTTCTGCAAGACGTGAAATTAATGATTTGCTCATAATTTTCACAACTTGTTCAATTTCTTGTGCTACTAATGGATGGAAAACAATCGTTTCATCAATTCTGTTAAGAAATTCTGGGCGATATTGATGTTTTAATTCTTCGAGAATACGTGATTTCATTGCTTGATAGTCTGCTGATGCTGATTTTGCTCCAAAACCAACTGTTTTATCGTCACGCAATGAGGTTGCTCCTAAGTTTGAGGTCATAATAATGATTGTATTTCTAAAATCAACTTTACGTCCTTTTGCATCAGAAACAAATCCGTCATCAAGGATTTGAAGCATAATATTGAAAACATCTGGATGTGCTTTTTCTACTTCGTCAAGGAGAACAACGCTGTAAGGATGGTTACGAACCCGTTCTGTGAGCTGTCCACCTTCTTCATAGCCAACATATCCTGGAGGTGCACCAATCAAACGTGAAGTGGAAAATTTTTCCATGTACTCGCTCATATCAATCCGAATCATGTTGTCTTCACTACCGAAGATGCTTTCTGCAAGGGCTTTGGCAAGTTCTGTTTTTCCAACACCTGTTGGACCTAAGAACATGAAGCTTCCCATCGGACGACGAGTGTCAGCTACTCCTGAGCGTGAACGACGTATGGCACGTGAAACTGCTGAAATTGCTTCTTCTTGACCGACTACACGCTTGTGAAGTTCTTTTTCTAGGTTAATCAGACGTTCACTTTCGGTTTTTGTCATTTGCTGAATTGGAACGCCTGTAAGGTTACTTACGATTTTCGCTACACTAAGTTCGGTTACTTCTTGTTTTTTATCAAACTTAACGGAGAAATGATTGATTTTATCTGTGAGTTCTTTGACGGATAATTCGAGTTCTCGTGAGTCTTTGATATCAAGATGTGAAACGGCTTCGGCGAGTTTATTGGTGATTGCTGTGCGTTCATTTTGAAGTTCAATTAGCTTGCTTTGACGATTTTTTACTGTGATTTTTACTGATGCTGCTGCTTCATCAAGTAAATCTATTGCTTTATCAGGTAAACGGCGACTTGGCATATAACGCACGCTCAGTATTACGGCTTGTTTGATTGCTTCATCGGTAAATGTCACACTGTGGAAGTCTTCAAACTTGTCTTTTAATCCTTGAAGAATTTCGATTGTTTCATCACTTGTTGGTTCATCAACATTGACACGAGCCAAACGACGTTCAAGGGCTTCATCTTTTTCGATATATTTTTGATATTCGTGATAAGTTGTTGCTCCAATCAACTGGAAATTGCCACGCGCAAGGGATGGTTTTAGAATATTTGATGCATCTGTTACAGAATCCATGCCGGCTCCTGCGCCCATAATTGTATGGAGTTCGTCGATGAAGACAATCACATCTGAGGCAGCTGATACTTCGTCAACAATAGCGACCATGCGGTCTTCAAATTCACCACGGAATTTTGTTCCTGCAACGACATTTGCCATGTTGAGTGCCATGATACGGCTGTTCATCAAGCCTACTGGAACATTTCCAGAAATAATGCGCATCGCAAGTCCTTCGATAATCGCTGATTTTCCGACACCTGGTTCGCCAACGAGGACGGGATTATTTTTTGTGCGACGACTTAATACGTGAATGAGACGCTCAATTTCTTTTTCTCTGCCAATCATTGGATCAAGTTTGCCTTCACGGGCAACTTGGGTCAGGTCAGTTGAGACGGTATCAAGTGTTGGTGTTGTTGATGCTTCTGAGATTTTATGTGCCAAATTTCTCTTGGACATTGGAGTAACAGCTTTTTTCTTTTCTGGAAGTTTTAGCTGTGTCCGTTTTTCGAGTTCTTTGCGTAAAGTGGCTAGATTTATTTTTTGTAATTTTAAAAGTTGTGTAGCGAAGCCTTCATCATTTTGCAAAATTGCGTAGAGAAGATGCTCTGTACCAATTACTTTATCGCCATTGTGAATCATGACAATTCTTGCAAGTTCGATGATTTTTTCTGTGCGTGGTGTGAAAGTAAGTTCTGATTTTTTAACAGAAATATGACTTGAAAAGTCTTCGATATCAATGAGCATATCTTCTGCGTCCACACTGCTTACGAGCAAAATCGTGTATGCCATTGAGCCCTGAATATTTGCAAGTGCGGCTAAGAGATGTCCACTTTCAATACCTGCATATTCATATGTTTTCGCATATTCGGCTGCCTTTTCTAAGACACGATTTGCTATTGGGGTAAATTCCGTTTCGTTATATTTCATTATCTCTGTCCAATCTTTGTAGAATATTTTTCATCATATTAGCACGTACTGTGCTGGAAATTGCTTCATCTGTGATGATTAAAAGGAGCAAATTGCCTTCGCGTTCGGTCAGGACTTTTTCGTCAAAAAGAAGTTGAATGATGTCATGAGAAGCTTTTATTGTCAAACTTATGGGCATTTTTTGATAGAGGGCTGTCAAAAATTCGTGACGTGCTGAATAGTGATATTTGACAATTTTGATGTAACCACCACCTCCACGTTTGGACTCAACATCAAAACCTTTGGAAGCTGTGAAACGTGTTTTTATGACGTAATTTATCTGGCTGGGTACAACGTCAAATTGATTGGCTAAATCAGCGCGTTTAATTTCAATCTCTGTTGCTTCTTCCAGTAAACGTCTCAGATAAGCTTCGATAATATCTGATGTGTTCTGTGCTGTCATTTTTGCTCCTTTCTTCTACAATGTAAAATCATTTATCAGAATTTTTGACAGAACTGTCGTAAGTAGCCTGTCAAAAATATTTTTTGGGTCATTTTTTTATTCTCCATTTTTGACAGTTCTGTCACAAAATAAACTTTGACCTTTATTGACTATTATACCTAAAAAAATGAAATTTTACCAAAAAAAGCCCTGTAAGAGCTTTTGACAAGTCTGTCAAAAAAGCTATTGTCTCTTGGAAACAATAGCTTTTATACGGTTTAATCAACTTTTACGATTTTAACTTCCATTTCGCCAACTGGCAATGGAATTTTTATTGTATCACCAACTTTTCGTCCAATCAAAGCTTGGGCGATTGGTGACTCGTTAGAAATTTTTCCATTAAATGGGTCAGCTTCGGCTGTTCCTACAATTTGATAAGTTTCTGTATCTTTCTCACCAATTTCTTGGTAACAAACTGTTTTTCCAAGTGACACTTCATCTTTATCAACTTTTGCATTATCAACGATTTCAGCGTAGCGAATCATTGTCTCAACAGTTGCAATGCGTCCTTCGATAAATGCTTGTTCATCTTTTGCTGCTTCATATTCTGAGTTTTCAGAGAGGTCACCATAACTACGTGCGACTTTGATGCGTTCAATCACTTCTGGACGTTTCACAAGTTTGAGATTGTCAAGTTCAGATTGTAATTTTTCCAGACCTTCTTTGGTCATCGGAAATGTTTTTTCTACCATTTTATTTTTCCTTTTTATTTCGGCAAGTTTATTTACTTACTCTTACTTTATTTTTTTAATTCATCATTGACATACTTTTGAACATTTTCATTTTGCTCTTCTAAATTCTTAGCAAAATAAACTTTACCAGTCGTTACGTCAGCAACAAAAAATAAATAATCATTTTGAGCAGGATCCATCACTGCTTTGATAGAGGACAAACTTGGATTGTCAATAGGTCCAGGTCCTGTACCTGTATTCATGTAAAGATTGTATGGCGAATTTAAGTTCGTATCAATCGTTGCATCTTGTTTCAAGGTTGTCTGCGCCCCTAATTTTCCTTCAGCATAGAGAATAGAAGTGTTGGATTCAAGCTTCATTCCAGCATTCAAGCGATTGTAAAATGTTCCTGCGACATTTCTACGATCATCATCATTATTGGCTTCTTTTTCAGTCAATGCTGCCAAACTCAGAACTTCATTGACAGTCATTTGTTCGCTAGAAATTTTAGAATAATAAGGTGTCAACTGTGTATTCATCGCAGCAATCATACTTTCAACAATACTTTCCATATTGCTATTTTTCGTATAATCATAAGTTGCTGGGAACAAATAACCTTCTAGTTGATACTTCACACCTGAAGCCTTGTCTGGCAAGCTCGCAAAGAGATTGGGGTAATCTTTTTTCATCTCGGCAATGAAGGTTGGGTCTTGCACAACTTTCATAAATTCAGCTGTAGTAAATGGTGTTTTACCATTTTTCTCATCTGCATTGACTGTAATTGCTTTGGACATCTGTGCTAATGTATATCCCTCGGGAATTGTAATCTTGCCAAGTACTGGTGCAACCGGTTTTTGCGTGCCGCCTTTTTCAAGTTCTGTTGCGATATAAGACAAAGTCATATTGGGTGCGAGATTATAATACCCACTCTTGAAACCTGTATAGTTTTTAAATTTCGTGTAGTATTGGAAAATCATGCCATTTTTGATAATTCCTTGCTTTTGTAGCAGATTACCAATTTCTTTGCTGCTTGCTCCTGCTGGAATATTGATAGCTTTCATCGTCTTATCAGAAGAATTAAGCGGTTGAACACCAGCTTTGATAAAGTTGTAGCCATACCAGCCTGTACCACCTGCAGCAAGTACCAAAACAAGTACAATCACGGCAATAATCTTGCCCGCTGTATTTTTTTTCTTTTTCTTCACAACTGTAGGCGCTTTTTTCTTATCGTTTGTTGTGCGATTACGCGAACGTTTTGTTGGAGTTTCTTGTTCATTTTCAGTATTTTCTACTTTATCGAGTTGGCGCACTCTTGCTGTCCGAGTTGGAGTTACTGCTTGCGCTGTTGTTCTTGTTTTTGGTTCTTGAACATCAAGCGCAGCTAACTTTTCACTCAAACTTAGTTTACGTTCACTCGCTTTGAAAGGTTCACTTGTAGCTTTTAAAAACTCGCGCTCTTTTTCAGACATTTCCTCTTTTGATTTTGGAAATTCCGATGCTTTCTCCGTCTCTTTTGAAACTTCTTCTTGTGAATTTAGATTTTTTAAAAAAATTCCTGGATAATCACGCTCAGTTTCTGGCAAGGCTTCTACTGCTGCTTGTTTCTGTGAGTTTTCTTCCAACTGGCGCAAGATTTTATCCTTGAAACTTTCTCTTGAAAATTCCTGGGTATCTTTTTCAACCAAAATTTTTCTCCTTGGGACTTTCTCTCGCCAATGCGAGAATTTCATTTGAAATGTATGCACCGTTGTAGTATTTGGGCAAATTTCTCTGAATGCTTTATTTCATTGTCTAATACAATAAAAATCCAGTTCCTTTTATTCTCTTAATTGTAAACAATCTTTTAGTTTTTGGCAATTAATAAGAAATATTCAAAAATGAGGCCTAGGACCTCACTTTTTCTTTTTAGTCGTCGTCAGTATCCAAATCATTATCATCGTCGTCTTCAACGTCAATTTCAACGTCTTCATCGACATTATCAAGTTCTACTTCTTTGAGGTCAGCATCGTAAGCTTCGACTTCGTCCTTCTCATCATCAGGATTTTCGTCGTCATAAGTGATATCATCGCTATCGTCGCCTGAAGCACTTTCGTCCTCTGGGTCAATCACATCTTCGATACCAAAAGCGTTGACTTTACTCCGCTTTTTCACTGGTTTTTCTGTTTCGTCATCATCTTCAATTTCATCAAGTGCAATGACTTCTTCATCAATCTCATCAATCGCATACCATGAGCGGAGCGCCCACAGGCCATTTCCAAGAGGAATAAAGCTTCCATCCGTATTTACTTCTGTATAAAAACGTGAGATAGTTGCTTTGATATCGTCATCTGATTTTTCGAGATAATCTTGAACGGCATTCAAAATCTCTGCAAAAGTCATTGCTTTCTCGTTTTGTTCGAGAATAGCGTGAGCGACTTCAATCATTGAAAGTTCTTTAATATTTTGTCCTTCTAAGGCTGTGATTTTCAACTTTCTTGCTCTCTTTCCGATTTTTCTTATTATACTTTTAAATCTTGTATAATATTCTTCATTGTAATATCTTATATCAAAATTGCTTTGCTGTCAACCATTTTTAAGGATTTTATTCATAAAAAATGGCTGTCAAAGTTAATTTATCTATTTTTTTATTTTTGACAGTTCTGTCAAAGCTTGTAAACGCTACTTTTTCATGAAAAATATTTTTGACAGAACTGTCAAAAATATTTTAGTAGTGCATCAACACTTTATAGTCATAATTTCCAAGATTTTTACGTCCTTGAAGCTCATCAAGCTCAATCAAAAATGCAAGTCCAGCAACAACTCCGCCAAGTTTTTCAACAAGTTCAATCGTTGCTTTCATTGTACCACCTGTGGCAAGCAAATCATCAACAATCAGCACACGTTGACCAGGTTTAATCGCATCAAGATGCATTGTTAATGTATCTGTGCCATATTCTTTTTCATATTCAGCAGATACAACTTCACGAGGTAATTTGCCAGGTTTACGAACGGGAGCAAAACCAACACCAAGTTGATAAGCTACTGGGCAACCAATGATAAATCCACGTGCTTCAGGGCCGACAATCATATCAATTTGTTTATCTTGCGCATATTGTGCGATTTCTGTGACTGCATATTTATAAGCATTGCCATCTGCCATCAATGGCGAAATATCACGAAATACAATTCCTTTTTGTGGATAATCTTCGATAGTGGCAATATAATCTTTCAGTTCCATTTTCTTTTACTGAAATAGCTTTAAGCTCGGCTTTCCCAAACTCAAATTTCAGTATCTCCTTTTAATTTTTGATAAATTTCTTTGACGGGTGCGAGGGCAAATAATTCTTGCATTTTCACAAGTTTTTCTAATTCTTGATAAATGCTACTCTCAGCAATTTCGTGCTTAGGTGCTTCTTTATTGACTTTCATCAAGCCGTCAGTAATTGTCACAAAGCCTAATTCTTCAAAAATCTGAATCATTTTCACAAGCAAAATTTCGGGAATTTTTAAAAAATCAACCAAATTTTTGAGCTTATAGCGAATGTCAAATTCAGGATATTGATAAATCACTTTGTACAATCTTGCAAACTGATCGTGTGTCCCAGCTCCTGTGAGATAATAAGCCTTGTCAACTTTATCTTTGAAGTAAATCAACTTAAATTCATGTGTCTTAAAAAGCTCTGTCAGAGCATTCAGACCTCTTTCATCAGTTGGCGCTTCAGCTAAAACAAGCACTTCTCCTATTATATCATTTTTTACTTCATTATTTGCAAAACGACTCAGATTTTCTGGCAAATTTATTTGACGGCTACGAACGTCAAGAAGTTCTACACCGATTGCCTGCGCATCTTCGACCATGAATTGTACACTTGTATTGCCGTTCCATGTGTTGCTCGTGAGACTTCCGACAAGCGCTGTTTCTGCCTGTTCAAACTCCAAACTTTCCGCACCATGTCCAAAATAAACAGCGTCAAGTTGCATTTTTTCTTGCTCAAGTTTGAGTTTCAGATGTTCATTGTTTTTTCCCATGCTGCGCGCTTGAACAACTGTAAAGTCTTCAATCAGAAATTTGGGTTTTGGATTATCCATCCCAAAAGGTGCGAGTTTTGCTAGATTTTGAATTGTTGCCAATGATAAATTACCCAGCTGAACCTTGCCAGCAAGCTCTATCTCGGACTTTCCTGACATATCGAGTTCATTTTCTGTGATAAAATCCGTCATTGCTTGCTTGAGTGCTGGGATATTTTCCAAAAGTAAGGTCATTCCAGCCGCTTGCTTATGTCCTCCAACGGCGATAAACAACTCTCTGTGAGCATCAAGTACCTTGAAAATATTATAATTGTCAATCGAACGTGCTGAACCACGCAAGATGCCATTTTCCTCGGCGAGCATAATCACAGGTTTGTGAATTTGTTCAAGCAAACGACCTGCAACAATCCCCAGCACACCTTTGTGCCAGCCTTCTTTGTACAAAATTTGTACAGGTTCATCGGTCAGCATCTGACTTGCTTCTTTATAAATCTGCTCAACAATCGCCTTGCGTTCGACATTTTTTTCGTCAATCATCTTGGCAATCTCGAAAGTTTCGTCCTCGTCCCAGCCCGTCAAAAGTTCAATGGCAGGATTGGGGTCGTCCAGTCTTCCAAGTGCGTTGAGACGAGGCGCAATCTGGAAGCCGACTGTCTCTTCATTGACTGTTTCAAAGTCAACACCAGCAATTTCCATCAGTTTTGCAAGTCCTGCACGTTCAGTATTGGCAAGAACTTTCAGACCATTTGCAACCAGCACACGATTTTCATCAGTCAAGCTGACCATATCAGCAATCGTACCAATCGCAACCAAATCCAGCATCTCAGTTGGAATGTACTCAAGCAGGGCGCAAGCGACTTTGAAAGCCACACCAACACCGGCAAGATATTTGAAAGGATAATCACTTTTTGGATGCTCTGGGTGAACAACCGCATAGGCTGGCGGAAGTTGCGCTGGCATACTGTGGTGGTCGGTCACAATCACATCAACACCAGCATTTTGTGCAAAAGAAATCGCGTCAAATCCTGCTACTCCGTTGTCAACAGTAATAATCAAGTCAATCGCTTCATTTTCAATAAAATATTTATAAACGTCAAGATTTGGACCGTAGCCGTCTGTGAAGCGGTTTGGCAAATAAACTTGGACTTCTGCGCCTAGCTCATCAAGCGCGGTTTTCATGACCGAACTTGATGTCATACCATCGGCATCATAATCGCCATAAACCAAGATATGCTCGCCATTTTCAACAGCTAGAAGAATCCGCTCAACTGCTTTTTTCATATCGTGCAGCAAAAATGGGTCATGCAAATTTTGCAAATCAGACGACAAAAAATCTGCCAACGTGGCTTCCTCGCGAATGCCATGTTGCCAGAGGATTTGGCTGACTAACTCGTCCAATTTATATTTTTTTGTTGCTTTTAGAAAATCTGCTGAAATATCGTTTTCAGAGACTTTCCATGTGTATTTTGAACTTATCATTATCTATATTTTATCACAAATTTCCTTTGATACAAGAAAAATTTTTTGACAGTTTTGTCAAAAATTTATTTGAAATTAAAAAATTTGACAGAAAGAAAATCAACTGCTGCTGGAAAGACGGCACGGATTTTTGCAACCAGCGCCAGCTGCCAAGGTAGATTGATTTCCCGTTTTTTCTCGCCAAGATTTTTGACAATTCTGTCAGCAACTTTTTCGGCTGTCAAAACTGTTTTTCCAACTTTTTCAAGATAATCTGGCTGTGCTACATGAAATTTTGTGCGGACAGGGCCTGTATTGACAGTCGTCACAATCAACTCAGGCAATTCCATGCGCAATGCGTCAGAAAATGCCAGCAGTCCAGCTTTTGACGCTGCGTAAATTGTCGCTTTCGCCGAGGGCAATTTTGCTGCAATGGATACAATATTTACCAGCTGAACACGCGGTTTTAGCTGACGTGTCAATTCAATCGGTACCATCAAATTAACCTGAAACTGTGCATCAATCTGTGCCTCAGACATTTTTGACAGTTCTGTCAAAAGTCCAAAACCTGCATTGTTAATGAGAATATCGACATTTTCATCAATGACAGAGCCATTTTCTAGCAATTTTACATTTGACAAGTTTCCATAAATTTTTGACAGTTCTGTCAAATTTCTTGAGAGCAAAATCAGCCTATCGTCAGACAATTTTTTGACAATTTCCTGTGCAATATCACCTGTCGCTCCAGTAATCACAATCGTTCTAGTCAATTTTTTCCTCGTATAAATCTCGGACAACAAATGAATTTGCGTGTACCGCTTGCGCTTCCCTGACAAGCTGCCCAATCAAAGGACCAACATAACGTGCGCTGATATGTGTCAACAATAAACGCTTTACATTCGCATCACGCGCCACTTCTGCTGCCTGCCTGCTCGTTGAATGTCCATGATTGCGCGCCATTTTTTCCTCAGCTGCTTCATAAGTTGCCTCATGCACCAGTAAATCCGCACCCAGAGCTAGACGAACAGCACTGTTCGTCTTTCTCGTATCACCCAAAATCGTCACCACTTTACCGACTTTGTCCGCGCCAATATAATCTTTCGGGTCAAATATTTTCCCCTCAAACTCAACGACTTCCCCTTTTTTCACTTTTCCAAAAAGTGGTCCAAAAGGTAAACCATCAGCTTTGAGCCGTTCAGCATCTAATTCGCCAACCCGATTTTTTTCAACCACACGATAGCCCAAACAAAAAATCGTGTGATTTAAGGGTTCAACATAGACTTCAAAACTCTCATCTTCAAAAATCTTCCCTGAAAAGTCCAACTCATGAAAATGAATCCGATAAGCCAAACGTGAACCAGAAATCCGCAAACTCGTCATCACAAAGTCTTTCAAGCCAACCGGGCCATACAAATCCAAATCCGTCTGCTCCTCAGAACCTTGAAAACTGCGACTAGACAAAAAACCAGGCAATCCAAAAATATGGTCCCCATGCAAATGTGTAATAAAAATCTTCGTGATTTTCCGCGGTTTAATCGCCGTTTCCAAAATTCGATGTTGCGTTGCTTCGCCACAATCAAACAACCAAATCTCATTACGCTCGTCCAACAATTTTAGCGCAATCGCCTGTGTATTCCGCGTTTTTGACGGTTGTCCCGCACTTGTACCAAGAAATTGAATATCCATATTTTCTCCAAAAATTGATAAAAAAATTGTGATAATCATCACAACATCTCATATCTTTTTGTTCCGTTGTGCCTGAAAATCACAAAAATTTCCAAAACACCCAATCAAAGAAAGCGAACGACGGGATTCGAACCCGCGACCCTCACCTTGGGAAGGTGATGTTCTACCCCTGAACTACGTTCGCACATGATAAGTTGAATAGAATTTTAGCACTTTTTGCCAGATTTGGCAAATTTATAATAAAGCAATTTTCAAGTCAAAACAGAACATTTTATGAGTTCGGGGAGAATCGAACTCCCATCGTAAGAACCGGAATCTCACGTGATATCCATTACACTACGAACTCTTTTACCGTTCTTTATTTTACCTGAAAATCACAAAAAAAGCAAGAAAGGACGAACCCTTCTTTGCTTTGTGAATTCTGTGACTATTTTGCGGCCTTCATCGCTGCCAAAATCTGTGTCCGAATGTCTTCAATTCCCTCAGCACCCGCTGGCAAGAAGATACTTGAATTTCCCCCTGCAGCAAATTGATTGAGCGTATCAAGATATTGATTTGCCATCAAAATTGACATGATTTCTTCTTCGCCAAGACTGACTCCAGTATTTTTCATCTCAATGATTTGTTGGGCAAGTCCATCAACGATAGCTTTACGTTCTTCAGCAATACCGACACCATGCAAACGGTCCTTTTCAGCTTCCGCTTCGGCAGCTGTAACCACTTGAATTTTATTGGCATTGGCAATCATTTGCGCCGCATCTTGTTTCCGTTGAGCGGCATTGATTTCGTTCATAGATTGTTTAACTTCTGCGTTTGGTTCGATTTTTGTAATCAGAGTTTTGACAATGATGTAGCCGTAAGAGCCCATTTCGTCCGCCACTTGATTTTGCACTTCGAGCGCCACTTCATCATTTTTTGCAAACAATTCGTCCAAAGTCAATTTTGGAACAGCAGAGCGCAGCGCATCTTCAATATAAGATTTGATTTGTTCTGAAGGGTTCATCAGTTTGTAGTAAGCATCTTTAATATTTTGCTCATTGACCCGATATTGTGTTGACACATTCATGTTAACAAAGACATTATCACTCGTCTTCATCTCAACAGCAATATCACTTTGAATCATCCGGAGTTGAATACGTGCTGCGATGCGGTCAATCCCCCAAGGCAATTTCAAGTGAAAACCAGGATTTGCTGTCGATTGGTATTTACCAAAACGCTCAACAATTCCGACCGTCTGCTGCTTGACAACAAAAGTTAGCGTACTAAAGCTAGCGATGAGTACAATAAGAATAATCGCAAGGATTACAAGTGAAAAAATTACCATAATTTACCTCTTTCTTTTTTTAAAATTATAAACTATCAATGTAGCGCAAATCCGCTTCAGGAAAGGCTGAACGAATTTCCGGTATGAAAGCTTTTAACTGCGGATAAACAAAAATATGCTCGGCTTCATTTACTTTTAATAAATCAGCCAAAAACAATTTTTCAAAATGAATATCTGGATAAAGTTTTGTCAAATCTGCCAGCCAGATTTTTTCTTTTTTGCTATAAAGTGCTTTATTTGCCAATGCTGAGCCAGCCAATCCAAGATTTTCAGAGCCTATACAAATATATGATTTTGCCATTTTTCTCCTTTACTTTTTTGACAACTTTATCATAACATTATTTTTCACCTAGAAACCTTACATTTTTGTAAGCTTTCTAGCCATTTTCATTCATCATCTCCCTTTCCTTAAACTGATTATACACCCATTTTTTGACAGTTTTTACTTTTGTCCCAAGCTTGGGATTTTTTTATTTGTTAGCGTTCTTATTTTTCTAAAAATTTTTTTGATAGGGTACAAACTTACAACTCCGTTATAAGTTCACCCTGTCCGAGAAGGCTGAGAATAAATTCTCTAGCCCCTACGGCAATTCTGTCAAAAAATTTTTTCCCTCATTATCAAAATGCCTTAGAAATATAAAGGCTCAGCCCATATTGTTTATCATATTGCAAAAGTAAATTTCCAAAATATCTAATTTTCTCAGCATTCTCTAATAAATCTTGCGCATTGTAACCCGACAATCTAATAAATTTATCATTTTCAAAACGGTCTGTCAGCGCAGACAAACTCTCAATTCTCTCAAAATCATCTGAAAACTGCGCAGGTTTCATGAGAATTTGTTCATCTTCTATCCACAACGCATAATCTGGGAAAATCTGCGAAATCTCCGCCAACAGTTCCATCGTGATTTTCAATGGAAACTCACTGAAAATAATCGCTTCCTCTTGCGCATTTCGATAGCAAAAACCAAAAGATTTCCCAGACAAATTCAAACGAATAAACCGAAAATTCTCTGTTCCAATTTTTCCCTCAAGATGAAAATTTGGCTGCTCCTGAAACAAATTTAAAGCCTTTGACAACTCAAAATAATAATCCGTCGCATCTTTTGCTGAACGTTTTTGATAAAGCTCCGCAAAATAAGCGTTGAGTACACTTGCTGGCGGAGTAACAAGAAGTCGTTTTTCGACATCATTTTCTAAGTTTTCTAAGCGATTATTTAGAAAAATCTTATCTTGCTCCATAAATCCACCATATTTCAAAGCCAAATCCAACCAATTTTCATTTGCCATTTTTTATTCTTACCTCTAATATTTTTTTCATAGATTTCTTAGTAAGTTCTGATAAACTCCACTTACTTTATCCCTTTATTATATCATGCTTTGCCACAAAAATCTGCCTTGTTAATGCTCAGATTTTTTTGAACAAAACTGCCATAGGGGCTAGAGAATTTATTCTCTCCCTGTTTCCCCTAAAAAATCCCTCACCAACTCAAAAATCTTCTCCCGAAAATTTTCCTCCTGCACATCAAAGAAATCAACAGCCATCCGATTTTTAAACCAAGTCAGCTGCCGTTTCGCATAGCGCCGAGAATTTCGTTTGACTAGCTCGACCGCTTCATCCAGCAAAATCTCCCCAGAAAAATACGGAAAAAGTTCCTTATATCCAATTCCTTTTGTAGCCTGCACTTCAGGAAAATTCTCATAAAGCCCACGTGCCTCATCTAACAAACCAGCCGTCATCATCATTTCCACGCGCTTATCAATTCGCGCATACAAATCCGCGCGCGCCATACTCAAACCAATCAAACAAAATTCAAACTCAGAATCTTTATTTTCCTCATCACTTCCAAAATGTTCAATTTCCAAAGCCCGCATCGCGCGTCGTCTATTCATCTCCACAACCGTCAATCCAGCACTTTGAACCCTCTCAAACAATTCCTCATCAGACAAAAGTGATAATTCCGCACGCAACTTCATCATTGCCTCGTGATTTTCTTGCCCACCAAGATGATAACCCTCTATCAAAGCCTGAATATAAAGCCCCGTTCCACCAACAATAATCGGAACTTTCCCAACCTCCAATATTTCTCTTATTAAAAAATTTGCCTCTTTCACAAAATCAAACACTGAAAATTTTTCCGTCAATTCACGCACATCAATCAAATGATGCACCGCAAGCGCGCGTTCCTCCTCAGTCGCCTTTGCCGTCCCAATATTCAAGCCACGATAAACTTGCTGTGAATCTCCAGAAATAATTTCCCCAGAAAATTCCCGTGCCAGCTCAATTCCCAGCGCCGTTTTTCCCACAGCCGTCGGTCCAACAACAACTAAAACTTTATTTTTTACCATTATTTTCTCATTTTCTCTAAAATTGTATTATAATTATATCATAAAGAGTTTTAACAAAAAATAGACTGTTATAGACAGCTAAAAAAAGGAGCTTCATATGAGAAAACCATTTCTTGTTGGTGCCATCGTTGGCACTCTTACCACACTTACTGCATTGGCTTCCACAGCACTCTACATTCAAAAAGCAATCATTGAACCCATCGAGCGTAAAGAAGAGTTCATTGACCTCAACCGCAAAAAAGCGGCAAGAAAACGCATCACTCACTAAAAAAGAGCCAATCGGCTCTTTTTATTTATAGAAAATCAAAGTTTATCTTTCTTCTTCCTCTTCGTTTTCAACAATCTGCAAACGTCGCTCATGAATAGAAAGATTGCGCACATCCGACATCACCAAAGGTACTCTTTCCGTCGTCACTTCTGAAAATTGCAGACCAAACCAACGTATTGGTGAAGCAGTAAATCTCTTAATACTTGCTTTTGTCCGTAGCACAAATCGGTCAAAACTATTCATTTGACGTGCATTGACCATTTTTTCCTCCAGAACAACAAAACGAAAATCTCCTACCTTTCGTCCCGGAGTGATACTATAAGGCTGGTGTTGCTTAGGCAAACGCCCTGAACTCATCAAATCCGTCACAATCGTCCGCAAATAACGTGGCACCTCCTGCCTCATCCTAAATCCAAGATAAATCACAACACGAACAATATAATCCGTCCCCATCATATCCACTTTATATTCAGAAGTATAAGGTTCATCTGTAACTTTCACATTTACAAACCAATAAACCTGCGCTCTCTTTGGCTGCTTATCCAAAATCGAATACAAAATCGACCTATCAATAAATTCATGATCCATCCGACTTGTCAAATACACCAAATTCGTCTGATACAAATCATAACTCGTATCATCACGCAATTTCTTCAACTGTCCTTTATAATCATTAAGGTTTAAAGCCTTGATATATTTTGCAAGAATAGTATGACTATGATGCCAAATAAACATCACAAATATAATCGCCAAAGCAATTATCACCACAACATAACCACCATGAATAAACTTCACAGCAGAAGCCACAAAGAACATTCCCTCAATAAGCACAAAGAAAGTCATGATAAAACGAGCAAAAATAGGTTTCACACCTCGCTGTATCAAATAATAAGACAGCAAAATTGTAGTCATCAGCATTGTCACCGTAATCGCCAAACCATAAGCCGCTTCCATATGTGCCGAAGTTCGGAAATACAAAACAATACAACTCGTTGTCGCCCACAAAGCCAGATTAACCGCTGGAATATAAAGTTGTCCCAAAGTCTGACCAGGATAATAAATCCTCAGCATAGGCAACAGTTTCAAACGAATAGCCTCAGAAACCAAAGTAAACGAACCAGAAATCAAAGATTGTGAAGCGATAATCGCCGCCAAAGTCGCTAAAATAACCGCATAAACCATCACAGGAGTTGGCAATATCGCAAAGAAAGGATTTAAATCTCCCAAATCGCCACCACGATGCGCAATCAACCAAGCACCTTGCCCACAATAAGACAAGACAATGCAAACTTTAACAAAAGGCCAGCTCACATGAATATTTCCTTTTCCCACGTGTCCAAGGTCAGAATACAAAGCCTCAGCACCAGTTGTCGCAAGGAAAACCGAACCTAGTACAAAAATTCCCGCCTTATTTTCAGGGCTTAGCAATAAATGAATTGCATAATAAGGATTGATTGCTCTAAAAATAGAAAGATTAGAAAAAGCATTCAATAATCCACTCACACCAAGGAAAGCAAACCAGAGAAACATCACAGGTCCAAAGATTTTTCCAACAAATCCTGTCCCAAAACGCTGAATTAAAAACAAAATAGCCAGAATTATCAAGGTTGTTACTACTACAGCATCTTGATTAGAATAAATACCAGCAAGACTTGGTACACCACGAAGTCCCTCAATCGCAGAAGTCACAGTGACCGCAGGAGTTAAAGCACCATCAGACAAAAGTGTTGCACCACCAATCATTGCAGGGATAATCAACCATTTCGCCATTCGCCGAACCAGCGTAAACAAAGAAAATATCCCACCTTCATGATGATTGTCCGCATTCAAAGCAATCGCAACATATTTTACCGTTGTAATCATCGTTAATGTCCAAAAAATCAATGAAACAGCACCTAAAATAAAATCTTCCGAAATATGTTGCAAGCCACCTTGCCCCTCAACAATAGACTGCATCGTATAAAGTGGACTTGTCCCAATATCTCCATAGACAATCCCCAAGGCAATAATAAAACCAGCCTTTGTAGCCTTATTAAACGACCGCTGATGTGCCGCTTGTCCCATTTCAAATCCCTCAACTTTCATTAAGCATGAATAAGTAATTAATAGCAATTAAAATCATTGTTTTTATCGCCATCGTCAAGATAAAATCATTATAACAGAAAAAATAAAAAGAAACTTTATAAATCGTTTTCAAAATAAAAAAAGCAACTTTGTAATTGCTTTTTCATTTCATATATAAATAAGTACATTTATCTATTTTAGTAACCAATCCAAAGTTACAACTCCCAAATCACTGAGCTGTACACAATAATCAAGAGTTGGAATAAACATATTATTTTCCCAATAGGATACAATGTCACTTGAAATTGGTGGTTGCAAATTTTTAGCAAGTTCTTCTTGAGAAAGATAAGCTCTTTCCCTAATCCCACGAATTTTCTTACCCAGGTTTACAGGAGGTTGAGAACTTTCAAAATTTGCACGAAGATATTCCGTCAATTTTTCTTCATCAAAGCTAAGCTCATCTTCTCTTTCCTTATCGTTATTAACGATTATTTCCGTGAGTTTTGCTATTTTATCAACTTCTGTTTTAGTTTGTGTCTCTACTTCCACTGCTACTTCTAGTTCAACTTCTTCATCTTCGATATGTTCAAGCGCCTGCCAAATATCTTCTATCAAGCGAGTATCTGGAACTTTACGAGAAAAGAGGAAGTCTGAAAGATTGACACTATCCATTTGCAATTTTTTTGCAAGTTCCGCTGTTGTTACACGTTTTTCTTTCATTTTGCTTCTAATACTTCGCAATGTTGCAAGTCGCTCATCTTTTTTAATTTCTGCTGCCATTTAAACACTTCCATTCTAAAATATTATAGTTCGTTGAATTCCTTACCTGTACTGCTTGAAAAACAGCACAGAAAAATCATAATAATGATTTCTTTAAAGCCAAATCTTGTTAGTACCAGCATGAAATATCCACAAATACTTTACATTATTCAAACATTTTAATAATATATGTTTAAAAAATATCAGAAATAACGTTTTAATAATATTGTATTTAACATTTAAAGTGTTTGTATGTTACAATATAATTATCCCGATTATATTTTAATATACAAATTCTTTATTTGAGTTGTGACACAACGTATTTCAATGCACCTCTTTATTGTATTATATAGAATACATTTTGTCAATAATTCTTATATGTATTTCGATAGGAGAAATTATGACATTTTATGACCGATTAAAAACGCTTGTGGTAGAATCCAAGAAATCCTTTAATCAAGTGGAGCGAGAGCTCAATTATCCGCGAAATGCGCTGGCAAATTATCGCCTCGGAAAGCAGCCAAGTGCAAGACGACTTTCTGAATTAGCCGATTATTTTAACGTTTCTAATGAATATTTATTAGAAAAGAGTGATAACCGCGACCATAAACAAATTCAGACACTTTTTAATAAGTTAAGTCCTAAACGTAAAACAGAGGTTCTTGATTTTATTCAAAAACAATTAGAATCTCAAACTGCGGCAGAAACAAGCTACACGACAGTTACCGTCACAAGCTATCTTTACCGTGGAGATTTTATCTGGCAACAAGAACGCTTAGATAAAAAATTCGATGTACCTAGCAATCTAATTCCTGAGTCTTTCGATAGTGTTATAGAGCCTATCGGTGCTTCCTTTTTTGATGCAAACGAAGAAGATCTGATGTTCATGAAATATGAAACAAGTCAAGTCAATCTGAATGCTATTGCTGGCTTTAGTATCGGTAAAAACTTTTTCGTGAAAACCACCACACTTGATGGTAAATTACTCTATGTTGGACAAGAAAATTCTGAGTTTAATCATTACTTAGAAGAAAGTCATATGACAATGAATGATTTCATTCACGAAGATATCGTAGGAATCTATCATCCTGCGAAACGTTCTTGGGAAAAATAATTTATTTAATAGAAAAAACTCTGATAATTATCAGAGTTTTTTTCTATTCTTTTACTCAAGTTCTACTATTTTTGTCTGCTTGCTCATCTCTTCAAGTCATTGATAAAAATGTTGATAATCGTTGACATAAGATAAGCAATCAAGCCAATGCCTCGGAAATAAAAAACTTTGACTCTTAAATCAAAGTTTTTTATTTTAAAAATTAAGATCAGTCTTCTGTGTACCAGTCGTAATGGAAGCTGCCTGATTTATCGGTGCGTTCGTATGTGTGTGCGCCGAAGTGCGACTTGAGCTTGTTGCTTTAGCAACTTAGCGAAATCGACAGCATAGTCCGTTAGGACGGAGACCGAACTTGGTTCGGCGAGGCGCTATACTTTTAGTCTTCTGTGTACCAGTCGTAATGGAAGCTGCCTGATTTATCAGTACGTTCGTATGTGTGTGCGCCGAAGTAGTCACGTTGTGCTTGAATCAAGTTTGCTGGAAGGCTTTCTGAGCGGTAGCTATCATAGTAAGCGATGGCTGAGCTGAATGTTGGAGCTGGAATTCCTTCTTTTACTGAGAGGGCAACAACTTCACGGACTGATTCTTGATATTTTTTCGTGATTTCTACAAAGTAGTCGTCAAGGAGAAGATTTTCAAGTTCTGGGTTAGTTGTGTAAGCATCTGTGATTTTTTGGAGGAATTGTGCGCGGATGATACATCCTGCACGCCAGATGCTTGCTATAGTTGCAAATGGTAAGTTCCAGTCGTTTTCAGTAGATGCTTTGCGAAGTTGTGCGAAGCCTTGTGCGTAACTCATGATTTTTGAGAAGTAAAGAGCTTGACGGATTTTTTCGATGATTTCTTTTTTGTCGCCATCAAAAGCTACTGTTGGGCCTGCGAGAACTTTGCTGGCTTTGACACGTTCATCTTTATAAGTTGAGATATAACGTGCAAAAACTGACTCAGTAATCAATGGGAGTGGAACACCGAGGTCAAGTGCAGATTGTGATGTCCATTTTCCTGTGCCTTTATTTCCGGCTTTATCAAGGATTTTATCAACGATATAGCCGTCTGTGCCTTCATCATCTTTACGTTTCAAGACTTCTTTTGTGATTTCGATAAGGTAGCTGTCAAGTTCGCCTTCGTTCCATTCTTCAAAAATGCTTTGAATTTCAGCATTGTCAAGTCCGAGAACGCGTTTTAGGAGGTCGTAACTTTCAGCGATAAGTTGCATATCGCCATATTCGATACCGTTGTGAACCATTTTTACAAAATGTCCAGCACCGTTTGGTCCCATGTAAGCAACACATGGTGCGCCATCTTGTGGCGCTTTGGCTGCGATTTGTTCAAAAATTGGAGCAACGAGGTCGTAAGCTTCTTTTTGTCCGCCAGGCATCATTGATGGACCGAGGAGAGCACCTTTTTCCCCACCTGAAACTCCTGTACCAATGAAGTTGATACCTGAATCTGCAAGTTCTGCATTACGGCGCATTGTATCTGGGAAGTGTGTATTTCCGCCATCAATGAGGATATCGCCTTTATCAAGCAATGGGAGAAGTTGTTGGATAACAGCATCTGTTCCTTTTCCAGCTTGTACCATAAGCATGATACGGCGAGGTTTTTCGATGGTTGCGACAAATTCTTCAAGAGTTTTTGTCAATACTAAGTTTTTATCTGGATGTTCAGCGATGACTTCTTCTGTTTTTGATGTCGTACGGTTGTAGAGAGCTACTGTATAGCCACGACTTTCAACGTTAAGGGCAAGATTTTTCCCCATAACTGCCATGCCGACAACACCAAAGTTTGCTTGTTTTGTCATTGGTTTTTCCTTCTATGATTTTCATTAAAAAAATCATAGACCTTTCTTAATATTTGTTTATAGAAATATTATACCGCAAATTTCTTGCAAATACTTAAAGAAAGCATGAAAATATTTTTCAGTTTTCCTCATACTTGATGAAATTTTGGTAAATAAATAGGATTTCTTTTGAAATCCTATTTATTGTTTATTCTTCGCCAGATAATTCTTTGGCTTTGTCTGCAAGTTTATCTGCTTCTTTTGAAAGTTCGTCAAAGTTGAAATCTTCTGTTTTTTCTTTGATTTCATCTTGTATGTCACTTACTTTTTCGGTGATTTCGTCGGAAATTTCACTTTCATCTTCATCGAAAAGTTCTTCTGGGTCTGATTTTACAGTGTTGATTTTATCAACTATTGCATCACGTGTGCTATTGAAAAAATCAATCACGCTGTCTTTTGAGAGTTCGCCTGAATCTACTTTTTGCTTGATTTCATCGCGTTTTGATGTGAGATATTCTTTGGCTTTGTCGGCAGAAATTTCACCTGAATCAAATTTTTCTTTGATGTCGTTGAATTTATTTACTGAAAAGTCAACGGCTGTATCGCGCCAATCATTGAGTGTATCTTGAGGATTTTCTTTGAAATCATCATAAGCACGTCCAGCATCTTCGCGGAGTTCGCTTCCTTTTTTGGGTGCTAAAAATAGTGCTGCTGCTGCTCCTACAAGAGCGCCAAATAGAAATCCTGATTTTTTATCCATTATTTTCCTCCTGAGTTTTTACTTTCTTTTTGTCTGATTTTTCTTTGTCTTTTCTAACAAAGAATTTTTTTGCTGTTTTTGCTGCTAAAACTGCTGATGTTGCTGCATTTCCACGTTTTGGACGATTAAGACGTGCAACGAGTTTTCGTGTTGAGGTATTAACATCTGAAATGCTTTCTGAAAGGTCGGCAACCGCTGTAAAGAGCGGGTCAATCGTTGCGACTTTTCCATTGACATCATCAAGTAGTGTGTTTGCTTTCGCTAGAATGCCGTCTGCTTGATGTAATAAAACGTCCACATCACTTGAGACGACTTTTACTGTTTGGTTGGCTTCGCCTATGATTTTTGAAACCTTGTACAGTACGACTACTAGGAAAATAACTAGAACTGCAAAGGCTATGGCGATGATTAGTAATGCAATGTTTCCCACATGAACCTCCTTTTTATCTTTTTCGCCTTTGAAAGCGATTAGATTTGTTTTTATTATAGCAAATTTTTGAGAATTTTCATAGTATTACTTGTTTTAAAAGAAAAAATCATTATTTGCATAATGATTTTTTTGTTTAATTATATTTTTTTACTCGGCGGATGATGATAAATAAAATTCCTGTTAATACTAGAAGGGCTGAAAACCACTGTGAGACACGAGCAGGGCCTAACATGAGGCTGTCTGTGCGCATTCCTTCGACAAAGAAACGCAAGGTGCCGTACCAAATGAGGTAGAAGGCAAATATTTCGCCACGTTTTAAGAAGGTCAAGCGATGACGTAAAAGAATGATGAGCAGGAAGCAGAGAAAATCGCCTGTACTTTCAAAGAGGAATGTTGGCAAGCGGTAAGCGCCGTCAATGAACATCTGCTGCTGTATAAAATGTGGAAGCCAATCGAGGTTGCTGACTGCTTTTCCGTAGGCTTCTTGATTGACAAAATTGCCCCAGCGCCCGAAAGCCTGAGCGAGCGCTACTCCTGGAATAGTGATATCTAATAGGTCAAGAGGATTTATCATTCGATAATGGCAAAAAATGAAAAGGACGATTGCACCTGCTATCAATGAGCCGTAAATCGCTCCTCCACCATCCCACATGGCAATAATCTGACTTGGATGCTGGCTGTAATAGCTCCACTCAAAAGCGACGTAATAAGTTCGCGCGCCGACGATGCCGACGGGAAAAGCAATCAGTATGAAGTCAATGACATCATCGACTGTCATTTTTCGTCGAGGAGCTTCTTTACAAGCAAGCCAGACGGCGAGGGCTGCACCTGTCACAATGAGAATGGCATACCAGTGAATTTCTAGTGGACCGAGTTTTAGAGCAATTTTGCTGAGGGCAAGAAATGGAAGTTGTATAGTCATATTTTTTGTTTTTCTGAGTTTTTGACAGTTCTGCCGAAGGGGCTAGGCGTTTTAATGCCAACCTTCTCGGACAGGAGGCACCCATATCGTAGATGTGAGTTTGTCTCCTGTCAAAAATTATTTTTCTGTTTTTTGCGTTTTGACAGTTCTGTCAAAAATTTTATTCGTCTTCGCTGTTTTTTTCGATAAGATTTGTCAGGCGGTCTTCAAATGTTTTTGTGGCATCGTAGCCCATTTGTTTGGCACGAAAATTCATGACAGCTGCTTCGATGATAACAGAGACATTTCGCCCTGTTTTTACTGGAATGCGGAATTGGGGCAGGCTAACATTGTCCAAGATAATCTCGTCACTTCCGTTTCCAAGTCTGTCATATTCTTTGTCGTTGTCATAATTTTCCAGATAAATCGCCATGTCAATGTCCGTGAAATCACGGACAGCTCCTGCGCCAAAGAGGTTCATGACATCAATAATTCCAACACCACGAATCTCAATCATATTGCGCAAAATCTCGGCAGGTTCGCCAGAAAGTGTAAAAGCGTCGCGTTGAAAAATCTCTACGCGGTCGTCTGCAACCAGTCGATGTCCGCGTTTAATGAGTTCAAGACCTGTTTCAGATTTACCGATACCGCTCATTCCCTGTAAAAGGACACCAACACCAAAAATATCCATCAAAACGCCGTGTACAGAAATGCGCTCGGCAAGTTTTTCGTCCAAAAATGTTGTCAAAATAGAATTCAGTCGGCTCGTTGCTTCGCGTGACTGTAAAATCACGATATCTTGCTTCTTAGCCGCGGCAATCATTTCACTGGGAATTTCCAGACTTCGCGCCACAATCACAAGTGGCGTAACGTCTGTCATAACTTTTTTGAGCAAATCATAGCGATTATTTTCGACATTGTCCATCATGTAAGACCATTCTTTCATGCCGAAAAGTTGAATCCGTTCTGGTGTGAAATAGTTAAAATAGCCTGCCATTTCAAGACCGGGACGCATGATTTCAGATGTTGTGACTTCCTTTTTTAACGCTGTTGGCGTTGAATAAATCACATTAAATTGTATCTTATCAATTAAATCTTGAACTGTAACTTTCATAAGTTCACCTCATTTAAAAAATTTTTATTCTGATAATGCAAAATTTTTTTGACAGAAAATCGCTAAGCGTCTAGTCTTTTTGATAGTTCTGTCAAAAAATATATCAACTAATATACTTGGTAATTTTGTCAATCGTGTAAGAAATTACCAAACGGCGTACCAGAAGCACTCCGAAAATCATAGCAAAAAACCATGAAGCTCTGATAACTGAGAATGAAAAAGCCCAAGCTTCTGCTACTGTCCATAAAAGAAAAGTAAAAAATTGTTGTTTTGGCATACTTACATTATAACAGTTTTCTGTGCAGACAGATAGAATTTTTACGTTTACTGACAATTCTGTCAAAATTTCTGAGAATTTTTCATCATTTTCTCATCTCATTTATAAAAAATTTACGCTAAAACGAAATATCGTCACTTTTGCAAATGTGATATAATAAAATCATGAAAAAAATCACTGAGCTTGCCAAGTCTGAAGCTTTCAAATATCTCATTTTTGGTGTTTTAACCACACTTGTTTATTACGTTTTTTTAAATATAATCATGCTTCTCATGACCGGAAATGCTTATTCTGCTCCTGTTTCTGAGGCTGTTGCTCAACTTATAAGTATCATCTTTGCTTTTTACACCAATAAAAAATGGGTATTTGAACATGAAAGTAATCATGCTTTTCTTGATTTTCTCAACTTTTCGGCTGGTCGTCTCGTCTTTATGGCACTCGCTATCCTCCTGAAATGGTGGTTTGGCACCGTTCATCCCGAAATTCTCACACATTTACTTCATACAAATTTCAAGGTAGCAATGAATATTTTCTCACTTTTTCTGCAAGTAGTAAATATCATCCTCAATTATTTTTATTCTAAATTCATCGTTTTCCGAAAAAGTAAAACTCCAGCTCAATAAGCTAGAGTTTTTTTAATCTTGTTTGCGTATATCTTTGATAAATTCGACCAATTCGCCACGACGTGTTTCAAATTGTCCGACACGTATTCGCTGATAAGTTGCATTTAAAATTGCTCCGATAATTAGCACGCGCGCAATGAAGATAAACCAAATCATCAGTGCAAAAATGACCAATGAACCGATTAATTTCAAGTCATGGAGCTGATTTAAGGCAAAATTTACATATTTCGCAACCAGATTTGTCAAGAAAACCAATACAAAAGTTGAAAAAATAGTTCCTGGCATAGTATAACGCAATTTACGAATACGCACATTTGGCAAAATAAAATACAACAACATCAAACTCAGAAAAGTTGCCAAACCAACCGCTGGCAAAGTCATGCTATGTAGAGTTCGATAAAGCCCGTCATTAAAATCAAAAATCCTATGCACATGTTCCAAAATAACCTGTCCAAAAGTTGATAAGGCAATCGAAAAATAAAGAAAGAGAAAAATCGCCAAGCCAGAAATCAATCCAATCACTCGACTCACGATAAAATCACGATGTTTATTGACTTCATAAGCCTTATTCATCGCCATTTGCAAGGAAGATAAAGCACGTGAAAATGTCCATAAACCAGCAATAATCGAAATCCACAGCAAACTTGTATTTGGATTAGACAATATATTGCGGATAACTGGCGCAAGTCCATCATAAAGCTGTTCAGGGAAATTTTCATTCAAAAAATGCAAAATCGTCGTGACATTGATATGAAAAAATGGCAAAGCATTACCAACAATCAAAAGTACAGGAAAAAGAGACAGCAAAAGATAGTATGCCACCGCAATGGACGACAAACTCATCTCTGAACTTTTGAAAAATGAAAGAAATGTACTGAATAAATCTCCAAGGATTTTTAAAAGTTTTTTCATGCTGCCTCTTTATTTGTAAGAAGTTTTTTTCTTTTTAGTAAGTGCGTTCTTCGCCTTGTGAAGTCAAAATCACTGGCCCATCTTTAGTAATCACGAATTGATGTTCATATTGACATGAAAGTCCGCCATCTCGTGTACGAATTGTCCAGCCGTCACCATCATAATCTGTTTTTACTTCCCAAGTGCCTGTCGAAATCATTGGTTCAATCGTCAAAACCATGCCTTCACGTAAACGCAATCCACGTCCAGCACGTCCATAGTGAGGAACAAGAGGTTCTTCGTGCATTGTAGGTCCAACGCCATGTCCAACTAAATCCCGTACAACACCATAACCACGACTTTCAGCATATTCTTGGATAGCTGCGCCAATATCACCTAAACGATTGCCAACTTTTGCTTGTTCAATGCCAAGATAAAGACATTCACGTGTGACATCCATGAGATTTTTTACTTCATCAGAAGGCGTACCAACTGCATAAGCCCAGCAAGAGTCCGCAATACCACCAGAAAATGCTTCCATATGTTTTTTCATTTCTGGAACATTATCAAAATCAAGTTTTGAAACATCAAGTGAGCCATCTTCAACCAAACCCAGCACCATATCTACCTTGATAAGGTCGCCGTCTTTTAAGATATAATGACGTGGAAAAGCATGAGCGACTTCGTCATTGAGTGAGCAACACGTCGCATAAGGAAAATCTGTCATTTCTCCATCAACACCGATTTGTAAAGGGAGAACATTTTTTTCTTTACAGACTTTACGGACATATTCCTCGATTGCCCACATATCCAATCCTGGTTTTATCATATCACGTAGGTGAATATGGATATCAGCAAGCACATTACCTGCTCTATCCATCTGCTCCACTTCACGCTGAGATTTTAAAGTTATCATTTTACTACTTCTTTCATCTAAAAATATTTACTCTCTTATTTTACCACAAAATCGCTCTGAATTGCATTTATACTTGAATTTGTTCATTTTCGATAGGCGGGAATGAGAACTTCATCTACAAAATTTACGATATGTTCGTCTGTGATATTTTGTCCGCCAAGCATGATAAAATAACGCATCATTTGAAAAGGTAAAAGTTTTGCACTTTGTCCAATATCACTTCTCGCTTCGCCACGTTCTTCAGCGTGCGCGAGGATACGTTCCATAATAATCAGATTATTTGTTGTGATATTGAGAATAGCATCATCAAGAACATCTTTTCCTTGAGATTGTTCAAAAAAGATATAAGGGAGGAAATTTTTGGGATAAAGTGTGAAATGTCCGCTCATATAACGCAACGTCGTCAACAAATCCTCTCGCAAACTTCCTGTATTAAAGCTTTGGTCTATAACGGCGCCATTCCATTTTTCGCTTTGAACTACTTTATGACGCGCGGCTTCAAAGGTCAACTCAAACGTATTCTTCCAATAGCGATAAAGAACACTGCGCGTTGTATGTGCTTTTCGCGCAACATTTTGAAAAGTGACGGCTTCATAACCTTCTTTTTCAAGTAGCTCAACTGTTGCATCATAAATTGCATTTTTTAGTTCGTCTCCACGTCTTCTTTGTGCCATTTTTTTCTCCTGTACAAAAACATTTTGTCTCTTATTTATCATTATATCATACTTTAAATGGATTTACTAAAAACATTTTAGATACAAAACGTATTTTATTCTTGACAAAATGTTTTTTGAAGTTTATAATAGTTTTTGTACTTAAGATACAAAACGTATCTAAAATGATTTTATGAATGAAAGAAGAAAAAAATGGCTAAAAAAGAAAAAGCGCCAAAGGAAAAACTTCCAAAAGAGTTGACGCGCAATGCTTGGGTACTTGTGATTGGTGCGATTGCGCCAATGCTCGACTCGACAATGGTCAATATTGCGATTAACAAATTGCAAACAGATTTGCATACGTCGCTCAACATGATTCAGTGGGCGATTACAGGTTATGTACTTGCTCTTGCGGTGGCTGTGCCGATTTGCGGTTATCTGGTCAATCATATTGACGGAAAAAAAGTCTTGCAATGGGCGATTGCTGCTTTTGGAATTTTCAGTTTTCTATCTGGTCTTGCTTGGAATATTGAGAGTTTCATTGCTTTTCGGGCAATACAAGGATTTTCGGCAGGTTTTATCACGCTGCTCATGACAACACTTCTCATGCAAATCACGCCGCGCGATAAACTGGGACAGTTGATGGCTGTTGTTTCTACACCGATTATTCTTGGTCCTATCATTGGCCCTGTGCTTGGTGGTGCGATTGTTTCTGGAGCAAACTGGCACTGGATTTTTTATGTGAATATTCCTGTTTGTATCATTGCCGTTTTTCTTAATCATTTTTATCTTGATTCTTTCAAGCCTTTTACTCCTCAATCAAAGCTTGACTGGTTCGGGACAATTCTCCTTGCCGGTGGTTCGATTGGGCTGATTTATGGAATGATGAAGGGTTCTGAAAATGCGAAACATTTTTTCAACGCTCAAATGGTGACATTCGTTGGTCTTGGGCTTCTCCTCTTTGTGATTTATGGGATTTACAATCACTTGCGTCATGATAATACGGTGCTGCCACTGCGTTTCTTCAAGTCAAAAAATTTCACTGCAGCAAATGTGGGAATTTTCCTTGCTGGGATTGCTTCAAATGGTCCGATGCTTTTATTGCCACTTTTCTTTCAAAATACAAAGGGATTTACGGCGGTTGAAGCCGGACTAATGCTTATTCCGCAAGGTTTGGGAATGCTGATTGCACGTCCAATTATTGGAAAACTGATTGACCGAATTGGCGCGCGTCCCGTTGTCTTGGTGAGTCTTGTGATTTCATTGCTTGGAACTGTTCCTTTCATCTTTGTTCAAACAAATACAAATTTGATTTGGCTGGCTGCCGTACTCTTTGTCCGCGGAATTGGTGTGGGCGGACTTCAAATGCCAATGATGACTGATATTTTTATCGGTTTGGATAAAAAAGATATTCCTAGCGCTTCTGTGGGACAACGAATTGTCCAAAATGTGGGTTCAAGTTTTGGTTCTGCCGTCGTTTCTGCGGTTGTGACTGCGGTTATTCTTTCACAAAATCTGACGACGAAAGTTTCTGCACACGTGACACACGCAACGGCCGTACTGAAAGCTCATGCAGCAGCTACTCATACGGCACCAACTGCTTCTGCGATTGCCAATATCAAGACGAATGCCGCAAGCTATGGTCATCATTTGTTAGTCGGCGCACAGTTAAATGGCTATCAAACGGCTTTCTTGGTGAGTTGCGTTGTTCTTGTGATTATCGCTATTCCTGCGCTGTTTTTGTCAAGTAAAAAAGCAAAATAAGCTTTGTAATTTACCTTTTTGGAAAATCTTGATATAATTTAATATAGAAATAAATATCGAAAAGGGAATAAAATAATGGCTTTAGCAAAAATTGTATATGCAAGTATGACTGGAAATACCGAGGCATGTGCCGATATCGTAGCTGACAAGCTCGAAGAATTGGGCTGGGATGTGGATTTGGACGAATGTTCGTCTGTTGATGCGGAGGATTTTGCGGATGCTGATCTTTGTATCGTCGGAACTTACACTTATGGCGACGGCGAATTGCCTGATGAAATCGTTGATTTTTACGAGGATTTGGCGGATATTGACTTATCTGGCAAGACTTACGGTTGCTTTGGTTCTGGCGATACTTTCTATGATGATTTCTGTATTTGTGTGGATATGTTTGAAGCTCAGTTTGAAAAAACGGGTGCGACAAAAGGTGCTGAGCTGGTTCGCGTTGATTTGGCTCCTGAGGATGAAGATGAAGCACATTTGGAAGCTTTCGCTGAAGCTTTGTCTGCTCATTTTGACCTTTAATTTTTATGATAATGAAAAAAACTTGTCTGTGGACAAGTTTTTTTATTTTTGACAGTTCTGCCGTAGGGACCAGCCTTCTTGGACAGAATGAACTGATAGCAACGCTGTCAGTTTGTACCCTGTCAAAAATTATTTGGATAAATTTAAGAGAAATTTTTTTGACAAGTCTGTCAAAAATTATTTTTCGTCAAAAAGTTCGACTTTGCTGTCAAAATACTGTTCCATGAAATGAGTTTGGCGGATAATTTCTTCTTTGGTGAAATTTTCATCTGCTGTGGTCAGTACCCATTTGTCTTCGTTGTCGTCTTTGCGGCGAATAATCGCAATGAGCTTGCCTGTGAATTTGCTCAGCGGAACTTGATTTTCAGGGAGATTTGAGAGGATATAAACGTCCTGCTCCTCGCCGTCGCCCGCGATGATGTCCGGAATGTAGCCGTAATTGATCGGATAAGTCGTGCCGTGATGCACCGTGCCTATCGGGCGATCGATGGTTGCGGTGAAGTTAATGGTGAGTTTTCCCATATTTTTTCCTTTTAACAGCTTTGCGTGATTTCTTTTGTCGTCTCCAAAAAACGTAAACTTTGCTCAATTTCTTTTCTTTTTTGGATGAGTTCCGTTTCTTGTCTGGCAAGGAGTTTGAGACGTTCTTTGCGCGTTTCTTCGCCTTTTTGTTTGAGGTCAGAAAAATGTCTGATATCGGCGAGTTTCATGCCTGTTTTTTTCATATTGTCAATAAATTTCAGCCAATCAATATCTGTGTCGTCAAATTCTCGGTAGTGGTTGGCTTTTGGCTTGCTTTCTAAAAGTCCCATCTGCTCATAGTAGCGGATAGTGGCGGTGCTCAAGCCTGTTTTTCTGGCGATTTCTGATATTTTATACATGACTTCCAATCTTTTTGCTTGCCTTCAAGTTTACTTTAAAGTTTATACTTGATTATAGCACAAAGGAGGTGTCATGTCACATTTATTTTTACGGACGCAGATTAGTTTTGTCATCACGACAGCGATTATCTCGTTTTCACTGTTTTTTATCAACTTGGATATCGTCAAGCTCGGTTTCGCCGTCTTTCCTTGGCTTTTGTGGTTGCGTTCTTGGGGAATTGTTTATCTGCTCCTGTTCGTGTTATCTCGCGTGATTCCAGCTTTTGTCAATCAGATTTTTAGAAAATTTGGAGGAAAATAATGTTTAAAAAAGGTGAAAAAGTTGCGCATACAGCTTTCTCTGGTACAGCATTTTATATGTCCGTTTTGGATGAAAATGCAGTTGCAATGGTTGAAGAGCTGACTTTTCCTGTTGATTCACGGACGAATTGGCACAGTAATCCTTGTGGTCAGACGATTTTGGTCACGCAAGGTGAGATGATTTATCAGGCAGAAAATGAACCAGCAAAGTTGCTAGGTGCTGGCGATGTGATTGTCGTCAGCCCAAATGTTCGGCACTGGCACGGCGCTATTTCTGAGGAAAATTGCTGTTTGCTCGTGACTTACAAGAGTGCAAATGAAGCGCTGGTCACTTTTGACAGTTCTGTCAGTGACGATAATTTCAAAAATGCAATTATGGAGGCAAAAAATGACAAGAAAATTGACTGAGGGAAAGCTTTATCATGCTGATTTTGACAGATTTAGCACATGGACAGCGCTGGCTGCGCTACTTGTTCCTGCTGATTTTGAATTGGCTGAGGTTCAAGATGAGATTTTCCAAAATGGTGCGGCGGTCATTCGCTTGCGTTATACTCGAAATGGCGAAAATATTGAGTTGAATGGTAAGAAAATAACAGTCGCTGGTACGAAATACAAATGTTTCATGCCGTCAAGTGGCGCTTACGCGTGGGTCATTTTTGGTAAAGAAAAAAACGCAATTATTTTTGAACGCGAGATTGAATGGAGCAACGGTCGCACGACTGAAAAATGGCTTCATGACACTTATTTGGATACCGGGAAGCTTGATTTTATACCTGTCAGACGTCGTTAAATGAGAATAAACCTGTCAATAATTTTGACAGCTTTATTTATTTTTTTGACAGAACTGTCAAAAATTATTATAGGCTGAAAGCCGGAGAAGTCGAAAAAATTGAACTTACAGAAATTCAATGTACTACGATTTCACAATGAAAACATCAAAATTTCCGCTGCCACCGCGACGTTGCCTTTTTGTCATTCGCTTTAGCGGATAGACAAAACGGACAACGTAGTTTCGTAGAAACGGAGAAGTCGAAAAAGACGAACTTACAGAAATTCCATGTACACTGATTTCACAATGAAAACATCAAAATTCCAGCTGCCACCGCGACGTTGAGAGATTCGGCTTGTCCGGGCATTTCGATATGAACGAGCGTGTCCGCCTGCTCCAGCGCTAATTCACTGACGCCATTTCCCTCATTGCCCATGACGAGCGCAAATCTGGGATTTTTGACAGACTTGTAAGAGACTGATTTTGTTGACAAGGTCGTCGTCAAGATAGGAATGCTCGCTGTTTTCAAGCTGTCAAAAAGTTCTCGCTCAGCAATTTTAATCACTGGCAGATGAAAATGGCTGCCCTGCATACTGCGCACGACTTTCGGACTGTAAATGTCGGCGGTGTCACCGACAACAAAAACCGCCGAAAATCCCGCAGCATCAGCTGTTCGCACCATTGTGCCAACATTTCCAGGATCTTGTACATTTTCCAAAACAAGAAACTTATCTCCTGCAAAATCTGCTGTATCAGATGATTTCGCAACTTCTGCGATAATGCCCTGCGGCGTTTCCGCATCAGACAAACTTTTAAGCACATCATCTGTCACAACAATCAACTCCGCGTCTTGTAAATTGTCAGAAACTCTATCAACTTTATCGGCACTGACAAACACCGAAATCAGCCGTGCACCCGTTTTGACAGCTTCGTCAAAAAGATGAAATCCCTCAATCAGATAAGACTGTTGCCGATATTTTTTTGTCAGCAATTTTCGTGCCTCTTTAACTTTTTTATTTTCGCGCGAACTAATAATTTCCATGAAAAATTTCCCTTTCGGATGCTGTTTTTGTTATAATTATTATAACATATTTGCTAAAGCGACAATCACTCGATTTAGCAAATACTAATGAGGTATCTAGGAAGTCCACCATGGTAGCTTTCGTCTGAGCGTTGGTGCTTTGCCTTTTGCTCTTGGTGCTTCACAGCACCTAAGCAAACGGACATTTGTAGCGTAGCGCAGATAGCGCCGTACGGACAGTGATACTTATAACATACTAATGAAATTCTCATAGTTTAGCAAAGGAGAAAAAAATGCAAAAATTAAAAATTATCGTTAGCGGACGTGTGCAAGGTGTTGGATTTCGTTATTTCGTGATTAGTGTCGCTCGTGAACACAGCATTTTCGGACGTGTTTGGAACAACGATGATGGCACAGTCGGTATCTGGGCGCAATCCGAAAATTCCGCCGAAATGACTGCTTTTCTCGCCAGCGTTCGTCAAGGTCCAAAACGCAGTCCATTTGCCAAAGTTGACTATCTGGACAGCTTGCCCGCAGCATTTCCAGACTTTACCGACTTCAACATCACTTATGACACACACTAAAAACTTTTTGACAAAACTGTCAAAAAGTTTTTTCTTACCAATCAAACAAATCCATCAAATACATATGATACTGCACTTCTTTGGCATAAAAAATGTTGCCTCCGTTGACATAAAGTTTCCCCTGATTGTACATCAGAGAGTCAACAGTCAGATGATAATAAGTTTCGCCCGTCGTATTTCCCAAACTTGGCGCAACGACCATACGAGAATATTTTTTCGACAGCGCCAGTGTATTTTTTCCACCGTGAGCCACGACATAATCTACATAGGATTTTCCATAATTATAAGCCTGCACTCCTGTCCAGACATCTACTTTTTTTTCTGACGCATATTCTAAAACTTTTGCCAAATTGGACACACCTTGTGTGATGCTCTCTGACTCATTGCCAATATCATTTGCCTTGCCATTCAAACTCTCGCTTGATTGCATGACATCAACATCTTTACCCTTTGTTTCTGTATATATAATTGCCAACGCGAGCCGTGTATCATTGCCCAAGCCCTGTTCTTGTAAACTCTTTTTTACTGCTGGTTCATAGCTCAAAACGCGTTTCACATTTTCATGTGTTCGATAGACGTAAAAAGCACCTAGCGCCACAAGCACCAGTATCAATAAACTTACGAATTTTTTTAACATATCACTTACCTAGATTCTTTTTTGACAGTTTCATTAACTTATACATTTCGGATTTTTTTTACTGTCGTTTTTTTAAAATTCTTCGTTTAAAATTTTATTCAATTTTTATAAAAGTAGTGCAAAATTTGCAAAATTCATGACCACTTCTTACTTTTAATTTTAGTACAAACTTTCCAGTTTTGCAAATTAAATTCTTCTTATTTTATTCTTATTTATAAAGCGGAAATTGTCGAGTGAGTGCCAACACATTTTGACGCACTTCATCAAGTACTTCTTGATTATCTTTATTTTTCAAAGCTTTGACAATCCACTGCGCAATCTGACGACTCTCTTTTTCTTTCATTCCACGAGATGTAATCGCCGCCGCCCCAATCCGCACGCCAGAAGTTTTAAAAGGAGACAAAGTTTCCCCAGGAATGGCTTCCTTATTCAAGGTGATATGTACGCTATCCAGCAAATCTTGCGCTTCTTTCCCATTTATCCCTAAATCAAGCACTTTCAGATTAAGTAAATGATTATCTGTTCCGCCAGCAATCAACTTCAAACTATCAACTTGAGCAAACTCATCAGCCATCGCCACTGTATTTTTCAAAACCTGCGTCATATAATCTTTAAATTCAGGTGCAAGTGCTTCTTTAAATGCGACTGCTTTCCCAGCAATCACGTGTTCCAATGGTCCACCTTGAATGCCGGGGAAAATTGCAGAATTTATTTTTTTCGCCAGATTTTCATCATTGGTCAAAATCATCCCTCCGCGCGGTCCACGCAAGGTTTTGTGCGTTGTTGTCGTTGTAATATCCGCAAAAGGTACGGGACTTGGGTGCAAACCAGTCGCAACAAGTCCCGCAATATGCGCCATATCCACCATCAATTTTGCACCCACACTATCCGCAATGTCACGGAATTTTTCAAAATCAATCACTCGCGAATATGCCGAAGCACCAGCTACAATCAACTTAGGCTGATTTTCCTTTGCCAAACGCAAAATCTCATCATAATCTAATCTTTCTGTATCAGGATTTACACCATAAGACACAAAATGATATGTTTTTCCTGAAAAATTCACAGTTGCACCATGTGTCAAATGCCCGCCGGCATTCAAATCCATTCCAAGCACTGTATCTCCCGGCTCAATCAGTGCCAGATAAGCTGCTGCATTTGCCTGCGAACCTGAATGTGGCTGAACATTAGCAAATTTTGCCCCAAAAAGTTGCTTTGCGCGCTCAATCGCAAGATTTTCCACAATATCAACGCACTCAGTTCCACCATAATAACGTTTCCCCGGATAACCTTCTGCGTATTTATTAGTCAAAACAGAACCTTGCGCCGCGAGAACCGCTGGAGACACAATATTTTCAGAAGCAATCAGTTCAATCGTCTGCTCTTGGCGCTCTTCTTCAGCATGAATAGCTTGCCACAGTTCTGAATCAACTTTTTCAAAATCTTTTTTGTCAAAAATCATCTAATCTCCTTTATTAGTGCAAGAAATTCCACATTTTTCTATAAAAAAATAGCACTTTCATAATTTATTATAGCAAAATTATAACAATTTTATTGAATATTTTTCTTATAAAAAAAGATATATTCTTTGCCGAACTTTCTGCTTTCGCACGAAAATTGACCTTGAATATATCTTTTTATTGCTCAATAGCACCAAGTTCAGGCACTTTTGCGCCTAATTCTTCTGCCGTGATTGCTCCCTGACGCAGGATTTTCGCTTGTTTCCTCGTAAGGTCAAGAATTGTCGTATCAAGTCCATAAATACTGTCATCTTTGAGTGAAACAGCTGCATTTTCAAGAATTTCTGTCGTCAAATCACTGAAAAAGCGTGGACTTGCTGCTCCCGTCAGATTTGCAGACGGCCCTACAAGTACACCCAACGCGCGAATAACCTCTTGTGTCACCGCGATGGACGGCATCCGAAAACCAATCGTTTTTTTGCCAATATGCACCCAAGCAGGCACATTTTCTGCTGCTTCAAGGATAATTGTTAAAGGTCCAGGCAAAAAATTTTTCACGAGTTTCTCAAGATAATCTGGCTGATTTTTGCTAAATTTTAAAATCGTTTCATAGCTTGAAACATTGAGATTCAGAGCTTTATCTGTCGGTCTGCCTTTGACAGCATAAAGCTTTTCAACCGCTTTTTGATTCATCGCATCGGCAAAAAGTCCATAAACCGTTTCTGTTGGGAGAATGGCGAGTTCACCTGATTTCAAAGCTTTGATAGCTTCCTCAGTTTTCTTTTCCACTTTTTTTCTCCCTTGCTTGTGCGCGATTTTCAAGATTATTTTGTTTTTCTGTGATTTTTGCCAATTTCTTATCAAGTTGATGATATTTTGCTTCCATAGCTACAACAATCTGCTTAAATTCCTCTGGCACATGATAAGGATGGCGAAAAATCAAACCTGTTAAACCGATTTTTGCACCATCAAACTGGTCAAGATTTTCTTTGTAACGCAAAAGTTCTGTTCTGGCAAATTGTAATTCATCAGTTGCCATTTGAAGCTCATTTTCATTCATCATACGACTGGCTAGTGCAAAATTTTGTTGTACCTTTTTTCCTTGTGTTCGCAAATCTGCTTCGACTGTCATTTTATTCTCATTCCTTTCTTAGATAAATATTATCTTTGATTTCGTATCCTCTGTCAAAAACTTGATGACCGTATTTTTCTGGAAAATAATTTTTGACAGTTTTGTAAGCTGTAAATCCTGATTTTTCATAGAATACCGCAGTGTATTCATCTGTGCGTACGTGAAGTTTCGGATATTTTTCGCTTAAAAATTCAAGCATTTGACTGCCGTAACCTTGCCCTTGCGCACTTGCTAACACGGCGAGATTTTGTAATTCAAAAAAATCGCCCTCGTCCGTCACAATCGCTACGGCAAGCTCATCAAGCGTCCACATGTCACCCTTTTCAAGATAATCAGCGATAAATTTCTCATCATCCGCCAACGTAAGGAGCGTCATAAAAGCGGCTTTATTTTCAGTTATTTGTTGAATTTTCAAGCTTATGCTCCTTTATAAACAAAATACCGCCAATTAGCCAAAAAAGTAATGCCAGACCAAAATTTGGCAAGACTGTGATGATAGCAATCGCAAAACCGATAAGATAAAACAACATTCCAAGCTTAAAGCCTTTTTTCTTATAGGTAAAAATAAACGCTAATAGTGCTAAAATAAGCCCAGCTACCATCATCAAAGCAACAATACTCAGAGTATGAGTATAGCGTAAAGTCTGGGTTCTCCTTACCCCTTGGTCAATGTAACTAAGATAAATAAACTGTTCCCAGCCTAGCCAAAGCTGTGCATAGCTACTGACAAGCGCATAAATCACCGTCAATAAGGTAAAAACTTTTTCTTTCATGTCAGGCTTACCATTCTGTCCTTGTCAAAAATATCTTTGTGAATTTTGACAGTTCTGTCAGAAAAATTTTCCTCAAAAAGTTTTTTGACAGCTTTTCCTTGCTTATAGCCAATCTCACAATATAGCTTACCACTTTCTGTCAAATGTGCTGGCGCCTGATGCGCAATTTTTTCATAAATTGCCAAGCCATCATGTTCAGCAAAAAGAGCATTGTCAGGTTCAAATTTTTTGACAGAACGGTCAACTTCATTTTCGTCAGCACGTGCAATATAAGGAGGATTGGAAACAATAATATCAAATTTTTCGTCAATATTATCCAGCACATCTGATTTTACAAAATCAAGGTTCACACCATTTTTGACAGCATTTTCTTGCGCCAATTCAAGTGCACCATCAGAAATATCCGTTGCCGTAATTTCCCAGTCAGGATGCGCCTTTGCGAGACTCACAGCAATCGCACCTGAACCCGTTCCAATATCCAGCACACGCAAATGCCCCATCGAATTTTCCGTCAAAATCAGTTGTACCAATTCCTCCGTCTCAGGACGCGGAATCAGCACACGCTCATCCACCTTAAAACGCAAACCGCAAAATTCTGCCCAACCAACAATGTATTGTGGCGGTTCATGAGCTGCCAAACGTTTTGACAGTTCTGTCAAAAAAATAATCTCCTTCTCCGAAATCTCCTCGCGCATCAAATTCAGCCAAGCCAATTTTGACAAGTTTGTCAGCCCACGATAAACAAATTCCAGCTCGAAAGGCTCCTCTAAATCAGCCGATAAATCTTTGACAGCCTCAATCCACAGCATTTCTAATCCTCCTTTCTCAAAAATTTAATTATTCAACTTTATTTAGCAACTCATCAGGATTAGACCAGTCACTAGGCTTGATTATCCCAGCTTCCCTCTCACTCATTCTCCCAGCTCCGCCAATTTCTGCGTTTGGTCATAAATAATCAACGCATTGACAATCTCATCCAAATCCCCAGCAATAATTCGGTCCAACTTTTGAACCGTCAAACCAATCCGATGGTCTGTCACACGATTTTGTGGAAAATTATAAGTCCGAATCCGCTCAGAACGGTCTCCAGTTCCCACCGTTGACTTACGCGCCGTATTTTGCTTATCCAGCTCAATCTGCTGATAATAATCAAACACTTTCGTATTGAGCAGCTTAATCGCCTTATCCCGATTTTTCTGCTGCGTCCGCTCTTCTTGCATTTCCACCTTAATTCCCGTTGGCAAATGCACCATCCGCACCGCAGTCGCAACCTTATTGACATTTTGTCCGCCAGCACCTGACGCATGATAAATATCCGTGCGAATTTCATTCGGGTCAATCCGATAATCAAATTCTTCCACTTCAGGCATAACAAGCACCGTCGCTGTTGAGGTATGCACGCGCCCTTGCGTTTCCGTCACAGGCACACGTTGCACACGATGCGCTCCACTTTCATACTTCAACTTAGAATAAACCGAACTTCCCGAAATCAAAACAGAAACTTCCTTGAAACCACCGATAGACGTCTGATTTGCCTCCATGATTTCAAATTTCCATCCCTGACTTTCCGCATAATGCTGATACATATTTAGCAAATCCGCCGCAAAAAGTGCCGCTTCATCGCCACCAGCAGCGCCACGCACCTCCAGCACGATATTTTTCCCATCATTCGGGTCTTTCGGCAAAAGTAAAATCTTGATTTTTTCCTCAAGTTCTTCTTTTTCAGACTTCGCAGTTGCTAATTCTTCCTTAGCAAGTTCTTTCATCTCATCATCAAGCCCCGCCTCGCCGAGAATTTCCTCACTCTCCTCAATCGTTGCCAGTACCTTTTTATATTCCAGATAAGCCGCCACCGTATCTCGCAAATTCGCCTCTTCACGCGACAACTCCATAAAACGTTTCGTATTTGAAACCACCTCAGGGTCAGACAACAATTCGCCCAATTCCTCATAGCGTCCAATCATAGATTCTAACTGTTCAAACATTATTTTCTCCCTTTTTTCTTCTCAACTGCCAAATCACTCACCATTTTAACAAAATCTTCCCATTGTCCCTGATTTTCCAACATATTTTTCTTAAAAATCATGACCTGATTTCGCCCAGCAAAAAGATAGACACTCTCTGGCAGCACTTGCACTCGCTTCAGTGCCACTTGTGCATTCAGCCCCTCTTTTGTTATAAAATCATCCACCACAACAGCTTGAAAATTCTTCTTAAATTTCCCCAAAGTCGCCCATTGAATATAAAAATTCCCAGCAATAATCAATAAAACACCAAAAATCACAGAAAAAATCAAATTTTTCTGCAAGAAACCATTCAAAATAGCAAAAGCCAGCAAAATAACCGACACAACAATTTGTGTCATGCGCAAAGAACGCTTCATCAGCACCAAATAATCCTCTAATTCCAGCACACCTTTAAAATGATAAAACACCTTATTCCCTCACACTTTCCTGATTTTTAGCAATCTCCGGTTTAAAATAATGGCGCCGGCAAACAGGAATATAACTCTCATTCCCCCCAATCTGCACCTGCTCGCCCTCATAAACGGGTTTGCCATTGATTGTCCGAATAACCATTGTTGCTTTTTTCGAGCAAAACCAGCACACCGTCTTAATTTCTTCAATCTTGTCTGCCAGCAAAAGCAGATATTTTGAGCCCTCAAATAACTCATTACGAAAATCATTTTTCAAACCAAAAGCCATCACAGGAATATCCAAATCATCCACGACATGCGCCAAATCATAAATATTTTCTTTCGTCAAAAACTGTGCCTCATCAATCAGTACACAAAAAGGCTTAACAGATAAATGAGAAATATATGACAAAAGTGCCATTTTTTCATCAATCGCCACTGCTTCATGACGAATACCAATCCGCGAAGCCACAAATCCCACACCTTCACGTGTATCAAGATTTGACGTCATCAAAAGAACAGGTTTTCCCTCCTCCTCATAATTATGAGCCACCTTCAAAATCTCAATACTTTTCCCAGAATTCATTGTTCCGTAGCGGAAGTAAAACTGCGCCATCTTTTTCTCTCTCTTTCAAAAACATATCTAAGCCTTTATTATCAAGACTTCTCGTTTTTATTTCTTTAATTTACTTTTTCCTATAATATCCTATTTTTCAGTCAATTTATCCCTATAAATAAAGAACAAATTTAAAATACATCCTAAATTATATCATATTTCAATTATATTTTACTTCATCTCTACTATTCTACAAGTAAAAAGAGCAAGAAAATTCTTGCTCAATCTTTAAACTAATAATGAATGATTGTCATAAATACAGCAATAGTTATTCCCAAAAAAAGATAAGTATAATCAAACCAGCGAACAGTCATTTTTTTAGTTTGTGTTCGTTTGACCGTTGAATCAAATCCTTTTGATTCCATCGCATATGCTAAATTTTCAGACCATCGAATAGATTTTACCAACAATGGAAATAATAAATTAACTGAAAACATACTAATATGTATTCCACGAGAATAACAACTTTTTCTTATATTTTCTAGTTCGTTTGGAATGAGCGGCAGCATATGAAAAGCTGCAAGTATCCCATAAGAAAACTGTGTTGGAAGATGAAGTTGTTGCTCAAGACTATAAACAAAATCTTTCAATTCTGTCGTTACACTAAAAACTAATCCCAATCCTGCAAAACCATAAACTCTCGAAGCAACATTCACTGCATATAACCACTGATTCATATGCGTTCCACTCTGATAAAAATAACCTGTAAAGAACACTCCAGCCATACTTAAAAATACCCAAAGAAAAATTAGCAAAAAGCGTTGAAACGATAAATACCAAAGAACACTTAAAAAAGTTAGCGTTCCTAAAAGAAGATTTAATTCTAAATTACTTTGAAAAGCAATAAACAATGATAAAAGAAGGCTAGTCCCCGCTTTAATGCTTGGATTTAAATGTCTCATTTTTATTTCCTCGTTAATTTATGCTCAGATAATACATATATTTCATCACAAAACAAAGCTAAAAGAGCTTCATCATGACTGACCACAACAGCCGTCATTTGCTCATTACAAACTTTTTCTTTTATCATTTTCATAATGAAATAAGCATTTTCTAAATCTTGTCCATAAGTAGGCTCATCACACAATAATAATTGTAAAGGACGAAGTAAAAATTCAATGACTGCAAGACGTCGTTGCTGCCCCTGACTTAATTTAAAAGGGGAAATATTTTCCTTTCCTGTCAGATTGACTTGTTTTAAAATTTTATCAAGATTAATTTTCAGTTTTCCCGCCTCTAACTCAGCCTTTACCGTCATTGTTATAAACTGGTCTTGTGGATTTTGACAAACATAACTCGTTTTTGAAAAAAACTGATGTTTATTCGTTTTTCTCATTTCTTTTCCAAGATAGTCTATTTTCCCCTGATACTTTTGCTGCTTAGCCAAAGTGTTCAATAGTGTAGTTTTCCCACTTCCACTTTTTCCAATAATCCCAATAAATTTTCCTTTTGAAAAAGTAAAATTTTCCTGTGATAAAATTTCTTTTTCCCCAGAATGAATACTTATATTTTCAGCACTAATTACTTGAGAACTATTTGAGATATTCCGTGAGAAATCCTCCGTTACTTTTAAAGATGTTAGTAACGCTTCTTCGGCTTCTAAAATTTTTTCCACCGATAAGCTGGATTCTAAGCGCCCATCAACCAAAGGATACCAGTTAGCTATCCAATCTTTTAAGTTATCCACTTGATGGTCAATAATCAGAATACCAATGTGTCGCTGCTCTTGTAAGTTCTGTAGTTTTTGAACTATTTGCCTCGTTGATTGGGCGTCTAAGTTAGCAAAAGGTTCGTCTAATAATAAAAATTCACTCTCTAAACAATAGCAACACGCAAGAGCAACTAATTGTTTTTCTCCTCCTGATAACGTACTTAGATTTCGTTTTTTAAGATGCTCAATTTCACAGAATGCTAATGCTTCCTGAACTTTCTTTGTTAATGTATTCAAATCTGAATTAATATTTTCTAAACAAAATATGAGTTCATTTTCTACAGTATCCATACAAAATTGTGTATCTACATTTTGAAACATCAAAGTTACTTTTTGGCATCTTTCTCGTGATGAAAGAGTAAAAATATCAGAATTATCATAGTAAATCTCTCCTTCAGTCTTACTATTATGGGCATTTTGAAATCCCGATAACAAATTAAAAAGAGTACTTTTTCCTGAACCAGATTTACCATAAATTCCAGCTACCTGACCTTGTTCTAGGGAAAATGAAAGATGTTCTAATATTTTAAAATCCTCAACTTGATAACTCAGATTTCTTACCGAGAGTTTACTCATAACTTTGCCCAAGTGGATAGCTTGCTAGCACACCACTTTTTTCTAATCTATCACAGGTTAATTTAACTAACACTGCTGAAAAGAAAATCGCTGAAATTAAACGAATAACAAAAATTCCTACTAGAATTTTCCAATCTAACCCTAAAAAGTCTGAACGAACAATTCCCCAAATATAACTTAAAATTGTCGCAAAAACAGCTCCAGAAATTAATGATTTCCAATTATATCGACGATAGCGATACATTGCAAATCCCGCATCAAATCCTATTCCTTGAACAAATCCGCTCACAAAAATAATTGGACCATAATAATTTCCCATAAATACTTCAATTAAAGCCGCAATCATTTCTGTAATTGTCGCTACACCCGGTGTTTGGATAATATACCCCGCAAAAGCTGCCGCCATAAACCAAATTCCAAATATAATTTCATTTGCAAAAATACTCAAACCAAACGGAGTTAAAACTGTCCCTAACACTACTCCCAACTGCACAGCACCCAAATAAATAACACCAAATAAAACTGATAAAATTCCTATCAGTATAATATCTTTTAATTGTAATCCTTTTTTCTTCTTCATTTTATTTTCCCCTTATTTTTTTCTATTATTATTTTATTTCTCAGAAGGACTATTCACCGAAACAGTCGCTTCCAAAACGTAATGATTTAGATGTTCATGAGCATATTGTAAAGCCCGTTCAAAGTAAACAAACAACTGCGAAGCTGTTCCTTCCAAAAGCGTTACATAATGAGCGCTTTGAGGATTTAATCCCATTTCACTCGCCATTTCGACAATAGTCGCAATTTCTTCCATGTAATCTTTTTCTCCAAAACTGTAAAATGAATATTTACATTTTACTGGGAAATCATCAGGTAATTCCTCTTGGTTAGGTTTTTCTTTTTTTCCATTGATATAACGATCAGCATCTGAATCTCCTGGGCAACCTTTTGAAAAAGTCAACTCCGTTACCATATGTACATCTGACTGATAAGCAGACATAAACAAGGCTTGAGTGGCATCAATCACACTTTCCTGCTCACCACGATATAATGTGCTAAACAAATCTGTTTGACTCCAAACTGCTCTAGTGTCAACTTTATCAAATGAACCCAAAATTACTTCTGAAAAATTATCAGTCATTGGATACAAGCTAACACGACAGCCTGTAATATCTATGTTTCCTTTTGTGCTACACTCCATTTTTGTAAATTCCTCCAAATTTTTTCCCAAATAAAAAGACCATTTCCACTTTTCATTCCCCAAAATAGAGAGAAAAAAGGCAGAAACGGTCCACAAAAGGTCCATAAAAAACATATCTGCACTTTCCTACGTTGGTACTAACCAATTCAGGTTCAAAGGGACAAGACAACCGTCTATCTCAGCTCAAAGGCGCCCCTAGTGGATAATTATATTAATATTTAAGATATCAAAATGTTAGCATATTTTTTTCATCTTTTCAAGTGCAGGCTCTTTCTATATTGTACAGGCTTATGTCCTCTGAGTTTCTAATTTCTCAAAAAATATTATCATTATCTATCAACAAACAAATTTAGAAATCTGATTGTTGATAATTATTAAGTTTTAAGTTAAAATTATGCTATGAAATTCTCGTTCTTTACGAGACAAATTTAGAAATGAGAGGAAAAATCATGCGTCAGTCAAAAGCTTTTGATATTGCTATTCTTTCTATCCTTATTGCAACGATGATTGTCATTCAAGTACTGTCAACTATCGTTTATAGTGTTTGGCCAATGCCAATTTCGCCTACGATTGCAGGCATTCCTGTGATTATTGCTTCTGTGGTACTTGGTCCAAAACGTGGTGCGATTGTTGGTTTTGCGATGGGATTGATTCTGTTTATTCAGGCAACGATTACTCCGGGTGTTACAAACTGGCTTTTCACACCTTTTATTCCGATTCCGGGGACAAATCACGGTTCAGGTTGGGCGCTGATTGTTACTTTTGTTCCTCGTATTTTGATTGGTGTTTTTCCTTATTACGCTTATAAACTTTTTAAAAATCGCTTTGGAGCAGGTTTAGCTGGCTTTATCGGTTCAATTACAAATACGATTTTGGTGCTTGGCTTTATCTTTTTATTCTTTGGCTCACTTTTAAAATGGAGCTTTGCTTATCTGATTACGGCAATCATAGCCACAAATTCACTGGTTGAAGCAGCTGCAGCAGTCATATTAACGGCTGCTATCGTTCCAGCCTTGATGAAAATGCGTGGAAAATAAGAAACAGAAAAAAACATGACTAGCCTAGGTTTAGTTATGTTTTTTTGTTGAAAAATGATATAATGTAAGCGTAGAAAAAATTAAAAAAATGGAGGGATTTATGAAAAAAATTCTGAGCTTCGACATTGACAATACACTCAATGAACCTAAAATGCCTATCGTTCCTGAAATGGCTGAGTTACTTGCTTCTTTGTCACATAAATATGTGATTGCTCCTATTAGTGGACAAAAATATGATCAGTTCTTGATTCAAATCATCAATCAATTACCTGAAACTGCAAACTTGGACAATTTTCATTTATTTGTCGCTCAAGGGACGCAATATTATGCACATAAAGATGGCGAATGGAAACAGATTTTCAATTTTTCTTTGACCGACGAACAAGCCAATACAATCATGGATGCACTTGAAAAAGCTGCTCGTGAATTTGGTTATTGGGATGAATCCGTTCTTCTTCCAGGAGACGAAATCAATGAAAACCGTGAGTCAATGATTGCTTATTCTGCTATCGGTCAAAAAGCCGGTGTTGAAGCGAAAAAAGCTTGGGACCCTGATATGACGAAACGCAATAAAATCGCGAAACGTGCAAAAGAATTGGCTCCAGATTTTGAATTTGAAGTGGCTGGTACAACAACTATCAACGGTTTTGTTCCAGGTCAAAATAAAGAATTTGGTATGAACCATTTGATGGAAGAATTAAATGTCACAAAACCTGAAATTCTTTACTTTGGTGATATGACACAACCCGGTGGCAATGATTATCCTGTTGTAAAGATGGGGATTGAAACAATCACTGTCCGTGACTGGCAAGAAACCGCTGGAATTTTGCAAGCGATTATTGCAATGACAAAAGACTAATTTTTATGTTAAGACAGGAGCTTGTCACTTGTTGGCAAGCTTTTTTGTTTTAAAATTCAGTCTTTCGTCCTATTGAATTTTCTTGTATTTTCATGTAAAATAGTTGAGTATGTTTATTATAGAAAGTAGAACTTATCTTGAAGAATTTTAAAAAGAAATTAACTTTGGCTGGATTTATGGGAGCAGCATTGCTCTTTTTGTCTGGTTGTGTTGCGACACATACTGTCAACGGTGTGCGTGTGCCAACTGAAGCAGCTAAACATGGACTGACTTTCCAGATATTAGTCAAACCAATGTCAGCTTTTGTTGATTTATTCGCGCATAATGCTGGGCTTGGTTATGGCTGGGCGATTATCCTTGTTACATTGATTATCCGCTTGGTGATTTTGCCTTTAGGGCTTAATCAAGCTTATAAATCAACTTATATGCAAGAAAAAATGGCTTACCTTGGTCCCGTTTTTGAACCTTTGAATGCGCGTTTGAAAGCTGCCAAAACTTCTGAAGAAAAAATGGCTGCTCAACAAGCGCTCATGCAGGCACAACGTGACAACGGTGTCAATATGTTGTCCTCAATAGGTTGTCTGCCAATGTTGATACAATGGCCTTTCTTCATTGCACTTTACAATGCTGCAGCTTATACAACTGGAATTTCCACTTCTCATTTCTTTGGTATTGACCTTGGACACCCAAGTATCGTCTTTACAATCATTGCTGGTGTTCTGTACTTCTTGCAAACTTGGATTTCAACGATTGGTATGTCCGCTGAGCAAAAGAAAACCGGCATGACAATGTTAATCATGAGTCCTGCGATGATTGTTATTTTCAGTTTCATTTCTCCTGCTGGTGTCGCGCTGTACTGGGCTGTCGGTGGGCTGGTAATGTTATTACAACAAGTTATCATTACATTTATCATGAAACCTCATATGCGCAAACGGATTGATGAAGAATTCAAAAATAATCCACCAAAATTGGTTGATTTGCCAAAAGATGTTACGCCAGCAGCTGCAACTGCTGAAGGATTGAAAGACCTTGAAGCTCCTCGTTCAACCTCTCCAACTAAAGGACGGAACTCTGGAAAACAAAATCGTTCAAAATAATCTGAAAATCACTTTTGACAGCTTTGTCAAAAGTGATTTTTTATGCTATAATCTTCTTAACTATTTTTGACAGAACTGTCAAAAAGTTTGGAGACTAAAAAATGTCAAGTTTTGGTGCTTTTAGCGTTATTACAGATGAAAATGACAAAATTTTGCTTGTAAAACGGCGCGATGTGCCACTCTGGGATTTACCTGGTGGACGCGTGGAAGTTGGTGAAACTGCTGAACAGGCTGCTATTCGTGAGGTCTATGAGGAAACTGGTTTTACAGTAACTCTGATTGGCACAGCGGGAGATTATTACAATCCAGAGCGTGATGATATTCAATATATTTTTCGGGCAGAGATTGTCGCTGGAAAAGCTATCAGCTCTGGTCCTGAAACTGCCGCTATCAGATTTTTCTCAAAAAACCATCTGCCCTTCCTGACAATTCCCAATCGTAAAATGCAGATAAAAAATGCTTTGACAGAACTATCAAAAACAATTTCCCAAGAAATTCATGACCCATTTTTCGTCAAATACTTCAAAAAATAAAACCCTATCAGAAAAATTCTGATAGGGTTTTTTGACAGCTTTTTTCGCAAATAGATTTGCCCTGAAAAGCTGATACTAACAGTGAAAATATTTTTGACAGTTCTGTCAAAAAACTTTTATGTCAAATGAACGCCTTTATCAACATAAATTACATCGCCAGCAATCCCTGAAGCCATTGGCCCAACAAGAAAGGCAGCTGTTTGTCCGACTTCTTCAATCGTTACACCTTCACCATCAACTGCACGGCTGTCAGATTCTTTGATAAGGTCTTTGTAACCTGAAACTCCAGATACAGCAAGGGTTTTAATTGCTCCAGCAGAAATAGCATTCACATGAACACCAATCTTACCAAATTCAACCGCAAGATAACGAACAGAAGCTTCAAGCGCCGCTTTCGCAATTCCCATGACATTATAATTAGGAATAGCACGAACAGAACCCATATAAGTCAAGGTAACAATTCCTGCTCCTTTATTGAGCAAAGGTTTTGCAGCTTTCGCAACAGCAAGCAATGAATACGCTGAAACATCTTGTGCCAAAGCATATCCATCACGAGAAACATCAGAAATATTCCCGCCAAGTTCTTCTTTCTTAGAATAAGCAATTGCATGAACTAAACCATCAATCTTACCAACACGCGCTTCAATCGTAGCAAAGGCACGACGAAGTGACTCATCAGAAGATACATCACATTCAATCAGCAAATCCTCAGGTTCTGCAAGACGAGCAAGTTGTTTTTCCATACGTTCATTTTGGTAAGTGTAAATCAAAGTTGCCCCTTGGTCTTTCATAGCCTTCGCACATCCCCAAGCAATGGACTTGTTATTCGCTACACCCATGATGACAATTTTCTTTCCTTCTAAAAACATAAATAATTCCTTCCAAAAGATAATAAAAAGTTGACACCCTTACAAATAATTGTTAAGATTAAGTGTAAAAGGTTTTGTCTATAAAAATACTTTATACATCAAATTGTAAATCAAAACAGTCAAAAAGTCAAGAACATTTCTACAAAACTATCAAAGAATGTTAGTGTAAACTCTTATTTTAAAAGGTTCTATCCCTATTTCATCATTTGATTACAAGTTCTTGAACGACTGATTTCTACAGAAAAAACCATTCCCCTCTAAGGATTTACAAAAGAAAGTGAGACCCAAATGACGAAAGTAATGACTGCGCAAGAAGTGATGCAAATCATCCCCAACCGCTATCCTATCATGTTTATCGACTATGTTGATGAAATTACAGAAAATAAAATCATCGCCACAAAAAATGTAACGATTAACGAAGAAGTTTTCAACGGTCATTTCCCCGGAAATCCAACATTCCCTGGTGTTTTAATCCTCGAATCCCTCGCTCAAGCAGGCTCAATCCTCATCTTAACAAAAGACGAATTTAAAGGAAAAATGGCATATATCGGCGGTATTGATAAAGCCAAATTCCGTCAAAAAGTTGTCCCTGGAGACGTTATGAAACTTGAATTTGAAATCACAAAATTTCGAGGAAAAGTTGGTGTAGCAAGTGCTACAGCCCTGGTTGAAGGCAAAAAAGTCGCAACAGCCGAGTTCACATTCATCGTTGACGAAGCTGCTGACCAAACAAAATAAAACAAAAAAATTGTCTATCAAATAGACGATTTTTTTATTTCTCCAAAAATTCTTTTCTCAACCTTTCACACCAATGAATATAATTCTCCTCATACATTTTCCCATATTCCAAAATTGCTCGACTTGCCAACTCCTGCTCAGCTCGCACCTCTCCCAAAACTTCCAATTTTTCCTCAAAAATTTCAGCACGCTCTTGATGTTTCTCCAACTCCTTTTCAATCTCATCTAACATTTCATCCCGTGTCAAAAGCCAAGAATTATAAACTTTAAACATAAAACCATCTTTTATCGTTGCTTCCCCAAAGTCCAAAACTGTATAAGTTTTTAATTCTTCCAAACCAAATTCTGTGATTTCATAAGTTTTTTTCGTAGGATTTTGCACAGGTTTAGTCGACTTCGTCAATCTCAAAAAACCTTCCGCCTCTAAATGTGCAATTTGCGGATAAACTTGATTATTATTTACCTTCAAAAAATGACTAATTCTGTCATTCATTTGTTGCTTGATATCATAGCCACTCAATGGTTCCCGAGCAATTAAAGACAAAATAGAAAGTGCAATTTTATTAACCATTTTTTCTCATTTCTCAAAATATTCTTCTTTTAGTATAAACAATTCTTGATACAAATGCTAGTTCTTGACTATTTTTTTACAATATGTTAAATTTAACCTATTGTAAAAAGGAGAATTAAAATCATGAAACTCATATTTAACGACAGCACATTTTCATTTGAACTCTTGCGCACCCTAAGCTATGCCCCATATGGAGGAGCAGATATCGGTGAAGTGTTGACAACAGGCTACGCTATCAAAGAAGGAGATTTTGAAAGCTGGTACAATGAATGGCTCAAAACCGCCGAAAGAACTCTCAAACAAGCCAAATCATTTGAAAACTCAGGACAACTACTGAGCGCCGGAGAAATCTATCTCAAAGCCTCCAACTACTATCGCAGTGCCGAATTTTTCCTTCATGGCAATCCAGACGGCTCACGCATCCTCAGCACTTGGCGCAAAAGCCGTGAAAGTTTTCGCAAAGGTCTATCTCTTAGTCAACAAGATGTTGAAATTTTAGAAATCCCCTACAAAAATACAGCACTCCCAGCTTACTTTTATAGAGTTGACAACAAACCACGTCCCACTCTCATCATTCACGGTGGCTTTGACTCAACAGGCGAAGAATTATACTTCCAAGTCGTCGTTGAAGCTCTCAAACAAGGTTATAATTGCTTAACTTTTGAAGGTCCCGGTCAAGGCGCAATGATTCGTGAACAGCATCTTCCTTTCTGCTTTGAGTGGGAAAAAGTAGTCGAAAAAGTAGTCGATTATCTTGAAACCCGCTCCGAAGTCATTCAAGAAAAAATAGTTTTAATGGGTATTAGTTTCGGTGGTTTACTTGCTGCACGCGCTGCCTCTTTTGAACACCGTCTTGCCGCTTGTATCACCGATGATGGCTTATTTTCTTTTCAATTCTCCAAAGCCTTTGAAGCTCATAGCAAAGGAGACTTTGATGCTCACTTTGCCGAACAAATCCTAGAAGAACTCATGAAAAAAAATACAAATATCCGCTGGGTCATCGAAAATGGAAAATTCACTTTTGGTGCACATTCCATCACTGAACTTTTCCAAAAAACTGAAATCTACACTTTAAAAAATATTTCTGAAAAAATCCAATGTCCAACTCTCGTCTGCGAAGCCGAAGGAGATATGTTTTTCAAAGGACAACCTCAACTTCTTTTTGACTCACTCACTTCTCCCAAAACTATCCTAAAATTTGGCAAACAAGACAATGCCGAAGAACATTGTCACATGGGCGCACTCACCTATTATAATCAAAAAATCTTTGCATGGTTAGCCGATACTTTAAAGCCATAAATCCATACTTTCCCTGAGCTTTTACTATAAAAATATGGTAAAATAACACGAAAGAATATTAAGGAGAATTATATGCCACTTGTTCATATTGAATTAGTCGAAGGACGCACAAACGAGCAAAAAACAGCTCTCGCCCAAGAAATTGCAGAATCAATCGTCAAACATACAGGAGCACCAAAATCTGCCATTCATATCATTTTCAACGATATGAAAAAAGAAAATTATTTCCCAGCAGGAGAAGCAAAAAAGTAGCCGCAGCTACTTTTTATTTTTGACATTTACAAATAAACTCCGCAAATAATTGAAATTGCTTTTTATCATTTCGCCACATATTTTCTGGATGCCATTGTACAGCCGTTACCTGCTCATCCGCTGTTGTTACTCCTTCAATGACATTATCAACCGCCCGAGCCGTCACCATCAACTCCGGCGCAAGCATTTTAATCGCCTGATGATGCCGCGAATTCACATAAGCCTGCTCACCAAATAATCCATAAAGCGAACTATTTTCCATTATCTTCACATGATGTGTCGGAAATGCCCCATAAGACACTTGTGAATGCTGAATAAAACTTTCTTTATTCTGTACAGCAAGGTCTTGATAAAGCGTCCCACCCAAAGCAACATTTATCAGCTGAAGTCCCCGACAAATTCCAAAAATAGACTTTCCCGCCTCTTTAGCAGCTTTAAACAATGCCAGTTCATAAGTATCCCGTTGATAAGAAGTTCGTCCCATAGCACGTTCTGGCTCTTCCCCATAAAAAGTAGGACTCACATCAAATCCCCCAGGAATTATCAGTCCATCAAATAACTTCACCATTTCCCGCGCTACTTCTTCCACAAGTTCTGTTTCCTCTGGAAATGGAAGTATCACTGGTAAACCACCAGCTTTTAAAATGACTTCTTTCAAATCACGTGGTGCAAAATCCGCAAAATTTTCATTGATATATTCTGATGATTCCACCAAACTATCCGCTGTCACTGCTATCACAGGTCTTTTCATTGTTTTTCTCCTAAAAACTTCTATCATTTCTGATAGAAGTTTATTTTACATTTTGTGATGCTTTATAATTCTTTTCAATGATTTGTTCCAACTCTCCACTTGCCTTGAGAGACTTGATTACTTCATTGACTTTCTTTTTCAATTCAGGAGAATTCTTCTTCAAAGCAACTGCCATTCCCGGATTACTCTTCAAATTTGGAATTTTCACTGTGGCAATCGTAAGATCTGGATTTTCCGAAACATAACTCTTAGCAATCATGTCTTCCAACACGACACCAGAAATCTTTCCACCTTTTAACTCATTGATTTCATCTCCAACAGCTGGCAATGAAACTAAAACAGAACCTTTAATTTGATTTTGCACTGCTGTTTCTTGTGTTGAACCCGTTTGTCCTGCTAATTTTAAGCCTTTAAAATCTGACAAACTCTTATATTTATTCACATCTGATTTTTTCACAACAATTTCATTAACAGGATTATAATAAACATTTGAAAAATCAAATGATTTTTCGCGTGCTGCCGTAGCTGAAATACCTGAAATTGCAATGCCCGATTTTCCTTGCGATAAAGAAGCAAGAACATTATCAAAACTCATTGTACTGATTTTTAACTTAACATCTAATTTTTTTGCAATCGCCTTAGCAAGGTCAATATCCACCCCAACAACTTGATTTTTTCCATTTTGAATTGTTTGATATTCAAAAGGTGGATAATCTGGACTGACTGAAAGTACTAGCGTCCCTTTATCTTGTATAGTTTTTACCTCATTTGCTTTTGAACTTCCACAAGCCGCTAAAGTTGTAAGAGCAACAAGGCCTACCATTCCTAATACTAATTTTTTTATCATTTTCCCTCCTGGTATCTTTTCAAGATACCAGTATAATTATACGTTTTTCTAATGATATGTCAAGTATTTTATATAAAAAAATCTGCCTATACAGGCAGAAGAACAATCATATTTTATTTCACTTTTTCTGAAAGTTTATAGTTCGTTTGGATTTGTTTTGAAATTTCTCCATTTTTAAGTAATTTTGTAATAACAGCGTTCACTTTCTTTTTCAAAGCACTTGAACCTTTAGGAAGAGCAATCGCTGTACCATAGTTATTCTTAGGATTTGGAACCTTGATTTTCGCCAAAGCCAAATCAGGATTTTCAGAAACATAACTTTTAGCAATCAAATCTTCAATAACAGCAGCTTGTACTTTACCAGCTTTTACTTCATTGATTTCATCACCAATAGCAGGGAGTGCAATTTCCGTCGCTGATTTCATATTGTCTAAAACAATTCCTTCTTGAATAGAACCTTTTTGAGCCGCAACTTTTGCATTCTTCAAATCATCAAAACTCTTATATTTATTCAAGTCTGATTTCTTTATAACAACTTCATTCGTCGCATTATAATAAATTTTTGAGAAATCATATGATTTTTCACGTTCTGGAGTTGCTGAAATACCTGAAATTGCAATATCTGCTTTTCCACTTGACAAAGCAGTAAGAACGTTATTAAAATCCATTGAGCTAATAACAACTTTTACGTCCAATTCTTTCCCAATAGCCTTTGCCAAATCAACATCTGAACCAACCACTTCATTTTTTCCATTCTGGATTGTTTGAAATTCAAAAGGTGGATAATCTGGTGATAAAGCAACTACCAACGTTCCTTTATCTTTAATTTTTTGCAACTGTGTTTTTTTGGCACTGGAACTATTGCCACAAGCTGCTAAAGTAAAAGTTGCTGCTAATAAGATGCTTCCAAGTAAAATTTTCTTTATTTTCATGTTGTATATCTCCTAAAATTAGTATTTTTATTAACTTATAAGAATAATTATACACCTTTTTTTGATCTTGTCAAGTATTTTTATACATTTTCTGCATTTTTATCAATATTTTTTAAATAATATTTAAAAAATCAATAAAACCATGATTATTTATGCAGTTTTTAATCTATCGCTCGGATTTCTAAAACCATGTCACGAAGTTGAGCTGCTCCTTCAAAGTCAAGACTTGCAGCTGCTTCTTGCATTTCTTTTTCCAACTTAGCTACCAGTTTTTTGCGTTCTTTTTTCGTCATTGCACTCGCATCAATTTCTTCAACTTCACCCGTCTCAGATTTTTTAGTTATAGAAATTAAATCACGAATTTCTTTGACAATAGTTTTTGGTATAATATCATGTTCCTTATTATATGCAATTTGAATTTCTCGACGACGCGCTGTTTCATCAATCGCCCGTTGCATAGATTGTGTCATCACATCACCATACATAATGACTCGACCATTTTCATTACGAGCAGCACGACCAATCGTTTGGATTAACCCGCGTTCATTACGTAAAAATCCTTCTTTATCTGCATCAAGAATTGCAACCAAGCTCACTTCAGGCACATCAATTCCCTCACGCAAAAGATTGATACCAATCAAAACATCAAAAACGCCCAAGCGTAAATCACGAATAATTTCCGTTCTTTCCAAAGTTTTGATGTCACTATGCATATACTTAACTTTTACACCCATTTCCTTGAAATAAGCAGCCAAATCTTCCGCCATTTTTTTCGTGAGTGTTGTAACAAATACACGTTCATTTCTCTCAGCACGCGCATTGATTTCTCCTAAAAGGTCATCAATTTGTCCCATCATTGGACGCACTTCAATAATCGGATCCAATAATCCCGTTGGCCGAATAATTTGCTCAACAACAGTATCTGTTTGTTCCTTTTCATAATCTCCAGGAGTAGCAGAAACATAAACGATTTGATGAACATGACTTTCAAATTCTTCACGGCGCAACGGTCTATTATCCAAAGCAGATGGTAAACGGAAACCATAATTCACCAGCATATCTTTACGCGCTTTATCCCCGTTGTACATCCCTTTAACTTGTCCCATCGTCATATGACTCTCATCAATCATAATAAGAAAATCATCAGGAAAGAAATCAAGCAAGGTATAAGGGGGTTCTCCCTCACTTCTCCCATCCATATGTCGAGAATAATTTTCAACCCCCGAACAATACCCCATTTCACGAAGCATTTCAATGTCATAATTCGTTCGTTGCTCAAGACGTTGCGCCTCAAGAAGCTTACCCTCATCACGGAAATTTTTAAGCTGAACTTCTAACTCTGCTTCAATCTTAGCAATAGATTCTTCCATACGGTCATCATTAGTTATAAAGTGAGTTGCAGGGAAAATCGCCAAATGATCAACATCACTAATTATTTGACCTGTAAGAACTTCAATTTCACGAATCCGCTCAATTTCATCTCCAAAAAATTCAACTCGAAAAGCGTGTTCATCTCGAGAAGCTGGAAAAACTTCAACAACATCACCACGTACACGGAAACGCCCACGTTGAAAATCAATATCATTGCGCTCAAATTGAATACTCACCAAATCATTAAGAAGTTTATCACGAGAAAATTCTTGCCCCGGTCGCAAAGAAACAACACTATCTTGATATTCTTTTGGTGAACCCAAACCGTAAATGCAACTGACTGAAGCCACAACAATCACGTCATTACGCTCCAGAAGGCTACTAGTCGCACTGTGACGGAGTTTATCAATCTCATCATTAACAGAACTATCTTTTTCAATGTAGGTGTCAGAGCTTGGAACATAGGCTTCTGGCTGATAATAATCATAGTAACTCACAAAATATTCGACAGCATTATTAGGAAAAAACTCCTTAAACTCACTATAGAGTTGACCCGCAAGAGTTTTATTGTGCGCCATCACAAGAGTAGGTTTACCTGTGCGTGCAATGACTTGGCTCATAGTGTAAGTTTTTCCTGTTCCTGTTGCTCCCATGAGAATCTGAGCTTTTTCCCCATTTTCGATATTTTCGACAAGTTCTTCTATTGCTTGAGGCTGGTCCCCACTAGGACTATATTTGCTGACTAAGTCAAATTTATTATCTGTAATTCTATCTATTGCCATATTAACAATTCATTTTCCTTTTTATTTAATCTTTTTAACTATCTCTGTTTTAAAATAATCCAGAGCCTTCCTATAGACTTCCGTTTTAAAACTAAAATCCATTTGAAGCAACTCATCCAAATCTACAAACTTATATTGAATAAATTCATGATCATACTTTTCAAGGTCAATATAAGCTGTCAAGTGCAATTTTATCAAAAAGTATTGCTGCTCTTGCCCAACATAAGTCCATGTTGGAAAAGTCATTCCAGCCGGAAAATCATATTTGAGAGTTCCAGGATATTTATCAATAATCTCAAAATCATTTGTCGCAAGTTCTTCCATAAGCTCACGTTTTAACGCTTCTTCCGCTGTTTCGCCTTTTTCAATACCACCTTGTGGAAATCCCCATGCAAGATGGTCTTCACGCTCGCCCAGCCATGTCTTTCCTTCATCATTAATGATAATAGCTGCAACATTTTTTCTATACTCTTTCATTTTTCACCAACTTTCTACACCTTTTTTCTGAAGTAACAGAATTTTTGATAGCATACTACGTGAAAATTTTACTTAATTTAATTTTACCATTTTTACAATAGATTTTATAGCCAATAGCTTTTATACTCTTTTTCTGATAACATTATGAAAAAACGTAGAATCTCCATTCTACGTTTATTTGACTATTTTAAAATTTTTTTGTTGACAGAAGTACCTGTGCACGTTTGAAAATATCAATATTGAACTTTTTACTCAAAACTTTACATAAATACAAAGCAATATTGAAATCAATGAAGCTCTGAACTAGACCACCAAAACCAATCAATAACAACAGATTCATCAATGAGTGCTGATCAAGATGCTGAAAACCTACCGAATAGAAAACCCACACAACAATCGTCTCCAAACCTGCATGAACAATACCAAGCAGAATGTTAAAAATTTGAAGTTGAACCTTATGATTAATAATATCAGGCTTTTTCTTGAGAACATAAGCCCCTGCTGTCATTGCAAAAAGGTGCATAAGCGCACGCAACCAAATCGTTGGCACAGGAATACTAATCATGAAACCAATCGTCGTTCCAATAGCAACGACTGCCGCCATCGCTGGGCTAAAAAACATAGCCGCCATAACTGGAACGTGAGAAGCCAAAGTAAATGAAGCCGGTCCAATAATAATTTTAGCTGGCATAACCATCGGAATCAAAATTCCAAGCGCTGTCAGCAACCCTCCAATAGCGAGATTCTTAGAGGGATTTTTTCTTTTTTGTTCCATATTGTGATATTCCTAACTTATTTATTTCTTAATTATAACAAGTTCCAGTTTCTTAAGCAAGTTCACTTTAGAAAATATTTTTTTATTCCTTTTGAATGTTCGTAATTTCCTAATATTTCCCTTTCTGAATTCCATTTTTATTTAAAATTCAAAAATATATGATTATAAAAACATCAAAAAAGAGAGCAAACCACTCACTCTCTTTCAAATTATTCGATGACATTATTCTGTTTAGTCATTTTTTCTGCCGTTGATCCCCCAACCCAGCAGTAATGATTGGATGGTACTCTTTTGTCTTTGAACGTGCATCCTTCAATAATTTTTGCCATGCCCGCCAAACGCTTGCTTCCGAATACCTCTCTGCTAATTCATAAGAACGCGTAGACATTTCTTGAAGTTTTTTAGGGTTTGTAAAAAGCTCAACCATTTTATCCGCCATCTCTTGAATTCCCTCATAAGGGAGCACATACCCATTTTCTCCATCAATTATTAATTCATTAGGCCCATAGTTCACATCATAAGTTAATCCAACCATACCATGACTGATAGCTTCCATCAATGATAAATTAAAGCCTTCCATAACAGAAGCTAAACCATAAATCTGTGCTTTTTTCTGTACAGCAGCCACATCAGTAGCATAATCATATTGATGAACAGCCTCTTCCATATGATATTCTTTAATTGCAGCATCAATCGCTTTCTGTGCAGCATCATTATCTCTATGATCTACGTAACCATAAAAATCAAGAGTAATATCTGGTACAGTTTCTCTAGCAATTCCAATTGCCCGTATGATATGATCAATCCGTTTTTCTGGAGCAACACGAGCTGTTACAAGCACGCTGTGTGGATCACGCTGTGCCATTGGAATCCGCTCTTCTTCAAATATACTATCAGGAACAATACCAACAGGGATTGTAAATAATTTAGTAGATGGCTTAAAACGTGCTTTTACATCACGTGTCTGTTTTTTTGTTGCTGAAATAACCGCATCATATCCATTTGCATTTGTGAGACTAAATTCATAAAAATTATTCATTACTGAGTGCATTGGATCTTGCGCATCTCCAGCGTGTGAATTATGCAGATGAAGAACTGTATAAGCCGGACGTTCCATATGCAATAAAGCCCAATCTGCCAAATGAGTTCTATCCATAATAAAGATATTGAGCTTATCATCCTGCCAATACTCTTCATTTAGACGATTGAGAAAATGTAAAGTAAGCTCCTCAATATTAGAGAACATGTATACTGTTCCATCTTCTTCAATCAAACGCCAATTCGTTTTTATATATTTTTTATTAGCATCATATCGATTATAGGTTTCAATTACTGGTTTTCCATCAATATCATACCATACTTCTGTACCAATCTTATTATCTGGTGTGTACCATTGTACCAAACTAACAAAGCCACGAAAATCATAAAAATCTACACGATAGAGATTACCAAAACCATCAAAATATTCAATCGCATTCACACGTTCCATACTATCATCTGTAAAATAACGAACACGAGCAATCAACTGTTGTCCTCGTAAAATAATATAACGTCCTTGTGCTGGTTCCTTATTGTAACTCAGATTATCAACTCCAAAATCTAAATCTTCTACATGAATAATCTTTTCTACAACTTTCTGGGTTCTTTGAAAGTAATCAAACATCACAAGTGTCTCATCTTCATTCACACCAACATCTGCTAAGAAGCGATGAATACTAGGACTCCACTCTCGAAAGACCAATTTAAAAGGTTCTTTATATTTACGAAATAATGCAGCACGTTTTAGCTGAGCATGCTCAATTCCTGAATTTTTTTGATTAAATGATGAATTGATGAAAAATAACATATTTTCTCCATTTCTTATTTTTATTTTTAACTCTTACTATTTATCTCTTACAAATAAATTATCAGCAATAACTTTATTATTCAACCAACGTCCCCAAGAACTTTCTTTGCTAAATTCTTGAGCTTTTTCATATGCTCCATGAGAAAGTTCTTTCCATTTTTCTTCTGATTGAATGGTATCAACCAATTTATTTGCAGCCATATCAATAGCTCCATAGGATACTAGATATCCATTTTTCCCTTCATCAATCAATTCTAATGGACCATACTTAACTTTATAAGAAATAATAGGAACTCCATAACTCATCGCTTCCAGCATATTCATTCCAAAAGCTTCCCCCTCTGAAGTATTAATCAAAAAACCAGCATTTGATATTTCAGTAGTCAAATTCTCGTCGGTTTGATAGCCTTTAAAATTCACAGCTTCTTTAACCCCAAGAGTTTCAGTGAGTTTTTCAAGCTCTTTTTGTAACTCATAAGGTGATGCATAACCCAATATTTCTAATTTTAATGTTGGAATTTTTTGATATGCTTTAGCAAAAATTTCAATCACATCAGCTGGTTTTTTTTCGCCAGATATTCTCCCTAGATAAATTATTTTATTACGGTCATGTGTAATTTTTTCTGGAGTTTTTACTTCTTCTGAGAATGTATCAGGAAGTGCTAATATGTGTTTAAACTTAAAATATTTTCCAATTTCAGATTTTTGCTTCTCAGTTGGCACAATAATCCCATCAAATTTATCTTTATATGTTGTAAAAAGGGGTTCCTGGTAATCAACGACTTGTCGTGACCCACCCGCTTGATTATTATTTTTTCCATGTGGATTATGAAGAAATTGCCATTTTCCAACTGCTCCATTGATTGCTGCTACCGCAGGAACAAGCGATGGGCGATCATTGATAAAAATACTAGGTGCTTGCACTGCAAGTTCATTCATAAAGAAAATGAAAAGTTCTTGTTCCGTATTAAAACGATATTTTTTTCCTTTATAATCAAGTAATTTATACATTGTAGGATTCAAAACACCATTAATATTCATATGAGTAATTTCAATTTTAGCTTTTCCTTGATAATCAAAAAATACTTGAGCCCCTAATGTATTATCTGGATGAAAATATTGTGTAGAGGATTTAAAACCCCGACGATCCCAGATATCTTTAGCAACCATTGCTCCCATATCATTATAATAATCCATTGAACCTACTAAACCAACTGTAGCAGAAGCAATATTAACCTTAGCAATCACGCGCCCTGCATGTTTAATTAGAGATTCATTTGCATCAACTCCCTCGATATGATAAGCATTTTTATCAATTACAGAGGTATAGCGAACATCTACATCCTTTTCTTCAGTATTAGTGATTTCTTGGAAATAATTATACATATTGATGATGTCCTTGTGACTTAATCCCACACGTCGTAAATCCCCAGCAAGTTGCGGATTATAATTCCGCGTCAAAATTTTAGCATCAACACCATAATCATGAAACATCTTTAAGCGTTTAATAGCAGAAAATTCTGTTCCTGAATTTAGTGTAAAAATATTTTCATTTACAAAATAGTTCATTATTATTCCTTTTCTTTCTTAATCAGTTAGTTATAACAATTATTAAATAGCACTTTTATGCAGTCGTTAAATGTAAATTTGATTGTTGCAAATCTTTATGCTGTTTTATAATCTTTTCAGGTTCCGATATTGTTTGAATATAAATCTTCTTCTCCTCAATACTTTCAGGAGCTGTAGGTTCTTCATAAACAAAATCATATTTTTCTGGCTCAACTGGTGCATCTATTCCTTTTACCGGACTAATAATGATATTTGTTTCAAGCTCACTTGTCAATGTAGCAAGTGGATGCTCTGGAAACATCATGGCGTTATCACTCTCATCTACAACAAAGTTATTGGCTACACGTACAAATTTCTTCACTTTCTTAATACAATTTATGAGTGACGAATTACCTGTAATGACTGAAAAAATTTGTTTCGTATTTTCTTCTAAAGCTTGCTGAAAATACGTTTTTGCATCATCATCATTTAAAAATGAATTTTCAAAAATAATATTTCTTGTTGAAATTTTTGTTTCTTTCTCTAAAATTAGAAGTTTTTGATTTAATTCTATAATGCTATTATCATAATTCTTCTTTGTATTATGGAAATGTTCAACAAAATCCTCTAAATGTGTATTTATCAAATTTAAAATAGGTTGATAGTACTTTTTCTGAATCAATATTTTTAATTCATCAGCAGTCTTTAACCGAGTAAGTTCTGATTCATCCATTTGTAAAGTATTTGCTAAAAAATTAATATTACGATGTGTGCTACTATAAATATCTGTATAGTCTCCAAACGAATTAATCAAGTCAATCATCATTTGAAGTCCATCTTTTGACTGAGAACTTTCCATAATATCATCGTTCAAAGTTTTAGAGATTGTTAAATATTTCTTATAGCTTTGAATAACTGAAGTAAACACTTTTTCTCGTTTTAGATATTCTTCTTTCCAGTCATTTACTCTTACTGATACTTTTTTGAGAATTTCTTCTACTTCACTTCCTCGATAAGCAATCGTACTATTGCCAAGCTCTGCAATTCTTTTCCCTCCAACTTTAACAAATATAGAAAGTTGGCTTTGATAATCTTTTAGATTTTGATTAAATTCTTTAGCAATTTTTTCTAATTCTTCATACAAAAAATTATACTTTTCCAACCATACAGATAATTCTGCTTTAGAAGTATTTTCTTCTGGTACATTATATTCATCTACAAAGTTATGGCCTGTCGCTTCATTAATGGGGAAAGTCAAAATATCATTTTGAATTAAAAATTCTTTCATTGTCAATATAGCTTTTTCAAATATTTTTTGATTTGCAGAAGCTTTTTCAAACAAAGTTAAAGATTTTTTATAGTCTTCTACTATTTTTCCATAATATTCTTTTTCTACATTGTATTTTGTAAGTTCACTATTGTAAATTGCTTCAATAATTTTGTCAGATTTGACAAGAGTTTGATAGTTAGCGACTAACTCATTATAGAATTTTTGAATACTAAATAATTTTTCTTTTGTATCATCATGCAAAGAACCAAAAGCATCGTAAGTCTGAGAATATCCTTTATAATCTTCTACCCAAACCATGTATTCTCCACTAAGAAAATGATATTCTTCCTGACCTTTCTGAAAAGTGGTTTCAATCTTTTCAAAACTTTCAGTTATTTTTCTCTTACTGACACTCATTTTTTGCATCTGAGTATCTAATTGTGTCTTTGCATCTCTACATGTATCTTCTGCTTTCACCTGCTTTTCCACTGCCACATTTAACCATTCTTGTATATCATCAAGAGCTTCTTTTACAGCTTTTTCTTTTTCCTGAACTTGTTCTAAATTTAATTTAGTAGCCTCATAATCAGCACGTACACTATTGTATTGCTTTGTTTTTTCTTCATACTGCTCTGCTATGGGTCCGTAAGCTTCATCTGCTCCCTCATACATATGCTTAATACGATCATAGCTCACAGTTATTTTTTGATAATTACTTTCAGCTTGTCCTCGCTGTTGGTTAAGCATATTATATTTTGAATTTAATACTTCCAAAACAGCTCTAAGCTTTCTTTGTCCCTCTGCCGAATTATCCAAATATTGATTAGAATTTTTAGCTGCTACTTGATTTTCATCAAAAAGTTTTTTTACAATGTTGTAACTTTCACTGACTTGCTGAAAAACATCTTTCCGAAAATTAAATTTCTCTTCCAAAGGTTTAAACTTTTCATTTAATTTTTCAATTTTACCTTCTGCTTCTTTTAATGCTTTCCCACGGAAATTTAAAATAATTTCATTAGCATCACTTGAGTTTTTAACTTCATCATAGTTTCGTTTTAATTCTATGTATTTAGAGTACTCAGCATCATAAATTACTTTTTCTTTTGTATATGGCTCAGAAATTTCCTGATATTTTTCTTGATGTTCTTGATACTTTTTTGCCATCATTTCAAAACTTGGGTTTATAAAATCAATTAATTCTTTTTGAACTTTTAAGTTACCTTCCAAGCTTGACAGTTGTCCATTTATTGTATTTAATTTCTCTTGTGTTGATGCTTTTGCTAATTTTACTCTACCAAATTCTTTATTTAGCGTTTCCCACTCATTTTTTACAGAATTTGCATAATGATATTTTTGTCGCGTTTCTTCGAGTATTTTTTTCTTTTGAGAAAAACTGTTTTCAAGTAGTTGATATACTGAATTAAATCCCTCAAACTTCTTTTTAGCTTCTTCAAATAATTCTGTATTTTTTTCTAAATCTTGTTTGACTTGAAAATACTCCAGACTTTGAACACCCTCTTTATTTGTAAGTTGTAGTATTTCTTTTTGGTTCTGCTTTAGAATAGTTTCTTTTTCATTAAAAAGTTGCTGAGCTTGCTCCATTTCTTTTACTACTTGAGAATACTCCTCTGAAATTTTTTGATAATCTTTCACATTTTTCAAGTAAGTATTTCTTGTATTTTCAAATGTAGCCATTTTGGAGATATAAAGCTTTTTTTTCTCACTCATCTCTCTTGATAATGATTCAAGTTGCATTTGAGAGGCTAGTAGCTCATCTCTTATTTTTTCATAAGTTGAATATTTCTCTTGATAGCTTTGATATTGTGTACGATACTTTTCAATCGCTTGTTTGTGACTAACTAAATCAACAGGATATACTGTTTGTTCTTCTGCCATATTTTTCTTCTCTACTTCTAATTGTTTTCCTACTATTTCTGAAACTTTCAAAGATTCTTTCTCCGAATTTTTATCGAATAAACCACTCAAGAAATTAAATAGATTGTCTTGCTTTTTAGTCATAACTTACTTAAATCTTTCATAAAATAATCTTTCATTTACCCATACTTTCATATGAATAAATGAAAATAATAATGCCAAGCAAACAAAGTTATAAAATTTTGTTTGCTAAAAAATGTTGCTTCACTCCCTAATTTATCTATTTAATCGAGCTGTAAATCTGAAAGTATGTTATTTTACTTTAAAGAGTAAAAATAAACCATTGATTGATAAGTTATATCAAATACTTATAAAAAAATTTCCCTACAATAATTTCATACTGTAGGGAATTCGCAACTCCCTTTATCAGAAAAGAATCAACTATTCTAATCCACTAAAAGTGAGATTAACTTCTTTTACGACGTTTGATTTCAGTTAATGTCAACGTTCCTACTAATAAACCAAATCCAAGTAAAGCAAGTTCTTCAGATGTGCTATTATCCGTACCTGTCTGTGGTAATGCACTCGCATCCATTCCACTGGCAGTTACTGTACTAGCAGAAGCTGGTGTACCAAGAACTGCTGCTTTCATAGCATTACCTGCCGAAGCAAGTGTCTTAGTTGCAGCATTCGTATTACTCATACCTGTGTTATTCTTGCCAGTATCATGTTTTTCTGTGCTATAAAGAGTATTAGCAATTGTTTGAGCAGCTGTTTCATCAGCAATCGCACGTTTTGCTTCTGCATTTGCAAGGGCTGCATCACTATTTGCTGCAGCAACTTCACTTGCGGCTTTACTTGCATAACTGTTTGCCAAAGAAATATTTCCTGCTGCAATAGCACTACTTGCTAAAGCAGCATCACTCTTAGCGGCTGCGGCTTCACTATTTGCTTTAGCTGCATCACTTGCGGCTGCGCTCTTAGCAGCATTAGCATCACTATTGAGACCTGCCAACGCTGAATTATCAGGATGTTGGTTAGCGATTGAATTCGTTACATTCGCTGCGGAACTTGCTGCGGAAGTGGCACTATTAGCATCAGAAATATCTGTATTTGCCATAGAATTTGCGTTTGAAGCTGTGTTAGAAGCACCAGATGTTGCTGATGATACAATATTTTTAGCTTCATTGGCATCACTTGCAGCACGACTCGCTTCTGATTGTGCGAGACTTGCATTGCTACTTGCTACACTGGCATCAGAACTTGCTGCCGCTGCTTCGCTTGCTGCTTTAGAAGCATAACTGTTAGATTCAGAAGCATTACCTGCGGCGGCTGCACTACTTGCAAGAGAAGCATCACTCTTAGAAGCATTTGCTTCACTGCTGGCCTTAGAGGCTGCACTTGAGGCAATACTTGCATCAGAACTTGCTGCATTTGAAGCTTGTGAAGCATCACTTGCAAGAGAGGCGAGCGAGCTATTATCTGGATTTTGGCTTGCAAGAGAATTTGTAACAGAATGTGCAGAGCTTGCTGTGCTGTTAGCATTATTAGCTTCACTAGCAGCATTACTTGCTTTTGAGCTTGCTCCTGAACCTACAATACTTGTAGCTTCACTTGCGGCATTACTTGCTTCACTTGCTGCGGAGCTTGCCTTACTTGCCTCGCTTGAAGCTTTGCTTGCTTCACTAGATGCTTTACTTGCATCACTTGAAGCAGCTGAACTATCTCCTGCAGCAGCTTCACTAGAAGCTTTATCTGCGTCTGATTGAGCTGCGGAGGCATCAGAACTTGCATTTGAAGCTTCGCTATTGGCAACACTATTCGCACTTGAAGCTTCACTAGCAAGATCAGAAAGAGAAGAATTTCCTGGATCATTACTTGCTAGGCTACTTGTAGCATCATTTGCGCTTGAAGCTGTACTTCCAGATTCACTAGCAGAACTTGATGCATTGCTTGCATTAGAAGATGCATCTGAAGCCACATCTGCTGGGTTGCTACTGCTTGTTGAACCATCTGATCCGTTTGAGCCGCCGGATGTTGAACCGTCTGATCCGTTTGAGCCGCCGGATGTCGAACCGTCTGGTCCATTTGAGCCGCCGGATGTCGAACCGTCTGATCCATTTGAGCCGCCGGATGTCGAACCGTCTGATCCGTTTGAGCCGCCGGATGTCGAACCGTCTGATCCGTTTGAGCCGCCGGATGTCGAGCCGTCTGATCCGTTTGAGCCGCCGGATGTCGAACCGTCTGATCCGTTTGAGCCGCCGGATGTCGAACCATCTGATCCGTTTGAGCCGCCGGATGTCGAACCGTCTGATCCATTTGAGCCGCCGGATGTCGAACCGTCTGATCCGTTTGAAGCATTTGATGAAGCTACATAACTAGATGCAGTTGAAGCATCGGAAGCTGCTTGACTTGCTGCTGAGTTTGCAAGACTAGCATCAGAGCTAGCTATTGCTGCATCGGAACTTGCCGCTGCGGCATCACTTGCTGCTTGACTTGCTAAACTATTAGCAGTTGAATTATCTCCTGTGGCAGCTGCACTACTTGCTTCTGCTGCTTCACTGCTTGATGCGCTCGCTTCGCTACTTGCTTTAGAGGCTGCACTTTCAGCTTCGCTCGCATATGAACTTGCTGCATCAGAAGCTTGTGAAGCATCACTTTCAAGAGAAGCGAGTGAGCTATCATTTGGATATTCACTTGCAAGAGAACTTGTAACAGAATGAGCTGAATTTGCAATACTATTGGCATCATTAGCTTCACTGGCAGCATTGCTTGCTTTCGAGCTTGCTCCTGAACCTACAATGCTTGTAGCTTCACTTGCGGCATTACTTGCTTCACTTGCTGCGGAGCTTGCCTTACTTGCTTCGCTTGAGGCTTGGTCTGCTTCACTTGAGGCTTTACTTGCATCACTTGAAGCGGCTGAACTATCGCCTGCTGCAGCTTCACTTGAAGCTTTATCTGCATCTGATTGAGCTGCTGAAGCATCTGAGCTTGCATTTGATGCTTCACTATTGGCAACACTATTCGCACTTGAAGCTTCACTTGCAAGATCAGAAAGAGAAGAATTGTCTGGATCATTGCTTGCTAAGCTACTTGTAGCATCGTTTGCACTTGAAGCTGTACTTCCAGCCTCGCTGGCAGAACTTGATGCATTGCTTGCATTAGAAGATGCATCTGAGGCAACATCTGCTGGATTTGAGCTTGATGTTGAGCCATCTGAACCTGTTGAGCCGTTGTCAACTGGTGTCCATTGTGCATATAGATAAAGGTTTGTGTAAGTCAGACCTGAAACGGCTTGACCGTCTGTGTATGCTGTACCTGTACCGTCAGCAGCTGTGTTCCAACCAGCAAATGTATAACCAGAATTGCTGAAAGTATTTGAAGCCAGTGTCACATTTCCGCTGCCGTCTGTAACAGTGTAAGCCATACTACCTGCTCCACCATTGGCATCGTATTGAACGATTGCGTAGATTGGAATAACATTACCATCACCTGTACCTGAATCTCCAGTCAATGGGTCTCCAACACTAAAGGTAGAGTAGAGGTATTCTCCAGCATATTGAGAAAGGTCAAGATTTGTAAAGTTAATCTTATTCTTTAGAGAATTTCCGTTAGCATCAACTACTACGTCTTGTTCAACTGTTGCAATCAGAGTCATCGTTGATGTATCTGTGCTTGTTGGGTCTGTTGTTGCGTATAGGTAGAATGTTCCGTCTTGCGTTGTACTAGGTTTATCAGAATTAAAGATTGATAGAACTGCACGAACATTTTGACTTGTGCCTGAGATACCAGCACCTGCGCCACCATCTACCGCATCATTGACATTGACATTGGTAATGTTGTAGTCAGCAGTACCTGTAAATTCTTGGTTGTCCTCACCATTTGCTACATCTGTTGCAGCTTGACTCGCTGCTGAACTTGCTACGTCTGCAGCACTTGATGCAACATCTGCAAGTGAACTTGCTGCTGATGCATCGTTAGAGGCGGCCGTATTTGCGGCTGTTTCTTTGTCACCAGCGCTACTTGCAATTGCTGTGTAGCTGCTTGCTGCTGAAGTATTACCTACTGCAGCAGCTGAGCTTGCTGCTGATGCGGCCGAACTTGCAATCGTTGCGTAAGAGCTTGCTGCTGCAACATCACTTGATGTTGCAGTTGAAGCAGAGTTTGCAGCGTTTGCAGCTGAACTTGCTAATGAAGCAGCACTCGAAGCAACAGACTTATCAGAAGCAACACTCGAATTAGCTGGATTCGCTGATGCAATACTGTTCGCAAGACTTGCTGAACTTGATGCGTTTGAAGCATAACTATTTGCAAGCGATGCAGAGCTTGATGCAGCTGAGTTGTAGTCGCCTTGATATACAAAGCTTACTGTAGCTGTTGTTGGCGTAATTGTTGCCGTATTTGCAGCGGCATTAACGAGCGTGTAACCTGAAATCGTTGGTGCTACTACTGTTTCATCGGCATACTTGCTATAATCGTAAGTACCAATTACTGTACCATCTGAAGTCACAGCGTTAATCACACCTGTAATAGGATTTGTGTTATATTGATAAACAACTGTTGTGTAACCTGTGTTTGTATAACCTTCATTGACACCCTGTGTTGCGTTAAGTGTACCTGTAACTGAGAAAGTTTCTGGAACAAAGGTATTATCTTTTTGACGGTCTGTTGTGAGAGCTACTTGACCTGTATAGTAGTTATTTGCTGTTTGCAGACCTTGAGAAATCTCAGCAGATGGGTCATTGAGTGTTAAACCAAGTGCCATTGTTGCTTGGCCTGTTGCACTATATTTTGTAGCTGATGGGTCTGTAATTGCTGCATAAGCATTTTGCATCGTAGTCTCAATAGAGTTGGTAGCTAACGTACCCGGAACAGTATTGAGAAGTGCTGTATCAGCAGTCAATACTGTACTCAAGTTTTGAATACCTGCATTGATACCTGACATCGGTGTCCCAATAACTGTTGTATTAAGGAATCCGCCATAAACAAGACCTTGACCATTAACGAGTGTATTTTCAGCTTTTTGAACCGAGTTATAAGCTGCTGTTAAAGCGTTTTGCGCTCCTGTTGCTGAAGTATCAAGCCTAGCTGCAGTGAGTAATGATGTTACTTGCGCAACATTCATCTGCGTCAAGTTTAATACTATATAACCTGGTCCCCAATTTTGTTGACTTGTTGAATTTACTCCAAAAAGATTTAACGCCCCAGAAAGTAATTGTGCGGCAGTTCCTGTTCCAACGTAATATTCAACAGTTGGAATATAGTTTTGAACATTCCAAGCTGGTGCTTGAATTGACGTTGTAAAGTTACTGATTGCCGAATTCAAATTGTTGAGATTATTTTGACCGTTACTTTGCAAACCTGTGATGGCATTGTCAACTGTATCAATAAATGCTGTTAAGATATTATTGACATTAGAATCAACGGCGGTCGTAAAGCTATGAGTACCTCCGTTAATCGTGTAAGTACCATCGCCATTATCTGTAACAGGAGCGAGGAAGTTTTCACCAAAGACACCATTGAGTCCTGTGAAACCTTTAGCCGCTGTAGAACCTGCTGTATTGATGGTTGCAGCTGCTGCATTAACATTTTGTTGATAAGCTTGCAATGCAGAAATGACAGCTTGCAATTCACCAATCACTTGATTTGATTCATTTGTAATAACGGGTGCTAATACTTGGGACGGTACTGGATTTGGAATAGCATTTTGTGGTATTAAATCACCAAGTCCAATACTTTCTGTAAATGAATTAACGGCAGAAATTGTTCCGATAAATCCATTTAATGAACTTTCTGCTGCAGATAACGAAGCAACATAAGCATTCAAGGAAGCATTATTTGCTACATTGGATGCTGCCATGCTCTTATCAGCTGCGGTCAGAATCGGATTTGTAGTTGTTGCGACAATCAGGTTAGATGCACCAGCTGCTGCGAGCATTGCATTTTCAGTCAATTGAGCTTCATAGAGTTTTTCATAGAGTGACTCAAGAGCGGAGTTGATATCGTTGTTAATCTTTGTTGCAGGTGCAACTGCTTGACTTGTCAACTGAGCGATGTTCTGCGCTCCATTTGAGCCAGGTGCATATGTTGAATTTGTACCTGATGTGAATGCTGAGTTCAAGAGTGATTGAGCTGCTGAGTTAGCTGTATAGCTTAACTGTACGAGAGCAGCATTACTTGCTTGAGATGTATAGTAACCCTCAACTTGAATACCTAAGTTGTTTGATGCTAAGTCGGCAATCATAACATTGTTATTTTGAATTGCTTGGTAAGCATTTGATACTTGAGCAGCTGTGATGTTGTTGATGAGTTCAGCAGATGATGTTGCTGTGGAATTAACATCAGATACAACAGAATTGACAACTGCGTTTGCACTTGAAGCAACTGCAGAGGCTGATGAAATCGCTGGAACAAGTGAAATCATTGCTGAAACAGCACTTGATGCCATCGCAGAAAGAGAGTTATATGCACTTGAAGCTGCGATATAAGCTGCTGATGATGTTGCACCATAAGCAGCATAAGAAGCTACCAATGATGCTTGAAGTGACATCCCATTTTGTGCATAGATAGCATCTGATGCAGTGGTTGTTGATACATTTGCTAATGAATTGAAAGTACTTGTTGCGCTTGATGCTGTGCTTGCTTCTGCTGAGATATTGGCGATATCTGTTGCTACAGATTCAGCAGATGATGTTGTTTGTGCATCGATATCTGCTGCTGTATTACCTTGTTCATCGAGAGTTGCTGCAATAGAAGCCGTTTCAGTATTTGCTAGAGAAATCAATTTCTGGTAAGCTGTTGCTGCAGCTGAAGCGGCAGCTGTATTGTTTGCAACTGCTGAGCTTTCAAGAACAAGATAAGAATTTTCTGCACTTGCTGCTGTATTATAGACTGCTGTTACAGAAGCAATCTGAGTATTTGTCGTTGTGAGTGCAGCTGAATTTGCATTATAAGTACTTGTTGCGGAACTTGCTGTTGAACTGGCCGTTGCGTAGGCTGCAGCGTAACTCGAGGCAAGCATTGAATAACCTTGCGTATAACCAACAGCACCTGTATAAGCTGCTGAACCTGCATAGTTTCCAATAATACCAACATTTCCATCAGATAAAGCAAAAATGATTTTTCCAAAAAGTGCTGTATTGGAATCAAGTGGACTATTATTTGTTACAACATTATAAGCTGCTGCTGCTGAGCTGGCTGCTTGTGATGCCGTCAGCCAACCAAGATTTTGCAAAAGTTGCATTTCTGTTGCATTAGAAGAAAATTCTGTATAGCCTGATGTGGCAGCTGCATTCCAGTAAGCCTCAGAACCAGTTTGTGCTTGGAATGTTGGGTCAGCAAATCCTGAAGAAGGATTTGTTGGAACTCCAAGAACCGTATTTACTGCGTTATTCCATGCTGTACCTGCTGCTGAACTTGCTACTGAAGCATTTTGTGATGCCACAGCAGACATACTTGAATTGTAAGATTTTCCTGCTGATTGCACTGCTGCTGTACTTGAAGCTGATGTTGCAGTACTTGAAAGTACTGGTAAAGATGCTGCAAGTGATGATGCTGTTGATGACAAGCTAATAAGTGTTGCTTGTGCATTTGATGCGGCAACGGCATAAGAACCTGCAACTGACAAAGCACTCAAAGCAAGAGAATTATTTGAAGACAAAATTGTGCTTGCAGAAGCTACAACAGACCCTACTGATGAAGAAAGGGCACTATAAGGAAGCGCATTGTATGAGCCTCCAGCAATTCCCAAAGCGTTGACTGCGTCAGAATGTGCTGCGTTTGCCACGGAAGCTTCTTGAGAGAGAACATCATCTCCTCCAGCAGATACTAGAACATTTGCAACTGAATAGTAGTTTGAAGTCAAAGAACTATTGACAGATTGAAGTGATGCGATAGATGAAGCATTCGCAGAAGCTGCTGATGAACCAATCGCTGCACCTTGAGAAGTACCAATAAAGTTTGATGATGTCAAGCTTGTATAGTAGCTTGAAGCTCCTTCATTGATTGTTGAGTAAGTCCCCCCAGCTAGTTGAACGTTTGCTGTGTTGCTATTATTTGTATTGCCGTTTGAATCTGCTGAGGCTTGTACCGTAATATTTGCTACGGAGATGCCTGCTTGAGAATTATCAGATGGAGCAGAAACTGTCCATGTGTAAGAGCCACCAGAGATGACATTTACACCATTTGAAGATGTGATTGTTGTTGTTTGTTTGATGTCAACGCTGACTGCACTTGAAACTGCTTGTGATGATGTTGCTGAGCCTGCTTGGATAGCTCCGTTAGAGTTCAAAGCTGTCGTTTCGGTTGTGTTGACAGGTGCAGCATTAGATACTGCATTGTTAGGATCATTGTTGGTCGTGATGTTAACCGCACCAGTCCCATTGGTGTTGTTAGGATTTGCTGTTTCAGCATTTCCTGAAGTTCCAGAATTTCCAGATGTGTTTTGTTTCAACTGGCTTGAGTCGCTGTTTACTGTTGTAGCATCTGTGTAGCTTGATGGATTTGCTGAAATAGCAGAACCTGCGTTTGCAGTTGCAATTGAGTTGGCAGCGGAAACGTTATCAATTCCTGCTGTTGCATCTGAGCCTAGATTTCCTGTTGCTGTGTTATCAGTTCCTGCCGAATTAGCAACATTGGAACCAGCAACTGTCGTCGTGCCGTTTTGTGTCTGAATCTGACTCGCATGAGCACTGATTGAAGACACCATTCCACCACCAGCTACGAGAGCTAGGATAGAAGAAGCATAGAGCCAATGCTTACCAGATTTCCATGTACGAAAATTTTCATGCACTTTGGCATCTTTAGGAATTTTAAAGTTATTTCCCATCCGTTTTTCTCCTTTTTGGATATTTTTTCCTTCCCAATGAGACTATCCACTATAATCTTTTTCATGCCACTTTTCTCTTGGGATTTTATAAAAGTGTCATGCTTTTCAACTTGTTTTTAATCTTGCAAGTAAGACTAAAAATAGGTTGAAAAGGAATACAATCAATGCTAAAAGGCTTGCCTTGTAAGCTTTCTCTTGCGCATATGCGCAAGAGAAAAAGGGAACCTTTTTCAAATTATGAAAATCATTACATTGTATTTTATGGATTACAATTTAATTTTAGTCTATTTCTTTCTAAAAGTCAACAGTCTTTTTCATATTTAATTATTTTTAATTTTCTGATTTTTTTATATAAAAAAGTAGTCACTATTATTATAGTGACTACTTTTTAAAAATAATTTTTTATTTATAGTTCTTTTTGTCCTGCTCTGCTGAAATTGTCAACATCTGCTTGGATTTCTTTGATGAATGTTTCAAGAGGGATAACTTTGGTTTCTTTTGAGCCATAACGACGGATATTTACTGTGCGTTCTGCTGTTTCGCTGTCTCCGATGACAATCTGATAAGGAATTTTATGGGTTTGTGATTGGCGAATCTTGTAGCCCATTTTTTCGTTTGTTTCATCCACTTTGACACGGAATCCTTTATCTTGTAGAGCGTGTTGGATTTCCCAAGCGTAGTCTGCATGAATTTCGTTGTTGACTGGAATGATTGTTGCTTGTGTTGGAGCGAGCCATGTTGGGAAGGCGCCTTTGTAAACTTCGATAAGATAAGCCGTGAAGCGTTCCATTGTTGAGACGATACCTCGGTGTATCATGATAGGGCGATGATTTTGTCCATCTGCGCCAACGTATTCGAGTTCAAATTTTTCTGGAAGAAGGAAATCAAGTTGGATGGTTGAAAGCGTTTCTTCATTGCCAAGTGCTGTTTTAACTTGGACATCAAGTTTAGGTCCGTAAAATGCGGCTTCGCCTTCTGCTTCAAAGTATGGAAGGTCTAGTTCGTCCATTGCTTGCTTGAGTTGAGCTTGTGCTGACTCCCACATCTTGTCGTCTGGATAATATTTTTCTGTATCTTTAGGGTCACGATAGCTCAAGCGGAAACGATAATCTGTGATATTAAAATCAGCATAGACATCTGTCATCAATTTCAATGTCCATTTGAATTCGTCTTTGACTTGGTCTGGTGTGACGAAAGTATGTCCATCATTGAGGGTCATTTCACGAACACGTTGAAGTCCTGAGAGAGCACCTGATTTTTCATAACGGTGCATCATACCGAGTTCGGCGATACGGACTGGTAATTCACGATATGAGCGAATATGATGTTTGTAAATCTGGATATGACTCGGACAGTTCATTGGACGAAGTTCTAATTCTTCTCCTTCACCCATATCCATTGGTGGGAACATATCTTCGCGATAATGGTCCCAGTGACCAGATGTTTTATAGAGGTCAAGATTTGCCATAACTGGTGTGTAAACGTGTTGGAAACCGGCATTGACTTCGCGGTCAACAATATAACGTTCTACAATACGGCGAATCGTTGCGCCGTCTGGCATCCAATAGGCAAGTCCTGAGCCGACTTCTGAATCGGTAAAGAAAAGGTCAAGTTCACGTCCGAGTTTACGGTGGTCGCGTTCTTTTGCTTCTTCACGGAATTTGAGATTGGCAGCAAGGTCTTCTTTTGTGAACCAAGCCGTCCCATAAACACGTTGCATCATTGTGTTATCAGAATTTCCGCGCCAGTAAGCCCCTGCAACATTGAGTAAATGGAAGAATTTTACAAATCCAGTGGATGGTACATGTGGTCCACGGCAAAGGTCAGTGTATTCTCCTTGCGTATAAATCGTCAAACCGCCTTCGTCTTCATTGTGTTCTTCAATGAGTTCGAGTTTATAAGGGTCATTTTTGAAAATTTCTTTTGCTTCTGCTTTGCTGACTTCACGACGAACAGATGGAAAATTTTCTTTGGAAATCTTTTTCATTTCAGCTTCAATAACGGCGAGGTCTTCATTTGTGATTTGTCCTGCTTCATTGTCTGTATCATAGTAAAAACCGTCTTGAATAGCAGGTCCTACTCCTAAATGAATATCTGGGAAATGACGGCGTGCCGCTTGAGCAAATAAATGCGCTGCGGAATGACGCAAAATACCAAGTGCATCCTCATGCTGAGGAGTTACAATCTCAAATGTCGCATCTTCATTGATAGCACGTGTCACATCAAGAATTTTTCCATTGACTTTACCTGCGAGGGCTTTTTTTGCCAAACTTGGAGAGATGGACTTTGCGATATCAAGAGTTGAACTTCCTGCTTCAAATTCTTTTACTGCGCCATCTGGAAATGTAATTTTAATCATGTTGATTACCTTTCTATATTTCATTCTATCTATATGATAGAAAAATTTTGTAAATAAAAAACGCAAACCTTGTCCTAAAAAGGGCGCAAATTTGCGTGTTACCACCTTTGTTTAATTTCTATAAGCCTTAAAATAAATCTTACAAAAATTTTCTCATCGTTGACGTATCGTGTCAGGGACGCTTCTCGTTTCCAAAAAGGATTATTTGAGTAGTATTTTTAGTCGTCCCTTGTGAACTCACACCAGCCGTTCACTCTCTGTAAAGTTATAGCTAAAAACTTGTCTCTGATATTATTTTAAGCTGTTATGCTTTTTTTGTCAAGTTTTTTATGCTGTTCTTATTATCTTATCTTTTTCTTATAATAAAAAATGAGATATAAAAAGAGCGAGAAATTTTACGCTCTTTTATTTTATAATACTTTTTGTTATGTGTTTTAGTGCATAGATTGGGTGATAAATCAACATTCTTGGGCCAGAGAAGCACATGATTTTTTGGATTTTTTCTCGCATATCTTTTCGGTAACAATGCACAGGACATTTTTTACAGGTTGTTTTTTGCTCGCCAAAGCGACAGAATGACAAACGTGTTTGTGCATAATCTGCTAGCGTTTGACAGTCTTCACACAGTTCATTTTTTGTATTATGGTGTTTGCGACAATAGAGCTGTATCATGAGAGATACTGTTGCTTTTTCTTCACGAATTTTTGGACCGTTATTGATTTTCTTAGACATTTTAGTGTCTTTGTTCGATATTTCTTTTTGTTTTATATTCTAGAAAATCTTGGGCAACGGCGGGTTCAAAGTCTTGAAGTTGCTTTACAACTTGATTTTGGATGGTTTCAATCTCAATTTTTTCAAAAGGAAGTTCAGCAATCACTTTTTCGACTACTTTTGTGACGTTATTTGCTATCATGTTGGCATGGAGAGGCTTGTCTGCATATTTTCCAAAGATAGCTGCTTTGAAAACTGCTGTTTGAATACGAAATGAATCCCAATCGACAACGTGTCCATTGCGTTTGATAACTACTTTATTGGCTAATTTTACTTGCATTATGATACCTCTTTCTTATTTTTCTTTAATACTATTATAACAAATTTTTCATTATTTTTAATGAAATATCTGTTTATTTTTTAGATTTAGAAAGTTTCAACTACTAAAACCACATTTAGTATTGTTACAAAGGCGCCAATGAGGAGTAAAAGCCACTTTGTGTACCATACATTTTTGTATTTCCCCATCACTTTTTTTGAACTTGTGAGGTAAATCTGCAAGAAAATTGTGATTGGAAGTTGAATACTGAGAAAAACTTGTGAATATATCAGAATATTGAAAGGTGAAACTAGAAAGCTCAAACCACAAATAGCAACTGTTGCTCCTATGATTGTAATCAAAACGCCCAAACGACTATGTGGGTCTTCGGCATCGTAAGGTTCGCTGAAAAGTCCTGCAAAAATTGAACCTCCTGCCATTCCTGCTGTCACCGATGATGCCACTCCTGCAAATAAGAAGGCAATGGCAAACAAAATAGCGGCGGCTGGTCCAAGTAAAGGAATTAACATTTCCTGCGCTTGATTGATTTCGGTGACGACACGTGGAAAGAATAGCGCAGCGGCAATAATAATGAGGGCGGAATTAATCACCCACCCTAAAAACATTGAAAAGAGTGTATCGAAAAATTCAAATTTTAGTTGACGTTGAATGACTGCTTCATTTTGTAAATTCCACTGCCGACTTTGGATGACTTCGGAATGTAGGAAAAGGTTGTGGGGCATTACTACTGCTCCGAGTGCTGACATAATGATAGGAATGGATTTCCCACTCACAAATGGTACGACCATTCCCTTTACTGCCTCTCCCCAGCTGATATGCGGTATGATAAATATTTCGAGTAAAAGTGCAATACCAATCATACTCACAAAACCAATGATGACTTTTTCAATTTTTGAATATGAATTGCTGAATAAGAGCCAGATGACAAGGACTGCTGTAAGTGGTGAGCCGACGACAATCGGGATGTGGAAAAGCATTTGTAGTGCTAATGCTCCACCAAGGATTTCAGCAACTGCTGTGGAAATGGAAGCAAGTACTGCGGTTCCTAAAATAATACGACTTATTGTTGGACGTAAATGTTCTGTCGCATTTTCTGAAAGACATTTTCCTGTGACTATTCCTAAATGAGCGACATTGTGTTGGAGGAAAGTCAACATTATAGTTGAAAGTGTGATGACCCAAAGTAATTTATAGCCAAATTGTGAACCGGCGGCAAGGTTTGCTGCCCAATTACCAGGGTCTATAAAACCTACTGCTACTATCAGTCCTGGACCGACATAGCGCAAGAAATTAAGTGCTGGATATCGTTTATCCTGAAGAATTTTACTAATTTTCATATTAAGTTTATTATAACACAAGTCAGAAAAAACAGTTTCTTACTAAAAGAAACTGTTTTTTTATTGCTTTATTTAGTCAGCAATGATAAAACGTTCGTCGTCTTCTACGAAAGTTTTATCTCCTGCTGGTGCTTCGATTGAACCAAATACAAGTTGTCCGCGGAGTTTCCAGTTTTCTGGGATATTCCATTCTTTAGCGACTGCTTCGTCAATCAATGGATTGTAATGTTGTAAGTTAGCTCCAAGTCCAATTTCTGAAAGTGCTGTCCAAGCATTAACAGTGATAATTCCTGAACCTTGCTCTGACCAAACTGGGAAGTTTTCAGCGTAAAGTGCAAATTGTTCTTGCAATCCTTTTACAACTGCTTGGTCTTCAAAGAAGAGTGCTGTTCCAAATGCTGCTTTGAAACCTTCAAGTTTTGTTTTTGTACTATCCCAAGCTGATTCAGGCGCTCCTTGTGCTTCCATAGCTGCTTTAAGTTCTGTAGCTACGATTTCTCCCCAAAGTTTGTCTTGAGCTTCTCCTGTTAGAATAAGAACACGTCCTGTTTGTGAATTAAAGGCTGTTGGCGAGAAACGAACGGCTTCTTTGATTGTTGCGATTGCTTTTTCTGCTTCTACATTTTTTCCTAGAGCGTAGATTGTGCGGCGGTTTTCAAGTGTTTTTAAGAATGACATAATAAATCTCCTAAGTATTTTTTTATAGTAGATGAGAAGTTATCCCTCATCGTTTACATTTGTAATTTTAACAAATTTATATTTCTCTGTAAAGAAATTTGATTTCTTTTTTTATTATAAAAAAATAGATTTCTTAAAAGAAATCTATTTTCATTATTATTTTGTTCCAAATAAACGGTCGCCTGCATCACCAAGCCCTGGAACGATATAGCCGTGTTCATTGAGATGGTCATCAAGAGCGGCAGCGTAGATATCAATATCTGGATGTGCTTCTTGGAGGGCTTTCACTCCTTCTGGTGCTGCAACGAGACAGACGAATTTGATATTATTAGCATTGCGTTTTTTCAAACTATCAATCGCTAGAATAGCTGAACCACCTGTGGCGAGCATTGGGTCAACAAGGAAAATCTGACGGTCCGCAATATCTGTAGGTAATTTTACTAAATACTCAACAGGCTTGAGTGTTTCTTCATCACGATACATTCCAATATGTCCAACACGAGCAGCTGGAATGAGTTTCAGAATTCCATCAACCATGCCGATGCCTGCGCGAAGAATTGGGACAATCGCTAGTTTTTTACCTTGAAGTTGCTTCACTGTTGCTTTGGCAACTGGCGTTTCGATTTCAATGTCTTCTAAGGGGAGGTCACGAGAAACTTCGTAAGCCATAAGCATTCCGATTTCATCAACGAGTTCGCGAAATTCTTTGGTTGAGACTTCTTTGCGACGTAGGATTGAGAGTTTGTGTTGAATAAGTGGGTGTTCAACGACTTGAAAATTTGACATTTTGAAAAACCTTTCATATCTATTTACTTTATTTTATCATTTTTGTGGGAAAATGTCTGTGTTTTTTTGATGTTATTTTTTTAAAATAAAAGTACCTTGTTAGGGTACTTTTATGGATAGTGGATTTATTTTTTACATCATGCCACCCATCATTGATGGGTCCATAGCTGGGGCTGCGGGAGCTGCAGGTTCTGGTTTATTGGCTACAACAGCTTCTGTAGTCAAAATCAATCCTGCGACGGAAGCAGCGTTTTGAAGGGCTGAACGCGTAACTTTGGCTGGGTCAACGATACCTGTATCAATCATATTTTCCCATTTGCCTGTAGCAACGTTAAAACCGATTCCTGTTTCACTTGATTTTAATTTGTCAATGATGACAGAGCCTTCGTAGCCACCGTTTGCGGCAATTTGGCGAACGGGCTCTTCAAGGGCTTTGAGGACAATGTTGACACCTGTAGCAATGTCGCCTTCAACTTCAAGTTTTTCAAGACTATGAGACACATTGACAAGAGCTGTACCACCACCAGCAACGATACCTTCTTCAACGGCGGCACGCGTTGCGTTGAGTGCGTCCTCGATACGAAGTTTCATTTCTTTGAGTTCTGTTTCTGTGGCTGCGCCGACTTTTACAACGGCAACGCCGCCAGCGAGTTTTGCGAGACGTTCTTGAAGTTTTTCACGGTCGAAATCGCTCGTTGTTGTTTCGATTTGTGCTTTGATGATAGCTACACGATTGGCAATGGCATCTTTACTACCTACTCCTTCAACAATAGTTGTGTGTTCTTTATCAACCGTTACTTTGCTTGCTTGTCCAAGAGCTTCAAGTGTTGTGTCTTTGAGTTCAAGTCCGAGCTCGTCTGTGATGACTGTGCCACCTGTCAAGATAGCGAGATCTTCAAGTTGGGCTTTACGACGGTCTCCGAAACCTGGTGCTTTGACGGCAACAACATTGAATGTTCCACGAATTTTATTGAGCACGAGAGTTGGGAGGGCTTCGCCATCAACGTCATCAGCGACAATCAAAAGTGGACGGTTTGTTTTCAGGATTTCTTCAAGGAGTGGTAAAATTTCTTGGATATTTGAAATTTTCTTGTCCGTGATAAGAATATATGGATTGTCAAGGTTGGCAACCATTTTTTCATTGTCTGTAACCATGTATTGGCTGAGGTAACCACGGTCAAACTGCATTCCTTCGACGACTTCAAGTTCTGTTTGCATTCCTTTTGATTCTTCAATCGTAATGACGCCGTCATTGCCGACTTTTTCCATTGCATCTGAAATGTATTCACCGATTTTTTCTGAGCGTGATGAAACGGCGGCAACTTGAGCAATTGCCTCTTTGCCAGACACTGGAATAGCGAGTTCTTCGAGCGCTTTGACCGCTGTTTCTGTGGCGAGTTCAATACCGCGACGGATACCGACTGGATTCGCACCAGCGGTCACATTTTTCAAGCCTTCGCGAACAATGGCTTGTGTGAGAACTGTAGCAGTTGTTGTTCCATCTCCTGCGACGTCATTGGTTTTGCTTGCCACTTCGCTGACGAGTTTTGCGCCCATATTTTCAAAATGGTCTTCAAGTTCGATTTCTTTGGCAATCGTAACACCATCATTTGTGATGAGTGGGCTGCCGTATGATTTTTCGAGAACAACGTTGCGTCCTTTTGGTCCAAGGGTTGTTTTTACTGTATCTGCAAGGATGTCAATGCCGCGTACCATGGCGCTGCGGGCATCTGCTGAAAATTTGATTTCTTTTGACATTTTATTTTTCCTTCTATTCCTATATTATTCTACGATTGCTAGAATGTCAGATTCTTTAACGATGAGCACTTCTTCGCCATCAATCTTGACTGTTGTGCCGCCGAATTTTTCAAAGATGACTTGGTCTCCAACTTTGACTGTGGGGGCAATGACTGTGCCATGATTGGTCGTTCTACCTGCTCCTACGGCAATAACTTCTGCAGTTTGTGGTTTTTCTTGAGCTGCAGATGCCAGCACAATCCCACCTATTGATTTTTCTTTTTCTTCTTTGATGCGCAAAACCACGCGATCAGCTAAGGGTTTCAACATGAATTTATCCTCCGTAAGTTAATTTTTTAGTTTCATTAGCACTCTTTGTATTAGAGTGCTAAATTACAATTCTTATTTTACCGCGAAGGTCAAAAATAGTCAAGGAAAAACTTTTATTTTTTTCTCATAAAAAATTCTGCCTGATTTGACAGAATTTATGCTTTAAATTTTTTGACAGTTCTGTCAAAAAGGGAGTTCTTCGGCATCAAGTGTAATTTCTTCTGAATTTGTGTGATTGGCACGACGTGCGATTGTTGCACGGCTTTCGAGCAGGTCATAAGTGAGTCCAAGCACTTCTGTGATGTAACGTTTTTGCTCTTGCTTATCAGTATAACTGCGCGTTCTAATTTCGCCTTCAACAGACACTAAGATTCCTTTTTGCGCATATGTCGCAAACGTTTCTGCGGTTTTCCCCCAGAAAACAACAGAGATGAAGTCGGCTTCGCGTTCCCCATTTTGATTTTTAAATCGTCGGTTGACAGCTACTGTTGTGCGTGTGACGCTTTTATCTGTTGGTGTTTTGACGATTTCAGGTGCGGCAACAACCCGACCAATAAGCATTGTTTTATTCATATTTTTTCCTCCAAAAAGTGTTGCTACTTTTATATACGGAAAAATTTATGATATGTCACAAAAAAATCTTGATAAAATCAAGATTTTTTTATTAGTTGTGCCACATTGTGGTTGGTTCAAAAGCTAGTCCTGCTGTCAAATCATCTGAAAGTTCCATAATTCCGCGGACTTGAGGTGCATTTGGTAATTCTAATTCACGTGCGGAGCAAAGCATTCCAAAACTTGGTACACCACGCAATTCGCCTGGGAAAATCAGCGCACCATCTGGCATCATACTTCCTGGTAATGCCGCAACTGTTTTCAATCCAAGGCTTGCATTTGGCGCACCGCAAACGATTTGTACATTTTCTTCCAAACCAACATTGACCTGGCAAATATGCAAATGGTCACTGTCTGGGTGTTCAACCATTTCAACGATTTCGGCAACGACAAACTTTGGCTGAGCATCGTAAGTCAATTTATCAGCAAAACCTGATTTTTCCAAGGCTGTGTTGAGTTTTTCCACGTCATCAGCACTCAATTTGACTTCACCATTTTTTGACAACTCTGTCAAACTTTTTAAGAGTGATTTTGCTTCAAAAATGTTCCAGCCAACTGTTTCTCCCGTGTCTTCCTGATAAACACGCGCGATATTTTCTTTGCGCTCAAAAGTCACTTTTTTTCCTTCGTCATTTGCCACAACAAGCAGTAAAACGTCGCCCACGTGTGTGTTGTAACTTGCAATCATTTTCTCATTTTTCCTTTATTTTTTGTTCAATTTTTTTTGACAAAACTGTCAAAACTTATTTTGCTGTTGCCAAAAATGCGTTCACTTCTTCTTTTGTCTTGCGCAATTTATTAACCAAACGCGCTGTTTCTTTGCCATTTTCAATCACGACAAAACTTGGAATTCCCATAATCTCCCATTCAACTGCGAGGTCCATGTATTCATCACGGTCCACTTCAACGAATTCAAATTCAGGATTTTCAGCTTCAATTTCAGGCATTTTTGGCTTGATAAATGAACAATCTGGACACCAACCTGCTGTGAAAAAGTACACGCGCTTCCCGTCAGTGCTCACTAAATTCGCCAACTCTTCAATATTTTTTGGAATAATCATCTTAATCTCCTTTTTTTACAAAATCTCGTCAATAGAACTTTCTTCAAACTCAGTCACAACCAGAGTTTTCGCGTCAATTTCAAAGGAAATATTTTTGACAGAACTGTCAGAAATATTTTCATCAGAAACAATCACACCGCCTTTAAAAATTGCTTCAACATCAGGGTCGTCAAAAATCCAGACAGCTTTGATAGACTTGTCAGAAAAATGCGTGCGTACTGCATCCGTCAAATCTCTGCGCAAATTATCCGCCATCTCCTGATAGCCATGATAAACGATATGAGCTGCTCCAGCTGTGGCAATCAGCCCCAAACCAAGTTTCAAATATTTGTTCATAATGAAATTTTACCACAAAATAGGCTATAATAGTAAATAGAATTACCTAAAAATGAGAGGGAACTAAGAAAATGACTTTATTTGACAAAATTAAAGAAATCACAGAACTCCAAGCAGGCAGCGGATTTGAAGCACCTGTACGCAATTATTTAAAAGAAAAAATGCTCAAACTCGGCTACACACCAGAATTTGATGGACTTGGCAGCATTTTTGTTGTCAAAGAAAGTAAAACGCCAAATGCGCCACGTGTGATGATTGCTGCACACATGGACGAAGTCGGCTTTATGGTCAGTAGCATCAAGCCTGACGGTACTTTCCGCGTTGTCACGCTCGGTGGTTGGAATCCGCTTGTCGTCAGCGCACAACGTTTCACACTTTTCACTCAGAAAGGTAATAAAATCCCTGTCGTTACAGGTGGCTTACCACCACATCTGCTCCGTGGAACTGGTGCAACTCCAAGTATTCCAGCGATTTCCGACATCATCTTTGATGCAGGATTTACCGATAAAGCTGAAGCGGAAAATTACGGCATCGCGATTGGTGACGTGATAATCCCTGAAACAGAAACCATTCTCACAGCAAATGGCAAAAACGTCATGAGCAAAGCTTGGGACAATCGTTATGGCTGTCTGATGGTACTTGAACTTCTCGAATTTCTCCAAGACAAAGAACTGCCTGTCACATTGATTATTGGTGCAAATGTCCAAGAAGAAGTCGGTTTGCGCGGTGCAAAAGTCTCCACCACCAAGTTCAATCCTGACCTATTTTTTGCCGTAGATTGCTCACCAGCAAGCGATACTTTTGGCGATGATAATGGCAAACTAGGAGCTGGCGTCACAATGCGCTACTACGACCCCGGCCACATCATGTTGCCCGGTATGAAACAATTTCTCATTGAGACTGCCAAAGAAAATAACATCAAAACGCAAGCCTACATGGCAAAAGGTGGGACTGACGCTGGTGCTGCTCATCTGTCAAATGAAGGCATTCCATCAACAACCATTGGTGTTTGCGCCCGTTATATCCACAGTCACCAAACAATTTCCAGTCTTGACGATTTCGTACAAGCACAAAACTTTATCCGTGCGATTGCCACAAGTCTTAACGCTGAAAAAGTCGCTGACATTAAAAATTACTAAAATAAATGTGCAATAAAAAATCATCTCACTTTATAAAGCGAGATGATTTTTTTAATTTTTACTTGAAGATTTTGAAGTAGAAGAGCTTGATGATGGTGAAGTCTGTAACTTCACACCTGGTAAAATCTTGCTCCAAGCATTTGCTAAATCACTTGTTGAACCACCGATTGCAAAGTTATACTGTGTCGTTGGCGCTCCTGATTTTGTCGCCCAGTAGCTGGTCGTTGTTGCTCCGCCAACTGTCACTCCTTTGAGTGGTCCACTTGTCAGCTTGCCCGGTTTTTCGCCTGTAGAAACCAAAACTTTGCTCTTTGTCACATTAGAATCCGTTGCTGGGTCTGGGAATTTCTGACCTGCTCCAAAAATAGATGGGTCTGCTGCATTGATACTATTTACCAAGTTCGCCATATAAGTACCGTTACTCGAATAAGCAGTATTAGCAGCCATAGCGCTGTTATTATCATGACCAACCCAATCGCCAAGTGTAACAGTTGGTGTTGAAAGCATGAGCCAACCATCTGTGTAAGCATCCGTCGTCCCTGTTTTGCCACACCATTCTACACTCGTTGCCAAACTTGGATTAAGCTGAGAAAGAGCACCATAAAAAGTCGAAGTTTGTTGTCCCACGATGACATTATGCAATAAATATTCCATAATAGTCGAAGTCGCTTCAGAATAGACTTGCGTTGGTTTATTTTCATGCTGATAAATCACGTGTCCTGTATCGTCTTTGATACTTTGAACAACATAATATTTATTATAAATACCACCATTTGCCAAAGTTTGATAACCATTTGTGTGTTGGACAACTGTTGGGTCAACACCGCCACCTAATGGCAAAGATTCTACAGAATAATCTTTGATTTGATAGTCCATTTTTGTCATATAAGGTTCAGCAGATTTACCCGATTTCAAAATATCTTGATAGGTCCAGTAAGCTGGAATATTCCAAGAAACATCAAGTGCTTCTCCCAAATTCATCATCGTATTTGAACCTGTACTACCAACGTGCATGATTGGTTGGCCAGAAGAATAACTGGCAGGATAATTGCTCAGCATCGTCGCAGTTCCCATCATCCCCATATCAATCGCAGGGCCATAAGCCAAAATAGGCTTAATCGAAGAACCAGGTGAGCGTTCTGTATCGAAAGCATGATTGTTTTGATTTTCCGCATAGTTCAATCCGCCGACAAAGCCAAGTACAGCTCCTGTTTTATTATCCATGAGGACATTTCCAGTTTGAACTTCTCCTGTCCCGTCTTGTAAAACGCCACCATAATTTGCTACTGCATCTTGCATGGCATTATAAACACCTTGATTGATGGTTGTTGTGATGGTATAGCCATTATTTTGTAAATCCTGCTCGGCTAAATCTTGATAATGTTGTTTTGTACTATCATTGCCAAGCGCTGTTGCTGAGACTTTATCGGTCTTAATCAGGTAATTATACACATCCGCCACAGCTTCACTATAAACAACATTATATAAATAACCATGTGCTGTTGAATTTACTGGTGCAGGTTGCAAAAATTCTTTAGAAATATCATAGTTTTCGTAGGTTTGATAATCTTTTTTACTGATATATCCACCGCGATAGAGATTAAAAAGAACATCTTGATAACGCGCTAAACCATAGGACATATCTGCTTTTGACTTTAATGAACCATCTGCATTATAGGGCGAATAAACAATCGGACTTTGAGGTAAACCAGCAATAAATGCCGCTTCTGGCACGGTCAACTGACTTGCTTGCTTGCCAAAAATCCCTTGCGCTGCTGATTCAATACCTGCAATATTTTGTCCTTTATTATTTCTACCAAATGGTGACACATTGAGATAATCTGTCAAAATCTGGTCTTTGCTCAGATATTTATTTAATGCACGCGCATAAACAATCTCGCTGGCTTTACGTTGAAAGGTCACACTATCACCGAGAACTTGCTGTTTGATGAGCTGTTGAGTTAAAGTTGAACCTCCTGAACTCATTCCACCACCAACAGAACCTAAAATACCTCGAAAAACGGCTTTGGGAACAACACCGTCATTTGTTTTAAAAGTATCATCTTCCGTAGCAATCAGTGCATTTTTCACATTTTGTGAAATTGCTGCACTTGAAACATTCACACGAATAAGATCACTTGAAATGTCTGAAATTGATTGTCCATTACTGTATTTCATCATGGAAACGCCATGAATATTGTTAATCTCTGAAAGTAATTTCGTCTTATTTGGTACTTTTGTCACTTCAACAAGTCGAGCAAAATAACCTGCTCCAGCGGCAACACCAAAAACACCAGCTATCACAAATATAATAGCAAAAATAACGGTTACACCACGAAATACACTAAATACAGTGGAAAGAACACCTTTTCCTTCTGAATCATCTTCATTTTCTGAAGAATTTTTTGCATTTTTAGAAGAAGAATTTCTACGCTGCGAACGTTTAGAACGAAGTTTTTGCTCCAAACGCGCCCGAGTTTCTTCTTGTAACTGTTCGTCGTCTTTCTTCATAAGGTTTATTATACCAAAATAAGCTTAAAATTTCGCCCACTTTACTAAATTTTTTGATATAATGTTACATAGCGCTGTTTTTTGAATAAAAAGACGGCAAAATCTTATAGAAAGGATTTTTTTATGAACATTTTTGACGAACTAAAAGAACGTGGTTTGGTTTTCCAGACAACTGACGAAGAGCTGCTCCGCAAGGCGCTGACGGAGGGAACTGTTTCCTATTATGGTGGTTTTGACCCAACGGCTGATAGTCTTCATTTGGGAAATCTTGTGTTGATTTTGACAATGAGACGGCTTCAACTGGCTGGTCACAAGCCTTATGCACTCGTTGGTGGCGCAACTGGTTTGATTGGTGACCCTTCATTTAAGGATGCTGAACGCTCATTACAAACCAAGGAAACCGTACAAGAATGGACAGGAAAAATCCGTGCGCAGCTTGAACGTCTCCTTGACTTTGACAATGGCGACAATAAAGCAGAAATGACGAACAATTATAACTGGTTTGAAAATCTGACATTTATTGATTTTTTGCGTGATGTTGGAAAACATTTTACGGTCAACTACATGATGAGTAAGGAATCTGTGAAAAAACGGATGGAAACTGGGATTTCTTATACTGAGTTTGCTTATCAAATCATGCAAGGTTATGATTTTTATGAACTCAATCAACTGCACAATGTTACTTTACAACTTGGTGGGTCTGACCAATGGGGCAATCTGACGGCTGGTGTTGAACTCATTCGTCGTAAAGCAAATCAATCTGCTCACGTTATCACAACGCCGCTGATTACAGATAGCACAGGTAAAAAATTTGGGAAATCTGAGGGAAATGCGATTTGGCTAGATGCTGAAAAAACTTCTCCTTATGAAATGTATCAATTTTGGCTCAATACCAATGATGATGATGCGGTCAAAATGTTGAAAATCTTTACTTTCCTTTCTCTTGAGGAGATTGAAGAAATTCGTGTGAAGTTTGATGAAGCACGTCACGAACGTTTTGCACAAAAAATTCTTGCAAAAGAAGTCGTTACATTGGTTCACGGCGAGAAAGCTTACGCACACGCTGTAAAAATCTCTGATATTCTTTTTGGAAATGGTGATTTGAAGGAACTTAAAGCAGATGAGATTTTGACAGGTTTAAAAGCTGTTCCACGTTATGAAATCAAGTCAACAGATGATTTGGCGCTTGTTGAGTTGTTGATTAGTGCTGGCATTGAAAAATCAAAACGTCAAGCACGTGAAGATATCACAAATGGTGCGATTTATATCAATGGTGAACGTGTCACTGAACTTGATTATGTCTTGAACGATGCTGATAAGATTGATGAAAAATTGACTGTTATCCGTCGTGGAAAGAAAAATAATTTTGTATTGACTTATTAAAAGAACTCTTTTGAGTTCTTTTTTTATAATCTATATAAAAAAATTAACATTTTCGTCTATATTAAGGAAAAAATATGTTATAATATGGCTTATTCAAAATAAATGAGGTTGATTTCGCAATGTCTGAATTAGATTTCAAGGAACAGTTAAAAAAAATGCGTGAACTTTATCTGGAAAACCACCCGATAGATAAAGGAGAAAATGAAGTTTTCACGCCGCTTTCCATTGAAGAAAAAGAAAAAAAATTGTTGGATGCGCTTGAACATTTAACAAGTAAAATTGCTTATATAAAGAATGAGATTGCTAAAAATGATTCTTCTTCAAAATCTCTTGATGATTTGAAGGAACAACTGGAAATCTTTGAAAATAAGCGTGTTTTATTTGAACAAAAACTTGATTTTATCAAAAATGGCGATTATGACGATGCACGTCGCGAAAAGCTCAAACGTCAACTTACAGAGCTTGAACTCAAACGCTGCAAATTAAAACTGAGTCAAAAAGATTGTTCAAAAGTGAACCAAAAAATCAAGCAAAAAAGTGAGCTTTTTAAGAAATTAAAATAAGTTTATTTTTATAATGTTGTTCAAATTTCAAGTTAATCATGGCTTTTTATCTGCTTGAATTCAGTCGTTTATTTTTTATCAGAAAGGAAATTTATGCTCCATTCCATTTTTTATGTCATCATTTTCCTTCTTGCTCTTGTACTTTCTAATGTTATCAATAAAGTGTTCCCAAAAGTTGCTCTGCCTTTAATTCAAGTTATGCTGGGTTTACTTTTGGGTTTTTTGGGCGCTGCGGAGGTTTTAAATGTTGAGCCGGAAGTTTTTCTTGGCTTTATTATTGCTCCACTTCTGTTTCGAGAAAGTGAGGAAGCGGATGTTAAGCACATTTTCAAGCATACAAAAACTATTCTGGTGCTGATTTTACCTCTTGTTTTTATCACGGCACTTGGTTTGGGTTGGCTGGCACATTCGCTTTATTTGACACTTCCTTTGGCCGCTTGTTTCGCGTTAGGAGCGAGTTTAGCGCCAACGGATGCTGTAGCTGTCGGTGCGCTCTCTGAAAATTTTAGTTTTCCTAAGCGGATTACCAGTATTTTAAAAGGTGAAGGATTGCTCAATGATGCTTCTGGTATCATTGCTTTCCAGATTGCAGTTGCGGCGTTGATGACTGGTGAATTTTCTTTACCCCATGCGACGGTTGATTTAGTGATTTCAGCTTTTGGTGGTGCAGCGATTGGTTTATTTCTTGTCTGGGCGAAAACTTTGGCGATTCGTTTGTTGGAAGATGTTGATGCAAAAGATATTACTGGTTATTTGATTTTAGATTTGATGATTCCTTTGGCTGCCTTTTTGATTGCTGATTTGTTTAATGTTTCGACAATTATTGCGGTGGTAGTGGCTGGTGTGATGCAGGCAAATGGTCTGAAACGGACAACGCTTTTTGATGCACAAGTCACTAAAGTGAAAGAGACAATTTGGGATATGCTGATGTTTATTCTAAATTCTGTGGTCTTTCTGTTCTTGGGAATTGAGTTGTACCAGCTTGTTTTACCACTTCTGACTAGTCCTGATTATTCGGATACTTGGCTTTTGTTCATGGTTATTTCGCTCACGATTGGTCTGTTTTTACTTCGTTTTATTGTGTTGTTACTTTATTATTGGATAACTTCGATTGTGAAAAAACAGAGTTTTCAGTTGTATTGGAATGACATTTTACTGTTGACTTTTGCAGGTTCTAAGGGAACTGTTTCTATTGCGACGATTTTGTTGATTCCTCGGACTGCCGGATTGGCACATAGTTTGCTGATTTTCCTTGTGGCTTCGGTGACAGCGCTGAGTTTTCTTGTGGGAATGTTTATCTTGCCTTTCTTTGCGGCGAAAAAACTTGATGTCATCAACAATATGGCGAAAATTTCTATTCTGACGGAAGTTGTTGCTGAACTTAGAAAAGATATGGAAGTGGCAAAATCGCGTGAGGGTTATAATGTTGCGATTGACAATTATCAGGAGCGAATTCAACGTTTAATTATTGAGCAGGAAAGTTCCAATACTTCTGTTGATTTTAATGAATTGCAGTTATTGATTATTCGTCTTGAGGCTGAGGGGCTTGAAAATGCGCGAAAAAATGATGAGATTTCTATGAGAACTTATCGGACTTATCAGCGTTACATCCATTCTTTGGAACAATCGGTCGTACATGATGTAGTGTCAAGTATTCAGTTTGTCTCAGTTGTTGCCTTTCGTGTGCTGCATCTTCTTGTGTCTCGTATTTTGCATATTGATTTGACGTTGAGAAAGGTTCAGGCGAATGTGGATTTGCGTCGTGATGAGATTACACATTTGTATTTTAAGAATACTGAGTTGATTTTGCAGGCTTTGGAAAATCTGGAGAGTGTTTATGATGCTCAGTTGATTGATTTCTTGCAGGCAGAACGTTTGCGCTCGGCGGAATATGTGGCTCAGGGCGATTATATTGCGCGCTTACTTCATCGGACGCAGCCAAATAATTTGCGGGAAATGATGCGGGCTTATTATTTGGAACGCAAAGTCATTTTTGAATATGAGTCAGCTGGTGAAATCACGGCACGCGAAGCGCGATTGCTCCGGCAGAATGTGAATGTGCTGGAGGATTATTCGATGGCAAATGACCATCGGACACTTCTCTTTGACTTCTTGGAAAAACGTAAAAAATAATCATTTTGAGCTGAAAAAAGTTTTTGACAGTTTTGTCAAAAACTTTTTATATATAGAAAAACAGCTCTATCAGATTTGACAGAGCTGTCAGTTATTATTTCTTATTTTTTAGAACTTTGTGTTCTAGTTTTGTTGCCCAGAAACTTGATGTTTCAAAGAGATTTGACGGAACATAAGCTGTTTCAGATGAAAATTCATTTCCCATTTGATTGGTACGAACTACTTTGACGATACGTACGATACAAAGCACGAGCAATAAAGCGACACAGGCAAGAAAGACTACTGATAAACTGCCTTGTATCAGAGAATTGCGTACTGTTGCTTCAGCATTTGTCAATGCAACACCACTTAAAGTTCCACTATTAACTGCTTTTTGAGCTGTTGAATAAGCAGCAAAATAGCCAATATTAACGTTGCTAGAAAAAATCTTTTCCCAAGAAGCTGTGAAAGTTACCAGCACATCCCAAACGAGCGGAACGGCAGGAATCCAGAGCCATTTGAGATAACCTTTTCTCACCACCATCACACAGACAATCGCAAGCGCAGCGGCTGCTATCAGCTGATTGGAAATACCGAACAATGGATACATAATCCGAATACCGCCATTCGGGTCAGAAACGCCCATGAGGAGCAGAGCCCCCCAAACACCGACAATCACGGCAGTTGTCACGATTTTTCCTGGCAACCAGTTTTCATTACCAAAACGTTGAATTGCTTTACGTTTGGAGTTCGACAAGGCATCTGTCAAAAGATAACGTGTGGATTTTGTTGCTGCAGAAACTGCCGACAAGATAAAGAGTGCTTCAAACATAACAGCAAAGTGATACCAAAAGCCCATCATACCAGCTCCACCAATGATTGGCACACGTTTCAAGATATTTGACATCGAAACTGCCAGAGTTGGCGCACCACCTGTACGAGAAACGACAGAAATTTCACCGACGTCTTTTGCCACTTGACGCAATGCTGCTTGACCAGTTGTTCCTTCCCAGTCAATCGTCATTGGTTTTCCGTTTGGATTCATGGCGATTTTTGGAATAGCGAGTGCTGCGTTGCCTTCGGCTGCTGTCGCTGCTGCTTTGACATTTGTGGTACTTGTTGCTGTTGAATTATAAGCTTTTCCAACGAGTTTTTGCATGGAAGCTTGTGGTGTGTTCATGGAGTAATAGACACCTGGATTGAGCGAAATTGCTGCAACTAAAGCCATAATTGCTACAAAACTTTCAAAGAGCATCCCACCGTAACCAATCATACGAGTTTGTGATTCTTTTTTGATTAAATGTGGTGTTGTACCAGAACTCATCATGACGTGGAAACCTGATAAAGCTCCGCAGGCAATAGTGATGAATAAGAATGGGAAAAGAGAGCCTGCAAAGACTGGGCCGTTGGTATTGCCAGCAAAGTTTGTTAAAGCAGGAATCGTTACATCAGGACGTACACCAATCACAGCAACTGCCAAAATCAAAATTGTCCCGATTTTCATGAACATTGACAAATAATCACGCGGTGTCAAGAGAATCCAAGCTGGAATAATCGCGGCGATAAAGGTATAGCCCATTACCCACCAGACCAAAGTGCTTTGTGAGAGTGTAAAAATGTGAGCAACAACTGGATTTTCAGAAACCCAACGTCCACCAAAAATAGCAACTAATAAGAGTGCAAAACCAATTGCCGAGACTTCATTGACGCGACCCGGACGGATGAATTTGAGGTAAATGCCCATTATCAGGGCAATCGGAATGGTCATCCCAATCGAGAAAACTGCCCAAGGTGAGCCAGCCATTGCTGTGATACAGATGAGTGCTAGGACAGCAAGGACAATCATTGTCATGATAAAAACGATAAAACTCGTCAGACCGCCTGCAAATTTGCCGACTTCGTCGCGTGCCATCGCACCAATAGAGCGTGCATCACGCCGGTGTGAATACCAAAGCACGAGCATATCTTGTACGCCACCGGCAAAGATAACACCGAAAATAATCCAAACGGTGCCAGGTAAATAGCCCATTTGCGCAGCGAGGATTGGCCCTACTAAAGGACCTGCACCAGCAATAGAGGCAAAATGGTGTCCAAAGAGCACGACACGATTAGTGGGGTCAAATTCCTGACCGTCGTTGTGTACTTCAGATGGTGTGGCACGACTGTCATCAGGTTGCATGATTTTGCGTTGAATGTAAAGGGCATAAAAACGATAAGCAATGATATAAGAGCAGACCGCCGCAATCACAAACCAAATCGCATTGATAGTTTCCCCTCGTGAAACAGCAATGATGCTCCATGCGGTCGCACCAAGCAGTGCAATAACAATCCAAATGATGATAGAGAGTGGTTTCATTTTCGGCAAATGAGATTTCCAATCTTTCATCGTCGCCTGAAAATTTGCTTGTCTCAGGTCTTTGATTCCAACAACTTTTCCGTCTTTATTGCGTAGTAGAAAGAGTTCTTCCTCCGTAGTAAAGTCGGAATTTTCGTTATGATTTTTTTCTGTCATAACTTCCTCCTTTATTTATAATCAGCAAATTACTTTTTGGTAAGCGTTTGCATTTTATACGAATAAAACGTAGTTCTAGCTCATGAAGATGGTTTTGACAGAATTGTCAAAACCTGATATGAGCATTATATCAGCGTTTTTCGCGCTTTTTTGTTTTTGACAGTTCTGTCAAAAAATTAAAAAGCCCTGTCAAGTGCTGACAGAGCTGTAAAAATTAAATTTTTCTTATTTTTTATTACCAATCAATCGAACCAAGCCCAAAATCCAAGTCACAATGACCAGAACAAGACTGACGAAGAAAGCGATGTGCAAGCCGTCCAAAAAGAGTTGTGGACGATTGGCAACGTAAGTCGTAATATGTTGTCCAGCAATCGTTGACATAGCAAGAAAGAGCGAAATCGTGGCGAGTGATGTGCCGAGAGCAAAGGCAATGTTTCGCCCGAGAGAGTTTACTGAACCAGCAATTCCCAGATATTTTCGCTCAACTGTGGACATGACCAGCGCATTATTTGGCGATTGGAAAACGCCAGCTGCGCCACCGTGAACTGCGAGAGCAATGATGACAAAGAGAATACTTGTTCCGTCGCCAATGAAAAGGTAGCAAATCATTGCCACGATAATCCCAGAAATCCCAACAAAAGTAATGAGTTCTTTGTCATATTTATCCGACAAAACACCTGCAATCGGGCTGGTAATCAGCATTGCCGCAGGATAAGCCATCATGATAATCCCAGCCAAACCAGGCGAAATCACACGGAAATCTTGCAGATAGAAGGGCATTAAGATGGACACAAACATTCCAGCTGTAAAGTTGAGCAGAGCCGTGATAATCGACATTGAAAAGAGTTTCGTCTTAAAAATGTTCAAATCCAACATCGGTTTTTCTTTGTGATTTTCGGTGCGAATAAAACTAATCAGCAAGAGAATACCAATAATCGCGCCGCCCAATATCCACGGACTTGTCCAGCCCAAAGTTGAGCCAAAATTCAAGGAAAGGAACAGCACCGTAATGACTGCTGCCATCTGCGCACCGCCAAAAAGGTCAACATCGCGCACATTTCCTTGCCCTTTTTCAGTAGGCAACACGCGACTTCCGAGCAGATAGGCGATAATTCCGACTGGAACATTGAGCCAGAAAATGTAATTCCAACTTGCCACTTGCAAAATCAAACCGCCAAGCGCTGGTCCTGCGATAGAACCGACAGAGACAAACATTGAGTTAATCGACAAAGCACGCGCACGCGTTTCTGGTGGAAAAATCGTTGCAACAATCCCGAAGCTCGTTGCCATCATCATCGACGCACCAAGCGCTTGAATAACCCGCGCCACAAGCAAAAATGCCAATCCCATGCCAAAGTTGAGACCCGCCAAAAACGAACCGATTGTAAATATAATCAAACCAATCTTGAAAATCCGTGTTTTTCCGATAAGGTCTGACAATCTCCCAAAAATCAGAATAACTGCCGAGATGACAATCAGATAAACTGTCACAACCCAAGTAATCTGGCTGGTTGATGCGTGCAATTCGCGCGCCATTGTCGGCAGAGCGATATTAACGATTGAGCCGTCAAGCGTTGACATCAAAATACTGATACCAACTGCAATGAGAGCTTTTATTTGTTTTGAATTTCCCATAATTTTTTCTTTCTATAACTTGATAGTGTTCATGCAAAAATCGTTTAATCTTTGTGAATTTCTTCTATCATACTTTTTTCTGTCTGAATCACTTCTTTCAAAAACCGAAGAATGATTGATTTTTCCTTATCATCATAGTGTGCAAACAGTTTTCTATCTCGATAATCCTGCCTCGCATCGTGCATTTGATTGTGCGCCAACGCTACTTCGCGCCCTTTGTCTGTCAAATGATAAAAAATCTTTTTTTTATTTTTTATGACTTGATAAGTCTCAACCATCTGATACTGGAGCAAGGTTCGCACTGCACGCGTAATCGCGCTTCGTGTCACATCAAGTCGGGCAGCAAGGACAATTCCCAACTCATCGCCCGCCATCAGTTCCGCCAAAATATGAAATCCTACAATCGACAAATTTGCGACTTCTTTTTTGAGTGTTTCACCTTCTAAACGCTCAATAATCCAGCGCTGCTCAGTCGAAAGATTTCCTCCTTGAACCTTTATTTTATGGAGTTCTGCAGATATTTCAAAATTTTGTTCCTTTTCATCCATTTTTATCTCCCTTCAACTTGTTGCCAAGCAACATTATAATCTCAATTTTTAACTTTGTCAATTATTTGTGTTGAAAAAAGTGATTTTGAATGAAAAATATTTTTGACAGAACTGTCAAAAATATTTTTATCGGTTTTTTATCTATTTTCAGATGATTTTTCTATCAAAGAAAATCTGAAAATTCATCGACTTCTTCTTCTGCCCAATTTTCACCAGAAATTTTAGTGAGCATAATCCCATTTACTGCACGCTCTACTAGCCCTTCAACGTCAAAACGTTTTTCATACTGGAGGACATTTTCAAGTTTTGGATTTGTTTTCGGAGCAGCTGGCGCAAACACTGTACAGCAATCTTCAAATGGCAAAATTGACAAATTAAATGTATCAATCTTCTCTGCAATCTCAATGATTTCAATCTTGTCCATCGTGACAACAGGACGAATGACGGGCGTATTTGTCACTTCATTGATAACTGACATTGAGCCAAGCGTCTGACTTGCCACCTGTCCAAGACTTTCACCGTTGATGATGACTTTCCCATGACGATTTTCACGAATGCGGTCAACCACACGCATCATGAAACGGCGTGTCAAGGTCATCAAGTAAGCTTCCGGTACTTTTTCCTTGATTTCCTCTTGAATTTCCGTAAATGGCACTTCGATAAATTGAATTGCCCCACCAAATGCAGTCAATTTTGCAGCCAAATCTTTCGCCTTTTTCAGCGCACCCGGGCTGGTAAATGGTGGACTTGCAAAGTGAACCGTCTCAATCTCCACACCACGTTTCAGCGCCAGATAACCTGCCACAGGCGAATCAATCCCGCCAGAGAGCATCAAATGTCCACGTCCAGCCGTGCCGACCGGCATTCCACCCGCACCTTTGAGCGTTTCATAGGAAAGGTAAATCGCATCCACTCGAACCTCCACACGCAAGGTAATATCAGGTCTTTTCATTTGCACTGAAGCAAACTCAAAGTTATCAAAAATCGTATCTCCCAGCGCCAGATTAAGCTCCGTTGAGTCCAATTCAAAACTGTGGTCCGCACGTTTTGTCGCGATTTTAAAAGTCATTCCCTCATGATAAATTTCGGAAAACAACTTCACGACCGCCTCTTTTAAAGCAGGCATCGTTTTTTCCACCTTGATAGACGGCGAAAAATTCTGAATACCAAACACCTTCTGCAAACGTCTGGAAACCTCTGCATAATCCGCACCATTAAGCACAATATGCGCCCTATCGCGCACCGCTGTCAGTTTCAATTCTGGCAAATCAACCAGCACTTCTTGGATATTTTTCGCCAAACGATTGATGAAAAAACCACGATTTTTTCCCTTTGTAGAAAGTTCGCCGTAGCGCACCATTATTTCATCATAAACAACCATTATTTTCCTCTTTTTTCTTATAAATATTTTTGACAAGATGGTCAAAACTTATTTTTCACTCTATTTATTTTTGACAGTTCTGTCAAAACATACTAGCATATTCGTAAGCAAGCAAAGCTTGCAACGACTATCCTATGTCAAAACATACTAGCATATTCGTATCTCCGCTTCGCTACGCTGTCCTATGTCAAAAAATTTCCTAAGTCATTTTAACAAAAATTCAATCAAAATGACAGCCACAATCACTTGAAACACAACTGTTGACAATCCATAAAGCAATAATTTTTTACCAGCTTTGACAAATTCTAGCAAGTTCAAGCGCAAGCCAATCGCCGCCAGCGCCGTTGTTTCACACCAAGTTGAAAGAAAATGTGCCAGCCCAGAAACCTGCGGTACAAAATGGACAAAAGTATCCAGCGTACATAAAATCACAAAACCAATCACATACCAAGGTAAAAATGAATGACGTTGAATTTTAATCTCTTTCTCATCATTCTCATTTTTCAAAGCTTTTCTATGAGAATATCCAAAATATAAAACAACAAAAACCAGCATAATAATCCGCATGATTTTAAACAAGGTCGCAAGTGTCGTCGTCCCAGTATTTACCATTGTCGCCGAAGCTACAACTTGTCCAACAGACTGTACCGTTCCACCAATCAACGCCCCACGCAATAAATCAGAATGTCCAAAAATAAACGTTCCCAATGCCGGCAAACTCAACATCAACAACGTTCCCATGATATTTACCATCGTAATCGCTGTTCGTTTTTCTTTATCCTCAGCAGTAATCACTGGCGCTACCGCTGCAATCGCAGACGAACCACAAACTGCATTCCCAGCCGCCATTAACTGAGCGACATTTTTAGAAAATCCTAATCTTTTTCCTATAAAAAGTACAAAAACAATCGTCAAAAGCATCTGAACAATGATAAAAAATACACCATTCCAGCCCAATTTTTCAATCGTTTGAAAAGTCACCGTCGCACCGAGAAACATTACCGAAAATTCCAGCAACTTCTTCTCCGACCAAGCTGTCCCATCAAACAGTACAGCTTGCTTAAAATAAATATTTCCCAGTAAAATCCCCAGTAAAATCGCAATCGTAGCTGCGCCCAGAGTTTTGAAAACAAAAACATTCAGCGCATAACTCACCAGCGCAATCACAAAACTCAGCAAAAAACCCGGCGCTATCTTTTTAATCAACATGAAAACTATTATATCAGACTTTCCCCGATTTTTGCAGAAAAAATCTATCATCTTCCAAATAAAAATAGAATTTCCAAAGAAATCCTATTTCCATTCTTATTAACGTTTCAAATGATAGTTATAACTAGCCAAAATAATATCCTCATGTGAGTTCAGATAGTAGCGCAAACGCAGCCCTGTCTGATTGTGGAACATATTTTGCCAAGGTTTCGACGGAATAAATGTCGGTATCAACACTGTTGTCGTATAATCATGTTTCTTCGCATTTTTTGCCGCCAAATTGATATAACGCACAGCAGGCGTGATAATTGATCGATAGCTCGTGCGAATGACCGTCAAATGTAAATCTGGGAAAGCACGTTCAAAATCATGTTCAATTTCTTGCTCTTTCGCCGTATTTTCATTGGTCGAAACGTGTAGAGCAATGATATAATCCCCGATTGAACGCGCGTAATTTATCGCACCAAAATCGACATTCGTCACATTTCCCACGAGAACAATCACCGTATTTCCCTTGTATTTATGCTCAGGTTCTCCCTCGCGCAAACGAAGTTGCTGTGCCACATTCACATAGTGACTATGGATGCGAATGAAACCAATAATTAAAATCGGCAAAACAATGAAGAATGGCCAGATTTCACCCGTTCTAAACAAAAGCAAAATCATAACAACAGAAAACGAAATCACCGCACCAATCATATTTGGAATAGAATGCAACCAGAAATTGCCCTCTTTATGTCGGCGCCAATGTACAACCATCCCAACTTGCGCCAAGGTAAATGGCGTAAACACACCGATTGCATAAAGTGGAATCAAACGGTCTGTCTGTCCATTGAAAATGAGCAACAATACCACAGCACCAGCTGCCAAACTGATAATCCCATTTGAAAAGCTCAATCTGTCGCCACGTGCGGTAAACATATGAGGCATATATTTATTCTTCGCCATATTAAAGGCAAGTACAGGAAATGCTGAATACCCAGTATTTGCAGCCACAGCCAGAATTAACGCCGTCGCAAACTGGAAGATGAAGAAAACAACGTGCCCAACTGGTCCTGTTCCCAAAATTCCCGTCGCCATTTGCGCAATGACAGTTACCGTAGGTTTAGGTGTAATTCCCATCCAATAAGCAAAGAACACAACGCCAGCAAAGAAGAAAGCAAGGATTGAGCCCATCATTACAAGCGTCATTGAAGCATTATGCTCTTTCGGACGTTTGAAAAATGGTACCGCATTTGAGATAGCTTCCACACCTGTCAATGATGAAGAACCCGTAGAAAATGCCTTTAATAACAAGATTAACGACACTCCCGTTACGGTCGTTCCCACGTGCGCTGTCGCATGATAAGGCAAACTTCCAGACATAATCCGGAAAATCCCCACAGCCAACAAAACAAAAGTTGTCGTGATAAAGGTATAAACCGGCACCATCAAGAATGAAGCCGACTCACGCAAGCCACGCAAATTCATCAGCATCAAAAGCAAAGCAAGGATAATCGCAATCAGCAAATTATACTTATAAAGCTCAGGAATAGCCGAGGTAATTGCATCTGCGCCAGAAGATGTCGAAACCGCCACCGTCAACATATAGTCAACCAAAAGCGAACCACCAGAGATAAGTCCAGGAATTGTGCCTAGATTTTCAGTGGAAACAAGGTAAGCACCACCACCCGAAGGATAAGCATGAATAACCTGCGTATAACTCGTAATGAGCGCAAACAGTAATACCAAGATAATCAAGGCAAGAGGTAGAGAGTACCAAGTCGCCATACTGCCCACCGTCACCAGCACAATAATAATCTGCTCAGGACCGTAAGCAATCGAAGACAAAGCATCACTTGACAACATAGCAAGCGCCTGAAGTTTCGTCAACAAATGCGATTCATCATTCGTTGACTTCAGCGGCTTACCAATCAAAATTTCTTTAAATTTTTTCAAAATAAAGCTCCTATGAATAATAACCAAACTATTATAGCACTTTTTCTTTATTTCTACACTTATTTTCTAAAAAATTGGCAAAAAAATTTTTTTGTTAAAATCAAAGCCCTTTCAATGTGATGAAAACTGTAAAATTCTATAGAAATATGATAAAATAAGCAAGAATATAAGTAAAAGTAAGGAGCTAAAATTTTGGCTGAAATTGAAGAATTAAATGACCAAATGAAAGTCCGTCGCGAGAAAATGGAAACATTGCGCGAAGCTGGCATTGACCCATTTGGACATAAATTTACCCGCACACACACCTCTGAAACACTCCACAGCGAGTTTGATAAAGATACAAAAGAAGAACTTGCCGAAAAAAATCTCACAGCAACGATTGCTGGTCGAATGATGACAAAACGTGGTAAAGGAAAAGTTGGCTTCGCCCATCTTCAAGACCGCGAAGGTCAAATTCAGATTTATGTGCGTAAAGATGAAGTCGGCGAAGAAAATTATCAAATCTTCAAAACAGCTGATTTGGGTGATTTTCTCGGTGTTGACGGTGAAATCATGAAAACTGATACTGGCGAAGTCACCATTAAAGCTAGTCATATCACATTTTTGAGCAAAGCTTTGCGTCCGCTTCCTGAAAAATGGCACGGTCTGCAAGATACAGAAACACGTTATCGTAAACGTTATTTGGATTTGATTTCCAATCGTGAAAGCTTTGACCGTTTCATCACACGTAGCCACATCATCAGCGAAATTCGCCGTTATATGGACGGTCGTGGCTATCTTGAAGTAGAAACTCCTGTTCTTCACAATGAAGCAGGTGGAGCTGCTGCGAAGCCTTTCTACACACATCACAATGCTCTCGACTTTGACATGGCACTCCGTATCGCGCTTGAACTTTATCTCAAACGCTTGATTGTTGGTGGTATGGAAAAAGTTTACGAAATCGGTCGTGTTTTCCGTAATGAAGGAATGGACGCCACGCATAATCCTGAATTTACCATGCTTGAAAGTTACGAAGCTTACGCTGATTTCAATGATATCATGGACTTGACCGAGGGAATTTTCCAACATGTTGCTAAAAATATCGTTGGCAAGGAAATTATCGAATATAACGGCAAAGATATCAATGTTGGCGGTAAATACAAACGCGTCCACATGGTTGATGCTATCAAAGAAGCAACTGGTATTGACTTCTGGCAAGAAATGACACTTGAAGAAGCGACAAAACTTGCCGAAGAACACGGCATTCATGTCGAGCGTCATTTTACCGTTGGTCATATTATCAATGAATTCTTTGAAAAATATATTGAAGAAACTCTGATTCAACCAACCTTTGTTTTTGGTCATCCAAAAGAAATTTCTCCTTTGGCAAAAATGAATAAAGAAGACCCACGTTTCACAGACCGTTTTGAGTTTTTCATTGACGGACATGAATTCGCCAACGCATTCTCAGAATTAAACGATCCTATCGACCAGCTCGAACGTTTTGAAGCTCAAGCACGCGACAAAGAATTGGGTGACGATGAAGCAACTGGTGTCGACTACGACTACGTAGAAGCCCTCGAACACGGTATGCCACCAACAGGTGGACTCGGTATCGGAATTGACCGTTTGGTAATGCTCTTTACAGGCACAACATCCATTCGCGATGTCCTTCTTTTCCCAACAATGAAATAAAATAAAAGAACAAGGGTTAGCAATACCTCTTGTTCTTTTTACTATTTACTCTAATTTTGAAGCGCTGGTGGCCTTCCCAATCCGACTAATACCTGGTACTTAATCCCTTTATTTTACTTCTTTTATAAATCAAATTAAATATCCATCTGCCCAAAATTATCCAGAAAATAGTTTGAGCTATCAATAACATAAATTGCATCAGAGAAAAAGGCCGTTGAATTAAGTTTAACCCAAAATTCATCGGTAAAATATAAACCAAAACTTTAAAGAAAAAGGGAAGGCGTTCAACAGGAATGAGCGCACCAGAAGCAAATAAAAGCAAATAACCAATAATCGCTAGAAATGACGCTGTTTTGGTAAATAGTAATGTGAGAGCAGAAAAAATCATAGAAAACCCGATAATTCCAAAAAAGTTGACTATTAAGACTAGTAAGGCTACCCACGTTACATTAAGCTTTATAGAAAAAATAGCACATAATACAATCGTAGCAAAAACCACTTGTAACAAATTAAAAATTCCCCAAATGATTGATTTAATAAAAAGAATTTTTATTAATGATATAGGCTTTAAAATAAGCTGTTCAAGGGTTCCTCTTTGTTTTTCATACGATATCGATATTGAAGCTTCTGAAACAACACCACTTAATAGAAACCAAAAAGCATACCCCATATAATTTCTGCTTGCTACTGCTCCCCCAAGAACCATAAACATACAAAACAACAGAATTGTCATAAAAAAATTTGACAAAAGATCTGGATAAAAATTTAAACTCTCTCGTAAATTTCGTTTCAATTCAGCCTTGAACATGATTTTCTCCTTCATAATAACTGATTAAAATCTCATCTATTGATTTTTCTTTTTCAATAAATGAGATTATTTTTTGTTTTTCCGTTATCAATACTTCTAATTTTTGTTCAGCAGCTTCTTGATTTTCAAAATCATATTTTTCCTTTTCTGTTTGTATTTCATATATAGTTAGACTATTTTCTCGGATAAAATTCTCATAACTTCCTAAGTAAGAAATTTTCCCCTTATCAAGTAAAAGTATATTATCTGCCAATATTGAAACTACCTCAGCCTGATGACTTGTCAAAATAACTGTTTTTCCCCTCTCAGTAGTCATCATTTTTATCATTGCCAGAAGTTCTTTATTGGCTTTAAAATCTAGTCCAAGTGTTGGTTCATCAAGAAACAAAATATCTGCATCATTCAGTAAACTACAAATAATAGATAATTTCTGCTTCATCCCCCTAGAAAAATAAGAAACTTTGGTCCTCTCAGCATTTTGCAAATCAAAATTTTGCAACAGTTGAGAAATTTTTTCATTCGTAATTTTTTTACCATATAGAGCTGCAAAATATTTAATATTTTCACGTGCCGTCAAATAACCATAAGTATTTTCTGCGTTTTCAAGTACGGCTGAAACCAACTTATAAAAATTTTGTCCATAAGCACTTATAGGTTTTCCTTTATAATAAATCGCCCCCTATCTGCCGCTAAAATATCTAACAACATTTTTATTAAAGTTGTTTTTCCTGCACCATTTTTTCCTAAAATTGTAAAAACCTTACCCGCTGGAACAGCAAAAGACAGATTATCAATTATTTTATTATCTCCAAAAGTTTTTGATAAATTTGAAACAGTGATTATATCAGACATTTTGAACCTCAAATATTTCTTTAAGTATTGGAACATCATTTTTTTGTAGTTTTTCTTTCAGACAATTAAAATCATCATACTTCGCCTATAATAACACCCTCCATCACAATGAGGTAGGAACTCACAACTATTACATCTTTTTGAAGAGTATTTAACATCCTGAGTTTGTGAACGAATAATATCGAACATCGCTGTTCCATAATCCGATGTATGGCATTGCCTAAACTCATTCATTCCCACTGCTTCGATACATGAAAAGAGAAAACCATCTGCACCAATAATATAATAATTTGCGATATTCCTACTACAGGCTAAGTCTATTTCTCGTGTATATGGTTTATAATGATAACCTCTATCTATTGCCGCTTTATGAGCGTCATACCATGAAGTTTCACCGTCTTTTATCGTACCATTAAACTTTGAAGCCGCCGTATCAATAACCTCACTAAATACTACTGGGTATAACACGTCTTGCTGTATCAGATAATCTAACAGTTCAGGAACTTTTCTTTTATTTTCTTCATTAAGATTTGAATTTATTAAAACTTTTATTTCTGGAAATTTTTCTTGCATTTTTTTAATATTTTTAATTATAGTTGAAAAAGATCCCCTTCCGTTTTGATACTTTCTATATCTATCATGTTCCGATTCCAGTCCATCAAGTGTGATAAAATACTCTTTTAAGCCTAAATCAGCCAGTTCATTTAATTGTGAAGTATTCCCAAAGGTTCCATTTGAAACAGCACTAAAATTAAAGTTCTTACTCATTTTATTGCATGCCTGCATGATTCTTTTTATTTTATCAACATGAAGCATCGGCTCTCCTCCAATAAAGTTCAAATCAATATATTCAGGATTTTTATCCTCTACAAGTTTATCTATAAATTGTATCACTGCTCTTTCAGTGTCCCCAGACATTACCATTTTATTAGATATCACATTTTGGTAGCAATAACTACACTTGAGATTACAATCATAGTTTAAATGTACAACGATATGCAGAGTAGCTGTTGAATATCTACACATATTTCTTATAGGAACAAATAATCTTTCTTTTTCATCAAAATTATCATTTACTAAAAAATATTCTTTCACTAATTTATTCTTCAAACTTTTAGGTAGTTTTTTCTGTGAAATTGCTGATAAAAGTAACTCTTGAGGCATTACTTCAAAATGATATGCTGTTTTGTTAATTGATTATATAATAATAAATCTCCATTTTTTAGGTTTAATAAATTTACATACTTATTAATTCTCATACTGCCGTCTCCTTAATATTTTTTAGAATAAGGGCAAATTTTTCAGTAAATATTTTTTCTGCATTACAATAACATTTGATTTTCCCATCCATAAAACCGTCTAAATCTTCTTCTTTTCTATATGACTGAAATACATAGTCAGGTAGAAATATAACTGAGGACACCATCAATAACTCATGTTGCGTTAATTCACACTCTTTTGTAAATAATTGATAATATCCCCTACGTTGAATATAAATTCGATCATTTACTACTATTACTGAGATTCTTTTTTTGTTTCTTACATCTATATCTGCCATACTATAGTTTTTCGGAAATTTTAAAATAATTTGTACGGTACTCGGCAGTTTTTGAATAAATTTTTTTATATTTTCAATTTCTGATGGCTCAAAAGTAAGAAAAATTCTATTTCCAAATAATGATGATAAGAATAAATGTTTCAAATAAAGAGTTTCATCAATCTCATCTGATAACATTATGCCATTAACGTATAACTGATATTCTTCTTTTTTCATAACTTTTTTATGCGTTAAACTATGAATATATTGATTACCACTTTCCAAAACTAATATTGATTTTTTTGCCATTTTATCTCCTTTTAAAAAAGCAAGAACGTAAAAAATTACGACCTTGCTTTTTTTAATTTTTAGCCTTTAATCATTTCTCTGCGTATTAGGGAAAGGGTTAAACATCTTCTTCACAGTTTCATTGACTGATTTAGTTTTTGAAGAATCTTTAATCACAACTTTTAAATAGTCCATAATTTTCCCTCTATTCTTTATATTTATATTATACATTATGTTTCTCTATAATTGTTCAGTCAATACAATTTTTTGCTTTTAATTATTTTTTATTCACATTGAAATCGTTCATTATCATTGTAATCTTTAAGTGATTTCATGCACTTAATAAAAGTCCAAAAACAGCTACTATTCTCATATAGATAACAAAAAATCCCCACAAACCGGATACCCAATCCAATCTGTAGGGAGTAATAACGCTCGTCATTTCATTGTTTTATCACAAGGAGATGTGAATGAATTCTTAAATGCTATTAACAACTGCCAGAATTCTTTGCAGTTCTGCATGAGTTTCATAATTCACTGAATCAGAATACAGAGCCGAAGATAATTGACGAGCGGTATAACCTGCTTTATCACACACATCATCTATTTGAAGGTGTTTTTCTTTCATTTTGTACAAGATAGCTTCTTTAAAATTATTCGTAATTTCTTCTTGTTCAAATTGTGAAAGATTATTATAATCACTACTACTATAACTAGTTAGATTATCTAAAGACATTTTAAAACTCCTTTTTCCTCTTATTTGGTAAAGTCGATAACCATACGTCCCTCGATTTTACCTGCTTTCATTTCGTCAATGATATCATTAACTTCGGAGAGTTTACGTGTTGCTACGATTGGTGTTACTTTACCCTCAGCGCCAAACTGGAAGGCTTCTTTCAAATCTTCACGCGTTCCAACGAGTGAACCTGCAACTTTCACACCATCAAAAACGGTTGTAGGCACTGATAAAGTCATATCTGTATTAGGAAGAGCGACAGCAACCATTTGTCCCATTGGTTTCAAGCAAGCAACGGCTTGTTCAAAGGCAACACGCGCAACAGCACAGACAACTGAGGCTTCAGTACCTAAACCACCTGTCAATTTCTTGATTTCATCCACTGGATTCACTTCGCCAGAATTGATAATGATGTCTGCACCGATTGTTTTTGCAAGGTTGAGCTTATCTTGGTTGATGTCAACTGCGATAACTTTTGCATTGAAAACATTCTTTGCATATTGGATTGCCAAGTTTCCAAGTCCACCAGCACCGAAAACAACAAGCCACTGACCTGGTTTAATACCTGAAACTTTGATGGCTTTATAAGTCGTCACACCTGCACAGGTAATTGAACTTGCTTCGATAGGATCAAGGCCTTCTGGTACTTTTACGGCATAATCTGCTGTCACAATCGCTTGTTCTGCCATACCGCCATCGACGTTGTAACCAGCATTTTTTACTTCACGACAGAAAGTTTCGTTCCCAGAGACACAGTATTCACAATGTCCACAACCTTCAAAGAACCAAGCGACAGACACACGATCACCGATTTTGAGTGACGTTACATCTGCGCCGATTTCTTTGACAATCCCAATTCCTTCATGTCCAAGAACCGTTCCTGCCATATTTCCATAATCGCCTGCTGCCACGTGGAGGTCTGTGTGACAGACACCACAATACTCCATATCTAGCAAAGCTTCATTTGACTTGATTGGACGTAATTCTTTTTCTACAATATCAGCATATCCATCTGGATTCTGACGTACAACTGCTGCTTTCATTCTTCTTCCAACTTTCATTTGTATTTCTGGATAAGGTTTCTGTGTTACTAAGTAACACAGAAAAAGGGTACCCTTTTTCCAAATTGTGACAACAATCACAATTTTATTCTACCACTTTGAAAAAAATATACAAGGGCTATTTTAGCTTTTAACAAATTTGTTAGTTTTTTCACATTTATCATAATAAATAAGCACTAAATCAGTAAAAAATATATGAAAAATTTAAGTAAGAAATAATTTGTTAAATATTGAACAAAAAAAGAGCAAGCGCTCTTTTAATCTTTATCTCGGCTCAAATCTACTTCTTCAAGTGGAATGAGTTTTGTATTATATTTCCATTTATAGCCAAGATACAAAAAGATGAAAATCGGTATAGCGGCGTAAATACTGAGTGCTTCTCCCCAACGGCTACTGAAAAGTTGTGTTGGATCAAGATTTAAGGCAATCGCTGCGGTCATAAGAAGCGCAACGAGTGGTCCAAATGGGAACCATTTTGCTGTGTAAGGTAAATCTTCAAGTTTTTTCCCTTGTGCGATATAAGCGCGGCGGAAACGAATGTGACTGATAGAAATTCCAAGCCAAGCGAGAAATCCTGTAAGACTTGATACGTCAACAAGGAAAAGATAGATTTGAGTTCCAAAAATACCTGTTAAAAATGTGATGAAACAGATGATTGATGTAGCAAGCAGAGCATAAAAAGGAATGCCATTTTTTGCTGTGCGCCCAAAGAATTTTGGCGCACCATTTTCACGACCTAATGAGTAGAGAATACGCGTTGAAGCATACATGACGGAGTTTGCTGAGGAAATAACGGAAGTCAAAATGACCGCATTCATAACGCTCGCAGCAACTGCAAAGCCAATATTTTTAAAGACGATTGTGAAAGGACTCATGACGGCTGTTGAGTTCGGATTGAGCAGTCGAGGGTCTTTGAAGTTGATGATTGCTGCGATAACAATAATCGTGAAAATATAAAACAAGAGAATACGCCAGAAAATTGAATTCATTGCTTTAGGAATAGATTTTTCAGGATTTTCAGATTCGCCTGCTGTGACACCTAAAAGCTCTGTTCCTTGGAAACTAAATCCTGCAATGAGAAGGACTCCGACAAAACCACCAATTCCACCAACAAAGCCGTGATGACCTGCTGTGAGATTTTTTGCAACATCTACATTTCCTTGACCTAAAACGCCCACAATCGTGAGGACACCGATGATGAGGAAAATGATAATTGTGATAACTTTAATCGTTGATAGCCAATATTCTGTCTCGCCAAATGCACGAACGGCGAGAATATTGATGATGAAGATAAGGACTGTCGCAATCCCCGAAAAAATCCAAGCGTGAATATGAGGAAACCAAAATTGGGTAATCAGTCCGGCAGTTGTCAAATCGACAGCGATTGTAATCGCACCATTGAGCCAGTAATTCCAACCTAACGCAAATCCAAAGGCGGGGTCAACATAGCGACCACCATAATCTGCAAAAGAACCTGATGTCGGAAGATAAGTTGCCATTTCGCCAAGTGAGGTCATCACGAAATAAACCATAATTCCAATAAAGATATAAGCAAGGATTGAACCAAAAGGTCCTGCTTGACTAATTGTTGCGCCTGATGTCAGGAAAAGTCCTGTTCCAATTGTTCCGCCAAGCGCAATCATTGTAATGTGACGTTGTTTGAGATTTCGCTTGACCTTATTTTTATTTTCCATTTTTTTTACTCTTTCTTTTTTTATAGTCTGATTTTTCAAAAGAAAAAGCCGAATAGTGAGGACTATCCGGCTGTTTTTTGAAAATCACCGGCATAGATACAGTTTAGTGTACGCTAAAGTTGCATCTATACCTTTTTGTATGATACAACTTTTACCTATGCAGATGATGATGGACTGTTGGTAAAATGCTAAACATTGTGATTCTCCTTCTTTATTTTTTCTATATTATATTCTTTTCTGAAAAATTTTGCAAGCATCAGATAAAAATTTCTTGAAAAATATTTATAAATATTTAATTTTATGATAAAATATTCAATATGAATAAGAAAACTAAAATAATTATTGCAGCAATCGCTGCTGTGGTGGTGGTCGTTGTTGCTGGCTTGTTAATCTTTTTCTTAACGCGCTCAAACAGTTCTAATGATAGTTCTAGTAGCTCACCAGATAGGACGACTGAAAGTAGTACGATGAGTCAGGCGGATTTGAATAAATTGGATTTGCCACAATTATCAAATACGGTGGCTTCTGATGAAGCTGAGGTACGCTTGGAAACGACTGCGGGAAATATTGACATCAAACTTTTCCCTAAACTTGCTCCCTTGGCAGTTCAAAATTTCTTGACTTTGGCAAAACAAGGTTATTATAAAGATAATGAATTTTTCCGAGTCATCAATAATTTTATGATACAGACTGGTGACCCGTCAAATACGGGAACAGGTAGTACTTCTGTTGTCAATGATAATCAGCCTTTTAGCACGGAAATTTCTAATCGTCTTTACAATATACGTGGCGCTGTTTCTTTAGCAAATACTGGTCAACCTGACTCAAGTAGCTCACAGTTTTTCATTGTGCAAAATTCACAAAATATGACTGGTCAGATTTCTGATACGAGTAAATATCCACAGAAGATTTTGGATGCTTATGCGCACGGTGGTTATCCAAGTCTTGATGGTGGTTATACGGTGTTTGGTCAGGTGATTTCTGGAATGGATATTGTTGATAAGATTGCATCAGCACAGGTGCAGACAAATTCACAGTCTGGCGAAGCTTCTTCTCCTGTACATCCTGAGAAAATCACGGGTGTGACGATTTTGAAAGATTGGAAATTTAAAAAGTGATAAAAAAACGCTTTGACAAGTCTGTCAGAGCTTTTTTATTTTTGACATAGGGAGGCCGTTGTGAGCTTGCTTGCCATTTTGCCTTGTAATTTTAGTCACTTAGGACAAGCCTTTTTGTCCATTGCTTTAGCAATGATGACAAAACGGACACCTGTGGTATGGACAACGTAACGAAGTGGAGATACGGATACCCTAATATGTTTATCAAGTCTGTCAAAAACTTTTTTCTGTGTCAATAAGTTGTTTCATGTCATCTGGCAAGTCCAAATCAATTTTGACAGTTTTGTCAGTAAATGGATGATGAAATTCTAAATAATGGCAGTGCAAAGCTTGGCGTGTCATCAAGTCATGATTGCCTCCATAAAGTTCGTCGCCAACGAGTGGATAGCCAAGATGGGATAAATGGACACGAATTTGATGTGTCCGTCCTGTGTGAAGTGTGAGGTCAAGCAGGGCAAGTTTATTGACTTTTTTGACAGTTCTGTAAGTTGTCCGAGCTTCTTTTGCAGCACCGTCCAATCGCACTTGTCTCAATATAATCGAGTCATCTCGTCGTCCAATCGGCAAATTTATCTCGTCCGTGTCTGGGAGCTTACCGTCGTCATTGACAAGAGCAAAATAGCGTTTTTCAATTGTTTCATGATACTTGGATTCTGGCGACATCAGCGCGTGTGCGTAACGATGTTTGGCAAAAAACATGATGCCACTTGTGTCCCTGTCCAGTCGCGTGATAATATGCACGGTTTGATTTTCATAATGCTGGCGCAAAATGTAACCTTTCACAGCATTTGACATCGCACCTGTTGGGTGAAGTGATCCAGTGATTGACGGCATTCCCGCAGGTTTTGCCACTACAAGATAATGAGCATCTTCAAATAAAATATTCAAAGGAATTTCTGTCGGAATCAGCGCTTCATTATCCGGCTCATTTGGCACGGTAATAGTGACAACATCTCCGATTTTCATGCGAAAAATGGCATTTTGCTCAAGACCATTAACATAGATTTTGCCACCGTCAAATTTAATCTTGGCAAGCAAACGGCGCGAAACGCTGTGCCGGTGCAAAAGTGCTTTGACCATACTTCCATCATTATCATTGGTAAAACTAAACTGCATTATTTAACCTCACCAATAAATGAATTGCGCACGCGCTCCCAAAAGCTTGTATGGGCACAATTTGCAAAAGCAATCGTTGTACCATCAAGGCTGAACTCAATCGACTTGAGATTTTTGTACTCAAAAGTCAGCTGGTCAAAAGTCAAGCTGTAATCATCTTCTTTGGCTGGACAAACGGTAATCGTGTCTTTTTTGGCGACAATCATCGGCGCACCAAGCGTACGATAGACAATATTGTTCAAACTGGCAACTTCTGCCATCTGCATTGCTTCTACACGTGGGTGCATGACTGCGCCACCAATAGATTTATTGTAAGCGGTTGAACCTGTCGGCGTTGAAATTGACAGACCATCTCCACGAAATGTTTCAAATAAACTCCCAGAAATTTTCACATCACAAACCATCGTTTTTGATGCACGGCGAATTGTAGATTCATTAAGCACATGACGTTCCACCTGATAACCATCATCAAAGCGCACAACAACTTTCATCAGCGGATAATGCACTGCTTCTGCTGGATTTTCATTTTTTAGCGCCTCAACAACTTTAGGCAATTCGCTCTCAACAAAATCTGTGTAAAAGCCCAAGTGACCCGTATGCACACCAACAAAACGCACGCGCTCCAGCTGATACTCGTACATGTGCATGGCGCGCAAAAGTGTGCCATCTCCGCCAACCGAGATGACAATTTCTGGATTTAAGTCGTCCAAAATAAATTTTTCTGCCTGCAACATTTTTGACAGTTTTGTCAAAGTTTTTTGCGACTTTTCACTAGAATTTCCAATCAACCAAACTTTTTTACCAGCGCTCATCATCTTCCCCATGTTCCTTTTTCAAATCCGTTCGGGCTTGTGGCCCATCAAAAAGCAGTTGTGCATCCTGAATTTCCTCACGAATGGATGACATCTCCAAATCCATTTGTGCCGCTTCACGCGCCGCATTTGACAGACGTGTTTTGACTTTTTCTGGAATCAATCCATCATATTTATAATTCAGCGAATGTTCAATCGTCGCCCAAAAATTCATCGCCAATGTCCGAATCTGAATCTCCGCATTGACCACCTTATGTCCCTCAATCGTATCAATCGGATACTCAACAATCACATGATAACTGCGATATCCTGATGCTTTCTGATGATTGATATAATCACGTTCCTCAACGATTTTTATATCCTGTCGCTTGCGCAATAAATCCAAAACATCCCAGACATCCTCAGAAAATTGCACCATAATCCGAATGCCAGCAATATCTTCCATTTCCGCCAAAGTGTCTCGCGTATAACCGCGCATCCGCGACTTTTTCATAATCGAATCGCGCCGCTTCACGCGCCCAGTCACAAATTCAATCGGCGAGTACAATCCCTTTTTCAAATACTGTTTGCGCACACCACGCAGTTTAATCTTTAGCTCTCCCACCGTCTGCACATACGGATCGAGAAATTCTTCCCAGTCAAATGCCATATTTTTCATCAGACGACGCACCGCGCCCTCATTTTCCTTTCACAATCATTTTCTTACCTTAAATTATACCATATCCCGCACACATTCTCCCACAATCCTCCCAATTTTTTTGACAGAACTGTCAAAAAGCTTTTTTTTACAGAAAATAACTCATAAAAATTTTGACAGAACCGTCAAAAAAAATCTCCATTCCAAGAACAGAGATTTTCCATATTATTTTTGATTATCAACAGCCGCCTTGATAAATGCTTGATAAAGCTCCTCAGGACGATTGGGACGTGATTGCAATTCAGGGTGATATTGGCAAGCCACAAAGAATTTATGGTCTGTCAATTCCACGATTTCGACCAAACGATTGTCTGGCGACACACCAGAGAAAGTAAATCCAGCAGCCTCAAAATCTTCACGATATTTATTGTTAAATTCATAACGATGACGATGACGACGTTGGACCACTTCCGCACCATTGTATGCTGCACAGGCTTGTGAATTTGCCTTCAGCTTCGCAGGATACAAGCCCAAACGCAACGTTCCACCCATATCTTCCACATCCACCTGGTCACGCATCAAGTCAATCACAGGGTATTCCGTTTTCGGATCCAATTCACTCGAATTTGCCCCAGCCATATTCAAGACATGACGCGCATATTCCACACAAACCATCTGCATTCCCAGACAAATTCCCAAGAAAGGCACATCATTTTCACGCGCATATTTAATTGCCGAAACTTTCCCTTCCGTACCACGAGCACCAAATCCACCAGGCACGATAATCCCATCAGCACTAGCAAGCAAACCAGCAACATTTTCATCCGTCACATCATTCGCATTGACCCAACGCAAATCCAGCTCACTATCCGCTGCATAACCACCATGTTTCAAGGCTTCAACCACTGACAAATAAGCATCTGGCAATTCAACATATTTACCAACCAGAGCAATCGTCACTTTTTTCTTCAAATTCATGACATGGTCAACCATCGCTGACCATTCCGTCATATCCGCCTTTGGCGCATCCAATTTCAAATGGTCACAAACAATCTGGTCCATATTTTGCGCCTGCAAATTCAAAGGAATTTGATACAAATGTTCCACGTCCAAGGATTGAATAACCGCCTCAGGAGCCACATCACAGAACATCGCCACCTTATCACGCATCTCCTGCGTAATCGGCACTTCCGTCCGCAATACGAGCATATTCGCCTGAATACCATATTCACGCAAGGTTTTCGTCGCATTTTGTGCAATTTTCGTTTTCAACTCGCCAGCCGCCCGCAAATGCAAAATAGGCACTGTGTGAATATACATCACATTATCAGCCCCAACTTCTGACTTCATCTGACGTAAGGCCTCGATAAATGGCAAAGATTCCATATCGCCAACCGTTCCACCAACTTCTGTGATAATCACATCCGCATCCGTCGTCGTTGCCGCACGTTTAATCTTCTCCTTGAGCATATTTGTCACGTGCGGTACCATTTGCACCGTCGCACCCAGATATTCTCCCTTACGCTCTTTCCGCAAAATCTCAGAATACACTTTCCCAGAAGTCACATTAGAATATTTGTTCAGATTGATATCAATAAAACGCTCATAATGTCCAAGATCAAGGTCGGTCTCAGCCCCATCATCTGTGACAAATACTTCCCCATGCTGATAAGGACTCATCGTCCCAGGGTCGATATTCAAGTAAGGGTCAAATTTTTGTACCGTGATTTTCAATCCCCGATTTTTTAGCAAACGTCCCAAAGAAGCCGCTACAATCCCTTTACCCATTGATGATGTCCCACCACCTGTGACGAAAATATACTTAGTTGCCATGAAATCTCCTCATTCTTTTTGTCAAATAAAACTGGGAAAATAAAAAAATATGCTCCCACAACTGGGAGCATCTGTAACCGCAAAAGCGGTGCCCGAACATTATTATACCAAATTTTCGAAATTTAGCAAGTAGCAACATTCAGAAGTATGTATCAGTATTTTAATTTTTACCCTTCATACTATTATTAAAACGTTGTTCCGAACGAGCATAACGACTGATACGACGATGATTAGCGTGCGCATCAACCTCATCATCCACCACTTCATAATCCGCTAAATCTACATTTTCAGGCATCCGATTAAAAAGCTCGACCAAAGAATGATTTTGTTCTTTTTTTGTCATATGATTTTCTCCATTCTTTCATGATAACGTCATTATCTCATGATTTACTCATTTTACAAAACGAAATCATTTTCAGAAAAAATCACTCATTCTACCGCATAACGCGCTCGTTCCCCACCAATCAACTTAGGACGAGATTTCAGCGCCGTCACGTGCGCCCCACCAAGTTCACGCAAACTTGGACGAATAGGTATTTGCACATGCTTTACGTGCATTCCAATGCTCGTATCGCCAATATCCAGCCCAGCAAAAGCTGTGATATGTTCCACTTCCACCGGATTTTCAAACAGCTGATAAGCGGCAACTTGCCCGCTTCCACCAGCATGAAGTTGCGGTACAACAGAAACAACTTCCAAATCCTTTTTCTCAGCCAATTCTGCCTCAACCAACAAAGCACGATTAAGATGTTCACAAGCCTGAACTGCCAGATAAATTCCCTTATCATGCAACGTTTGATAAATCACACCAACAATCGTTTCGCCAATCTCAGCCGAACTATTTTTCCCAATAATCCCACCATTGACCTCCGAACTTGAAAGCCCCAGCACGAAAATCTGCCCCGCTTTAATTCCCGATTGTGTAATCACATCATCAATAATTATTTGAGTATCACTTTTAATTTTTTGCAAGTCCATGAAGAATACCTGTTCTTTCCAATAATTTTGCAATCAAAGCACCAACGATATATCCCACCGTTGTCTGGATGATATTCGGAATATTTGTCAAAGGATTGATTGCCGCTACAAAGCCATAAAGCAACCAAGTCGCCAAGAAATATCCTCCTACCATAATAACACCAGAAACAGACCAATTCAAGACACGATATTTAAAAAATGCCCCAAAATAACCCTGCAACCCATGAATCACCAGTGAAAATAACATCCATTGCGGATAACCACTTGTCAAATCCGAAAGAAAAGCAGCAAGACCACCAACAATCGCACCCTCTTTCTTACCAAAAGAAAGTGCCACAGTAAATATCCCAGCATCAAGCAAGGTCACATAACCATTTACCGCCGGAATAGGTATCTGTAAAAATCTGCCCAAAACAAATGTCGCAGCCGCCAACAATCCCAATAAAGCAATTTTCTGCGTTGTATATTTTTTCATATCATCTTCTCACTTAAAATTTCTTACTTGCCAGCACCTGTTCAAACTCAACGCCATAACGTTTATCCGCAGTTTCAGGTGTTGCCTTGATACTTTCAATCACAAAAGCCACAGCCGTCTTAGCTGCCTCAAAAAGTTCTTCTCCTGCGACTAACTTCGCTGTAAGAACCGAACCAAAAACATCTCCCGTTCCATGATAACTTCCAGAAATCTGCCGAGCAAAATAAGTTTTAATCTCTGCATTTTCTTCGCTCACAGCAATACCAACTTCTCCCGCAACATAAGTCACTCCAGTCAAAACAACAGATTTTGCACCTTTTTCTCGCAGTTTTCCAATAAGTTCAGCAATAAATTCTGCATCTTGCACTTCTCGATAAGCAGTATCCGTCAACAGACAAGCTTCCGTAATATTCGGTGTCAATACATCTGCAAAAGGAATTAACTCCGCCATTTTCTTCACAAAATCTGCATCAAAAACACCATAAAGTTCACCATTGTCCGCCATTACCGGGTCAACAACACTCACATTTTTTTTCGTCTTATACTCACGAATAATTCCTTTTAACACATCAATCTGCTCAGCAGATGCCATAAAACCACTATAAATACTATCAAAACTCAATTTCAAAGGTTCCCAAGCCTCCAAAATCTTCCGCATCTCATCTGTCAAATCAAGATAAGTAAAACCTGTAAACCCTCCCGTATGAGTTGACAAAAGTGCCGTTGGTAGCAAACGTGTTTCCACACCAAAACTACTAATAATAGGCAAAGCTACCGTCAAACTACAACGTCCAATACACGAAATATCATGTACCGCCAAAACATTTTTACTCAAAATAAATTACCTCCTTCAAAAATAAGCCCTCTGGTGCAGCCGTTGGACCTGCCAATCTACGATTTCCCGTCGCAAATATCTCATCAATTCTCTGAACAGGCATTCGCTCATTGCCAATTTTAATCAGCGTTCCCACCATATTTCTCACTTGTTTATACAGAAAACCATTGCCACGAAAAATAAACTTATAATGTTCCGCATCCAATTGCACAAGTTCCGCCTGAGAAATTACACGTACCTTATCATCAACCGTCGAGCCAGCTGCCGTAAAACCTGTATAATCATGTGTTCCCACAAGTAATTTAATTGCTTCCTGCATTTTTTCAACATCAAGATGATAGCGAAAATAAGCCCAATATAAACGATTAAATGGCGCACGCACCTGAGAATTTTCCAAATAATACTCATAAATTTTCTCATGAGGAGCAAAACGTGAATGCCAATCATCAGCAACAACATCCACAGATTTCACAGCAATATCTGCCGGACTTTGTGTATCCAAAGCAAAACGCAATTTCTCCAAATCACGCTGTCCATCCAAATCAAAATGAACCACCTGTCCCAAAGCATGAACCCCTGAGTCCGTCCGTCCTGAACCATGCAAAGTCACAAACTTGTGTGAGTTCAGTTTAGTCAGCACTTTTTCTAATTCTTCCTGAACTGTTCGTTGCTTTTCTTGCACCTGAAATCCCGAAAAATTCGTCCCATCATAAGCAATTATCGCTCTATATCTAGTCATAGCTATTATTATACCAAATTTTCAGTCACTTGACCTTTTCATTTTTTCATAGAGACTTTCAAAAATACAAAATACAAAATCATTTTACTTCCCTCTAAATTTTTGTAGACCAAAGCGTGATTTTTTGTCTTTTAAAACGTATAATAGAATGAGTATGAATTTAGAAAAAAATCTCAAAGAAATTTTTGGTTATGAGCATTTTCGCAAGGGACAAGAATCAATTATTCAGCAAGTCTTAGCACACACGGATACGCTGGGTATTTTGCCAACAGGTGCTGGAAAATCTATCTGTTATCAACTTCCTGCTCTTTTGCAGTCTGGTGTGACTTTGGTAATTTCCCCTTTGATTTCCCTCATGAAAGACCAAGTTGATGCTCTCAATGTTGCTGGTATTCCTGCAACCTTTCTCAACTCCACGATTGATGAGAGTGAAGCCAGTTTTCGGATGCAGCAGGTGGAAAATGGTACTACAAAACTTCTTTTCGTTGCGCCTGAACGTTTTGAGTCTGAAGATTTTATTTATTTTTTGCGACATTTACCACTGGAGTTGATTGCGATTGACGAAGCACATTGTATCTCGCAATGGGGACATGATTTTCGTCCCAGCTATGTGACTTTTGCCCAGTATTTGCACACTTTCCCAAGCTCTCCAACTATTCTCGCCCTGACAGCGACGGCGACACCGAAAGTCATGGCAGATATCCAACAACTTCTTAATATTTCCCCTGAAAATACTGTCACTACGGGTTTTCTTCGTGAAAATTTGTCTTTTGAAGTCATCAAAGGAATGGATAAGCATGATTTTCTAAAAAATTATCTGCGCCAACATCCTGAGCAGTCAGGTATTATCTATGCTAGTACCCGCAAGGAAGTTGAGGAAGTGACCGACTTTCTCAATAAAAATAATTTCCCAGCAACGCGCTATCATGCAGGACTTTCAGAAAGTGAACGCCAGCGCAATCAGGAAGCTTTTCTTTATGATTTCACACCGATTATGGTGGCGACAAATGCTTTTGGAATGGGCATTAACAAGAGTAATGTGCGATTCGTCATTCATTACAGTATGCCAGCAACGATTGAGAGTTATTATCAAGAAGCTGGGCGCGCTGGACGTGATGGATTAGATTCTGATGCGATTTTGCTCTATGCGCCTAACGATTTGCGGATTCGCAATTTTCTGATTGAGCAGAGTGAAGGCGATGAGACTTATAAAGCGCATGAGTACGAAAAACTCCGGCAAATGCAGGCTTACACGAGTTCTGAGACCTGCTTGCAACGCTATATTTTGCAGTATTTTGGCGATGAGGGTGACGATTGCGGAAAATGTAGCAACTGTTTGGATACGCGTGAACGAATAGATGTCACTATTGACACACAAAAAGTGCTTTCCTGCGTTATTCGTATGGGTGAACGCTTCGGGAAAACAGCTGTCGCACAAGTTCTCATTGGTTCAAAAAATAAAAATCTGACACGCTGGCATTTTGAGAAGCTCTCAACTTTTGGCATTATGAGTCGCCAAACACAAAAACAAGTTGGAGAATTGATTGACTTCCTCACGGCAGAAAATTATCTCAATGTTACGTCTGGAAAATTTCCTTTGCTTAGCGTTTCGCAGACTGGTAGCAGAGTGTTAAAAGGTCTTGACAAAGTCTATCGGCGCACTACACTGCTTACAGAAGCAAAAACAAGCACTTCGTCCGAACAAACAGCTGTGAATATGGCACTTTTTGAAGAATTACGATTATTACGTATGGAATTTGCAAAAACTGAAAATGTCCCACCTTTTATGATTTTTTCAGATGCCGCTCTCAAAGATATGACACGGATCATGCCAAACAACGCAGACGAATTTCTTCAAGTTTCTGGTGTCGGACCTGTCAAAGTCCAAAAATACGGTAGCGCCTTTATTGACAAGATTATTGACTATCAAAAAATAGCTGAAAACAGCACTAATACTTTATAAATAATTTTTGACGGTTTTGTCAAAAAAAATTGTGATGAAAAAATGAATTCTAAAAGTGAATTCATTTTTTCTTTCTATCAAAATATGGATAAATTGACTGAAATAATTTTTGACAGAACTAGGTCAAACTAGCCTATCCGTAAGTGAGCAAGCTCACAACGGCTTCGCTATGTCAAAAATTATTTTTCAACATTTTGGTTCAAACGCAAAATCTCAAGTAACACATCGACCCCTTTTTCCATAGATTGCAAGCTGACAAACTCATAACGACCGTGCATATTCTCGCCACCGGCAAAAAGATTTGGCGTTGGCAATCCCATAAATGAAATCTTAGAGCCATCTGTTCCACCGCGCACAGGCTCAATCACAGGTGTAATCCCGAGATTTTCCATCGCTTCTTTGGCAATGTCAATAATGCTCATATCTTTTTCAATAATCTGCGCCATGTTGTAATACTGGTCTTTCAGCGTCACTTTGACGCGTTCGCTACCCAGTTCAGCATTCATTTTCTCAGCAATTTCAAGCATTTTTGCTTTACGCGCTGCAAATTTCGCCTCATCATGGTCGCGGATAATGTACTGAACACGTGCATTTTCAACACTCGCTTCCATTTTTTCCAGATGATAGAAGCCTTCACGCCCCTCAGTCAATTCTGGACGTTCAGCAGCTGGTAACTCTGCTTGAAATGCCATTGCCAACAAAGCTGCATTAACCATCTGATTTTTCGCTGTTCCTGGGTGGACATTTTTCCCTTGAAATTCAACCACAGCTCCCGCCGCAGAAAATGTTTCATATTCCAATTCCCCCAAAGGACCGCCATCTACCGTATAAGCAAAATCCACATCAAAATCAGGCACATCAAACTTATCTGCACCTACACCGATTTCCTCATCTGGTCCAAAACCAATACGAATTTCGCCGTGTTCCAGCTCAGGATGCAAATTAATCAGAAAATCAGCCAGCGTGATAATCTCAGCGACACCCGACTTATCATCAGAGCCAAGCAAGGTTGTCCCATCCGTATGAATCAACGTTTGTCCCTGATAATTTTTCAAATGCGGAAATTCAGCAGGGTCAAGCACAAATTCTGTCTCTCCAAGTGAAATCACACTTTTGCCATCATAATTTTCTAAAACCTGCGGATTCACACCTTCGGCATTGAAATCCGCCGTATCCATGTGCGCGAGAAAGCCAATTTTGCGAACATTCTTCGTTGTTGTCGCAGGAATGGTTCCAATCAGATAACCGTTTTTTTCCAAATAATGAATATCCTGCACACCAATTTCGCGAAGTTCTGCTTCCAACTTGTGCGCAAAAGCAACTTGTGTCGCCGTCGATGGCGTTGTTGTACTATATTCATCAGAGCGCGTATTGACTTTCACATAGTCCAAAAATCGTGCTAATAATTTTTCGTATTTCATAAAATCTCCTCTTTTTTATTATTGTAAATTATTCATTCTCCCAAAGAAATAAAAGGAGCAATAGCGTTTTGTTGTTGAATTTGAGCCAAAACAAAATCTTCCGCTGTCTCAAATGTAACCTCAGGAATTTCCTGCTGAGAAAAATTCAGCAAACATCTATATTCCTGCTCAGAAATTTTTTCAATAACACCATATTTTTCAAGAACCATTACAAAAATATCTGAACGATTTTTAACAACTTCTTTTTTCAGAAATTTCAACAAGAAAGTAGTCATATATTTGAGCGCATATTCAATATCAACATCGCCCATCAACTGATAAATCTCCGTTTCCAACTCTGACAATTCCAAACCCTCAGCCACTTTATAAAAATAATTTGCCAAAGTCTCAGATTTTCTATCATAAGTCGAACAAAAATTCAATATCACAGCATTTGTATGATTTGCCAAGCTTTGAAAACGATAAGAATAGTCTAATGTCTCTGCCAATGTACTTTCTTTCAAAACAAAAAATGGCTGTGTATATTGATTGTGAGTTGCTTGTGCAGCTTTTTCATCCGTCAACAAGTCATCTGAAAGCACAGGTAAAGCAAGCATATAGCGCTTTTCTTGCCTTTTAACCAAACCAGCAGCAATAAAAATATCCAGTTGCCGGTCAAGATTTGCCACATCCGGAAAATCCCGATGAATTTCCCGCAATTTCACGTCCTCATGACTGAAAAGATAGTCAATCAACATTTTGAAAAAAGGCTGACGCGTCAGCCGATTTTCATTATACACTTTGATTGTCATTATTTAGAAAATTCTTCAGTAAGTTGAGGAACGACCTGTTTCTTACGTGATACAGCGCCAGCAAGGAAAGCATGGTCATCTTCAAGGCTAAAGTGGAAAGCCGCTTCAACCTTATCTGCGTGACTACCAATTTCGACAATTTCTGAGTTTGAATTGACAATATCTGTAATCATAAAGACGAAATCATCAAATCCACCCGCAGTCATATAGCTCTTGATTGCTTCTTTGACATCTGTCAAACGACCAAGCACATCATTGATATCTACAGTATTTACTTGAGCAATACGCACTTTTGAACCATTCAACTCAAAAGTTTTCGCATCAATATCAATCAATTCGTCTGCAGATTTAGAATCAAGATTTGTTCCAGCTTTCAACATTGCCATGCCGTATTCTTCAAGATTAACACCAGCAATTTTTGCCAAATCTTCAGCTACTTTAAAATCTGTTGGATGTGTCGTTGGAGATTTCAAAAGCAAAGTATCAGAAATCAAACCAGAAAGCAAAAGTCCGGCAATTTCTTTAGGAATTTCAACACCAGCTTCAAGGAATTTACGATAAACAATAGATGATGCAGAACCAACAGGTTCAACCGTCATAAACAAAGGTGCAGCCGTATTAAAATTTGCCACACGATGGTGATCTACCACACCAAAGATTGTCACATCTTCAATATCAGAAATTGACTGTTGGAATTCATTATGGTCTGTCAAGATAACAGTATCTACACCTTCTTCTTTGGCAGAAGTGACGATACGTGGCATTTTCACACCAAAATAATCAAGCACAAATTGTGTTTCTTCATTAGGTTCACCAAGTGCTACGACTTCCGTATTCAAAGCACCAACAGGACGATGATTGCTCAAATAAGAAAAACCATAAGATGAACCAATCGCATCAGTATCAGGTTTTTGATGACCAAAAACAAGAATTTTATCAGACATTTTTTTACCTCTTTTATTTTATATTCTCCCAAATTATACCAAAAAAAGCGTAAAAATTCACGCTTTCATCTTATTAACTTTTTTGACAAAACTGTCAAAATAAACAAATTTACAAAATACTATATTCTTTCTCAAATTTTTTCTCTGATACTGTCAAAAATTCGCCATCAACTTCTCGACGAATAAAATAATCTCCGACATAAGCTTTAATAAAAGTAGAAAATGCTGCACCACCGCTCTTAGATACCAAAATTTGAGAAACCAGTCCCAACTTTTCAAGATTATTACTTGGCTGAAGCGAAATTCTTCCCAAACTATCTTTTTTCCAAACCAACCGCTTCTTGTCCAATAATTCTTGAACCCAATCTTCTGGTTTCTCATCTCTCGTTACTTTCCAGACATCGCAATACACATCCATACCATATTTCGCTTTCATAAAAAGCACCTCCTTTTTCTGTTATATCTATTATAACCCGCTTTTTACTGGTTTTCCTTTTTGTTCCAAGCTTGAAACAAAAAAATCTGCTAATAGCAGATTTTTCATTATTTAATCCGTTCCAGATATTCCTGATAACTTTCCGTATCCATAATTTCTTTTGCATTATGCACACGGTCTTTTGTAGGAGGCTTAACTCCTTCAAGCTGATATTTCCAGCCCAATTCGCGCCATTTAAATTCTCCCATTGTGTGATAAGGCAGGATTTCAAACTTCAATACATTTTTCAGCGTTTTAACAAATTCCCCAAGTTCGACCAAATCCTCATCAAAATCACTTTCTCCGGGAACTAGGACATGGCGCACCCACATGGCATTGCCACGCTCAGAGAGATACTGAGCAAATTCAAGAATATTATCAACTTTATTTGCCGTCAACTCTCTATGACGTTCAGGATTGATTTCTTTCAAGTCGAGCAGCACTAAGTCTGTTACATCAAGCAATTCATCAATATGTTCGGTAACATAAGCATCTGTCTTATAAGGTTGCGCCGCTGTATCAAGCGTTGTATGAATACCTAACTCATGTGCATACTTAAATAACGCCGTTACAAAGTCAATTTGCAACATTGCTTCTCCACCAGAAACAGTAATGCCGCCTTTTTCACCCCAAAATCCTTGGAAACGTAAGGCTTCTTGCATCACATCTTCAACCGTGCGCTCCTCAGCTTTATCACTTTTCATTGCCCAAGTATCCGGATTATGACAATATTTACAACGCATCCGACATCCCTGCATGAATATAACAAAACGTACACCAGGACCATCAACTGTTCCAAAAGTCTCCGTGGAATGTATCAAGCCTTTTACTTGCTTATAATCTTCGACCATTTTAGTCTCCGTCTCTATTAAATTCTACTTTTAACAAAGCAAAACTTCAAAAAAATTTTAGTATTTTACACCTATATCATACCATAAATAGCTCATTTTATAAACTCTCATTCCTTTAAATTTTTCATTCAAAAAGAAAAAGCTATGTCATATAACAAATAGCTTTTTCATCGAAATATTAGTTTTTTGTATCTTCTTCTTTTTCTTTATTTTCAAATTCCACACGTAACTTCACAATTCGTTTTCCATCAATTTCCAGACTTGTCAAAGAGAAATGGTCTTCCTCATTATCTACATCACAAACAACTTGTTGTCCCCTTTCTGGAATTTTACCCGTTGTTGCTAAGAAATACCCCGCAATCGTATCTACATCATTACTTTCAAGATGGGTTTCAAATTCTTCATTGAAATCATTCAAAGTCATCTTGCCTTGAACAACATACATATTGTCGCCAATCTTATACACTTCTTTTTCAGCGACATCTGTTTCGTCTTCGATTTCACCAACGATTTCTTCAAGCATATCTTCAAGAGTTACAATACCAACCACACCACCGTATTCATCAAGTAAAACTGCCATTTGGTTGTGCGTTTTGCGTAGTTGGCGGATTAAATCATCGACGTTGATTGTTTCTGGAACAAAGAGTGGTTCTCGCAACATTTCATGAATATCAATATTTTCAAAACCATGCTCAAAACCAAATTTCAACAATTTTTTCGTATGTAAAATTCCGAGAATATTGTCTTTATCATCTTCATAAACCGGAACGCGCGAATAGGCTTCATTTAAAATGGCTGTGATATTTTCCTGTGTATCATCGTCAATATCAATCATAAACGCATCTGTACGTGGAACCATGATTTCACGTGCCAACAAATCATCAAGACTGAAAATACCTGCCATCATACTACGTTCTTCTTCATCGAGCGCTGTTTCATCTGTACTTACGAGATATTCCATCTCATCTCGTGTCATATTTTCATCTGAATTATCAAAGCGAATAGGCGTCAACTTCATCAATCCGTTGATAGAAGCTGTGAGCAACCAAATAAATGGTCGCAAAATAATACCAACTGTCTGTAAAGGACGTACTAAACGTAAAGCAGCTTTTTCTTTCAATCCTTGCGCAATTCGTTTTGGAAAAAGTTCGCCAAAGACAATCGTAAAGAAAGTTAGAATAACTAAAATAAGGATTTTCCCAACTGTTTGGGCAGCAGCAGTATGTCCGATAATGGGCGAAAGTTCTGCCGCTAAACTATCTGCAAGACTAGCACCAGCAACGATATTTAAGAAAGTTATTCCAACTTGTACAGTTGATAAGAAACGTGTGGGATTTTCAATAACGTTCAATAAATTTATATATTTCTTATCGCCTTCACTCGCTCTTTGTTCAATACGTGAGTGATTGAGTGACACTAATGCCATCTCACTTGCTGAGAAAAAGGCATTTAAAGCTGTAAGAAAGATAAGTAATAAAATCTGCGAAAGTACCTCAATACTTTCGGGATCAGGGTTTGACATTTTTACTCCTATGATTATTTTTAATTCAATTAGAATATTTCTGAATGTATCTTTTCAGAGATAAGTTAAAATTCAGCTATATGCTATTATATCACATTTTTCTACTTATTTTAATATCTCTTTTTGTTTGCGATGATTACGATAAAGTCCCGTTGCAAATTTGACAATTTCTTTGATGAGTGAATAGGCTGGAACGGCAATAATCATTCCGATAATTCCGTACAGACTTCCTGTAATCAACATCAAAATCATAACTGTTACTGGATGGATTTTTACTGCTGTTCCAATGATTTTAGGATAAATCACATTGCCATCTATTTGTTGAAGAACCAATACATAAATCACAGCAATCAGAGCTGTAATTGGATGATTAAAGGCTACTGCAAGTACCATCGGAAGAACACCAATATATGGACCTGCATAAGGAATAATATTGGTTATTCCGGCAAATAAGGCAAATAAGAACGCATAAGGAATGCCCATAATCGTATAGCCAATAAAAACTGTGACAAATACAAAACTTGCATCTATCGCAACTCCACTAATGTAACGCGAAATTGTTTTATTCATATTTTCTAATAAATCGAAAAGTCCCAAACGATCCTCAACAATAACGTGTTCACGCAAAAATGGAATAACTTTTTCGCCATCTTTGAGCATATAGTACAGCAAAATAGGCACTAAAATCATGACCATCACAATGCTCGAAATCACGCTCACAATGCTTCCAATACTTATCGTAATGCTGTTGAGTAAGTTGTGCAAAACATCTGTGTAAGAGATGTTTAAACGATTGATAAGGCTGTTTACGTCAATCTGCTCATAAATCGTATGGAATCTTGGATTTTTTGACATTTCTTCAATCCAGCGCCGGAGTTCTGGGAAAAGTTTTGCTGTTGTATTTATAAGACCTGTCAACTGTGAAATAATACTTGGGATAATCGAAGCAACGATTAAAACAATCGCTCCTAACAAGATAACAATAATGATTAAAGCACCGAAAACTCGCTTAATTTTTAACTTTTTTTCCATAAATAGAACAATCGGATGGAAAATATAATATAAAAATCCTGCAATAATAAAGGGAATAAATAGTAAAGTAAGTAGGGTTCGCAAGGGTTGAAAAATAAAGCCAATTTTTGTCAGTAAAAATACCAACAAGGCTACTGCTAAAATCTCTATTGTCCAGAAAAATAATTTACTATTTTTAAACATATATATTCCATTCTATTATTTACAAACTTTTGATAGTCCATTATTTAAATTTTGACTTGTTTATATTATAATAAAAACAAGGCGTTTAAGCAAACTTACGTTGGAGGAAGAATGGAAATAAAAATTACACGTGATACAATGTCAGATATTTATTTTGATGCACTAAAAATTCGCAATCAAGTTTTTGTCAAAGAGCAAGGTGTTCCTTATGAGCTAGAAGTCGGAAATTCTGTTGAGGAAGCGAGTTCTGTTCATTTTGTACTTTATGATGATGGGAAAGCAAGAGGAACTGTTCGTCTGCTTGCCGATATGAATAAACATTCAGCGCTAGTTCAACGAATGGCTGTTTTTGCCGAGGACCGTCATAAAGGTTATGCCAAAAGTTTGTTTAATGAACTCCTTCTTTTTTCAGAAAAATCTTACTTTACTACACTCACTCTCCATGCGCAGCTTAGTGCGCGCGGTTTCTATGCTCAATTTGGCTTTGAGGAAGTTGGGGAAATCTTTGAAGAAGCTGGAATTCAGCATATTGGCATGGAAAAAAAGTTTAATTGAGTTTTGAAATTATGTTGCTCATTCCTTTTTAAATTGAAAAGGGTAGAAATTGCAGACAAAATATGCAAAAGATGATAAAATAGACATAATCGGTGCTTATAATAAGTTATGAGTACAAATAATTTTGATATAAAAGATTAGAAAATATGTGAAAGGGAGAAAACGAATATTATTTATTTAGATAATGCGGCGACAACGGCGGTTTTGCCTGAGGTTGTGGCTGCTATGAGTGAAAGTTTGGCGACTACTTTCGGTAATCCATCAAGTTTGCATACAATAGGGCGCAAGGCGAGTCAAGTGTTGCGTGAAAGTCGCGAAACTGTGGCGAAAGCACTCAATGTCATGCCACGCGAGATTGTCTTTACATCTGGTGCGAGTGAAGCAAATAATACGGCAATCATTGGTTATGCTCTGGCAAATCGTTCCAAGGGAAATCATATTTTGACGACGGCGATTGAACATCCATCTGTATTGAATGCTGTGAAATATTTGCATGAACGTCATGGTTTTGATGTGACTTTTGTCAAACCTTTGGCAAATGGAAATTTTCCTGCAGAACTGATTTCACAAAATTTACGTGAGGATACGATTTTGGTCAGTATGATGGCTGCCAATAATGAAACTGGACAACTTCTTCCTGTGGCTGAGGTGGGTGAGATGTTGCAAGCCCACAAAGCTGTTTTTCATGTAGATGCTACGCAAATTATGGGGAAAATCCCTGCTCATCCTAAAGAAATCGGGGCTGATTTTTTGTCGGCAAGTGCGCATAAATTTCATGGTCCAAAAGGTGTTGGTTTTCTTTATCATGATGCTCTCAAATTTGATAGTTTAATTCATGGTGGTGAGCAAGAAGAAAAACGGCGCGCAGGCACGGAAAATCTGCATTCTTTAGTTGGTATGGCAAAGGCTCTGGAAATTTCATTGGAAAATATGGATGATAATTTTCATCATGTTGAAAATTTGAAAAAAACACTTTTGACAGAACTAGGTGAACAAACTAGCCTATCCGTAAGTGAGCAAGCTCACAACGGCTTTGCTATATCAAAAAATACTGCGCTTGATTTTTACCAAAATGAATTTGGAAAATCTATGCCTCATGTGGTAAATCTTGCTTTTCCTGGTCAAAATCATGATTTACTGCTGACAAAATTGGACATGGCAGGTATTGCGATTTCGACTGGTTCTGCTTGTACTGCGGGAACTGTTGAGCCTTCGCACGTGCTTGAAGCTGTCTATGGTACAGCTGCTCCACAGTTAAAAGAAAATATCCGTGTTTCATTTTCTGAGTTGAACACTTTTGACGAAGTTGTCAAATTTGCTGAAACTCTCAAAAATATTTTGATGAACTAAAAATATTTTTTGACAGTTCTGTCAAAAAATATTAAGATAAAAAAGGAGAAAAAATGGCTTTTGTGACTGAAAAACATCTTGACGATAGTAAATATGCTTATCGTCTGGCACCAACGGTGAAAAAATTCACTTTGAAAGACACGACATTTATACAGACGAAAGTTGGAAATTTTGAATTTAATCGTTTGTTGGAAGAAGTTCCAAATTCTGGAAATGGTTTTTTATTGAAAATCATTGTTGCTCCAGATTTATCAGGTTTTAAAATGTCAATCACTGATAAATCAGGCTTGCGCGCGGTTAATATTTTCAAGAATGCAAGTGATATTATCCAAGAAAAATTTTATTTTCAAATGAATGCGCTAGTTGACCGCGGTGTCTTTGTTGAAGTAAAAATTTAAAGTTCTCATATTTGAGAGCTTTTTTTATTTGACATTTTCCCTAAGAACAAAAAAGACTGTCAGTTTTGACAGTCTTTAGAGGTAATATTTTGTCCGACCTTTAGATCATATTACCTTAAAATTCTTTCGAATTATTTATCGATTGTAGCTACGATACCTGAACCAACAGTACGTCCACCTTCACGGATAGAGAATGTAGTTCCTTCTTCGATAGCAACTGGGTGGATAAGGTCAACTTCGATGTGGACGTTATCACCAGGCATTACCATTTCGATACCTTCTGGCAATTTAACTGAACCAGTTACGTCAGTTGTATGGAAGTAGAATTGAGGACGGTAGTTGTCGAAGAATGGAGTGTGACGTCCGCCTTCTTCTTTTGTCAATACATAAACTTCGCCTTCAAATTGTGTATGAGGAGTGATTGAACCTGGTTTAGCAAGAACTTGTCCACGTTCGATTTCTTCACGTTGAACACCACGAAGCAATACACCAACGTTATCGCCGGCTTGACCTTCTGTAAGAGTCTTACGGAACATTTCAACACCAGTAACGATAGCTTTTTTAGTTTCTTCTTTAATACCAACGATTTCAACTTCATCATTGATTTTAACAGTACCACGTTCGATACGTCCTGAAGCAACAGTACCACGACCAGTGATTGAGAATACATCTTCGACTGGAAGAAGCAAAGGTTTGTCAAGGTCACGAACTGGAGTTGGGATATATGTATCAACGATATCCATAAGTTCAAGGATAGCATCAACATATTTTTGTTCGCCGTTCAAAGCACCAAGTGCTGAACCAGTTACGAATGGGATATTGTCGCCATCGAAGTCGTATTCTGTCAAAAGATCACGAACTTCCATTTCAACAAGTTCCAACAATTCATCATCATCAACAAGGTCAGCCTTGTTAAGGAAGACGATAAGATATTTAACACCAACTTGACGTGAAAGCAAGATGTGTTCACGTGTTTGAGGCATTGGTCCATCAGTTGCAGCAACAACGAGGATAGCACCGTCCATTTGGGCAGCACCAGTAATCATGTTTTTAACGTAGTCCGCGTGACCTGGTGCGTCGATATGCGCATAGTGACGTGCTGGAGTTTCGTATTCAACGTGAGCAGTGTTGATGGTGATACCACGTTCGCGTTCTTCAGGTGCAGCGTCGATAGAAGCGTAATCTTTTACAACGTTTGTATCTGAAGGGTATTTTTCAGCAAGCACTTTAGTGATTGCAGCAGTCAAAGTAGTTTTACCATGGTCAACGTGTCCAATAGTACCAATATTAACGTGTGGTTTACTACGATCGTATACAGCTTTAGCCATTTTTAAAAATGTCTCCTTTTAGAAAAAATAGTTTTTAATAGGCAGGCTGTGTTGCCACAATCTACCGTTCTTGACTATTATAGCTGATTTCATCTAAAAAAGCAAGTAAGACTTGCGTTTAGTTTACGTTTTTCCTTATTTTTATGGCAAATATTCTAAGAATTTGGCTAGAAATTCCTTAATTTTTTCATCAGAGATTTATTTTAGTATTTTGTCATATTTTATAAAATAATTTCATTATAAATCTAGCATTTTTTTCTTCCTTGTAGTAAAATATAAAGCAAGGCATTCTTTTAATGAATGTATTTAAATGAAAACGAGGAAAAATCATGGGACTTACTTTCAAAAAACGTGATGATTTTGATGAATTGATGGATGGTTTGGGCGTCTCAACAGTTGATTTAGTAACAAACGATGATGATAAAGATAAGGGAGATGGTAAGAAAAAAGACCCATTTGCCAAATTTTTAGCGCCAGAAACTGACAAAAATTCGACTGACAAGGCAAAGGCAGACAAGCAATAATTTAAGTTTAAACTTGTAAATTATAACTTTTCTTGCTAAAATAATACAGAAATACATTTATCGAGGATATCATGGCATATAAGAAAAAACAAAAAAGTACTTTCCAAAAAGTAACACTCATCTTTGTTTGGGTAATGGTTATATTGACCCTTGTGTCTGTCATTGCTTCTATGGCTGGTGCTTTTTAAAAAACTTTCCAAATTTGGAAAGTTTTTTTGTAGATTTTTTTGACAGAGTGACACTAAAGCATCTCCCCCCTTGGGCAGTTCTGTCAAAAAATTTTCTAATAAATTCTAGCTGATTTTCAGTAAAAAAAGTTTTTGACAGAGCTGTCAAAAACTTTTTTCCTTACTATTCTTCAAAACCAGCTGTCAAAACTTCTGGAAATTCAGCAGTGATAATTTCTGCACAATGCGCGCAGAGATGTTTCAAATGTTCATTTTCATTTGTACCAACGGTCACATCTGTCCGACGGCAACGGTCACATACTTCTCCTTCGGCGTGTTCCACAAGAATTGCCATGTCGTCAAACTTGGTGGCATTCTCAGGAGCAGCTTTTGACGAAACTGTCAAATCTGATACAATCAAAAGTTGCGCAACATTTTCATCCAAAACAGACAAAAGTGTTTTGACAACTTCGTCAGGATAAACCGTCACGTGCGCTTCCAGTGATTTCCCAATCAACTTGGCTTCTCGCGCTTCTTCAAGAGATTTTAGCACCTTATCACGGAAATCAAAGAACGCTTCCCAATCACTCAAAAGTTCATCTGAATCAGAGAAATCCTGAACTTCTGGCATTTCTGCCAAATACGCATAAGCTTCTTCTTCATTTTCCAGATAAGTCCAGATTTCCTCTGTCGTATGTGGCAAGATAGGTACAAGAAGTTTCGTCAAGCCAACCAACATCTCATACATCACGGTTTGCATACTGCGACGTTCTTGTGAATTTGCCGCTTCGATATAAACAACATCTTTGGCAAAATCCAGATAAAAGGCAGACAAATCATTCGTCAGGAAATTCACAACCTGTTTGTAAACATTCATGAAACTGTACTTATCATAAGCAGTGCGGACTGATTTGACCAGTTCATTGAATTTCACCAGCATATATTTGTCAACGCCACGCAAATTTTCATAAATAATCGCATCCGTAGATTTATCAAAATCAGCAGTATTGGCAATCAAGAAACGCATGGTATTGCGGATTTTGCGATAAGCTTCTGATGTTTGCTGGAGAATATCCATTGACACACGAACGTCATTTTCATAATCCACAGAAGCGACCCAAAGTCGGAGAATATCCGCACCAAATTTCTTCGTCACATCACTTGGCAAGATTGTATTTCCCAGTGATTTCGACATTTTCATGCCTTTACCGTCCAAAACGAATCCTTGTGAAAGCACAGATTTGTAGGGTGCTTTGCCATTAACCGCAACAGAAGTTGTAATCGAACTATTGAACCAACCACGATATTGGTCAGAACCTTCCAGATAGAGGTCCGCAGGATAGCTGAGTTCATCGCGTGTATTAAGCACACCATTCCATGAAGAACCTGAGTCAAACCAAACATCCATGATGTCCTGCTCTTTAGTAAATTCGCCATTTGGTGAACTAGGATGCGTGAAGCCTTCTGGCAACAGCTCTTTTGCCTCATGTGTGAACCAATAACCAGAACCATTTTCTGCAAAAAGCTGCGCCACGTGTTCTGTCGTTTCAGGTGTGATGATTGGTGTGCCATCTTCACCGTAGAAGATTGGTAATGGCACGCCCCAAGCACGTTGACGTGAGATGACCCAGTCACCGCGGTCACGCACCATATTGTAGAGACGCGTTTTCCCCCAAGGAATGACCCAGCCCACTTTTTCAACTTCGTCCAAGATATTTTGACGGAAGTCATCAATCGACGCAAACCATTGTGGTGTCGCACGGAAAATAACCGGTTTTTTTGTTCGCCAGTCATGCGGATAGCTGTGTGTGAAATGTTCAACATGAAGCAATCTACCTGTCGCACGCAATTTTTCAAGGACATCTTCTTCGACATCATCATAAAACTTACCTTCAAAACCAGGCGCTTCTTCCGTGAAATAACCTTGTCCATTGATATCTTCAATCACTGGCAATTTGTATTTCCGGCTGTATTGATAGTCATCTTCACCATGGTTAGGAGAGGTGTGAACCAATCCTGTTCCAGAATCCAGTGACACATAATCCGCATTCATCACGAGCGATTCACGGTCATAAAATGGATGTGTCGCTTTCAAATTATCAAGCTCAGAACCTTTAACTGTCTGCAAAATTTCTGGATTTTCCCAGCCGACTTTTTCTGTGACAGATGCCAACAAATCTTTGGCAATCAAGAATTTACGTGCTTTACCGTCAAGGGTTGCCGCAACGACAATATAATCATAATCTGGATGTACAAAGATACCACGATTACTTGGGAAAGTCCACGCAGTTGTCGTCCAGATAACAAACTCAGTATCATCAGGAATCACACCTTTGGTATCGCGCGCTTTAAAGGCAACAAAAAGTGAAGGAGATTTCACATCATGATATTCGATTTCTGCTTCCGCAAGCGAACTCTCTGAACTCCAAGACCAGTAGATAGGTTTTGCACCACGATAAATATAGCCTTTTTCAGCCATTTTTCCAAACACACGGATTTCTTGCGCCTCAAATTCTGGCAAAAGTGTGAGATATGGATGTTCCCAATCTCCCAACACACCGAGCGATTTGAAATCACGACGTTGCATATCGACTTGTTGCAAGGCATATTCGCGACATTTTGCAAGATATTCAGCACGATCCATTTCCTTACGTTTGATACCTGCTTTCGCCAGTTGCTGCTCGATTGGCAAACCATGTGTATCCCAACCAGGAACATAAGGTGCGCGGAAACCTGTCATTGACTTATAACGCACGATAATATCTTTTGAAACTTTATTCAATGAATGACCGATATGGATATTTCCATTTGCATACGGAGGACCATCATGTAACATGAATGATGGTTTTCCTTCATTGAGTTCCTGACGCAATTTATAAAGTTCTGCATCATCCCAGCCTTTTTGCCAATTTGGTTCTTTGTTTGGTAGACCTGCGCGCATTGGAAATGCTGTCTTACCAAGATTTAATGTATCTTTGATTTTCATTCTATTCTCCTTTTTTAAATTCTAACATTTCAAACTTTTTGACAGAACTGTCCAAGTGGCTAAATGCTTTGGCACCACTCTGTCAAAAATTTTTTTAGTATAAAATACAAAAAAACGGCTTTCGCAAAGGACGAAAAACCGTGGTACCACCTTTATTTTCTCAAATTATTTTTGACATAGCAAAGCCGTTGTGAGATTGCTCGCTTGTCAGTTCCAGTTCGCCTGTGGCTTTTTTTAGCCACATGATGCGAACGGACAGCGGAGCGGAGATACGGATAGGCTAGTTTGTTTACCTAGTTTTATCAAAAATAATTGAAACTCTTGTCACGTAACGTGTGACTATCGTTTGAACTTACTTTGTTCAGTTCAAAAATTTCTACAGCTGATATAGAAAAAAAGAGTGATTGCAGTCTCTCACCAACGCTGCTCGCTGTAAATATCATTTTTTTCCACTTGTTCTGTACAAAAATTATTCGTGATTTTCCAAACTATTTAATTCATTTCCCAAATCAATCGTTGCTTGACTGTCCAATGAATTATCTCCTTCTGGATTTTCACTAGTTGTTTCTACTGAAACTTCTGCTTCAGATGACTGTTCTTCATTTTCATGTTGCTCAGTTTCTGGAGTATTTTCAAAATTTTCTGCTTCTGGTTCAGCTTTTTTTTCTACATTTTCTAACATTTCATCAGGAATTGTCTGAATTGCTTCTGTATCTCCCGAAACAGCTATTGGTGTATTCAAATGCACATCTAAGATTTCTTGCAATTTTTCTTCAGGATTTGTCCCCTCAGTGCTCTTTGCAGCAAACATCTCTTTCCAATCATCTGATTGCAAATTAGTCACTTGCGCTTCTGCCAAGGCAACTGCACGTTCGTGATAGCTCCGCATTCTACGACGCAAATTATCACTTTCACGTATCAATTTACGCGCATCCTCAGAAGCTGTATGCAAGATTGAACCTGCTTCTTTCTTAGCATCATCAATGATAGACTGACCACGACGTCTTGCATCTTCTGTAATATTATCTGCATCTTGCTGTGCTTGTTCCAGACGTTTCGTTGCTTCTTCTTGTGATTGACTGCTCAATTTATCTGCTGCACCTTGTGCAACAACAAGTGATTTATTCAATGTATCTTTCATATCGTCAAAATATTTCACTTGCTCACGGAGCGATTTCAACTCAACTTTTTGACTTTTGATAGTTTGTGAAAATTCATCGTAATCTCTCACAACGATATCCAAGAACTCATCAACTTCCTGTTTATTGAATCCGCGCATTTGTGGATTAAACCGCTTGTTTTGAACATCTAAACTATTCAATGTCATATTCTTCTCCTCGTAGCTATTCTACATTTTTCTATGATTTCTAATTATTTCAACTTCAACTCTCTGCTTACCTTTTTTGGTCATGCCAAGGATATCCAAAATTTTGATACGCCCAAAACCACGAACACTGATTAAATCATCTTTATTCACAGAGAAATCTTTTTTCTCTACTTCAAAATAATTAATTTTAACCTTCTTAAATTTTAACATATCTGTCGCAATATTGCGAGAAAGATTAAAACAAACTGAGATTATTTTATCAATTCTAAGAGATGAGAGTAAAACAACTTCTCGTGTCGCAGTGTTATCAACTTCCAAAAGATTAGAAAAATCTATCTCTCTAATCTGAACTGTCGCTTTAGCAATCTTTTCGATAGTTTGAAATGTCTCAAGCAAATGATGACTCACAAAAAGCTGAACTTTTTCATCCGTGACAAAAATATCACCCAATTCCTGACGTTTTACACCAGCCTGACCAAGAAAAGTTCCCAGAACTTGCGAATGAGTCAAATGATAAAATTTCGCCGGATAACGAATTTCAAGCAGACTAATATCAAAATCTTGTTCATCCAGCTCATAAAAAGTTGGTGCTAAGATAAGTTTACTCAACTCAGTTGCCGCAAAATCCTGACTAGAAAAAATCTGTAGCTCTCGCTTATTTACTAGACTCTGGAGAATTTGGACTTCTCTAGGATTTAAAAAATAAGTAGTAATCACAGAAAAATTATTTTCAACCTGTTCTATCCAGTCCAAACAGCGCTCAATAAAATATCGCTCATCTGCATGAAAATGTTGATAGAGTACTCCATTACTCATATTCCAAATATCCAACCAATAACAATGCGGATAAATTGTTGAATTAACTGAAGTGAAATCATTGCAAACAAGACAGAAAAATCGAGCCCAGCAAATTTTGGCAATCTTTCAAATAAACTCACATAAGGATGACTGATTTTTACAATAATCTGTCCAATCTTCGTCCCATAAAGTCCAGGAACCCAGCTCATCAGAGCATATGCCAATAGAACAAATGAATAAATATTCATCAGGTTAAAAAGCCAGCTGATAATTCTAAAAAATAGTATTATTCCCATTAATATAAGTCGTAACTTTCAAAGTTTTGTCCAGCCAAAACGCTCATTTCTTTCGCTGCATCTACTGTGATATTAGCAGGTGTCATCAAGAAAATCTGTCCACCGACATTTTGAATATCGCCATCCAAAGTAAAGGCAACTCCTGTCATGAAATCAATACTACGGCGCGCTTGATTATCGCCCATAAATTTGAAATTCACAAGTACAGATTCACCATTCTTTATAATACGTGCAGCTTCCATGATGTCTGCATAAGCACGAGGTTCTTTGATAGCAATGCTTGAAATAGCTGTATTCACAGTTGGCATAGGATTATTCACTTTTTCTGTTGTAGTTTTTGTATTTGGTACAAATGTCCGTTTAGGCATTGTTTGACGTACTTGTGTTTTTGGTGCTGTAGAAGTGTTCTGTGTCCGATTTGTGTTAGGCACAACCGAACTTTTTCTTTCTTCAGTAGCTGCTTTGGACGTATTAGGTACTACTTTGGGTTTCATTTCTTGTGTTGGACGTTTAGGTTCATCAAAATCCTCATCATCCTCTACAAAATATTCTCTGATACCATTTACCCAATCTTTAAAGGCCATTTTATCCTCCGATTTTAACGTGGTTTTCTCTCATATCAAGAGAGAAATATCTGTAAACTCTGCTGAAATATTTTAAAATTTTATTTCAAGATGTTCACTTTATCTAACTCTAAAATTTTTGAATCAAAAATTACATTTCTCCTTGGAAAAACTCATGTCCAATACGAACAAATGTTGCTCCTTGCCGAATTGCACTTTGATAATCTCGACTCATTCCCATACTAAGTTCCGTACAAGGAATATTTGAACGATTTTCAGCTGCAATTTTGACCTGAAGATTTTTCATTTGTTCAAAAAGAACATCTGTCTCTTCTTCTGTCGCCTCGAAAGGTGCCATTGTCATCAATCCAACAATTTGAATATTTTCCAACTGCTCAATATCATCCAAAACATCAGAAAGTTCATTGACTGAAAAACCATGTTTACTTTCTTCACCTGAAATGTTCATTTCCATAAAACATTTAATCGTGTGTTCTGCACGTTTATTGATTTCCTGCGCTAGTTTTATAGAGTCAAGAGCATGAAAATAATCAACCAGATTTATCACATCTTTCACTTTACGTCGTTGGAGATTTCCAATCAAATGCCAAGTTAAATCCAAATCTTTTAAAGCTTCATATTTTTCAAGAAAAAGTTCCGTGCGATTTTCTGCAATATTGGAAATTCCGCAATTTAAAACTTCACGTGCTTTATCTGCTCCAACATATTTAGTCACAGCAATTACCATAACGCTTTGATTAGAATAAGAAGACGTAGCTTTTGCCACATCCACATTATTCAATATTTTACTTACGTTTTCTTTAATTGTCATTGCTTAACGTTTGCGAAAAAATGGTGGTGTATCAAGGTCTTCATCTGACGATGGAACACCTGTAAAGCTTGTTACTGGTGATGTCTCACGTGTGCTAGCATTTGAAGTTTGTCTTGGTGAAGTTTCACGACGAATATCCCAATCACCAAAAGCAGAAGGTGCTGCTGTTTGACCTTGATTTTGTGTTTGGTTTTGACTTGCATTGTTATTGTTCATGCTAGGACGATTCACTGGTGTATGTGTCAAGTTTGCATTGTTGACATTACGTGAAAAGTTCTGATGACGTGGTTCTTCAACATTATTTCGTCCAAGTGCTTCATTAGCTACATCTTTTGAAACGCCTGTTGCAACAACTGTGACACGGATTTCATCTTTCAAGTTCGGGTCAAGAGAAGTTCCGAGCAAGATATTTACATCCGTTCCTGCTGCTTGGATAACAATTTCTGAAGCATCTTGTGCTTCAATCAAACTCATATCCATACCACCAGTGACATTCAAAAGTACATTTTCAGCACCTTCGATAGTTGTTTCAAGTAATGGACTGTAAATTGCTTTACGTGTTGCTTCCATCACGCGGTCTTCACCAGAAGCAACTCCAATTCCCATGAGTGCATCGCCTTTATTTTCCATGACTGTTTTCACGTCAGCAAAATCAAGGTTAATCATTCCAGGGTTGGTAATCAAATCAGTTACACCTTGAACGCCTTGACGAAGAACATTATCTGCTTCACGCAAAGCTTCTGTCAATGGTGTTTTCTTGTCAACAATTTCCAACAAGTTGTTATTTGAAATGATGAGCAAAGTATCTACGCTTGCGCGCAATTCTTCAATACCTTCTGTGGCAAAATAGCTACGTTTTGAGCCTTCAAATCCAAATGGACGAGTCACAACAGCAACTGTTAAAGCTCCAAGGTCTTTTGCGATTTGAGCAATGACAGGTGCTGCACCTGTACCAGTTCCTCCACCCATGCCAGCAGTAATGAAAATCATATCTGAGCCTTCAAGCGCTTGTGAAACAGTTTCTGCTGATTCTTCAGCGGCACGTTGACCAACATCAGGTACTGAACCTGCCCCAAGTCCACGTGTGAGTTTTGGCCCAAGTTGAATGACTGTGTCTGCTTTTGAACTACGAAGTGCTTGTACATCTGTGTTTGCTGCGATGAACTCAACGCCAGAAACACCTTCTTCAATCATGCGGTTGATGGCATTACCTCCGCCACCGCCAACACCGATAACTTTAATGACAGCGCCAGTTGTTAAGTCTGTATCAAATGAAAATTCCATGTTATTCTTTCTCCAATTATTGTGATGTCTTTAGTCGAAAAGATTTCCGAAGATATTGCGAACTCTGCCTACAATTCCTTCTGTCTCTTCTTCTGGTTCTTGATTTGCAGCTGGAGTAACAGGCGCTTGATAATAAGCAGGCTCATTTACTTCAGTTGTTTGCTGAGAAGCAACTACTTCTGACTGTACGGCAGGAGTTGTATAAGTTGTTTGTTCTTGATAATCCGGTGCTACATAGCTGTAATCGCTAGAAACAGCATGCGATACAAGAACATCAATATCACTTCTATTCCCTATGTAATTTACAATGCTAATCACTTGAGCAAAAGCCGGATTTCTCAGTCCCATTTCACCTGGTACAAAGAGACGTGCATTAAGTTTAAGCACTCTTGTCGCCAAATCTACAACACCTGGCATCGCAGAAGTACCACCTAATAGCACAACACCTCCAGGGGCATCTAAGCTATGTCCATTATCCAATTCTTGATTGATACGTGTGAAGATTTGGGTAAGACGTGCTTCGATAATTTGTGAAAGGTAATATTCTGTGATTTGTTCAGGTTCAGTCTGACCAACGACATCAACGAGAAAATACTCGTCTGCACTGGCACGCTCTGTACTTGCTTCACCGTAATTGACTTTCAAATCTTCTGCAGCTGAAAGTGATGTATTGAGAACAGTCGAAATATCCTTTGTCACATAATCTCCACCTTCTGGGCTTGTATGTGTCAAAACAAGAGTTTGATCTTTCACAAGACTCACTGTTGTTTGTCCTGCACCAAGGTCAATCATTACTGTGCCAAACTCACGTTCACCTTCTGAGAGAACGTAATGAGACATAGCTACAGGAGCGATTACAATATTTTCAGTCGCTAATCCTGCACGTTCAACTACTTTGCGGATATTGTGAATGAGAGTTCTTGGGCCAGTGTAAACCAAGCCACGCATTTCAAGACGCACTCCAAACATACCACGAGGGTCAGAAATTCCTGTAAATCCATCTACTGTAAACTCAGTTGCTTCAACAGTAATAATCTCACGTTCAGGTACGATACCACGCATCAAAGCGTTAGAAACAGCTTGAAGAACATCATTGTCAGTAATTTCTTTTGTATCGCCAACGATAGGTACCATGCCTTGGCAAGGTTCCATCTCGAGTTGGTTCGCCGGAATACTAACATTGACTTGTTCAATCGTAATACCGGCACGTTCTTCTGCTGCGTTTACAGCTTTGCGTAAAGCTGTCGCGACTTTCTCTATATCAACGATGATGCCGTTTTTTAGCCCATCACTTTTGGCATTTCCAATGCCGATTATATTCATTTCACCAGAGACGTATTCGGCCACTAACACTTTTATCGTGTTTGTTCCAATATCAACGCCTGTATAAAGTCCACTTTTTGCCATAAAAGCGACTCCTTTCTTCGCACATCACAATCATTTTTTATTTTACTATTTCAATTTTGAGTTTTACACTCAATACTTATTTTAACATAAAATCACAGTAAAACAATAGTAGAACTGTGATTTTTTTGTTTTTTTTCTAAAAATGTTATCGTTTTTCTAAAGAAATTGAAAAAAGTGCGATTGTTCCATCTCCTGTATGCGTTACAATCGTTGGGCTGAGAGGGCGAATTGCTATTTCTTTGACAATATTTTTTTCAAGAATTTGTTCTTTGACTTGTTCGGCAATTTCGTTTGAACCTGAGTAAGCGATGATGACTTTGGGATAATTACTGTCAATGTTGTCAAGTGTATTGTCAACCAAAGTCTTTAATGCTTTTTTCTTCCCTCGAACTTTGCTTACTTGGCGCAGTTTTCCTTCTGTGTCAACGTCAAGAACTGGTTTGATATTTGCCATCGTCCCAACAAGTGCAACGGCTTTAGGAATTCTGCCACCACGTGCAAGATGGTTGAGGTCATCAACCATAAACCAGCTCCGCAAACGTTTTGACAGGTCTGTCAAAATTTCTAAAGTTTCTGACAGACTTTTTCCTGCATCACGAAGTTTGACAACTTCTTCCACAAGAAATCCTTCGCCAGATGCAGCTGCGAGTGTGTCAAAAACAGTGATTTTTGCCTCAGGTATTTCTTCTAAAACCATATCTTTGGCAATAACTGCGGACTGATAAGTTCCTGATAAACCTGATGAAAATGCGAGATAAAGAACTTCTTCGCCATTTGAAACTGCTTTTTTAAAGAGTTCGGCAAATTGTCCAGAGTTAATCTGTGAGGTTTGAACTTTTTTCCCTTGCTTAATTTCTGAAAGAAGTATTGCATTATCAAGCGCTTCGGCGCCAATCGTTTCGTAAGTTTTTTCTCCAATGGTAACAGTCATGCCAAGAGTGGCGATATGTTGCGCATCAAGATAGCTTTGACTCAAATCTGCGGTTGAATCTGTAATGATTTGAAAAGTCATAATTCTCCTTTTTCTGTTAAATGTTTACTTTCTATTTCTAAAAATCTCATACATCAAAATACTGGCGGCAACGCTGGCATTGAGTGACTGAACGTGTCCAGTCATTGGAATTGTAATCATTTCGTCCACTTGTTTTTTCAAGGCTTGGCTAATTCCCTTGCCTTCATTGCCAATAATCAGTGCGACTTTACCCGCTGTGTTCCACTTACTGTAAGTGGTACCTGCCATATCTGTCCCAAAAATCCAAAAACCACTTTCTTTCAATTTTTCAAGTGTTTGTGAAAGATTGGTGACACGAACGACTGGAACGTGTTCAAGCGCACCCGTACTGGCTTTGACAGCTATCGGCGTGATACCTACAGCGCGATGTTTTGGAATGATAATCGCGTCAACACCTGTCGCATCAGCTGTTCTGGCAATACTTCCAAGATTATGTGGGTCTGTCAATTCGTCCAAAATCAATAATGTTGCTTCAGATTTTTTTGACAGTTCTGTCAAAATATTTGAAAGCTCTGCATAGGCAAACTCGGAAACGCGTGCAACAAATCCTTGATGTACACCCTTGTCTGTCATTTTTGACAGCTCTGTTTTTGGTGTCCAACTTATCGCTACTTTTTTGTCACGAGCAATTTGTTTGATTTTGTCAACATTTTTTCCGCGCAAATCTTCTTGAACATAAAGTTTATTGACTGTGCCTGCTGATAATGCTTCTTCAATAGCATGAAGGCCATAGATGATGTCCGTATTTTCCATGTGTTTATTATAACATACCTTGGCGAAGAAAAAACCACCTTAGGGTGATTTTTCATGAATTTAAATTTTACTGGCTTCCGTTTGAGACGGCTGAACCTGTGGTACTAACGTATTCTCCTGCGTTATTGCTCGTTATTCCGACCAAACTTCCGTCTGTATTGACACCATAAACTGTCGTTCCTGTTTTTCCTTTTTCAGTCACTGTAACAGAAGGCATAAAGTAAGTATCAGGTGTTGTGTCAAAATAGCTTTCATAAGTAATCATATTGGAGTTAAGCGTTGTGATTGCTGATTCTCCAATAGATGTCCGCATGACATTTTGGACTGCAAGGTCCACATTATTTGGCATAAACTGATAAGAAGCTGAAAGTCCATCTGAGCCTGCAGCTGTTTCGCCAATTCCTTGATACTGAATCGAGACGACTTTGTCAAAACAATCTTTGTAGTTGCTAAGTGCGGCTATATTTGAAGCGCTGACTGAGATATTTGTTTTAAAATCTGCTGAAATATCATTCAGGAATTTTTGATATTTCAACACACTGTTTAAGCTCAACATTTTTTGCAACACTTGCTCAATCACTTCACGTTGATGCGCTGTACGTCCATAATCGCCATTCGGTAAGGTATCTCTATCACGCGAGAAGACCAAAGCTTGTTCTCCGTTGATATGCTGTGATTTACCAGCGCCAATATAAGGCACGGTCGCTGTGTATTCTGGTTCCGTATTGGCAATCGTAATCGTTGAACCTGAGTCGTTGACGACGTTAATCCCACCAACATCGTTCACCAGATTGACCAGTCCATCCATGTTCATCACGAGAAAATTATTGATTTTAAGTCCCGATTGTTCGCCGATTGTGTTCATCGCATATTCGACAGCGCCTGAAATTCCTGACGCATTGTAACCAGCTGGATAAGCGGCATTCATTTTTTGTGTACTGACGATATTATTGCTATTGTTCAAGATATTCGTCATCGTATCGCGTTCCATTGACACCATCGTGGTTGTCTTCGTCTTTGGATTGAGCGTGATAACAATCTGCGAATCAGAATTTCCATCCCATGAATTTGCATCTCCGCGTCCGGCGCCTCCTGTGTCCACTCCCATCAAGAGTAAGGTTAAAGGTTTATCTGCTTGGATTGTACTTGTCGTCCCTTTTGTAGTGATGTATGTTTTTTTCAAACTGTGCTGAGCGTTGCTATACAAATAAAACAGTCCACCAGCTAAAACAAGGATCAGCACCAGCAAACTTATAGAAATCCGTCTGAGCCAATGCTTTTTCTTTTTGTTAGAGCGTCCATATTCTTCTTGCTCTCTGCGTTGACTTCTTTGATAATCTGCCATTTTATCCAATCTTTCGTTGTGTGCAAACATACAACATTTTTTTATAAAATATTCTTTATCTTACATTTCCTGACTGAACTGATACTTAAAATCTTATACTTAACTTTTTCCATTCTGAAATTTTTTATCCGAAAGAGCGTTCCCACAGCTAATAAATAACGATAAAAAAGTCTGAAATTACTCTCAAACTTTATCAAATTTATGTAAACAGAATTTTAAATTATGTAAATCAAATTGATTTTCGATAGCTTAACAGTGCAAGAATGAGCAAAATAAGGACACTTTCAGCAATCAACGACCAGTTTGGCACAATCGTGTAATTCCCCGTCAACGTATGTGTCAAATCTGACAAGAGTTGCGTCAGGAAAAAATGATTAGCAATATGACGAATATTTCCAGAAAGTTCTGCCAGCGGCACCATCATTCCTGCTAGAAAATAAGAAATAAACATCACAGGTAGCGCAACTGCACTCGCTGTCGCCGAATTTTTCACACGCATGCCAATAATCATGGCAATGAAATAAAATGGCACTGCGTAAAGATAAAGTTTGCCGTAGAAAATGGCAAGCGTTGTGATGTCTGGAAGCTCGTAGCTATAAGCCAGGTGCGCCACAAGCAGCACTGCGAGCGTTGACAAGAAAATAATCAGCATGAATGACAGAATTTGCGCCAATACATAAGTCAGCCGTTTAATCCCACGCTGGCTGAACAGTTGGTAAATCTTGCCCGACTGATATTCGGCAATTTGCACTGACAGCGAGGGAATTGCCGCTGAAAGCACACCGTAGAACATAATTGTCGCGATATTGCTCTCAATATAATGCGGTATTGACTTGCCAAAAGAGCTGGCAAAGGCAACCATCAGAAAAAGTGGAAAAATGAAAATAAAGAAAATCTGTGCTGGATTGCGAAAACGCAAATGCAGCTCAAACAAGAAATAACTGACAAATGTCATGATAAAAGTCCCTCCAAATCAAGTGTAAAATCACGTTTATAGCTGACAATATTTTTTGACAGGTCTGTCAAAATTTCTTCTGCCATGTTTTTTGGCAATTTATAAGTCTTATCAGCTATCAAATAGTTGTCAAATTTTTTGACAGGTCTGTCAAAAATTATTTCCGAAAATTCATCTGAAATCAGGTCATTTTTTGTCAAATCAGCAGCGATTTTTCCATCTTTAAGAATGATAAATCGCTCGCAAAGTTGCAATGCTTCTTCCATATAATGTGTGACTAGCACCGTTGTTGCCTGCTTGACCGCATCATTTTCTGAGAGAAATTCAAAGAGTTCTGTCCGACTTTCACTGTCCAGTCCAGTTGTGATTTCGTCAAGGAAAAAATAATCAGGCTGATTTTGCAGAGCAGAAATCAGGAAAAGTTTCTGTTTTTGTCCCCCTGAGAGCTGGCTAATTTTTCGTGTGATGAAGTCTGTCATCCGAAAGTTTTTGACCAGTTCCGCACCTTTTGCGACAGCAATTTTGTCATGAGCGAAAAGTCGCATGATTTCTATCCCGCGTGCATCACTTGGTAAAGTCATATTTTGCATGATATAGCCCGTGTTTTCTGGCGTCAAATGCATCTCGCCGTAGCTGATTTTGCCTGACGTTGGCGCTAAACTCTGATTGATAATGTTCATCAGCGTGGATTTTCCTGTGCCATTTGAGCCAAGCAGGGCGATTTTCTCACCAGTTTTTATCTCCAGCGAAATGTCCTTTAAAACTTCCGTTTTTCCGTAAGATTTTGTGATATTTTCAATTTTCATTTCTGCATCTCCTTCAATTTCTCATTGATATCGCGCGCCATCCGATGATTGCATCGGTAAAAATAAAGAAAAACCAAACTAAAAACGATAAGCCAGCTGATTGACATTGGCAAAAGCGGAATTATACCTTGCAGTAGCAACGCTGAAATCAAAACCAGCAGATAACTTCCGCCTGCGTGTATCAGAAATTTCCCCAGATAAGGCAAGCCCAAGCGTTCTCTGTAAATCGCTGGCACAATCAAGCCCTGCGCCACACCCATCAGCAAAATCACCAGCAACGTTTTTCCACCAAAATAATTCACCGCATTCAGAACCAACAAAAAGCTCGCAATCCCTAAGCCAATAAATATTGAATCAATATAAGCTCTCACATTTCCACCTCTTTTTCTTCGATTTTTTTATAAATATTTTTCAGATAACTTTGTGAAATCGGAACTTTAAAACGCTCCACACGTGCCACCATCCCATTAACCAAATCTGCCTCCACCGATTTCAGCCGCTCAAAATTTATCAAATAAGAACGTGCGACCTGCACAAAATCAGCACCCAGCAACTCTTTCATCTTGTAAAGCGGCAAGCGCACCGTCAAAAATTCATTGTCCGTATAAATTTCCAGATAATTTCGCAAACTCTCGACATAAATCACCTCCGAACGCTTGAGAACACGCAGTCCATCCGTCGTTTTCACTGTCAAATTCTCATCAAATTTTTTGACAATCCTGTCAAAAATTTTTTCATCATAAGTTTTGACAAAAATCTCTGTTTCCGTCAAATTCGGATTGATTTCTTTTCTAAATTTCATGTTTCTATTTTATCAATTCTTTTTTATTTGGCAAATACTTTTGGGACAAATGCCTTATTTTCAGGGACGAAAAAAAAGCTGTCAAAAAATGACAACTTTCTTCCCATTATATTTTTGACAAAACTGTCAAAAAATTTACACGAAAAACAAAGCTACGATAGCTACAATCAGAGCTGGCAAGGCTTGTACCAGCCAAATCGTGCGTGTTACTGTCGCACCACCGTAAATCCCAACGACAACGACAAAGCCCATCAGCAAAATCGTCACTATCACCGGAAAATCAAGTAGCGCCACAAGAGCAATCAACACGCCCAAACTCAGATTGTAAATTCCCTGATTGGCAAGCGCCAAACGTAAATTTTTATTTTTCAACTCCGCCACCGGAAAACCAAAAGCCTTACTCTGCAGCTCTGCTTTTCCAAACATCTCCACAATCCCAAAAAGCAAATGCTCCACAGCAATAATTAGGGAAAAAATAATTAACAACATTTCTCCTCCAACAATCCATAAATTTTTTCACGCAGATAACAAGAAAATCAAAACTTTCTTCCAAGCGAGATTTCCAGCACCCAAGTCAAGTTTTAAGCAAGAGCACCCATTGGGTCCCAAGGCAAGAGCACTTGTGGTTCAGCAGCATAAGCTGCCAATTCTTCCTCCGTCAACAAATCCTTACGGACAACGATTTGATAAGTATATTCATCCATCCAAGCATCTGAAGCCACGAAATAACCATTAAATTCGCCAGCATCCTTGCCCCAAGAATTTTCAACTTTCCATTGTGTAGAATTGCCATTTTCATCCAAATCCACACCAGCAAGCACCATCGCGTGCGTCATCAAACTCTCGCCGTAATCCAAACGACCAGCTTTATCTTGCGTAAATTCAATATCCAAAGCTGTTTCAAAATCATAAGCATCAAGTGTCAACAAACCAGATTTACGATTAGAAACCTGACCCACATCACAGCCAAACCAGACTGTTTCACCTTGTTGCATTTGCGCAATCGCCAATTTCTTGAAACGAGACATATCCACATTCAAATGTTTCACATCACGCGCACCGACAACATTTCCAAGAAATTCCACTGTGTAGCTCTTATTATAAGGTTTATCCGCCGTTGGTGCATTGATGATTGACACATAATTATCCAAATCCACAGCGACAAATTGGTCATAAAATTCTTTTGGTGTTCCAGAGAATTTCACAAGTTCTTTATCCTTATTGCGGAATGCAAAATCAAATTCTTGTGGTGGCAAGCCCAATGTTGCAGCCAAGAAATTAAAGATTTCCTGCAACAAACTTTCCTTCAAAGCAGCAACATCTTTGCCAGCTTTCACAGCATCAAGCAAAAGTTGCGCATCTTGACGGAGCAATTTATTCAAATATTGGTTCAGCTCACGACTTGTTGAAGAGGCACTTGACTCAGGATAAGCCGCTTTGGGCATCACACCATATTTTTCAAAAATCGCCACAATCATATCCCATTGTCCGCCATCTTGTTGCGGTGTTTGCAACAAAAATTTCAAACGACGGTCATCCATCTCAGAATTTTCAATCAACTGCTCAAAGAACCAATTTGATTTTTCATATTTATCCCAAAAATAAGGATAGGCTTGCGACAACTCAAAATTTTCCAATTTAAAATTATTAATCACTTTGTGACGGAAAGTATTCATCGCCGCAAACATCCAGCAACGTCCCGACTGTTTTTGGTTCGTCACAGGGTCGCTCGTCAAATCAATCGAAAATTCAGGCAAGTTATTTGCGTGAGAGCTACGCGCTTCCAAAGCATTGAGCAAGCCATTTTTAGTTGCTGCATTTTCAACCGCACGAAATTTTGGATTTTCAGCAAAATTTTCATACAGTTTTTGAGTAAAATCATTTGTTAAAGTCATTTATTCCTCCTAAAATATTATTACTTTTCATTATAGTGCAAATTATCAAAAAAGTCAGCAATCAAAATTTAAAAAGAAAATCTCAGACCAACAATTCCCAAAAAATCCTAATAATTTCAAGTGTTATAAAGCAAGCGACCAAAAAGAAGAAAATCTTCCAAATCATCGCATGAAAACCGCGCAACTGCTGACTTAAAATATCCGCATCAGACACACCATGATAATGGAGAAAAAGCACAAAAATATCCTTCATTCCACCCATAACCAATATCATAATCAAAAAAGCCGTCAACGCAAAATTCACAAAAGCAGTTGCATAAAGAATAGCCAAAACACTCACCAGCATCACCACAATCACACTAAAAAATCCCCAAGCATTGCGCAAATGAAACAAAATATAAAACCCAATCAAAATCAAAAAAACAAAAGTCAGTTGAGGACGTCCCCACTTTATCAAAAAGCTCAGCAGCAAAGCAAGTAAAAATGGCATTGGATAGCCCGACAAAGTCGCAAAAAAACCACTCACACCAGTCTTAACCTCTGTACTCCCCGAACTATCATGGTTTATCCGCATCCGATAAACCTTTCCAAAAGTCAATCTAGCAACCAGCGCATGACCAAACTCATGCACAATCGTCACTACATATTTCAAAGGAGACACAAAAACATGAGCAAGCATACCAACCAACAAACCAGCAACCACCACCCAAACCTGCAAATGATAACTCTGAGTAAAAAAATCAATCATATTTTCATTTTACCTCAAGTTTACTAAATGAAACTGTATCATCTAAAATGATATTCGCAAGACTATAAAAAAAGCTATCCCTAGACAGCTTTTCTTTATTTTCAGACCATCTTTTCCAACAACTTAATCAGCGTTTGTGCCGATTGTTTACCTGCTTCAAGAATAAATTCATCAAATTTCACATTGGCATCATGGTCTGCTGTATCAGAAATCGCACGGATAATGACAAAAGGTTTGTTCAGCGCAGTTGCTGCTTGTGCAATACTTGCGCCTTCCATCTCAACCGCCAAATCATCTGGAAAATGTTCTTTGATTTCAATAATTTTTGTCGGACTGGAAATAAAACTATCCGAACTTGTGATTAAGCCAACTTTTGGATTGTCAATGACTTTTTTGAGTTCAGAAACAAAGTATTTACTACTTTCAAAGTACAAAGGCTGTTGTGCCATTTGTCCAAAAGCATAGCCAAAAACTGTCACATCAATATCATGATAAGCGAGTTTATCCGCAATCACAACATCACCGATTTTGAGAGATTTATCAATGGCACCTGCAGAACCAGTATTGATAATTCCATCAACATCAAAAAGTTCTACCAATAGCGCAACAGCAATCGCCGACATAACTTTTCCAATTCCAGATTGTACCAGTACAACTTCATGACGTCCGATAGAGCCTGTATGAAAAACAAGTCCATGACGTGTTTGCTTACCGGCATTTTCCAGATTTTCAATTAGTACACGGATTTCCTCGTCCATGGCACAGATAATTCCTAACTTCATATATAATCCTTCTTTTTCTAAATAATATGTCTCCAGGGTAAACTACATTGTGAAAATTTCATCACTCAAAAATAGTACAAAATAAAGGCAATGAGGAAAATTACAACAATAATTGTCACAATTAAAAGCCACTTGTTAATCAACTTACTTCGTCTTTGCTGCTTAACATTTTCAATACGACGACTTTTATAGACAGCTTGTTTGGACAAATCTTGCTCAATTTTATCGTATTTCTCAGAAATTTCACGGTCATTTTCCATTTCCCGTTGTAATTCTCGTTCGATACGTTCTTTATCTTGCTTTGCTTGCTCAATAATCTCGTCTGTTAAAAGTGGTCTAGGCATTGCTTTCCCCTGCTTTCAACTGTTGGATTTCCCAGTACTGGATAGCCATGATTGTTTTTGCATCACTGATTTTATGCTCTCTCGTCAGTTTTTTCGCTTCATCCAATGTCACAAAGATACTTTCCAAAAATTCATCATCATCTTGTGGACGAGGATTGTCAACTTTTTCTAATTCTGAAGAAAAATACAGATAAGTAATTTCAGATGTACAACCTGGTGAAACATAAAATGGTGCGATTTCAATCAAATTTTTTGTAGAATAGCCTGTTTCTTCTTCAAGTTCACGCAAAGCAGCTGCTTTCGTATCTGAATTTTCACCTAGTTCTAATTTTCCAGCAGGAATTTCATAGATAAATTGTTCAATCGCCTTACGATATTGTCCGACAAGCAACATTTTATCCCCAATAACAGGCGCTACTGCTACACCACCATTATGAAATACAAGCTCACGAAAACCTGTGTTCCCATCAGGCAAACTCACCTTATCACGCACAACTTGAAAAATCTTCCCATCAAAAATTTTTTCACGAGATAGGGTTTTTTCTTCAAATTTTTTTGTATCAAAATCCAATATCTGTCCTCCAATAGCTTATTGTCAAATTTTTTATTTTCCACGATAATGTGGCAATTTTCTTGCACGTCCAAGTTTATTGACTTGGCGACCGCGTCCGATTTCGACGGCTTCATCTGGAACATCTTCTGTGACGATTGAACCTGCAGCAGTCAGTGCATTTTTACCGATATGAACGGGAGCAATGATAGTTGAGTTTGAGCCTACAAATGCAAAATCATCAATTTCTGTATTAAATTTATTTTTTCCATCAAAGTTAGCAGTGATTGTTCCCGCACCAAAATTGACTTTTTCGCCAACAGTAGCATTGCCGATATAGGTCAAATGTCCTGCTTTTGTTCCCTTGCCAAGCGTTGAGCCTTTCACTTCAACAAAGTTACCAACATGAACTTCTTCGCTCAATACTGTTCCTGGACGAAGATGTGCATAAGGACCACAGTTACTTCCAACACTCATCCGACTTCCCTCAATCGTTGAATTACGCACTTCACAATCCGAATGAATTTCAGAATTAATGATATAACTTCCATTTGTGATGACAACATTTTTACCGATAAAAGTATTTCCTTTAATCGTAACATTGCCTTCGATGACTGTGCCTTCTTCAATCGTGACATCTGCTCCAATGTAAGTTGTTTCAGGGTCAATCATCGTAACACCATTCATCATGTGTTTTTTGTTAATTCGTAGGCGCATCGTTTTTTCTGCTTGAGAAAGTGCCACTCGGTCATTCACCCCAAGACTTTCATCAAAATCTGCTAAAGTATATGCAGCAACAGTATTTCCTGCTTTTTTGAAAATTTCGATGACATCTGTCAAATAATATTCGCCTTGTGCATTGTCAGTTGTTACTTCTTTGAGCGCCTTAAACAGTGCTTTATTATCAAAAATATATGTTCCTGTATTTATCTCTTTGATTTCTTTTTCACTATCTGAAGCATCTTTTTGTTCAACAATTTTCTCAACAGAGCCGTTTTCTCCTCGCACAATACGTCCATATCCAGTTGGATTAGGTGCAATTGCTGTCAAGATTGTTGCCGTAGCTTTTTGAGCGAAATGATAATTAAAGAGCGCATTGAGCGTTTCTCCGCTAATGAGTGGTGTGTCTCCTGCAATAACAAGTGTTGCTCCGTCTTCATTTGCCAATAAATCTGCAGCAATACGTACAGCATGTCCAGTACCAAGTTGCTCTGTTTGCTTCACAAAATTTGTACCCTTGGGAAGCGTTGCGATAACTTTTTCTGCTTCATGTCCGACAATAACAATACGTTTTTGCATATCAACTTCTGAAACATGATTGAGTACGTGAGCAAGCATCGTTTTCCCTGAAACTTCATGTAACACCTTTGGTAAGGCTGATTTCATACGTGTCCCTTTGCCTGCCGCTAAAACAATCGCAAATTTATTCATGTTCTTCCTCCAACATATTTTTACTCGTTTTACTTTGTTTTTATATGAGCAAAAAATTATCAAATATCACTTAGATTATACCACAAAATGCTCAAAAAGCGGTGAAGCTTCTTTTCTATGGTAAAATAGATGAAAAGCTTTTACTATAATTTAATTTTTAAGAAAAGGAAAGTATTATGAAAACTATTGGATTTATCGGTGTTGGAAAAATGGCAACCGCGATTATTTCTGGGCTTGACAAACAAAAATTTGATATTTTGATTTCTGGACGTGATTTTGAAAAAACAAAAGGAGAAGCAAGCGAACTTTCTGTAACTGCTGTAAATGCTCACAAAGAATTAGTAGAAAAATCAGATGTGATTGTTTTGGCAATTAAACCGCAGGTTTTACCTACTATTTTATCTGAAATTGCTCCAGTATTAACTCCAGAAAAGACACTTTTGTCTATCGCAGCGGGCTTTACTCTGAGCGATTTGAAACATTTGACAAAGGCTGAAAGTATTCCAATTATCCGGGTGATGCCAAATATAAACGCTCAAATTCAAAAATCTACTTCGGCCATCGTTCGTAATGAATATGTGACCGACGATATTTATGAGTTTGCTAAAACAATTTTTGCTAGTGTTGGAACGGTACATGAAATAGCTGAGAAAGATTTTTCTGCATTCACAGCTCTTGCTGGCTCAAGTCCTGCTTATATCTATATGTTTATTGATGCACTGGCACGCGCCGGTGTTTTGCATGGTATTCCTAAAGCAACAGCAACAAAGATTGTCGCCGAGACAGTTGCTGCTTCAGCTGATATGGTTTTGACTTCTGATGAAAATCCTTGGTCATTAGTTGATAAAGTTTCTAGTCCTGGTGGTACCACAGTTGCTGGTGTTGTGAGTTTAGAACAAAACCGTTTCGTTGGAACCGTCATTGATGCGATTACAGCAACGATTGATAAAGAGAAAAAACTGAGTTAAGTTTTTTCAAAAAAATTCTTGAGGGGATGGCTCAAGAATTTTTTATTATGATAATATTTTATTTAATGTTTTAATTTTTTGTAGAGTTGGAACAATGAGCATGATAACAACTGTTTTTATTGGAATTTGTATGAGTAAGAACAGTCTTAATTTAAAGAGAACTTCAAAGCTGTGCCATGTGTGCGTTGGCATAATCATCCAAATCCACAGCGTATCAAAAGTTGTCGTCTCAACAAACATAAGTATAATAAAGGCAAAAAGTGTGTAAAGCCAATCTTGCCAACGATTGATGTTTAGTTTCTTTTTAAAAAAGAACCCTCCATAGAGCAGCCCAACCAAAAATGCTGAGAAGGTAAATCCAGGAAAATATGCCGCTCCGGAAAACAGAACACCAATAATATCTCCAAGTGCCAATACAATCCCTGACCAAAGTGGTCCAGCAACTGCACCAATCAATACATTTGTGACAAAATTGGGACTGACACGTACCAAGCTATTTCCAAGACTAAAACGTCCTAGCACAATACCTGCTGCAAGCAAAATTGCCAAAAGAACAAACGTCCTAAGGCTAATTTTTAATCTAAAATTCATGTTAATCTCCTTTTATTTTAAGGTAGAGTAACACTGTTTGTGACAACCACAAACAGCGGATGCAGAGTTGTACCGCGGGTTTTCCCTTCGTTTGCAAGCGACATCCCATCTTGCAACACTTAACGCACAACTCCTACTCTGTTTTGATGTAATTTTTTATTACTTTTCTAATATAACACACATTTTTGCTTTTGACAATTCTGTCAAAAATAAAAAAATAGTTCTGTCAGATTTGACAGAACTATCAAAATGTTAAAAATAAGATTTTCACATGAAAATCTTATCTGAAACTTCTTATTAACGACGAAGTCCAAGTGATGCAATCAATTCACGGTAACGTGGTACATCTTTTGTACGAAGGTAAGCCAAAAGATTACGACGGTGACCAATCTTTTTCATCAAACCACGATAAGTTGCGTGGTCTTTTTTGTGAGTTTTGATGTGGTCGTTAAGGTGGTTGATTTCCCAAGTGAGTACAGCGATTTGTACTTCAGGTGAACCAGTATCGCCTTCTTTGCGTGCGTATTGAGCAATGATTTCTTGCTTCTTTTCTTTAGAAATAGCCATGAGTTTTTCTCCTTTAAATTTAATGCTCAGACTGAGCAAACTGCTGGCAAAGCGGTAAGCCAAGTATGAGTTGTAAAAAACTACATTTTTATCATACACTATTTTTATGATTTTAGCAAGTTCGGTTAAAAAAAATCTGTCAATCCTGACAGATTTTTTTAACTATTGTGCTTTACTTGAACTTGATTGTGTCGTTGTTGAAGCTGGTTGAGAACTACTATTTGTCGTTGTTGCTGGTTCAGAAGAACTTGATGACTCTGGACTTGAACTTTCTTTCGCTGTAGTACTTGACTCTGTTGTTGATGATGATTGTGGTGTTGCTGGTGCAACATAAACACTGTAAGTTACAACAATTTGTTTACTTGGATCAACTTCTTGTCCAACATCTGGATTGACTTGCCATACATAACCATCCCATGATTGGTTACTTGACTCATTGACTGGGTCAAGTACAACATTTGTAAAGCCGGCGGCCTCCAAAGTTGCTTTATAAGCAGTATAAGTCTGGTGCGAAAAGTCTGGTACAGCAACAAGTTTACCAGCAGAAACTTCAAAGGTGATTACATCATCTCCTCCAAGAGTGATTGTTTTTCCCTTCCCTGGTGTCTGCTTGATAATCGTTCCTTTTGGTGCATCACTTGAAACAGAGTTTTCTACAATTTGTTCATCTGCCACACCAGCTTGTAAGAGCTTCTGATAAACATCATTATATTTCTTACCAACATAATTTTCTAGGGTAAACTCATCTGGATTTCCTTCAGATTCATAAATATCTACTGAACTATTTGTCCGAACTTGTGTTCCTGCATCTGGATTTGTTTTGATAACATCCCCAGTATTAACAGTGCTACTACCTTGCTTTTCAACACTTCCAACTTTGAGATGAGCATCTCTTATTTTTGCTTCTGCTTGTGACACTGTCATTCCTGCAACATCAGGAACTTTTGTATTATGCGGTGTTAGCATGACCCATGCAGTAGCAGAACCTGCAACAACTAAGAGAATGACTATCAGAGCAGCGATAAGTCCTTTTTTGGACTTTTTATTCTTAGTTTTTTTGTGCTTGTCATTAATATCTTGATTTTCTGAAAGATTTTCTGCCTGCGTTTCATCGCTTTTAAGTTCATCTTTCTTATCAATCAATGGTTTTGTGTCATAAGGATTGATGAGATTTGCTGGCATAATTCGTGTGGCATCATTATCTTTTTTGAAGATAATTTTTGTCTCGCCACGACGGTCAAGACTTGTTGATGTCGCAAGGTCGTTCATCATTTCCGTGACATCAGGATAACGATTTTTTGTATCCTTCGCTGTTGCTTTGATAACGACATTTTCTAATGCTTGAGGGACGCTACTATTAAGATTGATGATGCTTGGGATATTTTCTTGAAAATGTTTAAGGGCAATCGCGACAGCAGAATCACCGTCAAATGGTATTTGACCTGTTAATAGTTCAAATAAAATAATTCCAATCGCATAAATATCAGATTGAACCGTTGCGTTGGCTCCTCGTGCCTGTTCAGGCGAGAGATAATGAACAGAGCCAAACATTGTATTTGTTTGCGTTAAGCTTGTTTCTGATAAGGCTTTGGCAATACCAAAATCCGTTACTTTCACTGTGCCATTCAGCGCAACCAATACATTTTGCGGTTTTAAATCGCGATGAATAATTCCATGAGAATGCGCCATCTCCATTGCCGAGAGAATTTCCATGGTAATCTCAATGGCTTCATCGTTTGATAAAGGAGCATTTTCATTGATATACTGCTTCAACGTCATGCCTTCAATATATTCCATGACGATATATTGTTGCGTTTCAAACTCTCCGACGTCTGAAATACCTACGATATTAGGATGAGAAAGCTCTGCCATCGCAAATGCTTCACGCTGAAAACGAGCAATAGCAATATTGTCATTTTCAAAATTTGAACGTAAAACTTTAATTGCAACCTGTCGATTACCTAGGAAAGTGTCTTCCCCTTGGTAAACGTTTGCCATCCCGCCTCTGCCGATTTCTTTGATAATCCGATAACGATCGGCGAAAATTTTTCCGATTTGAATCATCAATTTTCCTCCTGAGGCGAAATTTCTTGATTGTTTTCTTCTGCTACGAATTGAATTAAAACGACTGTGATATTGTCCAGACCACCATGTTCATTTGCCAATTTGACAAGAGCTTCTGCTTTGCTATCCAAGCTCATATCGTCTTGTGACAGGATATCCAAAATCTCCGCTGTTGAGACCATATTTGTCAATCCATCAGAATTTATCAAAATAATATCGCCTTCTTGCAATGGAAAATTTTGAATGTCTGCTTGAACTTCCGTTGTTTGCCCCAAGGAACGTGTGATGATATTTTTGTTTGGATGAACTTCAGCTTCTTCTTCGGTAATCTGCCCTGCATCAACAAGTTCTTGGACGAGAGAATGGTCAACTGTCACTTTTGTAAGCTGTCCATCACGAATAAGGTATGTTCTACTGTCCCCAACGTGAGCTGAAATTGCTTCCTCATCCTTAATTAACAAGGTTTCAAGCGTTGTTCCCATACCATGATATTCATCAAGTTTTCCGAGATTTGCAATATTTTCATTTTCGTTGCGGATTTGGTTACGAAGCCAAGTCTCAACTGTTTCTGTTGAAGTTGTGCCATCAAAAAATGACTCTGACCAGAGTTTTCCGAGGTCTTCAACTGTGAGACGGCTTGCGACATTTCCTGCCTTGTGTCCGCCCATACCATCTGCAAGCAAAAAGAGACGGTAACCTGCACGATTGACAAAACTATCGGCATAGTCTTGATTGGTTGTACGTTTTGAGCCAATGTCAGATAAAATACTGTATTTCACTTTTTCTCCTTACAAGAATAAAGTTGTTAATGAATGAGTCAAAAACTCGCTTATTCATTTTTTCTTGAATTTTGCGATAAAAAATCCGTCTGTATGATACATATCTGGTGTGATAAATACACAGCCTTTTGTGATAATATCAGACTTTTCATGCGCAATCTCTACCTGTTCGAAGTCGGAATGTGTTGCAAGAAATTTCTCGACAACATCAAAATTCTCCTCATCGAATATTGTACAGGTACTATACACCATTATACCACTTTTTGTCAAATGTTTTGCAGCACTGTCGAGAATTTCGAGTTGGATATTTTGCAAATTGGTAAAATCCGAACTTTCTTTACGGTAACGAATATCTGGTTTGCGACGAATAAGTCCAATCCCTGAACAAGGTGCATCAACTAAAATACGGTCAAATTCTTTTGTGAAATGTTCAGAAATTTTTGTTGCATCGCATTTTTCTGTGATAATTTTATCAGCAACTTGCAGGCGCCGTGCATTTTGTTCAATGAGTTTGAGCTTGTGGTCATAAAGGTCAAGTGCTGTGATGTGACCTGTTGTGAGATAAGTCGCAATATGTGTTGTCTTTCCACCCGGTGCTGCGCAGGCATCTAAAATTTCTTCTGTCCCCGTGATATCAAGCTGTGGTGCGACAAGCTGGCTTGTCTCATCTTGCATGGTAAACCAGCCAGATTTGAATTCTAGGGTTTTAGCAAAATTTCCACTATCAGCAACAAGTCCAACTGGAGAAAGTTCGGATTTGACAAGTTTGTCAAATTTCATTTGGACATCATCAACTGTTGCAACTGCTGTATTGACACGCAAACTTGCCTTACTTGGCTTGTCCAAACTTTCTAAAATTTTGACAGTTCTGTCAAAATCAAATTGCTTGATAAATTTTTTGACAAGAAACTCTGGCATACTATATTGTATGGATAAACGCTCATTTTTGCTCTTAATCTCGTCAAATTCTCTGAGTGGTGTGCGTGAAAAATTGCGAAGAACACCATTGACAAATCCTGCTAAACGTGGGTCTCCCTGCTTCTTAGCCAATTTTACCGCTTCATCAACTGCTGCTGATGTCGGGATTTTGTCCATATAAATCATCTGATAAATCGTCAAAAGTAAGAGATTTTTAACCCATTTCTTAGATTTTTTGACAAAAGGTTTGAGATACCATTCTAAAGTTATTTTCTTGGAAATTGTCCCATAAACCAGCGCTGTAACAAGGTTTCTATCAATTTCTGAAAGTCTGGATACGACTAAATTCTCATCGAGCGCAATATTGGCGTAAGCCTCGTCATTAAAGACGGCATTCAATGTGTTCAACGCGACACGACGCGGATTATGTTCATTCGCCAAGTTTTTCACCTATTTCTAATTTTTGTCCTAAACCATTCAGAAAGCTAACAATATCCATTTTAGGCTTTCCTGCTGGTTGGACTGTAAGGAGTTCTAATGCACCATTTCCAGTTGCAATTTTTAGAGTTTTCTTTGTTTTTTCTAAGATTTCTCCCGGTTGAGCTGTGAGATTATCTGTTTCTGTCATTTTACTCTCATAAATTTTAAATCGTTCATTTTGCCATGTCGTATGTGCAACTGGAAATGGGTTCATACCGCGAATTTGATTAAAAATTTCCAGATTTGTTCGTGTCCAATCAATTTTTTCTTCTTCCGATGAAATGTTCGGAGAAAATGTGACCTGACTTTCATCTTGTGCCACTGGTATTACCTCGCCAGATAAGTATTTTGGCAATGTTTCCAGTAATAAATCACGTCCAACAATCGCTAATTTTCCGAACATTGTACCAACATTATCCTCAGGTAAAATCGGAATTGCACGCTGTGAAATCATATCTCCAGCGTCCATTTTTTTCACCATTTCCATGATTGTCACACCAGCTTCTTCATCCCCATTCATGATTGCATAATGAATAGGCGCACCTCCACGATATTTTGGAAGTAACGAAGCATGCGTATTGACTGCAAATTTCACGGACTCTAGCAATTTTGTCGGCAAAAATTGTCCAAATGCAGCTGTTACAATCCCATCTGCACTCAATGCCATAATATCCGTCATTTCCGAACTTCCCGATAATTTTTCAGGTTGAAAAATAGAGAGATTTTCAGCAAGTGCAAGTTCCTTTACCGGTGTCATATGTAACTGTTGTTTCCGTCCTACTTTGCGGTCTGGCTGCGTTACAACTGCTAAAATCTCATAATCTTGGCTCTCAATCAGTCCTTTTAAGACCGTTGCCGCAAAATCTGGTGTTCCCATAAATATAATTTTTGTTTTTGTCATTTAATATCCTCCTTATTTTTATCTCATTTTTAAGAGTTGTATGGACGAAATTTCTCATGTTTCATTTCATACTCTTTGATTTCTCTTATTTTATCATCTTCAAATGTAACAACTGAAATTCCATCAAAAATATCTGACTTTCCTTTATAAATATAGTCAAAAGTCCATGTGAAAAACGCTATATTCCCGTCAAAATAGCTATTTATGACTTCCCATTTTTTGACAGAATTGTCAAAAGCTCCTGTCCAATCTAAAAACCATTTTTCAGCTTCTGTTCTTCCTTGATATTGTGCGCCAAAGCATTCCGTCACCGTAATATTTTTTGACAGAACTGTCAAAAATAAATTCACATCTTTTTTTAGCCAAGCTCTTATATAACTTTTAAAAATTTCTTCTTTTTTCATATTGTTCACACAAAATTCTGAGGTTCACTGTCAATCATAATCCGTAAATCCTTATTTTCTCTCTCTTGTGTTAAATCAAGAACTTGATTTAATGTAGCTTCCAAGTCATCTTCAAAACGATATTTCACCAAAATCTGATAATGATATAGATTATGTGTACGAGCAATCGGACGCGCTGTTGGTCCTAATATTTTTGCCTTTTCAGATAAATTTGCTCTGAGCAAGCTGGCAATTTCATAAGATTTTTTCACAACAACTTCTTTATTTTTATGAGAAACAAGAACTTGAACTGTGAAATAATAAGGTGGATATGAGAGAGTTCTCCGAAAATTCATTTCTCTCTCATAAAACTTCTCATAATCTTGTTCCTGAGCAAGCTGAATAGCATAATGTCTCGGATTAAAAGTTTGAATCAGAACCTCACCTTTTTTATCTGCACGTCCTGCGCGCCCCGCTACCTGCATTAACAACTGAAAACTTCGTTCACTTGCTCGAAAGTCTGGTAAATTTAATCCTGTATCAGCATTGATAACTCCAACCAAAGTAACATTAGGAAAATCTAATCCTTTTGCAATCATTTGTGTTCCAAGTAGAATATCTGCTTCGTAAGATGAAAATTTATTTAGAATTTTCTCATGCGCATTCTTTGTTTTTGTCGTATCAACATCCATTCTCAAAACACGCGCTTCTGGCAAAAGTTCAGCTAATTCTTCTTGAATTTTCTGTGTCCCAGAACCATAATAACGAATTTTCCGCGATTGACAATTTGGACAAAGCTGTGGAATAGCTTCCTGATGCCCACAATAATGACAATTCAACGTACGAGTGTCCATATGCAAAGTCAATGAAATATCGCAATTTGGACATTCTACAACATAACCACATTCACGGCACATCACAAAACTAGAATAGCCACGTCGATTCAGCATCAATATGATTTGCTCATGCTTTTCTAGTTTTTCTCTCATTTTATCCAACAAAAGAGTTGAAAAATTTGCTGATTTATCATTGATTTGCTCACGCATATCAACAATTTTTACCTCTGGTAAAAGAGCGCTGGTATTTGCTCTCTTAGTCAAACGTAAAAGCTGATAAACACCACGCATCGCCCGCGCACGACTTTCCAAACTTGGAGTTGCGGAGCCTAAAACCAAACAAGCATCATGAAACTTTGCACGCAACAAAGCAAGGTCACGCGCATGATAGCGCGGATTTGAGTCCTGCTTATAACTTGTTTCATGCTCCTCATCAATAATAATGACTCCGATATTTTCCATAGGAGCAAAAATCGCTGAGCGCGCACCAACCACAACTCGCGCCTTACCAGACCTGATTTTACGCCATTCATCGTACTTCTCACCATCAGAAAGTCCGCTGTGCATAATCGCAACTTTTTCTCCAAAACGAGCAATAAAACGATTCGTAATCTGAGGTGTCAGCGAAATTTCAGGCACCAACATTATCGCTGTTTTCCCTTTTTTCAAAAAATGCTCAATGACCTGCAAATACACTTCTGTCTTGCCTGAACCCGTAATTCCTTCAAGCAAATATGGCTTTTCTGAACTGGTAATAATTGTTTGAAAAGCCAACATTTGTTCATCATTTAACTCTTTAGCCTCATCAAAATGAATTGCATCAAAAACCGACTGTGTCCGCGAAGTCTCAACTTCTGATATTTCAAGAAAATCATTATCAATAAAATATTTCATCACTTCCCGCGAAAATGGAAAATCTTTCTGAGAAATTTTCCCATTTAACTCTAACAAATATTGACGACATTCTTCTCTTTTTTTAGCAGCTTTAGAAATTTCTAAGTTTTTTAATTTTTCTCGATTGATAACTGATAAAAATTTAATAACTTTTTTATTTTCTTTTGATTTGGCAATGTAAGTCACCGTCATCTCACCAGATTTAACCTGTTTCATTACATTTATTTTTTCATTTTCTGTAAGTTGAGACCAATAACTTTCATCACCATTAGCCGCCGTTAAAAGCTTATCATAACTAGAATTAAGCAGACTAGGCAGCATTGCTTTCAAGCAGGAAATCTTATAAGAAAAAACTGAATGTCGCATCTCATCAGCCAACCACAACTGCTCCTCAGTCAATACAGGTTCTAAATCCAGCACTTCTGCTATCTCTTTGAGATTTTCAGATATTTTTGACATAGGCACAGATAGACTCATTTGTTTATCTGCTTCTGCCAAATTTTTAGTATCCTCAAAATCAATAATAATCCCCTGAACCAATCTATTTCCTTTACCAAAAGGCACGTGAACACGCATTCCAATAGCGACTAAATTTTCTAAGTCAGTAGGCACAAGATAAGAAAATGCTTTGTCCGTCTGCATCAGAGGAATATCAACAATAACCTTAGCAATTTTCATTTTTTTAATCCTCCTCACATCTTTTAAATAAGTTTCAGCGCATTTCTAATCGAACTATTATCTCTTTATAATTTTTGGCAAAACTAGGTAAATAAATTAGCCTAGTTCCGACAAAAAACAATCAAACTATCTTTCTATTATAACAAAAAGCGCTTCATCGTGCGCTTTTTGCTTTTATTTTATTCTTCTGCTTCAGGCGCTTTTTCAGTAGCCGTTGTATCTTCTGTTAAAACTTCAGCAGAAGCTTCTTCAGCAGATTCTTTCGATGCACGCGCACCTTTTTGTTTTGCTTCCTCCTCAGCTTCTTCTTTAGCAATCTGTTCTTTAATGAGTTTTTCTCTCATCTTAGCTTGCAAACGTTCAAGTTCACGTTTCTCAACCAAAGTCTTGCGTTTTGCTTCTGGAGCTGGATGAATGCTCACCGTTCCATCTGCAATTTCTTCCAATGCCCGCAAAGTATTTTTTACAGACTTAAATTCTTTTGTAGGACGTTCTCCGTCATGCAACTCATGTGCCCGTTTTGATTCCAAAATAACCAAAGAATATTTTGAGTCAATCTTTTCCAACAATTTATCAATAGATGGTTCTAACATCATAATGCTTTACCTCTTTTTATTTTCTAATCTTATTTTAATCAATCATGTGTCGATAACGACCAATCACACGATCTACACGATAATGTTCTGCTTCAATAATTCGCTTTACCCGCTCAGCAGCAAGTGCAACTTCATCATTAACCACAGCATAATCATATTCACTCATCAAACGAATTTCTTCTTTTGCCTTAGCAATCCGCGAGTCAATCACATCGACGCTCTCCGTCCCACGACCAACCAGTCTATCACGCAATTCCACCAAATCAGGCGGTGTCAGAAAAACAAATACACCATCTGGCACTTTCTCTTTAACCTGTAAAGCACCTTGCACCTCAATCTCAAGAAACACATCGCGCCCTTGGTCAAGTGTCTGATTGACATAAGTCAATGGCGTTCCATAATAATTCCCCACATATTCCGCATATTCCAACATCTGCCCTTGGCGAATCATTTCCTCAAATTCCTCGCGTGTCCGGAAATAATAATCCTTTCCATCTACCTCGCCAGGTCTTTGTTTACGCGTTGTCATCGACACTGAGTACTCAAATTTATTTGTTTTATCTTCAAAAATCTTTGAACGAACCGTTCCTTTTCCAACACCAGAAGGTCCAGAAAAAACGATCAATAAGCCACGTTCAGACATCATTCACTCTCCTATCTTTAAATCCAATTTTATCAGAAAGCACAAGTAAAGTCTATTCTTTGTAACAAAAAAGATATATTTAGTTTAATTATTTTAGTAAATAAAAAATCGCTTAATTGCGATTTTATTAGACTCAAGTAATTTTATACCTTGTTTTAACCTTTTTTCTTATAAGTCATATAAGTCAGCGGTACAAAGATAATCAAAATCACTGCTGCTGCAACCAACGCTCCCCAAAAGTTTCCATCAATCGTCCCTTTTTCAAGGATATGACGTACCGCAGAAACAGCATAAGATACAGGATTGATGTGATTGGCAAAGAATTTCAAGGCACTTGGTAATGTATTTGTTGGTACAAAGGCATTTGACAGAAAACTCAGCGGAAACATAATCAACATTGCTGTCGTCGAGGCTGCTGTTACAGACTTGACTGACATAGCAAGAAAACTAAAGAGCCAAGAAAGACACCAAGCAATAATCATCATAAAGAGAATACTGACGATGACTGCACCAATTCCTGCCGCTGGACGAAAGCCCAGGATATAGCCCATCCCAAAGACGATAATCCCTGCCACTGCATAACGCACAAGGTCAGCGGTTAAAGTCCCCACGAGTGGCGCCATCCGTGAAATCGGCATTGACTTAAAACGATTGGAAATGGATTTATCCGTGTCTTCACGCAGATTTGTTCCCGCCGTTCCTGTTGAAGTCACAAGCGTTTGAATCAAAATTCCCGGAATAATCGTAGGTAAATAAGCCTTGATTGAACCCGCAATTGCCCCACCAAACAGATAAGTAAACAAAAGCGTAAACATAATCGGCATAATCGTAATATCCATCCAAGTTTCAGGATTATGAATCGTTTTGAGTAAGGCACGATAAGTAAATGTCAGTGCATTTTTTACAGTTAAACTAAAACTGATATGATTTTTTAAATTCCGCTCTGTTGCAGGAATGATTTTTGCTGTATTTTCCATTTTAATTTTCCCCCTTGTTATTACCAGTTAAGGCAAAGAATACTTCATCAAGACTTGGTTGTTTGACAGAAGTTTCTGTCAGTTGAATATTGGCCTCTTTCAAAGCAATCAAAACATCTGTCAGCTTATCTGTATTGTGCATTGGCGCACTCAAACGTGTAACATCTTGAACCTGCACTGTTGCTTGAAGTTCATTTTCGATAATCTCTGTCGCCTGCTCCACTTGATCAGCATTTTTGACTGTCAATTGTAAGCTAGAACTACCGACGGATTTTTTTAATCCTTCAGGCGTGTCATTAGCAACCACTTTCCCATTATCAATGACGACAATCTGGTCAGCAAGTTGGTCAGCTTCGTCCAGATATTGTGTCGTGAGTAGCACCGTTGAGCCATTTGCCACCAGCCTGCGAATGGTATCCCACATCTGCGTGCGTGTCCGAGGGTCAAGTCCCGTTGTTGGCTCATCAAGGAAAATCAATGGCGGATTACTAATCAAACTCGCTGCCAAATCAAGACGACGTCGCATTCCACCTGAGAAATTTGCCAGTGATTTTTTCGCCGCATCTGTCAGTCCAAATTCTTCTAATAAATCTGCCGTTTTTTGTTTAGCTGCTGCGTGTGAAAGTCCATGAAGTCTGGCAAAAATTCGCAGATTTTCTTGCGCAGATAAACTTTCATCAATCGAAGCAAATTGCCCTGTCAGTCCAATCAACTGACGGACTTTCATCGCCTCTTTTTGAATATCATAGCCAAAAATTTTAGCTGTCCCACCATTTGGCTTTGACAATGTCGCAAGCATATTGATTGTCGTCGTCTTGCCTGCCCCATTTGGTCCAAGCACACCACAAATCCTTCCTGTTTTAATCTTCAAATCTACACCATCTACTGCACGATGATTTCCAAAAGTTTTTACTAAACCATGTGCTTCAACAGCTAGAACTTCATTTGTTGTTGTCATATTATTTTCTCCTTAACATCGTTAAATTTCTTTACAAAAATAGTTTAACACTGTTAAAGAGAATTGTCAAGCAAAAACTTTAACAATGTTAAATTGAAATATTAAATTTCAGTTACAAAAAGTAGAAAATTGAACAGCGTTAAATTTTTTCTTGAAACGTGTTATAATGAAAGTATGAAAAAGATAGAATTTAGCAAGCGGCAACTAGAAATCGTCAAAGCAGCCATCGAATTACTTGATGAAAAAGGCTACAATGAGCTTTCTTTGCGTGATATTGCAAAAAAACTGGACGTCAAAGCACCAGCAATTTATTGGCATTTTAAAAATAAAGCCCTTCTCGTGGACTACATCGCAGAATATCTCTTGCAACAAACCTTGGGAGACTTGCAAGTTCGTAAACCAGACGAACCTTGGCAAGATTGGCTCAAAGAAAACATTTTACAGCTGCGTAAGGCAATGCTATCAGTTCGTGATGGCGGACGAATTGTAACTGGCGCCCATTTTTACCCAGCCATCACACTCGCTTACTTGATAGAATATTGTCTAGTTTCTCTACGCTCAGCAGGAATAAATAATAAAAATTCTCGTCTCATTGTTATGACTGCTATTCATTATACTTTCGGTCATGTCATTGAGGAACAATCAGGCACCGATACACTTGATGAGGACACTCCTCCAGATTCCTTTTTTATTTTTGGAAGTCTGCCCAATTTACTTGAAATTTCAGACCCGACCATTACAGAAGAAAGTTTATCTGACGAAGGAGAATTCCTCGCAGGTTTACAGTTGATAATTGATGGTGCAAGTCAAAAATAAAATGCTCTCAATTTGAGAACATCATAAATTAACAAAAAATCCTTCTTTCAATAGAAGGATTTTTCAGTATCAATCACTTTTTTAGCTCCTTCTTCAACCGTTATATTTATTACACAAAAAAACTTTCCAACGCAAAATTGGAAAGTTTAATATTATTTAGCATAATCAATCGCACGTGTTTCGCGGATAACTGTTACCTTGATATTTCCGGGGTAATCCATTTCGCTTTCAATGCGATTTTTGACATCACGTGCCAAAATTACAATCTGATCATCTGTGAGTTTATCAGGTTTTACCATCACGCGCACTTCACGTCCAGCTTGCAGAGCGAAGGCACTTTCAACACCATCAAAGCTTGTGGAAATATTTTCCAAATCACGTAAACGTTTGATGTAGTTTTCAATAGATTCGCGACGCGCTCCTGGTCTTGCTGCACTGAGTGCATCAGCTGCTGCAACTAAGACTGCAATAACAGAATTTGGTTCTGTATCATTGTGGTGGCTCGCGATTGTGTTGATAACAACTGGATTTTCCTTATACTTACGTGCAAGTTCTGTACCAATCTCGACGTGGCTTCCCTCAACTTCATGGTCAAGTGCTTTTCCGATATCATGTAAGAAACCAGCGCGTTTAGCAAGAGAAACATTTTCTCCCAGCTCAGCAGCCAAATTTCCTGCAATTGAAGCAACTTCCACAGAGTGGTCTAAGACATTTTGTCCATAAGAGGTACGGAAATGTAAGCGTCCCATGATTTTCATCAAGTCCGGATGAAGGTTATGTGCCCCAACCTCAAAAGCTGCTTGCTCCCCATATTCACGCATCTTATGATCCAGTGCTTTACGATTTTTCTCAACAAGTTCCTCGATACGCGCTGGGTGAATACGTCCATCTTGTACGAGTTGTTCAAGCGTCATCCGTGCGATTTCTCGACGAATAGGGTCAAATCCTGATAATACAACTGCTTCTGGTGTATCATCAATAATCACATCAATCCCCGTCAGAGCTTCAAAAGTACGAATATTACGACCTTCACGTCCAATAATCCGACCTTTCATACCATCATCTGGCAAGTTCACAACAGATACTGTTTGTTCAGCGACTGAGTCGCTAGATACACGTTGAATGGCAAGTGAAATAATATTTTTAGCACGTTTATCAGCTTCAGCTGTGGCTTTTTCTTCACTTGCACGAATCATCTGTGCCATTTCTTTTGTCAATCCATCACGAGTTTCTGACAAAATAATGTCACGCGCATCATTCATTGATAACTGGGAAATGTGTTCCAGTTCTTGCTGTTTTTTCTCTTCAATATTTGAAAGTTCTTGCTCGCGCTTATTGAGAGTATCAGTCTTTTTACCGAGATTTTCTTCTTTGGAATCTAAGTTTCTTTCTTTTTTAGTAAGGGTATCATCCTTACGGTCCAAGACTTCTTCACGTTGGGTTAGGCGTTGTTCAGTTTCTTTTAACTCCTTACGTTCTTGCTTAAATTCATTTTCGATTTCACGACGTTGCTTTTGTTCTTCTTCTTTGAGTGTGAGTTGCGCCTCTTTTTGGAAAGTTTGCGCTTCTTTTTTCAAAGTGTCTGCTTCACGTTTTGCTTGTGCCGTTATCTCATTTGCTTTATTTTCCGCTTCACTGAAAAGCGACTCTGCATCATGGTGATTTTTCCTGACATTTTGAGCATAAAAAATAAAAGCAATAGCTAATACAATCACTAAGACGATTAGAACAATACTTAAAATGTTCATACGTCTCCTTTTTAAAGCCGAAACTGTTGCGGTTCAACAATTTTAGCGGTCTAATAGGTATCCTGTTATACAAGATACTTTCTTATTGTACCATTTTTCATGATAATTTTCAATTAAGGGTTGAGCGTTTTCATTTTATGACTTTTTATTATAAAAAAATGACTTTTTGATATTTTAAAAAGTCATTTTTGTTTTTTTATTGTTTGTAAAATGGGTACGTTTGTTCAAAAATTTATACTCGTCCACATCATTTTAGGTTAAATTAAAAAATCAGACAAAAGGTCTTGAATAAACAAGACTTTTTTATTTTATTTTCCAAGAACTGCTTTGAGTTCAGCAACTTTATCTGTATGTTCCCAAGGCAAATCAACATCTGTGCGACCGAAGTGACCGTAAGCTGCTGTTTGTCCGTAGATTGGACGGAGCAAGTCAAGCATTTTGATGATTCCTGCTGGGCGAAGGTCAAAGACTTTGCGGACAGCGGCGAGAAGTTCATCATCTGAAACTTTGCCTGTGCCGAAAGTTTCAACATTGATTGATGTTGGTGTTGCTACACCAATCGCATAGCTGAGCTGGATTTGTGCTTTGTCTGCAAGTCCAGCGGCAACGATATTTTTTGCGACATAGCGCGCGGCGTAGCTGGCTGAACGGTCAACTTTTGTGGCATCTTTTCCTGAGAATGCACCTCCACCGTGAGGCGCATAGCCGCCGTAAGTATCAACGATAATCTTACGTCCTGTCAAGCCTGAGTCACCTTGAGGACCTCCGACAACAAAACGGCCTGTTGGATTGATGAAATATTTTGTTTCATCATCGAGAAGTTCAGCTGGAATGACTGCTTTGATGACTTTTTCAATCACGTCACTGTGAATTTGTTCTGCTGTTGCTTCGGCAGCGTGCTGTGTTGAAATAACGACAGTATCAATGCGTTTTGCTTTGTCATTTTCATCGTACTCGACGGTAACTTGTGACTTTGCATCTGGACGGAGATAGCTGATTTCACCTGATTTGCGGAGGTCTGCAAGTTTTTTCACGAGTTTATGACTGAGTGAGATTGCAAGTGGCATATATTCTGCGGTTTCATTTGTTGCGAAACCAAACATCATACCTTGGTCACCAGCACCAATCAGGTCAAGTGGATCTTTATCTTCTTTGCCACGTTCTTCGAGGGCATCATTGACACCTTGCGCGATGTCGGGAGATTGTTCAACGAGTGAGACGTGAACACCGACGGATTTATAGTCGAAGCCGTTTTCGCTATCTGTATAGCCAATCTTTTTGATGGTATCGCGGACAACACCTGCAATATCAACGTAAGCTGTGGTTGAAATTTCGCCAAAGACATTGACTGTTCCTGTGTAAACGACTGTTTCGCAGGCAACGTGTGCGTCTGGGTCTTGCGCGACAATCGCGTCAAGAATAGCATCTGAGATTTGGTCAGCGACTTTGTCTGGATGACCTTCGGAAACGGATTCTGATGTGAATAAACGTTTTTCTGACATTTAATTTTTCCCCTACTTTCTTATTTTCGGTTACAGGAAACCGTTATCTGGGAAGACAACGACCTTCGGAAATTGTAACTCTTATATTTTATCACAATTTGTAATTTTTTTGTTTTGACAGTTCTGTCAAAAACTTTTTTAGCTGGTTTATTTTTTGACAAAGCTGTCAAAATTAATTTTTGTACATATAGTCGCGAGTCAATGGCAGATTTTGCCCTGAAGCGCCTTTTGTCACGAGAAATTGGATGACGTCAATATTGCCTGCTTCAAAACTTGCGGCACAGGCGAGTAAATATAAATCCCACATCCGTGCAAAGGGTTTCCCCATGTCTTTGACAACTTCGTCAAAAACTTTTTTATAGTTGGCATCCCAGATTTCCAGTGTTTTTTGGTAATGACGGCGAAGTGGTTCCAAATCATCCAGCTGCAAACCGGCTGTCATGATATGATTGACCTGCTCAGCGACGTTGGGAATGTAACCTCCAGGGAAAATATATTTTTCGATGAATGGGTCAACACCTGCACCATAATGCTGTCCTGTAATTCCGTGAATTAAGGCGCGCCCATTTGGTTTCAAGTAGTCATAAACTTTTTGGAAATACATTCCGAGATTTTCTTTGCCGACGTGCTCGAACATCCCGACAGAAGTGATATAGTCAAAATCGCCATCTTTCAAATCACGATAATCTGTCAGATAAACTTTTATTTTATCCTCTAAACCAAGGTCTTCAACGCGTTTGCGTACAAAATAATATTGTTCTTCGGAAAGTGTGACTCCAACTGCTTCAAGACCGTATTCTTGAGCTGCTGTGATGATGAGCGTTCCCCAGCCACAGCCAATATCCAACAAACGTCCGCCTGTTTGGCTGTTTAATTTGTCCAAAATATGATGAACTTTAGCTTTTTGCGCATCTTCAAGGCTTGTATCTTCCGTTTCAAAATAAGCACACGAGTAAGTCATCGTTGGGTCGAGCCATTTTTTATAGAAATCATTTCCGATGTCATAATGACTGTGAATATCTTCACGTGTTTCTTTTTGTGAATGTCCGTGCATCAGTTTTGAGAGACCTTTAAAACCGCTCTGATCCGTCAAAAATGAACCAGATTTGCGATAAGCGGAGGTAATCAATGCCTGAACATCGCCCTCAATATCAATGTCTTCATTCATGTAAGCTTCCGCAAGAAAGAGCGTTGGCATTCCCATGAAATCCGTTAAAGAGAATTTTTTATTCAGTTTAATGTGCGCTTGTGGCAGTCCTTCGCCGTAGTTTTCTGTTTTTCCATTCCAATAAGTGACGCTGACAGGAATGTCAAAGGCTTGTGACAGCGCGCGATTTAAAATTGCTTTTTCTAATACCATTAGAGATTTATTCGTTCCTTTCATTCTTTTCCAATTTTAGTTATACGCCACTTTGACAGATTTGTCAAAGACTTGCTACCGAAATACGCTTTGCTGTAAATTTTCTGTCAATTTTGCTATAATTTTTTTATGGAAAAATTAGATAAAGATTTGATTTTGATGAGAAATCCTTGGCTTACTGATGTGAAAATTACCGAGGAATCTGTTTCCACGCAAATGGACGCAAAAGCTGATAATCATGAAAATACGCTCTATATGACCGAAAATCAACTGGGAACTTACGGACGTTTTGGCAGGCGATATTTTGCGACAGACACGGGCGGTATCTACATGAGCCTGCTTCTCAAAGCTTCTAGCAGACTGAGCGAGCTTCCCGAATACACGCTGTTGACCGCTGCAGCTATCGTTACAGCTATCGAAAAACTGACTAACAAGCAGCCACAAATAAAATGGGTCAACGACATTTATCTGGACAATAAAAAGTTCGTCGGCATTCTCGCTGAGTCTTCTGTCAGTTTTGACAGTTCTGTCAAAATTATTATAGGTGTTGGAATTAACTTTTCAATCACGGATTTTCCTATTGATTTGCGTGAAAAAGCAACGTCACTTTTTACAGAAAATCCTCCCACGATTTCGCGCTCTGAGCTGGTTGCTGAGATTCTATCAGAGTTCCATCGTTTAGAAAATGACGACTTTTACAACATTTACAAAGCGCATTCATTCATTTTGGGCAAGCAAGTCGAGTTTGAACAAAATGGTATTCATTATGAAGGACAAGCTGTTGATTTGACGGAAAATGGCGAACTGATTGTTCATTTACTTACCGGCGAAGAAAAAATTCTTTCTAGTGGCGAAATTTCATTAAAAAAATGGACTTGAATGAGTCCATTTTTTTACAATTTATTATTATTATTATTATTTAGGAGGGCAGTTTAAGGTGATACCGCACCAGATTATTAAAAATTTATGTGAATTCACTTTTGACAAAGCTGTCAAAAATGATAATTATGAGAATTTGTTTTTGACTGTTCTGTCAAAATAAGATTTATATTAAAAATCAGACCAATCTTCTTCTTTTTCTTCAGCAGGTTCTGCTTCTTTCATTTTACGACCTGTATTGTCTGAATCTTTCCAAGAAGTATTCCAGCTATCATTTGAACGTGTTTCATTCCATGAGCCTGACCATTTATCTTCATATTTACGTGCTTTTTCTTCAAATTTGCGATTCCATTTTTCAGCTTTACGATTAATTTTATCTTCCCATTTATTTTCTGAGCTTTGGTAATCTTGACGATAATTCCGCCGACCTGCACTTGGCATAATCCAGCTCGCTACAAAATAAATCAGAATCAAACTTCCCATACTACTGAAAGCCAAAATAACATAGAGGATTCGCAGAATTGTTACCACATCTGATCCCCAGCCAAAATATTCACAAATTCCAGCAATGACACCACTCACCATCCGATTATCGGATGATTTTGTTAATTGTCTTGAATTCATTTTCTTAGTCCTTTCTAATCAAATTTTAATTTCCGCTAGGAATTATCAAACGAGCAATGATATTCTTCCAGTCCCCCAACCGAAGAATATATCCAGATATTAGATTTTACTAATTTTTTATCATCAAGAATAGTGGATATTCTCATTTTAATCAATATCTTTCAACCAAATAGTACCTGATTTTGTTTCAAGTTCAAAAGTTAAAGTATTTTCACCAGAACGGACAACAGCAGCACCGTTGCGACCAGCTTCAAAAGGATTATCCAAATTCAAACGTGTTTTATAGCTTCCAAAGATTGTCCGAACGTGACCAACAAGCCCCAGAGCTTCCGGCACAGACACTTTGATATCGCCATTCACATTTTTCACATTGAGTTTGCGCGCACCAACAGAAGACTCAGTAACTAGAATATTCCCATTAACCAAGCTCAAATCCGCTGTTTCAAAGTCATTGGTCACACGGAAATTTCCATTGATTGAGTTCAAATTCATCTCTGTAGAACGTCCGTCAATAGCCTTGATTTCGCCATTTTTAGTTGTCACGGTCAAGCTTTTACTTGTCGTTTCTTTCAGCTCAACATCACCATTGACCTGGCTGACTTCAATCACATCTGCCACCAATTTCTCAACTTCGATTTCGCCATGTAAGACATTTAACGCAACTTTATCGTATGATTTTTCAGGCAAATAAAGTTCAACCTCTGCGGAAATACGACCAGAAGTTGTGATTTCCAAAATATTATCAATCACTTCAAGCGTTGTTTTTTCAGCAACATAAGCATCAACATCGCCATTTTCAACAGCACCATAAACTTTATATTGCACTTTTACGTGCGCATTTTCACCTGGTTTTACAGCTATCTTACCATTTTTAACGTCAAGATTAACCGCTGAAAATTCGCCATCAATGTCTTTTTCAATTTCCGTAGAAACTGATTTCACTTTTGGAAAACCATTGCCAAAGTCAATATTATCATCCACTGATTTCGCAACACCTTTGAAAACCTCTTTACTCTTTTCAAATAAATTTTCAAAAGTATTCTTCATCGAATCAGCAAAGTCAACATTATGATTAACATAGCCCTCTTTATCTGTGTAGCTAAACTTGCTACTACCATCACTTGCATCATCAGCAGTGTCGCCCTGATTATCCTCGCCTGTCAAGTTAGCTTTCTCAAGCAATTCCAGCGCTTCGTCCTCGGAAATGATACCACGACGCATCAAATCCATAATTCTATCTTTTTTATTATTAGCCATTTTTATTCCTTCCTGTTATAGAAACCTATGGTAATGAAGTTCATCAACTTCTACACTCTTATTATCTCACTATTTTTATCAAAAAAACTCAGTCTTTGGACTGATTTTTAAAAAATATTTTTTGACAGAACTGTCAAAATTTTCAAGACAGAAAAAAAGTTTGTCAAAACTGACAAACTTCTTCCATTTACTCAAGTTAAAACAACTTAAGCTTTATTTGCTGAACCAAATACATCAATACGTTCTTCAACAGAAGCAGTGATAGCATCAAATCCAGGTTTCAAGAATTTACGTGGATCAAAGAGTTTCTTCTTCATGTATTCTTCTTCGTTAGCGTTAAATACACCAACGTGTTCGCGCATAGCAGCACAGAAAGCAAGTTGACATTCAGTATTAACATTTACTTTAGCCACACCAAGCTTGATAGCAGCACGGATTTGGTCATCAGGAATACCTGAACCGCCGTGAAGTACAAGTGGAACACCAGGCAAAGCATCTGTCAATTTTTCCAAATGGTCAAGATGGAGACCTTTCCAGTTAGCAGGATAAGGACCGTGAATATTACCAATACCAGCAGCCAAGAAATCAACTCCCAAAGCAGCCATACGAACAGCATCTTCAACAGGTGCCAATTCACCATCACCAACGATACCATCTTCTTCACCACCGATAGTACCAACTTCACATTCTACAGAAATACCTTTAGCATGAGCTTTAGCGATAACATCTTCCGCTTTTTCAAGGTTTTCTTCGATTGGAAGAGCTGAACCATCAAACATCAATGAAGAATATCCAACTTCGATACATTCCAAAGCTGCTTCATAGTTACCATGGTCAAGATGGATAGCAACAGGAACTGTAATTCCCATAGATTCTACAAGATCAGTAATAAGGTCTTTACAAAGTTTGTAACCACCCATATATTTTGCAGCACCCATAGAAGTTTGGATTAAAACTGGAGTTTTCTTAGCTTCTGCTGCGCGCAAGATAGCTTGAGTCCACTCAAGATTGTTTGTGTTAAAGCCACCAATAGCGTAGCCATTATCACGAGCTGCTTTAACAAATTTTTCTGCTGAAACGATTGCCATTTCAATTTCCTCCGATATATTTAGACTGTCATCAGCCTTTTTTTCTACAGAACTATTATAGCATTTTGTGAATTTTTTTTCTAGTATGAGCTGCCAAAATTCCATTTTTCACAAAATAAAAGAGTAGATATAAATCTACTCTTTTTCCAGTGCGGAAGACGGGACTTGAACCCGTACTCCAGATAATGGAAAAGGATTTTAAGTCCTTCGTGTCTGCCGATTCCACCACTCCCGCATATTTTCAAAACTCTCCCATTGGGAGAGCAACTCAAGCGAACGACGGGATTCGAACCCGCGACCCCAACCATGGCAAGGTTGTATTCTACCACTGAACTACGTTCGCAAAT
>NZ_BOVQ01000004.1 GCF_018403765.1 Lactococcus nasutitermitis
AATCTTAAAAGGAAATTTCGCAAGTGTCGCAGGAAACTGGAAACAAGCCTCAACAAATGATATCATTCATATCAGCACAAGTGCCACAAATTATACTTTAACAGGGAAAACACATCCAAGTTACATCATGGAAAGTCGCAAATCCAATGGTTACAAAGCTTATTTTACCTCTGGTACTTATCAGGGTTCAAGAGGTGAGCAGTACACAAGTACCTACAACACAGCTACATTGAGCAATGGTACTTACTATGTGAGCGGACTTTTAGACCAACTCGCACCCGCACAACTTGGAATGACTATAGTAGATCACAGTTACGTTTTCATCCCTAAAGGTGTTGTTGGCGTACCAGGAAGTGATGCAAGCAAAGACCGTATCGTGATGTATACTGACACACCAACAACTGCTCTTTTAAACAAAGCAAATGTAAAAAACGTCTTTTACAAACAGTAAAAAAAGAAGCTATCTTTCCAAAAGATAGCTTTTTAAAATTCCAAAAAAATCCAGATATGTTAAAATAAACTCATGAACCTCAAAACTGCAATCCAAAAACTCGCCCAAGAATTAAACATTCAAAAAATCGGTTTTACAAGTGCCGATGACTTTGAATACCTCAGAAAATCCCTGACTGAGCAGAAAAATGCGGAGCATACGAGTGGTTTTGAGCATCAAAATCTCGATGAACGTCTCCAACCAAAACTTGCTGTACAAGATGCAAAAACGATTATTTCGATAGCTATTGCTTACCCAAATAAAAGCACAGAAAAACCAGCAAAGACCACTTTCAAACGTGGGCATTTTTCGCGCGGAAGTTGGGGAGAAGACTATCACAATGTCCTCAATCGCAAAATGCAAGAACTTGCCAAAGGAATTGAAAAACTCGCAGGAGATTTTAATTATAAAGCGATGGTAGATACTGGTGCGTTAGTAGATGTCGCAGTCGCAGCTCGTGCTGGACTTGGATTTATTGGCAAAAATGGCCTTCTCATCAGCAAAGAATACGGCAGTTGGATTTTCCTTGGCGAATTGGTGACTAATCTCGATATTGAGCCGGACAGTCCCGTTGATTATGACTGTGGTGATTGTGGGCGCTGTATCGACTTTTGTCCGACAAATGCCCTTTTAGGAGATGGACGACTGAATGCCAAGCGTTGTCTAAGTTTTCAAACACAAACAAAAGGAATGATGCCTGAAGAATTTCGTGAAAAAATCAAAACAGTCATCTACGGCTGTGACATCTGCCAAATCGTTTGCCCCTATAACAAAGGTATTAACAGCCATTTCCATCCAGAAATGGAAGCTGACCCAGAACTTACCAATCCTGAGCTTATTCCCTTGTTAGAGCTGACGAATAAACAGTTTAAACAAAAATTTGGAACAATGGCAGGAAGTTGGCGAGGGAAAAATCCACTCCAACGCAATGCTATCTACGCTTTGGCAAATAGCAATGACAAATCAGCCATTCCAAAACTTCAAGAAATCATCAAAAATAATCCTCGAGAAGACATGGTAGATGCTGCTGAATGGGCAATTTCAAGGATTGGTAATAAAAATAAATTTCGCCCGAAAAATAAAGCAACACAAGAAGACAAAAAATTCTAGCATCTCCTTTTTTGTTCAAAATATGATAAAATAAGAACTATGGAACTATCTGAAATCAGAAATTTATTAGAAAATCATCGAAGTAAAATCGATGATTTTCACGAGTCGCTTGACCTTGAACGTCTCGAAGAAGACATTGCGCTTTTGGACAACGACATGGCAGACCCAAACTTTTGGAATGACCAAGCCGCAGCGCAAAAAGTCATAGACGAATCCAACGCTTTAAAAGCAAAATACGATAACTACATGGCAATGAGTAGTATGCTTGAAGAAGCAGATACAATGCTTGAAATGCTTCAAGAAGAACCAGACGAAGACATGCAGGCAGAACTTGAGGAAAATGTTGATAGCTTAGCAAAAAGAATTGAAAGTTATGAGCTTGAAATTTTACTCAATCAGCCTTACGACCATATGAATGCAATTCTTGAAATTCACCCCGGTTCTGGAGGTACAGAGTCACAAGACTGGGGCAGTATGCTCATGCGAATGTACACACGTTGGGGAGAAGCACACGGTTTCAAAGTGGAAATCCTTGACTATCAAGATGGTGATGTCGCTGGTTTAAAGTCAGTAACAATCCGTTTTGCAGGACACAATGCTTATGGTTTCTTACGAAGTGAAAAAGGCGTACATCGTCTCGTGCGTATTTCTCCTTTTGACTCAGCAAATCGGCGCCACACAAGTTTTACTTCTGTAGATGTGATGCCAGAGCTTGATGACACGATTGAGATTGATATCAAGCCGGCAGATGTCAAAATGGACGTTTTCCACTCAGGTGGCGCTGGTGGACAAAATGTCAACAAAGTCACAACAGGTGTGCGTTTAACCCATATTCCAACAGGAATTGTGACCCAATCTACACAAGACAGAACACAATATGGAAACCGCGAAATTGCGATGCGTCTCTTAAAATCCCGTCTTTATCAAGTAGAAGTAGAAAAGAAACAAGCAGAAGTTGATGAACTTCGTGGTGACCAATCCGATATTTCTTGGGGCAGTCAAATCCGTTCTTATGTTTTCATGCCTTATCAGCTTGTGAAAGATACACGAACAGGATACGAAACAGGACAGATTGATAATGTGATGGACGGTGACCTGGACGGCTTTATCAATGCTTATCTTCGCTGGAAAATGTGAAAAAATTCAACGAAGAAATATTTATGTTATTCATTAGAAAACAAATATCAATAAAAAACACGAATTGTTGTATAAATAATGAGATATTTTGGTATAATGAATCAGGCTGTAGAGTAAAAAGTACAGAACAATTTTTGAAAACTATCTAAATCTGTTCAAGCAGGATTGGACATTTCATGTATTGAAATAATTTTCAAATCTTATGTAAGGAAAGGTGCTATGAGTAGTATTATAAAACTTAGCAACGTGACCAAAAAATATTCCAACGGAACGACAGCATTGCGCAATATCTCGCTTGAAATTGAAACGGGTGAATTTGCTTATATTGTTGGTCCGTCCGGAGCTGGTAAATCAACGTTTATCAAGTTACTTTATCGTGAGATAAAGATTGATAAAGGAACAGGTCAAGTTGCAAAATATGACTTAGCCAGACTAAGAAAACACGACGTGCCTATGTTGCGCCGTGCGGTTGGAGTTGTCTTTCAGGACTACAAACTCTTGCCAAAGAAAACTGTTTATGAGAATATTGCTTATGCAATGGAAGTTATTGGGAAAAATCCCCGTGAAATCAAACGTCGGGTCAATGAAGTACTTGACCTTGTTGGCTTAAAACATAAAATTCGTTCATTTCCTAATGAACTTTCTGGAGGGGAACAGCAACGTGTGGCGATTGCGCGCTCGATTGCAAATGCGCCAAAAGTTTTGATTGCTGATGAACCAACAGGAAATCTGGATCCAGAAAATTCTTGGGAAATCATGAACTTGCTTGAAAAAATCAATCTTCAAGGCACAACAATTCTCATGGCAACACACAATAGTCAAATCGTTAATACGCTGAAACACCGTGTTATTGCGATTGAGAATGGACGTATTGTCCGCGACCAAGAGGAAGGAGTTTACGGCTACGATGATTAGAAATTTCTTCAAACATATCGGAGAATCACTGAAAAGCTTGCGACGGAATGGTTGGATGACTGTTGCTGCGGTTTCTTCGGTCACAATCACATTGGTTTTGGTGGGGATTTTCTTATCAATTATCATGAACACCTCAAAATTGGCTAATGATATTGCTGAAAATGTGCGCGTTGTGGCTTATATGAAGCTCGATGTCCATGACCAGCAAGAGAAAATTCCAGACCCTAAAAATAAATTAAAACAAATTAATAATCCTGACTATCGTAAGGTTTATAATGAGTTAAATCAGATTTCTGGTGTAAAAAAAGTTACTTTTTCAAGTAAAGATGCGCAATACAAACAATTAACAGCTGTTATGGGAAAAAATTGGGACCTTTTTAAAGGAGATGCCAATCCGCTCTATGATGCTTATATTGTTGAGGCGAAAACCACTGCTGATGTGAAACCAATTACCACTGCGATTTCTAAGCTTCCAAGTATTGAAAGAGCGACTTATGGTGGTGCTAATTCCAATCGAATTTTCGAGATTTCTAAGATGATTCGTTTGTGGGGAACAGGTGCTGCAATTCTCTTGCTTTTGGTGGCTGTGTTCTTAATTCAAAATACCATCCGAATTACGATTATGTCGCGTCAACGTGAAATTCAGATTATGCGTTTGGTGGGGGCAAGAAATGGTTATATTCGTTGGCCGTTCTTCCTTGAAGGTGCTTGGGTTGGTTTGCTTGGCTCAATTATTCCGAGTGCATTGATTATATGGCTGTATAGACTGGCTTATGTGAGCTTCACGCCAAGTCTGCACACACAAGATTTATCTATCTTAACGCCAAATTCATTTATTCCGTTGATTATTGGAATTATGGTAGTTATCGGTGTATTGATTGGTTCATTTGGTGCGTTGCTTTCTATGCGCCGTTTCTTAAAAGTATAAAATTAAAACTCGCCTTGTGCGAGTTTTTTGGAAAATAAAAAAAGAATTTCCTTATCGAAATTCTTTTTTTAATTAAATATCATAATCATCATCAGACATGACTTCAACTTCGCCGAGGAGATAAGAATTACCTACTTGACTGAAGAAGTCGTGGTTGCTTGATGAAGTGGAAATACCGTTCATCACGACAGGATTGACATCAGCTGCTGTATCAGGGAAAAGTGGGTCTTGTCCAAGGTTCATCAGGGCTTTATTTGCATTGTAACGTAAGAAAGTTTTGACCTCCTCTGTCCAACCTACTTCATCGTAAAGAAGTTCGACATATTTTTCTTCATTATCATAAAGTTGGTAGAGCAAATCATACATCCAGTTACGGAAATCTTCTTGTTCTTTTTCAGAAAGTTCGTTGAAACCGAGTTGGAATTTGTAACCAATATAAGTGCCATGAACACTTTCGTCGCGTAAAATCAGTTTGATGATTTCAGCAGCATTAATCATGCGATTATTTCCCAAATACCAAAGTGGTGTGTAAAATCCAGAGTAGAAGAGGAAAGTTTCGAGAAAGACGCTAGCAACTTTCTTTTGGAGCGCTGTTCCATTTTGATAATAATGATTGACAATCTCTGCCTTTTTTTGCATATAAACATTGGTATCTACCCAATCAAAAAGAGTATCTATTTCACTTTTTGAGAGAAGCGTTGAAAAAACGGTAGAATAGGATTTTGCATGAACAGCTTCCATAAAGATGATATTGTTGAAACAAGCACGTTCTTGCGGTGTTCGACTGTCTTCAATCATTGATAGATTGCCATCTTGAGATTGTAAAGTATCAAGTAATGTGAGGCCTGCAAATACTTTGCTGTAAGTATCACGTTCGAGCGGAGAGAGTTTTTCGCGCCAGTCGTCCAAGTCGTTGGAGACAGGAACACGCGTGTCTAGCCAAAACTGGCTGGTCAACTTTTCCCATGTGTATTTATCAATAGCATCTTCTACATTGTTCCAATTTATTGCGTGATAATAAGTTGGAACAATGAGCTTTTCTTGTTCGGACATATTTTTTCCTCGATTTGTTTGTAAAATTTATTTTTTTAGGACTGATAATTTTTTTGACAGTTCTGTCAAAAATTAAATGACACAACTTTCACATTGGTTGGCACCAACTTCGTCTTCGTCATCTGTAAATGTGCGGATATAGTAGATAGTTTTCAAGCCTTTTTTGAAAGCATAATTACGCAGAATAGATAAATCACGTGTAGTCATTTTATTTGTCGTAGATTTCCATTCATAAAGTCCTTCTGGCAAGGTTGAACGCATGAAAAGTGTGAGCGACAAGCCTTGGTCAACGTGTTCAGTCGCAGCTGCATAAACGTCAATCACAGCGCGCATATCCGTGTCATAGGCAGATTTGTAATAAGGAATGGTGTCTGTCGCAAGTCCAGCTGCAGGATAATAAATCTTACCGACTTTCTTTTCTTGACGTTCTTCGATACGATTGACGATTGGGTGAATAGAAGAAGAACAGTCATTGATATAGCTGATTGAGCCATTTGGCGCAACTGCCATACGATAAGAATTGTAGATACCATCTGCCATGACGGCTTTTTTCAAAACTGTCCAATCTTCAACAGTTGGGACGGGAATACCATCAAAAAGTGATTTGACTTTGTCACTGACAGCCTCGAAATAATCGTGTGTGAGGTATTTGTCAAAATAACTGCCATTTGCATAAGCCGAATTTTCAAAGCCAGCAAACGTGGAAGATTTTTCAACTGCTAAACGGTGTGAAGCTTTTAAAGTATAGTAGTTCAGGAGCATGAAATAAACGCTGGTGAACTCAACGGCTTCCTTACTATCATAATGAATGTGAGAATTTGCTAAGAAACTGTGCAATCCCATTGCACCAAGTCCAATCGCGTGCATTTCGTCATTTCCCTTGCGGACAGTTGGGACAGTATCAAGATTTGTTGTCTCAGAGATGAAAGTGAGTGCACGCACCATTGACTCAATCGCTCCTGCAAATTGATTACCAGAAGTCATCATGTTCATGATATTTGTTGATCCGAGATTGCAGGCAACATCTGTCCCAAGAACTTTGTAAGTTTGGTCGTCGTTAAGAACAGAAGTGGTTTGCACTTGGAGAATTTCTGAACAGAGATTACTCATTGAAATTACACCAGCAACTGGATTGGCACGATTGGCTGTATCAATATTGATAACGTAAGGATAACCTGATTCTTGTTGGAGTTTTGAGAGTTCTTGTTCCAAGTCACGCGCGTTGATTTTCTTTTTACGGATATCTGGATTTGCCAAAAGGGCATCATATTCTTTTGTAATATCCACTTCAGCAAAAGGTTTTCCATAAAATTTCTCAACAAAATAAGGGTCAAATAAATACATATCTTCGCCATTTTTGACAAGTTCGTAAAATTTATCTGGCACAGTCACACCGAGTGAAAGTGTTTTGACACGAATTTTTTCATCGGCATTTTCCTTTTTGGTAGAAAGAAATTCCATGATATCTGGGTGAAAAATTGACAGATAAACCACACCAGCACCTTGACGTTGTCCGAGTTGATTGGCATAAGAGAAACTGTCTTCAAAAAGTTTCATGACAGGGACAACACCGGCGGCAACACCATCATAACCTTTGATTGGCGCACCTGCAGAGCGGAGATTTGACAAATTCAGTCCAACACCACCACCATTTTTGGAAAGTTGCAGAGCAGAGTTGATCGTTCGACCGATGGAGTTCATATCATCTGTGAGTTGAAGTAAGAAACAACTGACAAATTCGCCACGACGTTTGCGACCGGCATTGAGAAATGTTGGCGTTGCAGGTTGATAGCGACGATGAATCATTGAAAAAGCGAGATTTCGTGCTAAATCTTCATTGCCGTCTGCCATATAAAGCGCATTCATGAGTACACGGTCTTCAAAATTTTCGAGATAAAGTGTGCCTTCATTATTTTTCATAGCATATTGATTGTAAAATTTATAAGCTGCCATGAAACTATCAAAGCGAAAACCGAAATCCAGCAATTCTTGGTGTAATTGCTCAATAAATGCACTATTGTATTTGCGAATGAAAGTTTCTTCGAGATAATCTTTAGAAATAAGAATTTCCAACTTCTCAGCATAACTCTCAGCACTAAAACTGTTGGGAAAGACATTTTCTTTAAAAAAAGCAGAAATCGCTTCCTTATCCTTTGCCAGAGGAATTGCACCATTGACAGGGATATTGATTTCATTGTTTAACTCGAAATAAGTAATATTTTTTAAGTCTTTAAGCGACATATTTTCTCCTCAAAATTTTTGACAGAACTGCCGAAGGGGTTAGGTACTTTAGTGCCATCCTGTCAAAACAAAAAAATGTGAAAATCAAGTTCTGAAATTTTTGACAGTTTTGTCAAAAAAAGATACTTACTGTTTCAACTGTTCTTGTTGAAAATTACCAGCTCGTGTTTTAATTTGCGCACCTTTTGACAATCTTGTCAGCAAATCCTCAACCACAATGACGTCCGTCGTTGTACCATTAAATTCAAAATCAAAAAGAATAGGAATTTGATAGCGCGCTGACAGTTCTTTTGCCGTAAAAATATAAATACCAGCAAAATTTTTATTTCCAGTTCCAATAATTCCTTTACAAAAAGCAGCATTTAAACCCCAGCTCATAAAATCAAACACAGGGTCCATAACTTCTTGACTTTGCTGGACAGTCGGTGTTTCCTCCGCATAACTTGGCGTAATCAACACAAAAGGCTCCGTCATCTCAAGCTCAGGTTCACTAGGAATAATTTCAACAGCCTCAACATTACGGAGTTTTCCCACAAAACGGCGCGTTTGACCAGTAAGACTAAAGAAAACAACTTTCATACTTCTACCAACTTTGCAAGTTCACTTGGACGAAAGCCGGAAAATGAGACTGTTCCATTTGTGACAACAGGCGCAGCGCGATAACCCATATCAAGTACAGTTTGTACATATTCAGGTTGTTCTTCAATATTGATTTCATTAAAAGCAACAGAATGCTCATCGAGCCATTTTTTAACCATTTTGCATTGCATACAGTTGTTTTTAGAGTAAACAGTAATCATTTTTTCTCTCCTCAGATTAAATAAATTGTACATTCATTTTATTATAAAAAAAATATCTAGTCAAGTGATTGTAACTAGATATTGTGGTTGAAAATATTTGAAAACGATAAACTATACTATATCTTGTGCTGCTTAGAAAGGTTCAAGCCCCAAGGAATAACGGATTCATTACGATTTTTAATCCTTTTCACGTTTGATTGATGACGGAAAATAATAATTCCAGCCAGCACCAAAATAATCACAGAAAAAATCAAATCATAATGTGGCAATATAAAATGAAAGGCAGGAAAAATCGCAATTCCAATCAAAGCCGCCACAGCAGCAGAAATACTTGAAAGACTAATCATACTAAACAAAAACAGAACAATCAGAAAAATAAGTAAAATATAAAGGAGGAAAAGAGGATTAAAGCCAAGAACAACACCAGCAGAAGTTGCTACAGCTTTTCCCCCATGAAAATGGTCAAAAATAGAAATCGTATGACCGATAACAGCGAATAAACCAAAAATCAAAGGTGAAATTCCATGAACATGAAAGAAAATGGGGAGAAGAGTCGCCAAAGTTCCCTTGAGTAAGTCAAAGATAAAAACAGCGACACCAGCTTTCGCTCCCAACACCCGAAAAGTATTGGTTGTACCCGTATTTCCAGAACCAAAATCATGCAGATTTTTTTTAAAGAAAATCTTTCCAAGCCAAAGACCAGCAGGGATAGCTCCCAATAAATAACAAACAATAAGCAAAAGTGCAATAGTCATAATTTCTCCAAATGTAAGCTTCTTAATTGTATAATTATAGCATAAAATCGTGAACTAATGAAGTTTTCATCAGAGAGCTGTATTCAAAAAAACTACACTGATTTTTGACAAAACATTTTGAACAAGTTACAATAGAAAAGATAATAGTTGTATTAGTCTTTTTAAACAATGAAGTATCAGCTAAATCAAGATTGATATGAACTTAGGAGAAACAGAAAACTATGGTTATAGATATAAAACATTACGATGATAATGCCATTCAAGTCCTTGAAGGCTTGGATGCCGTGCGCAAACGACCAGGAATGTATATTGGCTCAACAGATACAACAGGCTTGCATCATCTCGTCTGGGAAATTGTTGACAACGCAGTTGATGAAGCACTTTCAGGCTTTGGACAAAAAATTTCAGTGACTATCAATAAAGACGGCTCGCTCACAGTTGAAGATGAAGGACGAGGAATGCCCGTTGGTATTCATAAAACAGGGATTCCAACCGTCGAAGTCATCTTTACGGTGCTTCACGCAGGAGGAAAGTTTGGACAAGGCGGATATAAAACTTCTGGTGGACTTCACGGAGTTGGTTCATCTGTTGTCAATGCTCTTTCTACGTGGCTTGAAGTTGAAATTACCAGAGATGGTGCTGTTTATCGTCAGCGCTTTGAAAATGGTGGACATCCGGCAACAACGCTTGTAAAGATTGGTAAAGCCCCCAAGTCAAAAACAGGCACAAAAGTAACCTTTATGCCAGATGACACAATCTTTTCTACCACAGAATTTAGATATTCTACAATCTTTGAACGCTTGAATGAATCCGCATTTTTACTTAAAGATGTTACGATGACACTGACAGATAAGCGTACAGATGAAGAAGCAAGTTTTCACTATGAAAATGGTGTGCAGGATTTCGTCAAATATCTCAATGAAGATAAAGACAGCTTAACGCCCGTTCTCTATTTCAATGGGGAACAAGATGAATTTCAAGTAGAAGTAGCTCTCCAGTACAATGACGGATATTCCGAAAATATTCTCAGCTTTGTCAATAATGTCCGTACCAAAGACGGCGGTACACACGAAGCCGGTTTAAAATCGGCAATTACTAAAGCCATGAACGATTATGCACGCAAAGTCAATCTGCTCAAAGAAAAGGATAAAAATCTTGAAGGTTCTGATTATCGTGAGGGACTGACTGCTGTTCTTTCTATCCTTGTCCCAGAAGAACATTTGCAATTTGAAGGACAAACAAAAGATAAACTCGGCTCGCCACTTGCTCGTCCAATTGTTGATAATGTAATTGCTGAAAAATTGAGTTTTTACCTACTTGAAAATGGCGAACTTGCGCAAAATCTGATTCGCAAGGCAATTAAAGCGCGTGAGGCGCGTGAAGCTGCACGTAAAGCGCGTGATGAAAGTCGCACAGGGAAAAAATCCAAAAAAGATAAAGGTTTATTATCAGGAAAATTAACCCCAGCGCAAACAAAAAATCCTAATAAAAATGAACTCTATCTTGTCGAAGGAGATTCCGCTGGAGGCTCAGCAAAACAAGGACGCGACCGTAAATTCCAAGCGATTTTACCACTTCGCGGGAAAGTTATCAATACTGAAAAAGCAAAAATGCAAGATATTCTCAAAAATGAGGAAATTAACACCATGATTTATACAATTGGTGCAGGTGTTGGTGTAGATTTTACCTTGGAAGACCGCAATTACGATAAAATCATTATCATGACCGATGCAGATGATGATGGGTCACATATCCAAGTTCTCCTACTTACTTTCTTTTATCGCTACATGAAACCATTACTAGAAGCAGGACATATCTATATTGCTCTCCCACCACTTTATAAAATGAGTGAAGGAAAAGGGAAAAAAGAAAAAGTTGAATATGCTTGGACAGATGGAGAACTTGAAAAACTACGTAAAAAGTTTGGACGTCATGCAAATTTGCAACGTTACAAAGGATTGGGTGAAATGAATGCTGACCAACTTTGGGAAACAACAATGAACCCTGAAACGCGCACACTTATCCAAGTGAAGATTGATGATGCCGCGCAGGCTGAAAAACGTGTTTCTGTCCTGATGGGAGATAAGGTAGAACCGCGACGTAACTGGATTGAACACAACGTAAAATTCACATTGGAAGAAGAAACGGTGTTTTAATTAGGAGTTAGGAGAGTAATGAATGGAAAAGTACGTTGTTTTTGATTTTGAAACGACAGGGCTGAATGCTCAGAAAAATGAGATTATACAGATTGGTGCTGTAAAGTTTGATGAAAATGATGTTGAAATTGCACGTTTTAATCAACTTATTCAGCCTAAAGCACATTTTATTCCCAAGAAAATCACTGAAATTACGCAGATTGCTTGGGAAGATGTTGCAAGCGAACCAAGATTAGCAGATGTTTTACCAGATTTCCTAAACTTTTTGCATGGTAATTTGTTAATTGCACATAATGCACCTTTTGATATGGGATTTCTCTATCAGGCAATTATTGAGCTGGATATTCGTAATGCTGAACATTTTGAAGTGTATGATACATTGGCAGAAAGCAAAAGATTACTGAAAATGAAGAGCTATAAACTTGAGCGTTTCAAAGATGTTTTAGGAATTGAGCTGAGAAGTCATGATGCACTGAATGATTGTTTGATTACAGCAAAACTATATCAGTATTTGCAAGAAATAGACCATCCAAAACCAGTGGTTGAAAATGTTCAAGGAAGTTTATTTTCAGATTTTGATGATAATACCATTACCGTGGAAATTCGTCGTAAAATCGGTTTGCCAATCACAAAAGATTTGGTTTATTATCACAAAGATAATAATAAAAACTGGGAAAGATTTGATGTGACAGGTTTGCAAGTGCAACAGGAATATTCTGTTGGTTATAGTTTGACATTAACCTTGTATAATAATGAAAAGGTGCGCATTCACTCGGATTTCTTTGCGCAAATGCAAAAAGTGAATTTTGTTACTGAAATGATGAAAGAGTTGTGAGATGAACTGGAATTTAAAAGCATTTGATACTCTTTCAGTGCAGGAACTTTATGCCATTCTCAAAGTCCGTGTTGATGTTTTCGTTGTGGAGCAAAACTGTCCTTATCCTGAACTTGATGATAAAGATAAACTTGCACAACATCTTTTTCTAACAAATGAAAAAGGGGAAGTCATCGCTTATTGTCGGCTTTTACCGCAGAATGTATCGTTTAAAGAAGTATCAATCGGTCGTGTTTTAGTCAATCCGAACTTCCGTAAGCAGGATTTTGGTCGTGAATTATTGCAAAAAGCGCTTGATGTGTTAAATGAGCAGAAAGAAAGAGCGATTAAAATTGAAGCTCAGTATTATTTGCGGAATTTTTATGCATCATTTGGTTTTGAAGAATGTTCTGAACCTTTCCTAGAAGATGGGATTAAGCACGTGGAGATGCTAAGAAAAAATTAACAGTTTTAAAAAAATATGTTAAACTAGAATAAGATTTTTAGAAAACTAAGGAAAACTATGTCAAATATTCAAATTTTACCTCTTGAGGATATTATGGGCGACCGTTTTGGTCGCTATTCAAAATATATTATCCAAGAGCGGGCGCTCCCTGATATTCGCGATGGTCTAAAACCTGTACAACGTCGAATTTTGTACAGTATGAACAAAGATGGGAATACTTTTGATAAGGCTTATCGGAAGTCGGCGAAGTCGGTCGGAAATGTCATGGGTAATTTTCACCCACATGGCGACAGTTCTATCTATGATGCGATGATTCGTTTGTCGCAGGATTGGAAGATGATGGAGCCACTGATTGAGATGCACGGAAATAATGGTTCGATGGATGGTGACCCACCAGCTGCGATGCGTTATACTGAGGCACGTTTGTCGGAAATTGCCGGATTTTTGCTTCAGGATATTGAAAAAGAAACAGTTTCAACGGCTTGGAATTTCGATGATACGGAAAAAGAGCCGACTGTTTTGCCAGCCTCATTTCCTAATTTGTTGGTGAATGGTTCAACAGGGATTTCTGCGGGATATGCGACGGATATTCCACCACATAATCTGAATGAAGTGATTGATGCAACGATTTATATGATTGACCATCAGAATGTTGATGTACCTAAAATCATGGAATTTTTGCCAGGGCCTGATTTTCCAACGGGAGCAATTATTCAAGGAAAATCTGAAATTCGCAAGGCTTATGAGACGGGAAAAGGGCGAATTGTTGTACGTTCAAAAGTGACTGTAGAGTCAATGAAAGGTGGACGTGAGCAGCTTGTTGTTAGTGAAATTCCTTATGAGTTGAATAAGGCGAATTTGGTTAAGCGGATTGATGAAATTCGTGTGAATGCAAAGGTGCCGGGAATTGCGGAAGTGCGTGATGAGTCTGACCGTGATGGATTGCGGATTGCGATTGACCTGAAAAAAGAGGCGGATAGTCAGTTGGTGCTGAATTATCTTTATAAAAACACGGATTTGCAGGTGAATTATAACTTCAATATGGTGGCGATTGACAATATGACACCTTGTCAGGTCGGTGTATTGCCGATTTTGAGGGCTTATATTGCGCACCGTGAGGATGTGATTGTCAAGCGTTCACGTTTTGATTTGTCGAAGGCGGAAAAACGGCTTCATTTGGTTGAAGGCTTGATTCGTATGGTTTCAATTCTTGATGAAGTGGTGGCGACCATTCGTGCATCGGAAAATAAATCAGATGCGAAGGAAAATCTGAAAATTTCTTATGATTTTACTGAGGAACAAGCAGAAGCAATCGTGACTTTGCAACTTTATCGCTTGACGAATACGGATATTGTTACTTTGGAGCAGGAACAGGCTGATTTGCAAGAGAAAATTCTTGAGCTTCGGGCGGTTATCAATGATGAGAAAACATTGTTTAATCTGATGAAACGTGAATTGCGTGAAGTGAAAAAGAAATTTGGTAAGGCGCGCCGTTCTGAGCTGCAAGCAGATGTGCAGACGATTGAGATTGAAGCGCACGAATTAATTGTTGAGGAGGAAACAGTTGTTTCTGTGACACGTTCGGGCTATATCAAACGGACTTCTCCACGTTCATTTGCTTCGTCAACCTTGGATGAAATCGGTAAACGCGATGATGATAGTTTGATTTTTGTGAAAGCTGATGCGAAAACGACACAACATTTGCTGATATTTACGAATCTGGGAAATGTAATTTATCGACCTGTGCATGAGTTGACGGATGTGCGTTGGAAAGATATTGGTGAGCATTTGTCGCAAAATGTGACGAATTTTGAAGCTTCTGAGGAGATCATTTTCGCTGAGATTTTGGATAATTTTGATGGAGCAATGACCTATTTGGTGGCGACAAAAGTAGGACAAATCAAGCAAGTTGAGCGTTCAGCATTTAGCCCTTGGCGGACTTATCGTTCAAAAGCGACGGCTTATGCGAAGCTCAAAGGAGCAGATGATGAGGTACTGACTCTCTTACCTATTACGAAGCTAGATAGCGATATCGTGCTTGTTTCTCATCAAGGTTATGCCTTGCGCTTTAATCTGTCGGAAGTCCCTGTTTTGGGGGCAAAAGCGGCTGGTGTTAAGGCGATGAATTTGAAAAATGGAGACCAACTTTCTGCTTGTATGTTCGTGACGACGTCAAGCTGGTATTTGCTGACACAACGTGGTTTTATTAAGCGCGTGAAATTTAGCGATATTCCTGCGACAAGTCGTGCCAATCGCGGCTTACAAGTGTTGCGTCCTTTGAAAGTCAATCCACATACTGTGTTTGCTGCTGGTTTGGTTCAATCTTCTGAGAAATCAGATGAAAGTTTGGCAGAACTTGATTTATTTAGTCCAGCAGTGGAAGTAGATGAGAGCGATATTTCTCAACAGCAAGTATTGCAGATTAGAGGAAATGATGACAAACTTTATGATGTTATCTTGGACGAATTGACGGTTTCTGAGCGTACAAGTAATGGTCATCCGATTGCGGAAGATATTGACAGTGTCAATGATGCTAAAATTTTATAAAAATCTAGGTGGATTTTCTGCCTAGATTTTTTGACAGGATTGCCGAAGGGGCTAGGCGCTTTAGCACCAGCCTTCTCGGACAGGATGAACTTATATCGTAGATGTGAATTTGTACCCTGTCAAAAATGTTGCTAGGGGTGTTTAGAATTTTTTGACAGTTCTGTCAAAAAAATTGAGAGCTTGTAACGGTAAAAAGTGCTATAATAAAAAAATGAAAAATACTGAAAAACCTCAACTTGACCGTCTTGCGGATTTGCATATGCACATTTCTGCGAGTGTAACGCCTGAAATTCTCTGGGATTTGGCACATGAACAGGGCATGAAATTGCCGACACGCGATTATTTTGATTTTGCAAAATCGGTGCAGATTTCGGGCAATGTTGGCTACGATGATTATTTGAAAATGTATGATTTGCTGGAGGAAATCCAATCAACACCTGAGTCGATGTTTCATTTGGCAGAGCAAGTGCCGACAAATTTGTATCAGCATGACAAGATTGACTTGGTTGAAATTCGGATGAACCCAATGTTGCGCTCGCGTGAGGGAAAAATTGACTTGGACCATATCATCGTTTATACCTTGCAGGGACTGGAACGGGCGAGTTTGAAATTTCCGCGTTTGAAGACGGGACTGATTTTGTCAATGGACCGCCGTTTTAGTCCGGAGGTTAATCGAATTATTGTTGACAAAGCTATCAAATACCGTGACCGTGGTGTGATTGGCATTGATTTGGCAGGTCCTATTGATCCGAATTTCTCATTTGATGATTTGACAGGTCTGTCAAAACGCATTCACGCGGAAGGTTTGGGTTTGACCATTCACACGGGCGAAGCGACAGATGTCAATGAAATGTGGGAAGTGGTTGAAAAGCTCAAACCCAATCGGATAGGGCACGGCATTGCTTCGGTGCATGACGAGCATTTGATGACTTATCTAGCGGAGCATGAAATTGTGCTAGAAACCTGTCCAACGTCGAATTTGAAAACGCAAGCAGTCAAAGATTTGGATGAAATGCGCGAGAATTATCACACCTTGCTCAAACATCACGTGCCTTTTACCATCAATACGGATGGGCCAATTTTACAGAACACGACTTTGCCGAAAGAATATGAATTGTTGATGTCGAATGACATTTTGACTTTGGAAGAAGCAGCTATGGCAAATGAATTGGCGCATAAAGTGAGTTTTATTAGATAAATATGAGAGCCGCGATTTCGCGGTTTTTATGGTATAATCAAGAGATGAAAAAATATCTTTCACTTGTTATTATTGCGTTGGGAATTGTCGCAGACCAGTTTTTTAAATCTTGGGTTGTTGGGCATATTCCGCTGGGAAATGTACGAAATTTTTTGCCTCGTGTTTTGAGTTTGACTTACCTGCAAAATCGTGGTGCTGCTTGGTCGTCGCTTGAAGGGCAACAGTGGTTTTTCCTGATTTTGACACCGATTGTGGTGCTAGCTGCTGCTTATTTTTTGTGGAAAAAAGCGACGAATAATTGGTATTTCTTTGGGCTATCATTGATTATCGCTGGTGCTTTGGGAAATTTCATTGACCGCGTGCATCAAGGCTTTGTCGTTGATATGTTTCAGACGGATTTTATCAATTTTCCGATTTTCAATATTGCCGACAGTTTGCTGTCAGTGGGATTTGTACTCTTATTTATCGCGATTTTGACGGATAAAGAGGCAAAATAATTTTTGACAGAACTACTGTAGGGGCTAGGTGCTTTAGCACCAGCCTTTCTCGGATAGGGGGAACTCATATCGCAGATGTGAGTTTGTACCCTGTCAAAAAATATTGGAGGGAAGATGGCGTATGAAAAAAAGTTTTTAGAACTTGTCAAAAAAAATCAAGAACTGATGACAATCCTTGACACAGTCCACACGCTGAATTTGCCAGACTGTTGGATTTCAGCAGGTGCAGTTTTTCAAACTATCTGGAATGAAATTGACAATCGTCCTGTAATGACAGCTGTTCACGATATTGATATCACTTATTTTGACACAGAAAATAGTTTTGACAGTTCTGTCAAAAAAGATAAGCAGCTAGAAAAATTTTTGACAGAGCAATTTGGCTATGAATTTGACGTACACAACGAAGCCTATATGCACCTGTGGCAGGGACAAAATATTGAACCTTATACATCAAGTGAAAATGCAATGACACGTTGGATTGCAACAGTTCACGCTGTCGGAATCTCAGGAAATTCAGAAAATATAAAAATTCTTGCGCCATTTGGATTAGAAGATATTTTCAAAAAAATCATCCGACCTATCTATCACAAAGACAACAATAAGGCCCTCTATGATGCAAAAGTTGCAAAATGGCAGGCACGTTTTAATGACCTAATCATTATTCCTTGGGAGGAAAATATAATTTGACACAGCTAATTATCAGCGAAGAAAACGAAAACCAACGTCTTGACAAAGCACTATCCGTTTTGACAGACCTGTCAAGAACACTGTTGACAGAGCTTATCAGAACAGATAAGGTCACAGTTAATGGCGAAATAAAAAAAGCAAAATATAAAGTAAAAACAGGAGATAATATCGAGTTTGAGCCACCAGTTGCCAAAGAATTAGAAATTCTTGCAGAAGATATTCCACTGGATATCATCTATGAAGACGCAGATGTCGCTGTGGTCAATAAATCTCAGGGAATGGTCGTACATCCTTCAGCAGGTCATTCGACGGGAACGCTCGTCAATGCACTCATGTACGCGATGACAGACCTCTCAAGCATCAATGGAGTTATCCGCCCAGGGATTGTCCACCGGATTGATAAAGACACCTCAGGCTTACTGATGATTGCCAAGAACGACAAGGCACATGAAAGCCTCGCCGCACAATTAAAAGAAAAAAGTACGAAGCGCAGGTATCTCGCGCTCGTCCATGGAAATCTGCCCAACGACAAAGGAACGATTGAAGCACCGATTGGCAGAAGTTCAAAAGACCGTAAAAAACAAGCTATCAATGCAGAAGGCAGACCTGCGATAACGCATTTTGAAGTACTAGAGCGTTTTCCCGAAGCAAATTATACCTTAATTGCCTGTGAGCTTGAAACAGGTCGCACACACCAAATTCGTGTTCATATGGCATATATCGGTCATCCTGTTGCCGGAGATCCACTTTATGGGCCGAAAAAAACACTCACGCCCAACCATGGACAATTTCTCCACGCAGAAAGCCTTGGATTTATTCATCCAACAACAGGAAAATTCATGGCATTCACTATCGAACCACCTAAAATTTTCCAGAAACAACTCAATTCACTCAGAAAAACTTTTTGACAAACCTGTCAAAAAGTTTTTTTATCAAAAAAATCAGTAAAAGTCTTGACAAAAATAAATTAACAGTATATATTATATATAGTGTTAACAAAAAAACATTAAGAAGGAAAATAAAATGCCTACATATGAAAAAGAAGCAGCAAGCTTTATCCATGACCTCAAAGAAGTGTACAAATCAGAAATCATGAAGCAGTTTAATCTCTATGCACAGGGTGAGATGGTTGTACTCATCTATCTCATGCACCACGAAGAAGAACCGTCACTCCCCAGTGAGATTGGCAAAGCGACAAATACCAGCCCAGCACGTGTTGCCGCCATTCTCAAAAGTCTTGAGAAAAAAAACTATATCAGCCGAGAAATGGACCTCAAAGACCGCCGCAAAATCCGAGTAGAAATCACCCAAACAGGCAAAGAAAAAGCTCTACATGAGAAAAGTATTGCTCTAGGGCGCATGGAAAAAATCTTCGCAGAAATGGGTGAAGAAGCAACCAATCAGCTGATAAACTCTGTTGAAACATTCAAACAAGTTTCACGCGCACTTTATGCAAAAGAGCATCAACAAAAAGAAAGTGAAAATAAACATGGCACTCAATCCTAACACAAAAGCTTGGCAACGTAATACAATGATTGTTCTTGTTTTGATTGCAACCTTTGCAGGGATGCTCAACTCAACCACATTGGCAACAGCCGTTCCAACATTGACAAAAGACTTCAATATCTCAATGTCCACCGCTCAACAAGCCTCTACTTGGTTTTTGCTTGGAAATGGGATTATGATTCCTGTGACCGCCTATCTCATCTTAAAGTTCAAGACCAAACATCTCTATATTTTTGCCTATATTGCGATATTTATAGGGACTTTGATGGTTTTTATCACCCCCACTTCCAACTATAATATTTTTCTCATTGGACGTATTATTCAGTCTATCGGCGTTGGAATTACCATGCCACTTTTGCAAGTCGTTCTTGTCGAGCTTTTTCCAGCTGAAAAACGAGGCGCAGCGATGGGCTTAGCAGGATTTCCAATGGCACTCGCACCAGCACTTGGTCCAACCTTTGCCGGTTGGGTACTCAATGCTAATCACCATTTTCTCGGCTTCACATTAGCGGCGACTTGGCGTTCAATTTTCTTCGTCCCGCTCGTTATCATCGGCATTTGTCTTGTTTTATCTCCATTTATTATCAAAAACGTCTTGGAAAATGAACAAGTTCATCTCGATTTTCTATCATTCATCATGTCTATTCTTGGATTTGGCTTCTTTCTTTGGGGCTTTACCAATGTAGCAAGTGATGGCTGGACAAAATTCAGCACTGTTTTAGCCCCAATAATTGGAGGCTTGATTGTGATTGCCTTATTCGTTGTCCGCCAACTCCACATGAAAGAACCTTTCCTTGATATGCGTGTCTTTAAAGTTAAACAGTTTACTATTTCAACATTGACACTTGCAGTAGTCACAATGGCAATGATGGGTGTAGAAATGATGCTCCCGATCTACTTACAGGAAGTTCGGGGACTCTCAGCACTCAGCTCAGGTCTTGTCCTTTTACCCGGTTCACTTTTGATGACTATTGTTATGCTCGTTTCCGGACGCGTTTTTGATAAAATAGGTGGGAAACGCCTTGCTTTAACTGGCTTTTTCCTCCTGGCAATCGGAACATTTCCCTTCATGTTCCTAAATTTGAGCGTTTCTGAACACTTTATTACCACCGTCTATGGTGTGCGAATGATTGCCGTTGCCATGATTATGATGTCAATGTTTTCAAGTGCTTTAAATGCCCTTCCCAAAAATGAAGTGGCACATGGAACAGCTTCAAGTAACACCGCCAGACAAATTGCTTCAAGTGTTGTCGTTGCTCTCTTTTCAAGCGTTACCCAAAATGTCACGAACAATCATGCACCAGCACACGCTCTCAAAGCGATTGACCCACTCAAATATGCCAGCCAAACAATGGACGCAGCTCTAAAAGGATTTCATGTTTCCTTCACAATGGCTTTTATTTTCAGCATCTTAGGTATCGTAGTTGCCTGTTTCTTACAGGCAGGAAAAATTATCATTGATGACAAAGACTTGGAGGTGAAAAAATGATTATTCTCATCATTGCACTATTTACAGTAGCAACATTCATCTGTTTTCTTTATATCAAAAAGACAAAACTTCGTTGGACTTTGGGCGTTCTTTCCATGCTTTTGCTCGTTGCTTCTATTTTACTATTGGTTGCTAATTTTTCAGGAAATTGGGGAACAAAAACCATAACAACACGTCAAACAAGCAATATTTACACCGCAGGAGAAACAAACGTCGCTTACAATCTTCTTATCAAACAAGAAATCGGAACAGGCAGTCATAATTACGCTTTTGTTTATCGCACAAATAAAAACGAAATAAAAGCAAAAGCTCATTTTGTACCTGATACAAACAATATTTCTCAAGCAGTAAAAAAACGAGCAACTTATCAGATGACAAGTCAAAAACAAGCGACCGTTGTAACGGTAAAAAAATATCGCAAACTCTCTAATGGATTGCCAAAATTTTTATTCAATTTAGGAAATAATAATCAAAAACTCCTTAAGCAAACAACAACAGTTTATCTTCCAGAAAATACTTGGCTTGTGTTGACAGAAACACAAGCGAAAGAATTAAAAAAGAAAGCACCAGAACTAGAAAAAGCAGCAAATGCTCAAGCAGAGCAACAAGCAAGTCAATTAAAAGCAGCAATCGCAGCAACTCCTACTCCAGAAGCTAAACAAGCCTTGGAAGAAGAAGCACAGAAAAAAATCGCTGATGAAGAAGCAATAAAAAACAATCCGAGCGCTTATGCAAAAGCACAGATTACAGCCATTCGTCAAGCTTTAAATATCAAAAAATAAACTATACCAATTTTTAAATACACAAATATACCAAAATCAAACAAATAAATCCTTGACAAAAATAAACTCTAGTATTATAATGTTTTTGTACTAAAAAACAAAAGAAAATTAACTATACCAATTTAGTTAAAAACGGAGAAAACAAATATGTGTGGTATTGTTGGTGTTGTAGGTTCACGAAACGCAACAGATATTTTAATGCAGGGACTTGAAAAACTTGAATATCGTGGTTATGATTCAGCAGGTATTTTTGTTACAACTGAAGCTGGAAGGTCAAAACTTGTCAAATCAGTTGGACGCATTGCTGACTTACGCGAAAAAATCGGAATTGATGTTGCAGGAACAGCTGGAATTGGACATACACGTTGGGCAACACACGGTAAACCAAGCGAAGATAATGCGCATCCACATACTTCAACTTCTGGACGCTTTGTCCTTGTTCACAATGGAGTAATTGAAAATTTCGTTGAATTACGCGAAGAATATCTTGCAAATGACACTTTCAAAGGTCAAACAGATACTGAAATTGCCATTCATTTGATTGCCAAATTCGCCGAAGAAGAAGGACTTGACACACTTGCTGCTTTCAAAAAAGCACTCGGATTAATTAAAGGTTCTTACGCTTTCGCCCTCATGGATATTAAAAATCCAGATGTGATTTATGTAGCGAAAAACAAATCTCCACTTTTAATCGGTCTTGGTGATGGTTATAACATGGTCTGCTCAGATGCAATGGCAATGATTCGTGAAACTTCTGAATTTATGGAAATTCATGATAAAGAACTCGTTATTTTGACAAAAGACAGCGTTACAGTCACAGATTATGCAGGAAATGTTATCGAACGACCAAGCTATACAGCAGAACTTGATTTGAGCGATATCGGCAAAGGCACTTATCCTTTCTATATGTTAAAAGAAATCGACGAACAACCTACTGTTATGCGTAAACTCATCAGCACTTATGCTGATGAAAACGGCGCAATGAAAGTGGATGCTGAGATTGTGAAAGCTGTCCAAGAAGCAGACCGAATTTACATTATTGCCGCTGGTACATCTTATAATGCTGGATTTGGTGCAAAAATCATGCTAGAAGCCTTGACAAATACACCAGTTGAACTCGGTGTCGCAAGCGAATGGGGCTACGGAATGCCACTCTTAAGCAAAAAGCCATTCTTCATCTTCCTCTCACAATCAGGCGAAACAGCAGACAGTCGTCAAGTATTGGTAAAAGTCAATGAACTTGGACTTCCTAGCTTGACTGTTACAAACGTACCTGGCTCTACCTTATCCCGTGAAGCAACTTATACAATGTTAATTGGTGCTGGCCCTGAAATTGCCGTAGCATCAACAAAAGCTTACACAGGACAGATTGCAACACTTGCCTTCCTAGCAAAAGCAGTTGGCGAAGCAGATGGTAAAGAAGAAGCAAAAGAATTTGAACTAGTAAAAGAATTATCATTAGTTGCCCAATCTATCGAAGCCACTTTATCTGAAAAAGAAAAAATTGCCCAGATTGTAAAAGAAAACCTTTTGACAACACGTAATGCTTTTTATATCGGACGCAAGCAAGATTATTTTGTCGCAATGGAAGCAAGCTTAAAACTCAAAGAAATCTCTTACGTTCAATGTGAAGGCTTCGCAGCAGGCGAATTAAAACACGGAACAATTTCACTGATTGAAAAAGATACACCAGTTCTGGCTTTAATTTCTAATAATCCAGAAGTAGCAGCTCACACACGTGGTAATGTTATGGAAACAGTAGCGCGTGGCTCAAGCGCGATTGTAATTGTTGAACAAGGCCAAGAACGCGAAGGCGATGATATCATCGTCAATGCCGTTCACCCATATCTCTCAGCAATTTCAATGGTCATTCCAACACAACTCATTGCATACGAAACATCTATGCAACGCGGTTTAGACGTTGATAAACCTCGTAATTTAGCAAAAGCTGTAACAGTAGAATAAAAAATAATCGTATAAACCAAGATAGAGTGCAAATAACAACATTAAACCTCTCCTATTTTTAAGGAGAGGTTTAATGTTGTTATTTTTAAAAGATAGCGCTTTTAGTATATAAAAGAATTCAACATAGCTTTTAAATCATGTGTATCCAAGCCTTTATATTCTCCACCTGTAGTTTTAATATCAGCCAAATATTGAAGTTCTGAGGTGTATCCTTTGAAAAAAGGCTTAAAAGAATTTATCATTTTATGAAATTCAAGATTGAAAAGTTTTTTGTCGTAATGATGTTTTTTCTGGTCAAAATAAAGATTTAGAATAGAATTTTTTAGTTGAAAGTCAAGAAGTTCAGGTTTGATACGCTGAATCATTTCCAAACGTAGATGCATTTGCTTCACATATTCTACAACACCTTTCTCTTGCTCAAGAGTAGTCAAACTATTTGTTAAAGAGTGAGGATTATTTCTATAAATATAAGCAGGTTCATTGTTGATAGCCATGTTGTCATCTGAACAAATTAAAGCAGTTCCAACAAAAAAACTATCTTCAAAAAAGCGTAATTCTGTAGAAAAACGTAGTCCGATTTTCTTTAAATATTTTCTACTAAACCATTTTGCATAAATAGCACCAGTATCTTTTATATCACTAGGAGTATAAAAATAATTATCTCCATTTTTAGTTTCCGTATAAAAACGTGAAACAACTATTTGTGGGTTATTATTTTTCAAAAGTTGAAAAATAAAATATAAAGATAATGCTGTCAGAGAATCATCAGCATCAATGAACATTAGGTATTCGCCTTCGCTCTTGTCAATGCCATATTGTCGTGCTAATCCAGGTCCCATATTTTTGGTTAATTCATGATAGTGTATTTCCAAATTTGATAAAAGATTAAATGCTTCGATATCAATAGCTTTACCACCATCATTTACTAAATGGACATCCACTTTAGAAAAATCTATACCCACTTGACTATTGATAGACCCTAAAGGAATAGCCAATTCCTTTTCAGATTGTCCGTAAAACGGAATGATAATGCTCAATGTTTTTACCATGTTTGTATTTTATTCCTTTTATTTTTTAAATATATACTAGATAATTGTTTTGATGTTCAACATCAGTATATCATTTTTACTATTTATCATAAAGTAATAAAATTAACCTAAATTAAGAAATAAATAAGAAAAATTAACAACAAGTGGCTGCCAACAAATTGGTTTATAGGAGATAAAATTTATGAATTTAAAGAAAAAAATTTTTTAACTTTCAACTGTTATATTATTTTCAGTCGTATCAAGTCCTATTGTTCATGTTGAGTAAAAGATGAATCAAGAAATATCTAAAATAGTTTTGATTTTAATTTTCTAAATAATAGCTTTACTTTCTTTGATAACTAATGCTTTTATTTTCTGCAAAATTACATATTGTAAATTTTGAAGCATGGTGGTAAAATAAAGTTTGAGGAAAGAGTGACAAATGTCAGGGAAATTAGGAATAACGGACAAATATCACTTAAAAAAATGGCAAGTTTTTCAAATACCATTATCATGATTGGAGAGTGGTTATTATTCAAAAGGCAGCATAAGCGAAATAAGATGAACGCTCCAAAGAAAGATATGCCCGAAGAAGAAAAGACATTCTATATTAAAAGTCAAGAAAAAAGTAATTTTTAAAGGAAATAAAAAACACCCTCACTGCGTTAGACTTGTTTACCAAGTTATAAAAACGTCTGGAGGATGCAATTCCATCTTATCATTTTTTGCAAATATCTTCAATTTGAAGCAGGCAAAAAATCTTGCAATTAAGCAAGTTTTAAAAATTATTTTTAAATTTAAAGTAGATTATCTTAACTTTGTTTCATCAAATGTTTGATTGGTTTTGAGCAGATGATAAATGACACGTATAAGTTTCTTGGCAGCGTGTGATACTGCAACGTTGTAATGCTTTCCTTGACTTCGTTTGAGGGCAAGATAAGCTTTGAAGCATGGTGAATAGCGACAGATAGACTGCGCAGCCAAAATCAATGCATAACGCAGATAATGTGACCCACGTTTGACCATTCGTCCAGAATTATCCATTTGCCCTGATTGGTAAATAGAGGGCTCTAATCCTGCGAAAGCTTGAAGTTGCGCTGGGCTAGAAAAGTTATCAATATTCTTGATTTCGGCGAGAATAATCGCACCTAAGCGTCGCCCAATTCCAGTGATTGAGAAGATTGAAGACTCCGTCTGGGCGGTGATTTCATTGATTTGATTTTGTATTTCATTAATCTGTTCATCATAGTGTTGAATGGTTGAAATCAACTGTTTGAGTTCAAGTTGAAGTGCTGGCGAGGAGTTGCCAATCGTGAACTGTGCGGTCTCTTGAATTTGCTTAGCTTTATCAGCGCTCAAGCGCTTGATTTTGAGCAAAGAATCAAATCTTGCCCGCTTGATTTTCTGAGGTGTTGGATAGCTTGTTAGAAGTTCGTAAACGTATTGATTGTGAACATTACCCACTATCCGAGCAAATTCAGGAAACATGATGTCAAGCAGACGAACGTAAAGGCTTTTGTTCTTAGATCGTGCCTGTATGAGTCGATTTTGATAACGTGTGAGTTCTTTTAACTCTTGCATTGATTCATCAACTTCAAAGCGTTCAGGGTGTGTGTCTGCTTTGAGTTTACGAGCGATGACAACAAGTGCGTCTTTCACATCGGTCTTTGTCTTACGTAATGACAAAGATTTGACAAATTCTTTGATGAGTAAAGCGTTGTAAGTGAGAACTGTATAACCTAATTTTCGTAAGAAGATGACAAGATTATAGGCATAATGTCCGGTATCTTCAAGAGCAATGACCATTGAATCACCCAAACAAGATAAGCGTTTTTGAATAGTATGGAATCCGGTAGACGAGTTTTCAAAGCGAAAGTTCTTCTCAATAATGGTTCCCATTTCATCAATGACAGCGAGGTCATGTTTGTTCTTAGCGACATCAATTCCAACATAAAGCATAAGTGTTCTCCTAGAGATTTTATTAGCGACTGTTTGTAATTCCACGTACTTTTTGCCTTGTATTCTTACACGAGATAAAATGTTTAGCGTTATCATTCTCATTCTCATTACCAATTAAACAAAGAGCTGTGGTTAGACTCTTTTCTAAATCGTCAAAGCGATTGAGAACACACACAAATCCACAGCACTACAAACTAAGTATAAAACAATTATAGAAAGGATTTATACTGGCGGGGGAGCTACCCGCTAATATAAATATAAGAGAATACAAAGAAAAATTATCAAGCTATTAGAACAGCAGAAGAAATTCTCTAGATTTATTAGAATTAAAAGATTGGCAGAAAACAAACAAGGGTTAAAAACATCAGATGACATCTTTCAAAAGTGAGGACAACTGTTTGATGAAAACTTATTTAATAGGATTTGATTTTAGAATTTCTTGTCATATTATGATAGAATTATAAAGAGCATTTAAAATAAACTTTGTTCATAGTACACTCAGAAACATATTCTAGGCAGCAAATGAGTTTTACTAAAATCACATAATAAAAATTATGTAAAAAGGATTAAACATGACAAATACTATAAAACTTTTCCAGTATAACACTCTCGGAGCTTTGATGGCTGGATTATATGAGGGAACAATGACCATTGGAGAGCTTCTTACGCATGGAGATTTAGGTGTTGGCACTTTAGATTCTATTGACGGTGAGTTAATTGTGCTTGATGGTAAAGCTTATCAAGCAAAGGGAGATAAGACCATTACAGAACTTTCTGATGATATAAAAGTTCCTTATGCAGCGGTTGTTCCTCATCAAGCAGAAGTAGTCTTCAAACAACGTTTCTCAGCTACTGATAGTGAATTAAAAGAGAGAATGGAAAGTTATTTTGATGGACAAAATCTATTTCGCTCTATTAAAATTCACGCTACTTTTTCTAAAATGCACGTTCGTATGATTCCACGAGCAAAAGAGGGAACACGTTTTGTAGAAGTTTCTCAAAATCAACCCGAGTACGAGATTGAAAATACAACAGGAACTATTGTGGGAATTTGGACACCTGAGATGTTTCATGGTGTGAGCGTTGCTGGTTATCATCTTCATTATATTACAGATGATTTTACTTTTGGAGGTCACGTTTTAGATTTTACCATTAATGATGGAGAAATTGAAATTGGCGCGATTGATCAATTAGAACAATCATTTCCAGTACAAGACCGTAAATATCTCTTCGCAAAGCTCAACGTTGACGAATTAAAAAAAGATATTGATATTGCTGAATAAATATAAAAAATAGTGTTTATAAAAAAATAAGCTCTATTTTTTATATTTTTCTCATGATTTACAGTTACATTTCAACTTTTTTCTCGTATAAAAGAGTAAGAACAATTTTGGAGGAAAAAATGATTACAAATTTTGATATATACCGTTGGAAAAATGCTGGAATGACAAATTTAGGAGTAAATAAACTTCTTAAATTTTATCGAAAATATGAAAGAAAAATTAACTTACGTCAGATGGCACAAGTTGCTTCAATAAAATCAATTCCTGATTTTATTGAACGCTATAAGGCGCAAGACGTAACAAAATTAAGAGAAAGCTATAAAAAGTTTCCTTCTTTTTCAATATTAGAAGATATTTATCCTGAGCGTCTGAAAGAAATTTATAACCCGCCAACTCTAATTTTCTATCAAGGAAATTTAAATTTATTAAAAAAGCCCAAAATAGCTTTTGTAGGAAGTCGTAATTCTAGTGAAAATGGTATTAAAGCAACTCAGAAAATTATCAAAGAGCTTAAAGGAACTTTTGTTATAGTAAGTGGTCTTGCACGAGGAATTGATGCCACTAGCCATATTGCAGCTATAAAAAATGATAGTCCAACTATTGCAGTTATTGGCACAGGGCTTGATGTTTACTATCCATTAGACAATCGTAAAATTCAAGAATACATGGCAAAAAAAGAACTTATTCTTTCGGAATATATCCCTGGTGATAAACCTTTAAAATTCCATTTTCCTGAGCGTAATAGAATTATTGCAGGTCTTTCACGAGGAGTTGTTGTTGTTGAAGCAAAAATTCGTTCAGGAAGTCTTATCACTGCAGAACGTGCTTTAGAAGAAGGAAGGGACGTTTTTGCAATTCCTGGAAATATTAGCGATGGCTTTTCCGATGGCTGCAATCATCTTATCCAACAAGGAGCAAAACTCGTTTATCAAGGTCAAGATATTTTAGAAGATTATTTTTGTATTTAAAAAGCTATAAAAGCCATGAAATAGTAGGCAAATCTGGTTTTTTTTAGTTATAAAAATAATAGCTTGTTCCTATAAGAAAACTTTATTACTTGACATATTGTTAAAAAGCTTCTATCATGGTGAAGTATAAAAAATAAATGCTCAGCAATTAAGTAGTATGGGCGCTTATAAAATACAAAAGTGTGAAAATAGACTTTACCTAAAATTCACCAGAAGGAAATTATGCCTACAACAACTAAAACTAAAGCGAAAACTAAAAAAAAGAAATCCAAGATTGTTTCAGGAAAAAATCTTGTCATTGTAGAATCTCCTGCAAAAGCAAAAACGATTGAAAAATATCTTGGACGTAACTATAAAGTCGTAGCATCTGTCGGACATATTCGAGATTTAAAAAAATCTTCAATGTCTGTAGATATTGAAAATGACTACGAACCTCAATATATTAATATTCGAGGCAAAGCACCACTGATTAATTCTTTGAAGAAAGAAGCGAAAGCGGCAAAAGCTGTTTATCTTGCAAGTGACCCAGACCGAGAGGGAGAAGCGATTTCTTGGCATCTTGCCCATATCCTCAACTTACCTATAGAAGAAAAAAACCGTGTTGTTTTTAATGAAATCACTAAAGATGCAGTAAAAAACGCTTTTAAAGAACCACGAAGTATTGATGTTGATCTTGTTGATGCTCAGCAAGCAAGACGTATCCTTGACCGTCTTGTTGGGTATTCTATCAGCCCTATTCTTTGGAAAAAAGTTAAAAAAGGTCTATCCGCAGGACGTGTTCAATCTATTGCCCTAAAACTCATTGTTGATAGAGAAAATGAAATCAATGCTTTTGTTCCCCAAGAATATTGGAGCATTGATGGCGAATTTAAAAAAGGAACTAAAAAATTTAAAGCTGCTTTCTGGGGAGTAGATGGTAAGAAAAAAGCTCTAAATAATAACGAAGATGTTATTGAAGTAATGGAACGACTTTCTGGTCCTGATTTCAATGTTGATAAGGTAGAAAAGAAAGAACGTCGTCGTAACTCTCCTTTACCATACACAACAAGCTCACTTCAACAAGATGCTGCTAATAAAATAAATTTCCGCACGAGAAAAACGATGATGGTAGCACAACAGCTTTACGAAGGGTTGACATTGGGGAGTCAGGGACACCAAGGTCTTATTACATATATGCGTACAGATTCTACTCGTATTTCTCCAGTTGCTCAAGGAGCTGCCGCTAATTTTATTGTTGATAAATTTGGTGAAAAATATAGTAAACATGGAAGTAAAGTAAAAAATTCTGCTGGAGCACAAGATGCCCATGAAGCAATTCGTCCGTCAAATGTGTTTAATACACCAGAAGCCATTGCGAAATACCTTGATAAAGATCAACTAAAACTTTATACGTTAATTTGGAATCGTTTTGTTGCCTCTCAGATGACCGCAGCTATTTTTGACACGGTAAAAGTAACCCTTTCTCAAAATGGAGTTATTTTCATAGCAAACGGAAGTCAAATCAAGTTTGACGGATATCTTGTGATTTACAATGATTCTGATAAAAATAACGTTTTACCTGAAATGTTACAGGGGGAAAGTGTTAAAAAAGTAAATCTCAAACCTGAACAGCATTTTACCCAGCCACCCGCACGATATTCCGAAGCAACACTTGTAAAAACGCTAGAAGAAATCGGTGTTGGACGTCCATCAACTTATGCTCCAACATTAGAAACAATACAAAAACGTTATTATGCACGTCTTGTCAGCAAAAGATTTGAGCCTACTGAATTAGGCGAAATCGTTAATAAACTTGTTGTTGAGTTCTTCCCTAATATCGTAAATACAGAATTTACAGCTGAAATGGAGAAAGATCTTGATGAAGTTGAAGATGGTAAACGTAAATGGGTAAGTGTTGTTGACCAATTCTATAAGCCTTTTGAAAAAGAACTAACAAAAGCAGAAGGTGAAATGGAAAAAATTATTATTAAAGATGAACCAGCTGGTTTTGATTGTGATGTCTGCGGACATCCAATGGTTATAAAGCTGGGACGTTATGGTAAATTCTATGCTTGTAGTAATTTCCCAGATTGTCGCAATACAAAAGCGATTGTAAAGGACATTGGAGTTATGTGTCCTAAGTGTCACGAGGGTCATGTAATAGAGCGCAAAACTAAAAAAAATCGCCTATTTTACGGCTGTGACCGCTATCCAGACTGCGATTTTACAAGTTGGGACAAACCTGTTGGACGTGATTGTCCAAAGTCCGGACATTTCCTCATAGAAAAGAAAGTACGAGGAGGGGGCAAGCAAGTTGTATGTAGTGATGCTGAATGTGATTATGAAGAAGAAAAGCAAAAATGATTACATATATTTAATTATGTAACTATATAAATAAAATTAAGGAATTTATGAAAAAAACACATATTAATGTTATAGGAGCAGGCTTAGCTGGTTCTGAAGCTGCTTACCAGATTGCAAAGCGTGGAATTCCGGTAAAACTTTATGAAATGCGAGGTGTTAAATCTACGCCTCAGCATAAAACAGATAAATTTGCTGAATTAGTTTGTTCCAACTCTTTACGTGGTGCATCGTTAACCAATGCTGTGGGTTTACTTAAAGAGGAAATGAAACGACTTGATTCAGTCATTATAAAAGCAGCAGAAACTACAAGCGTTCCTGCTGGTGGCGCTCTCGCTGTTGACCGTGATGGATTTTCTGACTTTGTTACCCAAACTATTTTAGAAAATCCACTAATTGAAGTCATTCGTGATGAAATTACAGACTTATCAACAGATGAAATCACAATTATTGCGACAGGTCCCTTAACCTCAGATACTTTAGCTAAAAAAATTCATGAATTTAACGGTGGAGATGGTTTTTATTTCTATGATGCTGCGGCTCCAATCATTGATATTTCAAGCGTTGACAGTTCAAAAGTTTATCTCAAATCTCGCTATGATAAAGGCGAAGCCGCTTATATCAACTGTCCAATGACTAAAGCTGAATTTAAGGCTTTTCAAGAAGCGCTTATCCAAGCTGAATCTGCTCCCCTCAATAACTTTGAAGATAAACTTAAAGTCTTTGAGGGCTGTATGCCAATTGAAGAAATGGCAAAACGTGGCTATAAAACCATGTTATTTGGACCAATGAAGCCCGTTGGACTCGAATATCCTGATGAATACACGGGACCACGCGATGGTGAGTTTAAAACACCTTATGCTGTCGTCCAACTCCGTCAAGATGATGCAGCAGCCAGTCTTTACAATATCGTTGGTTTTCAGACACATCTCAAATGGGGTGAGCAAAAACGAGTTTTTCGAATGATTCCTGGACTTGAAAATGCTGAATTTGTCCGATACGGCGTGATGCACCGTAATTCTTATATGGATTCTCCCAATCTTTTAAAACAGACCTTTCAGTCTAAACAACAAGAAAATCTATTCTTTGCTGGACAAATGACAGGCGTTGAAGGTTATGTTGAATCTGCAGCGAGTGGATTAGTTGCTGGGATTAATGCTGCACATTTATTTAACGATGAAGAAGAAGTTGTTTTTCCAGAAACGACTGCAATCGGTAGTCTTCCTTACTATATTACACACACTGACAGCAAACATTTCCAGCCGATGAATGTGACTTTCGGCATCATGAAAGAACTTGAAGGACCAAGAATTCGTGATAAAAAAGAACGTTATACAAAAGTTGCTGAACGTGCTTTAACCGTATTAGCTGAAATAATTCCCAGTACACGTTAATAAAAAAATTCACTTTTTAAATAAAGTGAATTTTTTTATATTTATATAAATGGAAAAATTATAATTCATCAAGAGCATTTTTTTGTTCTTCATCAATAATATGAGTATAAAGGTCAGTTACTTGAGTAGAAGCATGACCGAGCTGGTGGCTAACAAGTACTTGAGAATTTGTTTGCGCATAGAGACGTGTTGCCAAAGTATGACGAAGTTTGTGAGGAGTGACTCTTATTTTGAACGCCTGGGAATATTTACTTACCATTTTTTCAATACTTGAATTATCTATACGTCCTGCTTTTCCTTTATAGGACGTAAGAAAAAGAGCAGTAGTGGTTTGTTCTACATGATAACGATTTTCGCGGATAGCAAGATATTGAGTAAGATACGGTTGAGCAAATTTAGCAATATTTACTGCATCTCGTTTTCCTCCTTTACGAGTTACATCAACCATCATTGTTTGCAAATTTAAATCGCGTAAATCAGTATTGACAGCCTCAGAAAGGCGAATACCAGAAGCAAGCATAATTGCAATAATAGCAAGATCACGTTCTTTATTTTTATTAAAAGAGGATAGTGCACGATTGGACAATTTTTTTTCATATTCTTTATCAATATAATCTAAAAATCCCTGTGTTTCATCTCCCAAAAAAAGTTTTCCTTTAATATTTTCCGCACGTGCAGATAAAGTCTCACTATTTTTTTTCGTCTGAACTTTTTTCATAACGTTTCTATAAAAATAAGGCTCTCCATCAGCATTTTCAACCTCCTCAGTTAAATATTTATAAAGACTAGAAAGAGCTGAAATCGTCCGATTAATTGTTGCTTGACTGACTCCATAATGAGTTGAACGAGTATTTAAGCGAGGACGTTCGCGTAAGTAAAGAATAAAGGCTTCCATATCCTTTTTAGAAAGTTTTTCAAGTACAGAAAGAGGAATTTCTGATATTTTTTCAACTTCAACAATTCCAGAATCAATTAGCCAACTAAAAAAACGATCATATTCTTTAAAGTATTCATACAAGGTACTGAGACTGTATGGGATGGAAAGTTTGGATTGATAATATTCTAAAACATAAGAAGGCATGATTGCTTTGAGTTTTCCAATATTTTGTATTAATTGTTCACGTTTCATAATTTTTAGTATAACAGAAGTTTATAAAAAAGTCAAGAAAATTACAGTTTTTCGGAAAGATGTAAGCACCTAGCAATTCCAAATACGAAAAAAGGATTGAATTTCAATCCCTTCTCTTGACTTATTCTGCATAATTATTTATAATTATAAACAATGAGTCGATTGAGAAGGTCTGAATTTCTTAATCGGTAGCCAGGGAGTTTGGTTTAAAACTTTCTGGCTTTTTGATTTGCCTTAATTATAGCATAACGAAAACGTAAAATCAACAAAGTTTTTACGCTTTTTCAATCTTTTTATTCTTTTTTTCATCTATCGTAAACTAACACCACATCCTGGGTAACTTCAATCTTTCCTGAACGTCCCTCTTTATCATCATGCCAATAAAAGATATTGTTTGTCGTTGAAATAACATTTGTAATACGAATACGTCCTAAGCCTCGTTCAGTCTGCACGACCGCTTCATCGTTCTTTTTTATCTTGATGTGATCCAATTCATCTGGGACACGCCATAGCCGTTTATGCTTATCTGTACCGTTAATATGTACACCTTGAACAAGTCTCATGAAAATCTCCTCCTAGGGGACATTATAGCATATTTGTTTATAAGCTATCAAGGGCATCTCGGTAGCTACTATCAACGATGTGCGTATAAAGGTCAGTCACTTGTGTTGAAGCATGACCGAGTTGTTGACTCACAAGCACTTGAGAACCTGTAAGCTCATAGAGACGTGTCGCAAGTGTATGCCTTAACATATGGGGAGTCACACGAACTTTGAAAGCTTGTGAATATTTAGACACAAGATGATTGATACTCGCACTTGAAATTCTTAGAAACTGATGCTGATAGTGTGTTAAGAACAGTGCTTCTTCATTCACTTCTCTTATTTTTATGTAATTTTCAAGATAAGGTTTAGCAAATTTGGCGATACGAACACTGTCCGCTTTCCCTTCTTTACGCCAGACATGGACTTTCATCGTTTCTATGTTCAAGTCTTTCCGATCCAGAGCAACCAACTCAGCATTTCTAATACCCGAAGCGAGAAATAAAGCAACGATCGCCAAATCTCGTGATTTATTTCTTACGAAACATTTCTGAGCTTGTTTATTAGTTAGAGATTTTTCATAATCATTGTCAATAAAATTAAGAAAAGCTTGTGTTTCATTGCCTAGAAAAAGTTTTCCGCTCAGCTGTGACGCTCTATAAGACAATGTTTCCTCTTTTTTTCGTAAATGAATACGAGACATTACGTTGCGTTCAAAATAAGGATTCCCATTCTCATCCTCACTTTCCTCTGTGAGATAACGATAGAGAGCCTTTAATGCGGCTAAGGAGCGATGTAAACTGTTTTCGTGGTTTGTTGTACTTTCTGTATTTAAAACTTCTCTCAGCTCAATAAGAAAGGCTTCAACGCTTTTCTTTGGTAGAACCTCTAAATCTTTGAGAGAAATCTTTTGGATACAACTTGCTTGGCTTATTTTTCTCTCTATCAGCCAAGCAAAGAAACGACGAAATTCAAGCAAATAATCATACAGGGTTGCCGTACTGTAGGAAGCAATCAATTTTGATTCATAGTATTCCCCGACAAACCACGGAAGTTGAGTTTTGATTTTTTCAGCTTTGGCTTTAAATTGTAATTGTTTCTGATTCATTTTTATCTCCTAAATAGCTTTATTTTTTTATATCTTAGCATTTTTTGTGATTAAATGAGCAATAAAAAAACCTTACTCTCATGAGAAGATTTTTTTGTAAAAAGTACTATTTTACTCACTATCCATTTTTCGGTTGAAATCTCGTCTTTCATTGTCACGAGCTTCCTCAATCTCAGATTCTTTCTTTCTAATTTCCCAATTATATTCTTCAATACCTTGTTGGAAACGACTATTGACGTCACTAGATGTACCATAAGGAAGCTCTCGATAAAAGCTTGAAACTTTATCCACTAAATCATTGGTTTTTCTGTAAAATTGTTGACGGTAATCATTTAAGGCTTCTTCGGCTTTATCAAGAAAACGAATGGTCTCATCATGTTCCTCTTCTAGTTGCCATCTCTTGTTATTATCCATCCTTTACCCTCCTTTGATAGGACTTTGTAAATCAGGCTTTTTAATCGTGTGTGTCAGATACTCGTCTGCTGCATCTGCAGCTTTCCCTAATAGTCCTTCTTTTATTCCTGCAGTTAATGTGTTAGAAGTCAAGTTTTTCATCTCTGTAGACTGTTGGTGTAAGGCTGTTCTAAGTGTATTTCCTTTACTTGCAATCGTTGCTCTCTTAGCAGAAATAACCGCTAGAATAGCTGTTTTTTCTTGAGCCTTCATAGCTTCTGTGAATTGATCATTAAGGAAATTGATATTGAGATAAGGATTGTTTCCATAATTTCCCCCTGTGACTGCTTCTTGCATTTTATTTCCCCCAATCCTGCTGGACGTTTTTTAAGTTCTTTGTAAAATCTGAGGCTTTTTCTTTATCTGTGTCTTGAATATTTTGAGAAACCTTTAATAAGGTAGCAGAAAATTGTTCAACCTCTTTTTGGTAATTATCAGCTGCTTTTTTTGTCTCATCTTCTATTGCATCACTCCAAACATCTGAAAATTGAAAAGTATTTAGTAATTCATCAATTTCATAAGGGGAGAGATAAGCAGCAATATCATAAGCCGCTTCACGTGTACTTTGTATTTCTTGTTTGATATCCTCTTTTGCCTTTGAAACAAGGTCTTTTACTTTTGAACGATAATCTTCTGCTTGAAAGACCGCATCCTGGGCTACCGTGTCTAAGAGTTCAGCACGCAAAGATATTCTTTGTCCACTTGTTGTAGCATGACTAATTTGACGTTGGAGGTCTGGAATGTGTGCGGTATCCCAATTTTTTGATTGACGTCTGGTGTTTTTTATTAAATCAGCATAATCGCTTTGAAACTGTGCGATAATCGCATAACCTTCCGTTCCCTTACGAAGTGGGTGTCCACTGGTAGCAAGAGAAAGCAACGTCGAAGCAGCACTATCGCTTAACCCTAGAGCTTTTAGTTGTTTTAATGCAGTACTTTCAAGTGTTGCAAGTTTTTCTCCTGCTTCAAGAAATTCTGGGTGGAAATCTTTTGAAGCAACTAATGGATTGCCATTAGCATCTAATTGAAATTCCCCAAAATCGTGCGCACTTATTTTATCAAAAGTGGTTCCAAAATCAAGAGGAACAACATACTGAACGGTTCCAAATTGTTCTTTGATAGGAGCTGTACGATTGAGCATACTGACAATATCTAAAGGATTCACATAGTAAGTCACTAGCTTTCCTATTTTTTTGATTTGATCTTCAGATAACCCCATCTTTTTTAAACTTTGTGTACAATCTGGCCCATCAAAAAGAACAAGTTTTCCGATACGCTTGAGTGCGCTGGGGTCATCTTTGACTAATTGAGCAACACCTTGTACAGAGACCATTGTACCAAGAGAATGTCCTGTAATCTCTAATTTAGTATTTTTTGGAAGTTCTTTAAGGACAGCTTTCATTGCCTTTGTCGCATCTTTAGCTTGGGGCATTTCCTTACTTCCTACAGCAAAAGGAAGGTTATTTCCAGTCCAATCATTCATATTTTGTAAACTTGCCGCATCACTCCCACGAATGGCAAGATAAGCTTGAGTTGCATCTTTTGGCTTTGCCGTATCTGTTACAAAATAAGACTGAAAGCCTGTGGATGTATTATCGAAAACACTTTTAGCTTCCATATTTTTGGCTAACGCATCCACTGCTCCCCCTTGACCTGTATAAACATTTTTGGCATCAGGGTCTTTGATAGCTGGTTGGAGGTAAACGACACCTTTGTTAGGAAGAGTTGTTCCACCTTGGGTAGTCTGATAGACAGGTTTTTTCTCTGTACCAATATTTTTAGTTACAGGTTTAGAAAAATTAAAATATTGTGAAGTGTTTTTATTGCTTTTTGGAGGGAAATTGTTAGGTCTTTTACCTGTATATGCGGATTCTGCCAAATCTGCATATATATTATTAAAGTCTTGTAAATTACTCATAGCCTTTCTGTCCCCCGTCTATTGTAAAAGCTTGAGATAAATCAACGGCTTTCATACTAGGTATATCGTTAGCATTATCCAAAGTGAAATCTAGCGCAAAACTCGAACTTTGAATCTCATTAAATTTCCCCTCTACAGTCAAATAAATGTCCGTTCCAAACATTGTTTTATCATCATGTACTTCTACGCTTTTCCAATCCCACTGAACACTTCTAATTTGATGGTCAGGACTTTGATTTTGGTTTTGATTCATAACAAATGTCGTCATCTCTTTTTCGTGCTTTTTAAGATAGTCAATTTGCATTTGCTTGGTGTTTTCTTTTGATTGTGCTGTAAAGTCTTTTATCAAAAAAATATCAAAAGGCGTTTTCATCTGTGTCATCGTAATTCCTCCTATAATTAAAACGAGTGGAATAGAAATTCCTAGCACTACTTTCGTTCGTTTTTTCATCGTCTCCTCCATCACTCTGGCAATTTATCATCTTTTAACAACTTTTGAATGTCCGCAAGTGCTTCTTTGATTTTTTTCACATCAAGACTTTTCTCATCTGAAAAAAGATTGAGCATTTCATTTTCCATATCTTCCATTTTTGAAATCATGTAATTTGCTTTGTCAATATCATTTTGAAGATTGGCAAGTTGCCCATCTATATAAGCAAATTGTGTTGTAATTTCTTTTTTATTTTTATAGAATTTTTGAACCGTCATTCCAAGTTGCTGAGTAAGAAAGTCTTCCGAATAATCAGAAGAAGCCCTATATTGTTTGATAAGATGATCTGTCGCTTCAAGAGATTTTATCCCCTCATCATATTGATGACGATCCTCATATACCGACTTATATTTTAATTTGTCTTGTTCCAGAAGTTCGAGTAAATATAGCTTTTTAGAATTTAAAATCTTGAGATTGCTTTTAACAATGATGATAAAGTCTTCATCCGTTTTATTCATTTTTTGATTAAGCTGTTCTATCATTTCTGATATTTTAACAGAAATATTTTCGTTGGGGTTCATCATTTATAACACCTCTTAATTTTTATTTCCAAAACATTATTTATTAACTTGTTTTTTAGAATAAAGATATTTAATTGAAAACTTCGCTAGAATTATGCTTCATTTAAGCAAATAAATATGCTTTCATTTTACCACTATCACTTTAGTTTTACAATCATTTATCAGAAAAAACAAAAAATAATACGGTCAATGAATTTTTTAAAATAATACTCTTGTTAAATATTATTTTGTGTGCCTTTATTTGTATTTGCCGCATACAAAATTTCTTGATAAGCGTTAATTTCTTTGACGATTTCGTCAAGCTTTTCTTTCAAAATACTACGACTCAATTTTACAGAAGCAAGTTGAGTTTCAATCTGTTCTAAGTTCAAATCAGAAACATCCTTTGAATTCTCATTTGAATTTTCTCTTTCCATAATCTGCTTGGCTAAATTTTCTAATTCAAAAATTTTCTCGTCTAATTCATTCAATTTATCTTTTGCTTCATTGACCGCCTCTATCAACTGATTTTCAAGGCTGGTTAATTGTTCTCCTCCCTGATCTACCCCACGACTTGCCAAGAAGTTTATAGCATCCGTTAATTCATTGATTGTAGAAATGACACGTTCTTTTTTTACCGGGATTGTCCCATTATATAAGCTTAACTGACGAATCAATGTGCTGCCCATCATATAACGATTATTCACTGCTCCCTCTTGATCCATAAAATAAAAATAGTCGTTTCGTCTCACATAAAGGTTGTAATTTCCATTTTCTAAGAGGTCTGTTTTATAACCTCCAACAAAGACAATGCCATGTTGACCAATACCAAAATCCACATTAAGATAAAGTCCTTTATTTGTCACATGGTCAATTTGCCAAGGTTCAATAACAGCTTGAAAATCAAAATCATTTTTTGCTGTTTCTACTTTTTCCTCATATTTTTCGATAATATCTTCAATCGAAAAGTAGCCTGTGTTTATTTTGAGGCGCTCTACAATTTGCTCTAAATTATAACGATTTAATTGGGGCTTTTCCCCGTCCTTGCTTTTATCCATGACACGAGATCTGGTCACGTTAATTTGTGGTTCGTCAAGCAACCGATACGTTGCCCACTTGCCAGAAAAGTTCATGTGAAGATGAAGTGCATCAGCTTTCTTCTTAAAATCATCTAAGTCATAAGAATGTTCTAATAAAAAATCTAATCGTGATTTAATCTTACTCTTAAAAATATTCTCTGTTTGCCATTGCGTGTACTTAGCGTGAGACGTTTTCGGAGATTTTTCAATTATCTTAGCCCCATGTGCAGAAGCAATTCGATCAGAAATTTCTTCAAAAGCTTTTTTACTCATATCCTTATGCTTGCCGTTCACTTCGGTAATTTTCCAGTCGAATTGTTTCCCACTAATACTGTTCGTTGAATTAAAGACAAGGTGGTTATGGATATGTTTCTTGTCCACATGAGTGGCAACCACAAACTCATACTCGCCTCCTGTCAATTCTAATACTGTTTGCCTTCCAATTTCATGAATTTCTTCAGGAGATAGTCCATCCTCTGGCGAAAAAGATTGAACCAAGTGATGAGCGAGGACAGCTTTTTTTCCATTTTTTGCTTTTTCTAAACTGCTCATCTGAAATTCTAGCTTTTTTGTTTTAGGATTAAAAATATAATTTATCCCTCTTGCTTTTGCAGCCAGTTTTTTCGTATCAATAAATTCATCGGAAGCTTGGTAGATATTAGAAATATGATAGCCAGAAACCAATTGTTTACTCAAAGTTTTATCATCATTCATCATGTAAGGGAAAATATTTTCCAGATGATTTTTCTCTTTATTATCGACTAAAGTTTTTGTGGCATCCTCTACATAATCTTTAAGCTGTCCCAATTTATTTACAGTATGAATTGCAAAATGCTTGGTGTAAACCATTAAAATTTCCTTTCATTTAATTTTTCTTTTTTGAGTTCTATTGAAACCATTGCTTTTAATTCTTCGACTTGATGAAGTAAATTTTCAATATCAGCTGGAGAAATTTCATCAAACTGATGTGCCAGTTTTGCCATTTGGTTAATATTATTTCCAATTCTATTGACCTCATAATTCAACTTTGAGAGTTCGGAATAATCTACCATTTTGACTTCCCCAGTAATCAAGAGAATGCGAGCAAAATTTTGAAAATTATTAAAAGGACTTGCTTTTATTTTTTCTTTTATATACTCATTCTCATCTTTATTAAATCTTACCAGTCTTTGAATTGGACGGTTTAAGTTTTGTTTATTCATTTTTCTCCAAATAAAAAAGTTTCCATCTGAGGAAACTTTTTTCGCTTATAAAATTTTTACTTGTTATTTAAAGCTGCAAGGGTAACAGCACCTGCTACCAATACAATTATAACTGCTCTCAAAATAGGATTATTTATAAAATTCCAGATAAAGAAGATAGCAGCCAAATTTAGAATAGCACTTACTAAAGCAAGAACTCCAAATTGCCAACCTTCTGTATTGGAAGCTGTTTTAAAATACCAAATTGTTAACCCAATAGCAATTGCAACTAGTATCAATGCTTCAACTGTAAACCAAATTGCAGCCTCTCCATTGTATGTAACAACATTAAATGGATCGCTCACATCTACATTATTTTTCAACTGATTATTTAAATCATTTAATCTAAATAAATAATATATTGTTAATCCAACATACGAAAGCTGAAAGAAAATTTTACTTCCTAAACTTACAATCCACTCATCGCTCAATCTACACGTTCCTCATTTTCTTTTTGAATTTTTTCAATTGATTCTAACTTTGTTCTCAAGTTATTGACGTATCGACTATACCAAACTACTCCTAGAGTTAAACTTGCAATAATAAGTATAATAAATATTAGTAAAACCCCAAGAGCCGTTTGCATTTCTTCATTTGTCAAATGCTGTATCTGAGGTAAGGTGTGACCAAAGGCTAATGTAAATCTAAATAATCCAGTAACAAAAGAAGCTCCAACGATAAAAACAATGACAGCCTTAAATAATTTTAGAAGTCCTTCATGCCATCTATATTTAGTTTTAACTCTATCATATTCAGTTTCTAAATCATCTTTATCTAATGAACGATAGTAATTTCTTTTTTCTTTACTTGCAATATTACTACGTTCACGAAAGTTAAAATAGTATTTTATTAATTCAATAACTCTGTTTATGTTCATATATTTTCTCCTATAGGAATTAATTTTTAATAGTGAAGAGTTACTTAATTATTGTTCATGTTAAATAATTATATCACTATTTAATAAGATATTCTATTTTTTATTGAGTGAATAGGGAGGGACAATATCACAAAATGGTATTCTGAAAATGTAATGATATCTTTCAATAGGCAGGGGGACAAATTCCCCCTGCACCCCTTTAAGGAGACCATAAACGCTACGCTGTCTCCTCGCCTAAAAACAGGGCTCACTACTTGCAAGCATAGTGTTATGATATCATAACACACAATTTATAAAAAACGCCGAAAATGAATTCGGCGCTTCTTATAATTTTTGGGGTTCCCCCAATCCCCTTTTTAGGTCACAGAATAAGCCAATAAAATATCCTCTAAAAGAATGGTAATATCTTGTTCAGACATTTTTTGTAAGATGGTTTTAGCCATTTTTAACTGTTCTAAATTGAGATCAAGTTTTTGTTTTTCCAACATTTTAATTTTAGATTGAAGTTTTCCAAGGAGTTTTCTTCTTGTTATTTGTTTTGCATGGAGTTCCAAACGTGGTTTTTCACTTGCTGGATTTCTAAGCATTATTTCAGAAACAATTAGTTGTAATTCATCATTCGTCATTCGTTCCATTTGCTTCCTTTCTTTGAGATTTTACATTCTGACCAAGTGTTTTATTTCCTACAGACAAACGTTGTTTTAGACCAGCACTAGAACTAATAGGCTCACTTGATGATGAAATGGAGGAAGAAGCTGGAGGTTGAATAACAGAAGAAACAGGAAGATTGATAATGCCTAAACGTTCATTTCTTGCCGCAATCAATCGTGTCTCAAATGGATTTTTACCTGCAGTAACATCAAAGGTAACTGAAAAAGTTTTATCCAGTTTTTTAACGAGAACGTGCGTCGTCGTTGTGATGATTTCAAGAATTTTTTGAAAGTCTTCTGCGCTCATTGACGATTTTTTCCATTGCTCTAATATTTCAAAAGAACGAAATTCAGAACATGAAATAAAGAAATGTTGTGATAGGGAATAGGCGATGGCTTGTGCTTCAAATTGTTGAATCTCATCATCTTGTTGAGATTTTTGTGAGAGTAATTCGCACTGTGCGAGCCAAGTAAAAAGTTCTTGTAGGGTGCGCTCTTTACCAAGACCTTGTTTGATAATAAGACGGTTATTTTCAGGTAGAAAAATAGAAAATTCATCTCGTTCTAATTGCTCAAAGACTATTTTTTGAGGAATGATTTTTTTCAGCCCACTGTATAATTTAGCATCACGTTCCATCAATTTTCTTTCTTCGGGAAGATTAAACAATGGAAATTTCTGTTGTTCGGGATGAAGCGTTTGACTAATATCGAATAAGCAGGGATTTAAAATTTCAATTTTTTCAATCATCTTTTCGCCATCTTCTGTCGCCAAATAATGATTATTTTCATCTCTTTTTACAATATACCGAGGCGTTAAAATTTTAAGTGGTTGACTTTTTGCTTTTATTCCATTTCCCATTTTACTCCACCGCTCAAAGGTAAGAACTTTTTTAGCAGTAGGGAGTTGAGCAAGAATCAAGCGAACATTTATTTCTGAATAGAGCAGATTTTCTGAAATAAATGAGAGGTAATGAGTAAAATGTTCTAGTTCTAAATAGAGTAATGAATCATTTTTTGTCAATTCATTTTCAACCATAGAGCTCTCCTTTCATTTTTATAATGAGTAATTTCTTTGTCTCTCTTTTTCTTGAGAGTCTTGTATCGCAGGAAGAACTTTTCCTTCTTTAAGAAAATCATAAACCTGCCGTTTAAATTGTTCCAATGGCTCTTGAGTGACACCTTTTAGTCGAATCGGGACATCTTTTCCTCGTTGTTTCCATTCATTACGAAGCTGGAGATACGCTTGTGTCTCGTATTCAAATTCATCTTTAAGTGCATTCCAATCCTCAGGTAAAATGTTTGATTGACTTGCAAGACTTGATTGATAATCAATAATAAGATTGAAAGTAAGGACAGCCAATTCAGAATCAGAAAGAAGTGACAAATCAAAGTTTTTCAAAAAGTCAGAGTCATAGCCCTCCAATTCTTCCAGTTCTTGTCCTTGAACTGTACCACTTATTTTATGAAAATCATTATGTAGAGAAAAACTTGTTTCTGACTTTTCATCTGGAGTCAATTCAGGGATATCATTTAATTGTCTGCGCAATTCTTGAAGACGTTGCTTTTTTTCAATGAATTCTTTTTCACGTGGAAATGGTACTTTTCTTTCTTGTTCAATCCGAGTAATACCTGTTTGAATACGTTCAATTTCTTGTGTTGTTTTATATAAATCATCTCTTAATTTATCCAAGTAATGATTGATTTTTGCTAATGTTCCAAGAAGACTCGTGAGTGTCAATTGAGCATGATAACTTGTAGCGCCTTTGAAAAGAAATTCTTCGCCTCCCAATTCAAAAAGTTCTCCCTGTGAAGAACGTCCATGACTCTGATGAAAAATTTCAAAGCCACGATATTCCGCAATTTTTGTTAGTTGTACTTCTTCTGTCGCATTTTGCGTGACGAGCCGATTGAATAACTCAGCAACTTCTTTTTTCTTGTCTTCCGAATCATAGTGCTTTTCTCGTCCATTTTGGAACAAAGTCATTTCAAAATCAGCATCTTTATTCTGAGCCAATCTCTCAATATCTTGTTTAACCAGTGGCACACGTTGCTCTAAAGCAGGGAGCTTTTCTCGCTCTTTTTCAATCCGTTTTTCTTCAGCGGCTTTACTTTCATAGAAACGATTGCGAGCTGAAAAAAGAGCATCCACTTGCATTTCTAATTGCATATATTCTGCTTTGACAGGATCATCTGTTGCAATAGCTTTATACACTGAAGGGCCAAAAGCATTATCCATTTCATCAATTTCTCGAACATCAGAGTGTCCACTCATCAACTGGTCAACCACATATTTTTTATTTTCTTGTGTTTGCCACATGAATGAATCCATTGAACCTTTGGTAATATAAATATGAATTTGAACGTCGTCATTTTCATTTCCTTGACGAATAATGCGTCCATTCCGTTGGGTACTATCACTTGGTTTCCAAGGAACATCAAGATGATGAACAGCCTTTAATTTATCCTGGACATTACGACCTGTTCCCCCTTTACTTGTGCTTGCCAGAAGAATTCTAATCTTACCAGAGCGCATATCACGCATCATCTGCTCTCTTGTCGCATCCGTAGCTTCATGAATGAAACGGACTTCTGAATCAGGAACACCTTTAGCAACTAGCTGTCGCTTAATTTCATCATAAGCAGAAAAATTATTCTGACTCTTATCTAAATTTTTAGATGATTTATTTTTGTATTTTAGCGGAACACCAGAATCAGAGAAAATCATTTGTGTAGAGCGTTGGGCTTTCGTTTCTTCCCAAATTTTATAGACACTTTCAACGACTTGATTGATTTTTTCCGAATCTTCCTCAGAGAATTGAACATCATCAAGCATTCTCATATCAATCGTTAATTTTTTATTTTCACTTAAAATCTTGAGCATATTATCTTCCCAAGGCTTTACTTCTCCTGCTTCAATCGCTTCTGCGCGCTTCACTAAACTTTCTATATAATTCACTTGAGCAGGTGTTGTAGAGGATTGGTGGATAATAGTTTCCGCTTCTGGGACAGGTAAATCCAAATCCTCAGCTGTCTGAATATCCGCAACTTCAAGAAAGAGATTACGTAATTCGGGCATATTTCCAAATTTTGTAAAACGTCGTTTCACCTTATAATTCCCAGCGACGTTTAACTCAAACACAGACTCAATCGTACCAAAATCAGAAGTCCAGCTATCAAAGCTTGCCACACCATGCTTTTCTAATATTTCAGGGGAAAGGTATTTCATCATAGTATAAAGCTCAACAACAGAGTTTGAAATCGGTGTCCCAGTAGAAAAAACAACCCGTCGATTATTGTATTGACTGTGAAGATACTGGACTTTTTGATCCATATCCATTGCTTTTTGAGAACGAGCATCAGAAATTCCTTTGACTCCTTCGAGCTGAGTTTGAGGAGCAAGATTTTTATATCCCTGTGCTTCGTCAACATTAAGCATATCAATTCCTAGACTTTCAAAATCAATAAAAGTATCTGTATCACTTTTTTGAAGTTTTTTCAGTCTTTCCTGGCAAGCAGCTCGGAATTGTTCTGCCTTTTTGACAGTATATTTTTGTCCGTTGTCTTTGGCTTGTGCCATTTGAAGATCAGCTTTATTGATTTCTTGTTGGATATAGCGCTCTTGATAAGCTTTGGACATACCAACTTTTCCAAATTGAGAGTCCGCAATCACGATAAAGTCATAATTTCCTGTGGCAATACGACTAACAAAACGTTTGCGATGTTCTTTGTCAAAGTCCTCGGATTGAGCAATCAAGACTTTGCTTTCAGGGAAATACTGATAAATCTCCCGTCCGAATTGATCAATGAGAGGTTTAGGAACAACAAACATAGGCTTTTGGATAATCCCTAATTCTTTGAGTTTTATATTGGCTGCAAGCAAGGTTAAAGTCTTACCTGAACCCACTTCATGAAAAATACCAGCACGCTGATCCTGAACAATACGCATAATAGCATTCTTTTGATGGGGACGTAGCGTAAATTGTTTAGAAAGTCCATTGACTGTTAGACTGCTTCCATCATATTGTTTTGGCACAATACGGTTCATCTTTTCATTATAAAGAGAGATGATTTCTTCTTGCATCGGAGAATTTTTAAGCACCCATTCTTTAAAAGCATTGGATAATTGTTCTCCTTTTGCTTGAAGTTCTGTCGTAGCCTCGTGATCAACAACCATTTTAGGTTTTGTTCCTTCTGGAGCTGTCGGATCGGGTACCTTTATTTCAAGTGTTTTTTGATTAAGTAAATTCTGTGCAAGTTGAACACCTTCAACTTTTCCTACAGCGTATTGATGTGCATTGGCATCTGATTGTCGATAACGAATACTCACTTGATAACTGTCGCTTAGAGAGTCATACTCTACGTTTACTGCATCAGAAAAATTGGGGGATTGTCCCAACGCTTCAACTAAGAAGGCTTCATAGATATGAGTTGGAATAAAACGAGTACCAAATTTATAGTTAAGTTGACTGATTGTAATATCTTTGGGTTGAACAGCTTCGAGAGCTTCGATGTTTTTCTTCCAATTTCTACCTTCAGCTGAAAATTCTTGTTTTACTGTCACTTCTGAGAGCTTTGTTTTGACATCTCCAGAAAGATAATCTTCTCGTGTTTTATATTCTCCTTTTCCAACATAAAAAAGGCGTTCTCCCAGTTCTTGAACAATGGCTTCTTTCGTCTTTGGATAGAGAGCTATCATATAATCAAAATCAAGCTGTCCTTTGTGATTTAAAGAGGCAAGAAGTGCATCCTCTGCATTTTTAACCTCAATGACTGGATGTTGTGACTGAATTGTAGGTTCAAAAAAACAGCACTCTTTGCTTTTTTAGGCTGTTTTGTAATTTCATCTTCAACATCTAATTCTATAGAAGCTAGGAATTGGTAGTAATCATCTTGACGCATCAATAAACTGTTTTTTTGATTAGAAAGTGGCCCAAAATCTTTAATAAAGGTATCATATTGTTCATTTAATTGAAGACGTAGGGCTTCATATTCTGTTGTTGAATAGTCTGCTTTATGCTGTAAAGCAAGGAGATCTTGTAAGGTATAACGAAGTTCAATCATTTTGGACATTGCCTTAACTTCATCTTTGGAGTAATCAAAGTGATAAGAATATTTTGTACTCAGTGCAACACTTTGCTTCAGCAACGCAATATTCCTTTTATCAGTGCTAATGAGCTGATAACTTTCATTTCCCTTATCAAGTGTCGAATGTTCAATTAAATGCTCTATTTCCTTTTGTGATAGGTCAAGTGAGTCAAATTCTGGATTATCAGAAAAGAGACTTTTATCAACGACTTCAACAAGATAGTCGTTTGTTTTTTTATTCGCTTCCTCTTTGTAGATACGTTCTTTATTATTCTTGTATCGTGTTAATTGATTTTGACGTGTTTCATTGATATTGAGAGTGACACTCGAAGTTTTTTGCATCAACTCTACAAATTCTCCGTTATGATAATAAGGTTTTCCCTCAAATATCATTATTGTATAAGGCACAATCTGTTTTAAAACTTGTTCTGGAACATTCGTCTCTGATTTTTCTTCAAGCTCATAAAGTGGACGGTCGTTGGCAGCACTTTCAAAGTGTTCTCCCTCCTCAAAATGAAGCGCTGTTTGTACTTCTTGTGCTAAGTCCTCAGCTGCAACCGTTGCTTTGATAGATAATGTGCCACCATTATAAGTCTCAATTTTAAAGTCGCCTAAAACTTGTTCTGGATGACGTTCAAAATAACAATTATAGTAGATTTTATTTCCTTTACCATCAGCTAAAGGAACTGTTTCAAGCCATTCTGGTCTATGATTTGAGAATTGAAGCGAACTATCCTTTTGAAAGATGAGAATATCTGAAGTGACAGCTGTCCCAGCAATTTTTGAAAAAGCCGTATCTGGGAGGCGAACGGCTTTTAATAAATGCGCTTGTTGAGCCAACTCTTCTCGAAATCTGGAGTCTCTTTTATCCATTGTTCCCTTGGAAGTAATGACCGCCACAATTCCTCCGTCATGAACAAGGTCAAGTGCCTTCTTGATAAAGTAGTCATGAATGACATACGGACGATTATAATGAGTATCCGAAGGATGAATTTTATCTGAAAATGGGACATTTGTTATTACAACATCCATAGAATTATTGGCAAAACGGGTGTCTTCAAATCCTTTTTCTTGAATGGATACTGTTTGTTGGAGTTGCTTTGCGATTGTGGCCGTCATAGGATCAATTTCTACCCCAAAAAGCTCAGAATTTTTCTTTAATTCTTTTGGCATTGCACTAAAGAAATTCCCTGTCCCCATAGAGGGATCTAAAATACGTCCTTCTTTAAAGCCTAGTTCTGACAAACTGGCATAAATTGCTTTTATAATTTCTGGCGAAGTATAATAAGCAGTCAGCGCTGAACGGCGTATTGCTTGATAATCCTTTTCTGAAATGAGCTGCTTGAGTTCTTCTCGGTACGTAGCATATTTTGGATTGTTTTCATCAAACACATCAACAACACCTCTGCCTCCCCAACCAACATAATGGGCAAGAATTGTCTGTTCCTCGGCAGTTGCTAAACGTATTTCTGAATTAAGAATGTTGATGAGACGAAGCGCAGCAATATTTCCTTCAATTTTTGCTTGAACTGTTCCAGGATAAAAAGTAACAAGATTTTCTGGAAAAGAGAAGTCTAATCTTTCCTTTTTAGATGCACTATCAGTTTGAACTTCTGATGGGACAGTGACTTTGTGAGAAGTTGATACTTCTATATCATCAGATTGTTTATTTTTGGAGGAATTTTTGTGTTGTGATGCTTTATCCTGGTCAACTTTTTCTTGATTTTCTGTGTTAAACTCCTCTTTCCATTGATCAAAGGTTAATGCTAAATAACCATGTTTTTTATAGGCAGATTGAATAATTGATTCAATTTCTTGTTTATCGTTTTTATTTAGCCATTCAAAAACATAAGGCTCATTTATTTCCGTATGATTATCAGCTTGTAAAAGTTGATTCGCAGCATATTCATAGTATTGAAGATATTCTTGGTCATAAAATATTTGTCCGCTATCCATCATTTTATGATAATCAAGAATGGATAGCGCGTTTAAATAAGATGCTTTTAGTTTTTCTAAAGATGCTTCCTGCGAGCTTATAGGTTTATTTAATTGATTCGCAGCATCATTGTCTGAACTATCAGCAGTTGCAAAAGAAAATAAGTCTAATGGTTCATCTATTGGAACATTGGTGCTTTCTGTTTGGTTAGGGTTAGGGTTAACCTCATGAGATATAGAAGTCGGTATATTCTGGTTTAATTTTTGTTCATACTCTGTACGGAAAATTTCAAATTTTGCCCTAAAATCTTTGACTCCAGAAATACCATCGGATGCACTAGAGAGTTCAAATTCATTATTTTCGGCAGTTATCAATGTTTCCATGCCCCAGAAATGCTGTTTAACTAATCGTAGAACTTGATTGTCCTCTAGGATTTCAAACTCATCACTTAACTGAAAATCTTCTTTAAGAGTTTCTAAGAAAGTGCTTGGTGTTAACTCTGCTTGTACTTCTTCCTCATTTTCATCCTTGTTGTTAACAGTTTTATCGTCATTGAAATCAAACTCAACATTCAATTCAATATCTCCTAACTCGGCTAGGGTGCGATAAAATTGAATATCTCGTTCGTCTGTAAAAAAGGTATCATAACGTTTATTATCTACAAAGAATGATAGCTGAATTTGCTCATCCTCTCCGAGCGTTCTTGCGTGTGCTGCATCACGAATCAAGCGAGGCATATTTTCAGCGTTTAGCACTACATCATCGTGAGACTCTGCCAAAAAGTCATAAGCAGGGGAGCTGAAAGTGTTGTGCATTGTAAGAACAGGTGGTTGGATTTTTGGGCGCTTAACATTGAAACGTTCCCAGCCTTTTTCAAGTTTTTCTTTAAAATCAGGAATGGAAGTCAAAAACTCAGCATTGAATGAGACATTTAATTTACCATCTACGATTGTGGCAACCTCATCACGATCTGGCTTTTCTTCAATCTGCAGGGATAGAATTGTCCCCTCAGCAGTAGTGATGACTTCATAGCCCTCACGATTCCTGAATTTCAGATAATCATTGAAAAATCGACTAGCTTGATTTTTTTCATGCACTTGCTCATGAATTTCATGGTGATTGACAGCAATGCCAAGGTTGGTAATTTGCTCCGTCGTCAGGCGTCCATCTCTTTCAGCCAGCTGCAAAACTGAGCGTAGTCCCTCAACATAAGCAGTTGGATAGCCTTTGAGGTACAAATCATTCAGTATTCCCCCATTGGGAATTTCATCATAAATTGTGCCACTTGCTAAATCTTCATCGCTGTACCAGCGAAGCAAGGCATCTGAGAGTTCAAAATAAACGACATAGTCGAACCCTATCTGGTAGTAAAATTTATCATCAGCTGTATCTTCTTTTTCATCGAAAAATGGCAGACTCAGTCGTAAATTTTCTTGTTGAGCAAGAGTTAATTCTTTGTAAGGTAAAATTTTGATATTCGCATCTGTTATCATTTCTGAAAGGTATGGATAGAACCTATCTAAAGCCTGCGGATGTTCTTTCAAAATTTCGATTTCAGAACGGATTTCTGAGGTTACTTTTATTTCGTCTGACACAGCTTCTTTTGGGAGAGATTTATCAGACTCCATTTGTTGTAAATACCCCGCTTCTTTCAACTCTGAACGAATGTATCGGAGCAGCTCAGAAGTTTGTTTTTCATTTTTAAAATCATCGCCCGAAAGGTTAAAGACACCCGTAGTCAAATTCATCTTAACTAACGGAAGCGAACCTCCCTTGTCCGTCAGTCGATAGACAGTAAAGGTTTGATATTTCTCTTTGATAGAAACTTGAATATCCACAAATGAAGAGCCAAACGACTCAAACCAATCGCTGTCAGCGGCAATAAAATCAAAAATGCCATCAGAAAGACGAGATTCAAGGTGACCTAGCTCAGCTGATGAGCTTCCAGGCTGATAAACTTGTGCAGCTACAGCGAGTTCCTGCTCTGCTTCTTCTGCAATTTCAACCTTTTTAGATTGCTGATTCCTGTCTTCGACATATTGTTCACGCCAATCTTGAAAACTTTCCCAGTCTAAACCGTTCGGATTGTCAAGTGTTTTATAGCCTACCTCATCGTAAGCAGCTTGAACGAGCTGAATTAAATGTTCCTGCTCAGATTGGGGTAACGTCCGATAACTAGGAAACATTTCAACATCTACTCCCAAACCATCAGCCCTAGCAATTTCTGCCAAAATTTCAAGATAGACTTTAACCGCTGTTCCTTCATTTTGTGAGCGCCAATGTTTGATATAGTCTGCTTTTAGGCGCTCAACCATAGGACTTTGATTTTGTGCTGCAGATCGTTCAACAACTGGCTTTTCATCAGCTTCTAATTCAAATTCTTTACCCAATGCTGAACGTAAGAGACGGTCTAGATTTTTAAGTCGAGAACTCGATAGCCAGGGATTAGTTATCTCTAAATTTCTTGTATCAAAGTCAACAGCAAACAAGGGCGTGCTTTCATACTGATCTTCTTTATCTTGAATATCAAAATCATAAATAGTTAACCTATCATCATTTTGCCAATCACTATGAGCAGTAATTAAAAACTCTGAACGATTATCTGGATTTAAATTTAAGTAATCTAGCATTTCTTGCGGAAGTTGTTTGACAGCATTGATAATTTGCTGCTCTCTAAGCTCCTTTTCATCATTCTCTTTTTTGATACTCAATATAGCTTGACTATCATCTGTAGCTGTAAAGTCTGACTGGAGATTTTTAGAGATGAGTGTAGATTGGGTTTCGTTCCCTGTAATAATTGAGCGTTCATTTTCTTCAGTTGTTGAGGAAACTTCCTCTATTGCATTAAATGGTTGCTCACTCAAAAACTCTTTCCAGACATCCATTATCGTAGAACGAATAGGAAGTGTTGCAGGATTAGTATTATAAGTATGATCAGTTGATGATAACCAAAATTCTACTTTTGAATCATCGGATGTCCCCAAACGACGTCCAATCATATTCCATCCAAGTTGAGCTGTACCTGCAGGAGTACGAAAATCAAAAACATCGTAACTTCCTGAAATATCAGTTCCAGCTCTCTTTTGTTTTTGTGCTTCATAGTAACTGTTATAAAGCTTTGTATAAGCTATATCCAGCATTTCAGAAAACTCAGACTCACTATTTATAATAATTTCATCCGTTTTTTCTGCTTGTATTTCTTGGCTAGGGTTAGGGTTAGGGTTAAGGTTAATATTAACCTTAACCTTAACTTCATTTTTTAAAGCTGTTTGAGCAGCTTCTTCTTGAAGTATTTTTTTCCATTTTTTAAGTATTTGCTCATTTAAACCACGAGCGAAGCTATTGCCTAAATTTAGTGCTTCAAGAAGTCGAGGGGAACTTTGAAATTTTTCCATTTCTGTCAAAGTCTGGCTATTGACTTGATTTTCTAAATTCTGATTATCTTCAAACAAACCATACTGTTCAAGCAGATTATATAATGTAATTTTTACCGCAAATTTCTTTTCTTCGTCTGTAAAACGATTAAGTTTGGGTAGAAAAGGCGCAATAAATTGCTCAATTCTTTGCTGAGCTTCCAATAACAAATCTTCCACGTAATACTCTTCATTTACAATACTGCTTAATGTATCCAGAAATTCAGGTGAAGACAATTTTACTGGATGAAGAGGGTAATCTATAAGATTAGTTTGTGAAACATCGTAAAACGAACGAGGTTGATTTTTAATTATTAAGGTTATTGCTTCCGTACCTTGGATAACTGATGAGTAGGGAGCAACCTTTTTCCAAGTATCGTATTCTTGAAGCCATGTGGCATAAGGAGTTTGAAAGTAAGCCTGAATAACGGCATCAGCATGATGTTCAAAATGTTTACGATTAAAAGCGATAAATGCTATTTTTTCACGTTGTTCTAGTTCAAGAAAATGAGCAATAAAATAGTTGCGATAATTGATAATTTCTTCTTTTGTTTTTTTCATGACGTATGAAATCCTTTCAAAAAAAACAATAAGGTTAAGGTTAATATTAACCCTAACCTTATTTTCTTAAATTTTTCCGATAGAGGCCGAAGATGATGCTTCTTTTTCTTGTTCTTCTTGAATCCGTTCTGCTTTAAAGTTAACAGATTTTTCTTTTAAACTTGCTATAAGCAATAGTTTAAATAACTGAGCATCACTTTGTTTTCGTTCTATTTGGACACTATCAAATTCTTCTGCATTTCGAGGGACAATAATCTCACGTCTCGCCCATTCATTGACTAATACCTGATAACTTGTTTTTTCATTTTCATAATCTTCGAGATAATAATTTAAGTCATCATCGTCCCAATCCAGCTCTTTAAGTGTTCCTGTTGTTGCTTCAATTTGATTGATAAGATTGAGTGTTAGAGCGACCAATTCACGCTCTGACAATGCTGGTAAGTCAAATTGCAATAAAACATCTCGTTCAAAATAATCAAGTTCTTGATAGCTAATGTCGACGGTGTCAATGATACCTTCCGCATAGATAATGGCATTATTTCCTTTTTGAGAGTAGCTAATTCGTTTTTCTTTTGTTTTCATATCATTTACCTATTAAATTGCCTTTCCTTTAATGATAGGTAGCTCTTTAGTTGTTATAGCAGCTGCTTGTAGTTTCCCTTTTTGTTCGACTTTTGCTTGGTCTAAGCGATTATAAAAATTTACTTGTCTTTTAGCTTTAGCAGAGCCTATTTTTTCAGTTCTTTCTTTTCCCAATGGGGATTGACTTGTTAGATGTTGTACGTCAGTTTGATGAGCAACTGTTATTTCTCTATATTTCCAACCTTGTTGTTCTGCTAAATGCTGTGCGCGGCTATCTGCCTCAAATAAGTCTTTTGCTTCAAGGGAATAATCAAAGTCTGCACCATCGTTCATTTTTGCAATATATTTTTCCATTTGTTTTACCTCACTTTTCCCTAAATAGCCTTTCCTTTAACGATAGATGTTTCCGTAGTTGCAGCAGCGGCTTCTATTTTTGCTTTTTGTTCGGCTTTCGACTGTTCTAAACGATTGTAAAAATTAGCCTGCCCTTTTGGTTTCATTACAGACGGTTTTGAAGAAGGTTTTGTCTCTTGCGAAGTCATCGCTTTTTCCGAAGTTTCCCGTACTTTAGGAGTCTCACTTTCCACTTGATCAGATACTGGTACTTCTGGGGCACGGGAGCTTTCTCCCAACTTAACCCTAGGGTTAGGGTTAATATTAACCTTAGAGTGTTCTTCTAAAGCAAATCGTTGTTCCATTTGTTCGCCAACTTCTTTAAGTTCATTTGCAACTTTAAGTAATGGGGCATGGAGAGTGTTTTTAACACTAATTCGAGCATCATTTAGAGAAGATGATACTTGCCCCTTCTTTTCTTCTACTTTTACTTGAACTACATGAAGCATTTGAGCAAAGAGTTCTCGAATTTGAACTATAAGGCCTCGCACTTCTTGTTGAGCATCCTCTGGAGACTGCACAGGAAGTGTTGGAGCATTTTCCTTAAACTGACTAATAAGTCCTTCAATTTTAGAAAAATGCTCTGACAAAACTTTATCTAATTCATCTTTTGTTAAAAAGACCTGCTCTTTTTCTTGAATTTCTTCAATTTGTTGAGGGAGAGTTTCAACCAAGGGAACAACTGGCGTTTTAGCCACAAAACTTTCACGCTTTCCATTGATAAGATAAGTTCTTGGTTGCTCAACTTCATTAGAATCTGACGTACTAACTTGAGCATTAACCATTGGTTCTTCTGATACTTTTTCTTCTTGTGAAGCATCAGTAGTGAAGGTGTCATTATAATCTCTAGCATTTTCAATTTCAGTTGGCTCATCAGGATAAGGAATCCCTTGATTAAAAAGATTATTTAAATTTTCATCATAGATTTGAAAAAAAGATTCGGTAGTTTCCATTTGTAAAAGTCCCTTCTTTGTTTGCTGGAGCATTTCGTTCCAGTCATTTTTTTCTTGATTTTCTGCAAGTGGCGGTAAATCTGTCACTGCGTAATGTACGGCATTAGGATATTGTTGAATGAAATTATTAACAAATTTTCGTCCACCTTCATCATTATCATAAGCAAATGTAATAAGATTTTGAGGGACACCTTCTAACGTCTCTGTCAGCTTATCAAAAGTGTTCAAAAATTCTTCTTGTTCCTTGATGGATAATTCAGGTTTTCCCAGAATTTCTGACATATATTTTGAAATGACATTGGGTTTATACCCATCATTAGAAATAAGTAAAACATCAGTTAAAGAGTCTTGATGCAATTCATAATAGCTCATTAAATCAATCGGAGCTTCACATACCACAATTCGTTCAGGACGTCCTATTCTAACTGCAAGCCCACTATAAGCACCTGAGTTTTTGATGACACGTTTCAAATGTCCGCTTTTGTGATCAGTATGAATTTCTGGATAGTATCCTATCCCTTGCACACTTCCCCCAAGCATTTTACCTGTGCGCTCAAAATGTTTAAAAACGACGACAGGTTCTGTAAAAGTTGAATCATCTTCTAATGTATTACGCCACTCCGATTGAGCTAAAACACCTTGTTGTTCAAAGAATCTTATTGTTTTACTAGAGAGTTGCCGCTCATTTTTGAGATAATTTTCTGCAAGCTCCTTTGATGGCGCATCTGTTAAATAATAATTAAAAGGAACGGCTTGTGGAACTTTCGAAGTATCAAAGGGTTTAAATTCCGTATTTGTGAGATACGCAAGTGACTCTCTGAAATATTTTTGACGTTCCTCTTTTGTTTGTGCATTATTACGAATAAGTGAAACAAGTTCAATCGGCCCTCCCCACAAATTTTGACCGTACCATTGGAAGCGATTGTTCTTGCGGTCAAGCCAAAAACTGGTATGCCCATTCCACTCAAACATTCCTGATTTCATTGGTTTAAGTCCAAGTTGTTGTGCCACGTCAAAAATATCAGCAGTTTTTGCTTCCTCCAGCAATCGCTCACGTTCTTCATGACTTGTTAATCCTTGTGGTTGTTTTATTTCTTCACGAATTCCGTCGTGTCGGTTATAATTTACCATTTTTACTCCTTTCCTAGGCTACTTTATTTTCTACAACACCATGATCAACCAGTTGCTCAGGCTCTACTTTATCTAAAAATTCTTCTACATCATCCATATAGCGACGATAACGATACCAATTTCTATCTGTTGGATCGTTGGCCAGTAATGAGGCGTTGGGGTGGTCATTGACTGTGTATTTTTTGTCTTCAAAGACATATTGACCTGCGATAAATAAGAGGGCTGTATTATCGTTTAAACGTCCGATTTCATCAGGAGTAAACAAATCACGTGCTTGTTTTTGATATTGAGTAGAGCCACCATTTCTTCCATACGACTGTGTCCGATTACGAATAGAGATGGTTTGCTTTCCTGCGCGCTGTGAGAGATAACTTGTTGTCTCTTTTTCATCGCCTCCTAAGAATAGTAAGCTATCACAGGTATTGAGCAAGGTTTCCCAACCTGTTTTATACATCGCTTTGAGCTGAGCTAAAGCTTGTAAAATAATCACAATCGACATCTCACGACTACGAAAGGTAGCTAGAGCTTTATCAATATTAGGGATACGTCCAATATTTGCAAACTCATCTAAAATAAAACGCACGTGTAAAAGTGTTTTTCCTTCAGGAAGTTCTCTCGTTCCTTGCAATACTTCATCCACTTTTTTACGGAGTTTTTCCATAACAGTTGACAGAAAAATTGAAGCGATAAAGTTATAACTATCATCTGTTTCAGGAATAGCTAAGAATACTGCTGTCTTATTTTCATTCCAAGACTCAATATCCATTGTGTCTTCTGCAATAATGTTTTGCACTTTATCGTGGTCAAAAACAGAAAAACGTGTACCAGCAATCGCCAAAGCACTCGCACGTGTTTCAGCTTTGAACAAATCATTAAAGAGTGTCCATTGTTTGTAAGCATAGTTATTGGGATGGAGCATATTTTGTTCTTCAAACCAATCCTCTACAATACTAGGGACTTTTGGATCTTTTCGCTCAATATTACGAAACATATCAGCTGCCATTCCCAAGTGAGGAATATAATCATTGTCTTTCCCATCAATCCAAAGAAAGGTTAAGATAGCTCTAGCAAGCACTCCTTCAGCACGTTGCCAAAAGTCTTCACTGGTGTTATCTCCTTTTTTAGTTGCTTCTGAAATAGCACCAAAAATACGGTCAATGTCCATTTCTTCTTCGACATACTTAAAAACGTTAAAACGATCACTATTAACAAAAGTAGAAAGATCGAAAATTTTGACTTGATACCCAGCTTCTTCTAGCATCTTTCCACATTCTCGAACTAATAAACCTTTAGGATCTGTTACAATATAACTTCCCAATAACTGCATGAGGTTTGGTTTAACAAAAGTATAAGTTTTTCCAGAACCTGGGCCTCCTAAGACACAAATATTTTTATTCTTTTGATAAGCAAAAGGGATGCGTTTATTATAAAGCCCCATTCTTGCACGTTTTGTGAAAATAATATTGTAATCAACAGGGATTTTTCTTTCAATAGTTGCTTCTCTCATATGTCGCCTCCTGGATCTGCGAAATGGTTGATTTCTTCAAGCGTTGCTAAACGTGCAGAACCATGTTCTTCATTATTCCTATAAACACCGTGGTCATTACCACGAACATAGGCTACAAGTCCAATAAACCCACCAATGACTGCCAATAAAAAGCCTAAAGCTGTCGGCCAATAAAGAAAACGAAGATTTTGTTGAAGCAAATGAGACAAAAGATGATTAGAAAAAAGAAAATTGAATTGCTCGATGACAGTTTCACCAGGCAAATCTGAAAGTAAATTTCCGAGCCAAAAACCTAAAATAAAAAGCCCTCCTGAAAGTGCCAGGTAGGACTTGAGTTTCTTTTGATAAGGGTGGCTATCTTTTGCCATAGTTTTCCTCCACCGTTTCAAGCAACAACGGGCCAGTATCCCCAAAGGGATCAAGAATTATAATTTGTGTATCTTTATCCTTAAAAGCTTTTAGAATTTTTAGTTTGAATATAGTTGTATCTTTTTTATCAATCACAATCATGGGATTTTTAACCTTTAAATCAGCACTATTTTTCATATTATCCTACTCCTTTACTTTTTTGTAGTGTACTCTGTGTTACGTTTTCCCCTACCTGTTTGCTTACTTGAGCTAATTTTTCTTTTTGTTCGACTTGTGACGTTTGAAGTTTTTCTTCAAAGGATTGTTGCTTGGGATTTTTAAGTAACTGACTAGCTGTCTCTCCAGGGCGTGTCGTAAGCTGTTCAAAAATCCCTTGCAATGCTTTTTGAGCCAGCTTCTCATCTTTTACTTTAAAAAACAGATTTGTTCCACCCTCCACTTTTTTAAAAGCGAAAGGTAACCCTTGGTCATTAAAATAATTTCTGACCTTGTTTAAATCTACTTTCTGATCTAAAAATTTTGAAGTAACCGAATCTTGAGATTGTAGCAGGCGATGAAGCTTGTTTTCTCCTGTAGTAGGTTGGCCACGATGTTCTAGCCAAACGTGTAATCCGTCTCGTGAGAGATTTTCAAGCACCTGAAGAAGTGTTCGCAACGTATTGGTTCCATTGATGAAGAATTTATCAATTACTTCTTTTTGTTCCATGAAATTCCTTTCTAGCAAAAAACCAATCTCTAATTTGAGATTGGTTTTTACATTTATAACTTTGAAGATTGAGAAGAAGAAAAATTTTGAGAATTTTTGGAGGATTTCGCTCCTTTCCTTCTGCTAATCTTTTTTATCTTTGAAAATTTTGATGACTAACTCGTGTTTTCCATCAAATAAAAGATTATCTACAAATTTGTTTAAATATTCATCTGTACGATACTTTGAGGTTGTTGCTGCATTTGACAAGACCAGTGCATCTCTAAAGAACTTGGAATTATTCTTAAAAGGTTTGTTATTAACCTCAAATCCCATATGCCTTAAATATTTAATTAAGAAGACCGCTGAGGTACGTGTATTTCCTTCACGAAAAGGGTACGTTTGCCATATCCCTGATACAAATTTCATCACTTGATTTGCAATATCGTGCTTATTCATTCCTGAATAATCTCTATTTTTTTCGATATCAAAATCATAAGCTAAATTATCCGCAATCATTGTTGCATTTGCATACTCAACACTCTTGCCATTTAATACAGGCTCAGCCTTGGTTATATTCTCTTTACGATATTGCCCCACAGGATAACGAAAACTCTCAATACCATAAAAAAGGCGCTTATGATAATTGAGCAAGGTAACAGGACTTAAACTAAAGCCTTCTTCTGCTAAAATTTGAGAAATTCTAAGTGATGAAATATCAGCCTCTTCAAAACGTTTTTGTTCTTCCGATTCATTAGTAGAGTAATAGGCTTTGACGTTCTTTTCAATTTCTTGATAGCTTGTTTTACCATCAATATGCGCTTGAGCCTGCTCTACCATATATTCCGATGGGACTAGTCCGTCCGTTTTTTGAAGTCCAAAGGCGGTTTCCCAGAGTTCTAACTTATACTTACTGCTATACTCTGTCTTTTCAACCTGATAAGGTCTTTCGTCAAAATCCATGTGTGACTCCTTTCCTTACTTTAATAAATTTTTTTATCATAACGCAGCATTTTTGGGACTTCTTATCAATTGTTATAATTTGGGAGAAATATCGTTTGATTTTGTTTCCTGATTATCTGATGAATTAAGTGCTTTTTCCTGATGTTTTTTAGCAGAGGCCAGTTTTTCATAAAACTTGGAACTATTATTCTCTACGTTTACTGATGTAGAATTTTTCTGATGTTCCGTTTGTTTGATATTTTCTTCATAGAGTTTCAAAACTTCTATGCGTTCATCCAATTCTTTATCCACATAATCCGCAACTAATGCCGTAAAAGGCGTTCGATTACCCGTCTTTTGAGTTTCAGCAAGCACATTCATATACTTAATTCTACTTTGAATATCAGGCTGTATAATCGTAATAGGATAGCCATTCCTGGTTAAAGCAAATTCCATTAACAAACGTGCCGTACGTCCATTTCCATCCAAGAATGGGTGAATGGTCACAAAGCGTTGATGGAGTTCTGCCGCATATTGAACAGGATGTAGCTCATATTGAGCCTTTTCGTTCCAAAAAATTAAATCCTCCATTTGTTTACGAATCAAGTGTGGTTGAGGATAAGGATTAAATTCGGCTCCTCTCGGACGTACAGGAACAACACGATAAGCACCAGGTATCCCTTCTCCCTTCATCGACTGCAACGTCGCAAAACGATTCAGCTGTTGAATGACACGTTCATTGATTGCCTGCTCGCCAGTTACTAAGGCTTTCATATAGTCGTAAGCCTCACTCAAATCTAAAGTTTCAAGGATATCTTTTACAGGAACCCCATGCAACGTAACACCAGCATCTAAAATTGCTTCTGTTTCACTATATTCTAGTGTCCCACCTTCTAATTTAGTAGATGACCAAATATGCTCAAACTTTTTAGATTTATCGAGAACAGCTAGTTGCTGCATATCCAAAGGACGATAACTTTGCATTTCATCAAGCTTTTTGGTTAATTGTTCTAATCTTTCATTTAGACTCATAATTTGGTTCCTTTATTTTTTCGTGCTAATCTCATTCTATTATATCATAATCTTCATTATCAAATTCTCTCCAACCCCATACTAGAGAGGAGAGTAGCAAGTAATTTATTAGAATATTCTTTAGCACGGACTTTTTGAGCTTCCAACCGCTTGTTATATTCCTCGAGAATTAAAGTGTCATACTTTTTCTTTAATTCACTTTCTTGAGAAGTCAAAGCAAATTGTGCTTCAATCTGAAGTTGATTTTCTTTTTCTTCAAAGGCTTTTTTTGCTAATTGAATTTCTTCTTCTTTATGCTTTGTAATTTCAGCCTGTATTTTTTCTAATTCTTGAGCTTGAACGACTGAAAAACTCTCCTGGACTTGGTGCGCAATCGTTTTACTATCTTGTAAATCAAGCTGATCTAAGATAGCTTTCGTCATATTAGGATTATTATTCCCAATTAAAGGAATAACATCACTAATGAGTCCATCATCAGAAGTTGTTGAAACAGAAGGCTTGGAAACGGGGGCTTTCTCTTCTTTTTCAGTCTCTTCTTCTACAATTATAGGTTGAGCAACTGGTGTAGGAATTGATTCCAGCTTTTTCTCTTTAGGAGTTATCTCACCTTGCTTCTTTTGCTGCTCAATCTGTTGTTTTAACTTTTCAATTTCTGCATCTTTAGCGGATAACTGATTCTCAAACTCTGAGTTAACTTGTTCTACTTGCTTTTTAGGGTTAGGGTTAATATTAACCTCAGACTCATCTTCTTCCATGACAGATAAATCAGGCTCAGGCGCATAAGCACTAGGAGTCGAAGCTTGAACATTGTTTATAGCTTCTTTCTTTTGAATAGGCGCAAATTCAACAATCTCAGGTTGTAATTTGCGGTATTTTTGTAGAGTTTTATCCTTGACAGGCTTACTTTCATAAAAGAAATTTAGCCACTCATCATATTTTCCCTCATCATCAAGTTTAACAGGCAAGTGCAAAGTATCTGAATAAATTTCTACATCCCCTTTGTTTGTTTCTTCAACTTTTGTGATTGTTACGGATCCGTTTACTTTTAGCTCTAATAGCCGTTTATTTTCCATAATAACCAGATTGACGAGTTCATACGCATCAGCTATCTCACTGATATGAAAATTGACTACATTTTCAAAATCAAAACGATACGTTGTTTTTCTGAAAATTCCCATTAAAATTCTCCTTTACTTTCATCTGTCTCGGTTTGAGTTTTATGAGTATTGTCTTTTGGAAAGGACTCTCCCTTAACCAATTCTAACATCTCAGGCATATTTTGCAAAAACTCCGACATCGTAATTTTATTTGTTACCAAAATTTCCGCAATATAAGATGAATTTACTGCTTCTAATTCTTCTTTTTTTCGTGTAGCCTTAACAGAAGCTTCTTGTGCTTTTTCTTTAAGCGCTTGATATTCTTGCTCTTTTTTTAAACGCTTTTTTTCTAATTCTTCCAATTTTGCTTTTGACATTTAATTAGTACCTCCCGTTTTTTGTTTCGTGGTAGAGCTTGATGTCAAACCGCTACCTGTAATCACAACATTGTCAGTAGGCTTTGTGACCAAACTATTTGTTGACGAACTTGCTGTTGTACTTTCAGCATAATCATTTGTATTCCCTGAATCAAGGGGGATGGAAAGTACAACATTTTGGATATTATTAACGAGTAGGTGTTTTCCTTTTAATAGAACCATTACTAGTACAAATACTGCGCCTAGTCTCTTAACTAAGCGCAGTATTTGTTCATTTACCATTTTATATCTTACTCCTCTTTCTTATTTTTTAGGGTTAATGAAAGTGGCACCACTTGTAGAACTGATAGTACATCATCTTTTTCCTTATAACAATATTTTCCTATTTACTTCTTTCTAAATATGGTATAATAAAGGTACACCTCCATGGTCGAGAATTTGTGGGAAAAACTCAAGTAAAATTTTACTTGAGTTTTTTATACATTAGTTAAAATAAATTAAATTAAATATCATAAAAAGGATTGGTGCTTTGTTGGCTTTCTATAATTTGGATTTCTGGGGTGAATTGTCGTAGTTTTTCAGCAATTTTAGGGACAAATAAATGTTCAATATAATGTCCTGGATCTAGTGCTACCATACCTGAACTTAATAAATCGTGTGCTGTATGGTAGTAGATATCTCCAGTGATATATAAATCAGCATCTTTTTCTTTAGCTTGTTGCCAGAATTTACCGCCAGAACCTCCACAAATGGCGACGCGGTGAATTTCTTGATTTAAATCATGATTATATGCAACAATACGTAGATGTTCCAAGCCGAAAGCTGTCCTCACTTTTTCTGAAAAATCTGATAAACGAGTCGTAGGAATACTTCCGATACGCCCAAGGCCTGTTTTTGTATCCAATATTTTAGTATTAGTTATATCAAGTAATTCACAAAACCAGTCATTGAGTCCATTTTGAACGATATCAATATTCGTGTGGCTTGTATAGACGCTGATACCTGCTGAGATTAACTTTAATAATAGTTTTTCTTGACTATCAGAGGTTGTTATAGAGGTTAAAGGGTGAAAAATAATTGGATGTTTAGCCAAAATGAGCTGCACTCCTTTTTCAATAGCCTCTTCTACAGTTTGTTCACGAATATCTAAGGTGACTAAAACTTTTTCAAGTATTGCATCAGGAGAGCCGATTTGCAAACCCACAGGATCGTTTTCTAATGATAATTCTTTGGGACAAAATGCTTCATAATAGCTGATAAATTCAGAAATTTTCATGCTAAAGCCTCCATAATTTGTTGACGTTTTTCTACAATTTCTTTATATTTTTCTGTACGTTTTTCTGGTAATCTTGTTAAAATTTTATCTATCGTGTCTAGTTCCTTTTCCCATTTTTTACGAAAAATTTCTGATTTTTCTGTTGATAAAAATGGACCAAAGATTTGTTCTTTTTTTGACAGAACTGTCAAATTTCCTTGAGCTATTTCACAAAGAATAATTTCATAAAATTTTTCGTTTTCAAGTAAAATTTTTTCAGTTATAATTTTGAAATTATTTTTAGAAAGCCAAAGGCGCAAGACTTCTTCGTGTTTGTTTGGTTGCAAAATAATTTGCTTAACAGTACTCAAATTATCTTTGCCAGCTTCTAAAATTTCCGAAATCAAAATACCTCCCATTCCAGCAATCACAACTGTATCAATCTGGTCTTCTTTTTTTATCGCAAGCAAGCCATTCGCTAATCTTACATAAATATTATTATGTAAATTAAACTCATTTACATGATTTTGAGCGATTTGAAAAGGTCCTTCAATCACTTCTCCAGCAACAGAAAAATCAATAATTTCGTTTTGAACTAAATAAGTGGGCAAAAAAGCATGATCGCTTCCAATATCTGCAACTCTAGCTCCTTTAGGAACAAGGTCCGCAACGGCTTGTAACCTTTGTGATAATTTTATTTTTTCCATTAAACTCCTAACCTTTCTTGTCCAAATTTACAATATTTTAATACAGGGCAACTTTCACAATCAGGATTTTTTGCTGTGCAATGGTAACGTCCAAAAAAAATGAGATGGTGATGACTTTTTACCCATTTTTCTTCTGGAATATATGCCATTAATTTTCTTTCAACATCTAAAACACTTGCATTTTCTTCTACAATATTCAAGCGTTTGGAAATTCGCTCAACATGAGTATCGACAGCTATTCCGGGAATTCCGTAAGCTTCAGCTAATACTACATTTGCTGTTTTTCGTCCTACTCCTGGCAAGGTTTGCATAAGTTTTTTGTCTTTTGGTAATTCACCATCAAACTTTTCAAGCAACATTTGGGCGGTACGAACAATATTTTTGGCTTTCATGTGATAAAGACCAATAGTTTTTATGTAACCTTCTACCTCTAAAATATCTGCTCTTGCCATACTTTTAGCATCTGGATAGTTAGCAAAAAGAGCTGGTGTTGCTTTGTTCACTCCTTTATCAGTCGCTTGTGCGGATAAAATTGTTGCAATTAGTAATTGGAACGGTGTTTGCCAATTTAATTCTCCATGTGCCTCTGGGAACATTTGTTCAATGAGGTTGAGTGCTTTTAAAAAATCTTTCTTATTTAACATAATTTTATTTATGTATTCCTTTTAATTATTCCATGGACCATCAAGTGGAATGTAAATGTTATTTGCAGTGCTTATTGTTTGAGTATCTTTGCGTTCTGCTTGCTGATTTTCAACGGCTTGACTATTATTTAATCCATCATTGCGCCAATTTCGCAGGATTGCTTTAATATATTTTAAAGAAAGTTTGTGATTAAGGACAGCTTCTCTGAGTGCTAATTTTATGACTTCTAAATCGTATTTGTCTTCAAAAAGGAGCGAACGCAACTCATCTACTTGCATCGGACTAATTACTCCAAGTTCTGCTTCAAATATATTGACAAGCGTCTTGAGTTGGCTTTCGTCTTCACTTGTATCTTTGCGTTTTTTGATGCTTGTTGGTGAAGTGGATTTGTATATATCATCTAACTTTTTAAAAGCAGGACCGATATCAAAAATTGTTTCAACATCACCGTTTACCTCAAGCAGAGTTACTTTGAGTGAGCCGAAACTTTGAAGCGCTGTGATGCTATGATTGACATCGGAAAGCGATTTTCCTATTTTTTTGGCAATTTCGCTTGGCGCTGTGTCCCTATTTTCATAGAAATAAAGCCAAACAAGAAAATCGTCTGCAGTTGGGAAAAGTTGAGCAAAATTTGTCATCATGGCGCTTGGTAACACTAAGTGTCCTAACGTAAAATCTTCGTAGTAGTTCATAACTCTATTATAACACATTCCGCAAAGCGACGATGTTTCGCTTCACGGAATGTTAATAAGAAAGCTGGAAAATGCGCCATAGCGCTTTTCGTCTATCTATTGGTACTTGTGGCTAATGGGTAGTGCTTTTTATAGCAGAAAATTGTGCGACTTGCCTGACTATTTTTTGAGATTTGTAAGTAAAAAAGAGTACGACTGTACTCTTAATTTTGATAAATAATTTTTCCATCGCAAATTGTGTATTTCACTTGTCCTTGGACTTTTTGATTGATGAAAGGCGAATTTTCTGCCTTTGAATCAAAATGCTCGGGTACTATGAAGTTGTGATTGGCATCAAATATTGTAATATCTGCTGGGCCATTTTCTGCTAAATATCCGCGGTCAAAATGATAGAGCTGAGCAGGGTTGATGGTCATTTTTTCCAAAAGTTCTGAAAGTGTAAGATGTCCAGAAGCGACGAGATGTGTCAAGCCAAGTTGTAAAGAAGTTTCAAGTCCAATCATTCCTGACGGTGCTTGACGAAGTTCGACCGCTTTTTCAGCGATAGTATGCGGTGCATGGTCTGTTGCAATCACATCAATCGTTCCATCTTTTAAGCCTTCAATAATCCTTTTAATATCTTTTTCACGTCTGAGGGGTGGATTGAGTTTGGCATTTGAACCTTTTTCCAGAACTGCTTGCTCTGTAATTGAAAAATGCTGTGGTGTGACTTCAGCTGTCACTTTCGCTCCAAGTGATTTTGCGAAACGGACGATTTCAACACTTTCTCCTGCTGAAAGGTGTTGGATATGCAGACGCGCTTGTGTTTCGTATGCTAGCATTACATCCCGTGCAATCATGCTATATTCTGAAACGGTTGGTGCACCGGTGAAACCGCACTTGTGAGCAACTTCTCCGTCATTGACACCGAGCTGTCCAATCAGCATTGGGTCTTCTTCGTGAATAGAGATTAAACTGTCTGTTTTCAGGGAATTTTGCAGAGCTTTACGCAATACGGCAGCATTCGTGAGGGGAATTCCATCATCAGAAAATCCAACTGCACCTGCTTTTAATAAAGCTTCAAAATCTGTCAAATTTTTCCCATCAAAATTCTCTGTAATTGAAGCTATTGTTTCGATGTGGACTGCTTCTGCTTGAGAAATTTTTAAGCTTGCTGTCACTTGTCGCACTGTTGATACTATTGGTTTTGTATTTGCCATCATGACAACTGTTGTAAAGCCACCTGCAGCAGCCGATAAAGCTCCTGTATGAATTGTTTCTTTTTGCGTTTGACCAGGCTCACGAAAATGGACATGAATATCAATGAGACCAGGAGCAACAATGAGACCAGTAGCATCAATGATTTCAGCATTTTTAGCTGAGATATTTTGAGCAATTTTGACAATTTTTTTATCTTTTATCAAAATATCTGAGAGCTCATCTTTATGTGTTTTTGGGTCAATAACTCTACCATATTTTATTAGAATTTGTTTATTTAACATAATTTTATTTCTGTAAATTCCGTTTTTGATTATAATTTTTTGACAGAACTGCCGAAGGGGCTAGAAAATTTATTCTCACCCTGTCAAAAATTAATTTTGCCAAGTTTCTTGATTTTCTTTAAATTTTTTGAGTAAAGTTAATTCATCGCTAGTGACATAGCCTGTTTCTTGAGCAATTTCAATCAATTCTGAGTAATTTGTCAAAGTGAAAAGTTTGACAGAATTGTCAGTAAAATTTTTCGTTGCTTTTTCTAATTCGTAAGTGAAAATTGCAACAACACCAAGGACTTCAGCACCTTCACGCTCTGCTGCTTTGACTGCTTCTAGTACTGAACCTCCAGTCGAAATCAAGTCTTCAACAACAACCATTTTTTGTCCTTGATGAATGCGTCCTTCAACTTGATTGCCAGCGCCATGGTCTTTCGGTTTGCTACGAATATAAGCAAATGGCAACTGCATATAGTCGGCGATAATTGCCCCGTGTGGGATACCTGCTGTTGCTGTCCCTGCAATCACTTCTACTTCAGGGAATTTTTCCTTAATCAGCTCAGTGAAACCTTCTTCGATTTGCATCCGCACATCAGGATAGGCGAGCGTTACACGATTGTCCGTATAAATTGGGGAATGAATTCCGCTTGCCCAAGTAAATGGTGCGCTTGGAGACAAACTTACTGCCTTGATTTTAAGTAAATCTTCTGCAATATTTTTTGACAAAGACATTTTATTTCTCCTTTTCAAACAAAAACACTTGCCAAAGAGCAGGCAAGTGTCAAATATCCTTAAAACTATTTCTGTCAAAAATGATAGAAATAAGTTATCTTGATTTCAACCTTGCTAGTCTCTCTGGACTAGATTAAAAGTTTTGATGTTTATAGTTTAACAAACTTTTTCAGAAATTGCAACTTATTTTCTAAAATATTTTTTTGACAGAACTGTCAAAAATTATTTTGACAAATTTTCGAGATTTTCCAATGCTTCAAGTAAGTCTAATTCAAGGTTTTCTTGCTGTTCAGCTAAATTGTCAAGGCTTTTTTGAAGTTCAGCTAATTTGACAAAATCGTCAGAAAGATCCTGCATTTGTGCCGTAATTTCCGCACTCTCTTTTTCAATAGTTTCCAACTTTTCTTCCAACCGTGCAACTTCGCGTTCCAGTTTTCGCTGAATTTTCTGTGCTTCTTTTTGCGCTTCAAAATCCAGCTGGCTATCAGATTCCACTGGCTCATTCACATTTTTTGACAGTTCTGTCAAATTTTCCTGTGCCTTTTTCTCAAGATAATAATCATAATCTCCCAGATAAAGCTGGCTACCAGTCGCCGAAATCTCCAAAACCTGTGTTGCCACTCGATTGATAAAATAACGGTCATGACTGACAAATAAAATCGTTCCCTCAAAATCAATCAGTGCATTTTCCAGCACTTCTCGTGAATCAATATCCAAGTGATTCGTCGGCTCATCCAGTACCAGAAAATTGTCATGTTCCATTGCTAATTTCGCCAGCAATAAACGTGCTTTTTCCCCACCAGACAACATTCCAACGGACTTTTTCACATCTTCGCCACTAAACAAAAAAGCACCCAGTAAATTACGAATTTCAACTTCTGGTAGTAAACGATGCTCATTCCACAACTCATCCAACACAGAATTTGAGGCTGTCAATCGTCCTTGTTCCTGATCATAGTAACCAACAGAAACATTTGCTCCTAGCTTTGCTTCGCCCGATAAAAAGGGAATTTGCCCAACAATCGACTTAATCAATGTTGTTTTTCCAATCCCATTCGATCCTACAATAGCCAGCGCTTCATTTTTGCGCTCATCAATTGTAATTGGAGCAGATAAAACTGTCTCATCATAGCCAACAGCCGCATCCGTCACAGTCAAAACAACATTTCCTGACGTTTTTTCAGGAGAAAACATGATATTAGCTGCTTTTTCAGACGATTTTGGTGCATCCAATCTATCTATTTTTTCCAACTGTTTGCGTCTGGACTGCGCCATTTTCGTTGTAGAAGCACGTGCTAAATTGCGCGCAACATAATCTTCCAACTTGGCAATTTCTTTTTGTTGCTTATCAAATTCTTTCTGCTCAGTTGCCTCTTTTGTCGCTTTCATCTCGATATACTTGGAATAATTTCCTGCAAAACGAGTCAACACACCACGAGAAAGTTCCAACGTTTCGGTAACAACTTTATCCAAGAAATAGCGGTCATGACTGACAATCAACAACGCACCTTTATAATTTTTTAAATAATTTTCCAACCAAGCGAGCGTTTGAATATCCAAATGGTTCGTCGGCTCATCCAAAATCAAGAGTTGTGGCTGCTCCAATAACATTTTTGCCAAAGCAAGTCGCGTTTTTTGCCCACCAGACAAGTCTGAAATCTGTTGCCCCCACATTTCTTCAGGAAAATGAAAACCGTTCAACACAGACTTAATCTCGCTCTCATATGTAAACCCGTTCTCCGTGCGAAATTCCTCAGATAAATTATCATAGCGCGCCATCAACTGATTTAATTCAGCTCCCGAAAGCTCCGACATCTGCATTTCCATTTGCCGTAATTGTTGCTCTTTTTGGCGCAAATTCTCAAAAACCGCCAACATTTCCTCAAAAATGGTGCGTCCAGAAGTCAGGCCTTGGTCTTGAGCCAAATAATTAAAAGTCAAATTCTTAACCTTAGAAATCGTTCCAGCACTTGCTGCTTCTACACCAGCAATAATTTTTAGCAATGTCGATTTTCCTGCACCATTGCGCCCAACAAGCGCTGTGCGTGAATGTTCTTGTAAACTAAAACTAATATTTTCAAATAAAACATCACCTGCAAAACTACGAGCAATGCCATTTCCCTGCATTAAAATCATCATTAACCTTTTTCTAATACTGTGTAACTCTATATATTCTGTTCTTATTTTAACACAAATCATGCAATTTTTTGCAAAAACAAAGTATTTTTACTGTACTACTTGAAAATTTCACAAAGTTTTGATAAAATAATCACAAGAACAAGTCTAAAATTTTCACCATACTTACTTAAATAAAAGAGGAAAATAAAATGTCTGAAAACAAATTAAACAAAAAACTCCCCAAAGCCACCGCAAAAAGGCTTCCACAGTATTATCGCTTATTCAAAATCCTTGTTGAGGAAAAAGTGACACGTACTAATTCTCAAACAATTTCCGAAAAGATCGGTGTTGATGCAGCTACAATTCGTCGAGATTTCTCTCTTTTTGGAGAACTTGGTCGTCGTGGTTATGGCTACGAAACATTGACTTTACGCGATTTCTTTGCAGAACTTCTTGGACAAGATCAAGAAACACCGCTCGCACTTGTTGGTGTGGGAAATCTTGGACGTGCGCTTATTCACTATCAGTTTCAAGAGCGCAATAAAATGCGTATCACACAAGCCTACGATGTCTCAGGAAATCCGCTGGTAGGCACTCAAACAGATGATGGTATTCCGATTTATAATATCTCAGATTTTGAAAAAAATGTAAAAAAATCTGAGATTAAAACAGCTATTCTATCCGTCAAAAAAGAAGACGCACAGGAAGTTACTGATATCTTGATTGCTTCAGGAATTAAAGGCATTCTCAACTTTGCTCCAATTCGCCTTCAAGTCCCAGAAGATGTTGTCGTTCAGTCTATTGATTTAACAAAAGAACTTCAAACCCTCCTCTTTTTCATGAATGATAAAACTAGAAAATAATCACAAAGCAAAACTCCAAACGGCTGAAATAAGCCGTTTTTTTGTACTCTTAATTTTTTTCTTGAAAACTAAAATAATTTCCGCGCCCGACAATTATATGGTCAACAAAATTAATTCCCAAACTTTCACTTGCTTCTCGAATTTTTTGGGTAAATAATTGGTCTGCATCACTAGGAGAAATTTTTCCAGAAGGATGATTATGTACCACTATCAATCCAACAGTCATATTTTTGACTGCATGATAAAGAATTTCACGAGGATTAGCAATCGAGCGATTGACAGCACCAATAAAAATTGTGCGTTTTTCAATAATGTGATTTTGCCCATCAAGATAAAGTGCCACAAGATGTTCCTGTTCAAAATCTTGCATTTCATCTACTAAGCTCATTCCTAATTCGTGAGAAGTCAAAATCTGCCCATAACGTTTACGTTCTGTGGTTTGGATACGCTTCCCTAACTCAATCATTGCGCGGATTTCTACTGCTTTTGCTGGTCCAATACCTTCTATTTCTTTGAGTTCTTTAATCGAAGCGCGTCTAAAATTTTCTAATGTTCCGAAATGTTTTAAAAGCGTTGTGGCAATTTCTAAAACAGAGCTTTTTATTGTCCCCGTCCGAAGCAAAATTGCAAGTAATTCTTGTTCTGACAAGCGTTCCGCCCCCAATAATTCTAAACGCTCTCTTGGCAATAATGGATAAGGATTTTCTCTTACTTCGTACATTTTACCTCCTCATATATTTATACGTAATTTTTCCAAAAATGTCACATTTGACAGAAAAAAACTTTTTGACAGAACTGTCAAAAAGTTTTAAGGATAAAAAAATCATAAAATTCACTTAAACATTGCTTCTACTTTTTTATCAGGAATAATCCACATTGAAAACACTAAAGCTGAACCAAATAACATAATGACAGGAGCAATAAAATACCCTAAAGCAATACTGATAATATTCATAACAACACTCAAAATATTTTTTTTAAGTGTTGAATCTGAACTATGTAAATGTCCATTTACCTTCAAAAGTTGCTTTGTTAAAATAAAATACATAAAATTAGCAAAAAAGAATACCAAGACATATCCTAACTCTGGAATAAAAGAATTAGGATAATGAGAAACCCAATTTGAAAATACAGGAACAAGCGATAAAATAAAAAGAAATAAGATATTTATCCATAAAACATCTCCACTAATTTTCTTGATACTTTGAAAAAGATGATGATGGTTCACCCAATAAATCGCCAATATGATAAAACTAATAAAATAAACTCCCAGATGAGGCAACAATTCAATCAAGCTCTCTAAAGTATCAGATTTCGGCCCAGACAATTCTAATACCAAAATAGTCATAATAATTGCAATCACAGCATCTGTAAATGCTTCTAAACGTGTTTTAGTCATCCAATTTTTCCTCACTCCATAAATTATCCAATTATCTTGAAATGTTTCACTCACAATTATCAAGATAATTAGTTTTTGATTATATCATTTTTAAGCACATTTTTCTGTTATTAGCACTCATATCAAGTCTCTTTGTCTTCAAAACAGAATAATTAAAAGAAGTTAAACACATAGATTTAACTTCTTTTATACTTTAATATGATAACAACTTTTTATTACATATATGGATTTGTCATTGGATTAGGAACAGCAAAATCATGATTTGCGATAATCATTTTCACCGTTTGAATTTCATTGGCAGTCGGAGCTTGCTCTACTCCAGTTTGGTGACCTGTCATAATATCTGAAGTGAAATTAGTACCAAAGTAATTAAAAGTATGGTCTAATCCCATAGAATGTCCCAATTCATGTTCAATAATAAGCTTGATATCATTGGAACTTTGGGTATTGGTTTCATCAGTATTAATCTCTAAATCTCCGCCCAATTCATAAGCCGCAATACTTGGATTAGTCGCTCCCATTGCACTATCTTTGAGTTTCAAAGTGACTTGTGCGTCTGTATATTGTCCAGTATCTTCAACAAAAACTGTTCTACCTAACACTTGATTCCAAGCATCAGCAGCTGCTCGCATCTCATCACCATATTTTGAACCATTTAAGTTCCAAACAATTTGTCCCGACGCATTAAAACTATTTACAACATAATAAATTGGAAAACTAATATTTCCTGATGTATATTGAGAAGATTGTGTAACAACAGAACCTGTATTTGCTGCTCCCGTATTTAATGCTCTTGCATCAACCCAATACCAATTTCCATCTCCAAAACTGATATTATCATAAGTTGCCGTTGCTCCCGTAGAATCAGTCATTGTTTCTGTGGCACGATTGTAAACAGTCGTTGCATCTGTATTAGGCAGGTCAACTGCTAATGATGCAAGAGAAGCTCCTTGTACAAGGTCAGAATAATAGGTGTAGTTGCTATTAATAACTACATTATATTGATAAGCATTTAAGGGTGTTGTAGGTGAAAGTCCATAAGAACTAAAAGCATAGCTCGCATATGGCCATGCAGTAGCATAGGTTTGCTGATTTCCGATTGAAGAAATCGTAACGTCTGAAGGAACAACATTTACAGCTTTAGGTTGCCAAACAAATGTTCTTTGACCGTATGTTCCGCCATTAAACTGATTAGTAAGCTCACTAGAAGTCCAAACAATATTTCCTGTCGGCTGAGTAGCAGTACCATTTTCGCCAATATCTTGCCAATTTCCAGTATAACCTGTATTTGGTACGTCAGGAAGATTAACATCATTATTCAATGAATTGACATCTTTGCCCAGCGTTAGTTGGCTCATATTTGTTAATCCACCAAGCATATTCGTCTGATTTTGATTATTCTGAATGGTAAAACTGGATAAATCAAGAGCAGTAAGTGCGCTATCTCCTGCGAACATACCTTTCATATCACTGACATTACTGGTATCAAAATGCGAAACATCTACGTTTGGAAGAGAAGAATCTCCAAAGAACATATAAGACATATCGCTCACTTTGCTCGTGTCAAAATTTGAAATATTGAGATTTGTCAAAGCACTATCTCCATCAAACATTCCAGCCATTCCGCTCACTTTACTCGTATCAAAATTTGAAAGATTAAGACTGGTTAAAGAAGGATCAGAGACAAACATATAGGTCATATCAGTGACATTATTCGTATTAAAAGAGGAGACATCCAAACTTGTTAAATGAGACATTCCATCAAACATACCATACATATTGCTAACCTTGCTTGTATCAAAATTTGAAACATCAAGGTTAGTTAAAGAAGAATCAAAAACAAACATAAAGCCCATATTAGTGATGTTTTTTGTATTAAAATTTGAGATATCTAAGGAAGTGAGGGCGCTATCGCTTTCAAACATACAATAAGCGCTTCCAGAATAAGAAAGATTACCAAGTCCTGTGATAGATTTTAGATTACTAAAGTAAGCAAAAGCCCAACCAACATTGTTAGCACTCATATTATTAGCAATATTAATGCTAGTTATCGTTGATGGATCAACTCCAGCAAGACTTAAAGTTCCAGCTAATCCTTGAGTAGTTAGCCCTGCTCCTGAAGGAGTGCCGATATCGCCACCAGATAAGGTAAGAGTTCCTCCATTAATTGTCCATGTTGCGCCACCCCATGTTCCCGAAGTAACGGTACTAGCCGCCACAGTTGTTGTAGATTGCGGAATAATTGAATTCGACAATATTCCTACTGCACCTAAACTTGCAAGTAAAACTGCCGAACATGACATGATTTTTTTCATCTTTAACAGACGAGTGAAATTTGATTTTTCCATAATCATTTCCTTTCTTTTAATTACAAATCAATTATATCACTCGTTTTAGTTTAATTCAACATTTATTTGTTTTTTATTAAACATATTTCAATTTTAATATTTCGAAATAACAAGACTTTTAGAAAGTGTTCTATAAAATAGAGTGCTTTTTTAAATCAATCATTTATTTATTTTGTTTTCTTCACTCAAGCTTTAAACTTAGTCTTAAAAATAGGAGGCCTTTTCACAAAAAAAGTCCCTGAACACTTAGGGGGTCAAGGACTTCTTCTTTTATTTTTGTTATTTCACAATTTGCTTGTTTTTTTATCAGTAAAACTCATCTGGGAGAATTGTTTCGGCGAGTTTGATGTTATCGGAATAGTCTATCGGAACGTCGATAATTACTGGACCTGTTGTGTCTGGTATTTCTTTTAGAATATTTTCAAAATCTTCTTTGCATGTTGCACGGTAACCTTTTGCTCCCATTGCTTCTGCATATTTTACATAATCTACATAACCAAAATTAACACCAGCTGAACGTCCATATTTTTTTTCTTCTTGGAATTTCACCATATCATAATGTCCATCGCTCCAGATAATCTGGATAATTGGTAAGTTTAAGCGAACGGCTGTTTCTAATTCTTGGCCTGTAAAGAGAAATCCTCCGTCACCTGAATGAGAATAAACTTTTTTTCCTGGTCTGAGTAATGCTGCCGTAATTGCCCAAGGTAAGGCAACTCCTAATGTTTGCATTCCGTTTGAGAAAAGGAGATGACGAGGTTCATAACTCTTGAAATAGCGCGCCATCCAAATATAGAGTGAACCAACATCAACGGTCACTGTTTCATCATCTTTTACAATCGTTTGGAAAGTGTCAACTAAGTCTAGGGGATGAATTTTACCAGAAGTTGTCTTGATTTCTAGTTCGCGATGGTTCATGATTTCGCGTAAATCTGTGAGGTATTCGACAGAGCCTTGCGATAGTTTGTAGCCACGTACAGCTGGCAGGAGACTATCAAGGGTTTGAGCTATGTCACCAATGAGTTCACGTTCTGGTTGGAAATAAGTATCAATTTCAGCGATTGAGTTGTCAATAACAACAACGCGACTGTCAATTTCAGCGTTCCAATTGCGTGCTTCATATTCAATCGGGTCGTAACCGACGGCAATTACGAGGTCTGAACGTTTGAGGAGCATATCACCTGGTTGATTACGGAAAAGTCCTACACGTCCAAAGAATGTATGTTCTAGGTCATGAGAAATAACTCCTGCACCTTGGAAAGTTTCTACGACTGGAATTGCTACATGAGTGAGAAGATTTCTCAGAGCTTTTGAAACTTTTTTATTTGAAGCGCCTGCACCGACTAAAATAACTGGCAGAACTGCATTTTTTATGGCTTGAGCGAGATAATTGATGTCATCAATAGAGGCATTGCCAAGTTTTGGGTCTGACAAGGGTTTGATTGCATTGACTGAAACTTCTGCATCTGTGATATCTTGTGGGATTGATAGAAAACTTGCTCCTGCTTTACCTGATTTTGCAAGGCGATAGGCGTTAGCGAGTGTTTCAGAAATTGTTGATGCTTCTTGAATTTCGGCAGAATATTTCGTGACAGGACTTAATAGTGCTGCATTATTCATTGATTGGTGGGCGCGTTTGAGTTGGTCGGCGCGTTTGACCTGTCCTCCGATGGCAAGCACTGCATCGCCTTCTGCTGTCGCTGTTAGAAGACCTGTCGCAAGGTTTGAGACTCCTGGACCAGACGTAGCAACAACAATGCCGGGTTCTCCTGTAATACGTCCTACAGCTTGTGCCATAAATGTAGCTCCTTGTTCGTGACGTGTCACAACAAGTTGAGGCGCTTTTTCATCATTTTCTAATCTGTCAAAGACTCGGTCAATTTTTGCTCCTGGTATGCCGAAAACGTATTTTACATTATGATTTATCAAGCTGTCAATGATTAAATCAGCTCCATATTTTATATCTGTCATTCATTCTCCTTAATTCTGTTAAAGTTGATGGAAATTTTTTGTCAAATAATATTATCTTTTTTGTAAATAACTTTCATCTGTTCATCTTTTATTTTATCAAAAGTCTTGATGCTTTACAATGAATTGCATTAAAAAAACGAGCTTTACGGCTCGCTTTCTTAGTCTTGCCAGTAACTTGGACGTTTCGACTCGTAAGTAGAGATTGCGTCTTCATATTGGAGGGTAATTCCGATGTCGTCCAGGCCATTTTCAAGTTTGTGTTTCCATGTGGCATCAATATCGAAATGGTAAGTGCCTGTGGAGGCTATGATGGTTTGATTTGGCAGGTCAACGGTAATGTTTTCTGTGCTTGAGATTTTTGACAGTTCTGCCAAAACGTCACGTGGCTGCACAATAGGCAAAAGTCCATTTTTCAGAGAGTTATTATAGAAAATATCGCTGAAAGAGCCAGCAATGACAATGCGAAAACCGTAATCTGCAATCGCCCAAGCGGCGTGTTCGCGTGAACTTCCTGAGCCGAAATTGTCGCCGGAAATGAGAATGCTTGCCTGACGATATTCGGGCTGATTCAGCACGAAATCAGGATTTTCATTGTAGTCTTTATCTGCGTAGCGCCACTCAAAAAAGAGATTTTTCCCGAAGCCTTTTTTGTCAATTGCTTTTAGGAATTGTTTTGGAATGATTTGGTCGGTGTCGATATTGTCGTTCATCAGTGGCACGGTTGTGCCGGTGTAAGTTGTGAGTTTTTCCATGTGTTTTTAAGCGTTGAGCTTGCTGGACGTTTTCGTGTTTGTACGCCCAATTTTCAGTGAAGAAAGCTCAATTTTCCTTTCTGTTTCCATAAAATTGGATGACGGTGATGCTGGAATAATTTCCCAGATTTTTATTTTATGATTTGACAGCTCATTGTTTTTTGACAGTTCTGTCAAAAATTTTTAAGCGCCAACAAGCTCTCTGACATCCACAAATTTCCCAGCAATCGCTGCAGCTGCAACCATCGCTGGGCTTGCAAGGTGCGTCCGCGCATGTGGACCTTGGCGGCCTTCAAAGTTACGGTTGCTTGATGAGGCACAATGAACGTATTCAGGGATTTGGTCGGGATTCATGCCTAGACAAGCCGAGCAGCCGGGGTCGCGCCATTCAAAACCTGCCGCTTTGAAAATTTCATCTAAGCCTTCAGCTTCTGCTGCTGTTTTGACAGGACGAGAGCCTGGAACAACAACCGCCACGATATTCTCTGCGATGTGCTTTCCTTTGACAATTTCAGCGGCTTCGCGGAGGTCTTCAAGTCGAGCATTAGTACAGCTACCAAGGAAAACGTAGCCGAGGTTGATGTCTTCTGCCGTCATACCGGGTTTCATGTCCATGTAAGTGTAAGCACGTTCATAGTTGATATTGCCGTCAATCTCAGGGAATTTTTCACCAAATTCCAGTCCCATGCCTGGATTCGTCCCCCATGTAACCATTGGTTTGAGCTGTGACACGTCAATCGTCAGCACCTTGTCATATGTAGCATCAGGGTCGCTGACAAGCGTTTGCCAGTCTTTGACAGCTTCGTCAAATTGTTTTGGTGCGTTCGGACGGCCTTTGACGTATTCATAAGTTTTTTCGTCAGGGTTCATCAGTCCCAATTTTGCGCCAAATTCGATGGACATATTGCAAATCGTCATGCGGGCTTCCATGGAGAGGTCAGAAATCGCTTCGCCCGTGTATTCAACGGCATAGCCGACACCTGCATCGACACCGTACTTGGCAATCAGGGCTAAAATATAATCTTTTGAGTAAATGCCTTTTTGAGGTTTCCCAGTAAATTCAATTTTCATACGTTTGGGCTTGACTTGCCAGAGAGTTTGGGTAGCTAAGACGTGTTCCACTTCGCTCGTCCCAATGCCGAATGCCATTGCACCGAAAGCGCCATTTGTCGCCGTGTGGCTATCACCGCAGACAACGGTTTTGCCCGGTTGCGTGCGTCCTGACTCAGGTGCGACCATGTGGACAATTCCTTGTCCTTCTGAGCCATGAAGCTCCGCTGGAATACCAAATTCTTTGACATTCGCTGTAAAAGTATCAATCTGCTTTTTGGAAATCAAATCGCGGATGTCAAAAATGTCTTTCGTTGGCACATTGTGGTCAAGCGTGCCGTAAGTCAAATCAGGTCGGCGCACTTTGCGCCCCGCGTCACGAAGACCTTGAAAGGCTTGCGGCGAGGTTACCTCGTGAATTACGTGAAGGTCGATGTAGAGGAGCTGTGGCTCTCCCTCATTTCCTGCGACCACGTGGCGGTCCCAGAGTTTGTCAAAAATTGTTTTTGCTGTCATAATCTTCTTCTTTCGTTTTTTTAATTTTTTTAAATATTTCGCGTCTTGACGAATGTAACAAAGCGATCCACGCTTGCTGGGTCATCATGGTCAAAAAATTGACTCGTTGAGCTTTCAAGACTTGCAATTTTTGCTTTGTCGTCAGTTGTCAGCTCAAAATCAAAGATATCAATATTTTGTGCCATCCGTTCTTTTTTAACGGATTTGGCAAGGCTGACTATACCTCGTTCAAAGTTCCAACGCAAAATCACTTGTGCTGCTGATTTGCCATATTTTACACCAATTTCCGTCAAAATAGGATTTGTAAAAATACCGTTTTTCCCCTCTGCGAAGGGCGCCCAAGCTTCAAGCAGGGCATTTCCCCGCGCAGTTGCGTTTTCTAAATCTGCTTCTCGCTGGTGAAAAGGATTGATTTCAATTTGATTGACCTGCACTTGCGCATCCTGAAAGGCAATCATGTCGGCGAGCCGTTCGGGATTGAAATTTGACACACCAATCGCACGGATTTTACCCGCTTTCTACAAATCAGCAAGCGCTCTAAAACTTCCAAAAACATCACCAAAGGGCTGATGTAAGAGGACAAGGTCAATATAATCTGTCTGCAACTTTTTGAGAGACGTCTCAACTGACTCAGTTGTCTTTTCATAGCCATAGTTGCTGAGCCAGATTTTCGTCGTGACAAATATTTCTTCACACGGAATTTCTGTCAGATGTAGTGCTTCTCCGACTTCGCTTTCATTGCCATAGCTCTGTGCCGTATCAATGTGACGATAGCCAATCAAAAGTGCGTCAAGTACCGCTTGCGTCGTTTCCCCGTTTGGAATTTGGAAAACGCCGAAACCCAAAACTGGAATTTTTACACCGTTGTTAAGTGTGAATGTCTGCATTGTCGTCTTCTTTCTTATAATTTTTTTGACAGAACTGCCATTTATTCTCAGCCTTCTCGGATAGGGTGAACTTATAACGAAGTTGTAAGTTTATACCCTTGTCAAAAATTATTTTTCCCAATTTTCATAAGTAATGATATGTTTGAGGTTTTCTGTCAGATGTGGTAATTCATCCGCAAAGAATGTCGGGAAAGCTTTGAGCGTGCTGTAAGTTTCAAGCGGTAGCCAAACCATCTTCTCTTGCCAGCCCAAATGTGTTTCACTTATGTGAAATTCTGGATTTACTATTGGTTTCATCAAAAAGTAAAAAGTCAGCTCGTGGCAATGTTTCCCATACATTTCATCTATTTCCTGCCCCACAAAGAAATTTTCATGAATAAAGGCAAGTCGTTCAATCTCAAAGTGCAAGCCTGTTTCCTCGAAAACTTCGCGCTGACAGGCTTCCTCGGCCGTTTCTCCAAATTGCACCGCACCGCCGACGCTGTAAAAATAATCATCGTGATTGTTATGCGCCATCAGCACTTTACCATCCTCAACGATAATCGCACCCGCACGATAGCGAAACCAGTTGTTTTCACGGCTAAATCCAATGTCGTTATTCATTTTCCATCCTTTCTTTCGGCTTAAAAATTTTTTGACAGTTTTGTCAAAAATCTTTACTGACAAAGTGCTGTACATTTTTTGACAAGTCTGTCAAAAATTTTGGAAGCTCCGTCGGACAAATTGTCAGATTTGACAGCTCTGAAATCGCGACCCAGCGTTTTTCCACATTGTCATCATCAGCTGTCAAACCTGTCAAATCAGCGTAAGAACCTTCATCAAATTTGACAGAATAAATAAATTCAATGAAATTTGTCTTAAAGTCCTGCCAATGACGAAAATTTTCCGTCACAGCCACTAACCGAAGCTCAGAAAGTTCAAGCTGGACTTCTTCTTGAAACTCACGCTTTAGTGCATTTTCAGTTGTCTCACCAATTTTAACGTGTCCACCAGGCAACCAATACTCACCCGTATCAAGCACATGGTCGAGCAAAATCTTATCACCACGCAATACAATGCCACTCGCGCGCAGCGCACACATCTCATTAGCAACCGTAAAATCCCAATCCTCAGCCACTTTTATCTCTCTTTCTTCCACTAGCTTTTCAACTTTGAAAATTCAAAATTTGCTGATTTTCTTTTATCATTTTTCGGAGTTCTGTCCCATAAACCCAAATTTTCTTTTTCCATGGATGTCCCAAGTAACCCCAACGAAAATCTTTTGCGATGAAAAAATAATAATCGCCATTTGGATAAAATTCAGGAAAATAAATATTATAACCATTACCAGCATAGCGTTTATCTTTATGAAAAACAGGATAATCATATTTATCTTCAATCCTAGGATTCCAGTGAAAGCAAGTATGCTGCCAATCTAAAACATACATCCAGTCATCATCGCCCATAGCACTGATAAAAATAGATCGCATCACATCATTAAAACTTTTATTTTGAGAATACTTCTGATAATCAACCTCATAACAGTCTGCTTGAAAAGGAAAATCAAAAGTTTTCATCGAAATTTTAATGCTAGGAGAAAAATGAAAGTCTGAATAAATTTTATCCCATACTATTTTGTATTCCTCATCGCTTAAAATCGTCCATACTTGATTTTTCCCAATCAATTTCTTTTCATCTTTGATTTTCCCAAACATAACCTCTCCTTACAGATAATTTATAATCTCGCCAAAATCGCATCCGTCATTTCTTTCGTCGTCGCACGACCGCCCAAATCCTGTGTCAAAACACCATCTGTAAAAGTCTTTTCAACCGCATTTTCAATCAACGTCGCCCCATTTTCCAACTCAAAGCTCTCACGCAACATCATGGCGACCGACAAAATCATGCTGACAGGATTCGCAATCCCTTGACCTGCAATATCAGGCGCTGAACCATGAATCGGCTCATAAAGCGCCAGCCCACCAACACCATGTGAACTCGAAGGCATCACCCCCAGCGTTCCTGCAAGAGAGCTCGCTTCATCCGTCAAAATATCACCGAAAAGATTTTCCGTCACAATCACATCAAACTTCTGCGGATTAGTAATCAAAAGCATCGCGCAACTATCAACGAGCTGATGTTCAAGGGTCACATCGGGATAATCAAGCGCCACTTCATCAGCAATCTTGCGCCACAATTTCGACGTCGCCAGCACATTTTGCTTGTCAACAGAAGTGACCAATTTTCGTGGACGTTTGCGCGCCGTTTCAAAGGCAAAACGCAAAATTCTGCGAATTTCATCTGCCGTATAATCATTGACGTCACGTGCTTTATCTTCCTCAAGCGTATGCTCGCCAAAATAAACACCGCCCGTCAATTCACGAATGACTACAAAGTCAACATTTTCGACATTACGAATGGGCGATAAGCCTTTCAACTCACTGTAAATTTTCAAAGGACGGACATTCGCATAAAGCCCAAGCGCCTTACGAATGGCAAGCAAACCTTGCTCAGGACGCACTTTTGCACTATTGTATTTCGGGTGACCAATCGCCGCCAGCAAAATCGCATCTGCATTTTTCGCCGCTACCAAGGTTTCAGCTGGCAATGGCAAGCCCTGCTTATCAATCGCTACGCCACCAAAATCCTTTGCTTCCAGCACATAATCAAAGCCAATTTTTTCAGCCACCGCAGCAAGCACTTCAAGCCCTGCTTCCATAATCTCAGGTCCAATCCCATCGCCTGATAAAGTCACAATTTTTTTAGTCATATCTTCTCCCTATATTTGAGTTCAACGTGCTAGGGAAGCTAGGAAATTAGATAAAATGGAACCTGCACTTCGTGCAGAATCACATTTTCCTATCTTCGCAGCTTTGCTGCTACGCTGTCCGTTTTCTCTAGTCACTAAAGTGACTGACAAAAAGGCAAATTTCTACGCTTCTGAACGAGCACATTTCACATCATATTTTTTAAATCCCGTCATGTGCAGAAATTTTATCCTGCTTCCCATTTGTATTTTCCTTTTGAACAAGAACATTTGCATTCATATAAGCAATCGCGCCACCTTTGAGTACATCATAATCAGAACCTTTCGCATTGAAAATCGTACCCGTTGCCAGATTTTCCACAGAAATGATAGTTGTAGCCTGTGCATCAATCCCATCCGTCACTGCATCAACAGAATAACTAATAAGATTAACTTCCTGATTAAACGCTTTGTCAATCGCCTTGAAAATCGCATCAATCGAGCCAGAACCAGAACCTGTACTTTCAAAAATCTCACCCTCTTGATTTTTCAGTGTGATAACCGCTGTATGCCCGTCAATTTTAACGCTATCAAAGATAAATCCTTCAAGATTTTTAACTGTATCTCCGGCGACCAGTGCGCGAATATCCGCATCTGTGATATCTTTTTTCTTATCCGCAAGTTTCTTAAATTTTTCAAAGAGTGGGACAATATCTGCTTCTTCATAAGCAATTTCCAACTCTTGAAGTTTATCAGTAAAAGCATGACGACCGGACAATTTACCAAGTGGCAAAGAATTATGTTTGACACCCACAAGCTCTGGCGTGATAATCTCATAAGTTTGAGCATTTTTTAACACTCCATCTTGATGAATGCCTGATTCATGCGCAAAAGCATTGCCACCAACAACCGCCTTATTTTTCGGAATCGCAATTCCTGAAAATTGCGAAATCATCGTAGCTGTATTGACTGTTTCATCCAATTTCAGTGGACTCTCAGCTTGATAAAAGTCTTTTCTGATATGAAGTGCCACAGCAATTTCTTCCAGCGCTGCATTGCCTGCACGCTCCCCAATGCCATTCACTGTACCTTCAACACGACCAGCACCAGCCTTAATCGCAGCTAATGAATTTGCCACAGCCATTCCCAAATCATCATGACAATGTGGACTGAAAATAATTTCACGCTCAGATTTGACATTCGCAATCAAAAATTCAAAAATCTTTGTATATTCCGCAGGTGTCGTGTAACCCACTGTATCAGGAATATTGATATAAGTAGCACCTGCATCCACAGCAGTCTGAACAGCTTTTAATAAGAAATCTCTATCTGTTCGTGTCGCATCTTCCGGTGAAAATTCAACAACTTCAATTCGTTCACGCGCATAGCGTACACACTTATCAATCTGTGCCAACACTTGCTCTGGCGTCATTTTGAGTTTATATTCCATGTGAATAGGCGATGTTGCAATAAAAACGTGAATTTGTGGTTTCTTCGCATCTTTAACCGCTTCAACCGCTGCATCAATATCTGACAGCACACAACGTGCCAATCCGGTCACACTCGTTGTTGTCATCGCTGCTGCAATCTCACGTACCGCTTCAAATGAGTCAGGTGAAGCCGCAGGAAATCCCGCTTCAATAACCGTAATTCCCCATTTTTCTAATTGCTTAGCAATAGCAACCTTTTCCTTGACGGAAAAACTCACACCAGGTGTTTGCTCACCATCACGTAAGCTCGTGTCAAAAAATTCAATTTGTCGCATAAAAACTCTCCTATATTCTTATTTAATTTTTGACAATTCTGTCAAAAATATTTATTATCAAAAAAAGACGTCCCAAGGACGTCTTTTCAGTCCTCGTAAATGACAAACGCCAAAGAGGACTCACACATCTTAGCCAAATAGCTAGCGCGAGTCCACCTTGAGCAACAACAATGTGCTGTTTACGTAAGTCATTTCTTAGACCTCTTTCTTTAATACTTTTTCTATATGATACTATATAAATTTAGACTTGTCAAGAATTTACTGATAATTAAAATCATCTGAATTTTTTATTGTTTTATATTCAATTATTCAGATTACTTCAAAGAGATATTTTTTTCAAAAAAAGTTCTTCCTAATATAAGAAGAACCATCCACATTCAATTATTTATTTGATTTTCTACGAGCAAACTCAAAACCAAGAACTCCCTCTATTAGCCCTAATCCAAGTAAACCAAGAGCCATCGTTTCCGTTTCTCCAGTTTTAGGCAAAGCTGTATTAGAAGAACTTTCTGAATTACCAGCTGAGCTTGTTGCTACTGATGAAGCGCCACTAGCTAGAGAAGTTACTGAAGTCATTTTAGAACTTACACTTGAACCAGAAGCTGAGCTACTTATTGCAGTAGCCGAACTTGATGCTCCTGCTGACGAAGCACTTGAAACGCTACTAGCCGAACTAGCTGATGAACTTGTTGTACTACTTGTAGCTGAACTTTCTGGAACTTTTACTACTGTGATAGTCGCTGTTTGACTCACCGTGTCGCCCTCTACATCTGTATAACTATATGTCACGTTATAAGTGCCTGGAGCAGCTGTATCAACCGTACTGGTAATGACTAAGTCATCCAAAGTAAGAGGATTTCCATATTCATCTGTAGCACTAACAAAATTATCTTCCGGAGTCCACGCACTTCCTGCATCTATTGTTATATCTTGAGTTGTGATTGTTGGTGTTTGTAATGCCGGTTGCCACACATAAGTATCTACTTGGTCAGCTGCCCCTGTGTAATTTGTCATCAATTCTTGAGAAGTCCAGATATTACTTCCTTTTGGTGCATCTGCTGTTCCATCCCCAATATTTTGCCAATATCCCGTGTATTGTGCGTTAGGCGTAATATCCGGCAAGGTCATATTAGGATTCATTTTAACATTTGGTCCCAAAACAAGCGACTTTAAATCTCCAAGGGGCCCCTGATTTTCAGTTATATTGAGAAAATCCTGCGTAAACATGAGTGGCGTTACTGTAAAACTTGATAAATCTAAGCTTGTCAGACTAGTATCTCCTGAAAAAACACCAAGCATATAGGTAACATTAGAAGTATCAAAATTCTCTAAACCGATAATTGTCTTTAAACTTGACATATCCTGAAACATATAAGGCATTGTCCCCACATGACTTGTGTCAAAATCAGAAACGTCAAGACTGATTATACTACTATCCCCATTAAACATAGAATCCATATTGAAAACACTACTTGTATCAAAACCAGATAAATCAACTGTCGTTAAACTCGAATCCCCAAAAAACATATAAGATGTCCTTGTATTTAAAGCAGTATCTAACCACGAAAGATTAACACTCTGCAAATTCGAATTATAAATGAACAGATACGACATATCCGTTACACCAGAAAAATCCGCACCAGATAAATCTGCAGAAGTCAAAGCATAATCATAAGCAAACATTTCAGAGGCTGACCCAGACCAAGTTAAATTATTTAACCCAGTAATCGTTGTCACATTTTGAAGTGATTTAAAGGCAGCATCACCACTTCCACTTGTCGGACCAGTAAATACAATACTAAGAAGATTTGATGCTTCAACTCCACCATCTGATAGGGCATCAAATAAAGTACTCGCAGTTTCAGTATCTCCAATATTCCCCTGAATAGAAAGAGTTCCAGTATCTGAATCAAATGTCCATGTTGCGCCTCCCCATGTTCCCGTTACCGTATCAGCTGCTGCTGCCACCATAACTCTTGGTGTTGAACTTTTAGCAAGATGAGCTGCTGTACTAGAAGCCGTTACTGCTACCTTACTATCAGAAGATGCCGATAAAGAGTTGTCACTTGATGATGGCACTGAGCTTGCATCAGATAAATCACTAGTACCGCTTCCACTTGAAGTTCCTGATAAATCAGATGATGACGTAGTTGTACTAGCATTGCTTGCAAGATATTGTGCTTCTACCGTCTCCGCAACCGCATCCATTGCAGGAAGAACGCTTCCGCCCAAAATAAGTAAGGTGCTTGAAGCATACAACCAATGTTTGCCCTGCTTCCATGTTCGGAAATGCTCCTTCTCTCGTAAATGAGAAGTTGGTCTGCGTCGTGCACCGATAAGATAAGTTTTCTTTTGCATGGTTTGCTCCTTCTATTTATCTTGTGACATAGCAAGATAAATATTGATTTTATATGTATTTGCTTGTAAATGTTTTATCTTTATGTCAATAAAGATAAAACTATGTCACAGGTAGTGTAACATATAAGTAAGCGTTTACCATTTTTTTAATTTTTATTATAAATAAAAAAGAAAAGATTTAATCTTCACTTTTTTATTTGTTCATCTTAATTTGTAAATATAAATCATTATAAACGCCTGTCCAATAGGGGCTGATATTTGTGTAAGCTTCATCGTCTTTGATGATTGATTCATTTGGATAATATTCTTTATCTTCTCGTACTGCTTTTGGTAGTAAAGCTTTTGCTTTATCATTTGGTGTTGAATATCCGACATACTCTGCATTTTTAGCCGCATTTTGTGGTTCTTGCATAAAGTTGATAAAAGCATAAGCTGCTTTGATATTTTTACATGTCTTAGGAATTGCTAGATTGTCATACCAGATATTGGTCTTTTTAGGAATGACATAATGCAAATGACTATTTGTTGTGGTCATTTCTTCTGCTTGTCCACTATAAACAACTGCCATCGGCGTTTCATTATCAACCATATAATTCATGATTTCATCTCCGAGAATTGCCTTGATATTAGGTGAAAGTTTGAGAAGATACTGGTAAGCTTTTGTAACTTGTACTTTGTTTGTCGAATTTACCGATGAACCTGTCGCAATCAAGCCCATCCCCATCACATCTCGCGTGTCATCTGTGAGCAAAATTGAATTTTTGTAAGTAGGATTCCACAAATCATTCCACGTTTGAGGTGGATTTTTGATAAACATATCATTATAGACAATTCCCAAAGTTCCCCAAAAGTAGGGAACAGAATAATGATTATTTGGATCAAATTCGGGATTGAGAAGTTTTGAATCATCATCGTTCAGATTTTTTATTTTCGATTTATTGAACTTTAAAAGCAAACCTTCTTTTGCCATCTTTTGTACCATATAATCTGAAGGGACGATAATATCGTAAGCTGTACCGCCTTGTTTGACTTTTTCATACATCGCTTCATTACTATCAAAAGTCATATAATTCACTTTATAGCCCGTTTCTTTTTCAAACTTTGTAATCAGACTTGGATCAATATATTCTCCCCAATTAAAAATTGTCAAACTGTTACTGTTAGTCTTCGCACCACCTGCAGAAGCAAGCTTAAGTGTTGTAAATCCTAGAACACTTGTAATAATGATAATCCCTAAAAAGAAGTATAGAAGTTTTTTCAAAATTTTTCCTCCTAAGTTAGATTTGGTGTTTTACCTGGCGTTTCTGAATCCCTCATAATAAAATAATACCCTATAACTAGTAAAATCGAGAAGAGAAATACAATTGCAGATAAAGCATTGATTTCAAGTGATATTCCTTCACGCGCACGTGAATATATCTCAACAGATAAAGTCGTAAAATCATTCCCTGTCACAAAAAAAGTAACAGCAAAATCATCTAACGAATAAGTAAACGCCATAAAAAATCCAGCGATAATTCCTGGTGTAAGATAAGGAAAAATAACTTCACGTAAAGTTTGCGCTTGTGTTGCTCCCAAATCATAAGAAGCTTCAATAAGTGATTTGTCCATTTCCTGATACAAAGGCATGACCATCAATACAACTATTGGAATAGAAAAAGCAATATGTGAGAGGAGAACGGATAGAAAGCCAAGCTGCATTCCAACCGTAGTAAACAGAATTAAAAAACTGGCTCCAATGACAACGTCAGGCGATACCATCAAAACATTATTTAAACTAAGAATGGTATTACGACCTTTTGACTTTAGCCCTTCAATGTACATCGCGCCAAAAGTGCCAATGATTGTTGCAATCAATGAACTCAAAAAAGCGAGGAAAAAAGTCTGTACAACAATCAAAATCAAACGATTATCCTGAAAAAGTGTCGTAAAATTAGCCAACGTAAATCCTGTGAACTTGCTCATATTACTTCCTGAATTGAAAGCATAAAAAACAAGATACAATATTGGCGCATAAAGTACAACTAATATAAGCCCAAGATAGATTTTCCCAAGTGAATTTTTAGTTTTCATCTGCTAATCTCCTTTCACGAGTAATAGTCATAATAATAAGCATCGCAAGCACGAGAACAACTGCAATAGTTGAACCCATTCCCCAGTTTTGAGTGGTTAAAAAATGTTCTTCAACTGCCGTTCCAAGTGTAATAACTTTATTTCCTCCAATCAATCGTGTCAACATAAAAAGACTTAATGAGGGAATAAAAACAGCTTGAACACCTGCTTTGACTCCATTGAGAGAAAGTGGCCAAATCACATGAATAAAAGTTTGGAAACGACTGGCTCCCAAATCATAACTGGCATCAACCAGATTGTCATCTAATTCTTCTAAAGCATTGAAAATTGGCAAAACCATAAAGGGAATCGAAATATAACTAGCAACAAAGATAAAACTAAAATCTGTAAATAATATCTGTGGACGACCTAGTCCGACAAATTGTAGGAAACCATCAACTGAGCCGTATTTCCCAAAAATTCCAATAAAAGCATAGGTTTTTAGGAGAAGATTGACCCAAGTTGGAAGAACAATCAACATGAGCCAAAATTGTTTGCTCTTAAGTTTTGTAAGAACATAAGCAACAGGAAAACTGATGAGAAGTGTGGCTACTGTGATAATCAATGAATAAAGTATGGAATTCCAAGTCATCATCAGATAGGTTCCCGAAGTAAAATACTGTGCATAGTTGCCAAAGGTAATTTGTCCATTGATATTGAAAAATGACTGATAAAACAACATGGCGAGCGGTATAATAACAAAAAGCCCAATCCACAGAAAATAGGGAAGTGAATAAATTTTTTTACTCATTCTTTTAGCTCCTCATGATTATTATTTTCATCAGAATCTAGCACCTCTTGCACTGCTTCGTGTAAAGCTTCTTCAAATTCTGCTTCTTCTTCGGCTGTTTCTTCTTCTATAACATTAACAAGTCCGATTGTTTGTTCATCTTCTTCAACATATTCCTCAATTCGTGCGTCAAATTCTTCTTCACTTTCATTGAGTCGCATAATATGAATGGCTTCTGGTTCAAAGTCAAGTCCAACTGTTTCTCCAACAATCGCTTTGTGAGTGGAATGGATCAGCCATTCATTACCAAAATCATCATAAGCAACAATCTCATAATGAACACCACGAAAAAGCTGCGTATTCACTTTGACATTGAATTTTCCTTCATCTGGACGTGTAAATATGAGGTCTTCTGGGCGCAAAACAACTTCAACTGCTTCATTTTTTCTCATTCCACCATCAACTGCTTCAAATTGTTGTTCATTGAACTCAACAAGATAATCTTTTACCATCTTGCCATTCAAAATATTGGATTCTCCAATAAAATCGGCGACAAAATGATTGATTGGTTCATCATAAATATCTGTCGGCGTACCTGATTGGACGATTTCGCCTTCATTCATGATGAAAATCCAATCACTCATAGCAAGGGCTTCTTCTTGGTCATGTGTAACAAAAATAAAAGTGATACCAAGACTTTGCTGAAGTTCTCGGAGTTCATACTGCATATCTTTACGCAGTTTCATATCGAGGGCTGAAAGAGATTCATCGAGGAGCAAAACTTTTGGTCGGTCAATAATCGCACGCGCAATAGCGACACGCTGTTTTTGACCACCTGAGAGTTTAACAATCGGACGTTTTTCATAGCCAGCCAACTGTACCATTTTCAATGTCTCTGAAACGCGTTGAGCAATTTCTTGTTTGGCAACTCCTTTTATTTTCAAGGCAAAAGCAACATTATCAAAAACATTCATGTTTGGAAAAAGAGCATAACTTTGAAAGATTGTGTGTACATTTCTCTTATTTGCTGGAATATCGTTGATTCGCTTACCGTCCAACAAAATATCACCTTTAGTGGCATCAAGCAAACCCGCAATCATATTAAGAATTGTTGATTTTCCTGAGCCTGAAGCACCAAGTAGTGTATAAAATTTTCCTTCTTCAATTTCAAAATTAACGTCATTGAGAACAACTTGTCCATTGTCTTCATAAATTTTTGATACATTTTTGAATTCGATAATATTTTTTGTCACTTTTTCATTTGTCCTTTTTGTCTTTTTACTATTATTTTTTTGACAGAACTGCCGTAGGGACTAGAGAATTTATTCTCAGCCTTCTCGGACAGAGTGAACTTACAACAACGTTATAAGTTCACTCTGTCAAAAACTTTTTTGTCACTTTTCATGAAAAAATTCATGTCAGCTGATGTAAAAACATCAACTAAAAATATTTACAGAAAAACTATTCCTCTAGCTGACCTGCAAATCAATTTTCAAAAACTCAACTCAGCAGTTTACTAGCAAATTAAGCATACAAAAAACCAAGCATAGTATCACTTGGTTGCATTTCAATCTTTCATTTTCCGCTCAAAAGAGCAGCTTTTATCCAGTTCAGAGTCTATACAGCAGAAGAACTTTTAATACTCTTATTGATGCGCGCAAGCGTGTTTTTCTTGGGTGAAGCCTAGCTGGCTTCATAGTTGGAAATCTCCAACTAATCAATAAGGCAACGAAAAGTCGCCAATTTCGGCTTTTGACCCGGCTGTCCGTCTGGCCTTGGCTCTTTAACTTTTTGACAATTCTGTCAAAAACTTTTTTACTTACTGACAGAACTGTCAGCATTTTAAAAGCGGTCAAATCTTCCACTTTTAGCAGAATACACTTATTATAACTTATTTAGCTTCAAATTTCAAGGGCACTTTATTTCAAATACAAAAAATTCTTATGACCACTTTCTTAGTTTTACTCTTGATATCACAAAAATCAAAATCTAGTTACTCTCTGATTCCTCTAATAAAAATTCTTCTTTCTTAGCCTGTTCAAAACGTTCAACAACGGAGGCTGAAGAAGAAAATTGTGCATTTGATGGCAATGATTTATACAACTCTAAAGCTTCTGCCAAATCGTGCGCCTTCCCCTCTTTTAAATAAGTCATCAACATATCAACAGTAGGAATTTTCAAGTATTCTTTCTCAAGTGGAACTTTTTCAAATATATCTGTAGTGACATTCCCCTCAGTCTCTTGAATAATCTGTACTTTTTGTGTTTCAAATTTTGGGAAAAGTTTTCTTTGTTTTACTTTTTTACCAGCAGGCAGATAATCTCGATACCACAAATACTTAAATATCATATTAAGCATTATCCCAAGTGTCCAAGTAATAAAACCTGCACCAAACATTCTTATAAATGCTGTACTCGCTTGCGTCGATTGCACACTTGACCCAACTAATCCACTTCCCCCTATAACATAACCAACAAGTAAAACCACAGGCAAAACCAAACAAGCAATAAGCGCTTGCCGATTGATTAGTTTATTTACTCCATATTCAAATTCTCTTTTTAAATCATTAATTCTAAAGATACTCCGCTCTAAACTCTCGAGAGCGTCCATTAGTTGCACGAAATATTCTATCATGTTTAGAAGCTCCTATTTTTCAACATCATCGTCATCTTTTTTTCTTTTCTTGCCAAATATGAAAAGCAAAAATCCAGCTGGCAAAAAGCGTTGTAATAAAGTCCATGCCATTCCAGAAATAACAAATCCCATAGCAGTTCCACCAATTCCAGCAGTTTCTACTTCAACCGCATGAACAAATTTTGCATGAGCGATGCTACTTTTTGAAATATTCTTTCCTGAACTTTTAGTTGTTTTAGTCTTTTTCTGCTGACTGTTGACCGTTTTCTCAGTAGTTTGAGCAGTAGTTGATGATCTCGGAGTATTTGAATTTGTTTTTGCCTTTGTAGTACTGGCTTTGCTCGAACTTGTTTTGGCTGGCTGAGAAACAACTTGAGGCTTGAAAGTCGCCTTACTTGAACTCGCAGCCGCTACAGCAGTATTTCCCCCTGAGGAACTTGAGGAACTCTTAATTGGATGATTACTCTTCGGTGTTACCACAACTTTTTTCCAAACCACATAGTTTATCGTTGTCAGAGTGATATCTCCATTATTTGCTGTAGTACTTGACTGCTCTGACTTTTTCGTATTTGAAGAACGTACATAACCCTTTATATCACTGAGAGCATTCCCTGCTTCATCAACATTCACAGTCTTCGCCACCACATTTTGAACTATTTTATGCCAAACATTTGTTTTGCTAATCATAATACTGACATCGCCATTTTGAGCCACAGTAGATGTTCTAACCGGACTTCCTGTAGAAATCAACTTATAACCATCTGTATTAGAAATAGTATCGCCAGCATCATTGACATTTTTTATAACATTTGTAGTCGTCGTTATTGGTTTATGCCAGATTACAGTTGTAGTAACCGTTGTTTCAGTATCACCACTATCATCAGTTGCTATCGTGGCGCTACTAGAACTTGAAGAAACTTGTACATAACCTGTTGTACTATCAAGCACATTGCCATTATCCTCTTTATTGATAGTCACATTTTTAACCGTATTAACAGGTATTTTACTATAATAAACATTGATTTGATTTGCATCCTCAGCATTATTAGCGACTAATACAGAAGCACCACCTGCGTAATCATAACCAGAAATTTTAGCTGCTGCATAACTATATGAATTTTCTCCAGTCTGACCAGTCATGCTCGTTGGCGAATCAACTGTAATCGTATCTCCAACATTTGCCTCAATTGTCGAAGAATCAGCAATCGTCTTACCAGTGGCTTCATCAATATAATTAACTTTTACGGAGTTACTTCCTTTGTGTGCAGAAAAAGTACTTCCATTATTAGCAAAAGTCATCGTACTATAGTTTCCACCCGTTGCCCCAATCACTCCAAGAGACAATGAACGCTCTGGTACCGTTATTTTCTCAAAAATAGTAGTTGTCTCTCCCTGACTTGGAATCAAAGGTGTCACAGAATAAACCAAGGTTCCAGTAATAGTTCCATCACTATTAACAACAGGATTTTCCCAAGAAAATGTCATATTTTCGGAAATAGTATTATCTTTATAGTTACCATCAGAAATCATTTCCCCAGCGTCTGGAGCTGCAGCGGCCGCATAATTTTCACCAGTAATCAACTTCCCAGAAGCGTCTGTTTGTCGTATAGAAATTCCATCCGCACCACCACGATTATCACCAAAAATATTATTGTTAATCGTCTGGCCTGGTATCACATTATCTACACCATTTTTACCAATATTAGAATAAAAATCTCGTCCAGCAAAAATAGAATTTTCCAATCCACCAATTCCCAAATATTGACCTACTGCATCTGCTGAATTATTCTCCAGATTAGAAGCAATATCATCCGTAGATTCGGGAGTTAAGATAAATCCCAAAGAGTCTCCGGCGTCCATGGCATTTCCTTTATATCCAACTCCACCATTAACAGTGACACCAAAAACTCCTGAAAAGCTGATTGGATAAGCCATATCAAGTGCACCCTGAAAAAGTCCTAATCCTGCACTCTTTCCTACATTCTGTACCAATGTTGTTGAAAAATTATCAGTCGTAGCTGTTGTATCCAAAGCATTTCCAGATACTTTCCACAGATTAGGATTGGCAATATCTGTAGTCGTATAAACATGATTGCCCGTATCAACTGTATTCCCTGGACTGAGCGAAGAAACAGTATCAGCATCAATTTTATTGATTTTTAAAAAATCACTCGAACTATTAGCCGTTCCTACAACTGATAGACTTGCAAGAACCAAGCCACTTAAAAGCAAGCTTGTTACAATTCTAGCATGGTATTTTTTAGTCATGTTGTTATCTTTCATTCGCTTTAAATTATTCCTCATTTATACAAAATAAATTTTTTAAAGAACCTTTGTATTTTATATTATACACTGATATAACAATTTTTTCAATAGTATTTTCTCGAAATTTGCTATTTTGTCAATATATTTTACAATAAAATCCCTTAGTGAAGTCTCTCACTATTATAAAAAATACGGATTTATCAAAAATCCGTATATAAAGTAAAAAAATCTACTTTTTCTCTTTAATGACATATATTGGACAATTTTTACTTTCACGAAATATTTCACTAAGATATTTTCTAATAATTCCCAACATCAACAATGTAAATCCAAAACAGAACAGCATAATAATCGTTGACGTCCAGCCAGATACTGAAGTACGAAAAAACTGTCGAATAATCAAAATAATAATCGCCAAAAAGTCAAAAACAATAACCGCAAAACCCGAATAAGTCGCTAGATTGAGCGCTGCATCTGAAAAACCAATAAATCCCTCGTGATTGCCATAAGGCACATATTCTTTTTGATAATTCTATTTTTATGAAAGTGCTACTTCAACTAATTGTTTTGCTGTTTTTTTAATTTTTATTTTTCCCGAAAATTTTTCATTTATACGGCTGATAAAGCCATCAAGCTTATCATTGTCAATGAATAAATCCAGTTTGACTTCTGTGAGAAATTTACTATTAGCCATCTCTATATGTTCTGCAAGTAAGAAATGCTGTAAGGAGTCAAATAAAGAGTAATCCAATGTAAGAGTAAGTCCTTGCTGTTCAACGCGCTGTACCAGCCCGGTCACTTCTATGGCATGGTTAAGTACACCCGAATATGCTCTTATTAAACCTCCTGTCCCAAGTTTAACTCCACCAAAATAACGTGTTATAACAGCGCAAGTATTGATAATTTGTTTCTTTTTCAAAATTTCTAACATAGGAACACCAGCAGTTCCAGAAGGTTCTCCATCATCACTTGTTCTTTGGATTTCTTGTTGTTCACCCAATGTGTAGGCTGAACAGTTATGATTAGCTTTCCAATGTTCTTTTTTTACTGCTGAAATAAACTCACGCGCTTCTTCTTCATTTTCTATACGTTTCAGATAACAAATAAAACGCGATTTTTTTATTTCTTCTTCGTTGATACTATCAGATTTTATTGTAATGCGCATCATTATCTCCAATTTCGATAAAATAAAAGCCAAGTTTGCACTCAGCTTTTCCTGACTGGGATAGCAGGATTCGAACCTACGTTAACGGATTCAGAGTCCGCTTTCCTACCACTAGAAGATATCCCAAAGCATCTTTAACAGAAATATTATATCATAACTTGTTACCTTTTTCCAGAAATTACGTATATTTAAGTATGGAAAACTTTTATGGACGTTTCTTACTCAAAAAAGAATTATCAACTTTAGATGATGACACTGATTTTATTAAAATTGAAGGAATGGATAATATTTCTCTGACCAAAATAAAATGCAATCGTTGTGGAACTATTCATGAAAAAAAGCAAGTTCTACTTCCAATTCATGCTTACTATTGTCCAACTTGTATAAACTTAGGAAGAGTACGTTCTGATGAATATCTATATTTTCTCCCGCAACAAGACTTTCCCAGACAACAAGCGCTTCGATGGAAAGGGACATTAACAACTTATCAAGAAGAAATTTCGGAACAATTAGTTAAAACTATTGTTTCTCCACGTCAGATACTTGTACAAGCTGTTACTGGAGCAGGAAAAACAGAAATGATTTATCAAGCCGTAGCAGAATATTTAAAAAATGGAAAAAGTATTGGCATTGCTTCTCCGCGTATTGATGTGTGCATTGAGCTTTATAAACGTTTTTCACGTGATTTTTCCTGTAAAATTTCCCTACTTCATGGTAAAAGTGAACCATATTCTCGTGCTCCGATAGTCATTTGTACAACACATCAACTTTTACGTTTTCGTGAAGCTTTTGACTTACTCATCATTGATGAGGTTGATGCTTTTCCTTTTGATGATAATGCTATGCTCTATTTTGCAGCAAACAATGCACGAAAAACTGATTCAAGTTTAATATATCTCACAGCCACCTCAACAGAAAAATTAGAAAAACAAATAAAATCTGGTGACATTCAAAAATTACAACTTGTCCATCGTTTTCACGGACAAGCTCTTGTACTTCCTGAGTTTATCTGGTATACAAAAATGATGAAGTTAATCATAAAACAAAGAAAAAGTAAATTTCCTTTACTCATTTTTATCCCTGAAATTGACTTTGGTAAGCAATTTACACAGGATTTACAGAAAAAATTGCCCAATGAAAATATTGCTTTTGTGGCTTCTAGTAGTGAAAACCGACTTGAGGCCGTAGAAAATTTCAGAATAGGAAAAACAACTATTCTCATCAGTACAACAATTCTTGAACGAGGCGTTACTTTTCCTAAAGTTGACGTTTTTGTGATAAAAGCAGAACATAAAAACTTTACAAAATCTACATTGATACAAATAGCTGGGCGCGCTGGACGAGCTATTGAACGCCCCACAGGTTTAGTTTATTTCTTTCATGAAGGGAAAACCAGAGCAATGATAACAACTTGTCAAGAAATTAAAGCAATAAATAAAGCAGGAGGATTTTTATGAAATGTTTACTCTGTGAACGAGAAACGCAGCAAACCATTAAGTTTCATGAACTTTTTTTATTTAAAAATCCTCAAAACTTTATTTGTAGTCTTTGCGAGCAAAGTTTTGAAAAAATATCGGATAAACATTGTCCTCGTTGTTATAAGTCTGGTTCTGATGAAATTTGTAAAGATTGTATTTTATGGGAAAAACAAGGAAAGATTATTCAACATCATGCCATCTTTCAATATAATACTGCGATGAAAGAATTTTTTAGTCAATACAAATTTATGGGAGATTACCGACTGCATCAAGTCTTCCAAGCTTATTTTAAATATTTGAAAAAATATGGCACAATCGTTCCTATTCCTTTAAGTGAAAAAGGTTATCAACTGCGCGGTTTTAATCAAGTATCGGCTTTTTTAGCTGATTTACCCAGTGAAGAACTTCTTTTAAAAAAAGAGAGTGTTGCCCAATCTTCTCTCTCACGTCAAGAACGTTTAACATCTAAAAATGTCTTTTCACTAAAGGAAAATATAAAAATACCAAAAAAAGTTATTCTTGTTGACGATATCTATACAACAGGAGCAACTTTGCAGCACGCTATCGAAGTTCTTTGTGATGCTGGTGTTGAAGATATTAAAACCTTTTCTTTATGTCGTTAACATAAGAAAACAAGCAACTTCTTTAAATAAGTCACTTGTTTATTTTTAGTGAAAGATAAATTGCCATATTTTTGGAATAAAAACAAAAATTCCTACCACTACAGCAAATCCCGAAATTACCAGTACTGCTCCTGCTGCCATATCTTTCGCACGTTTTGCTCGCATATGGAAATTATAATCAGCTGCTAAATCTACAACATTTTCAATGGCAGAGTTAAAAAGTTCTGCCATAAAGACAAGAAAAATAGAGAGGAACAAAAATAGCCAATCTGTAGTTGAAACATGAAAAAAAACACCAGCAATAATAGCAATAACACCAGAAATAGCGTGTTTTCGCATATTTCTTTCCTGTTTAAAAGCTGTCCAAATACCTGTCAATGCAAATTCAAGACTTGAGAGTAAATTAGTATTTTTCCAACGGTCTCGAACATTTTTAGTTGGTACTTTTCCTTTACTAAAATCCTTCTTATCGAAAATCTTTAAATCCTTATCGTGTGAGTCCATAGGCACTTAAAATCTCCTCTTGCAAACCAAACATTTCTTTTTCTTCTTCTGGTGTGTAATGGTCATAGCCATTGATGTGCAAAAAGCCATGCACAGTCAACCAGCCATATTCTCTTTCGAGCGAGTGTCCATAATCTGCCGCTTGCTCTGCTGCTTTATCTATTGAAATAAAAAGCTCACCTATAAATGGATCTAGTTCTTCCAATAATTCTTCTGGAATTTCTGTGTCTTCATCAAAAAAATATTCTTCTTCATCTGGTTTATATTCAAGAGAAATAACATCTGTTGGTCGATCTGTATCACGATATTGAAGATTAAGTTCGTGACTACGTGCATTGTCAACAAAAGTGACCGCCATTTCTTTATTCTCAGGAAGTTTAATAAAATCTGCCGCAAAAGCTAGAACTTTTTGCGTTTGCTCAATAATTTTTTTAGGAACTTTTCCTGTTTCATCTGTTAATTCAACGTACATCTTTTTCTCTCTTTTTTATTTTTTATCTTATATTTAATAGAATTTCATTCATTTTCATACGCTTTGATAATTTCGGCGACTACTGGATGACGGACAACGTCTTTTGCTGTGAAATAAACAAAGTCTATAGAGGATACTTTCGATAATTTATCTTTTGCATCGTTCAAACCTGATTTTACATGGATAGGAAGATCAATTTGTGAGATATCCCCATTAACAATCATTTTTGAGTTAAAACCGAGACGAGTCAAAAACATTTTCATCTGCATTGTTGTTGTGTTTTGTGCTTCATCAAGAATAACAAAAGCATCATCAAGTGTACGTCCACGCATATAAGCAAGGGGAGCAATTTCGATAATTCCTCGTTCCATCATGCGTTCAGCAGCATTTTTACCTAAAATTTGAAAAAGTGCATCATAAACAGGACGCAAATAAGGATCTACTTTTTCTTGCAAGTCTCCAGGTAAAAATCCAAGATTTTCTCCTGCTTCTACCGCAGGACGTGTAAGGATAATTCGTTTGACTACACCGTTACGTAAAGCTTGCACAGCCATAACTACTGCTAAAAATGTTTTCCCTGTTCCTGCGGGTCCAATTCCAAAAACAATATCATGGTGTTTGACACTATCAACATAGGTTTTCTGTCCCAAATTTTTCAAACGAATTGGTTTTCCTAAGGCATCTTTGGTTAATTCTATTTCATAGAGAGCAGTAAAATCCTCAATAGTATCATTTAGAACCATTTTTATAGCAATAATCACATCAGATGTATGAACAGGAAGGCCACGCGAAACAAGAACAAGTAGAGCTTGTAGAACTTTTTGAGCTTGATGAGCAGTCTCATCTTCTTCACTGAGAATTTGAACTGTTTCACCACGGTAGTTAATGACAACAGCAAGTTGGCTTTCAATAAGCTTTAAATTTTTGTCTTGTACTCCAAAAATAAGAACAGCATCTTCTGGGTTTTTTAATTTAAATTCAACCGAATGTTTAGACAAACAATTACTTCCTTTATGTTTATGAATTTTTGTTTTGTCTTTTTCAAATTCAAACTCAAAATCACAAAACGATTCATTTTATTTCTTACATTATAGCATATTTTAGCTTTTAATATAAATTTCATCTTATTTTTGATAATAAAAAACCTATCGTTACGATAGGTTTTTTTATTATTTAACGACTACTGGGTAAACTGATACGTGTTTTTTACCACGTTTTGTTTCAAATTTTACAGTTCCTTCAATTTTAGCAAAGAGTGTATCGTCACCACCACGTCCAACGTTTGCACCTGGATGGATATGTGTACCACGTTGACGGAAAAGGATTGAACCGCCACTTACAAGTTCACCATCAGATGCTTTAGCACCAAGACGTTTAGCTTGTGAGTCACGACCATTGGAAGTAGAACCTCCACCTTTTTTGTGGGCGAAGAGTTGCAGATTAAGTTCAAGCATTTTATTGCCCTCCATTTTCAAATTTTAATGTAATGTATTGACCATAATTTTTTTCAACTGCTTTCATAGAATTACTGAAAGCTTCAAGCAAAACCTGAGCCAATACTCCTTGTTTTTCAGGGGTACTCAAAGGGATTTCAACATATAAATAACCATCTTCGGTTTGCGTAACAGGTTTAATGTTTGCCATTTCGTAGATATTATTTGCTGTTGTGATTGAGAGAACACTCACTGCTGCACAGACAATATCATGTCCATATTCACCAGATTCTGCGTGTCCTGATATTTCATAGGAAACAATCTTATCTCTTTTTGACCTGATAACAGCTTCAATCATAATTAAGCGTTGACAGATTTAATGACAACTTTAGTGTATGGTTGACGGTGACCTTGTTTGCGATGTGAATGTTTCTTTGGTTTGTATTGGAAAGTAACAACTTTCTTTTCTTTACCATGTTTTTCTACTTCGCCTACAACTGTTGCACCTTTAACAAGTGGGCTACCAACTTTTGTTGTGTCGCCACCGACAAAGATAACTTCATCGAAAGTTACAGCTTGACCTGCTTCAACGTTAAGTTTTTCAACGTAGATAACTTGTCCTTCTTCAACTTTAATTTGTTTGCCACCAGTTTTGATGATTGCATAGTTTGACATTGTGATTCCTCCTTATTAGATTTTTGCTCTTGATTTTTTAGTCAATGAGCTGTTAGACTCGCCTTAGCAGGTGCGAATATCGCTTAAAACCTGACTTCGTGCGGTTGCACTTTATGGAAACCACAAAGACAACTATTATAGTATATCATACTTCTTTAGATAATACAAAAAAATTTTATTTTTTTAGTTATCTGATGAAATACTTACTTTATAAACTTTTCTATTATTCCAAAGTAGGCTGAGAAGATTATTGATTAAGAGCATCATCCATGCAAAACTTAAACTGAATGAAAGAATTTCAAAGGCTGTCAGAGTTAGATAATGAACAAAATGCCAGAGAACAAATGAAATAGCAATCAACGTGACAATAATATAGGAAACCACGTAAATATTTTTATTGATACGTGGGAGAAACCAGCGAATTCCAAAAATTGCTAGTGCCATAAATAGGACAATAAGTTGAGCAGATATATCGTGTATATGATGTGCTAATCCTGTACCGTTGTTGGGAATAAAACCGACAAGAGCAATACACAAAGCGCAGAGCATAAGAAGTGTTTGTAAAACAATGTAGCGAATATGTCGTCCATATTTTTCACGTAAAGAGACAAAAATGTAGTCAAAAAGGGCAATCATCAAAGCCGCTGAAATAATCAAGGTAAGATTAAATTGCAAACTGGCATGAGATTTTTCTGTACCAAGAAGACTAAAATTTCGTTGCCACCAGTATTGGTCGCCATTAGTCGCCATACTTGATATCAATCCTCCAATAGCCACCATGATGAGCATATTAACCAACATGGAAATCTCAAAAGTATCAACAACAAAAATTAGAATATAATTTAAAATCCCAGAGAAAATTGCAAATATCAGGGTTGATGTAAAAAGTCCAAAGCTGACACCATAAAATATTTGGTTGGTAAACCAAAAAAGAGCAGATAGGGCAAGTGTTGTAATAATGATGATTGAAACGATAACAGTTAAAAATGTGCGCCAATAAATTTTCTTTGTCATCATGTGATAGAGTTCTTTACGCTTAATGAAATAAGCTATGATGAAAGTAAGAATAGAAATGGCATTGGCAACTACAATCGTTGCTGTTGCTATCGAATTTGAACCAGATAGAGGAATAACTTGGCTATGATTTAGCGAAAAAGCAAGTACAATAAAAATAATCGTTGAGATAATCGTCGGAAGTAAGAACCAACTTGCTGCATATTCTCGCCTTTTTACTCCCAATGCGCGAATAGTAAAACTATCCTGAGCGATATCAACGACTTCTACTTCTTCCGTCTCAGATAAATCTAACTTTTTGTAAAGTTCTTCTGGAAGAATTATTTTTTTCATCCGATTTCCTCCCACGTAATTTGCATACGATATTCTCCTATTTTCAATTCATTTTGAGCAAGGTGATAGTAAAGTTCTACTATCTGTTGAGCTGAATTTACAGATAAATCTTTTGTCAAAATCGAAAGTTTTCCAAGCCCTGCATAATCTGCTTTTGTTGGAAATTCCTTGTGAAAGTGCATACTGATAGGATTGTCAGTATATCTGGTCATTGATAATTCCTGTTCGTCAAACTTTATCAGAACTTTTTCATCTTGAGAATTTGTATATATCAGACAGATTTTTCCTGCAATTTCTTTAAGCTCTCCTTTGTATTCTTCGTGGATAGCTTCTTCTTGTCTTTCTATTTTTATATGACTGTGAATGTTTATTTTTATCATAACTTTTATTTTACTACATTTTCTAGTATAATTGAAGATAGATAGAGCCAAATTTTGGAGTTTTTTGGTTTAAAATTTTTTGAGAGAGGTTTTGTATGGAGAAAGTTTTTCGTGACCCTGTTCATAATTATATTCATGTAAATAATCCGATTATTTATGATTTAATCAATACAGCTGAATTTCAACGACTGCGACGAATAAAACAGCTTGGAACCTCTAGTTTTACTTTTCATGGAGCGGAACATAGTCGTTTTTCACATTGTATGGGTGTTTATCATATTGCCAAGACGATTACAGAATATTTTAGTAATACTTATCCATTAGAATGGAACCCTGATGAAAATCTCGTTACTCAATGTGCTGCTTTACTCCATGATGTGGGGCACGGTGCTTATTCTCATACTTTTGAAGGATTGTTTGATACAGACCATGAAGCTGTGACACGCGAAATTATAACCTCAGCAGATACTGAAGTGAATACTATTTTACGCCGTGTGTCGCCTGATTTTCCTGAAAAAGTGGCGGCGGTGATTAGTCATGATTATCCAAATCCGCAGGTAGTACAGTTGATTTCTAGTCAAATTGATACAGATAGAATGGATTATTTGCTACGTGATACTTATTATACTGGAGCAGTTTATGGGAAATTTGATATTGACAGAATTTTGACGAGTATTGTTCCTGTACCGGATGGAATTGCTTTTAAAATTAGTGGTATGCACGCTGTTGAGGATTATATTGTCAGCCGCTATCAGATGTATATGCAGGTTTATTTTCATCCGGCGAGTCGAGCAATGGAGGTGATTTTACAGAAATTGCTTGCACGGGCGAAAATACTTTATCCGGAAAATCAAGCCTATTTTCTACAAACAAGTCCTTGTTTAGTGCCATTCTTTGAATATAAAAATAATTTACAAGATTATTTGGCTCTGGACGATGGTGTGATGAATACTTATTTTCAAACTTGGATGAGACACGAGGACACTATTTTATCTGATTTGGCTAAGGCATATATCAATCGTCATGTCTTGAAATCTGTTCAGATTGCAAATGAGAATGAAGATAAAGTTGATAGTTTGCGTAAACTTGTTGCAGAGAGCGGTTTTATCCCTGATTATTATACTGGTATTCATGATAATTTCGATTTGCCTTATGATTTTTATCGGCCAAATTCTGAGAAACCACGAACACAAATTGAGATTTTACAGAAAAATGGTGTTTTGACAGAACTGTCAAAACTGTCTCCGATTGTTGCCTCTCTTGCAGGGACTATTCATGGCAATCGACGTTTCTATTTTCCAAAAATAATGTTGGAAAATGAGGAATTTATCAGTATCATCAATCAAAATAATATTCAATTTTAAATCAATATTTTTTGACAGTTCTGTCAAAAATTTAGAAAGTCAAAATCATGATAAAATTAGTTGCAATCGACCTTGATGGCACATTACTCAACCCTGAGCGCAAAATCACGCCAGCTGTCAAACAAGCTGTCGCTGAAGCGAAGAAAAAAGGCGTAAAAATCGTTATCTGTACAGGACGTCCGTTGATGGGTGTCAAAGATATTCTTGAGGAACTGGAATTGACAGAGTCGAGTGATTATGTCATTACTTATAATGGCGCACTCGTTCAGCGCGCGACAGGCGAAGAATTTATCAAAGAAACGCTGACTGGCGATGATTTTCTTGATATTGATGCTGCTGCTCGCAAAGCTGGCTTGCATATCCATGCACACACGCTCGACGGTATTTACACGACCAACCGGAACATTGGAAAATATAGTGTTCACGAGGCTTATCTCGTTCAGATGCCCTTATATTTTCGTCAACCTGAGGAAATTGCTCAGCTGGAAGTCGTCAAAGTGATGATGGTAGATGAGCAGGAAGTGCTTGATAATGGGATTGCCTATCTGCCATTTGAATTTTTTGAGAATTATACGATGATAAAATCAACACCTTTTTATCTCGAGTTTGTCAACAAAAAAGCCAGTAAAGGCAATGCTGTCAAACATTTAGCTAAAAAACTTTTCCTTGACCTTGACGAAGTAATGGCAATCGGCGACGAAGAAAACGACCGCTCCATGCTAGAAGTTGCAGGAAATCCTGTCGTCATGGAAAATGGAAAAGAAGAATTGAAAAAGATTGCCAAGTATGTAACCAAATCAAACGATGAAAGTGGCGTTGCTTACGCTATCAATGAATGGGTATTAAAAGATTACGAGTAAATAATTTGAATTAAATCTTTTGGAGGTGAGCACTTGCTCATCTTTTTTATTATTTGTTAATGTTATTGTGAACTGAAAAAACAAACCTTAGAGTTTGTTTATATATTATTTAAAATAAAGATTCCAATGTAAGTGACAATTAGGGTTAAAAGCTGTTTGGCAATAGGGACAATAGCCACGTGCATAATTGTCAAAATTGAGTTGATTTTTACATTCTCCACAAATAACAGGAGAATCATTTTTAGAGCAGGGTTCAAAAAGGTGTTCCATCAATTCGTCATGACACTGATAGCAAGCAAAATACTTTTGACAGCTTTCACATTTTAGTCCGGCTATGTCATTTGACTGATGGTAATGAGCGCAACGTCCTTTTTCATCTACTTCTTTTCCATAAATATGTTTTTCTTCTAGCATTCATTCATCCCAGTCAACTTTTATCACTTCACCACTTCTGACTTTTTTTAATTCTCCATTTTCTTGCCTGATGAGGAGACCTCCGTCTTCTTTGATTTCTTCTGCTTTTCCTTTAATCACTTGGGTTCCAAGCTGTAATGTTACTTGCTTTTCTAAGATATTGGAACGACGTCGATATTCTACTAATAATTCTGGATTTGTATAATTTTGAGAATTTTTGATAACTTCTTCAATCATTCGAGCGGCTAGTTGATTACGATTAATCTCTTTATCAGGAGAAATTCCACTCGCTTTAGCCAGTAAATTTTGTGGGAAATGTTTGGTCGCCAAATTTATTCCTACGCCCATTATAAAGCTCGTTGCAGAATTTGATTCAAGGTCTAATACAGCTTCAGTGATTATTCCAGCTACTTTGCGTGTTTCTAAATAAATATCATTGACCCATTTTAATTGAAAATCCTTCTCAGGATAGAACTCTTCAAGCACTCTGGAAATGACGACAGACATACTTGTTGTTAAAAGTCCTGCTTGAAACAAATCATTCGTTGGATTGGGTAAAATAACGCTAAAATAAAGTCCTGTTTCTGCTGGTGAATAAAATAAACGTCCTCGTCTGCCATATCCTTGACTTTGCTGATTAGCAATAAAAATAACGGGTTTATCAACGGGATGCTTACTTAAAAATTGTTTGGCTAAATCTTGAGTAGAACTTGTTTCTTTAAAAACATAAATATTATTTGCAAATTGTTGATGGCTGTAAAAATTAATAATATCTGAATCTAAGGATGAATTTCCTATATATTTATAGCCTAAATTTTTACGACTAATAATTTGATTGCCATTCTTTTTCAAAGTATTGATGGCTTTCCAAATACTTTCTCTACTGATTTTTAGCTGACTGGCTAAACTATCTCCCGAAATCCATTCTCCTTGACCTTTAAGGAGTTCAAATAATACATACTGCTTCGTCGATTCCATCATTACTTACCTTTCAAAAATATCATCAAAGCCTATACTTTTTCTAAGACGTCGGATAATCACTACTGATAATATTGCTTTAGTCACATCTCCCGGAACAAAGATTAGGCTTGAACTTAATGCTGCAAAAAGGGGCATATGCGATTGCCAAGAAAGCCACAAAGCTCCAATAACATCTTGAAATAAAACGCCTGCAAGAATAACCACTAATAGTTCCCACCACCACTGAGTCAATCCTAAACTCTTAAATTTTTCGAGTGAAAGTCCTATCAATACTGGGATAAATAGCCATGCAAACAAATAACCTCCTGTCGGTCCCATAAATCTTGCTGCTCCGCCATTTCCTCCTGATAAAAAAGGAAGTCCTAAAAATACCAATAATAAAAATAAAGCAACCGAGATTGTTCCATATTTTTTTCCTAATAATTCTCCAGCCATGATAATCCCCATGTCTTGAAGGACAATAGGCACTGGGATAAATCCTAAGGGAATTCCTGGAAATAGACCTAACACAATAATGATTGTCGTCATCATTGCTGTAAAAGTTAATACTTTAATTCTTTGATTATTAATCATAATAATACTCCTAAATAATATTTAATTCAATAAAAAGCTTTATTGTATTAACATTATACTAAATAGTAACCATAAATACAATTATAAGGTTACTATTATAAATTAATAAGTCGTTTTCGTTGGTATATAAAAAAGAGAATAGATTTTTATATTCTCTTTTTAGTAAAATTAATTGAACATCTCTAATACTTCGGCTGTTGTACGCACGCGTCCTAAGCGTTTAAAGATATGCTTAACTGTCTCATTATGAAATTCTCCATCAAAATCCGTCATTGCATCTTCAACTGTGAGTACATTATAGCTGTGTTGATAAGCTTCACGCGCCGTTGTATCAACGCCAATCGTTGTCGCAATTCCTGTGAGGACAACATTTTCAATTCCTCTGCGACGAAGTTGCACGTCCAAATCTGTGCCATAAAAAGCGCCCCAATTATGTTTTTCAACATGAATAATATTTTTGACAGTTTTGTCAAAAGCAATAGGTGAGACAAAATCACTGAAATCTTCTGGAAGTTTGCCAGTCCTATTCTGAACTGCATCAGTCAATGGACGTAAAGCTTCCTCGCCATAATTTTTCACATGGACAAATACAATCAAGGCTTCAGTATTTACAAGCTTTTGCAACAACTGTTCATTTTTTTCTAGTACTTCTTGTGCACTGTAAGGCGCAAAATTATCGCGTGCCACAATTCCTTTTTGCAAATCAATTATAACCAAGGCAGTTTTTGTTAAATCTAATGTTTCTGTCATTTTTTCTCACTCACTAATTATTATTTTTTATGTACTTTTTTCTGACCTTCAGCAAATTTTCTCTGTTTATTTTTCCCATGACCAGCTTTTGACACTCGTTTTTTAGAATTTTTTCCAGATATTTTTTTGTCAAATTTATCAAAATTATTTTCATTATTTTTGACAGAACTGTCAAAATGTCCTTTATAATTTTTTTTCTTGTCAGGATGTTCAAAAGTTCTCTCAGAATTTTTGACAGAACTGTCAAAAGTTTTTTTCTTTCTATCAGAACTAAATGAACGTTTTTTTCTATTTTTATCAAATTTACCAGCAGATTTTTTACGTTTATCTGCCGATTTCTCTGGTTTTTCAAGTACATCAAAATCACTTGGAAGATAAGTAAAATCCACATCACCAGTAAATTTATCTGCCTTTACCACCTGAATTTTTATCTTTTGACCAATTTTAAAAGTCAAACCTGTCCGCTCACCAACCAGTGCCAACATCCGTTCCTGATAAGTAAAATAATCTCCCTCAAGCTTCGTAATATGAATCAAGCCTTCAACTGTATTTTCCAGTTCGACAAACAAACCAAAACGCGTCACACTTGATATAACACCCTCAAAAACTTCGCCAACATGACTTTCCATGAACTCAGCTTTTTTCATCTTCTCAACTTCACGCTCAGCATCCACCGCACGACGCTCAAGACGACTGGCTTCTTGAGCAATCTCAGGAATTTTTTCTTCCCAATAATCAATCTTTTCATTCGTTGCTTTTCCAACAACAAATTCATCAATCAAACGATGAACCAGTAAATCTGGGTAACGCCGAATAGGTGACGTAAAGTGCGTATAATTTTCAGCAGCCAAGCCAAAATGTCCGGCATTATTTTCTGAATAACGCGCCTGTTGCATCGAGCGTAAAAGCATTGTCGAAAGCACCAGTTCTGCAGGTTCACCTTTGATTTTATTCAAAAAGCTCTGCAAATTTTTCTGTTCCACAGCACTCGCTGTTGCTTGAACTTGCAAACCAAAACTACTTGCAAAATCAATAAAACGTTGCAAACGGTCCGCCTTAGGTTGCTCATGTATCCGATAAATAAAAGGCAATCCATGCTTTTCAAAATCTCCAGCAACAGTCTCATTTGCTGCCAACATGAAAGACTCAATCATCCGCTCAGCTATTCCACGTGTCCGTTTTACAATCTCAATAGGTAAGCCTTTCTTATCAACAATAATCCGCGCTTCCATCGTTTCAAAATCAATCGCTCCGCGCTCATGTCGCATTTTCTCTAAAATCGGATGCAACTCAGCCATCACTTGAACAGAGTCAGCAATATCCGCAAATTTCTGTAAAGCTTCTTCGTTGCCAGCTAACATCAAATTGACATCATCATAAGTCATCCGCTCCGTGGTTTTAATCACAGATTGCGAAATCTGATAATTGACAATCTTACCTTGCGCTGTAATTTCCATCACGCAAGACTGAGTCAAACGATTAATTCGTGGATTCAGCGAACAAATCCCATTAGACAAACGTTCAGGCAACATTGGGACAACTCTATCTGTCACATAAACAGAAGTCCCACGTTCTAGCGCCTCTTTATCCAAAGCCGAATTTTCTGTTACATAATGCGAAACATCTGCGATATGAACTCCCAGCTCAAAATTACCATTTGCCAAACGCTTTGCATGAACCGCATCATCCAAATCCTTCGCATCTGCCCCATCAATCGTAAAAGTAATCTCAGAACGGTAATCAACACGTCCCATGATATCTTTTTCACTCACTTCTTCAGGTACACTGTCAGCTTCTGCCAAAACCTCAGCTGGAAATTCTGAACGAATATCCATAGAAGCCAAAACTTCCAGTACATCAATCCCTGTATCCCCATTACTTCCTACGATTTCAGTAGCAATTCCCTGCAAAGCATCTGGAAAATCCATATCTGGAAAATGAGTCACCTCAGCACGTACAACATCTTTATCAGCAGGCACAAGCCCCGCATCCGTCAAATACAAACGATAAGGAATTTTTTTATTTCGTGACTTTACAAAACCAATCAAACCAGTTTCTGTTTTCTCTGCCTCATCAAAAGCAACAAAAGTTCCGACAATCTGATTCAAAGCATGAGTGACAATTTCTTCAATTACTCCCTCAGCCGAATTTCCTTTCAGTGGGTTAGCATTCTTTGTGAGTTCAATTCTGACCTCATCACCCTCCAAAGCAAAAGCCGTTTTCCCCTTTGGAATAAAGACATCTGGCTCATCTGAATCAATCGTAACAAAACCAAAACCATTTGCATTCGCATGAAAAACGCCATCAACCAGCGTTTTTGTTTCTTCCAACTCCACTTTACCCTTGTCCGTAAAGCGCAAACGATGCTCTTCTTCCAAAGTCGCCAAAGTTTTAACAAAATTTTTAAAATCCTTTGCCTTATTAAAATGAAGGGCAATCGAAAGCTCCTCCACAGACAAAGATTTTTTAGAACTATTTTTTAAATAGTCAATAATTATTTCTTTACTATCCATTTTTCTCTTATCTAAATTTAATAACCTCTAAAACACTCTAAAAATAAAGAAACGGACTGTTTCCAGCCCGCATTTTTCATCGTGTTGACAAAACAACTAGAGCAAAACCAACAACTAACCATGCTCCAATCATTACTGCCGTAAAACGTTGCATTATTGCTTCAAATCCACGTGCTTTCCGCCGTTCAAAAAGTTCACCAGTTCCACCAGAAAAAGCATCCGCTGCACCATCTTGTTTTGATGGTTGCATGAAAATCGCCACAACAATAAAGGCAGAAATAACCAACATCACGACAATCAAAATGTCATAAATTATTTTTTCCATATCTTCACAAGGCTCTAGGCCTTTCCCTTCTCAAAAAATACGTTACCTAATTATAACATATTTTTTTAAAAATTACACAAAACTTATCAGGAAAAGCTAACAAGCTCCTAATTACTCACCCAGCTCAACGATATATTTATAAGCCTCTTGTGCTGCTTGCGCACCATCGCCTACCGCCGTTGTAATCTGACGAAAATCTTTTTGACGCACATCACCAACCGCAAAAATACCAGCAACATTCGTTTTCATATGGTCATCCGTCACAATCCACCCCGCTTCATCTGTTATTCCAAGAGGATTAGCAAATTCTGCAACCGGGTCAAGCCCAACATAGATAAAAACACCGCCAAAGGCTTGTTCTGTCGTTTCACCCGTTTTTAAGTTTTTATAAACAACAGATTGCACTTTACGTTCGTCCCCTTTGATTTCCGTTGTTACAGAATCCCAGATAAACTTTATTTTATCATTTGCAAAGGCACGTTCTTGAATAATTTTTTGCGCGCGCAATTCATCACGACGGTGCATAATCGTTACTGTTTTACCAAAACGCGTCAAATAAAGTGCTTCTTCAACTGCAGAATCTCCACCACCAACAACCAAAATATCTTGATTACGGAAAAATGCCCCATCACAAACAGCACAGTAAGACACACCACGTGCACCGTATTCTTCTTCCCCCGGAACACCCAACTTACGATGATTAGCACCTGTTGCGATGATTAAGGCTTTCGTATCAAAACTATCTTCTTCCGTCACAATCCGTTTGAAACTTCTGTGGTCTTCAATAGCAGTGACATAACCATATCCATTTTCAACACCGACATTTTCCAGCGGTTCAGCCATTTTCATAGATAATTCCGGCCCAGTAATCGTACCATAGCCAGGATAATTTTCAATTTCAGCCGTATTATTCATTTGTCCACCTGGCACACCACGTTCTAAGAGAAGCGTTTTTAGTTCACTACGGGCGCTATAAAGTGCTGCTGTCATTCCCGCAGGACCAGAACCAACAATTACGACATCATATTTATTTTCTGACATTTTTTATTCCTTTTCCAAGAGTAAATTCCTTACTCAATTCATTCACTATGAATAGTTTACATTGTTCGACTCATTTTTTCCACCATTTAGCTCAGAACATGATATTTAAAGATGACGAATCCGTAAAATAATTAAAAGACCTAGCATTGCAAAACTCAAAATTGGAATGGTTAAAATATCAATCAAAATCAAATCCAATATCCGATTGCGTTTTACAGAATGTGGCTGATTACTGTGTCGAACAAGGTAAGTAAACGCGTAAAAGGCACTCACAACGAGCACCAATAACGCAGATATTAGCAAACCTTTTAGATAAAATTGTAAAACAAGTGTCATCATTATAGAAAATTCCCTACTTCAAGATTTTTAGCATATCGTGATAAAAATTCGGCTGTCCGCTTATTTTTAGGAGAGTAAAAGACATCCTCAGGTGTTCCTTCTTCAATAATCTTTCCCTTTTCAAGAAAGAGAACCTTGGTCGCAACATTATAAACAAAATCCATCTCATGACTAACAAGAACCATTGTTTGCTTGTTTTTCGCTGCTTTTAAAATCGTTTCTTGTACTTCTCCAACAAGTTCCGGATCAAGCGCAGAGGTTGGTTCATCAAGAAGAAGTAAAGTTGGTTTCATCGCCATTGCACGCGCAATCCCCACTCGTTGTTTTTGACCACCAGATAAGAACTTTGGATAGTAATCCATCCGTTCAGTAAGTCCAACTTTTGCCAGTTCTTCACTTGCAATTTTTTCAGCTTCTTCTTTAGGTAATTTTTTTACCTGAATTAAGCCTTCCATAACATTTTGCAATGCTGTACGCCGTTCAAAAAGATTAAATTGCTGAAACACCATTCCTGTTTGACGTCGCAACTCTAAAATTTCTTTTTTATTGATTGTTGCAAAATCAATTTTGAAATCATCAATCTCAAGTTGACCACTATCTGGCTGTTCCAAATAGTTAATGGAACGTAAGAAAGTTGATTTTCCTGCTCCAGAAGCTCCAATCAAAGCAACGACATCGCCCTCATGAATCTCCAAATTTAATCCATCTAAAACTTGAACTCCTGAAAATGTTTTACTCAAATTTGTTATCTTAATCATTGCGCCACTCCTGTATCAAATGGATTTGAATTTAAAGAAATCTGCGTACGTATTTTTTTATTGTCATCTTTCATATTAATTTCCAGATTTCTTTCAATCAAGCGAATTAAAAGTTCAAAGATAATACAAATTGGCCAATAAACAAGAGCAAGTGCACAATAAGTTTCAAACTGACGGAAGTTAGAACCTCCAATAATCTGTGCTTGTGCTGTCATTTCAACGACACCTGCAATAAAAGCCAGTGAAGTTGATTTGAGTAAGCCAATCAAAGCATTTCCCAGTGGAGCTGTTGCAACTGTCAAAGCTTCTTTAAACGTTACACGTGTGAAAACCTGAAAGTTTGTCATTCCAAGAGATTTTGCGGCTTCAAGTTGTCCATTATCAACCGACTGAATAGCCGCACGAATGGTTTCTGAACCATAAGCTGCTTCATTCAAACCAAAGGTAATAATAACAAAAAGCATTGCAGGAATTGAATTGACATTAAAACTCGTCCCATAATTCATATTGATTGCTTTTAAAATCAAAGGAATCCCCGTATAAGTCAAATAAAGTTGAACGATAATCGGTGTTCCACGAATAAAACTAACAAATAACGCACGTAATTGGTTCAAAATTGGAATTTTATTAATCCGAACAAGTGCTAAAAGTAAGCCCAAAACCAATCCCAAAATCATCGCAATCACTGTGATAATGAGAGAAGTTGGAATTTCTTTTATAATGGGTAGAAAAGCACTGACAAAAGCTTTCCAACTAAAAATTTGTTTAAAGAATAACTGCCAGAACTGGGTAAATGTATAATGCCCCTTTGCTACCAAAAATGGAATACTCGGAAGCAATATCAAAATAAGGAGTAAAAGAAGTCCAAGAACCACTTTTTTATTTTTCTTCATCGTTAAATTCCAAAAAAACTGCTGATAACCAACAGTTTCTTCTTTCCGTTATATTATCTAATACTAGTTTACTAAATTTTTTCATAAATTGCTTGTGTTCAATATGTTCCATCAATTATTTAAACATATTTGCGCTAGGAACAAAATCACCACCTAAATATTTTTTAGATATTTTCGATAAAGTACCATCTGCTTGCAATTTTTTGAGTTCGCCATTAACTGCTTTTTGCAATTTTTGACCTTGTTCGTCTTGTCCAAAGATGAAATATTCATAACCATCATGTTCAGGATCTCCTGTTTGGTCATTGATATCTTCTACTTTTAAATCATTAAATCCTTGCTCTTTCACAGCTTGCGTCAATGAAATTTTATCGTAGAGCATAAAGTCAATTTTTCCTGATTCAATTTGCATCAATCTTGTATTGATAGATGTTTGGTCTGAAGCAAAATCAATCTTGATTTTTTTATCTGGATGCGCTGTGTTCCAACTTTCGATTTCCTTACTGTAATTAGAAGCTGGATTACCAATCGTTGATTTTCCTGCTAAAGAAGCAAAATCTGTGTATTTTCCTGTTCTAACTGCAATCGCATCATTTGATTTTGAGATTGGATTTGAGAAATTAAAGGATTTTGCACGTTCTTTTGTCCAACCAAAATCATTAGCGCCCATTTGATAACGTCCACTTGTAATTCCTGGTGTAATTCCTGAGAAATCAACTGTTTGATATTTGACATTGTACTGAGGAAGTTTCGCAAAAACCGCTTTAGCAACCGCAATATCGTATCCTGTTAATTTTCCTTGACTATTGCCATATTCAAAAGGTTTTGTTGAACCGTCTGAGGCAACGATGATAGTTGTTTTTCCTTTACTACTTGACGTTTTTGCATTTGAACTACAAGCGCTCAACGCTCCAACAGTAACAAGTGAAATAACTGCAAGCGATAATTTTATTGATTTCTTCATAAAAATCTCCTCTTTTATCTAACTATTTCTTTATCAATAAACATAATTATCAATCTCTTAATCAAAAACTGATAACTTAATTTTATCATAAAAATTTTTTACTTATCATAAGATTTTTTAATCACGATACTTTATTCTCTTTATCACGAAATGTCTTTAACTATTATAAAAATCGCTTATTCAGCGATTTTTATAATGTCAAAATAGTCCAGAAATCTTTCCATCTTCATCAATATCCATCTTTAATGCAGCTGGTTGCTTAGGTAATCCTGGCATCGTCATCACGTCTCCTGTTAAGGCAACGATAAATCCAGCTCCGATTTTTGGTACGAGTTCACGTACTGTGATTTCAAAATCTTTTGGCGCAGCAAGCAATGTTGCATTATCAGAAAATGAATATTGTGTTTTTGCCATGCAAACGGGAAGATTTGCCCAACCATTTGCTTCAATTTCTTTCATCTGTCGTTTGGCTTTTACTGTAAAAGTAACTGATTTTCCACCATAGATTTTTGTTACGACATCTTGAATTTTTTCTGAGATTGAACTTTCTAGTGGATACAAATAGTGAAATTCTGATTTTTCTTTTAACAAATCTGCTAATTTTTCTGCTAAATCTTGCGCACCAGCACCACCTTTTTCATAAACATTTGTTAGCGAAACAGGTACATTCAGTGCTTTGGTTAATGCTATCAGTTTTTCTATCTCGGCTACTGTATCGCTGGCGAATTGATTGAGTGCCACAATCACAGGCAATCCATAAGATTGCATATTTTCGATATGCCGTTTGAGATTGGCAAACCCTGCTTCAAGCGCGGGGAGATTTTCAGTTGTTAATTCTTTTTTACCAACTCCTCCGTGCATTTTCAGGGCACGAATGGTCGCTACAATCACGACGGCATCAGGATTTTTTGGTAATTGACGCGTTGTGATATCGAGGAATTTTTCTCCTCCCAAATCTGCCCCAAATCCTGCCTCAGTAATGGTCACATCTGCTAATTTCAAGGCTGTTTTCGTTGCTAAAACTGAATTACAACCGTGAGCAATATTGGCAAAAGGACCACCGTGAATGAGGACAGGAGTACCTTCAATCGTCTGTACAAGATTGGGTTTTAACGCATCTTTTAGAAGCATGGCAATCGCACCAGCAACGCCTAAATCACCGATTGTAACTGCTTTTCTATCATAAGTATTTGCCACGACAATCACTGAAAGACGAGCTTTCAAATCAGCATAAGATGTCGCCAAACAGAGAACTGCCATGATTTCACTGGCAACAGTGATGTCAAAACCATCTTCACGCGGAATCCCATTGACAACACCGCCAAGTCCAATGTTCACATGACGTAATGAGCGGTCATTCAAGTCAAGGACACGTTTCCAAGTAATCCGCCGTGGGTCAATGTTCAAAGGATTGCCCTGTTGGAGTGAATTATCAAGAAAAGCTGCAACTGCGTTATTTGCCGTGGTAATCGCATGAATATCGCCTGTAAAGTGCAGATTGATGTCTTCCATCGGTAGGACTTGAGCATAACCACCGCCTGTCGCGCCACCTTTAATTCCCATCACAGGTCCAAGTGAGGGTTCACGCAAAGCTGCCATTGCTTTTGTTCCCAGACGATTGAAAGCATCTGCCAGACCAACGGTAACGGTTGATTTTCCTTCGCCTGCGGGGGTTGGGTTGATGGAAGTGACTAAAATCAACTTTCCATCTGGATTAGTATCAAATTTTTTCAAGACTGACAGTGGAATTTTCGCTTTGTATTTGCCGTAAAGTTCTATGTCATCACTATTTAAGTCAATTTTTTCAGCAATTTCTGTAATCGGGCGCAAGTCTGCTTCTTGTGAAATTTCGATGTCTGTTTTCATAAATTCTCCTCGTTACTCTTTTTAATTTTAATCTCATTTTAACAAAAAAAGTTTGGATTTTACTGTTGAAAGTGTTCATTTTTCGTAAAATCACTTTCAAACGTTCGGAAATCTAAAAAAAGAGCAACTTCTGCGCTCTTTTTTAACTGATTTATTTGGCAATCAATGTTTCCAGTCCGACTTTCATCATATCTGTGAAAGTCAGTTGACGCTCTTCTGAGGTTGTCGCTTCGCCTGTGACAAGACTATCAGAAATCGTCATGATGCCAAGAGTTTGCACATGATGACGCGCGCCGAGATAATACAATCCAGCTGCTTCCATCTCGACAGCTTTCACACCAAATTCGCCAAGTTTCATCTGGTCAATGTCGCTGTAAAAGAGGTCTGAACTGAGAATATTGCCAACATGCGTTGTGATACCAAGATCTTTGGCAATATGATAGGCTTTATCGAGCAAGTCAAAATCGGCAAGCATTGGAAAATCAAATTGTGGAAAATCATTGCGCACAATCGCTGATGTCGTCGCTGCTGCCTGTCCAATCACAAGGTCACGAATATGCACATCGGCGTTGAGTGAACCCGCTGTTCCTACACGAATCAGCTTTTTCACGCCGTATTCTGTGATGAGTTCATTGGCATAAATCGAAATCGACGGAATCCCCATACCTGTTCCCATGACAGAGACACGCTCGCCCTTGTAAGTTCCTGTAAATCCAAGCATACCGCGGACGCTGTTAAATTGCACTGCATCTTCTAAGAAATTTTCTGCGATGAATTTTGCGCGAAGTGGGTCACCCGGCAAAAGAATTTTGTCAGCAATTTCGCCTTTTTGTGCTTCAATGTGTGGTGTTGGCATAATTATTTTTCCTTTTTATTCTTAATTTTTAATGATATTTTTTTGACAGAGCTGTCAAAAATTATTTTTTCCAGCGTTTGAGACTTTTGAGCTGTATGGGATAAAGTTTTTTAAAGAGCCATTTCTGAATTTTCGGCATTGGTGTCGCGTCCAGACCCTTGCGCCCTTTTTCGAGCATTTCCTCAAAGCTAATGTCAGATTGCATAAAGCGCCCTTGATTGTAACAATAGATACAATAATCCGCAGAAAATGTCCCGTCCGCCTCCGTTCCTTTGTAGGAATTATCAGCAATCGGCATGCCACAAGACTGACAAATCGCTTGTTTTATTTTTTCAGCCATTAGACAAGTGCATCCAAGAAACTCTCACCAATATCGCCCTTAGCCACCCCAAAATTCTCAGCAATCGTTGCCGAAATATCAGCAAAGTGTCCAACTGGCAATGGTTTTGGCGCTGTAAAAGCTTTTGAGAACGTCACGAGCGGAATATACTCACGTGTGTGGTCTGTCCCAGTAAATGTTGGGTCATTGCCGTGGTCTGCCGTAATCATCAAAATATCATCTTCGTCCATTGTCGCCATAATCTCTGGCAAGCGACCGTCAAAGTCTTGAATTGCATCACGATAGCCCTCAGGATTGCGACGATGCCCATATTTCGCGTCCATATCGACCAAATTCACAAAGAGCAAGCCTTCTTTAAAGTCGGGCAACGCTATTGCTTTGAGCATCCGATCCACGCCGTCCATGTCATTGAGATTATGTCCCATGTCTTTGTTAATCCCTTGACCGTCGTAGATATCATGGATTTTACCAACTGAAATTACAGGAAATCCAGCATCATCAAGATTGTTCATGACTGTCCGTCCAAATGGCGCCAGAGCATAATCCCGACGATTTGCCGTACGCTCAAAATTATCTGCTTTCGTGCCAACAAAAGGACGTGCAATAATTCGACCAAGCATCCATTCAGAGCCAACATCCGTGATTTTACGGACGTATTCACAGATTTTATAAAGTTCATCAAGTGGAATAAGCGCTTCATTTGCCGCAATCTGCAACACAGGGTCTGCCGACGTATAAATAATCAACTCTCCCGTTTCCAGCTGACGCTCACCAAAATCTTTAATCACTTCTGTCCCAGAATAAGGTTTATTTGCCTCACGAATAATCTTCCGACCTGAAAATGCTTCGATTTTCGTCAGTAATTCCTCTGGAAAGCCATCAGGATAAACAGGAAAAGGATTGGTAATGTCAAGTCCCATAATCTCCCAGTGACCTGTCATTGTGTCCTTACCTTGCGACACTTCTTGCAATTTCGTCGTGTAACCCAGCGGTTTATCTGTCGGCGCAACCGTTTTTAGCTCAGTAATATTTCCCAGACCAATTTTCTGGAAATTCGGCACATTGAGTCCAACTTTTTCAGAAATATGACCGATTGTATTGGCACCAATATCAGGCGTTTCATGATTGAAAAACTCCCCTGCATCAGGCGCATAACCAATCCCAGCAGAATCCATGACAACAAGATGGACACGTTTAAATTTTTTAGGCATTTTGTCTCCTTTTATTTTTTGACAGAACTATCAAAAAGTTTTCTACCTCTATTATACAAAAAACTGCCTGAAAATGCTTTATTTTTCTGTCAATTTTTTGACAAAACTGTCAAAAAAGTCCATCAAAAATTTTGACAGACTTTTTCAATTATTTTTAATGATTATCATTCTTAAACTTCACATCTACATAATCCGCCCAAGCTCGTTCATAAGCTGCCTCAACGGAACGTGCAAAGCCATCTAAGTCATTTTTGAGTGCTGACTTTTCAACTGTTTCACGCAAGCTTTCACGATAAAAACGCACTAATTCAATATCATTTGCCAGAGTTTTCCCTTTCTGAGCAAAACTTTCTTCATCTGACGCATTAAAAGCGCCATCAATGCCGAGCATTCGATTAATCCGCGCAGTTCCTCGCGATTGCATTCCCTCAGCAGGCATCGTCAAAGTGGGCAAGCCCATGTGAAGCGCCTCAATCGTAATCGACAGCCCACCAAATGGTGTTGGGTCAAGTCCGACGTCAGCTTTCAAATAAGCCTTAAAGTGCATATCTGGCACTTCACGAGAAAATTCTAAACGTGTTTCCAAAATCCCAAATTTTCTAAAACGCTCTTTCAACTGTGCAATTTTATCATCGGTCAACTGTGGGCCATAACGATAAATCAAAAGTTTTGCCGTAGGTACAGCAAGCAACAGTTTCGACCACAAACGAATCGTTGACGTCGTGATTTTAGAAATATCATTAAAACTTCCAAAAGTGATATAACCATTTTTCTCCATCGGAAGTGGCGTAATTTCTGGCAAATCAATATTTTTGCGTGTGAAGTTAAATCTGTCCATTCCAGCCTCAATATACATTGGTTTTTCCGTATAAAGGTCAGCCTTATTTTTAGGAATAGTAAATTCATCACACATGATATAATCAATTTCTTTAAAGCCATAAGTGTTCAAAAATCCCATATATTGCGCTTGAATAGGTGCTGGCTTAAAAAGCATGGCAAAGCTACGATTATGCGTAAACCCGCCCAAATCAATCAGAATATCGACTTTGTCATCATGGATACGTTTCGCAAAGTCAAAATTATTGAGTTTACTACAATCGACAAAACGATTGCCACACGCCATAATTCGTGTCGTCGTATCATCATACTGGCGGTCAACAGTCGAATACAAGATAATATCATACTTCTTAGTATCATGATGTTCCAGTAAAGGCAGGATAAAACTCATCATCGTGTGATTATAAAAGTCCGAAGAAATATAACCAATCCGCAACTTTTTGTGGAGCATTTTTTTACGTTCTTCTGCATCTGCTGGTTTCTCATAAGTATAAACCGTCCCATTCGCCTGAAACTTCATTGGCCAATCACTGGCATATTCTTCCAGTTTATTTTTAATTCCCAACTGTGTATAAGCATCTGTCTTGATTGTCAGGAAATTTCGCCCGCCATAGTTTGAAAAGTTATTATCCAATTGAAAAGCGCGGTCATTGTACTCAATCCCCTTATCTTGGTCAAAAGAATAATAAATACTTGCCAAACGCATATAAATGCTCGGATTAGTCGTCGAATAATCCAAGGTTTTTTCCAGATTTACTCGCGCCTTATCCATATCGTCCATCGCATAGTAGCAATCTCCGATTTTACGATAGAGCTCGCAATTATCAAACTCAAAACTATCATCAAGATAATTAAATGCTGATTGATAAAGCTCAATCGCACGTTTCAAAGAAACATGATTGGCTTTATTTGCATTTCGCATATACATTTCATCGGCGGCGCGTACCAAAGATAAAAAATCTGGGTCATCATTATGCTTTTTTAGACGTTCTTCTTCTGTTACCATATTTTCCTCTCATAAATGAAAGCTCCTTTTTGGAGAGCTTTCTTTTTTATACAAATTTAATTTTTCTTAAATTTACCTTTTTCTTTGCGTTTTTTAAACAATAATCCTGCGGCTGTCGCAATGACTGCTGCACCACCAACCATTGTGAGCGTATTATCTAAGGAATTATCTCCGGTTTTTGGCAAAACAGCAACGCTCGGCGAATTATTTCCATTATTGTTCACAATCATTGAAGGACTTGTCGGCGTAGAACTTGAATTCGTTGGAGTTGCCGGTGGCGTACTTGATGTTGTTGGAACCGTCGGATTCGTCGGATTCGTTGGATTTGTTGGATTCGTCGGGTTCGTCGGATTTGTTGGATTCGTCGGATTTGTTGGGTTCGTCGGATTCGTTGGGTTCGTCGGGTTCGTCGGATTTGTCGGAGTCGTTGGATTCGTCGGATTTGTTGGAGTCGTTGGGTTCGTCGGACTCGTTGGGTTCGTCGGATTTGTCGGAGTCGTTGGATTCGTTGGCGGTGGAGTTGAATCACTCGGTGTGCTACTTGATATTGATGATGAGCCTGTTGAGCTACTTACCCATGTGCCAGATGTTGATCCTGTGGTGCTTGTTGATCCTGTTGTTTCACTTGTCCATGTGCTTGAGCCTGTGCCGCCTGTTGAGTTGGTTGTGGCAGAGGAGAAGCTAGATATCGTACTGTAACTAGAAGCAGATGTCCACGTTGAGCCTGTCGTTCCTGATGAAAAAGTATTGGTCCAAGAAGAGCCTGTTGAGTTTGACGTACCTGTTGAGCTTGTTGGTCCAGTTGAGTTGGAACTTACCGTTGTCCCACTTGTTGATGTACTGTTGGTAATGGTAATACCTGTATTGGTGGCTTCTGACCAACCACTACTTACACTTGATGAGCTACCAGTCGTTCCAGTTGAGGTGACTGTGGAGTTCGTCGTACCTGTGCTAGACATTGTACTGGCTGTTGTGCCTGTGCCACCTGTCGAGTTCGTCGTTGAGCTTCCAGTCGAGAAAGTCGAGCTAAAGGTTGAATTGGTCGTACCTGTTGAGCCAGTCGTCCAACTCGAACCTGTTGAGCTTGATGAAGACCAAGTATTGGTCGTTCCGCTATTGGTCGAGCTTTGCGTGGAGCCTGAGGTAAAGGTCGAGCCTGATGGTCCAGAGGTTGAACCTGTTGTACTGGTTGAGTTTGTACTAGAGGACGTTTCTGTAATCGTTGTGATATTTGTCGCTTCAGACCACGCGGTTGAGGACTCTGCGGTCAGTCCCCATGAGCCTGAAGATTCTTGAGTATTTTGTCCTGTATCGGTACTAGCGGTATCGGTCGGTGCGCCGTAAACCCAGTTGCCATCGCTGTCCATCGTGGCAGATGAGGCGGTCGAGCCTGTAAAGGTGGAGTTGACGGTTGAACCACTCGATGCGGTGGTGCCAGAACTATCCCAGTATGTCCAACTCGAATGCGTCCAGCTGGTGGTTCCTGTCGCGTTCGTTGCACCCCCTAAAGTATCACTGCTACTGGTTGAATCGGTTGGTGGTGCTGCTGTAAGGGTTGTTGCCGTGCTGTTTGTTGATGACGCCGTTCCAGTCGTCGCGGTCGTCCAAGAACCTGTCGCTCCTGTCTGCTCAGTTGCGCCTGAAAGTGTCGTTCCTGTTGGCGTAAAACCAAAATTTGAGTTATAAGCCGAACTCCCGTCATTCAAAGCCTGACCGGGTGCAGATGAACTTGTATAGCCCGTTGCCTCATAGGAGTTTGTCGAACCTGTTGAAGAACCAAGGGTAAAGGTCACAGCTGAACTCGTCGAACCTGTCGTTGCTGTCACACTTGAGCCTGTGGTGGCTGTGACAGTGAGTTGGGTGGTTGCTGTGGCTGTTGAGCCGTTGGTCGCTGTTGAGGTGATAGTGACCGTCGGCGACGTTGGGTTATTAGAAATTCCTGTGGTTGCACTTCCGGTTTGATTAGAAGAAAAGTTGATATCCACATTTCCAGTTCCTAAACCGGCAAAAGAGGAGCCTGATGAACCAGAGTTTGTGATACCCGTACCTACCCAACCAGGATAATTTGGATTACTTGTATTTGTTAAGGATGAGCCTGATGGACCTAGCGTTTGACCCGAACCAGACTCAAAAGAGCCCGAAGCATTCCCATTGTAGCCTGTGGACTGCGAGCTTGCCCAAGTTCCTGTGACTTGAGTAGAGCTTCCTGTCGCACCAGAGTCTGAGCCTGTCGTTACTAATGAGCCATAACTCATGTTGGTAGAACCTGATGAAGAGGACATACCTGTGCCGTTTATAACGCCAGAACTAGCGCCGGGACCATTTACGGTAGAGCTAGAGATTGTTGGCGATGTGCCTTGGGTTTGTGAGCTGTCATTGACGGTCGTTGAAGACTGCAAAGGTGGTGTCAGGTCGTCAGCATGGACGGTCTGTCCTTCTGTGAGTGCTTCTACTGCCTGCCCTGTCAAAATAACCCCTTGTGTTAATTGATTGTTTGACAAGATTAAAGTCAGGGTTGCTGCGGCATAAAGCCATGACTTGCCGACTTTCCATGCTCGAAAATGCGTGGTCTTTTGTTGAGCTGATTTCGCAAGTTTTTGCTGTTTTGCGACATAATCTTTTTCATGAATGCTGACATATCTCATAGGCAATCCTCTTTTTTATTTTTGCTTTGGAATGTTAGTGTTTCTCCTTACTAGGAGAAACACTCTTTTGGGGACAAAAAGACGTTTTTAATAATTTACCGCTTTTTAATTTTATGTAATCATTATAATACACAATAATATGAATGTCAATCATTTAATCATTCAAAAAAGTCTGCCAAAACTTTGACAGACTTTTCATTATTCAAATTCTATTTTTGTAAAACCGTCAAAACTTATTTTATCCCTAGTGTTTCGCGGATTTGTGTGACTTGTAATTTCGCATAAGCTTTTGGATTATTTTGTAGTTCTGCCATTTGAGCTTTTGCGGCTGCTTCTACTTTTTCAGTCACTGCAGGTTTTGCTGCTGCCATAGCCGCTTCTTTTTGAGCAGCAGGAACATTGGCGACAGCTTCTGTCAGAGCTTTTTGGATTGCTGCTTGAACTTGTGCTTCTTGTTCTTTTTTCGCAGCAGCAGCCATTTCAGGAGCTTTTTTCTGGAGTTCTTTTACTTGGTCAGCTGTTAAAACAAGCCAAGTATCTTTTGGAACAGAGACAACAGAGTGTTGTTTCACAAGCTCCTTATTTTCATCGCCAATTCCAAATAAGACTTTGAAGAAATCTGATTTCCAAACACGACGTGTTGTTTTTGTTGTCACTTTTGCCGTATTACCAGCTACTTGTTTGTAAGTCGCTGATTTTTTCACAGCTTCCACGATATTTTTTTCATCAGGTTTAAAGTTTGTATCTGGATTTTTTGAATTTTTATCATTACGATAAATCAAAACATAATTTCCAGTATTTTTACCGATTTCAGCTTTTATCATCATGCCGTACGCTGCAGATTTATCACCTGCCGTATAAACCACATGACTTGTTGAAGTCGTCACTTCTTTCATTCCCCAATTATCTCTGATATGGAATGTCAACATCACAACCGACAGAGCCAGAATAATCAATGACACGCCACCGACGATATAGCGCGCGGCTGCATTTTTGAGGAACATAAACCCAAAGAAAGTCAAAATACCAAATACAATAATCAATGCAAGTATTAACATTAGTTTGCCTCCTTTTTCATTTCCTTAGCTTTTAAGTCCGTTGCTGTCTTTCCTGCAAGAACCTTACCACTACGTAAGAACATTGCCACAATCAAACCAACAATCGCAAAAGCCAAACCAATCGCAAATGACGCATGATAACCTTTAAGCATCGCATCAATCGCTTTTCCAGCATAGCCTAAAGGATTGGTCGTTTTAAGATGAGAACTTGGCATATTATTCGTGATGATATTTTGTGCCACAGATGAAAGCAGAGCGACGACAACAGATGAAGCAACTTGACGTGCTGTATTGTTAGACGCTGTTCCTTGTGCGACTTCATTGACAGGCAAAGCATTCATCGCAGAAGCTGTCAACGGCATCATAATCATACCAATACCAAACATACGCAATCCATAGAGTAATGTAACGAAATGGTCAGGCGTACTTGTCGTAAAGAACATGAATGGCAAAGTTCCAAGAACAAGGATTGCAAAACCAACTTGTGCCAAACGTTTCGCACCAATCTTATCATAAGCACCACCAGCAAGCGGTGCAACAACTGCCATCATCAATGAGCCAGGTAATAAGACAAGTCCAGAGTTAAAGGCAGACAAACCATGTACTTCTTGGAGATAGAGAGGTAACATCATCTCAACACCCATCATCGCCATCGTAACGAGAGAAAGTGTGATAGTTACCACTGTAAATTGTTTAATTTTAAAGACGCGCAAATCCAAGAATGGGTCTTTCATCGTCAACTGACGCCAAGCAAACAAACCAATAATAACGATACCACCAACGATTGGTAAGATGACATTTGTCACATCGCCCCAGCCATCGCTTGCAACATTGGTAAATCCTAAAAGGAAGATACCAAAACCAAGAACAGATAGAACCAAACTCAAAAAGTCAAGTTTCATTGGACGGTTAGGGATAACGTCACGCATCGCAAAGATGGAAATCAGCATTACCACAGCGACGACAATCATTGGAATTAAGAAAATTGTCCGCCAGCTTGCTGCGAATGTCCAAAAGAACAAGTGCAATTTATTAACAATCAACCAACCCGCAAATGTAGGACCAATCGCAGGTGCAACCATGATAACAATACCACCGACACCCATGACAGCTCCCATTTGCTTAGGACTAAACATATTGACCAAAGCTACTTGCATCAAAGGCATTGTAATACCTACAGCACAGGCTTGTAAAATACGTCCAGCAAGGAAGATCGTCCAGTTTGATGTAGGTGCCACATAAGACATAAACATCCCGATAACTAAGACACCGTAGCCAGCGACATAGAGCCAACGTGTAGGGAATTTCGTAGCTAAATAAGCCGAAATAGGGACCATAATACCATTGGCAAGTAAGAACCAAGTTGTTGCTTCTTGTGCCGTTGACATCGAAATACTAAAATCTTTCATCAAAGTCGGAATAGCTGTACCAAGTGATGTTTGCATCAACATGGCACCAAAAGTTCCGATTAAGATTAAGATTAACATGGCAATACGATTAAATTTTTTGCCGTGAATATCAATGCTATAATCTTTTTCTAATGTATCAGGCATTTTTATTCTCCTCTTCTTCTAACGCAATTTTTCTTCCCTCTTCAAAAAAGAGAAGTAAGTCATCAACAAAACGTGTGGCACGTTCTTCGCCCATTGCTTCAAAGGCACGGGAAATATTGTTAATAAATGTACAACGTTGTGTTTCGGCTAACTTTCTTCCTTTATCAGTCAAGGCAACCAAAATCTTTCTACGGTCAACACGTGAAATCTCGCGTGTCACCATTCCTTTTTCTTCAAGATTGTTCAAAATCGTAGCGATACGTGCGGTACTTGTATTTGTAAAAGTTGCAATATCACTTGGGACAATCGGTTCTCCTGTCTGTTTATGTAAGAAGAAAAGTACTTGATTTTCTCCATGTGAATAGCTGTTCAACTTATTCATTACCTGACTTTTCGCAGTATCTTTGACCTGAACCAAAAAAGCTTCTGCAAGTTTGTTGTAATCCATAACTCTATTCCTTTCTAACGTCCATACTATCTAACGACGTTAATTATTATAGTCCCTTAGATTTCATTTGTCAAGAATATGAGTCCGATTTTAAAAATTTTTTAAGTTTTTCAGCACAAAGCCTATTATAGCAGGCTTTTACCTCAGATGAAAAAGTAATATTTTTCAGAAATAAAAACATTTTTTCTTTTGATAGCACTTTCAAAAAAAGAAAAAATAAGTTACAATAAACTCATGATAAAAATAGGAATAATGTCGGGCGCTTCTATCGTCCCACGCTTTGTTGCAGGTATTCGTGCTTCTGGAGTTGCCGAAGCGACAGCTATTGCCACACGTGATGATAAAAAAACAAAACAGCTTGCAAAAGAATTAGGAATTTCAAGAACTTATAGTTCCTACGGTGAACTAGTTGCTGATTCAGAACTTGATTTGATTTACATTCCTCTGATTAATAATCAGCATTTTTCAGGAGCAAAACTCGCCCTGAATGCTGGAAAAAATGTCTTACTTGAAAAACCATTTACTGTCACAGAAGATGAAACAAAAGAACTTTTTGAACTTGCCAAACAGAAAAAACTTCTTCTTATGGAAGCACAAAAAGCACTCTTTCTTCCTATTATTCACGAAGTAAAGTCTCGTATCCTTTCAGGAGAGATTGGTAAAGTTGAGTGGGTTGATATTCAAGAAAGTCGTGCAGGGAGTGAAAGTATTCCGTGGTTTTTGGACCTCTCAAAAGGTGGTGGTACTTTGATTTCTAACGCCAGTTACGGACTGTCTGTACTTCAATTTCTTTTTGGCACAGCTTTTGATGATGTTCAAAGTCTTCATACTACACGCAACCCTTTGCAAGCTGATGATGAATGTCATCTCATTTTGCGCAAAAACAAACTTCTTATCAGCCTATTTATTAGTAGTCTGATGAGATTTCAAAGTCGTTTAGAAATTCGTGGAAGTCTTGGAAAAATCATTGTTCCTGATTATTGGAAGACTGAGGACGCCGAAATTCAGCTGAATACTGGGAAAATCAAAAAAATTCACTTTTCTCATCCAGAAAAAAGTGAATTCGTTTATGAAATTCAGCATATTGCCGACCTTCTCCATAAAGGGAAAACAGAAAGTCCTATTGTCACACAAGCGTTGACAATGACTAATGTCAAGACTGTCGAGGAATGTTATAAAAACTGGTATGGCGGGAACTGGTACAATAGCTCAAATTAATTTTGGTAAATTCCTATGTGTTCGCGTTCGTAACTGCCTTCTTTGATTATTTTTATCACGGCAGCCGCAAAATCTGCGTACGAGATTTCAGACTTTCCTGCCGAGTTTTTTTGAAACACATCATTTGTTAATGTATAATTTCCAGTTTCTACTCCTTCCGGAAGAAATGTAGCTGCCGGAGAAAAGAAAGTGTAATTGAGTTTGGAAGCTTTTATCAGTTCACTTGCTTTTGCCATTTCACGAGGTTCTGCTACCCAACTCAAATCTTTAGGGAAAGTTTCTACATATTTTGTTGCACGACTTTCATCCGTATAAAGCGAACCCGCACCACCAACAATAATCAAACGTGCTGGATTATCAGTCAAAATCTCAATCAAATGTTCAAATAAACGACTATATGAACTTTCATCTCCCGCTTTTGCTCGAAAAGCAAGGACAATCGCATCAAAACCCAATAAATCTGCATTTGTCAAGTTGAAAACATCTTTTTCAATCACCGCTTGTGGTTTAATCGTTAATTTTTTGGCATTACGAACAATCGCTGTGACGTCAAATCCTGCTGTTAAAGCTTTTTTTGCAATTAAACTTCCAGATTTCCCTGTTGCTCCAATTACTGCTATTTTTGTCATCTCATCTTCTCCAATCTCTACTTTTCTAACTATAATTGTATCAAAAAAGTCTCTATTGAGACTTTTTATAGTTTATTTTTTGATTGCTACTTAGGCATCAATCGTTGAAAATTCTGCATTTTGCTCGATAAATTCACGACGTGGTTCTACCCTATCTCCCATGAGCATATCAAAGATTTTATCTGCTTCTACTACGTCTTCAAGTGATACTTGTGCCATCAGACGAGCTTCTGGATCCATCGTTGTTTCCCAAAGTTGATGGTCGTCCATTTCGCCAAGCCCTTTATAACGCTGAATTGTCGCTTTTGAACGTCCTTGTGACCAGCGTTCCATAGCTTCGGCTAATTGAGTTTCTTGCTCTGGACCGGGTTGGATATATTCTTTTGTTTCAGAACCCACTTTAATCCCATAGATTGGTGGTTGGGCAATATAAACATAACCTGCTTCAACAACTGGACGCATATAACGATAAAAGAGTGTCAAAAGTAGTGTCCGAATGTGTGCGCCATCGACATCGGCATCAGTCATGATAACCAGTTTATGATAACGTGCTTTACTCAAATCATAATCTGCACCAAAGCCTGTTCCCATCGCAGTAAAAAGAGAACGAATTTCTTCATTGGCGAGAATTTTATCCATCGTTGCTTTTTCAACATTCAAGATTTTACCACGAATAGGTAGGATGGCTTGGAATTCACGGTTACGTCCTGATTTTGCGGAACCTCCGGCTGAATCTCCTTCGACAATGAACAGTTCTGTTTGCTTTGGGTCATTTGATGAACAGTCTGCAAGTTTTCCGGGAAGATTGGAAATTTCAAGTCCTGATTTTTTACGTGTAACTTCACGCGCTCTTTTTGCTGCGATACGCGCTTTACTTGCCAAGAGACCTTTTTCAATAATCTTGCGGGCAACCTGTGGATTTTCAAGCATGAAAGTTTGTAGAGCTTCACTGAAAAGTTTGTTGACAATCCCTGTTACTTCACTATTACCAAGCTTCGTTTTTGTCTGTCCTTCAAATTGTGGATTGGGATGTTTGATAGAAATAACGGCTGTTAATCCTTCACGAACATCATCTCCTGTGAGGTTATCTTCGCTTTCTTTGAGGATTTTATTTTGCTTAGCATAGTTGTTAATCACACGTGTGAGTGCTGTTCTAAAACCCTGTTCATGTGTGCCACCTTCATGTGTATTGATATTGTTGGCAAAACTTAAGATTGTTTCATGATAAGTATCTGTATATTGCATGGCGACTTCGACTGTGATGTCGTCCATTTCGCCTTCTGTAAAGATAGGTGTATCAAATAAAACAGTTTTATTTTCATTGAGGTAGCTTACATAAGACTGAATACCACCTTCATAATGAAAACTTGCTTTATTTTTTTCATTTCCCTCACGTTTATCGGTAATCGAAATCCTTAATCCGCGATTAAGAAAAGCAAGTTCACGTACACGTGTCAAGAGTTTATCAAATTCAAATACTGTTGTTTCAGTAAAAATCGTTGGGTCTGGTGTGAAATGCACGCTTGTTCCGCGCAAATCTGTATCGCCAATAATTTTTAAATCTTCACCGACAATACCACGATGGTATTCTTGGAAGTATTTTTTTCCGTCTTTGTGGACGGTCACATCAAGTTCTGTAGAGAGGGCATTGACAACGGAAGAACCTACTCCGTGCAGTCCACCAGAAACCTTATATCCGCCACCGCCAAATTTACCACCTGCGTGAAGAATTGTGAATACTGTCTCAACAGCAGGACGTCCTGTTTTTTCTTGAATATCAACAGGAATACCACGTCCATCATCAATAACAGTGATAGAATTATCTGCTTCAATGAAAACTTCAATATGTGTGGCGAAGCCTGCAAGGGCTTCATCAATCGAATTATCTACGATTTCCCAGACAAGATGATGGAGTCCTTCTTTACTCGTTGAGCCGATATACATACCAGGTCGCATACGAACGGCTTCTAAGCCTTCAAGTACCTGAATTTGACTGGCATCATATTCGTCAGCACGCTTTTCTAAATCTTTATTTTCTTCGTTCAAAATAAATCTCATTTCTGTGGAATTATTATCTCTATTATACCACAATTTTGTGATTTTTTCTTACTTTTTTCAATATAAAAAGCCGTGACTTATCGAATTCATCGGCTTTGTGAATTTTGTTTTTGATTTAAAGTAGTTCTGAGAGACTTTTAATATTCTTAGTTGCTATTGAAAGACTTGCTTTTGGGTCAAAGAAAATCGTGTTGACTTTTGCTGCATTTCCAGCTTCGATATCTATACTTCGGTCTCCAATCATTACGGTTTCTTTTGGATTAAGTTGGTATTTTTTTAAAAGATACAAAATTGAATCTGGTGCTGGTTTACGCGGAAAACCATCGTCGGCAGTCACAACTTCTGTGAAATACTGTTTTATGTTTGCTGCGGATAAAATATCTAAGACTTGTTTATCTCGATGCGATATCATGAAATTTTGACTGTTATTCTTTTTTATAGTTTCTAAAAGTAGCTGAGCATCGTTAAATAAAATTGGTTTTCGTAATGTTTCAGCTTCTAATGCTTTATAATTTTTTAAAAAATCAGGAAGGTCAGCGGCAAAAGTCTCAACCGCATGAGCTGTTGAAATCTTTAAGGCAGCATAAACTTCATCATGTAAAACGACGCGCTCTGACATTTTCCAAATCGTGGCAGCAAAAGCGTGTGTTGAGCTTTCATAATTATCAAGTAATGTGCCGCCTAAGTCCCAAATATAATTTTTGTAGTCCATACTGATATTATAACAAAAATAAGATTGTTCAGTATTGCGCAAGTCATTTTTTTAATGGATTTTTTAGATTTCTTGTTCAGTTCTTGAGAGAAGAATAACTGAAACGATGACTAAAATAATCGCAATAACAGATAAGGGAGTGAGTGGCATGGCAAAAAGAAAAATACTCAATAAAACAGCACTCAGTGGCTCTGTGGCTGTGGCAACATTGACAACTAAAGGAGATACGTACTGGACTGCTTGCAACCAGAGTAGAAAGGCAAAGGCTGTTCCAATAATTGCAATACAAAGCACATAAAAAATAGACAAGGGTTCAATCTTAAAATCTACTCTCCAAAGGGGATAAATAATATTGCTACCAATCCCTGCAATCAACATTCCCCAACCTGAAACATTGAGCGCTCCGTATTCGTCCAATAATCTTTTGGGGGAAATTGTGTAAATCACAACGGCGAGAGCCGTGATAAATCCTGCCAGTAAAGCAAGTGGTTTGATGACTAAATGTGTGAAATCTCCATTTGTAATCAGCAAAAAAACACCTAGCATTGCTAGCAAAACAAACAGAATAGATTTTAGTTTTGGAAGTTGATGCTGAACAAGTGCCTGAAAAGCCATGATAAAAACAGGTGCTGTGTACTGCAAAATCGTTGCTGTTGCTGAGTTTGAAAGTTGAATTGTCAGGTAATAGAAAAATTGCACAGAAAAAACACCACCAAATGTGTAGAGCAATAAAAGTGGTATATTTTTCTTGGTTTTCACCAGTTTAAAAAATGATTGGCGGTCTTTTAAATAAGACATCGCGAGTAAGATAATTCCTGCGACAATCAGACGAAAAGAGGTAATCCATAGAGCATTTCCATGATATGTTTCAAAAAAGAGTTGTCCGAAAATACCTGAAATACCCCATAAAATACCTGCTAGAACAGCTAAAAGTGTGCCTTTGAAAATTTGATGTTGTGTACCCATAACTCTCATTATAACATGAAAATGTTTTCTTCTCCATCGTTAATATGATTTTTTATTAATTTCATGTGAATTATTATATTTTATTATTTTAATTCAATGATTTCATCTGCAACTTCTTTGATGAAGTGATTATCATGCTCGACAATCATCATGCTGGGCTGAAAAGTTTTGAGAACTTGAAGGATTTGCTCATGATTAAAAACATCCAAATAATTGAGCGGTTCGTCCCAGATATAGAGATTGGCAGGTTGAGAGAGACTTTTTGCAAGTTCTACTTTCTTTTGCTGCCCTTGACTCATTGTTTCTATTTTTTGCTCAAAAGTTTTACGTTCCATGCCGAGTTTACGCAAATTTGAAAGAAAAAGTTCTGGATCTAACTTTTCTTTTTCAGCGAAAGCTTTGAGACTTCCTTCGTGTTGAAAAATTTGTTGAACATAAGAAATTTTTAATCCTTGGGGAAGATGAACAAGTCCTGCATGTTCTCCTGAAAAATTTCCTTCTAAGTATTTAATAATACTTGATTTTCCGTGTCCATTTGAGCCTGTAATTGCTACTATTTCTCCTACTTTTAGGGAAAAATCAATGGCTTCAAAAAGCATTTTTTCATCAAAACCGAGTGAAAATTTTTCAAACTGGACTAATCTTTTATGATGTGATATTTGAAAATTCATGGCTAGGGGAACTGTTTTTTCGATGTTTTTTAGCAATTTTTCTTTATTTTCAACTTCTTGACTCATGCGTTTTTCCATTGATTTCGCTCGTTGATTTTGTTTTTTGGCAACTTTTTTATCGACAAAAGTTGCTCCAGCAACATTTTCTCGCTGATTACTCCAATCTCTCTTTTCTAGTGATGTTTGTTTCAAACGAGAAATATCCTTACGCAATCTCCCATCTTCGGCAATTTCAAAGTTATCACGCAGCTTTTTTTCTGTTTCATAGATTGAAAAATTTCCTTGATAAAGTTGAATTTTTTGACGTTCAATCGCTAAGATATGGTCACAGACTTTATCTAAAAAATCTCTATCATGTGAAACTAGGATAAAACCTGATTTTTCTTTTAGATAATTTGCTACTTTTTCTCGTGAAGTAATATCCAGATGATTTGTTGGTTCATCAATGAGAGGAAAGTTAGATTTGTCCAAGAATAAAAGAGCTAAAAGACATTTTGTTTGCTCACCTCCTGATAGGCTTTCAAAAGGTTGCCAAAGACGGTCAAGGTTGACATCGAGCAAGGTTAATTCACGCTCTAATTGCCATTGCTCAAAATCTATGATGTCTTGTAGCGCATATAAAGTGAGTTCTTTTGTATTTTTTATTTTTTGTGGGAAGTAAATAAATTGTTTATTTGTTTTGACAGAACTGTCAGTTTTTATTTTTCCTTGTAAAATGTGAAGTAAGGTGGTTTTACCTCGACCATTTCGTCCGACAAGTCCTAATTTCCAACTGTCATCAATGTTGATGTTTGCTTGATTGAAAATAGTTGTATCTGTGTAGCTAAATGTTAATTGTTTGATTGTGATAGATGACATAAAAAAGCTCCTTTCTCACGACTTGATGTGAAAAAAGAGCTTTAAAAATCCGTAAATTTGTTAGAATTTAACAGTTAAAAAGTCTATTTCATTTTCAAGTCGTGCGGTAAAAAAATCTGCTGAAAATTATTTTTCAGAGGTTTAAATTTTCTACTTTGCATGACTTAAAATTTCAATAGACTGTACTTCCTTTATTTTTATTGGTTTTATTATAACATATTTTTGACAGTTTCGTCAAAATTTTTTTAGGCTTCTGAGAGGACTTCGTCCGCAAATTTTTCAACTTCTGCTGTTTGAGCTTCCGTCAAATCTCCACCTGCTTGTGAAAAGAGTGAAAAGCCTTGCATATTCATATGTAAATCAATCGCATGATTGCTGACTTTAATTCCTTTTGTTTGAGCTGCTGCTTGGATTTTTTTGATGGCAGAATCCAAATGTCCAGATGTTGAAAATGCAACTACTTCTTTAACTTTTGATTTGTCTAATGTGTTCAAAAATTCTTTCATATCTTTTGTGACATTGGCGAACCAAACACCGCCACCAACGAAAAGAACATCTACTTCTTCATTGAGTGGTTCTGAGACGCGTTTTGCTGTCACACCTGCTTTTTTGGCGATGACATCTGCTACTGCTCGTGTATTTCCTCCACGTGAGGCATATCTTACTGCAAACTTCATAATAAAACTTCCTTTTCTAATAATAAGTTCAAATGATTTCGTTTTCAGTATATCATATTTGAAAGCGGATGTAAAAAGTTTTCACTTTCTTTTTGCTCTACGCTGTTTTCTATTTTCTAAACTTTGCTTGCCACGCTCGCGCACTTCGACAAAATCTGGCAGCTGATTGTACTTCATAGATAGAACCAGTCCAAGTCCGATAATATTTGCCATCAGAGCTGAACCGCCTTGTGAGATAAAAGGTAATGGAATACCAGTCAACGGAACAACACCGATTGCTGCGCCAATATTTTCAAAAACGTGGAAGAGAATCATCATGATAATTCCTGTTGAAATGTAAGTGTAGAATTGATTATTTGACTTCAAAGTTACGCGAATCATGCGATAAATGAGAATAAAATAAAGAATGATTAAGAAAGTAGAGCCAATAAATCCGAAATCTTCGCCAATGACAGTAAAAATCATATCGGATTCACGCACGGGAACATTGACATTTGCAACACCCAATCCATGGCCCCAAAGTCCACCAATCCCAATGGCAATCAATGAGTGCGACTGTTGCAAACTGATTGTTTGCATATATTCAAAAGGATGTAGCCAAGAGATAAAACGATTAATCTGATATTGACCAAAACCAAGACCTTCCAAAAGTCTTTGTGTGGTTGGATTGAGTACCATTGCAACAATTCCTGCTCCTATCGCGGCAACAATCGCAATTGCTGGTACTAAAATTTTCCAAGAAATCCCTGAAATAAGGATAATCCCAGCCAAAATAACTAAGAACACAAGAAAAGTTCCAAAGTCATGCTGTAAAGCGGCTAAAATAGCTACGGGCAACGTTGCTAAAAGTAAGCGTCCAATCAAGCGAAAATCGTCTTTGATGTAACGTTTTTTTAGTTGTGTTTGAAATTGTACGACCAGCCGCGAGAGAAAGAGAATATAGGAAATTTTCATGAATTCTGACGGTTGAAAAAGGTTATGTCCTCCAAGAGCTACCCAGTTTTTAGCTCCTGTCAAATATGCTGTTGAAGCACTATAAAAGAAGATTGGAAGCACCATGAGACAAAGTCCGAGGACGTAGAAAAAAGGGGTTAATTTCCAAAGAAGATGTGAATCTAAGTGCATGACAATAAGACCGACAAAAATACCGATGACAACCCACGCACCTTGCTGGGCAACCATTTGCGTAGCCTGACTTGGATGGTCGTGACTGACAGCAACATAAAGTGCGTAAAGTCCGATGAGAATTAGCATAAAGGCGGGTAAAAGTAGCGCATAGTCAATACGGCTATCAAAAGAAAATCCGTTCTTATTTTTTTTATTCAAAACTTGCTCCAGTAGTTCTTATATTTTCTTAGAAAGTTATTATTTCTGATATATTTGTGTGTTTTTACACATTTTTTAAAAATCAATAGTTCTATTATACATTTTTTTAGTTAAAATTTGGGAAACTTTTTAAAATTTTTTTGAAAAAATACCACTTTTGTGGTATTGATTTCTAAAGAATATGTTCCAAAAATCCGCCACCAAATATTAGCAAATAGGAATAGAGGAAAATTGGGAGAGGCTTGCATAAGATGAGTGTCCAAAAGAGGAAACGCCAGCTCATTTTCGTTTGACTTGCGATGAGAACGAGTGCATCATCTGGCGCAATCGGTGAGAGAATGAGCAAAGCAAAGATGATGTTAAAACGTTTCTGTCCTTTGTCTAGCCAGCCCATATAACGTTTATAATTTTTTTCTTTAACAAAAGTTTGAACGAGCGATTGACCGTATTTTCTTCCAAAATGAAAGAGGAGAAGGGAACCCAAAACGATACCGATATAGTTGTAGAAGAAACCTTCAACTGGTCCAAAAATCAAGACACCGGCTGCCATTGTCAAGCCGCCTGGAATGATTGGGACGATAACTTGAATGACTTGCATACAAAAGAAAATAAGTGGGCCCATAAATTTATGAGCGATAATCAGTTGCTGCAAAACTGCTTTGTTTTGGAAAGCACCAAGCCGCCAGAGATAAATTCCACCGATAATCGTCGCTAAAAGGCCAAGTATCGTGATAATATTAAAAATTCTCTTAATATATTTTAATACATTATCGTTCAAGAACTTTCCTCACTTTAGTTATTTTTTTGATGCTGAGCAAGATAAGTTTCGCCTTCAACAATCCAGTCTGGAAGCTCTTTTGCTAAGCTCGCAAAACCAATTTTGTCTCGTGTATCTGTAAAATGTTTTTTGCGATAATAATGGTGAATTTGTGGATTTTCTTCTAAACTACGAATGGAAAGGCTGACTTTGCCATTGTATTCGTCAAGGTCGATAATCTGTGCTTTCATTCGTTGACCAATCGTGACAAGTTCATGAATGCTTTTGATGAAGCCTGACTGGATTTCTGAGATGTGAATGAGTCCTTTTTGTTCCTCATTTTCTTCTGACAGACTTGATTTTTCATTTTTAAGATTTTTGACAGAACTGTCAAAAACTTTTTCGCCCGTTTTAGACTTTTTGACAGAATTGTCAGCAGTTTCTGGGATGATAAGTTTGACAAAAGCCCCGTAATCCTGCATTCCAATGACTTCTACTTCAACAATATCACCGATTTTCATTTGTTTCATATCCATTTATTTTTCAATAATTTCAATATTTTCGATGATGACATCATCAACTGGCTTGTCTTGAACACCGACTTTCACATTGGCAATCTCGTCAAGCACAGCAAAACTTTCGTCATCAACAAGCTGTCCAAAAACGGTGTGACGTCCGTCAAGATGTGGCGTTCCGCCATTTGTATAAACTTCCGCAACTTCTTCTGGCCAGCCACCATCAACGAGCGCATCCTTTGAGTAAGGCAAATTTTTATTTTGAACAATGAAAAATTGGCTGCCGTTCGTATTTGGGCCAGCATTTGCCATAGATAAAGCACCACGCAGGTTGAATGCATCCATAGAAAATTCATCTTCAAATTTATCGCCGTAAATTGAGCTGCCGCCCATTCCAGTACCTGTTGGGTCACCACCTTGAATCATGAAATCTTTGATAATTCTGTGGAAAATAACTCCGTCATAATAGCCTTGTTTGCTCAACTCAACAAAATTTTTCACTGTTTTTGGTGCAAGTTCATCGAGCAATTTGACTGTCATATTTCCGTGATTAGTCTTGATAACAGCCGTTGTACCTACTGCGTTTGTAATATCTATTTGTGGATAAGTCATTTTTATATTTCCTTCTAAATTTATTTTTGACAATTCTGTCAAAATGTAAAGTTGTACCCTGTCAAAAAATTTTTCTCAATCAATCATCTGTAAAACTTGCAAAGCTTTTAAAATCCCGTCATTTTCAACTGTGTCCGTGACATAATCAGCTTTTTCAAGGATTTCTGGGTGCGAAATTTTCATAGCAACAGACAAGCCAGCAAGGTCAAACAGCTCGCGGTCATTGAGTTCATCACCAAAATTCATCATATTTTCCGCCGTCAATCCAAGAACATCAAGCACTTGCTTGCAACCTTCCGCTTTTGAGCCTGTCATCGGAACAATATCTGAACTATTTGGGTGCCAACGTACCATCCGAATTTTTTGCGCCAGATTTTCCGGTAAAGCAATCTTGTCATCATGGTCAGAAATCGTCAACATCTGAAAAACATCATGTGTCTGATAATAACTCTCATCGGCAAGCAACTCCGCATAAACAGGAGCAATCGCATCCTCAGCCACTTTATCCCATTTGGACACGCGCAACTGGTCACTTCCAACAAAGGCAAATTCGCTATGAACGCTCTTGAGCCAAGTCATAATCTCCTCAACCAAATCAGTCGCAAAGGGATGTTTATAAATCACATCATGTGCCTGATTTTCAACATACGCACCATTGATTGTCACAAAATAATCAGGTTCAAGTGCAAGCACTTCTGGCACAACGCCGTAAAGATTGCGTCCTGTGGCAATTCCTGTCATAATTCCTTTTTCACGGAGTTTAGCGAAAACTTCATTGATACTTTCCGGCATAAAAGCCGTATTTTTCACGCGCAGTGTATCATCAATATCAAAAAAGATAATCTTGATTTTTTCTGCCTTTTTTACTAAATTTTCCATTGCTATATTATATCATAAATTCCATATTTTCGGCGCAGATTTTCGTATTTTTCCTACTTAAACCAAGCCGTGTTGAATCGCGTAAATCGTCGCCTGCGTGCGGTCGGATACTTCTAACTTTGTAAAAATATTGGAAACATGCGTTTTCACTGTTTTCAGACTAATATAAAGTTTATCAGCAATATCCTGATTACTCAAACCTGTCGCAAGCACCTTTAAGACTTCCAGTTCACGTTTTGACAAATCATCATAAAGTTCATGCCTGCGATGTTTTTGCTGGGCAATCTTTTCCTTAACCGCCTCAGACAATACGTCCTCACCAGCAGCTACTTTACGCACAGCATTCGCAATTTCTGCCGCCTGTGACGTCTTTAAGATATAACCTTTCGCTCCCGCAGCAAGTGCTGGAAAAACCTTCTCATCATCAATAAAACTTGTTAAAATCAAGATTTTCTGCTCAGGGTCACGCGCCAAAATCTTCTGTGTCGAGCCAATGCCATCTAGCCTATCCATCACTAAGTCCATCAAAATCACATCAGGCTTCAGCGCTTCTGCCTTCAAAAAACCAGATTCTCCATCTGAAGCTTCGCCAACCACCTCGATATCTGGCTGAATGCCCATAAAACTTGACAATCCAAGCCGAACCATCTGATGATCATCTACAATCAAAAGTTTAATTTTGTTCAATTTTCGGTATCCTTACTTCGACAATCGTGCCTTGATTTGGCGCAGAAACAACTTTTGCATCTCCACCAAGTAACAGCGCGCGTTCTTTGATATTTGCCAGCCCATAACTCGCCGATTTTTCATCGCTTGTATCAAAACCGACACCGTCATCTGCTATTCTAAGTATAATATTACCATATTTTTCGTTTAAAGACACATCAATATTGTCCGCTTGCGAATGACGCAAAGTATTGCTTAGAATTTCTTGTGCTGTCCGAAAAAGATTATCCTCAATATTACTTGAAGCACTGATATCACTCAGTTTGATATTGATATTTGCTGAGATTTTTGCACTCAATTCGTCTGTTAATGCTGTTAAACCTTGAACCAATGATTTCCCATCTAATTCCACAGGACGCAAGTGTAAAAGCAGGGCGCGCATTTCATTTTGCGCTTCATGCAGGACTTTCAAAACAAGCGTTGTTTGTGTCATGACTTGTTCTTCTGAAAGATTATTTGCCGTTGTGACCGAGGATAAAATCATCGTTGCCGCAAAAAGTTCCTGACTCACTGAATCGTGCAATTCCCGCGAAATTCTCTTGCGCTCTGTTTCAATGATTTCAGCCTTATCCACCGATTTTTGCTTGGACAATTCTTGAAGTTCATTGGACATATTCATGATTTTTTCATGGACAATCTGCAATTCAGGATTTGCAGGTTGCTGATTTTGCTCCAAACGCTTCACATCTTCTGTAAATTCTTGTTTAATTTTCGCATTTTCTACATAATTGAAAATCGTGAAAACCAGCGCCAAAACACCCGCGACAGACAGAAAAATCCAGAGATAATAGAGATTATTGCTCACCTGATTCATCATGCCAGTCATCGGAGTCGTATTCGTTATCAAAAGTTGCAACACATCAACGACAACAATAATCAGAAAAACTGCCGTAAATGTGGTTAAGATTGATTTTTTCATAAAATTTTCCTGCTCATTTCTCACAAAAATTTAGCCAGAAATTTTCCTGCCTAAATTTTATGTCTGTATTTAACCGCGTACAACTTCGATATTTCCTGTTTCTACCCGTATCATAATCCGAATACGTTTCGTCATACTTTCAGCATTTTCGCTGAAATAACGGATATTTCCTGCATTGATTTTTGCTGCTTCATCGAAAATTTTGACAATGCCAGTATTTGTCGTGACATCAAGCACAACTGCGACATCATCAGGCACAATAATTTTCGTATTTCCTGTTGCTTTCTTTATAGATAAGCTGTTGCCAGTTGCTTTAAAACTGATATCATCAAGGTCGATAATATCATTGCCATTATTCTTGTTAATCCTCGTTTCAGGATTTTCCGTCTGATGTCCAAAGAAAACCGAACTTGGATTTCCTTGCATCTCACGTGGGTGATTTTTCCAAAAAACAATCACTGTGATGATTGGGAAAATAATCGCCAGCCAGAACCAACCTGCTGTCACCAGAATAATCACCGTGATTGCCCACAAAACTGTACTTATCACGCGGAAAAATCCTGAACGCAGACGACTCGCCAAAAGACTGAAAACGATAGATAAAACGAGCATCACAAGGAAATGTGGACTGCGCGCCATGTGAAACAACAAACCAAAAATGATAAGTGCTTCTATAATAAGTATAACTCTTAATCGTCTATTCATAACTCCATTTTATCAAATTTTGATAAGAAAATAATCAGCCTAAAGACTGATTATTTTTTTGACAAAGCTGTCAAAACTCATTTTCACTTTTTTACCATAAAAATCTTTGTCAAACGGCTTTTTTTATTTTTGACAGAACTGCCGTAGGGGCTAGAGAATTTATTCTCACCCTGTCAAAAAATTTTTTATCGAATACCAAGCGCAATCCGAGCATATCGGCTCATTTTATCAACTGTCCAAGCAGGATACCAGACAAGATTAACCTTAATCTCAGTTACTTCGGCAATATCTCTCAACGCATCATGAATTTGTTCTGTCAAAAGGTCAGCCAACGGACAGCCCATTGTTGTCAAGGTCATCTTGATTTCAGTCACTCCGCTATCTTCAAAACTGATTTCGTAAACAAGTCCAAGGTTGATAATATCAATTCCTAGTTCCGGGTCAATCACATTTTCAAGAGCTTCCAATATTTTATTTTTAATTGCTTCAACTTCTTCTACACTGTATTTATCTTCTGCCATGACTTTATTCCTTTATGTAAAATTTCTTTGACAATTTGATTATATCAAAATTCTTGAAAAATAACATCTTTTAAGTTCAAAGTATTAGAAAAAGGCAATCACGAATTTTTATAATTTTAAAGTTCAGCGACAAGCCAAGATGATAAACTTATATAAAAAAGGAGAAGATTATGAGCGAAAGAAACAAGAAAATTTTAATAGGAATTTTTATCGTCATTTTTATCATTGTTGCTAGTGTTTTTATTGAAAAATCAAGAAGCACAAAAGAAGCCAAAAACACTGTAAAGCTAGGTTTGATGCCTGGTGGAAAGCAAGAAGACGCTATTTGGAAGCAAGTGAAAGCTAATGCAAAAAAAGAATATCACATCAACTTGAAATTTATCAATTTCACAGATGGCGACGAGCCAAATAAAGCCCTAACATCTGGCGAAATTGACCTGAATGCTTTTCAACATTATGCTTATCTCTCCTCATGGAATAAGGCAAATCATGGAGATATTGTTTCTATTGGTGATACGATTATCACACCCATTCATCTTTATTCCTTCAAATATAAGAAAGTCAGTGAAATTCCTGATAGCGCAACGATTGCCATTCCAAATGATGCTTCCAACGAAAGTCGCGCCCTCTATGTTTTAAAAAATGCAGGTTTAATCAAACTAGATAAAAGTAACGGTGCTTTATCAACAATCAAAGATATCACAAGCAATCCTAAAAAATTGACCATCAAAGAAGTTGACGCTTCTCAAATCCCTAGAACTTTAACCTCAATAGACGCTGCAGTCATCAATTATAATTTTGCTATTTCAGCAAAAATACCTGAAAAAGATTCTATTTATAAAGAACCACTAAATAAAGATTCCGCTCAATGGATTAACTTTATTGCCGCAAGAAAAAAAGATAAAAATAAGAAACTTTATAAAGAAGTCGTCAAAGCTTACGAACAAAAAAACGTATCAGAAATTATCAAAAAAGAATATCCTGATGGTGGCGAAATCCCCGCTTGGAATTTAAATCTAAAATAAACAATAAAAAAATGAGAATTTCTTGATGAAATTCTCATTTTTCTATTTTCTAGTTCAATTAGATAGAAACTTTTTTACCAAATAAACCTAATCCTGCGGTAAAGATAATTGTTATCATTCCTAAAATCAGCACATAAATTCCGACATTTCCCTGAAGTGAAATCACTTGACGTAAAAGGCGAATAGCATAAGTCATTGGTATCCAAGGATTGATAACTTGGAAGACTTTAGCCGTAAGTTGGAGCGGATAAGTCCCAGCTGATGCTGCCAACTGTACAATCAATAAAACAAGCGAGACAAAGGCACCGACTTTACCCAGCCACATATTGAGGAAAGTCACAAGTGCCATAAAGGAAAGACTAATTAAAATTGTGCCAAAAAGCATTCCCCAACCATAGTTTGCTCGTAAACCGAGTGCATAAACTGCTCCAGTAACAATGAGCGCTTGTCCCACAGCAATCACACCATTTGTACCGATTTTTGCCAGAATGAAATCACGTCCATTTTTCCATTGTTTGTGTGAGAGACTCGTTCCCAACATGATATTCGTCGATATTGCCCCGACAAAGAGTGCCACAGCAATCATATAAGGCGCCATACCCACACCATTATTTGCTGTATTATCTCTATCTGTATGGCTCACTTTCAAAGGTCTCGCAATACTATCTGCATTGATTTTCGCTGTATTAGTAGCAGATAATCCATTTTTTGCTCCTGTCAATGCACCGGCAAGATGATTGGCTCCTGTATTTATTGTGCTTAAACCATTTTCCAGAGAATTTCCGCCTGCAGAGAGTTCTTTACTTCCTGAAGCAAGCTGACTTGCGCCTTGCGCTAACTGATTGCTTCCCTGTGTCAAAGTGCCATTATTTCCTTGAAGTTGTGTTAACCCTGTCGCAAGCTGATTTGAACCAGTCTTAAGTGTTTCAGATTTTTGAGCTAATTGTTGTGCACCTGAATTTGCTTGATTGAGCGCCTGACTAAATTGTCCAAATCCTGTATCAAGCTGACTTGTCCCCGTTTGCAACACACTATGGAAACTTGTTAAACCAGTATTCAGTTGATTCATACCAGGAAGCACTTGCCCTGTCATAGCTGTATTTACTTGGTTCATACCATTTGACAGAGTTGTCAAAGCTTCATTTGCTCCTGGAAGCACTTGATTGGCAGCTGTCGCCAGAGTTTGCGTTTGAGCTTGTAATGTTGTCAAATCTGCTGCGACCGCATTTAAGCTTGTTTGTACAGATTGTAGATTTTGACTAGAAGATTGTTGCAAAGCATTCAATACTTCTGTTTTTTGCGCCGCTGTCAAATCCAACTTCATTACTGCTTCTGCCTGTTGAGAACTAAGGTCTTTCAAATTACTAGAAACATTGTTCAGTTGCTTCGTCAAATCCGTTGATAAATCTGTATTTTTTGTCCCATCTTGAATACTTTGATTGAGCTGAGTCAAGTTTGATTGAAGAGTTGCAATATTGGATTTTTGACTTGCTGATAATGTCGTCTTGGCTGACAATGTTGTCAAACCATCCAAAAGTTGTTGACTCGCTGTTTGTAATTTTTGAGCAGCATCATTTGTTTCAGAGAATTTAGACAGACCGTCCGAAATATCTTTCGACTTATCCGTTAAAGTTTGTGTTCCTGCTGCCAGTTGTTCCGTTGCCGCTGAAAATTGATTGGAACCATTAGCTAGCTGCACAGCTCCTGTTTGTACCTGTGTTACAGCCGATAAATACTTATCAACACCAACATTTAAGTCTTTTGCACCATCAGAAAATGTCACTGTCGATTTTGACAGTTTTGTCAAATTTTCTGAGAGAGTTTTTGAGCCTGTCAAAGCCGTTGAACTTCCGTCAGAAAGTTTATCAGCACCATCAGAAGCCTGATTCATACCAGATTTCAAAGTGGACATATTGTCAAAAATCGCTTGCGTATATTTTTCGGTAATATTCTTTGAAACTTCTGCTTCTAGCTTCGCCATAGCACTCTCACCCATTTTTGATGAAATATAATTATGACCTTGTGACGTCTGATAATTTAAAGTAACCTGTTTAGGAGAAGAACTCATCAGACTTGCCGCATGAGACGAAAAATTCTTTGGAAATGTGACAACGACATAATAATCGCCATTTTTCATTCCCTTAGCTGCTTTCTCCTTTGATACAAAATGATAATCTAATTCTTTCCCAGATTTCATTTCCTTCACCACATCTTTTCCCAAATTCAATTTTCCACCGGATAATTCAGACGATTTGTCCAAATTCACCACAGCAACTGGTAAATCTTGCAAATGTCCATAAGGATTCCACATTGAACTTAGAAAAATCCAGTTATAAAGCGCTGGTACCAACGCAAGAACAACCATAATAACCAAGAAAAATTTATGTTTTAAAATTGCTTGCCATTCTTTTTTTAACATATTACCTCCAATTTTATAGACATTTCGTCTAAAAATGTTATAATAGTATTATATCGCATTTATAAGAATTGTCACTTATTCCGAACTGGATTTTGGACAATCTGTATAAATTTGTCTAAGGAATAAAAAATATGTCAACAGATAATCGAAAAGACCGCACCAAAACACAATTACGCAATGCCATGATTCAGCTTTTGCAAGAAAAGTCCTTTGACCAAATTTCAACAACTGAACTCGTCAAAGTCGCAAAAGTCAGTCGTAGTGGCTTTTACACCCACTATCAAGATAAATACGATATGATTGAAGCTTATCAACAAACACTTTTTGAAACCATTCAATACGTCTTTGAAAAAAATAACGGAAATCTTCGCGCCACACTGCTTGAAACCTACCAATTTCTCAATCGTAACGAAATTTATGCCGCACTTCTTTCCGAAAATGGCAGCAAAGAAATCCATCAGTTTTTCCTTTACAAACTCAAAGATTTACTAGAAAGCTCTTTTGTACCACAAAACCTCACTCACAAAACTTTCAACAAACTAGAAAAAATCTATATTTCCGCCTATTTTTCTAACGCAGTTTTCGGAATTACTCAACTTTGGATTCGACGCAATAAAAAAGAAACTCCCGAACAACTCACAGAAATGCTTCTAAAACTGATTATTTAATTTATATAAGCTGTTTCTTTTGCTATCACACGTCCATTGTGTTACAATTTTTATAAGGAATTTCGTGATAAGCCTTTCGTCAACTCAAGAGAAAGGAGATTGTATTATGACATTTATCAGTAAAAACAAATTGTTTAAGTACACTGTCACACTAGATATTTCACAAAACATCTTCAAAGTCTATCTCGTTAGTAACCCCACTATTTGTGGTTCAGGAGAGACGATTGAAGATGCTGTAAAAAATTTAGAAGCACTCGCTTAAAGGAGAGCAAAAACAATGGGTAATTATCCCTCACAATAAAAGTATCTACTTGATATGCGAGTAGATACTTTTTTATTATTCAAAATAAACCTTATGCCTAAAAAATTGTTTAATAAAATCTTTTCCCACTTACTCTTTCGCATTTTCCAAACTAATCGTTTCTATATTTATTTCTCCCCTCTTTACACGCCGTGTAAGAGTAGAAAGAGTGATATCAAGATATTTTGCCAAAGCCGTCTTACTTTCAAACGTTTTCCCCTCATAAGTAATTGCAAGAACACCTCGTTTCCCACGCATATTCGGACTTTCTAACGGAATTCCCTTTGCCAATCGTTCACATAATTGTGAAAGACTAATACCATATGCTTTCGCACAAACAGTCTTTGAAGCATAAACTTTCCCAGCATACTGTATTTCTACACCTCTTTTTAAATGAACGTGCTTTCTCAACGGATTTTCCAAAGGAATCTCTCGTTTTAAACGCCGATTTAAATTAGATGGACTCAAACCCATCACATCCGCCAATGCTTTCCTAGAAGGATAATACTTTCCTTGATAGATTATAGGACGTGCTTTTGTTCCTGTATTTCTTATTGCTTCCAAAGGAATTCCCATTTCCAACCGTTTCATTGTTTGAGTACTACTTAAATTAAATGCACGAGCTAATGCCGCATATGAAGGATATTCCTTCTTCTTATAAGTTACTTTTTTCATTTTTTCCCTTTCTTGACCAGTTTTAGTATTTGTATAAGTAGAGATTATACAAATACTAAAACTGGTCAAGTCAATTTACTGACCTGACCTAATATGGAACAAAAGTATTAGTGTTTCTTCCTTTGACGTCTATAAGTACCAATAGATAATCCTAGAGCTACACTCACTCCAGCAACTAAGCCTATCAGACCTGAACCACCTGTGAAAGGCAATTTAATATTTTGACCATTATAAGGATAGCTAACAACTACTTCGATATCTGTCCCATCTGCCAATGTCTTATCCGCAGCTAATTCTGGAACACTCTCTTGTGAAGGTGCGCCATACCCCTTAGCAGAATAATCAGGAGAAAACACTGCACTAAAATTCCCTTGAGAGTTTGTATCAGCTCCCCACGCTGCTCCAGGAACTGTTCCATCTTCATTTGCAGGAACATCTACTGCGCCATCACCATCCGTATCATATCCTAGAACAGTCCCCTTATCATCTTCAACAGCATGAGCTGTAAAAGTAACTTTTTGAGTTTCTGCTGTTCCTAAAACAATATTATGATCATTCGCATCCACATAAGTGATATTGCGAGTAATCGTTTTAGATTGCTCCACTATATGAGTTAAAGGTGCATAATAAACATTGATAGATAAATCCGCCTGATTAGAACGCTGAATTGTTTGTGCCATCACCCGAGTCAAATCTGGAGGCGTTGCTTGATTTGGGTCATCCGTTGAAACAACTTTCATATGTTCTACTTCTGGATTCGTTACAGCATCAAAAGTTGCCGTCTCTCCAGCCTGTACTGGTAGCCATCCCTCTGTAGTTACTTTCCCCGTATTATCCAATGCAATATCATTGGAATCTGTAACATTACTAGGAATATAATAACTACCAATCGTAGTTTGTGTCACATTATCTTTAACAGAAACAAAAGAAATTGAAGCATTATAGTTCGGAGCTAAAACCGTTGTTTTATCACTATCCGCAAGATAATGAATCGTTTCCTTTGTTGTATGGAGATTGACAGTAGAGTATGTGTGAGTCAAATGAACAACATAATTATTATTTGCACCCGTCGTATCTGCAAAAAGATTAGATACTCCTACTGTACCATCTGAAACCACCTGATAACCTTGACCTTCATAGGCAGAAATCGAATTACTTGTACTATAGTTAGAATTACTAATATTAGTAAAATCATCCACACTTAATGTTTTCCCAGTCACATCATCTATATATGTCACTGTCGCTGGAATAATTTTTTTATAAACATAAGTAACCGTTGTCCCATTTACCAAAAAATTACCCGTTGTGGTTTCATCTGCATTAATACTAGCACTAGAATCAGTACTTGTAACATGATCTAACACATAGCCCGTAGGAATAGGATTTAGGGGATTTGTACTATAATTTGAGCCTGCATTTCCTGACTGGGTTGTTGAAGGAGCGATCGTATTTCCATCTGTATCTACATAATTAACATTTAACGTTCCCTGTGCAGGAACAAACGACATAGATGTCAATGCGAATTGTTGATTATTAAAATAACCTCCAGTGCTTGCAGATATAAAGAATGAAAGTACTGTAGAAGCTGAGGAAACTCCAGCCATCTGTTCAAGTGTTGTAATAGGAATTGACCATAAAAGCCCTGCATAATTGACATTTACAAGACCAGTTGATGCAGTGTAGCCAAACGTAATAGGGTGAAATTTATCATCTTCTAATGCTTGAATATCTTTTTGTGGAGAATCCGTTCCGTTATACATTGTTTTATAGTAGCTATGCGTCGGACTTGAAAACATCCATCCAGCATTTCCATAAGGACCACCATTCCCAGAAGGAACAGGGTTAGTATCTCCTATACTCCAAGTATTTGGATTAGTCGAAGTCACTTTCCCAACAATAGCATCAGGGTTCCAGTAAGTATCTGCTCCCCAGCCAAATGTACCAGGCAAACTACCAATTCCTAATTCCCCACCTTTATCTCCTACTTTACCAGGCAATGCTGTCGTCCATCCAAATCCTACACCATCCGCACCATTCAAATGTCCTATATTTAGGTAACCATTAATAACCCAATCGCCCGACATATCAAATTGATTTTTCATCGTAGCAATTCCCGCCTGATTATTAAGTGCTGTTGTAAGAGTAAGAAGACCTACTGAAGTATCACTTGCGCCAAGATTTGTGTTAGTAACTGTACCATCAGTGTGAAGAAACATATCAGAGAAATAAGTCGCTGTTCCTGCAAGTTGAAAATAGTTCAAAAAGTTTCTTGGTGTCACAGTTATAGTAGGTGTAGCCGCGGCATGAGCTGTTATTACTTTTAAATTATCAGGAAGCGCATTATTAATACCACTGGTAGTTGAACCCACAGTAAGTACCATCACGCTTAAAGTAGTGAAAAGACGAGGGAAAAATTTCTTGATAGTTCTTCTCTTATTTATTCGCTTTACTCTCATTACTTTCCCCCTTTCTTTTTTTAGTCATTAGCGCTCCAAAAATAATGAAAGCACCTAATAATCCTAAGCTCATGCTCGTCATCTCTCCTGTTTTGGGAAGAACATTATTCCCTTTTTTCACGACTGTTTTTTTCACAGATGCTTTATTATTCTCTGATTGAGGCACCTTCTTAGCAGGAGTTACCGCCTTACTATGTGAGGGATCAATACTTGATTTAGGATAGATATAAACCTTATCCAAATAGCCATCCTTACTTCCATTGACAACAGGCAATCTTAATAAAATAGTGGCTGCTGGGTGCGAAAGATGAACAGATGGATTAGCCACTTCTTTCACACTATAAAAACCATCTTGCAACACACTCTGAGCAATTCCATCACTTCCTGTAACAACTGTCATAACATCACCAACAGTTTGATAACTCGAAGGATTTGATAACTGAATCGCATCCCCATCGCCAGTAGGAGAAAGTTTCTGAATCTCGTACTCTATGCCTCCCATTGGTGAAAGTTCATTCCCTTGATTATCTACTGGGAGATTATTAATCTTCTCACCAGTATTTATCGTCTGCTCTTGACTAAAACTACTCGAAGTCGCATTCAAACCATATTTCACAATAATCAATTCTTGTGTATGTGTCGAACCTAATTGCCCTTGTGCTTGCACTTTAAATCCTAATCCCATGATGCTAAGTATCAAAAGGGAGAGTATAAATTTTGTTTTATTTTTCATCATTTTCTATAATTGATTCTGCCTCCTTTCCTTTCTTTTCCTTCTTTCTTTTTTGATAGTTTATCCACTGGTAACCCATATAAGCACTTGCTATCAGAGCAAGAACTATGGAAAGCAGGATAATCCAAAAATTATAACCATATTGATTTCTTTGAATTTTCTCAGTTGGTGTCTGCTCTGTGTAAGGAATACGTTTCCCAGTCACTAAGAGACGATGGTCATTAATTCCTGTAGGGTAACAGGTTACCAAAGTCACTTCATCTTTCCCTTTATGAATACCTAAAGATGACACATCTTCAGGTAATACCACCTTGGTTTGAGTAATCTTATACTTCAACTTCAAATTCAAGGTCGTCACATAGAAGACATCTCCAATTTTTAGCTTATCAAGATTGGTAAACAAGGTATTATTCGCTCGCCCCGAATGTGCTGAAAGAACAGCATGGGTATTTTTTCCACCAATCGGTAAACTCGTTTGAGGTAAATGACCAATTCCCACAGACAATGTTCTTTCAGAATCACCATGATAAATAGGAATATCCGAAACCTTTATTTGTGGAATACTCACATAACCTATCATTCCAGAAGCATCAATCTTCAATGCTTTATCATAATTAGGAATAGATTTATTATAAGAAATCTTTTGACTCATATCATAGATATAAGTGTTATATTCCTTTGCCAGTTGAAGCTGTTGACTGATTTCACCTTGTGAAAGCTGAGAACGTTTCGTTGTAAAAGTAGAAACCACTTCTGAAGTTTTGTGAGAAACGAGAAGATTAGCTACGATAGGATAAAACAAGATACCAAGGGCTATTATCGCAAACATAGGACTAAGAAAATCACGAAAGGAACGTTTTTTTCTTTTATTTTTCATTGAGGACGCTCCTTTCATGAAAAGTGACGCTGAATGTCACTTTTTCTTATTCTGCCTTATTGGCTTTACGACGACGAATAACAAGAGAAGCACTTGCAGCAACCCCTGCAACAACAACCAAACCAATCATGCCCTGTCCGCCAGTAAATGGAAGGTGGATTGAATCCCCGTCAAGATTGTTATCAATATTAGCAGTTGCTGAATTATCATAAGTAGCTGTTACTTTGAACGGCGTAGGGGCAACATCGTAGCCTTCTGGCGCAGCTGTTTCCACGAGATAATAATCTTTCGCTGTAGTTTTTGCATCCCCTGCTTCATCTGTTCCAGGATCTGTTAATTCCAGCCCGCCAAAAGTAGCAGCACCCGTTGCAGAAGTCGTTTCAGTATAATCTTCTGTGGTGACACCTTCTGGCACAGCCGCTTTATCTGGATAAAGCATTCCTGTTGTTGTATCTTTTTGGATATAATCTCCATTTTTTGCATGGTCTTCATCAATAGCAATGGCAAAAGTAGCTCCTGCAAGAGCTGTACCAGATGTTGAATCTACTTTCGCAATACTAACGGCCCCAAGATAAACGTCTGGCGTATTGCCTGGTGTGTTATCTTCTGGATTATTAGGATTACCTTCTGGATTAGATGGATTTTCCCCTGGTGTTAAGTCTGTTCCATAAGCATTTTCAACATCTGGTAGGTAGCTATTTCCTATCTGTCCATATTTATAATCAGATGAAACCGTTGTTGTCAAATTCGTAACAAAGACTGCTTTTTGATTATCTCCTACCGTAGGATAAGCTGCCATAATTTTATCAATCCCTACATTCGTTAATGTAAGAACAACCTTACTGCCAGCTCCAGAAGTCCCTGTCAAAGTATAATCCGTTCCTTCAGTCAAGGTTAAATCTGTAAGGTTACTAATCGAATTATCTGTTGTATCTTGAAGTGCCATACTAAAACTGATTGATTTATAAGTTAAATCCTCACTTAATTGATCTGTTAATGAAAGACTTCCATAATTATAAGTATTATCAGGATTTTCAGAACGCATAGATTCTGGGAAGCCTTGGACAAGATTCCACGTTACATCTTGACCTGCAAAAATACTTTGTTGCTTATAAGAACCATCTGCACTAGAAGTTCCTAAACCAAGCGTTTTATCTGAACCACTTTCCTTATCCATATCCAATTTAGGATAGACATTCACATTGTAGTTCCATTCTCCATCCGTAGATGTCCCACCGCCGTTCATTGGAACTTGAGCAATAAAATTATCCATAGCTGTAATCCCACCACCTTGCGTTACTTGTTGCACAAGATAGTAACCATTTGTTGTACCCAAATCAGCGGTAGCTGTTCCTGTTTCGTCTGTTGTTAATGTTCCTGTTTTTCCTCCTTCAACAACAACATAAGTATTTGAATCGTTTGGATTCATGGTTGTGGCGGACTGACCAGCCAATGGCTCAATTTGAGTATAACTAAATGTCACATTACTCATTGGATCAATATTATCCATATCTGTGTTATCTGTTCCATCCAAGTTTTCTGTTGGAGGAGTGGTATTAGCACCTGCATTCGCATGAATAACCAAGGAACGTGGGGTCGCAGTATCTGGCGAACCGGATGTATCAGCAGATACTGCTAAAATTGAACTTCCTAGGGTGGTAACCGTTAAAAGGGATACTGTAGCCAGTGAAAGTTTGCGATTGAGTGTTTTGAATGTAGAATTTGTCATATCTACTTCTCCTTTAAAATAAATTATTAACGACGTGTTACAAGCAATGCACATATCAATTCAAAAAAACATTCCGAAAAACCTAAGTTTTTCGGAATACTTTTCTAATATATCCTAGCAAGATTTTATAGCACATTTTTATTTAAACCTCCCTAGAAATACCACTTTTACAGCTAATAGTTAGTCATCTGTCTTACATTTGTTTCAAAAACATAAATATATTTAGTAAAACTATTGACATTTTATCTTAACTGTGTCATACTATTAATATAGCAATCACACTTTGAATTCAAATAACTCTAACTATGTATTAAAAAGTTATTTTTATACGAAAATCTTAGGTTTTTCGTATATACTTATTCATTTATATTTATTTTATGATAAATAGTAAATAAAAAGATATCCATATTTGAATATCTTTTTATTTTGGATTTTATTTAAAGCGTCTCTTACAGAAAGTGCTTTTATATCTTACTAATATTTATTCACTCTTTTTCCTAGGAATTCTCCTAGAAACAAACATACCAAGCACACCAATCAGAAGCCCTGAAGTAAACACAAGCAACCACCTCACATCAAACTTCTTACTAGTAACAGTAGCCACTTTAGGTGTTACATTTTTTGTAGTTAAAGGTTTTGCAAAGAAATTGAAGATATTGTTAGGATTTGCGCCTGTAGCTCGCGTATTAGAAAGTACAGTAGAAAAGTTTGTAGAATAATCCTTACTCTTCTTCAAATCACTATTCGTATTTCCAATCATATCATTAGTGTTTTTAATCACTGTTTGCGCCGATTTTTGAGTTTGTGTCACATTTGCTACCAACTGATCAAAATCTTTTGAATTATCCTTAATCAGTTGTGAACTCTTTTGTGTATCTGTCGCTGCTTTACTTGTCGAGCTGACCAAGCCAGAAATAGTCTTATAAAGACCATCACTATCATCTTTATCATAGTAAAGCGCCTTATTTGTCGAAGAATAATCTTTCCAAGGATTTTCCGCAAGCAAAATTGTCTTATTCTTCTTCCAAGCTGCATGGTCATTATCAATCGTTGCTGTTATTTGTTTATACCAAGCCTGCAAATTTTGTTCAGACTCTGTAAAATAATTCGCTGGCATATTTTTATCTAACTTCGCACTATCGTTAGTCATAACAGAAATACTTGACTGCACTGTTTTCACAGCATCAGCAACTTTTTCAATATTACTATTTCCTAAGTCCATGTAATTATTAACATCTGTATCACTCAAACGAATAGAAATATCATTCATATCCACATTATTGTACATATTATAAACAGATTCTTTATTAGCTTCAAACTCGCTTACTGCCGTATAATTTTCTAATGATTGATAATCCGAACCTGGCGCCCCATAAATAAAGTTAATCAAAGAGGCTGCTGTATCAATTTTATTTAAAATACTTGTGATTGTATCAAACTTTGCTCCTCCTGCATAAGCACTTAATTCACTCACTGGCAAAAAAGTATATGTGCTTTGCCCCACTTCCTGATTGCTAGGATTGGTCCAAGAAAAATTAACTGTTGCATCTACCGGTGTAATATTAGGAATTAAATTAAAGTCTATCTGGAAATCAAGTTTAAATGTTTCTGGCGTCGCATTAGGTACGATTGTCGTTGAACCGTCAGCATTTGTAACTGTTCTAGTTGAAGGATTGTTTAATATGATACTATTTGGCAAAGTTGTTATATCTGTTTCCGACGCATTAGAAGGACTAACAATCGTTGATGATAAAAGTGTTACTGTTGCGTTTGTAGTTGAATAGTTAAGCGTATATGATTGTCCCGCAGGAACCGTGATTGTTAAAGTTTTCTCACCAGTTTGGTCATTAGTAGTAGGAGCATCTTCAAAATTCACCGTTCCCGTTGGCAAATCAAACGCACTGGCATAATTCTGCAACAAAGTAAGTTCATTATTATATTTATCAATACTAGTGGTACTCAAAGATTGTGGAGAATTTTTTCCCAACGCTTCAAACAAGCTTGCATAATTTGCTTGGCCAACCGAAATAGAACTTAATAAATCAGCAATTTGATTAGGATAACTATTTGGCAACATAGGTTTTTGTTCAAAAGATGAATGTACAAGTTGAGCCAGCGCAGCACGCGCATTATCCGAATTTTGATAAGACTCAAGACTACTATCAGGAGTATTTCTAACATCTAATGTTTGATTAAAAAATTGTAAATACAGCTGATTCTCTAAGTCTTGCAATTCTGATTCTTTCTCCTCCAAAGCTTGAGACTGTGTATCTAAATGATTTTTTACATTTGAAATTAAATCATTATATTGTGAGATTTGATTTTGGAGCTTCGCATAAGTTCCCGTGTCAGGATTAGAAAAATCACCAAGTTCTTTTAAGCTATCATTATAAGCAGTATCAGAAAGTCCCTTATAAAATGTCGCATCACTCCCTGCTTGGTCCGTAATACCAGCATTCGCATTTTGCAAATTGATATCAGCAATCTTCTTTTGCGTGTTAAAATAAGTTGTCAAATCCGGCAGCTGTTCATTAAAAGTTTGACTCGTATTTTTTAACAAACCAACTGTCGCTGTAGTAAATGAATTTTGCGCCTCTATCCAAGAACTATTCACACCTTTTAAAGCATCAGCAGATGAAATAACTGTGGAATAGTTCTGATTCGTCGTTTGAAAAGGCGTATAAATAGTATTACTTAATTGATTTAACAAACTTCCCTGACTTCCAACCACATTATTCATATTCAGTTGAGCTTGAGCAACATTACCTGCAACACTTGCATAATACATCTTAACAATATTTTGATTAAAATCATAAAGAATATTTACAATCTTATTCTGTAACATCTGATTTGACAAAGCAGACTGATTATTTGCAACTTTATAGTCCAATTCCGCTTTCGTCGGGTCTATATCTTGCAAAGTCAGGATATCTTTGGAAAATGACTGAGGAATATAAATGACAGCATCCACAGACTTATCATCATAAGCTTTATTTGCTACAGCTCGTGGTACTACCTGCCAATTATATTTACTATCATTAGATACCAAATTCACAAAATTTTTACCAAAATTATAATTTTGCTTATTAAAACTCGCAGTTTCATCCTCATTGACAAGCGCAATGGTTGGTTTTTTATTCTGCCCCTTACTACTAGCATTATCACGTAAACTCAAAAAGACAAAAGTCCCCACCAAAGCCAGCAGAACCACCGTCAACAAAGTAATCGTAATTATTCTTATTTTCTTTAAATTTTTATTATAAATCATTGTTTTTTCCTATCCTAAGTATAACCACTGCAACTAAAATACTTTTTATTGATTTGATAAATACTTCTTCGCATATTCTTTATAATTAGGTTGCTTCTACCTTCTTGTGGAATCTATACTTGATAAAGACTTCTATCCAAATTCAAACCTATAATTGTCATTTTATTTCTCTACACTTCCTTTAGAAAATTTAGAACGAGCAATCATTTCATCATATTGTTGTGCAAATTCTTTTTCATCCTCATTTTCAAATCCTTTAAAAAGTACTTCCTCTACATTTTCTTTATTAAAGAAATAAACTACTTCAGGTCGAGCCATTCCTAAAGGGATTAGTACAGAGCCATAATCATAATAAACTTCTTCTTCGTTTTCTTTCACAACACTAGCCCTAGCAATAATCATCAAAACTGAACCATCTCCATGTTTCAATGTCACAACACTACCTAAAGGTAAAATTTCTTTATTCATTTTTAACTCCATATTCTATTTTTCTTTTTTGATATTTTTCGACAACATTTAACCAACGTACAGGATTGTTTATCCACAGAAAAAGCACACAGACAAAAGGCATTATTCCTAAAAAACTAATACCTATAATTTCACTTCCTATTGCTTTACCCAGAAATTGGCTTTGTTCATTAATAGCGTATGCTATAGGAACTATAGATATAGTAAGACCGATAAATGCTACTGTAAGAAGAAACATACCAGCTTTTTTCCAAAAAGTCACTTTTTTATTACTGAAAATATTCCAATAATTATTATTACGAATAGCATAACCAAATTCCTTACTATTCGCAAAAGACAGTTTATTTTGGTTTTTATATAAAGCTCTATACACTAAAAAACTCAAAAATAAAAATTCAATTCCCCACAATAGTACTAGTAAAATAAAAGTATCAATAGTATACTTACCTGAAAGAATATTCGGTCTGATAGTTATAATTGAACCCAAACTCCCTAACAATAATATTATCCCTAAGATTATAATAATATTTCGTGAACTATTATTATTTTTTTTTGTATTTAACATCTTACTTTTGGGAGCTTTTAGTGGTATTTGTTTTTTTGTATCAAAATATATCGCATTCCCATCAGCCTCACCAATATATATTATTCTTTTCATCATTTGCCACCCTTACCAAAGCTTAAAATTATCTAAATTCCAAGTCCCATGTGCAAATCCATCATAAAGAGTATTGGCAACACCACCTACAACATATCCTCCTACAGCTCCTGCAACAGTACCAACAACTGGAATAGGAATTGCTGTTCCAATAGCGGCACCTGCATATATAGAGCCAACTGCAGTAGCAGTATGAACTGTTCCATCAACTATAGCACTCTCTGTTCCATATTTATCTTTACGAGATTCGTAAGTTGAAACGCCATCAAGTACTGCTCCAGCACCACCTAAAGCACCTACTCCTTTTAAACCATCACTTATTTTTCCAGTTCCACTTAAAACCTCATCTACATTTTTAGCTCCTTTTACAGACTTAAAACGATTAACATCACCATTTACCTGTTTAATTGTTTTAAAACCAGATTTTGAACTTCTAGTAGATACCGATGACTTCCATCCTGTATTATTTTTATGCTTTGTCCACCATGCTAATCCCTCTCTTACACCCACATAACCAGCAGAAACATAACCTCCATCATTTGCAGAATGACTCATTTTATCTAAAATCTCTGCATCCTTTTTACTACTATGAAGATTCTTGAACCAAGATTTATCAACTCCTTTAGGTAAAGTGTATTCACCTGTTTTATTATTGATAACTATAGCGCTCAATAATACTATATCCTGTAATATAATCTTAAATTCATCTACATTATCAGTAAACAACGAACTCACACTAGTATTAAAAGTATGCAATCTTTTTAGTTTATCCTGAACCTTTTGTATATCTGCTTCCGTTGTCTTCAGTTGATTTTTATTTTGTTGCTGAAAATTTGTGTACATAGTGTTTAGAGCTTTATTATCACTATCATCACTATGGGCTGACATTAATAATCCTAAAAGGTTGATTTGTGTTCCCAACGCTGCTTGTTGAACTTGTAAGGCTTGAAGTTGTTGATTAAGCTTATCTTCATCTAAAAGCTCTCCACCAGCTGCATTTGATGCACTTTTATATTTACTCAATTGTGAATTAAGATTAGTAAGCGCTGAAGCAGCTTTTGAAATTGTAGGTATGACAAGTTCTGTGAACATTCCATTTCCTGCCGTATAAGTTGCGCCTGAGAGCGTATGCCCATTTAGTGCAGAAGTTAAATGTTGACTAGCTCCTTTCATGCCACTTACCATTTCTTTCCCTGTAGCAATATTTGTTTGCATTGCACTTATTAGCGCTTCTGAATCTGATGGATCATAGATTAGTCCCATGCTAGATTGTCCCTCTCTTTCTCAAGCGTTTCTCGCTCATCTTCAAGCATTTGTTTTTTCTTTTTGTACTCCTGAGATAGTTCTTCTTTTTGATTGGAAATAAGCTGTGAGAAATATCTCTTTTTTTGTTCTGTTTCGCTAAAAGCATTTTGGATATGACTGCGCTTGTTAATGTCAGCTTCAATTTCTTGAATTTCTCGAAAACTTTGCATCATTATTTCTTCAAAATTTTCAAACGTCTGGACTGTTTGTCTCTCTTCAAGTTGTAATTCTTCCGTTTCGCGCTCTTTTTCTGAAATTTTAAGATTATATTCAAACCGTTTATCTGCATTTTTATCTTTTGGCATTAAAATCCCCAATTCATCTGCGATAAATTGCTGGCATCTTTTTTGTCTCGTTCTTCCATTACTGCTGCAAGTTTTGGAAACTTGTCTGCTTGTGTTTTGATTCCTGACTCAAGTTTAGATAAATCACCAATAATTTCATTAGAAAGCTTCGCTGCTCGCTTCATCCCTGAAATATTACTTTCACCCAATGAATATTTTTGTCCTGTAGTTCCACTTTCTTTAAATTTTGAAACTGCATTCTGAGCATCGCCCAAATTTGATTTAACCGCCGTTGCCATTATTAACCTCCTTATTTTCTAAATTTATAAAATGGATCTTGTTTTAACATTTCTTGTTCCTTATTTATATCAAAATGTTGTTCTACTACCAAAATTTTCTCTTTGACTTCTACATCTTTGATAGGAATAACAGCTTTTTCTGTTGTTTTTACTTCTTTTAAAGCTCCTGTCATTTGCTTCATCATGTCATCAAGAAAATCATCGTCTTTTTTGTCACGATAGCCCTCTACATAAGTATTAGTAATTTCAGACTCCTCAACCGTGAGAATGTCTCCTTGATTCGCTGATACATCTCCAAAAGGATGAGGAGCCAAACGGTATCTTAATATAGTCTCTCCCTCTCTATTCTTTCCAACCGCACGAGCAATAACAACATATTTCGTATCTGGAAGAGCTGCCGTATTTTCAACTTCAACCATCGTTCCTAAACCTAAAAATTTGAGTTTTTTTTCATTTTCTTCGCTCACTTCACTTCTCCTCATTCATTGGAATTACAATATGAGAAAGATTTTCATCTCTCACGCAATGAAGGACATTACGCTCAAAAATTTCTTTCTTCACATCTGACGGAAGATTTTCAATAAAATGTTGGCTATTCAAATCTCCTCCAAAGAGAAGTTGAGTTATATTTTCTTTTGCTGTAATTGTTGCCATAGCAAAATTATTTCCAACTTTAGACATATAATCTATGAAAATCAGTTGTGTATTAAGTGAATTTTTTTCAATTAAAGCAGTAAATTGCATTTGTTGATAAGTTAATTTATCTAAAATATCGCCTATTCCGTTAAAGATAATCAAGCGCCGAACTTCTGAATTTTCAGAAACAAGATGTTGAATAGCTTCCTTAAAGTTCAAAGACTGGTTAGCAATTTCATCTCGTGATATATAAAGCGAAACATTATCTGCATATTTTTCCATACTTTTTAGTTCATCAATCAAAATAATCTCTGCTCCATTTGTATTTTTAAATATTTCTTGAAATACAAACGGTTCAATAACATTGAATTGTTTTCTATTTGTAGGAAAAATTCCTAAACTCTTATTTGCAAATAATTCAAAAGCTTCTACTTCTGAAGTTTCTTTATCTAAGCCAAGATACACTTTATTATTTTCAGACTTTGAGATATAAGATTGGAAAGTTATAGGTGTTAATTCATCAGGCACCATTGGAATAGCTTTAGGTCTTTCACCTTTCCATAATTTATCAAGTGTTTTTACTTCTTGCTCAAGATTTTCCAAAACTTCAGAATCATTTTCGCCTGCTGCGGCAAGATAGATTTGCAGTGCTACAGGAAAATCCAATTTCATCTGAGCGCGTCCTACAATTTCTGACTGTTCAAGACGGTCATGTCCAAAGAGATTAGAAACTTCATTTTCATCATTAAGGAAAAGAGCAATCTTCGTTTGAATATTTCCCATCATATTCATACGAATAGCATTGAAACGTCCAGCCGTAAGGATGAGATAGACACCGACTGCAGCTCCATCACGCAATACCTGAATCAGTACTTCATCAATTTCATCTCGGCGTTTACTTTGGGCTAAAGCATCATAATTGTCTAAAAGGTTAACAACGATTGGAAATTCAAATCCTGTTTTTCTCCTATATTGTCCAAGTGTAGCAACACCTTCATTTTTGAAGGCTTGTTTACGTTCAGAAAGCATTGTACGCAAGCGCTCTAGCATTTTTGTAAGCTTTTCATTTTCTTCAATCGTTACAATATCCGCCACATGAGGTAAATCTTTCAGGGGAAGCAAGCCGTTTGTACCAAAATCCAAGAGATTAAATTGTACTTGTTCTGGTGTGTTTTGGCGTGCTAGGTTCATGACGATTGTTTGGAGTGTTGTTGATTTACCGTAGCCTGGGCTAGAGAAGATTACTGTGTGACTTGCTTCTTCTAAGTCAAATTGATAGGTTTTTTGACTTTGTTCGCTTGGAATATCCATTAAACCAAGCGGAACGCTAAGTTTGCGTTTTTTAGCTTGTTTAACTTTAGGAGTTTCTATGCTTGTCCCGAGATTTGGTAGCCATGGTTTTGCTGGTAATGTTAGAGCTGAGTCTTTGAACGTTTTTTTGATGCCTTCGATAACTGCTTCTAACTGTGTTGGTAAATCACTTGTGTCATGTCCTTGGACGACATCTTCTCCTGGGTCATAAGCAATTTCTATCTGTCCTAATTCTGTGATGCTGTGGATACGCTCATCTACTGTTTCTTTTTGTATTGCCTCAGGGTCGTAAGGAACACCTGCATAGCCAGATTGGAAGAGTTCATAAACTTCGTTTTGTCCGACTTTGAGGTAACCTCGTCCAGGTTGAGTAATGTGGGCAGCATCGTGTGTTTTTAGAAGTTCGTTAGAATCCTGTTCACTTGCCATTTTAAGGGCGATTTTACTGGTTGAGTTGGCTTCGATTTGGTCATTAACAACTCCAGATGGTTTTTGTGTGGCAAGGATTAAGTGAACACCAAGTGAACGTCCGATACGTGCAACAGATGTCAGTTCGTCTAGGAATTCTGGAACATTTGATTTTAATTCAGCAAATTCGTCACTGACTAAGATAAGATGTGGAATGGGTTGTTCTGGATAAACAACATCAGGCTTCTTTTCATGTCTTTTCTTATAAAGACTCATATAGCCATTGATATTATTAACACCGTATTTGGCAAATTCTTTCATGCGTTTATCAAGTTCTGCCTTGATAGAGGCTAAGGCACGCGCTGTTCCTGCGCCGTCTAAGTTGGTAATTGAACCCATAAAATGAGGAAGTCCTGCAAGTGTATTGGCAATTCCTCCACCTTTCCAGTCGATAATCAACATACCAATATCTTCTGGTGAGAAGTTAATTGCTAAGCCAATCAAGTAGGTGGTCAAGAATTCAGATTTACCAGAACCAGTAGTTCCTCCTACCAATGCGTGAGGCCCATGGACACGTTCGTGCAAGTCCCAATACATATATTCTGATTTTCCACGCCAGCCAATAAGGGATTTGATAGATTTATTTGGCTCTGCTTCTGCCCAGCGTTCTTGGATTTTTAAGTCTTCTATGGTTTTAACTTCGTATTGTTCTAATAAAGAGAGACTTTCAGGAATTGCATTTTTTTCAACTTCGACGTGTTCTAGGTTTGAAAGTTGGCGCAAGCTTTTTTCAAGGTTTGGAAGTGCGTCGTAAGGTTCAAAGGATTTCACAACATAAACTTTATTGTCATTGATGATTTCACCTGCACTTTGATTTTTGTATTCTACAAGTGCGGTAACTGTTTCTGGAAGGAGTTTTTGGTCTTCTTTTGCCCAGATGACGGTGACACCTAATTCACTCATATCTTCTGCGAGAAATTCGTTAATTCCGTGCCCTGCAAGATAAGTGTCATCAAAGATTGTGAAAATATAATGTGGACTAAATTGTGGTTTTTCTTTGCCTGATTCTTGTAATACTTGTTTGCGTTTATTCAAGAGTTGATAGAAACTACTTAAAACAATATCTCTTGTTTTTGCATCATGAATCAGTCCTCTAAGTCCTAACTCTTGGAGTTTGAAATGAGGTAAAACGCGGAAGCTTGCCCAGTCTTTACGGTAGCCTTTTTCAGGTACAAGGCTAATGAAATTAACATCGCGGTAAGAGTGAAAGAATGCGAGTTGGAGTAAAAGATTTGCAACGGCTGTTTTGAGTACAGGATAAGTACCGACGAATCCTAATGTTTGATTTGTCAAGTTAAGCGTTGTTGGTACATCTCTTTGAGTTGAATAGAGTTCTATTAACTTTTTAACTCGTTGGGTGGTTTCATCTGTATCTCGTGTATTAACATCTGATTCTACGGAAAGATGTGAAGCTTGTTTTCCTGTTCCTAGAGAAACTTCTAGGAAATCTTTGTTGTTTGCCATGCGCTCATAAATGCGTGAATTGTAGGTTTCAAGCATGTCAGAGAGCGCTTGTGGAGAAGGATTTCTAAAGTTTAAAACTTTTGTTTCTTCTTTGTATTTTTCGGCAATATCCGCACTAATGTTAATCAAATAGCTATCGTAATTTTCTTTGCGTGCTTCGTCTTCGATTTTTCTTTCTTTTTTCTCACTTATGTACTGAGAAACAGTGAAGGCTGCTGTGATAATGCTCATGAAGCCCATTCCTAGCATCATCAATGGATTTCTACCAGAAAGCACGCTTGTGAGTCCTGTGACTGCAAGCATTCCAATTGGCGGCAAAATGGCTTTAAAAATTCCATTTTTGCTTGCTTTTGGAGTTGCTTCAATCTTTTCAATCTTAAATTTATCTTCGGGTGGTTCTAAGTGAAGGCGTGGGCTTCTTCTATATTTAGGAAAATCTTCTGGAAATTCTACTTCTGGAGCTTGTTTTAGGAAATGTCCTTTTTCAAACATAAGGTCATTGGTAAAGGTAGTAATTTTCCATTGTTCCCGCCGTTTTTCAAGTAAAAAGTAAGGTGTTAAAATCTGATAGCCTGTTTTGATGCCTTGAACATAATGATGTCCTTTAATAGGGCTGTCATTAAAATACAGAAAATCTTCTTTTGCCTCTAAACTAAAGCCGTCTTTGTGAATAACAACTTGTCCATCTCCTTTGCTTATAATGCTTGCGATATCGCTTGAGTCAATAACAAAATAGTCGTCTTCATTGATGATAAAAGACATGGTTTTCGCAGTTTCTGGGGAAATGACAAAGATTTTTAAATCTGTATCTGCTATTTCAGAATAGCCAAGTGCTGTGGGATTTCCACCAATCCACAGTGTGTCATTAAAGGCACTAAAAGGAATGCCTTGATAAGTTAAAGTCGCACGATGTTCTGAAAGGGTAATTGTATGGAGAGCTTCTCCTAAAATATAGATGACAAAGTAGGTATCACTTGCATCTAAACGATTGTCAAGAAAAAGTTGCTGTTCTTTTGCTTTTTCTATAATTTCAAATCCTATATCAGCCATAACTTTCTCCTACTTCTCTAATTTCTTGGATAACTCTTGAATTTTTTTGTTGTATTTGTCTAAGAGTTGTTGTTTTTTGGCACCATTCATCGTTGTATTGAGTTTGGTTGTTTCGTAGAGATTGGTATATGCAAGAAGCGTCAACTGGTTGTCTCCTAGATTTTGGGCAAGGTTTAATGCTTCATTAAAGTTTCCACGCCCTGTATTTACCCAATAATTTAAGGTATTATTGTCAGATTTTGTTGAAACGTTGTTTAAAATGGATTGTTTTTGTGTCATGGTTAAATCTGATAGATTGACAGAACTTACTGCTAAAATGTAGCGCGCGGATTTTGGAAGTGAACTTGTGGAATATTTTTGTAAATCTGTTTGAGTTTGAGCATAGTTATTGGTTAAGAAATCAGTTTGTGCGGTGATAATCGCATTTTGTTTGTGGCTATTACTATAAAATGAATAGGTAAACCAGCCTAAAACTAGGGCAAGTACAATCGCTAAGATACCGAAGTATTTGAAAAATCGATAACGTCCTTTAGAAACGGAAGTTACTTTTTGATTGACTTTTGTTGTTTCTTTTTGCGTTTCTTGGTTGATAAATGCAATAATTTCTGGGATACTTTCAAATTGGTTAATTGCTTGGGTAAATTTATCATTTGTCGTATTTGTTCCAGAAACGAGTGTTTCAAAGGAATTTTTCGGGGTAAAAATGTTAAAGATAAGTGCTTTATATGAATTTAAAAATTCTTCTGAGTTAAGTGAAAAAGGTGCTACTAAATCGCGCAAACCAAAATGAACGACAAAAAGATGCTCGCCTTCGAGGAAAATATTTTCGGGATGAAGGAAAGGAATGCTATATTGGTTAGCTAAATTTGAGAGACTTGCCAGTTTTTGAGCAAGCTGTAACTTATCAAGTCGTGATTTTGTTTTTTGAATCGTTGTGGCTAAACTTTTTGCATTTTCTGGAACTGAGTAGGAAAGAATCCAGTTTTCATCTTCTTCTTTGGCTGTGACGTTTTCAGGTAATTCAGGAAGTGCAACTTTTTTGAATTGTGTACTTAAAAGATTTACTTGAAAGTTTATTTTATTTCTTTCGAGAGTTAATGTGGTTGTTCCATCAGATACTTTCATTGTTATGCTCCTGTTTTTCTTGTAATGGAATGATGCAAAATACATCGCCATTTCCTATGGGTAAATCTTTGATGAGGTCTGTCTCATCTACGAGAATGTCTTTGTCTTTGAGTTTGAGTGTCCAATCTTCTGGCAATCTAGCATTTTTTAGCGTTTCGTGCATTAGTTCAACGAGACGTCCCATTGTGACTTCTGTAGGCACTCGAAAATCTAGCTGTTGTTCTTTGAATTCAAGGCTAATGTCAATCTGTGTACTCATCTTTTCTTTCTTAAACTCCTCTTTGCATTTTTTCGTCCTAAGAAAACCGCTAAAAACACTAAAGGAATGGCGATAATTAAAAGAAGCCAGTACCATAGTGTTTTTTGCGTGTTATTCTCATTTGTGCTGGACGCAATGACTTGTGGTTTATAATCAACAAAAAGTGCTTTTGTAATTTTTGAAGTATCGGTATTATAAAGTGAATTTACCGTTTGTTTTGAAAAATTGAGAGCTTTTTGCTGTTCGGGGATTTTATCTTGCATTTGTGCTTTAACTTTTTGGTTCATAGCAGTTGTAAAAAGTGCGTTACGGATGGGAAATTCGCTTCCTGTTCCTACTCCACCGTTGGAATTGGTGACAACATTGCTGTTGAGTTGGAGGCTTCCATTGTCATCTGCTTTGCTTTTTATGCTTATCAAAAAGATGAAACTGCAACAAAGTGCAAGAAGGATTATGTGTGTTTTTTTCATATTTTTCGATTTTTTAATAAAAAGACGCTACAACAAAGTAGCGTCCTCTTGAATTGAATTAGAAGCCGAAGCTTTGAGCATCTTGTTGATCCCGTTCTGCAACAGTATCTGCATATTTATTCAATTGTTGGTTAATGCTTTCGAGAAGGTTTTCAAATTGAACAACGTTTTGATGGAGTTGGTTATATTGTTCCAAGTATGCTTGGAAGGCTTGACCTTTCCATTCTTCAGCGATTGTGTTATTCATTGAATTTACTTTTTGAATCGCTTGTTCGATTTCTTCTTTAGCCTGTAGATAGACTTGTGATTGGGATTTTAGTTCCTCAGGGGTTACTGAAATCTGTGCCATAATGGTTTTCTCCTTATGATTTTTGTTGATAAAAATAGGTTATCTGTATTCTTGATAAGTTATTTGCTCGAAATTATCTGAATTATTGCTGACAAATTTCGTTTAACGCTTTCTTATCCTGATTACAATTAAATATTAACATTTTATTATTTGTTCGTCAAGAAAAATAATAAAATAATTGTTATTTTTATTCACGAGAGATTATTTTGTTTCTCTATTGTATTATTTAGTAACTTTTTGTAGTTATTTTGAATTATTTTTCTATGATTTGAAGAAAATAAAAAAGCCCATTTCATAAGAAATGAGTTTTTATTCTTCTTCTATTCGTTTCATGCGGTTGAGAAGTTGGCGCTCGCCTAGGAGAATAATAAGGAGCAATAAGCTCCAACCTCCCATAAATGCGGCTGTTTGGATGAGTTCGTTCCCTTTTGGAGTGATAAAAACGCGCTCTGGATATTTATTAGCAACATAAACTGTGATTGTCTCGCCTTCATTTCCTAATTTATGAAAATAGGCATCTAGGGGACGTACTTGGTGTTTTTTTCCGTCAAATGTGTAGCGAGCTTCGTGAAATGAGCGTAAATCATCGCCATAAACTATTTTGGCTTGGACTGGCGTTTTTTCTAGGTTTTTATTTGCCATATGAACGCCTGTCAGGAAAATGGCACTTCCCAGCATGGCTAGTGCCACGATAAGCATAATAATCCGCAAAATTTGTTGAAAAATGGTGACTGTTTTTTTCATTCATTGTTCCTGTCAATTTTATTTTCTGATAAACTTTATTCTTGTACCCATTCTACCATTTTTATGTCATAATTTGCTTAAAATTGCGTGATGAATTTTTTGACAGGATTGTCAAAAAAATTTTTTATCTAAAAAATCTGAGATTAGCGCCTGACAGACGGGAAAACTTGGACATTTTGTGGTAAAATTGAATTTAGTGACTTTTGACAGAGTTGTCAAAAAATATAAGTTTATGAAAGAGGCTTAATATGTCCTTTGACGGGATTTTTTTACATCATATGACTGCGGAATTGGTAAGTATTTTGACGGGCGGACGTATTCAAAAAGTGGCTCAGCCTTTTGAACAGGAATTGGTTTTGACCATTCGTTCAGAGAGAAAATCTTACAAACTTTTATTGTCTGCGCATCCAGTTTTTGGACGGGTTCAGCTGACTCAGACTGATTTTCAAAATCCGCAAAATCCGAATAATTTTGTGATGATTTTACGAAAATATTTGGCTGGGGCGCTGATTGAAAAGATTGAGCAGATTGGAAATGACCGGCAGATTTGTTTTCATATTTCTAGTAAAGATGAGATTGGTGATAGTTTGTCGATTGCGCTGGTCGCGGAAATCATGGGCAAGCACAGTAATATTATCCTGCTGGATAAGACTTCTGAGCGGATTATCGAAAGTATCAAACACGTTGGTTTTTCGCAAAATCAGTATCGGACGATTTTGCCGGGTTCGACTTATATTGCGCCACCAATGTCGGGGGTAAATCCTTTTGACAGCTCGGATGAGAAGATTTTTGAGGCACTTCAGACAGGAAATTTGCAAAAAGTTTTTCAGGGAATTGGACGAGATTCAAAAAATGCGCTGTCAAACTTGACTGTGCCTGAATTTAAGGAAAAAATTTCTACTGTTGTGCCGTCAATTTATGACAATGATAGTTTTTCAAGCATCCAACTTTTTGACAGTTTTGTCAAAAAATTTGACAGTCTGTCAGAGCTTTTGGACAGCTATTATGCGGATAAAGCGGAGCGTGACCGGGTCAAACAGGTTGCTTCTGCTGTCATTCACAAGGTACAAAACGAATTGAAGAAAAATCGCGACAAGCTCAAAAAGCAAGAACGTGAACTTGCGGCGACTGACAATGCTGAGATTTTCCGTCAAAAAGGCGAATTGCTGAACACTTTTCTCGCGCAAGTCCCAAATGACAAATCAACTGTGACACTGGACAATTATTACACGAATGAACCGCTGGAAATTGCTCTAAATCTTGCTTTATCGCCCGCACAAAATGCGCAACGTTATTTCCATCGTTATCAAAAATTGAAACAGGCAGTCAAGTTTTTGGGCGAGCAAATCGAGAACACGAAACAGACGATTGCCTATCTGGAATCTGTTGAGACAAACCTTGAAAATGCTGATGTAGCCGAGGTTGCCGATATTCGTGAGGAGCTGATTCAGACAGGTTATATCAAGCAAAAATATCGCAATAAAAAGCAAAAAATGTTGCCACCAGAAAAATATCAGGCGCCTGATGGCACGATTATTCTTGTTGGTAAAAATAATTTGCAAAATGAGCAAGTCAGCTTCAAACTCAGTCGCAAGGGCGATTTGTGGTTCCACGTCAAGGATATTCCCGGCTCCCACGTACTGATTACGCACAATCCTGAGCCGTCTGATGAAACGATTACCTTTGCGGGCGAACTGGCGGCTTATTTCTCAAAAGCGCGCTATTCTAACCTCGTGCAAGTCGATGTACTGGAAGCAAAAAAATTGCACAAACCAACTGGAACAGCGCCCGGTTTTGTCACTTATGACCGCGAAAAAACCATTCGTGTCACGCCTGACGAAGCTGTCATAAAGGCAAGAAAGCTATAAATTTTTTTGACAGGATATAAACTCACATCTACGATAATACTGTCAAAAAATTTTGTCAAAAATATGGAGAAAAAATGTTCCCAGAAATCCTAAAATGTCCTGTCTGCGCGAGTCAATTAACAAAGCAAGACAGACATTATGAATGTGTCGACCATCACACATTTGACCTCGCCCGCGAAGGCTATCTCAATCTGATTTTAAATGCGAAAAAAACTGCTGGAGACGCAAAGGAAATGATGCGCGCTCGTCAGCAATTTTTGAACGCTGGCTACTACGAACCACTGTCAGACCACATTAACCAACTGCTGACAGTCATTTTTGACAGTTCTGTCAAAAATAATATCGTTGACGTCGGCTGTGGTGAAGGCTATTATTTATCCCGTTTTCAGCAACTGACAGAACTGTCAAAAATGTCCAACGTAGATTTTTACGGTATGGATATTTCCAAAGTCGGTATCAAAATGGCAGCCAAACGCAATGCAAACATTCACTGGCTCGTTGCCAATTTTGCTCAGCTCCCATTTTTTGACAAGTCTGTCAAAACCATTTTATCCATGTTTGCCGAATATCACATCAGCGAATTTTCCCGCATTTTACAGGAAAATGGAAAAATCATCATCGTCCGTGCAGGCAAGCATCATCTGACTGAACTCAAGGAAATCATCTATCCAGAAATTCACGAAAAATCAGCCCAAGCCATTGACAATGAAAAATTCAAAACTTTCAGCATCCAAAAAGCACCATTAACCTACAAAACAACAATTAACAATAGTGCCGACATCCAGCATCTTTTACTCATGACACCGCACTATTGGAAAATCAAGCCAGATAGTCTTGAACGCCTGAAAAACTACAAACAACTAGAAATAACCGTCGATATTGACATTGATATTTTAAGTAATTAAGCACTTTCACAAACTCAACAAATTTGATATAATAAGCTGTAATTATTTTTTAGAAGGAGCCTCTATGGCGAACGAAAATGTAATTGAAATGATTGATGTAACCAAGCGATTTGGCGACTTTGTAGCCAACGACAAAATTAACCTTGAGTTACACAAAGGCGAAATTCACGCCTTATTAGGAGAAAATGGAGCAGGAAAATCAACCCTGATGAATATCCTCTCAGGACTGCTAGAACCAACCGAAGGCGAAGTCCACGTAAATGGAAAACTTGAAAAAATAGATTCTCCTTCAAAAGCCGCTTCTCTTGGCATCGGAATGGTTCACCAGCACTTTATGCTCGTTGATGCTTTCACTGTCGCAGAAAATATCATTCTCGGCACAGAAATCACAAAAGGCATCAGCCTCGACCTCAAAACTGCCAAACAAAAAATACTTGAACTTTCCGAACGTTACGGACTCGCAGTTGAGCCTGACGCTTACATTCAAGATATCTCAGTCGGACAGCAACAACGTGTCGAAATCCTCAAAACGCTCTACCGTGGAGCAGATATTCTAATTTTTGACGAACCGACCGCCGTTTTAACACCCGCTGAAATCACCGAACTCATGCAAATCATGCGTAATCTTGTAAAAGAAGGCAAGTCAATCATTCTTATCACCCATAAATTAGATGAAATCCGCGCCGTTGCTGACCGTATCACCGTCATCCGCCGAGGCGTTTCAATCGAAACCGTCGAACTCGGTGACAAGACGAACCAAGAACTCGCCGAAATGATGGTTGGACATGCCGTATCCTTTACCACACCAAAAGAAGCTGCCCAACCCAAAGAAGTCGTCCTTGATGTAGAAAATATCATAGTCAAAGAAAATCGCGGTGCTTATGCAATTAAAGGACTTTCTCTACAAGTTCACGCAGGAGAAATCGTTGGTATTGCAGGGATTGATGGCAATGGACAAACCGAACTCGTTCGCGCTATTACTGGACTGCAAAAAGTAGAATCCGGCAAGATTACTCTCAAAGGTAAAGTCATTACCAATCAACGTCCAAGAAAAATCACCGAACAATCCGTTGCTCACGTCCCAGAAGACCGCCAACGTGATGGGCTCGTCTTGCAAATGACTGTCGCCGAAAATATTGCCCTCCAAACTTACTACAAAGCGCCACTTAGCAAATACGGTTTCCTAGATTACAATAAAATCAACAGTCACGCACGTGAACTCATGGAAGAATTTGACGTCCGTGGTGCAGGCGAACTCGTCTCAGCCGCTTCACTTTCAGGTGGTAACCAGCAAAAAGCAATTATCGCCCGTGAAATTGACCGCAATCCAGATTTATTGATTGTCAGTCAACCGACACGTGGACTTGACGTCGGCGCTATCGAATATATCCATAAACGCCTGATTCAAGCGCGCGACGAAGGTAAAGCTGTTCTTGTCGTTTCTTTTGAATTAGACGAAATTCTCAATGTTTCCGACCGCATTCTTGTTATTCATGACGGAAAAATCCAAGGTGAAGTCAGTCCTGAAACAACAAACAAACAAGAACTCGGAATTCTCATGGTCGGAGGAAAAATAAATGAATAGTACAATAAAAAAGATGCTCGTACCAGTCATAGCCGTTGTTGCAGGCTTTCTACTTGGCGCGATTGTCATGTTAATTTTTGGATACAATCCAATATGGGGCTATGAAGACCTATTTATCGGTGCCTTCGGAAATGCTCGTGCAGTAGGTGAAACCATTCAAACAATGGGACCATTGATACTCGAAGCACTTGCTTTTGCCGTAGCAATGAAAGCTGGACTTTTCAATATTGGAATGTCTGGTCAAGCACTTGCTGGTTGGATTTTCTCCATGTGGTTCGCCCTATCCAATCCTGATATTCCACGACTCATAATGATTCCACTTGTCGTTATCATCGGAATGCTTTTCGGAGCCATCATGGGCGCAATTCCCGGTATTCTTCGAGCCATTCTTGGAACGTCCGAAGTCATCACGACAATCATGCTCAACTATGTCATCCTCTTCTTCTCGACTTACATGATTCACGATATGTTTAGCCACAAGATTTTGATGAACAATACAACCGACCAAACAAATCCTGTCGGAGCAAATGCCAGTTTTCGTGCAGATTGGCTCTCCAACTTAACCAACCAATCAACCCTCAATATCGGTATCTTCATCGCCCTGATTGCTCTTGTCGTCATGGCAATTATCTTCTCAAAAACAACTCTAGGATTTGAAATAAAATCTGTCGGACTTAATCCTTATGCTTCAGAATACGCTGGTATCTCTGCAAAACGTACGATTGTCATGTCAATGGTTGTCGCTGGTGCGCTCGCAGGACTTGGTGGTGTCGTTTATGGTTTTGGATATATGCAAAATTTCGTCACACAGTCAGCCTCACTAGATATTGGATTTAACGGTATGGCAGTTGCCCTACTTGGTGAAAATAGCCCAGTCGGCATCCTCTTTGCCTCTCTCCTCTTCTCACTTTTACAAACTGGTGCTGGAAATATGAGTAATGTTGATAATATTCCACCACAGATTGTACAAGTCGTCACAGCCGCTATCATCTTCTTCATTGCAATTAAGTTTGTCATTGAAAAAGTCTTACCAACTGTCAAAGAGAAAAAAGCGAAAGGAGAAAAATTCTAATGAATCTTGTCAATACTTTACAAATCATTGTTGCAAATATGCTGATTTACTCAACTCCCTTTATTTTCACAAGTATCGGTGGTGTTTTCTCTGAACGTGGCGGTATCGTCAACGTCGGACTTGAAGGCATCATGACAATGGGAGCATTCAGTTCCGTTGTTTTCAACCTCACAACCGCTCATATTTTCGGTGGTTTAACACCTTGGATTGCCATTCTCTTTGGCGCTCTAGTTGGAGCAATCTTCTCCTCACTTCACGCTGTCGCAACGGTCAATCTTCGTGCGGACCATATCGTTTCTGGTACCGTCTTAAACCTTATGGCACCAGCACTTGGTGTATTCCTCTTGCAAGTCATTTACAATCAAGGACAGATTAACATCAACCAACAGATTGGCTATTGGAATTTTCCAGTTCTATCAAAAATTCCTGTTATTGGTAAAATCTTCTTTGCTCAAACATCATTGACCGGTTTCCTTGCTATTTTAGTTGCCTTCATCGCTTGGTTTGTCCTCTTTAAAACACGATTTGGTTTGCGTCTGCGTTCAGTTGGTGAAAATCCTCAAGCCGCAGATACTCTTGGTATCAATGTTTATCTTTATCGTTGGATTGGTGTTTTACTTTCTGGTGTCCTTGGCGGTATCGGTGGTGCGATTTATGCTCAGGCCATTTCAGGAAATTTCTCAGTATCAACTATCGTTGGGCAAGGTTTCATCAGTTTAGCAGCCATGATTTTTGGTAAATGGAACCCAATCGGAGCAATGCTCGCCTCACTTCTCTTTGGACTTTCAACATCACTCGCTGTTGTTGGCGGACAAATTCCTGGTGTACGAGATATTCCTGCTCCATTTCTTCAAATGGCACCATATCTTGTTACCATCGTAGTTCTCGCTCTTTTCCTTGGAAAAGCTGTCGCACCAAAAGCTGACGGAACAAACTACATCAAATCAAAATAAAAATACGTCTTTCAACGTATTTCTTTAGCAAAATAAGTCTTGTAAATACAAGACTTATTTTTTTAATTTTTAACAGCAGAAGCAAATTCATCTTTGGCAAAGACTTGCTCGATAATCTCTTTTAACTGTTTACCAGAAGCTTGCATTTTCTGCATTTCTGCATCATTCAATGGGATATGGATAGGATTGAGAACGCCCTCAGCTCCAATCACAGCTGGTTGACCAAGATAAACTCCTTCAATCCCGTATTCACCTTCCTGAAAAACAGAAACAGGTAAAACTGAATTTTCATCATCTAAGATTGCCTTGGTAATCCGTGCAAGAGCTACTGCAACACCATAAAATGTTGCTCCTTTTTTCTCAATAATCGAATAAGCTGCATCACGAACAGATTCAAACAATCCAACAATTTCTTCTTCATTAAGAAATTTATGTTCTTGAAACCATTGTTCCAATTTCACACCTGCGACATTTGCGTGCGACCAAACAGCAAATTCAGAATCTCCATGTTCCCCCATGATATAAGCATGAATGGAACGTGCATCAACTCCCACTTTTTCTCCCAAAGCCTGACGGAAACGTGCTGTATCAAGAGAAGTCCCTGAACCAATCACACGATTTTTAGGAAAACCAGAAAATTTCCAAGTGGCATAAGTCAAAATATCAACGGGATTAGCGGCAACAAGGAAAAGTCCTTGAAAACCTGAATCCACAATCTTCGTTACCACATCTTTTGTGATACGCAAATTTTTCTCAACAAGGTCAAGTCGTGTTTCTCCCGGTTTTTGTGGTGCGCCAGAAGTCAAAACGACCAAATCAGCATCTGTCGCGTCCGAATAATCAGCAGCATAAATCTTCTTAGGTGCTGTAAATGCTAAAGCAGAACTTAAATCTTCTGCGTCTCCTTGAGTTTTATCTTTAAATATATCAACAATCCCCAGTTCTTGTGCAATGCCTTGATTGACAAGAGCAAAAGCATATGAAGAACCTACTGCTCCATCTCCAACGAGGATAACTTTTTTACGATTTTCTGCCATGTTCTATCACAGTCCTTTCAGTATAATAAATATGAAACTTTTCACATACATATTATACCATTTATTGCTTTGCTTATCACAAAATATATTTAGAAATACGAACACTTCTCATCAGATAATAAAAAATAGAATTTCACAATGAAATTCTATTTTTCATAAGTTATTTCTTCAAAGCTGACCATTTCCAGTCTGTAAATTCTGAGATATCTACACCTTCATTACGTGTTACTTCAAAGTGTTTTGCAATAATACGCTCCATTGTTTCAATAAAGGCGACTGCTTTTGCTTCATTTACACTTCTTCTATCGTGCAAAATCTTTATCGCATCAATCGCTTGATGGAAACGATCCATTTCAGAATAAACACGCATATCATAAGTTGTAGTGATATCACCGTCCTCACGATAACCATGTGCATGAAGTCCGAGATGTTGACGCTCATAGAAGATTGCTTCAAGGAGGTTTTCATAGCCGTGGAACCCAAAGATAACGGGTGTCCCAGACTCTCCAAAGTATCTTGTGAATGCTTCATCAGATAATTCACGTTCTTGATTGAGTGCGCCCGTTTTCTTTTGCAAGCGTCCAAGTTCAACAACATTGACATAACGGAATTTCACTTCTGGGAAAGCATCATTGACCAAGTCCAAAGCTGCCAAAGTTTCAATCGTTGGTTCAGAACCTGCTGAAGCAAAAATTAAATCTACTTTTTCATCTTCTTTGGCTGTGGAAGCCCAATCAATCGTTGCCAAACCGTCTGTTGCCAATGTCTGCGCTTCTTCTACTGTAAACCATTGTTGTCGTGGCTGTTTAGAAGCGACAATGTGATTGATTTTACTCCGATCTTGGAAAGCACGATTAAAGACGGCAAGTAAGGTATTTGCATCTGCAGGGAGATATTGACGGATAAAGTCTGATTTTTTCTCAGATAAATGTGTGAGTAATCCTGGGTCTTGATGCGTATAACCATTGTGGTCTTGTTGGAAAACTGTTGAAGTCGAAATCAAGTTCAATGATGGATAATCATTGCGCCATTTTTGAGCAGAAGCTTGGCGAATCCATTTGAAATGCTGTGTCAGCATTGAGTCAACCACGCGCAAGAAAGATTCATAAGAAACAAAGACACCTGTACGTCCTGTCAATGTGTAGCCTTCTAACCAACCTTCTGCTTGGTGTTCAGAAAGTTGTGAATCAATAATGCGTCCTTCAGGAGCTAAAAATTCATCATTTGGATTTTTAATCGTCTGCATAAATTGGCGTTTCGTGACTTTGAAAAGTTCCCAGAGGCGATTGGACATCGTTTCATCAGGGCCAAAAAGACGAAAACGTGTTGGATTTAATCGAACGATTTCCGCGAAATAGCGCGACAAGATATTCATATCCATATTTTCATTGGTATCTGGTAAAAGTTGCCCACGATTTTCTGCAGTTATAGGATTGATGTAGTTTTTCCAATCTGGCAATGTGAGATTGGAACCATCAATACCTCCATTGGCAACTGGATTGGCTGCCATGCGCTTTGTTCCTTTTGGCGAGAAAGCTTTGATTTCTTCTTTGATTGTTCCATCTGCATTGAACAATTCTTCAGGTTTATAAGAATTCATCCAGTCGATAAATTCGGGAAGAGTTTGCAGATTTTTTGAGGATAATGGTAATGGTACTTGATGCGCACGAAAACTATGCTCAATCGGCATTCCCTTCCCATCAAACTTAGGCCCTGACCAATCGTTGAAACGTGGACCGCCCCAACCTTTTGGTAATCTGGCAATGATGACTGGCCAAGCTGGCACTTCTCCGTTTTGATAACGATCGTGTTCACGCGCATCTGTCTGGATTTGCTGGATATCTTCGATAGCTTTATCAAAAGTTTCAGATGCAATCTGATGATAACGAGCATAATCATGAATATCTTCATTTTCAATAAAACGAGGAGAATATCCTAATCCTTCAAAGAATTTACGAATATCTACATCAGAAGTACGAGCAAATAATGTTGGATTAGAGATTTTGAAGCCATTCAAATCCAAGATTGGTAAAACTGCACCGTCCGTTTTGGGATTGATGAATTTATTCATATGCCAACCTGTCATCAATGGGCCTGTTTCTGATTCACCATCGCCCACGACAGCAAAAGCAATTTGTTCCGGTTGGTCAAGGACAGCACCTGTCGCATGAGAAAGTGTATAACCAAGCTCTCCACCTTCATGAAGTGAACCTGGAGTTTGCGCTGTCATGTGTGATCCAATGCCACCAGGAAAACTAAAACGTTTGTAAAGTCGCGTCATTCCTTCAAGGTCTTGTGTGATTTCTGGATAATCTTCTGTGTAAGTACCATCTAAATAAGCTGGAACAACCATTGCTTGTCCGCCGTGACCTGGGCCACCAAGATAAAACATATTGAGATTGTACTTGTTAATCAGACGATTGGCATGAGCATAGAGGAATGTTTGACCTGATACTGTTCCCCAATGTCCGATTGGATTTGCTTTGATGTCGTCTGATGTAAGTGGTGTTTTTGTAACTGTAAAGAGCGGATTTGATTTGAGAAAAATCATCCCTGCTCCCATGTATGTCGCTGCTCGCCACCATTTGTCAAGAGTTTCTAAATACTCTGCTGAATTGTAATCTACCACTGCTCTCTCCTTTAGTTTGAAAAGCTATTTATTATGTATTCATTATAATATAAAAAATTATTTTGTACTATCTTTTCTTCTTAAAATCAGTAGGAAATGTTGTCTTTTTCACAATATATTATAATTTAATTTTTCCGAATCAAATCAAGAGCTACCGTACAGATAGCTCTCTTTATTCATTAAGCCTTGCGACGTTTTGAAATCAAATCATAAGCAACCGCAACGATGACAACAAGCCCTTTGATGATAGAAACGATATCAGAACTAACTCCTAAAATTGAGAGTCCCATATTCAATACGCCCATAATCAATGCACCAACAAGTGCTCCTGGAATTTTTCCGACACCTCCTGCAACAGCTGCACCGCCAATGAAACAAGCAGCAATCGCATCTAGCTCATAACCAGTACCCGCCTGCGCAGAAGCCGATGCAAAACGAGACAAATCAACAATTCCTGCAATCCCTGCAAGTAATCCCATATTTAGGAAAATTTTCATGTCAACAGCTTTTGAATTAATTCCTGATAAAATAGCTGCTTTCCGATTTCCACCGACTGCATAAATTTCGCGTCCCAAAACCATACGGTTTAGTACAAACATATAAGCACCGACAACAACAGCGATAACAACTAAGATAATTGGAATTCCGCCTACTTGCGCATTTCCTGATGATGCAAACAAATACGTTGCATAGCCAATAACAAGCACACCAATAATCAATTTAATAAGCATCCAAGCAGATGAATCAGTTTGTAATCCTTCACGAAGATTGTGCCGTTGTTTGCGAATTTGTAAAAATACAAATGCAACAATAGCAAGGAGTCCAATGACAATTGAGAGTCCATCAAATGGTCCCCAAAAGCCTAAAATATTTGGCAGATAATTTGAAGAAATCGCAACAAAGGGACTATTAGGATTGACCGGAATAGACTGACCTGCAATATGCGTAGCCAATCCACGGAAAATCAACATTCCTCCAAGTGTTGTGACAAAGGCTGGAACTCCAATATAAGCGACCCAGAATCCTTGCCAAAGACCAACAAGCAAACCAATAGCAAGCATAACAATGATTGATAAAATCCAGTTAAGATGCCAACTTTGCATGACATAGGCACCAATACCACCTATAAAAGCAACAACTGAGCCAACAGATAAGTCAATATGCGTTCCGATGATGACGATGAGCATACCTACCGCTAAAATCATAACATAAGCATTTTGTTGGAACAAAGCTACAAAGTTATTGGGTTTTAATAAAGCACCTCCAGTTAAAAATTGAAAGAGGAGAACGATGACTACTAAAGCCAGATAAATACCATATTGACGCGCATTAGCAACAAGATAATCTTTAAGTGACTGAGAATTATTTGAAGTAGTCGCAGCATCTGGCTTAGGAGCTGTTTGTTTTTGAGATTGAGACATAAATGTACCTTTCTTATATTTTTTAGTTTACTTCCCTTTATACATAGACATTTTCAGGAGCAATAGGTGTTGTTGAAGTCATGTATCTCATGAGTTCTTCTTGATTGGTTGCTTTCGCATCGAGACAAGCTGTGATGATACCCGCGTTCATCGTGTAAATCCGATCACAAATTCCTAAAAGTTCTGGAAGTTCTGAAGAAATAACGACAACTGCTGAACCAACATCCGCGAGCTTATCAATAATTTCATAAATATCGAACTTTGCTCCGACGTCAATTCCGCGAGTTGGCTCATCTAAAATGAGGACACGAGGGCTTGTAGAAACCCATTTAGATAGAACTACTTTTTGTTGATTGCCTCCTGAAAGATTGCCAGCTGGCATTTCAATCGTTGGTGCTTTGGTACGAAAGTCCTTTCTAAATTTTTCAGCTACTTTTATTTCAACATCTTGATCAATCACACCATGCTTTGAGAGGGTCAATAGACTTGCAAGTGAAGTATTTTCTCGAATGCTAGCAATGAGATTTAAACCATAAGTTTTTCTATCTTCTGTTGCATAAGCTACGCCAGCATCGACTGCTGAGCGAACATTTGGAAACTCAATTTCTTTTCCATCAAGAAAAATTTTCCCTGATGCGTTACTTCCATACTGTTTTCCAAAAATCGACATTGCGGTTTCTGTTCGTCCTGAGCCTACTAAACCTGCAAAGCCAATGATTTCACCAGCTCGAACATTGAAACTGACTTCTTTTGCGACAAGACGATTGGTATCAAGCGGATGGTGCATTTTCCATTTTTCAACACGGAAAAGTTCATTACCTAATTTTGGTGTGTGTTCTGGATAGCGCGAATCAAGTGGTCGTCCTACCATATCACGAATAAGGTCTGCTTCATTAAGCGGTTTTTCTTCTGTAATTTCAATATGAGAAATTGTCGTCCCATCACGAATGACTTGTACAGAATCTGCTGAAGCTGCTATTTCATTGAGTTTATGAGAGATGATGATTGCTGTAATTCCTTTTGTTTTTCTGAGATTATCAATAATTCCCAGTAAATGAAAAGAATCTTCATCATTGAGAGCGGCTGTTGGCTCGTCCAATATAATCAACTTCAAATCTTTTGTCAGTGCTTTCGCAATTTCAACAAGTTGCTGTTTACCAACACCTATACTTGAAATCAATGTTTCAGGGTCCTCGTCTAATCCAACTTGTGCTAATACATCGCGTGTCATTTTTCGTTGGGCTTCATCATCTATTGCAATCCCTTTTTTGATTGAATTGCCAAGAAAAATATTATCTGAAATGCTCATATAGGGAACAAGTGCTAACTCTTGGTGAATAATGACGATGCCTTCTTCTTCGGAATCGCGAATGTTTTTGAATTCACAGATTTTTCCGTTATAAACAATATCTCCTTCATAAGTGCCATGTGGATAAACACCTGATAGGACATTCATCATCGTAGATTTTCCAGCTCCGTTTTCACCACAAATCGAAAAGATTTCTCCGCGCCTGACAGACATTGTAATATCTTTGAGTGCTGTGACTGGACCAAATTTTTTGACAATATGTTTCATCTCCAGAATAATATCTGGATTGCTCTTTTCAGCCATTCTTGCCTCCTTTTTTAATTAAAGAATGCGTGTGCAGATAGTCAGGTCTGCACACTACACACGCTTTTTTATGATTTTTTAATTTAATCCAGCTTCTTTAGCTGTGATGTAGCCTGTATCAACAAGAACAGATTTTACATTATCTTTTGTCACAACTTGAGGTGTTAACTGAACAGTTGGAACTTCTTTTTGTCCATTAGAAGATGTTGAGTCTGTTTTTGGTGTTTTGCCCTTCACTGTGTCATAAATGATGGAAGTAACTGTGTCTGCAAGCTTCTTATCTGATTTATAGACGGACATATATTGCTCGCCTTTAACAATCAATGGTATATTTTGTGTTTCACAGTCTTGACCTGTAATAACAACTTTTGATGGGTCAATTCCTGAAGCTTTAAGTGCTGAAATGACTCCAAAAGCTTGCGCATCATTTGGAGCTAGGACAGCATCAAGTTTCTTCCCTCCTGTGTAGAAAGAGTTCAAGCGTGTCTGCATTTCAGTTTGAGCTGCTTTTTGTGTCCAATCAATCGCAACTTGTTGAAAATTATCATCGACACCTTTTTTGGATGGAGAAACTAAAACACCAGATTTAAAGTAAGAGTCTAAGACACTCATTGCACCTTTGAAGAATTGCGGTGCATTATTATCTGTTGGTGAACCACCAAGAAGTTCAATATTAAATGGTCCTTTAGCACCTTTATCAATACCTAGTTTTTGAACAATGGCTTGTGCTTGCAATTTACCAACACCTTGAAGATTATATGTCGCATAGTAATCAACGTTTTTCGTGTTCATGATAAGCCGGTCATAAGCGATAACTTTGGCGCCATTTTTATTCGCTGCTGCTACTGCTGGGCCAAGAGTTGTGCCATCTTGTGCCGCAATGACGATATATTTATCGCCTTTATTTGCCATATTTTGGACTTGTTGAGACTGAGTGGAAGTTGAAGAATTAGCATATTGAATATCTGTTTTGTAGCCTTTTGCTTCAAGATCTTTTTTCAAATCCTGAGCAGCTGAAGGCCAGCGTTGCAAAGCTTTGTCTGGCATTGAAATACCGACTGTAATATTTTTTGAATTAGTAGCGCCCGAGGAACCTGAACGGCTACTTGTACTACAACCCGCGAGTGTTAAGGCAGCTCCCATTAGGACTGCTGTTCCCAAAAATATCTTTTTTGGTTTATTCATGATTAAATCCTCCATTTAGATTTATAGGGATGACAATGTCATCAATTTTTTAACTGATTGTGTTGCGTATTTTAAAGCGCTTTCATATTTTCTTTAAAACTATTCCCAATGGGAATAATTTTTTTATCGGATATTTGTTAGTGTTTTTTATTAGTCAAATCTTGATTCACTTGCTTGCCAGCTATATGAGCCATCGGGAAGCAATTTATCTCCAAGTTCTTTGTAGTCGAAATCTCTGAATTCTGCTTTGAGTTGATAACCTGAATAGTCAACTGCTGCTAAGCCTACGAAAGCTCCTGTGAAGAAACCGCCGTAACTTTGCAGGATGTAATCATCTGACAAGATAGCTGCATCAAGTGTGACTGGAATTTCTTTGAAATTTTCACCGTCAAAGCTGTATTCATAGCTATAACTTTCTTTACGTGCTTTTGTGCGGAACCAGACATATTCAGTATCTGTAGGGATTTTAATCGCATCATCTTTCAGATATGATGTGTAGTTTCCGCGATTGTTTTCACCAATTTCAATGACATGACCGTTGATTTCATTCCATGTGATAAAGGCAAAACTCCAGTGGCGGTCGTTATAGAAATTTGTCATGCCAGCCATTTGCTGATAGCTAAATGGTTCAAATTTAACTTTGACGGTCGCATCAAAATAGAAAGCTTGCCAACGTCTGGCGATGAGGGACAAATCGTGTGTATTGGCGAGAGAACCTTTGCCAATAAGGGTTAATTTGCCATCGCCTGTTGTTCCCATTTCGCTTGTGAATGGAATGCGCAAGGTGTTCCAGTTGAGGGTGTCTAGTTCTGGGCTTGTAAAGTCATCGTGTTGAGAATGGTGGGCAGGAGCTGTTGTTTCAATCGCATCTTTTGGTAAATCGACGAAAGTTGTTCCTCCGTGTCCGCCAACAATACGTGGCCAGCCTGCTTCATCCCATTCTACTTTTTGGATGGAAGTTTCGCGTCCTAGAGTTGACCAACCTCGTGGGTCTGTACTGGATTCATTGACATGATTCCACGGACGTGCCATGAGTGAAGCGTAATACCACTCGCCACTTGGTGTTTCTACGAGTGCGCCGTGTCCTTGTTTTTGGACATAATTGTCAGGTGTATCAAAGTTTGTGATGAATGGGTCGCCCGGCTCTGTTTCAAAGCTAAGTGCTTCTAGTGTTTTTGAGCGGGCAACGACTTCTTGGTGAGTAAAGACGGTTCCACCTTGAGCGGCAAAAAGGTAGTAATATCCGTTAATTTTGTAGAGATGTGGGCCTTCAACAAGTTTTACTTCTGTACCTGTATAAATTGTACGAGCTGTTTTTGGTTGAAGTTTCATGGTTGTTGTGTCAAATTCGGTCAGGGTGATGCCGTCAAAAGGATGATGATATTCACGATGGTCCCAAGTTTGTTGGACGAGGTATTTTCTGCCGTCTTCGTCATGAAAAAGTGAGGCGTCAAAACCTACACCATTGAGTTTGATTGGCTCTGACCATGGTCCTTCAATTTTTGACGAAACTGTCAAATAATTTGTCATATCTTTAAAGGCGCCTTCAACGATTTTTACATCAGTATAGACTAGCCAGAATTTTCCATCAGCATAGGAAAGGTCGGGTGCCCAGATACCTCCTGATGCAGGATTTCCTTTCATATCGAGTAAAGTTTTTGTCGAAAGCGGGCTTGGAAGCTGCTGCCAATGCGCGAGGTCTTTTGATGCGTGCAATCGTACACCGGGAAACCATTCAAATGTAGAATTGGCAATGTAATAAGTATCTCCCACGCGAATCATAGATGGGTCAGCATTAAAACCTGGAAGAACTGGATTTTGAAGTTTTGTCATGTGGTAAATTCTCCTTTATGAGTGAATATTTTTTTGACAGTTTCATCAAAAAACTTTTTAAAGCTGTCAATGCACTGTTTTGTGCAATGTGTCTAAAATTGAACTACTCTGTTGAAAATGTATAACTGCTACAAAATGTTTTTTCTGTATTTGCGGGAAGCGCGATACTGCCCCATTCTGGATGATGTACCATGTCAGGTAATTCTTGAAATTCAATAGCAATTCCGCGATTTGGCGTCATGCGTTTTCCAGCAATGGTTGAGTTTTGCTCTGGATGCGTTGCTGTATAGATGACGACAGCTTGCCTATCTGTTTGACAGCTTAATTTTCGTCCAGAATTTGGCGAATAAAGTGTCAAGGTTTTTTCTGTCAAATTTTCTGGATAAACAAAACAGTTGTCAAGTCCATCAGGAAGCTGTTTTTGAATATCGGAAATACTCCGCGCCCTTCGCAAGTCGTAGGAACTTTTTGACAGTTCTGTCAAAAATCCTGTGGGAATATTTTCCGAGTCAACTTCGACCAGACGGTCTGCGGGAACTGTCAAAAGATGATTGAGCGTGTTTTCATGGTCTGCTGACAGATTAAAATAGGGGTGAAAAGCTGGATTGAACACTGTGTCTTTTTTTGACAAAGCTGTCAAAAATACTTTGAGCTGATTTTTTATCAATTCGTAAGTCACAGTCGCTTTGATTGGGCCAAGAAATCCGGAAATCTCATCTTCTAGTGTCAAAGTCACTCCAACAGAATTTTCTGTCTGAAAAGGACACATTGTCCAAAATTGACGTTCCCACGATTTCTCCCCAGAATGCAATAAATTTCCATTTTCATTTGCTTCAAATCTGAGATCATCATAAGCTGCACCAGCAATTCTGCCAGCTACAGGCCCACAAATCAAACCATAATAACCGCCGTCAACTGCATAAGAATCCGGTTCATCGCGTGACAAGAGAATATTTTCAAAAACACCGTTACGGTCAGGCGTAAAAATCTTGTGACAACGTGCACCAAAATCATGCACAACAAGCGTCAAATAACCATTTGATAGAGTCATTTCTCGTATTTTTCCACCTGAAACTAAAGGAATTTCTTTCTCAACAATCTGTCCTGTCATTTTATGCCTCGTCATTCAAGTCAACCAACTGGTGCGAAATTCCTGCTGTTGCTTGATAAGCCTGCTTCCAAATCTGATAGACCTTTTCATATTTAGCAACATTTTCAGCAATCGGTGTGAAAGTTTCTGACTGATAATGAACGAAAGTAGCTGTCAATTCTTCTAAATTCTCATAAAAACCACACCCAAAAGCTGCAATCATACAAGCACCAAGTCCAGGCCCTTGCTCAACTGTCAATCGTATCATTTCACTATCAAAAATATCTGCCTGCATCTGCATAATATCAGGATTTTGCGCCCCTCCACCAACAGAAATCAAGCGCTTAAATTTCTTAGCCTTCGTTGCCTCCATGATATCCTTGCTGTCACGCAATGAAAATGTAATCCCTTCCAATACGCTCCGTGAAAAATGACTTTGCTCATGAACAGCCGAAATTCCCAGAAAAGCGCCCCGAATTTTCGAGTCAAAATGTGGTGTCCGCTCCCCAACAATATAAGGTGTGAACAGCAAACCATCAGACCCCACAGCCACCGAGCCAACATCCGCCAAAAGTTCCGCAAAATCCAAACCATGACCAAACGTTTCCTTGTACCAATTCAACGAATTTCCCGCTGCCAACGTCACTCCCATTGAATAATAAGCGCCCGGCACCGTATGATTAAAGAAATGAAGTTTCCCTTTATAATCCGCAATTTTAGGTTCAAAACTTGATACCACACCAGATGTTCCCATCGAAATCAAACCAACTTCCTCATTGATAAGACCGACACCAAGTGCTGCAGCTGCATTGTCTGCACCGCCAGCAAAAACTTTGACTTCCGTTGTAATTCCAAATTTCGCCTTCACTTCTTCTGTCAACACACCAATTTGTCCGACAGATTCTGTCAATTCAGGTAAGATTTCCATTGACACATTAAAGGTTTTCGCAATCTCTTTGGACCATTCATGTTTTTCAATATCCAAAAGTAATGTTCCAGCAGCATCAGAATACTCTGTATGCACATTTCCCGTCAAATACAAGCCCAAATAATCTTTTGGTAGCATGATTTTCTTTACCTTTGTCCAAACTTCTGGCTCATTTTCTTGCAACCAGAGAATTTTTGGCAAAGTAAATCCTTCAAGTGCAATATTTCCTGTGATTTCAAGCAAACGACTTCCCATTTTATCCATGATTTCTTTACACTGCGCGCTTGTCCGCACATCATTCCATAAAATCGCTGGATAAACTGGCAGATTATTTTCGTCCAAAACCACAAGTGAGTGCATCTGTCCAGAAAAACTAATCCCTGCAAGTGCTGTCCCAAAGTCTGTTACATTTTTTGACAGTTCTGTCAGAACTTTTTCGAGCGCATTTGTCCAAATTTCTGGACGTTGTTCAGAAAATCCCTGCTTTGGATTATCAATCCCGTAACTTGCACTTTTTGTCAGAACAACATTTCCATCAGAAGTCATCAAAATCCCTTTAAGACTTGAAGTTCCAAGATCTATTCCCAATACATATTTCATTATTTTTTACCTTTCTCATTTTCAAAACCAACTTTATCTCGTCGATTTTGCGAATAATAAATATAAGCTTCATCATCAAGTTGCTCACCTAACAAATCAGGTACCGTCTTAAACACAAAATTTTCAGCCTCCAAAAAATCCAGTACTGCAGGCAAAGCATTCGCATCCGCTTCTTGAAAATCGTGCATCAGTACAATATCACCATCCTGCGCAGATTGTATCTCTTGCAAAACCAATGTTGCATCATGATGTTCCCAAGAACGTGTATCCAACGACCAGCAAATAATCGGACGATGTATAATTTTCAAAATTTCAGCATCCGCATCTCCAAAAGGTGGACGAACAAAAGCTGGTACAATCCCTGTATATTTTTTGACAAGTCTGTCAGTAAGTTCAAGCTCCTCTTTTATCTCCTCCGCCGTCAAATCAAGCAAAGAAAGATGATGAAAAGTATGATTCCCAAAAGCAAATAAACCACTCTTAGCCGCTTTTTCCAAAAGCTCAGGATATTGCAAGACGTGTTCTCCCCAAATCATAAAAGTCGCAGGAATCTTACGCGCAATCAATTCATCCAAAATCCTCGAAGTCGTTTCCCCCCAAGGCCCATCATCAAAAGTCAAAGCAATCTCTTTTTTCGACATCATTTCTCTTTTCTAATATCTGCTAAAAATCAATTCACAAATAATGAACCTTCTTAACCCTTGACACCACCGTCAGTACCGCCACCAACAATAAAGCGAGACAAGAGCAGATAAACGATAATGATTGGTACCACCGTTACAGAAAGCCCAACATAAATAGCTCCCCACTCAACTGTGTGACCACCAGCACCCATCGCTGTAATTGTCTGCACAATCATTGGCAAAGTGTACATACTCTGTTTAGAAATCAAAATCAAAGGCATCAAGAAATTGTTCCAAGAAAAGACAAAACTAAAGATTGCCATTGTCGCAAGACCTGGTTTCATCATTGGCAACATCACCCGATGGAAAATTGTCAATTCACTTGCCCCATCAAGACGCGCCGAATCCGCATAATCCTTGTTGTAAACCGTTGACATATACTCTACAAGGAAAAATACCGTTGCAGGAGCCGCCATACCAGGCAAAATCAAAGGCAAAAAGTTATCCAGCAAATTCAAGCGAATCATAAATTCATAAAAACCAATCATCGAAACTTGACTTGGTATCATGATGAGCGCCACGATAAAGCCATAAACCAACTTTTTCGCTTTAAAATCATAAGCAACCAAAGCATAAGCTCCCATCGCTGAAAAATAAACCGAAATAATCGTTGAGCCAGCAGCCACGAAGAAAGAATTCCCCACACCTTGTGCCATATTAAATCCATATTGGAAAAGTACTTTAACATTATGAATCAACGACGCCCCAGGAATTAAAGAAACACCTGTATTGATTTGTACCACCGAACGTGTCGAATTAATAAACATCATAACCAATGGCAAAATACTAATAATTGTCAGCAAAACAAACACAATATAAATCAATATTCGGCGTGTCCGCAAAGCTTTACTCATACTCTCATTTTTCATTTTTTACCTCCAACAGCTGTACTCGTCGTTCTTTCTCTAAAGAATCTAAACATAATGAGAGACACAATCGCTGCAATCAACAATAGAATAATTGAAGCTGCCGCCGCAATCCCATAATTTCGATATTGGAAAGCTTGATTGTAAATAAAGATAGCCAACGTATAAACCGAATTCATAGGTCCACCAGAACCTTGCGTCAACAAATAAGGAATATCAAACACTTGCAAACCACCAACAAAAGAAGTGACAAAAGTGTACATGATAATCGGACGCATCAAAGGCATTGTAATTCGACGATAAATCTGTCCATCAGAAGCCCCATCAATCCGAGCCGCCTCAAACAAAGATTCATCAATCGAAGAAATCGCTGCTACAAACACGATAGAAGTCTGTCCATACCACATCCAAAACTGCAAGAACAGTACAATCCCACGTGTTCCCCAAGCCGATTGCAAAAAGTTAAAAGGATGACTTATCAAATGTAAATTCATTAACATCTGATTTGCTGGTCCATTTGGATAAGAAAATAAAATCATAAACAGCGCTGCAACAGAAGCTGCCATAATCATATTAGGCAAATAAAACACTGTTTTAAAGAAACTAGAACCTTTCAAAGCCAATTTTCGATTGGTCCACCAAGCAGCCAAAATCAAAGCTACAAGAAGCTGCGGAATAAAGTTCATCACCCACAAAAGTATCGTATTTTGCAAACTTGTGATAAACAAAGGAGTTTTTGTAAGCAAGGTCACAAAATTCCCAAAACCTACATTTGTCGCCGTAGATAGCGTTTGCCAACCATTCATACTCGTAAAGGCAATCCTAAACGTATAAATAATCGGATAAAGTTGAAAAAGAAGAAAACCAATGAAAAATGGAATTAGGAAATAATAACCATAACGATTATACTTCTCAAATTTCAATTTTTTTCGTGATTTCTTTTTTGAGTTGTCCATATCATCCTCCATAAAATAAGAACCGAAATTTAACTTCGGTTCTTTTGATTAACATTTGAACCACTGAATTAGTCGGTAGTCAAGTTAGGATAAGCGCTCTTAACATCTGCTTTAAATGTCGCAATAGCTTTAGCTTCAGATTCTTTACCGTTACAGTAAGTATTGATGACATCATTTATCCAGAGCTGTTGGATATTTTGGTCATACTTGGTAATAATCTTACCATTAATTTTAGTAGCCGCTTTCGAGAAGACTGGGTAAGGATTTTGAGTTCCTAAAGGATTTCCCTTTACCTTACTTCCATCAAAATTATCACCTACCGTTTTATCAACAGATTGAATATCGACAAAGTCAGCATTGGCAGTCGCTTGCCATGTTTGGAATTTCTTATTTGTTGACCAGTAAATCGCTAATTTAGCTGCATTCGCTTCATCTTTTGTTCCTTTCACAGCGCCAAACCAAGTACCACCCCATGAATAACTTTGAGGACCTTGAATAACACGCCATGAACCAGCTGTTCCTTTTGCATAGTCTTGTAACCAATAGAACAAGCCCCAAGAAGGAAGAGAATAAGCTACAACATTATTAGAAGACATACCAGAGAACCAATCAGAGTTTTGTCCAACAGTATTTTGTGTCAAACCTTGTTGTACAAAAGTTTTCATCATATTGAGATTAGTAATCAAAGATGGGTCAATCTGCAATTTATTGCCTTTTACCCAACCTTCAGTACGTCCACCGATTGCAGGCATATACATATCTTGCAAAGATGAGAATAGATAAGCTTTTCCGCCAGATTTTTCTTTGATTGTTTCAGCAGTTTTTTCAACTGCCGACCAACTTGAAAATGCTTCTTGTGCTGCTGTTTGGTCATCTGGTGCGATTCCTAGATATTTTTGCAATAAATCACTTCGATAGTAAACGGCACCCGGAGCTGCTTGATAAGAAATAGCAACTTGTTGACCACTAGGGTTTTTACCAATATCAAGAGTATAAGGGAAACTATCTTTTGTTGCTTTCTTCACACCATAAGGTGCAAGGTCAGCAAGCATTCCAGAATCTACATATTTACTGACAAAGCCAGCATCAAGTGCAACCATGTCAGGTGCTTTACTTGTTCCGAGAACTTTATCCAGTTTTGTCTGGAAATCAGCATAAGGAATAACAGTTTCTTTAATCTTATAACCTTTAGGAACTTCTTTCTCGTACTCTTTGATTTGTGGTTTCATATCCGCAAATGTCCAAAGATTAATGTTTTTGTCTTTTGCTTTTGGTGCTTTAGAAGCACTCGTAGAACTTCCACAGCCTGCAAGAAGGACTGCAGCACTCGCAATAGTAACTGCCCCTAGGGCAATTTTTGTTATTTTATTCATTCGATATCCACTCCTATTATGAATATTATATTTTTTAGTATAAGTTTAAGTAAGCCTTTTCTTAATTATACTTTCTTTATTATACTTTCTTTTTAATTAAAAGATAAATATTATGCAAAAGTAATTATTTCACCTGGATTTTTTATTATAATCTTATATACTTTTATTACCATCATGAAAAATAAAGAGAAATATTTAAGTTTACTTATACAAGATAATCATTCAAGACAGATTTAATGTGCTCAAGGTGGTTAGACTTGAGTTCAATTTTATCGCCTTCTTTAAGAGCGTGTTCAGCAAGACCTGCAAGTGTTGCTGTTCCATCAAGGATTGAACGTCCTACTTCAGTATTTTTATAGCTTGCATAGCGTTCTTCAACAATATCTTCAAGGAATTTATCCTCAATCATTGCTGCTGCACCTTTCAAAGCGCGCGCATAAGTATCCATACCAGCAATATGTGCCAAAATCAAATCATCCATTTCAAATGATGTACGACGAACTTTCGCATCAAAGTTGATACCGCCAGGGTTCAAACCACCATTTTTAAGGATTTGATACATTGCAAGTGTGATATCTACAACCAATGTTGGAAATTCATCAGTATCCCAACCAAGCAAGTAATCTCCTTGGTTAGCATCAATAGAACCCAAAGCATTGTAAGAACGTGCAACATTCAACTCATGGTCAAATGTATGACCAGCAAGCCAAGCATGGTTTGTTTCCAAATTTAATTTGAAGTAATCTGTCAAATCATATTTTTGCAAGAATGCCATAGCTGTTGCAGCATCAAAGTCATATTGATGTTTCATTGGTTCTTTAGGTTTTGGTTCAATCAAGAATTGTGGCAAATGGTCAATAGATTTTGCATAATCAACTGCCATATGGAAGAAACGTCCCATATTATCATTTTCAAGAATTAAATCAGTATTTAAAAGTGATTCATAACCTTCACGACCACCCCAGAAAACATAGTTCGCACCATTGAGTTTCTTATTTAAGTCCAAACCTTTTTTAACTTGAGCAGCACCGTAAGCGAAAACTTCCGCACTATTTGATGAGGCAACACCATTCATATAGCGAGGATGAGAGAACATATTTGCTGTGTTCCAAAGAAGTTTAATTCCAGTTTCATCCATTTTTTCTTTGATATGGTCGGTGATTTCATCAAGATTTGCATAAAATTCTGTCAAAGAATTTCCTTGAGGAGCAATATCTACATCATGGAAACAGAAATATTCCATCCCAAGTTTTTGCATAATCTCAAAGAAAGCATCGACACGGTGATGTGCACGTACCATTTCATCATCACTATCATCAAAATCACGTTGCATTGTTGCATAACCAAATGGATCAGAACCGTCCATTGTAATCGTGTGCCAGAAAGCAAGTGCAAAATGTAAATGTTCTTTCATCGTTTTTCCCAAAACTACTTCTTCTGGGTTGTAGTGACGAAATGCAAACAAATTTTTTGTGTCTGTGCCTTCGTATTTCACAGTAGGGATGTTGTTAAAGTAAGCCATTTTAGTAGCTCCTCCTTAAAATATATTTTTATAAATTTCTACTCTTCACTTAACTCATTTGACATATCTAGATAGATGATAGTATAATGAGCGAGAGAGGATTTAGACAATATGAAAAACGAACTAGAAAATATTCATCATTTAAAAATGAACAATCTTAACTTCCTGCTGGTGGATATTTCCTATCGGAAGCCCCACCTTCACTTTGATATGGAAGTTGCCTTCGTACTTGAAGGAAGTGGTATTGCCCAAACTCAAGACAAAGAAATCAAACTCCATGAAGGACAAGTTATTATCTTTAACAGTTGTCAAGTTCATGAGCTGTCATCACAAGTAGGAATGAAACTTCTCATTTTGCAATTTAGTACAAACATTTTTGAACTTGTTTTTCCACAACTTGATAAAACTTATTTTGAAAGTCAAGCAGTCAATCTTTTTGACAAACCTGACATTCTCCAACTTCTGCTTAAAACAGCAAAATGTTATTTCCAAGAAAATTATTCTCCGCTTCAAACTTATGGTTTCATTTCACTTCTTTTGGATAGTTTACTTAAAGTTTGTCACTACACTATTCTTAAAGAAACAGAGCAGAATAAATTAATGGATTTACAAGACCGCATTCAGCACATTGCTACATACATTCACGAAAACTATACTGATAAGATTTCTCTTGATGATTTGGCTTCTCGTGAAGGTTTTTCTCGCACCTACTTTAGTCATTTTTTCAAAAATAACTTCGGTGTAACTTTCAAAGATTATGTCAATACTCTACGTTGTGAAAATGCTGCAACACTGTTAGCTACTACAAAAGAAAATTTATTATCTATTTCTTATGCTTGTGGTTTTGCCGATATTAGAACTTTAAATAATTCCTTTGCAAAATATTATGGATTATTACCTAAAGACTATCGTAACAGTGATTTAGCTTGGCGTGCTTCTCGTAGCACTTCCTACAATCAAGACGAGATTGACAATCAAACTTTTTATAGCAATGAAGCAAGTTATGAATTGATTAAGCAATTTGAAGAAAATATTTATTTAAAGAGTAGCGTTCGTTAATACTGCTCTTTTTTTCTTACAAGACTATGATATCGCTTTCTGAACGCGTTTTCTTACAAAGCTTGCTATTTTTTATTGGAAACGTTATCTTATTATTGCAAATAACAAAAAAAGCCAGATTATTCTGGCTTTTTGTATATTAACGTTAATATACGATTTTTCGTATTACTGGTTTTGTACTTTTATTTTACAGTACGGATACGCATTGTGTTTGTACGTCCGCTACCAACTGGTACTCCAGCAACGATGATGATATTATCGCCTGATTCAACAAGACCTGATTTAAGGGCCGCTTCTTCAGCAACTTCAAACATATCATCTGTTGATGCTGGTTTTTCAGTCAACATTGGGATAACTCCCCAGTTAATCATCAAAGCACGTTCTGTCTTATCTGAGAACGTTACTGCCAAGATATCAGCATCCGGACGGTATTTAGATACCAAACGTGCTGTATTTCCTGATTCAGTCAAGGCAACAATCAATTTGATGTCCATTGAACGTGTAGCATCACGAACAGATGAAGCGACAACTTCTGTCACGTTAGAACGGTCATATTCGCTGAAACGAAGACGTCCGTATTCTTTCAAAAGTCCTTGAGCGTTTTTGTCAACAGTTGCCATTGTTTCAACGGCTTGACGTGGATATTTACCATTTGCGGATTCGCCTGAAAGCATTGTAGCATCAGTACCGTCAATAACAGCATTGAAGACATCAGAGATTTCAGAACGTGTTGCACGTGGGTGTTCAGTCATTGATTCCAACATATTTGTTGCAGTGATAACTGGCTTACCTGCTTTAGCGCATTTTGTGATAATCATTTTTTGGTAAACTGGAACCATTTCAAATGGTACCTCAATCCCCATATCACCACGCGCTACCATGATACCGTCAGCAGCTTCGATGATAGAGTCGATATTGTCAATACCTTGTTGATTTTCAATTTTAGGGAAGAGTTGAACGTGTGTGTTACCAGTTTCTTCCATGATTTTACGGATAGCATGAACATCGTTTGCAGTACGTACAAATGAAATAGAAATAAAGTTGATACCTTGTTTCAAACCAAAACGAATATCTGCTTCGTCACGTTCAGCAAGTGTAGGGAAAGGAATTTTCGTATTAGGAATATTCACACCTTTTTGTTTTGCAATGACTTCATCATTTTCAGCTTCAACAAGAAATTCACGTGTTGCAGCATCTTTGCCAGTGATAGTCAAACCAAGTTTACCATCATCAACCAAGATACGTTGTCCGATTTCTACATCATCGAAAATATCAAGTCCGCCAGCAACGTTCAAAGCGATAACTTCTTTAGTTGATTTTGCACCTTGTTTTGTTGATACACGGAATGTATCTCCTGTGTGATATTGTTCTTGTTTTACATTATCATCAGCAAACAATTCTGTACGGATTTCAGGTCCTTTTGTATCAAGCAAGAAACCAACTTTTTGCCCAGCAATTTCTTCTGCACGACGCACACAAGCCATACGTGCTGCGTGTTCTTCATAATCTCCATGAGAGAAGTTAAAGCGGAAAACATTAGCGCCTGCTTCAATCAATGATGCGATTGTTTGTGCTGAAGTTTCAACATCCAATGAGCCTGCCCAATAACCATCTTCTCCGAATTTTTTACCACCGCGAGTTTCTACGGCTGGTCCAAGTGTTGATACGATTTTTACACGTTTATTCATTTTGCTTTTTTCTCCAAAATTTTATTTATTTTCTTGTTATGAAAACAAGATTTAGTGAACAATAGTTATTTTGACTTTTAAGTTATTCAAACTTATTCAAGTCAACATTGAGATTATAAAGATTCAAATCTGCTTTGTGAGGATTATTGACAACTATTTCTCCTTTTTCAGTCAAGCTGAACAAAGCACCTTCTTCTTCTTTTCCAAGAATTGGACTTTCAACAAGTTCTTCATTGTGAATACCAACGGCAACTCCGCCAATACCATCACGTAATAACTCAACCGCACGAGCGCCCATACGAGAAGCAAGAACGCGGTCACGAACCGTTGGAGAACCTCCACGTTGAATATGCCCAAGAACAGAAACACGCAAATCTGAACGATCTCCTGCTTCTTTCAGTTTCTCAGCAAATTCAGCGCCTGACATAACACCTTCGGCGAGGATAATGATATGGTGATTACGTCCATTTTCATATCCTTCTTGAATATTTTTCACAACATCTTCAAACTTGAAGTCTTTTTCAGGAATGATGATTTCGTCAGCTCCTGAAGCGATACCTGACCAAAGAGCAATGTCTCCTGCGCCACGTCCCATGACTTCAACGATAAATGTACGATGGTGTGAAGTAGATGTATCACGAATTTTATCAACAGCTTCAACAACAGTTGTTACAGCTGTATCAAATCCAATCGTATAGTCTGTTCCAACGATATCATTGTCAATCGTTCCTGGAAGACCAACTGCAGGATAGCCATGTTCTGTCAAACGCATAGCGCCATGGTAAGAACCATCTCCACCAATGACAACAACACCCTCTATTCCTTTTTTCTTTAATTGTTCGATACCTTTAAGTTGCCCTTCAAGTTCAGCGAACTCAGGGTAACGGGCTGAATACAAGAACGTACCACCACGTCTTACTGTATCACCAACTGCTTTGAAGTCAAGTGGGAAAATATCTCCCGCAACCATACCTGCATAGCCATGGTTGATACCGTAAACCTCAATACCTTCGGCAACAGCTTTTTTAAAGACAGCGCGGATCGCTGCGTTCATTCCTGGGGCATCACCGCCAGAAGTTAAAACCGCAATGCGTTTCATTAAAAATCTTCCTCCAATATATTGATACTCTCGCTTTAAAATCAATCTCACAGTGCCTATTCTCAGCTGATAATAACTGCAAATTTTCCTGCTTTTATCAATCTTTATAGCCAAAGCTCTTTTTTTATTTCATGTTTATTATATCACGTATTCTAAAAAAAATCTCCTTTGAAACAGCGTAAATCGTTTTCATCTGATTTTTTCTTTTTTATGAAAAAGTCTGAATAAAATAAAAGAACGTGAAGTCCTATTTTTGGCTCACATTCTTTTATTTTTTATTATGATTATGCTTCAAAACGTTTTTCGCCATCTAAGTAAGTTGCTACAAGTTCTAAATGTTCATCTAGGACGATGAAATCTGCATCAAGTCCTGTTTTGATTTGTCCGCAGACATTGTCAATATGGACAGACTTGGCAGGTGTGAGTGAGGTCATCATGACAGCCTGTTCTGGCGTTGCAATTCCCCAATTTACAACATTCTTCATCGCATCTTTGAGACGTAAAATCGAGGCTGCAAGATTGCCTGTAGGGAGCCAAGCGGCGCCGTCACGGACTTCTACTGTGTATTCACCTAAGGTATAGCTGCCGTCTTGTAAACCAGCGGCGCGCATACTATCGGTAATCATCACTACATGGTCGGCACCTTTTGCTTTGATGACAATCTGAGCGGCTTCTGGACGGACATGATAGCCATCACAAATCAGTTCAGCGTAAGTATTTGGTGTATTGAGCGCAGCGCCGACCATTCCTGGCTCACGATGGTTCAAGCCACTCATTCCATTGTAAGTATGTACCCACATCGTAGCGCCTGCTTCTACACCTGCCACGGCTTGATTGTAGGTTGCATTTGAATGTCCGAGGGCGATGACAACTCCTGATTCTGTAGCTTTGCGGATAAAGTCTTCTGAACCTTCGCGTTCTGGTGCTATCGCGAGTTTTTTGAGTAAGCCATGCGCTGCTTCTTGCCAGTCTTCTAATTCCCACATTTTGGCATCACGCATATATTTTGGATTTTGGGCGCCTTTATGTTCTTCGGTGAAAAATGGTCCTTCAAAGAAAATGCCACGAATTTTTGCACCGCGAGCTTCTTGATGATGTTCGCTAATAACCGCGCAGATTTGCTGAAGTTGCTCGTGATCTGCCGTAAGTGGACTTGGAAGCCAACTTGTTACACCTGCTGAGAGTAAGCCTTCACTCATCGTTCCCATAATTCCTTCGACATCTGCATCTTGTACATCTGCTCCACCAAAACCGTGAATGTGCGTTTCAACAAGTCCTGGGGCAATCGATCGCCCTGTATAATCCAGAATATTAGCTTTTTCAGGTTTTTCTGCTTGCCAATCGCCGAATTTTCCCTCGTCTGTGATGGCAAGATAGCCTCCTTTTTTTGTCTCATAAGGATAGAAAAATTGGTCTGCTTTGATGTAATATGTCATTTGTTTTCTCCTGTTCTTTTTTTTATTTATTTTAGCATTTTATTGGAAAAAGGTCAATTATTCTGTATATACCAATTTATTTTTTTGACAGAACTGTCAAAAATATTTTTGTATGAAAAAAGCCGTCAAATGACGACTTTTACTTGTTATCTGAAAGTTGTAAGAGTTTTTGTTTGATTTCATCTTCCATTTTTGCAAGTTCAACTTCTCCTTGTTGACGTTTTTGTCGTCCTTCTGACTGAATACGCAAGGTTTCTTGAATGGTATCGACGAGATTTTGCTGTGTAAGTTTGAGGGTTTCAACATCAATCAAACCACGTTCATTTTCTTGTGCTGCTTCAATTGTTGAGTTTTTCAACATTTCTGAATTTTTCTTGAGTAAATCATTCGTTGTTTCGGATACAATTCTTTGTGAAGTTAACGCATCTTTTTGCTTGAGCAAAGTCAAAGCAATCGCGACTTGATTTTTCCAAAGTGGAATAGCCGTGTTGATAGAGGTTTGGATTTTTTCAGCTAATTCTTGGTTTGTATTTTGAATAAGACGAATTTGCGGTGCTTGTTGGATGGTCAACTGGCGTGCCAATCGTAAATCGTGCGCTCGTTTTTCTAATCTATTTTTGTAGGATTCTAAATCATTGACTTTTTGTACAGCAAGCGCATTATCTGTTGAATTTTGTGCTTCCAAACGTGCTTGTGGCAAAACGTCATTGTTCAACTCGTCAACTTTTAGTTCTGCACCAGCAATATAGACGTTTAAGGCTTTGAAATAGTTCAGATTTTCATCATAAAGCTTATCAAGCATTTCATTGTCTTGCAAAAGCCCTTGTTGTTCATTGTTGAGTTTTGCAGAAATTTTGTCAATGCCAGCGCCAATTTTTTGGTATTTTTGAGTGACTTCAAAAATTGATTTTTTGACTTTTCCAAACATTTTTTGGAAAACGCCTTTATTGTCTGTCGTCAACTCTGCTGGATTTGCTTGTTGGAGATTGTACATCAAATCCGTCAGGCTACCACCAACTTCTCCCAAATCTTGTGCTTGTACTTTATTTAGAACACTTTGTGAAAATGCTGAAATCTTATCTTGCGCTTTGGCACCATAAGTAATCACAGATTGTGAACTATTTTCATCAAGCTGTTGCGAAAGACCGCGCGCCGTTTCTAAATCTTCAGCGTTTAAAGTATCAACTGCTCGCAAACCAGCATTTTGACGCATTTCTACGATTTCAGCTTTTTGAGTTTCTTTCAAATGTTGCTCTGTTTGGACTTCATTATCTCCATTGATGAGTTCGTCTAAGACTGGATTTGCCATCGTTTTTCCTTCTACTTTTCTTATATTATTTTATCAAAATCAATCAAAAGTGACTTCGTGTTTGATGATATTGACATCGTCCATCAAAATCTCATGATAATTTTTTGAGATATGACTAGATAAAGTTTTTATCAAAAGTAAAGTTTCATCTAAATCACGTTCAATATCTTCTGTTTTGACAGATTGTTTTTTCATTTCTAAATACTTATCTGTTAACTTTACCATATTTGGCAAATCTTTGTAGAGAAAATCGTTTTGTTTCGTGAGTTCTTGCGGATTTTGTACGATATATTTGAAAGTATGTTTACTTGCATCAAGTCCACCTGTAACTGACTCAACAACTTGCAAATCATCGTTTTTCTTGAGATTTTTTTCCCAAGTCTCAATATTTGATTTTGCTTCTGCTAAATTTTCACGGAAAATTTTGATATCACTGTCAGAAAGTCCAGCATCATGATAACGTTCAATATTTTCTTTTTTGTTGATATTTTTGTCTTTATATGTTTCACCGCTTTTGTTTTCTCGGTGCATGACAGTGACACCAACAATAATTTTGATAACTAGAACAACAAAAATTATCCCTAAAATGAGATTAACAAATCCCAAATGCCCCCCCGTATGGTTCATCATGTACATGTTCATATTCTTTCCTCCAACTTGCGTCCTGTTATCGCAAGTTTCTAAAATCAAATTCGCAACCTTTATCAGGCTATACCTCTATTTTATCACAAAATTTTAGAGCTAAATCATACTTTGGTATGATTTTTTATACAAGATAAAAAAGCCTGACATTCATCAGACTTTCATTTTTTATGTTATTACTTTTTTTAGCGTTCAATAGCCCCATGAACGAAGAATTGTCTGCACAACACCACTATTTATCGTACCGACAAGTTCTGGTCCCTTAAAGTAAGCACCGCTCGATACCGTTACAAATTTTTGACCATCATACATTGACCAGTCTGCCTTATATACTGAATTTCCATTTTGTAGTAAATATTGCAAACCATCTGTCTCACTATAATAAACAGCAAGAACTCTCACTTTCATCAAGCTACTCGTGTCCATTATCGCGTTTGCCCCTGCTAACAAACTCTCTGGCAATGCGTGTCCAGCGTGAAATCCTTGCCAAGCAATCGCACCATATTTCCAGCCTGCATGAACCAGACCATTTTGCTCTGTCTGACTCACAGTATAATTATGTGCACCAGAATAAGCATTCGGATTGTAAGCGACATAGACATTTACATTTCCCGCTGAATAAAAGACAGCTTTCGCATTATTATCCCATCTCCAACCAAGCTGAGCAAGCACTTCTGCCTCTCCATGACTTTTTGTATAATAGTGGTCACCTCCTTGCACATTTGGATTGTACAAACGATACACAGGTGTACCCGTTGTGGGTGCGTCCCATCCTGCTCCTTCAAAATGCCAACCAGCCTTCAAAAGTGAATTGGTTTCAGCACTACTTCCAGTATAAAAGTGTTCTCCCGTATTGGCATTATAAAGACGGCTAATTGGAATGCCTGACACTTTCGTCGCAGCATTCGCTGAAAAATATCCCGTACTTAGTAAAATACCTGCAACAATCAGTGATAGAATTTTAAAATGTTTAAACATAAGATTTTCTCCTAAAAAAGCTCATTTTATTTATTCCTACGACTATTATAACATTTTGTTACTCAAAAAAACATCTATTCCAGCTCATACTCTCTAATATTTAAAGCTTTTTTAGTCTTTTACATACTTTGGTATGATTTTTATTTTGCATTATGTTAAAATGAAAATAGGATAAGAATTTGATTTTATATTTCTTATATAATCATAAAAATAAAGGGGACTCATATGAATCCACAAAAAATTGCTGTACTCGGTCCTGGTTCTTGGGGAACTGCGTTGTCTCAGGTGCTCAATGACAATGGTCATGATGTTCGTATTTGGGGAAATAATCCTGAACAAATTGCAGAAATCAATGAAAAACACACTAATACACGTTATTTCAAAGAAGTTGTTCTTGACGAGAAAATCAAAGCTTATGATGATTTGGAAGATGCTTTAGCAAATGTTAACGCTATTTTATTTGTTGTTCCAACAAAAGTGACACGTTTGGTGGCAAAACAAGTGGCGCAAGTTTTAAAACATAAAGTTCATGTTTTGCACGCTTCAAAAGGCTTGGAACAAGGAACGCATGAGCGTATTTCATGTATCTTGGAAGAGGAAATCCCTGCAGAATATCGTGATGAAATCGTTGTTGTTTCTGGCCCTTCTCATGCTGAGGAGACAATTGTTCGTGATATTACATTGATCTCTGCTGCTTCTAACAATCATGATGAAGCAAAGTATGCGCAGCAGCTTCTGAGTAACGACTATTTCCGACTTTATAGTAATACTGATGTGATTGGTGTTGAAACTGCTGGCGCTTTGAAAAATATCATTGCTGTCGGTGCTGGCGCTTTGCATGGTTTGGGATTTGGCGACAATGCAAAAGCGGCGATTATTACGCGTGGTTTAACTGAAATCACACGACTTGGTGTCGCAATGGGAGCAAAACCTTTGACTTACAGTGGTTTATCTGGTGTTGGTGATTTGATTGTTACTGGAACTTCTGTTCATTCTCGAAATTGGCGAGCTGGAGATGCTCTAGGGCGTGGCGAAAAACTCGAAGATGTTGAGCGGAATATGGGAATGATTATTGAAGGTGTTTCTACAACGAAAGTTGCTTATGAACTTGCACAACAGCTTCACATTGATATGCCAATCACAGAAACGATTTATAAAGTTCTTTATGAAGGAATGGATGCGCGTGCAGGAATTCTTGATATCATGCGTCGTGAAACACGTGAGGAGAATGAATTTTCTAACTAATCTTGCAAGTTTTTTTGACTTGTGCTACAATTTGTATGCGTTATTATGAATAAGGAGAGTGTTATGGATACAGATGAAAAAAAGAAAGTACGCAAAGCGGTTATTCCTGCTGCGGGTTTAGGAACACGTTTTTTGCCTGCTACTAAAGCGATTGCTAAGGAAATGTTACCAATCGTTGATAAACCAACTATTCAGTTTATCGTTGAGGAAGCATTAAAATCAGGGATTGAGGATATTTTGATTGTCACTGGAAAGGCAAAACGTCCAATCGAAGACCATTTTGATTCAAATATTGAATTGGAACAAAACCTGAAAGAAAAAGGGAAAACAGATCTTTTAAAATTGGTTGAGGAAACAACGGATATCAATTTGCATTTCATTCGTCAGAGCCACCCAAATGGTTTGGGTCATGCGGTTTTGCAGGCAAAAGCTTTTGTTGGTGATGAACCTTTTGTGGTCATGCTGGGCGATGATTTGATGGATATTATGGATAAAAAATGTGTGCCATTAACTAAGCAACTGATTGATGATTATGAAAAAACGCACGCTTCAACGATTGCCGTGATGAAGGTTCCTCATGAAGATGTAGATAAATATGGTGTGATTAATCCTGAGGGCGAAGTTTCTAAAGGATTATATAATGTTGCACAATTTGTTGAAAAACCTGCTGTTGAAGATGCGCCGTCTGATTTGGCAATTATTGGTCGTTACTTGTTGACACCTGAGATTTTTGGAATTTTGGAACATCAAACACCTGGTGCGGGCAATGAAATTCAGCTGACGGATGCGATTGAAACTTTGAATAAAACGCAACGTGTGTTTGCTCATGAATTTACTGGGAAACGTTACGATGTCGGTGATAAATTTGGCTTTATGGAAACATCTATTGAGTATGGTTTGCAACACCCACAGATTAAAGATAATCTACGTAAGTATATCATTGAAAAAGCTAAGGAACTTTCTGAAAATAAAAAATAAGTTACTCTTAAAGAATAGCTTATTTTTTATAATGTCTTTCTATTCTCTTCTGCCTTTTTAGCTTCCAATTCTGCTTTAACAGTCTCTAATTCTGTTGCCATCGCTATTGTTTTCTCGTGTTCCTTTTCTTTTCGGCGTTTTAAAAGAATGAAAATAAGTATCAACAAAGCAAGAATAACAAAGATAACTCCAACAATTAACCATAAGAAAGAAAAATGTTCTGATTTGATAGAAACGTCTGTCGCATTCAAATGGCTTGCACTTTGAGGACTAATTATAAAATTCTTATCAAAGTGCCATTTATAGACATAATGCTGAGGTTTTCCATCCGCATCTTTCCCATAAATATAATCTCCATTTGCAGATTTCAGACTATATACATCTGCCTCATAATGATAAGTTCCCGCTTGAAATTTTTTACCATTCAAAGACATTGGAAGACTAAAGTTAGAGTTGGGCGCCATACTCATCATTTCTTTTTGAAGACTGTAGAGTACCGTTGAGCTATTATTTTTGGTTACTTTGGCATCTACTACCATATTTCTCAAAAAAGTAGCTGCAGAATTTTCAAAATTAGCATAAACAGCATTACGCGAATTGGCTTGACTTGCTGTCACGTTATTCATATTTAGTATAGGAGCTAAATTTTTAGTGTTTTGTTGCATTAACAAGGCTATAACAAATCGATATTGGTTATTAATAGTGACGCCCTTTGTTTTTGATGCTTGACTTGGTGAGGCTACTTCTTCTTTAAAAGTTAACCCACCTGCCATAATACCATCAAAATTATTCTTGGGCATTTGGACTTCTACTGAAATGTTTTGCTTACTTTGAGGAGAAAGAAGAATTTTTTTAGGTGCTTTCACATAATCACTCAAATTATATTTCAAACTTTTATCTGCTTTGATGTCATTCGGACTGTATTCAACAACTCCATTTACATTTGTTGTGCTGCTTGCTATGCCAATATTAACAGTTACTTCTTTGTTCGTGCTATTAGCCACTACAAGTTGAAGTGTCTGTTTTTGTCCTGCTTTTAGTGATAAATTAAAATAAGAGAGTCCCTCTTGAATTTGATTACTTGGAATAACTGGAGTTACCGAAAAATTAAATTCATTTGCTGCTACTTTTTTTGTCCCTAAACATACCGTAAAGACTAGAATAAATATAAAAACTATCTTTTTTATTTTGCCCATCATGTATTCCTTTTTTATGTTATTTTCTCATTTCACCAAAGAACCTTTACTTCAAAGATTCTTTGCTCAAATGAGTATTTCGCATCATCATAATAATAGAAAAGCGTCAGTCAGCATAGACTGACGTTTCCTTATTTTTTTATTTAAGTGGTTGGAGCTAAGACAAGTGTCCATGTCAAAGTCCCTTCAAAAGTTGTATCCACTTTTTGTGTTGTTATCGGTGTATTCAGCCAAAAACCTTGTTTTCCTGTCCAACCATTAGAAATATTGGTTACACCACTTACTGGATTTTCTTGATTAAATATACCTACTTGATTATTTGATAGTATTATATCATTTGTTCCATCATTGTAAATCAAATCCCCATCAAAAGAAATACCACCACTCATTGGATTTCCTTGTAAATCTACTTCTTGTATTGGTGATGTTTGTGCAACATATAGTGTCCAATCCGTCAGATAATCTGTTGTTCGACTATCTGTCACTTGCAAAGTTTTGTCAAGTTTTCCTGATAATTTTTGAGTGAGAGAGCTTACATTGTTTGTTCCAAAATCTATGGTATCCGGTGTTTGCAATGTCAAAGTCCCTTTATCTAATAAATAAACGGTAAAGTTTGCTCCACTTTCATAATTTGGACAAGCTGTTTGTGCTTGAGACATCGTATCATATGATTTTCCATCTGGTCCTGTAACAGCTTTTACAACTGTATTTTCTGACAATATCTTTTCAACATCACTTGAAAGCTCTGCTCCTATACCTTCGCCTGTTAAGCCCGTATAAGAAAGAGAGGACGGAAGAGCGATACTTTGACTTTCGTCATATAAGGCAAAATTTACATGAACGGTACTATCCTCAGGTGCTAAAGTAACCAGAAAAAGATTATCTGTCTGCGCCATTGTCGGATAACTGCTCAAAGCACCCGCAATATCATTATTTTGTTGATTATTGGGTGTCATGACACTTTCAATCGTATAACCTGCTGGAATTAAAGTGGACAAATCAGGATTAGTAATTGTTGCTCCAAGGTTTCCTTCTTGTATAAGACTTTGAGGAATAGCGGGTGTATTTTGTGCATCTGTCGTATATTGAAAGGCAAATGTTGTTGTTGCCTCTTGATTAACTGTTATAGTAAAATTACTACTCACAGTACTCATTATTGGATTGGCAGTAACTGCTGCTGCAATCGTGGGATAGGACTGATTATCTGGTCCTACAACATTTGCAATACTCGATAAGGCATAACCACTCGGCCAAACAATCATATCTGAAGGGTCAACAATCGTCGTTACGTTTATAGAACCAGATTGTGAAATATCATTTAGTCCACTAATAGAGTTTCCAAAAACATTTTGAAAATGAAAAGTTGTAACGGCAGGAAGCGCTGCTTGTTTATAGATGATTGTCAATTGATTATTAGAAGCGTTAGACGTGACCGTTGTGTCATTGGCGCTTATTGCTTGATAACCTGCTATACTTGCTGGGTCATAACTCCAAGCATCTTCCATTGCATTAGGAGATAAACCATTGATACCAATTGTTGCTCCAACATTTGCTCCAAGAGTTGTAGACGGTTTGACAGTATTACCTTCCTCGTCTTGATAGTTGATTGTCAAGCTTGACGTTGGTGTTGTAAAACTATAAGCATTCATCGTCACAGAGGTCGTCAACGGCATTCCCGTATAATTGTTAGGACTGGATGTGCTATTATTGAGCCAAGTTCCTGTTCCAATGGCGACTGCATTATAAAGAGTCCGAGAAAATGCAAGTGAGTATGTTTGACCTACAAGTTGTGCTGGAATTGTTGTGGTAAAGCTTGGTAAAAAAGTACTTCCATTTGCAGGTTGAGTATTAGTTGTTCCAGAATAGACGGTATAATTTCCATCACTCGTTATAGGGAGGACTGTTGTATAACTACTGTTGGTATAGCGCGTGACTGTCAATGCTCGGGTACTTGCCGTATAGCTTAACTTGTAATAAGCATTTGTAAAGTCAGCTGGTGCTGTAGTGGCAGTAAATGCTCCCATATGTGTATAAATACTCGCAGCAGAACTCCAAGTGAATGTCGAACCAGCACTTGTTGGATTTGTCATCGTAATAGATGTATTATTGTATGTACTAAGCGCACCTGAGCTATTTGTATAAATCAATCCCATATTTGAACCTTTAGCAAATATACCGAAAGAATTATTCAAGCCATTAATTGGCAAATTTTGCAAATAACTTGGATAATTTGCTTGTACTGTTGCTCCCGCTCCCTTGAGAGGATAATTGACAGCTTCACCATTCATATAGCTCTCAAGGTCCATTGGTGCTAGGGGAGTAAACATCAGCCCTGTACCAGAATTGGCATAGGCATTTCCTCCAGCAATACTATACGACATACTAAAGTTTGATTTCCAATCTATAGAAGATGCTAAAATTTCTGCTCCTCCACCATAAGTTGGTTGCGTGGATGTATTGATATCATTAATCGATGAATTGATTGTATAACCTGCTGGATTATCTGTCGTTGCTAAAATTGCTGTATTGCCAGAAAAGCTTGGTTTTTGTTGCTTTAATCCCCAAACACTTCCTGTAGAATATGCAATATTTCCTGTTGTATATTCATTAGTCTTTCCAGCATTAAAGATATAATTCGTTGAAGCGCTAAGAAAACCTCCATTATAACCGTTATCATTTCCAATTGTGCCATAATCTGGGGTGTTTCCTGTATTTGCAGTATTTGCCGTTTGATTTCCCGGCGTATCTATACTTGTTCCTACATTATCTTTTGTATCAGCAATAACATTTGAGATAGAGAGTATTCCAAGTGTGGGCAACAAGGTGCTTACTAAAAGTAAGGTTGTTGCACAACAATTATTCAGTTTTTTTAGTAAGTTTTTTTGTTTTGTCATCTTGTGTACCTTTAAAGTTGGATAAGTAAGGCAAGTTGTATTTTTGCCCTCCACATATATTTTTATAAGTCAGGAGTACTTGAGAGTGTCCATGTAAGATTGGTGGTATAAGTATCTGCTGCTTTTACTGTAGAACCCGGTACACTCAAAGTTATCGGACTTTTACTTCCAGTTGAAGTATAAGTGCCATCATAGTCACTCGATGCACCATATTCTACAACAGATGTTCCCATTCCTCTCCCTTGGGTTGCATTCATGACAAGTTGTTCATTGGCACCTGTAGTCTCTCCCAATGTGTAGCTTGATACGGCTGTCGGAGTGATACTCGTTGCTAGATTATTTGCTGCGCCACTATTGAAAGTTAATTCTGCTCCTGTTAGAACATCTCCTGCTTTTGTTGATGAAGCATCAGCACCTTGACGGCGGAATTGTCCATCCCAATTTACATAAAGACTCCAACCTGCAAATGTTCCACGATTATCAGAAACTTGTACGTAGTCGGGAACATAACTAAGACTATTGTCTGCATTTTTTAATCCTTGAGCTGCTGCATAATAAGTTTTATCAGAGCTTGAAATATCTTGTGTCCCAAAAGTCAATGATGATGCAAAATCAATCGAGAGAGGACCGTTTGTTCCAGGTTGTGGGTCTGTACCATCTGGATTTGATGGAAGTACAGGATTTGATGGGTCTGGATTTTCCGGATTTACTGGTGGTGTTGTTGTATCACTTGACTGAAATTTAACCGTGCCTGTGGAACCATATGTTCCAGCTGGGGTTGAGTCATTGATTTCTGCGTGTGCGAGAGGTGCAAGAGCTGTCGTGAATGTGAGAGCTGTAAGTAGAGCTGAGCTGATTGTGATTGTTTTTTTCATTTTTTTCCTTTCCTAGAAAAAATAATGTGCTAATATCAATAAAATAGAAATGATATTTTGTTTTTCTTACTTTTTAAAGTTAATAAAGCAAGTGCGGCTAAGAGTGAAAGGATGCCAAACTGTTCAAAACTGGAAGGTGTTTGTCCTGTCTTGGGTAATAATTTTTTTGAGTTTGAAATTCTTTCATGTGAATTGGAGAGTGAAACATTTTTTTCTTGATTTTTTGTTGTGAGCGATTCGTCCGTATCATCATTTTGTGAATTTTGGGGTGGGTTTACTGGTTCGTATTTACCAACAAATCCAATGCTTCCATGAGATATTTCTCCTGATACTTCGGCATCTGCTCGAACTGGAGGAGCTACGATAAAAAATAGAGCGAATACAATGAAAGCTTTTTTCATCTGCGTCTTCCTTTCTATTAAGTTTTTATTAAAAATGAAAATTGTTTTCATTTTGTGAAAAATAAGAACTGTTCTCATTCTCCACACAATATATTTTAGCACGTCATGAAAGCTATTACAAGACATTTGTAGTTAAAAGAGTACATTGTTAGATAAAAGTAATTTGTGAGAATATTAATGTTTTTTTATATTATCTATCTGATAATCATTTTGATTGCCTATATATATGAAAAATTTCGCAAAATATGCTATGATGATAATAATGAAATTTCTTAGAGATATAAGAATTAAGCCTTTCGATTTTGTGGTTGTTGTTGTGCTTTTTCTGGCTTCTTTTTCTGTGCTGGCTTTTTTGCCAAGTCAGAAAGCTGGTGCGATGGCGCAACTTCGGGTACATGGTAAAGTGGTTCGCGATTTTGATTTGAATAAAAATCAGATTTGGACTTATCGAGCAAAAGATGGCGATTATAATAAAATTGAAGTGAGAAATGGCAAAATTGCGGTGATTAAGGCGAATTGTCGGGACCAGATTGATGTGAAGCAGGGTTTTATTTCTAAGGTTGGTCAAACAATCGTGTGCTTGCCACATAGCTTAGTCATTCAGGTGATGAGCGGACATAAAAATAATGAGGTGGATTACAACGCATGAATGTGAAAGAATATGTGTATGTCTCGCTTTTGACTGCTGTTGCTGTTGTCATGGGGATTTTTGAGAGTTGGTTGCCACCGTTTTTTGCTTTTGCTCCGGGGGCGAAGATTGGACTGGCAAATTTAGTGATGCTGATTGCGATTTTTACGTTGAATTGGCGAAAAGTTTGGGCAATGGAGATTTTACGCTTGCTGATTACGGCACTTTTTACAGGTTTTTCTGTTTTTATTTATTCGGCAGCGGGCGGAATTTTATCTCTTTTGATGATGTATGTGATGAAACGCTTTGGTCCAAAGTTAGTTTCATTGATTGGTGTTTCGATTGTTGGGGGATTTTTCCATAATCTTGGGCAACTTGCGGTAGCAGCGCTTCTTGCGAAAGCGACTTCGGTCATGCTTTATTTGCCTTGGTTGGCATTTTTCGGTATGCTCGCTGGTTTTGCGATTGGGATTGGGGGAAATCAGCTGATTACACGGATTAAACCAATTCACGATTTATTTATTAAAGAAAGTAAACAATGGACGTAAAAAAGATGATTTGGGCGGATGTGCCAGAACTCGATAAAAATTTGAAAAAAGTACAGCATCTGATGAAAAGTCAGATTACTGTGAAAAATAATGAGATAAAATCAGCAATTTTTGATATTTTTGATGCAGGTGGTAAAATGTTGCGTCCTGCTTATTTGTTGCTGTTTGCTGGTTTTACTCGTCTTTCTGAGAATGAAAAAATTGCGCTAGCGGCAAGTGTTGAAATGTTACATACGGCGACGTTGATTCATGATGATGTGATTGACAAGGCGGATACAAGACGCGGTGTGGCAACTTTGTCGGCGCGCTATGGTTCAGAAATTGCGGTTTATGCTGGGGATTATTTGTTTGTTGCGGTTTTTAAATTGCTCTCAAAACATACGGTTGAGTTGAAAAATTTGACGAAAAATCTGGGTTCAATTGAGCGACTTCTCGGTGGTGAGTTGGGGCAGCTGAACAAGCATTTTGACTTAGAGCAGACACTTGATGATTACATTGAAAATATTTCTGGGAAAACGGGCGAACTTTTTGCGATGGCTTCAAGTGTAGCGCTTCTTGTGGACAATCACCCACGATTGGCGAACAGTGCCTATAAGATTGGAATGGCGATTGGGATTGCTTTTCAAATCATGGACGATTATCTGGATTATGCAAGTGATGCGGAAATTTTGGGAAAACCTGTGCTGGAAGATGTACGTCAGGGAATTTATTCCGCACCAGTACTCTTTGCTTTGCAGGAAAATCGAGAATTGGTAAGCGAAATGCTTTTGACAGAGCGTTTTGATGATTTTTACAGTTTTGTCAAAAATTCTGAGGCTTTGACAGAGACGAAAAAGCTGGCAAAATCCTATACTGATACGGCTTTAAGCTTAATTGACAAATTACCAAAGGGTGAAAATAGAGAAATGATTTCTGAGATTACCCGACAACTTTTGGAGCGAACTTTATGACAGCTGAGGAATTTTACAAGGAGCTTGCGAGCTTTAATATTTTTTTAACAGACTTGCAAAAAGCTCAATTTGAGCGCTATTTTGAGCTGTTGGTTGACTGGAATGAAAAGATAAATTTGACAGCCATTACGGAGAAATCTGAGGTTTATTTGAAACATTTTTACGATTCTGTGGCGCCGATTTTGTATGGTTGTGTTTTTGATAGTTCTGTCAAAATTCTTGATATCGGCGCCGGTGCTGGTTTTCCGAGTTTGCCAATGAAAATTTTATTTCCGGATTTGCAGGTGACAATTATTGACTCGCTCAACAAGCGAATTATTTTTTTGACAGAACTGTCAAAAATGTTGGGGCTGGAAAATGTGACACTTTTGCATGGACGGGCGGAAGATTTTGGTCAAAATCCACTTTATCGTGAACAATTTGACCTCGTAACGGCACGTGCTGTGGCACGACTTTCTGTTTTATCTGAATTGACACTTCCATTCTTGAAAAAAAATGGACAACTTCTCTCACTCAAAGCCAGTCAATTTGAGGAAGAATTGTCAGATGCAAAACGGGCGATTGCTGTGCTCGGGGCAAAATTCGACCGCGAAATTGCTTACGAATTGCCAAATGGCGACGAGCGACACATCGCCGTCATCACAAAGAAAAAAGAAACACCAAAAAAATACCCGCGAAAAGCGGGTACACCGAATAAACAACCAATTCATTAAAAACGATTTAAAAATCGTTTTTTTATTTGCCATTTTTTTGTCAGATTGGAAACAAGGACAGAAATCGAATAAATGTTCGATATAATCTGGAAAGCAGATTGTACTACTTCTTTTATCACAGCCTTCATATCACAGTGAATCTAAAAGTTTTCTTTTTTAAATCAAAAAGAACTCTTTAAAAAGCACAAACAAAAACCGTAAAGTGATATTTACGGTTTTTGTATTATTTTTCAAATCAAGTGGCTAAAATTAAATGCCTTCAAATTCTTTACGTCTACGTAAACTGAGTGTAAGGATTCCAAGAAGTGTAGCTCCAGCAATCAAAGCAAATCCTGCTTCTATTGCTTCATTATTACTTTCAGAATCTCCAGTAACAGGTAAATTTGTACTTACTTTACTAACATTGGAATTTGCTGGTACATAGTACAGAAGTGCACTCTTAGAAGCATCTCCCCCAAAAGTAGCCGGAGTGTTTAAAGAAACATTAGTTTTACCACGGTTGTTACTTAAATCAGTAGCTCCAGTTGCGCCTGTGGCACCCTTGATGTTACCAATCTTATTCCAGTTTGAACCATCCCATTGGTAGATGTCGAAAGTATCGCTGTCAAGATAAATCTCACCTACGTCTTTACCTATTTTGGCTTATAATTCAACTCTATTTTAAATGATAGACTTTAAAATTTGATTTTCTCTTCTCTCAATTTTTCCATCTAAGTAACTGTTACTTTGATTTAACCATAATAAAACTCCCCATATTTCTGGATTTTAATCCAAGTTATGGGGAGCATTATAATCTTACTTTTTATAAATCATTGTTAATTTCATTGTTCTCTGATTAAGATGAAAAAGATAACCATTAATTTTAATAAGCGTTTCTGTGTTTTTAGACATTTCTATTCTTCCTTTCACAAAATTGTAAATCTCATTTTGCGAAAAGTGTATTCCTCTAAAACAGTTAACTCATGACAAAACCTACATTCTTATCCTAACACTAATAACATAACTTGTCAAATTAAATTGTAAATATAATTAAGATGGTTCTATCATTTCTTTAAAGATAGTGATGTCTTGCTTAAATACGTGTTGACTAAACTGTTTACTTAGTATTTTGCTAACATTTCGATAAGCAAGAGAAGGTGTATTCGGAACGACATAATGGTAAACTCCATGTTCTTGATAGATGGGATGACTGATAGACATCGTATGATTTCCTTGGATGGCGTTTCCTGCATCCGCCGCAATATCAATAATGAAAGTCCCTTTTTTGAGTTTACTCTGCTCTATCAAAGAAATTATAGGTTCTCCATTATCTCCTACTTCTATACCATTGATAATAACATCATAATCCGCCATTGTTTCCTTAAACAATGGTAATGTTCGGCGATAAAACATTCGTAGATTTGAAGAAAACTTTGAAACTGCCTGAAAAGCTCCCTGAGAAACATTCCCTGAGCCCAAGACTGCAATGTGCGTAGTATCATCAGGAATAATACCAAAATTTTGAAAAGCGTGGAATGTACCCGAAAGTCCTGCAAAAAAGCTATTTCTAAAAAGCATATCTCTAGGAATATTTTTAGCAGGAAAATTCTTATTTTTGTAAAATACTTGTGGAGATTGACTATCTAAATCAACAACAATTAAATTTTTAGGATAAGCTTGTGTTTTCATGAAAGATTTTCCTGAACCGTAGGGATGAATCCAGCCAATAATCATCTGCCCTGGTCGAATAAAATCATAATCAGCTGGCTGAATCAGCTTTAACGAAAAAATACCTTCAGAATGTTCATAGACTTCTTTCCTTGATACAATCTGACAGCCTGCTTTTTCATAATCACTGTCAGGAATATCCAACTGTTTTCCAAAGCCCGATTCAATATACAACTTATTTTCAAAGTTTTTAATGTCCTCAGGTAGCAACGCAACACGTTTTTCATCTGGAAAATCAGATTTAACGAATCCTAAAATCATTTTGATAATCCTCCTTTTTTATTTGGGATATAGTACCAAACATTAACATAATGAAAGGCTTTCCCTTCCTTGTTATAACACTTTTCCAACTATAAGGCAAATTCACCCTTGAAATAGTTGAGTTTGTCGTTTATAGAATAAAAATAAAACACCCCGAAGGGCGAAATATCTCCAAAAATAAATATATGTTGAACGACATTAATTTATGTCTAATTATTTAACATTCCCCCATTTTACATTCCCATATTTCAAAAAATAAGGTGCTCCTCCATAAGAGGGATAATTCACATGATAAATAATTGTTTCTCCTGCTTTAATTGGCTCAGCATTCGTTAAGATATCAGGTGTTGTGCTATCACCATTGCTGAGTTCGTTTCCATACTTATCTGAAAATGAAAACAAGTCATACATACTTTGAAAGTCGAGTGCTCGTTTTTTTGAAGCAGTTATTTTGATAGAGACATTTTCAGTCGCTCCAAATTTATCAGCTTTCCCTTGGGTAATTGATAGAACACCTACTTTATATCCCTTATTAAAGGTCACCATTGTTCCCAATTTTACCGTGGTCTTACCAGCTGCATGAGGATGTGCGTCAAATAAAGGACTAACAGCACTACTTGCAGGTATCTTTACAAATCCTTGCCTAGTCCCGCCTAATTCATAGCCAAAATGTCCTGCAACGAGTTCAATAGCTCCTACCATTATTAGACTTATTACAAGGATAAAAAAAATAAAAATTACGGAAATACGTCCTGAATGCGTTTTCCCAGTTCTTGATTTTTTATGTTTTTTACTAATAATAATCGGATTATCTACCTGTTTATTACTCATTTATGCCTTCTCACTTTTTCATATTCAAGCAAAATGATACTTGCTTATATCAAAATTATATCAAAATAATACTTTTTTGTTAATAAATGAAACTTTTATAAATTTATTTCTCTTTGCCTATTATAAAAAAATAATCTGCAATAATTTTGCGGATTATTTTTTTACTCATTAAGTCACAATATAATGTGCTTTCTTTTATTTCCTTTGCCATTCATTTTTGATGTTTTGATAGGCGATAACTGGATTTTCTGCCTGTGTAATCGGACGTCCGACAACAATGTAGTCAGAGCCAATTTCTCGTGCGGCGCTTGGTGTCATGACGCGTTTTTGGTCGCCAACGGCACTTCCAGCTGGACGTATGCCTGGTGTTAAGCAGATAAAGTCTTGATTGGTCGCTGATTTGATGAGCGCCACTTCTTGTGCACTACAGACGACACCGTCAAGTCCCGCTTCAGCCGTCAGCTGTGCATAATGAACAACGGATTCTTGCAAACTCGTCTGGATATTTTGGTCACGCTGCATGATTGCTTCGCTCGTTGAGGTAAGTTGGGTCACGGCAATCAACTTCGGAACTGCTTTTCCTGCGGGAGTTCCCATAGTAAGTCCTTCACGCGCGGCTGCCATCATCTCGCGTCCACCTGCTGCATGCACATTTGTCATGTCAACACCCAGATCTGCCAGCACTTTCATCGCTGACTGGACAGTATTTGGAATGTCGTGAAGTTTCAGGTCAAGGAAAACACTATGTCCTTGTGCTTTGACGTATTCAACAACGGCAGGTCCTGCACTATAATACAACTCCATTCCGATTTTTACATAGAGTTTTTCATTTTCGTCAAATTTGGCAAGAAAATTTTTGACATCATCAAAGGTCGGAAAATCAAGTGCGATGATTGGTCTAGGTTCATAAGTCATATAAATCTCCTTTATTTTTAACATTCATTTTCGTTTTCGCGAGGCTTTCAAAAAGCCTCCTTTTGCTGTAATATCTGATTTGACAGACTTGTAAATCCGTTCTTTGCCTGCACCGAAGTACTCTAAGCTGTCAAAATTCCCCCAGTCAATGTTATCATTTTTGACAAGACTGTCAGAAATATAGCGCTCGGTAATTTTGACAAAAAGGTGCTTCACACCGTCTATTTCGAGGATTTTGTCAATCTTGCCAATGATGCTCAGCAAGCCATTTTCAAGGATTGGCACATCGTCAATCTCTGTCAAAATCGCCCCCTGCTCTGTCAAATTTGACAGCTTTGTCCGACGGCTCACAAGCCCCGCAATATCAGACAAAAGTCCGTCATTTTCTGACAAATAATTGATAGACAGTTTCGTCCCTTCTGTCAGCTCTGACGCCGTTTGTCCGTCTGCGCCAATTCCCATGACAAGTCGGTCATTCAGCATGTAAGACGAGCTGTAAGTCGTCGCGAGGATTTCGCCCGTTTTTGACAGCTTTGTCAAAGCAATAAATACTGGAAATCCTGCGTAAAACATTGGGCTGTCAAATTTTATTTTCGTCATTTTCTACCTCATTTACTTTCTTTAGTAAATCCATAAATATAGCAGTCTCCATCAATCCCATCCCAGTTTTTCAGCAATCCTTCACGCTGAAAACCACATTTTTCCAAGAGCTTTTGCGAGGGCAGATTTTCAGGATTGACATAAGCGCTCAATCGTGCCAAGCGCCATTCTACAAAAGCTCTTTGCAAAAACGCCTGTAAAATCCGTGTTCCAAAGCCCTGCTGTCGCACTTCAGGTGCAATGATATAATCAATCTCTGCTCGTTGGAATCGCGTATCATAGCGTTTCAGCGAAATAAATCCCAGAAAATGCACGCCGTCAAAAGCCAGATAACGCACGCCGATTTTTTCTGTCCGCCAATTCAAATTTTCCGCAATCACGTCAGCAACTTCCTGTTCCGATTGTGACGGCGCACGTCCAAAATAGCGCATGGAACTTTTATCCTGATAAAGTCTGTAAAGCAGTGCCACATCTGCTTCTGTAATCTCCCGTAAATCAATTTTCCTCATTTTTTATCCCCATAAATTTTTGACAGTTCTGTCAAAAATTTTTCTAGCCTATTTAGACTTCAATTTTTTTGACAATTCTGTCAAAAATCATTATTCACTAAAAAGTAACTGACGAAGTGCCGTCACATCTTCCGCAATCCAGTCGGCACCTGCATTTTCAAGTTCCTTGCATCCACCAAATCCGTACAGCACACCAATCGTTGCCAAACCATTTTCCTGCGCTCCCAAAACATCAAATTTTCGGTCGCCAACCATCAGTGCACGAGCAGGCGAAATTCTGCAAGAGCACAGCGCATAAGCAATCACATCCGCTTTTTGGCTGCGTGATTCATTCAACGTCGCACCTGCCACAAAGTCGAAAAAGTCTGCAATCTGCAAATATTTCAAAATTTCAATTGCAAATGTTTCAGGCTTTGACGTCGCCACAATCAAGGATTTCCCAGCATTTTTTAAGTCAGAAAGAAGTTCAAAAATCCCGTCATAAAGCTGATTTTCGTACATTCCTTTCCGAGAAAAATAGTCCCGATAATAGCCAATCGCAAGCGCAGTTTTCTCCTCTGAAAATCTATAAAATTCCCGAAAAGAATCCGCCAAAGGAGGTCCAATAAATTTCAATAAGTCCTGGCGTTCCGCAGAAATATCAAACTTTGCAAGCGCAAACAACAACGCATTCACAATTCCCTCGCTAGGCTCCGTCAGCGTCCCGTCCAAATCAAACAAAATCGTGTCAAATTCCATTTTCCGCCCCTTCTTATCTTCAAATTTTTTGACAGAATTGTCAAAAAACTTTCTCATCTTATTTTAGCAAAAAAGCGGTCACAAAACCACTTTTGATAGACAGCCGCCCTTTTATTTTAAGCCAGATTCAGTTTTCTCAACCAATGTGTAGCTCCCATTATTTTGCCGCACAAATTCAAGTTGCACAAAACGACTAGAATCACTTTTACCATAGCCAAGAATCAGTTGTCCATCCTCAGAAAATCCCGGCATTGCTGTATTTACTGTCGGATATTTTGCCAGCACATCTGTAATGTTTGTTCCCTTAGCTCCTTTTGTCGCCCCATAATAATCATCCGCAAACAGCGCATCATAATCCGCCTTGCTAAAGGTAAACGCCGCATTTTCATTCGTTTTGACCGTTTTGTCAATAAAATCTTGCGCCTCTGTTTTCCATTTATTCTCCGCTGCCTTGCTTGACGAAGATTCCGTCTTTGCTTTTTTCGCCGCCTGATTGTTTTTACCAAAACTTGGGTCTAAAAAATCATAATATTGTGCATGACGCGTATTTTTATCAGACTTATCTTTCGTGATTGTGATGGTCTGATTATCCTTTGAAATCCTGCCTTCGCCCAACACTTCCCCCGGCTTAAAACCATATTTTTTATCGTATTTATTGCCCCATTTGATGGTAATCTTGTCGCCAGACATTGTATAATCAAAATTTCCCGTCAAGGTAACCGTTCCATTTCCCGTCGGAAGCTCCGTTTGATAAATCAACCAATCTTTCCCCTTTTCAAAATCCAAAGTTGTATCCGTTTTTGAACCGTAAAATTCGCCTGATAATTCATGATGCGCCGTTTTTGCCTTACTACTACATGCTGTCAACGTTGCTACAGACAACAATAAGACTGTAAAAGTTAAAAATTTTTTCATCGTTTTCTCCTACCATATTGAATCTTCCTGTCAAGGAAGACTCTTTTATACTAGCATAAAAGAATTTTTAGAAATTCTTATGTAATCATAGTAACAAAAAATAAACTTTTACACAACTTTAAAAATTAAAAGAGCATCTCAGCTCTTTTTTTCTCTAATGACACTATTTCTCAATTTCTCCAAGCTCTCAATTCCGTACCTGTCCATGACTTCTGGTAATTTTTCAATAATTTCAGGACAAACACGCGGATTAGCAAAATTCGCCGTGCCAACAGCCACAGCACTCGCACCAGCCATATAAAACTCCAGCACATCTTCTGCTGTCATCACACCACCCATTCCAATAATCGGCAAATCAACCACCTCAGCCACCTGATGAATGAGCTTCAGCGCCACAGGCTTAATCGCAGGACCAGACAAACCACCAGTAATATTCGCCAAAATCGGCTGGCGCGTCTTCAAATCATAACGCACGCCCATCAGCGTATTAATCATCGTAATCCCATCCGCACCTGCCGCCTCAACTGCTTGTGCAATCGGCACAATATCCGTCACATTAGGGGACAATTTTGGATAAACAGGTACACTCGAAACCGTCTTACACGCTTTCACCAATTCATAAGCCACTTCTGGCACCGTACCAAAAGCCTGCCCACCATGTTTCACATTTGGACAAGAAATATTCAGCTCAATCGCTTTAACATTGGGTGCATCGCCAATTTTTGCACAAACTGCAACATAATCCGCTTCCTCAGAACCTGCAACATTCGCAATAATTGGCAAGTCTGGAAAATGCTCAGCCAGCCAAGGCAATTTCTCAGCCATAACTGCCTCCAAGCCCGGATTTTGCAAGCCAATCGCATTCAGCATTCCACTAGGTGTCTCAGCGACACGCGGTGTTGGATTGCCATAGCGCGGCTGCTCAGTGGTTGCTTTAATCATAATCGAACCCAATTTATTCAAATCAAAATACTTCGCATATTCCTGCCCAAAACCAAAACAACCTGACGCAGGAATAATTGGATTTTTCAGGTCAAGACCTGGAAGACTAACAGCTAAACGATTACTCATAGTACCACCTTTTCCGCCTGAAAAACAGGCCCATCTTCACAAACTTTGTAAGCATGATTTTCATCATTTTTATCAGGAACAACACAAGCGTAACAAGCACCAATTCCACAAGCCATGCGCGCTTCAAGCGAAAGCTGAACATTAACTACAGAATCAGCAAAGTTTGCATAGACAGACTTGAGCATGACCGCAGGACCACAAGCAAACACAGCATCAGGTATGAAACCAAGTACTTCCATAGCCAATCCCACATGACCACTTTTCCCATAACTTCCATCATCTGTCATAATCTGTAACTCAACATTTTCCAAATCAGAAAATTCACTCTCTAAAATCTTGACATCAGCAGATGCAAATCCCAGTATTACCGTGATTTGGCAGTCTATTTTATTAAGTTGCTTTGCTAGTTCATAAAGTGGTGGCACACCAATTCCACCACCAACAAGCACAATATGTTCCTCAGCTTGAACTTTCTCAATATCAAAACCCGTTCCCAACGGCCCCATCACATCTAAACTTTGTCCAACTACACATTCCGACAAAATCCTTGTACCACTCGTTTCATCACCAGTCCGATACAACAGTGTACAAGTTTCATCTTCCTTGTTCCAACTAGAAATCGAAATTGGACGACGTAAAAGCATACTTTCTGATGGCACTTTGATATTTAAAAATTGCCCAGTCACAGCCATATCTTGCACAAGCTTTCCCGACAATACCAACTCAAAAATGTCACGCGCCACTTCACGTTGACTAACAATCCTCATCTCTTCTTGCAATAATGCCATCTTTTCTCCTTTTCAATGATAAGAAACTTCCAAATTTGACAAAAAAACACTTACAGAAGACCGCAAGTGTACTCAAAGTTTTTTGACAGTTCTGTCAAAAATGACAAAATCGTCAAAAGTCAATTTTTCGTATCCTTGCAAGCCTCTCTGGACCTGTTTAAAGGTTTTCTATATTATAACTTTTTTTAGAACAAATTTCAAGACGTATTTTACTATTTTATAATCTCATAATGACCAGAAACTATATTTTCCAAATGATATTTCCCAATACTTGTCCGAATCAAACGCAAAGTAGGAAAACCAACATGAGCCGTCATTCGTCTTACCTGCCGATTGCGTCCCTCACGAATTGAAATCTCAACCCAGCTCGTGGGAATATTTTTTCGTACACGTATCGCAGGTGTGCGTTCCCAGAGCCAATCAGGCTCAGCAATTTTCGCAACCTTAGCCGGCAAAGTTTTTCCATCTTTCAGCAAAATACCTTGTTCCAGCTGACGAATAGCCTCCTCAGAAAATTCACCCTCTACCTGCACCACATAAGTCTTAAATTCCTTCGTTTTTGGGTCCGTCAATCGATGATTAAGCTTGCCATCATCCGTCAATAAAAGTAGCCCTTCACTATCCTTATCCAACCGTCCAGCCGCATAAACATTAGGAACATCAATAAAATCTTTCAGAGTTTTTCGCCCCTCATCATCCGTAAACTTCGTCAAAACACCAAAAGGCTTATTAAATAAAATAATCATAATTAAATTATAACACAAAAGAATTTCTCAAATATTTTTAATAATTTCCTCAGCAAATTCACTCGTAGAAAGTTTCCCACCCAAATCAGCAGTAAATTTCCCAGCCCGCAAAGCCTTAGCCAAAGCAGTTTTTATCGCCTCAGCTACTTCCTGCCAACCGAGATATTCAAACATCATCACGCCAGACAAGAGCAAACTCGATGGGTTTGCCAGATTTTTCCCAGCAATATCAGGCGCCGTTCCATGTGTTGCCTCAAAAATCGCATGCCCCGTCTGATAATTAATATTTGCACCTGGTGCAATTCCAATTCCACCAACCTGCGCAGCCAGTGCATCCGACACATAATCTCCATTCAAATTCAAAGTCGCAACCACATCAAAATTCTGAGGATTTATAACGATTTGTTGCAAAAAATTATCCGCAATCACATCATCCACAAAGATTTTTCCATCTGAAAGAGCATTTTTTTTAGCTTCCTCAGCTTTCTCAGCACCATCTTCAGCTTTAATTTTCAAATACTCAAGTTGCGTAAAAGTTGGATAATCCTTAGCGACTTCATAAGCCCATTTCCGAAAACCACCTTCTGTAAACTTCATGATATTTCCTTTATGAACGAAAGTCACCCGTTTTTTCCCATGACTTAGAGCATAGTCAAAAGCCGATTTAACCAAACGTTTTGTCCCCTCAGAACTAACAGGTTTCACACCAATCGCCGACGTCTCAGGAAAACGAATTTTATGCACATCCAGCTCCTTTTCCAAAAAATCAATCAATTTCCGAACTTCCGCCGTTCCACTGGCAAATTCAATCCCAGCATAAATATCTTCCGTATTCTCCCGAAATATCGTCATATCAACTTTTTCAGGACGTTTCACAGGTGCTTCAATCCCAGCAAAATATTCCACAGGTCGCACGCAAGCATACAAATCTAATTTTTGACGCAATGTCACATTGATTGAGCGAAAGCCTTCTCCAATAGGAGTCATCAAAGGTCCTTTTATCGCAATCAAATTTTCCGAAATTGCCTTCAAGGTTTCTTCAGGTAAATAATCTCCCGTTTTTTCAAAAGCTTCACCACCTGCCAGCAACTTTTCCCAAACAATTTTTTTCTGACCTTTATAAATTTTCTCAACAGCAACATCAAAAATATTTTTTGCCACTGGAAAAATATCTTGCCCCACACCATCTCCAGAAATATAGGAAATTACTGGCTCATCTGGCACAAAAAGTTTCCCATCAATCATCTCACTCTTCATTTTTTATCCTTTCTTACGAATGACATAAGGCATAATACCATCATTTTCATAATAATCCAAATCCACCTGCGAATCAAATCGTAAAATCACTTCAAAAGTTTTCTCATCTGCATGTACAGTAATCTTCTCATGACTTTGTGGTTTTTCAGGCAAATCAATACTAAAAGTCTCGTAGCCCGTCAAACCCAAACTTTCCGCACTTTCCCCCTCCAAAAACTGCAAAGGTAAAACACCCATCATTACCAGATTACTCCGATGAATACGCTCAAAACTCTCAGCAATAATCGCCTCAACGCCAAGCAATTTCGTTCCTTTCGCCGCCCAATCACGACTAGACCCCATACCGTAATCCTTACCAGCCAATACAATCAATCCCGTATTTTCCGCCTTATATTTCAAAGCAACATCATAAATCGGCAAAATCTCATCCTGAAACTTAGAATAACCACCTTCTTGCCCATCTGCCAACTGATTTTTAATCCGAATATTTGCAAATGTCCCGCGCGTCATTACCTTATCATTTCCCCGTCGTGAACCATAGGAATTAAAATCCTTGTATTCCACTCCAGCCGCACTCAAATACTTTCCAGCAGGAGATTTCAAAGGAATATTACCAGCAGGACTGATGTGATCTGTCGTTATAGAATGTCCAAATTTTGTCAACACACGTAATTTAGACAAACCTGTCCGCTCTGGAAAATCAACCGTCAAGCTATCAAAATAAGGAGGATTGGAAATATAAGTTGAATCATCTTTCCAATCATAAACTTCACTTTGACTTGTCTTAATCGCATTCCAAGCTTCATTTTCATCAAAAACCTTACTATAACATTCTGCATAAAGCTCAGCTGTCACAACTTCTTTAACAATAGCATCTACTGCTTTCGCATCAGGCAAAATATCTTTTAAATAAACATCTTTCCCATCTTTAGTTTTTCCTAAAGCCTGCTCTGCAAGATTTTTCCTCACTGTCCCTGCAAGAGCATAAGCCACAACTAATGGCGGACTCGCTAGATAATTTGCCTTGACAAGCGGATGAATGCGTCCCTCAAAATTCCGATTTCCACTCAAAACACTTGTTACAAGTAAATCTTTTTCTGTCACTTCATCTTCCATCTCAGGCAAAAGTGGACCAGAATTTCCAATACAAGTCGTACAACCATAACCAACGATATTAAATCCTAATTTCTCCAAATAAGGCAACAATCCAGCTTTTTCAAGATAAGCTGTGACAACTTTAGAACCTGGAGCCAAGGAAGTTTTCACATAAGTAGGAACTTCCAACCCAAGTTCAACAGCATTTTTTGCCAGAAGACCAGCCATAATCATCACATGAGGATTACTCGTATTTGTACAACTCGTAATAGCTGCAATCGCAATTTTTCCATCATCTGTTTTGAGTGGGCGTTTATCTTCCACAAATTCCTCAAATTTTTCAGACATATCATCAAGTTCAATACTATCTTGTGGACGCGCAGGTCCTGATAAACGAGTAGAAATCTTGCTCAAATCAATCGTAATCACTTGACTATATTCGGGTTCATTTTCCTTATCATAAAACAATTTATTTGCTTTCGTATAAGCTTCAACGCGCGCCACTTGTTCTTCTGAGCGATTTGTAGCTCTCAGATAATGTAAACTTTCTTCATCAATCGGAAAATAACCACACGTTGCCCCATATTCTGGCGCCATATTACTAATAGTTGCTCTATCTGCCAATGATAATTTAGCCAAACCTTCACCAAAAAATTCAACAAATTTGCCAACAACTTTCGCTTCACGCAAACGTTTTGTAATCGTTAATGCTAAGTCTGTAGCTGTAGCAAAAAGTCCTAGTTTTCCGATAAATTTTACTCCAATAACCTCTGGGACAGGAATAGAACTTGGCTCTCCTAGCATGACAGCCTCAGCTTCAATGCCACCAACTCCCCAGCCCAAAACACCTAAACCATTAATCATCGTCGTATGACTATCCGTACCAAAAACACTATCAGGATATAAAAGTCCATCTTTTTCATGAATAACATCACTCAAAAATTCAATATTAACTTGATGAATAATCCCTGTAGCAGGCGGTACAACTCGAAAATTTTCAAAACTTCTCTCTGCCCATTTCAAAAATTCATAACGCTCACGATTTCTCTCAAATTCCTTTTCTGAATTCAACATCAGCGCTTGTTCACTTCCCTGTACATCTACTTGCACAGAATGGTCAATAACCAAATCCACAGGAATTTCCGGATTGATTAACTTCGGATTTTTTCCCAGTTTAACCATCGCATCACGCATAGCTGCCAAATCCACCAAAGCAGGAACACCAGTGAAATCTTGCAATACGACACGACTAGGTAAGAAGACTGTTTCAGTCCCTGTTTTCCCTTGTAAATAAGCCTGAACATTTGCAATATGCTCCTCTGTAATCGTCTTTCCATTAGTCTGACGAAGCAAACTTTCAAGTAACATTCTCAAACTATAAGGATATTTTTCAATATCTGCTATCTCAGAAATATCATAATAGCGATAATTTTTATCATTGACAGTTAGATTTTTCATTTTCTCTCCTCAATTTTCTCATAAGTTTTTGATGGCAACACACTTTCATAGGCAGGACGAATAATTTTATTCATATTGATTAGTTCTTCAATACGGTGTGCTGACCAGCCAATAATACGTGCAATCGCAAAAAGTGGTGTATAAAGTTCTTGCGGAATCCCCAGTACCCGATAGACAAATCCTGAATAAAAGTCAATATTAGGAGAAATTGTCTTATAAGTCTTTCTATAGTTTGTAATCACTTGTGGCGCAAGCTTTGTCACTTTTTCATAGAGTTCAAATTCTTCTTCAAGTCCTTTTTCTTTAGCAAGTGCGGCAACATAAGCTTTAAAGACTTCAAAACGTGGGTCACTCACACTATAAATTGCGTGTCCAATCCCATAAATCAGCCCTTGACAGTCAAAGGCTTCCTTATTCAAAATTTTATAAAGATAAGCTTCTATTTCTTCTTCATCTTCATAATTCTGAATATTCTCTTTGATATTTTCAAGCATTTTTGCCGCTTTAATATTAGCACCACCATGTTTTGGCCCTTTAAGACTTGATAATGCTGCTGCGATTGTTGCATAAGTATCCGTTCCAGAAGACGTCACAACGTGCGTCGTAAAAGTCGAGTTATTCCCACCACCATGTTCCATATGCAAAATAAGTGCAATATCAAGGACTTTTGCTTCCGTATCCGTATATTTTTTATCTGGACGAAGCATTCTTAAAATATTTTCTGCTGTCGTAAGCTTTGTATCAGGATAATGAATATAAAGACTTGCTCCTTGTCGATAGTGATTATAAGCTTGATAAGCATAAATCGCAAGTAGCGGAAAATTAGCAATAATATTCAGTGACTGGTCTAGCACATTTTCAATCGAAATATCACTTGCTTTCGGGTCATAACTAGCAAGGGTCAGCAAACAACGACTCATCGAATTAATAATATCACTTGTCGGATTTGCTAGAACATTTTCCCGTACAAAATATTCTGGCAATGTCCGCTTTTTTGCCAAAAGTTCTTGAAAATCTTTAAGTTCATTTCTTGTTGGAAGTTCTCCAAAGAGTAAGAGATAAGCATTTTCTTCAAAACCAAAACGATTTTCAGCACGCAAATTACCCACAATATCTTTGATATTATAAGCACGATATTCAAGAATACCCGGAATTTGCTTTCCATTAGTATCAAAAGAATGAATAGCAGAAATATTTGTTAATCCTGCAAGTACACCTTTTCCATTGATATCCCGAAGCCCTTTTTTTACATCGTACTGCTGATAAAATTCTGTCGGAATCACAGAATTTTTCATAATCTTTTTCTGATATTTTTCTAAGATTTGCTTCATATCTTCCTCCATTTTTAATTATATAGTATTTATTATATATTATTTTCTGAAAAATGTCATCTTTTCTTACAATTATTTTTATTCTCATTGTTTAATATTTGAAAATTATTCTTCTGTCAAATTTTTATTAGATATAAAAAAACTCTTTCTAAAAATATATCTATTTTAGAAAGAGTTATTCAAAATATGTTAGTCCTTATTCTCAGTCATTTCCTGGTGTTTCAGAAAGTGTCCAAGTTAATTGACCTTGATAACTTCCTGCACGTTGAGCACTTACTGGAACATCCAGATAAACACCTTCTTTGCTTGAGTTACCCCAATTTTGATTGATTGTGTAAGTTCCAACCTGATTACTTGTTTCATCGTGTACAATTGTTTCTGCACTTGATAAAACCGTTGAATTTGTTCCATCGCTAAACATCAGATAGTTTGCCAATGACGTTCCGTTTCCACTAACAAGTGGAGAACTTTGTGCCACTGTCAACTGCCAAGGTGAAGCTTGTGAACCTGTACGTGAATCCGTTACAACAAGATTCTTATCATAAGTTGGGTAAGCAACAACTGTCTGAGCAGACACATTGAGTGTTCCAAAATCAGCATTCGTTGGTGCTTGTGTAAAGTCTAAGTAGCCAACATTCACTGTAAGTGTCACATTCATAGACAATGAACCATAAGAATAATTCGCTGTTTGTGTACCACTATCTGTCATTGTTTGAAGTGTAGGAATCAACGTACTTGCATTTGTCAACGTTGGTGTTGTCACATTTCCTGCTGCATCAACAGCCATAGGATTTGTGTAATAATTTACACCATTTGCAAAGACTGGAGGTGTTGCTCCTTCATCTGGTGTGTTTGAATTTTCATCAGATGTAATCGCATTTGCTTCATCTCCAGTTAAAGTTGCATCATAAGCATCTAAAGCTGTTTGTCCATCACTTGCAATCATTGCATGGTCTGGAACAATAACCAACGTTGAGCTTGATGTTGCACTTCCATTTGTCCAAGTAATTGGAATTGTGAGTTCTTGTTGTCCAGAAGACAAACCAGCATTCGCTTCCGTAAGTACATCAGAAGGTAAAGTAACATCACTCAACACACCAACACCAGTCATTTTAACTAACTGCTCCAGTTGTGTTTGTGTTAAACTTTGCGCAGTACTATTTGAAATGATAATGTTGTTTGTATTCAAACTTTGTGTGTCATCAGTGACAACATTTTGAATGATATAGCTGCCAAATGTTGGATTTGTTGTACTTTGACTACCATTTTGCTGATTACCAGTAAAGTAGTCACTCGTATCAAAGCTTCTCGTTGCACCTGTTGTAGTACCATTGACATCAAAGTTAGGACTTGTTGTTGGATAGTTATTCAACACACTGCCATTATAGGCAGAAGCTGTCCGACTTTTAACATAATAATCTCCCGTTGTTGCAAAAGAGAACGGATTTGTTGTCGTAGGCTTGTAACTCATCGTGTACATAACTTGAATTGTTGTCGCATTTGTATCAGCATCAACAGAAGCCCAAGCACTCATTGCTGTACCTGGTGTAGGAGTTCCAGTTGAAATACCTGTACCTGCCAAATGTTGTTGCCAGTATCCAGAACCTGAATCACCAGTAACATTATAAACACGAACTTGACCAGGAACAACATAACCTACCCATGTTGGGCTTGTTGGTGTTGAACCTGAAGCCATCGTATAATCACCCAAGAAAGCATAATTATTTGTCGCATCTATACCAGTGAAATTACCGGGCGTGATATTTGTAGCTCCTGAATCTGTCGCTGCCGAACCACCATTGAAAGTCAATACTGGGAAGCCATTTTGTGTTCCCCAATATGCTCCTGTGTAGCTCGTCGTAGGACTCACTGCTGTTCCAGTTGGTATCCAGAACAAATTCCCATTACTCATATCCAAATCTGAGAGGTTAATAACTCCCGCTGTCTGAAGATATGGAGTAGAAATTTGACAATTTTTACCAACAGTTAGTTTACCTATTGAGACTGTACCAGACGCTGAACCTGTTGTTTGTAAGGTTGAGCCATCATCCATTTTGAGATTACCAAAAGTCGAATAAGTCGCCGCATGGTTAGCTGCTGTAGCTCCGGCACCATTCAAGAATTTACCTTGAACATTAACAGTAACACCTTTAGAGATATAAGCGCTTGTAAAGTTCCCCAATGTTCCAGAAATCAGAATAGGATTACCACTACTATTATCTCCTAATGTCACATTCGAAGTATTAGTTCCTACTTTGGTAATTGCATTAGTATAATTATCAGAAGAACCTCCACCATAAACAGAGCCTCCGATAGTAACACCATCACTAACGTTTATATTAACATTGCGCGCCAAACCATTTGAGGTAGAGCCATTTGCATAATTTGTTGCATAAACACTACCAACAGTTGCTCCGTCCGCATCAATATTAATATTTATTGTCCCTGCTTTTGTGCGAGAACCAGTTGTTCCATCTCCATATAAGATTGCTGAAGATAGCATCGTAGCGGTTGTAGCATTGGCTTTTATAGTTAAACCTATAGTGTTGCTTGCGCTACTTCCAGTATAGTTGGAACTATTACCATATCCTGAACCACCAGAAAGGTAAGTATTTCCCTTTGGAAACTTGAAGGTCGAACCTGTTGGACCGGTTAAATCAAGTGTTAATTGGCTGTTACCATATATGGAAGTAGGACCGTCATAAAAGTTACCACCACAAAGTTGTTTCGTTCCTGTACGTGGGCTTCCTGAGAAATCTCCTCCATAAACATAGACATTTGAGTCTCCTTGCGTTACATTGGAACCTAATCCATAGTTTCCACCAGTAATTGCATTGATTACACCATTGTAAACAACAGTTGTCATACTACCTGTGATAAGAACGGTATTCCAACCACCTCCAGACAGGAACCAGTTTACTTGACCGTTATTAACTTGAGTGTTAGAGTTACCAATAACAGCTCCATCATTATATCCGGCACCTTCTAGGGTATCAACCATACCACCATTTAGGAAATTATAAGAATTTCCATAGGTATATCCACCAAAACTAGAACCATATGTCCAACGTGCCAAATCGTTATTTTGGATAGTTGTACTATTACCAGTTTGCCAATAATCATTGTTTGAGCTAATAGTACCACCACCGCCAACAATATCAAAGCCAGTATTATAAGCGGCAGATGTTGAGCTAGAATAAGAAATTGAAGTAGTTGCTGAAGCACTTTGACCTGCAGCACCACTTGTAGTTACCATACCAGCACCACCAATACCAGTTCTTCCAGAAGATGAACGACTACCGTCGGAAACATTGTTTTCGCCAGTTGTTGTACCACCTGGTGCAGTACTTGCATCACCAATATCTAAAGTTGTGTCCCCATCAATATAACCGTAACCACCACCACGCATCCAGTTATTGTTGGCACTTGCTGAGTTGAATATCCCACCTTGCGCCCAACTATAAACATTACCAAAGACGGCCGTAGCTGCTGTTGAATATAGAGTATTGTTAATTGATGAAGCAGTTGTAGAATCTACTGTACCACTTATATTTGAGATTGCACTAACGTTTACATTACCTGTTCCTGTACCATTTGCACCTGAAAAGGTATTGATATAACCATTATTATTGAACCCTGCACGAGCATAATTAATAATGTTACCGTAAATTTTACCAGAAGCTGTGCCAGTTATATTGCGACTATCAACTCCGCCAGCAAAATAGGTATTTCCTGAAGTGAAGTGTGAGCAATCAAAGCTATTAGAAACTGCTATTCCTGTGTTAGTAGATATACCAACATTCGTTTGAAAACCAGCTCCTGCATAAGATGCTCCTCCAGCCCATTGACCATTTCCTGCAAGAGTATTATAAACTGCACCTTTGATTGTTCCATAAGCTGCACCGCCAAAGATAGCATTATAACTTGGTATAGAACCTGCAGTTGTTACGTTAAAGTTATTGATAACATCGCCGCCAACAGTGATAGGAGCAGCACTTGTTCCAACTCCTCCACCATATATATCGCTAAAAGTAGCTCCGGAACCTGTAACAGAAAGATTAGTATTACCAGTAATTGTACCTCCTACAGCATTACCTGCTGAAAGAGTACCAACTGTCATTCCTGAATTAGGACCTGCTGCAATCGTTACATGAGTATCTCCAGAAATTGTTCCTTGATTACTTGAAGGGTCACCGCCATAGATATTCCATGTTCCCGTCCCTCCAGAACCAATATAGATGTTAGTACTTGCTACTGACAAAGTCGTTGAGTCTGTACCGCCATAAATATTAGGACCACCAGTTACCCAAGAACCATTAGTTGTCGCAAAAGCATTTCCTTGAGCGTAGAAATTATCATTACTTCCTGCTACAGTTATATTACGAAAAACCGTAGGGATAGTAAAATAATTATTTGTTGGAGTAGTAATCGTTGCTGCGCCAGTAGCTGCTGCAGTATTAGAACTTGTCAAACTATCTGTTGGTGCAGAGACAATAGTTAAAGACTTTGCCTTGCCAGATAATCCTGAGAATGAACCTGCTGCGCCAGAATTTGCTGTCGTTGTAGTGCTTAGTGTGACTGTTCCTCCGATAAAGAGAACATAGTCATTAGAGCTACTACCATTGCTATTAATCCAGCTCAGTGCTGCTTGAACATTTGCATCAGAAACAGTTGAAGCATTAAAGACTGTACTTCCTCCTTGAATAACCGCAATCTGACCTGAAGCAACATTAGGCAAGCCAGCAATACTAGCTTGATAGCCAAATGTACTTGGATTAGTAGCATTCGTTACTGATTTTGTAGGCAAGTCAGGACGACTTGGCTGTGCAATAGATTGTCCTGAAAAAGCACTAGCAGTAGGGACATCGCTTTGCGTGATATCTGCTGAACCGTCTGTTGGTGTTGTATCTGCTGCCGAAATTGTTTGAGGTGATAACGTCTTCTTAAGGGTCGTAGAAGTTACATTCCCCGTGCTAACAGCCTGAACTAAACTGCCCAGGTTCGCAAAGGGCAATAAAGTAACAACCATTGCAAGCGTCATGACCTTAAAACCAAACTTTTTTTTCATGAGCCTCCCTTTCTATATTTTTTTCACCACTTTCAATTATTATTGAGCAGGTGTATCAGAAAGTGTCCAAGTCAAGTCTGCAGTGTATGTTTGTGCCAATTTTGTTGATGAACCTGGAACAAAGAGAGAAACAGCTGTATCTGAGTTAGTTGTACCGTCTGCATCCCCAAAGTTAAGAAGGTTAGTACCTGCGCCATTACCATCTGTTGCGCCAAGGATTGTGCCTGAAGCTGTTCCTGGTGTCAATGTTGTTGTAGCTGCTGATACGTCTGCTGGTGTTTCTGAAGCTGAAGCGATAGCGCCATCTCCAAGTGTGATTTGTGCACCTTTCAAGACATCTCCAGCTGAAGTTTCAAAGTCGCCTTGTTCAACTGAAAGTGACCAACCTGTAAGTGTTCCGCGGTTATCTGTCACTTGGACATAGTTATCACGTGTTGAGCCATCGCTAAGTTTTTGTGCAGCAGCATAGTAAGTCATATTTGAAGAAGTGATATCTTGTGTACCAAAGTCGAAGCTTGATGCAAAGTCAATAGATAAAGGTCCTGCTGTACCAGCTTGGTCTGGAGTCAAATCACTGCCATCTGGGTTTGTAGGTGTTACTGGTGTTGTTGGGTCAGATGGGTCAACTGGTGGAGTAACTGCTGTAGATGCTTGATAAGTAATTGTACCTGTTGAATTGTATGTTGCACCGTCTGCGTTAGCGATTGTTGCAGTTGTAGAAGCTGCAAGTAAGCCGAGTGTTGCAAATGAAACCAATTTGATTGCTGCTTTAGTCATGAGTAATTCTCCTTAATTGTGTCCTGTGGACACATTCTTATTTCTATTTTTTAATTTGTTGGTAATTGGGCTAAAATCCAATTAAGTGTTGTTGTATAAGTAGCTGCGTCTTTGACAGTGCTGCCCGGTACAAAGAGTTGAACGTCAGGACTGACTGTCCCTTCATTATCACTTCCTTGTGTCAAATCTGAGGTTGTTCCCCAGTGGATTGTCCAAGTGCCTGCTCCCGTTCCTTCTGCTGCAGTCGCTATGACTGTTTCTTGCCCTGGTGTTATATTGAAGGCAGCTTGTGCATTAGGAGCTGTCGCATCCCCGTTAGAATTAGGTAAGGGATTTTTCAATGAGATCATTGCCCCTTTTAATTCTGGATTCACACCTTTAGTCGTCTCTGTGAATTGTCCGTTTTCTTCAACTTTAAGTATCCAACCTGCGTTTGTGCCACGATTATCTGTGACTTGAACATAATTAGGTGTTTCTACTGTTGTGCCTGAGTAACTTTGTGCTTTCGCATTATAAGTTTGGTCTTTATTGGAAATTGGATGTGTTCCAAAGTCAAAACTTGAGGCAAAATCAATAGAAAGTGGCCCTGGTGTTCCAGGTTGTGGTGTCGTTCCATCAGGATTGATGGGACTGACAGGTGAGTTGGGATCTGGATTTTCTGGATTGACCGGAGGAGTGACACCTGTTCCTGGAACAAAACCGATTGTTCCGTTGGAGTCATAAGTCGTATCCGCATGAGCAATCACTGGGAAAGCTACGGACGCTGTCAAGACGAAAGCCATGCTCAATAGCAATGGTTTACGCATTATTTTCTCCTTAATCATCACCCTCTATTAGTTAGCTGGTGTATCAGAAAGTGTCCAGATGAGGTCTGTTGTGTAAGCAGCAGCTTTTTTAGCTGTTGTTCCTGGGACGCTCAATGTAATTGGAGAAGCTGTAGAAACATCGCTATTTGCCAATGGTGCGCCACCATTTTCTTGATAAGCTGCATTATTTGCACCAAGTACATCATTTGTTGTACCGCTAACACCAGCACCTAAACCATAAACCCATGTTCCTGCACCTTGATTAGCTGCTGCATTCATGATTGTTGTTGCATCTGCTCCAACAGTATAAGTGCCTGTTGTTCCAGTAGGTGTACCAGTTGTTGCAGTACCAGCAACATAACCACCACTAAATGAAATTGTTGCACCTGTCAAGTAATCTCCTGGTGTTGTATCACTAGTTTCTGGTGTTGATGTAGGGTCAACTGTAGCCAAATGGAGTTGTGCATCTGTATTCACAGATAATGACCAACCTGAAAGTGTACCACGTGTATCTGTAACTTGAACATAGTTTGGACCTGTTGTGCTGTCTGTCAATGTTTGAGCATGAGCATAATAAGTTTGGTCTGATGCTGAGATGACTTGTGTACCAAAGCTGAGGCTTGATGCAAAGTCAATAGATAATGGACCTGCAGTACCTGGTTCTGGGTCTGTTCCATCAGGGTTTGTAGGTGTTGCTGGTGTTGATGGGTCTGTTGGGTCAACTGGTGTTGTGCTTGCAGTTCCTGCAGCAAATGTAACGTTAGCGCTTGAATTATAGCTAGCTGCTGTATCTGCGCTTACTGTTGTTGCCAAAGTTGGGGCAATGATGAGTGCTGCTGTCAAAACTGTAGCAGATTTCAAAATGAGTTTGTTCATTTGTGTTTCTCCTTAGTGATTTTTAATCAATATGATTAGATAGTTTTTAACATTTTTTTATCTTTCACAAACTTCGCTGTGACTAGTAAAGCTAAGACAACTAATCCGCTAGATAGAATAAGATAAATCGTGTTATTTGAGTCGCCAGCACTTGGAATGGCTGGGCTTTCTTGGGTAGTTGCTTTTGTACTTGTTTTAGTACTATTAGCTTTTGGAAGTTGAGCTTGGTCCTTCGGTGAAAGTTTATTCGTAGTTGGAGGACTTTCGTATTTTCCAGTAAAACCAACACTACCATTTGTACCGTAGTTTGCACTTGTCGCTGCGTCCGCACGGATAGGGGGAACTACAGCAAATAGAACAACTGTGGCAAGAAACAGGATTTTCTTTAACATAGCGTCTCCTTTCTCAATAATGCTATACAGCTTCTTTGTTAAAGATGTATATTGAAACGGTGATTTTATCACCTTTGTAGTTAAAAACTTGAACTGCTTGTGTTCTTTTTTAGCTACAAAGCTAATAAAATTCTTTTTTAATGGTAGTTGAAAGGATATATTTTTCATTTTTTATCAAATAAATGAGAAAGTTGTTTTAAAATTATTTCTAAATAAATATGAATTTGTAGATATTACATATTTAATAAAATTTTAAGTTTCGTTTTGTAATTAAAAGCCCTTTATTATAAATATATTATTACACATTATTTTAATAATGTCAATACGTTTAACTAAAATATTAACTATATCTGAAATATTGTTATTTATAATTGCAATAATACTTATTTTAGATAACAAAAAAAGCTTCATTAAAATAATGAGGCTTTTATTTTTTTGACAGTTCTGTCAAAAATTAAATTTAGGCACTGCGTTCAAATTTGCGATGTCTGAGAGTGTAAACAACGTCACTTGCTTGTGCTACTTCACTTTCGTGGGTCACAATGATGACTATTTTATTGTCTTTATGGGCAATTTCTTTAAAGAGTTCAACGATTTGATTGGTTGTTTCTTCATCAAGATTTCCTGTGGGTTCATCAGCGATGATTACTTCGTGATTTAACACCAGCGCTCGTGCAATCGCAACACGCTGCTGCTGCCCTCCTGAGAGTTTACTGACAGGTTTGTAAATCAAATCTTCTGTTAATCCGACTTCTTGCAAAGCATCTATAATCGCTTTTTTTTCGTTGTCAAATTTGACAGTGGATATTTTGATTGCCGTTTTGACATTTTCATAAGCTGACATATAGGTCAATAAATTATAAGCTTGAAAAACTGTGCTGACTGTTTTTTTACGATAATTTGTTAAATTGCTCCATTTCACTTGTTTATCATCAATGAACATATTGCCGTTTTTTGGTGTGTCAAGTCCTGCAAGGAGCGAGAGAAATGTTGTTTTTCCGGAACCTGATTGCCCTAAAATAGCATACATTGTGCCATTTTCAAAACTTTCGCTGACATCTTTGAAAAGGTAATCTTCAGGATTTGTATAATAATAAGTTAAATTTTCAACTTTTAAAGTCATTTTTTCTCCTTTTTATGGGGATATATTTTTTGACAAAACTGTCAAAACTTTTGAATAAGATTTTTACAGTTTATCAGTAAATTATTTTACTGACAGTTCTGTCAAAAAATTATTTTAATTTGTCAGTACTTGTTTTGGATTGAGATAGAGAATACCGATACTTGCTAGTCCAACTGCTACAAGTGTAATCAAAATTGCAATTCCTGCTAATAGAGCAATTTCTTTCCAACCTGTTTTGACATTGAGTTTATTGAGTGCTTTCACTTGGGCTTGAGATTGACCGAAGCCGAATGCACGACCTGCACCACCAGCGAATCCTCCGCCTGTTCGTTCTCCTCCTGCTGGAGCACCTTGCCCCATACCAGATGGACGTCCAGAAGTTTGTGTCGTTTGCGTTGTTGTAGTTTCTTGTTTTAAAAGCTGTTGTCCAACGACATTTCCAACAACATTTCCTGCTGCTGTCGCAATCACAACACTGACAATCGTTACCATGAGCAGTTCCACAAAGAATTGACCGATGATTTTAATTTTTGTTTCGCCCAAACTCATCAGAACTCCGATTTCAAAACGACGTTCGCGCACCATCAGCATGACAATAAGAGCCAAAATAATCGCACCTGCAATCGCTACAATCAAGACAATATTGCGAGCAAAACTTGCAACATTATCAAGTGAACTTTTGACATTTTGATAGGCTGTGTCATTTTTGGACACTTCAAATTTATCACTATTGACCAGCGCATTTGCTTTTTTGACAAAAGCTGTCGCGTTAGCCGGATTTGACATATTATAGCTGGCGGATGAAACTTGTCCTGTCGTTGCTTTCATTGCATTAGCGACTGAAAGGGCTGTGTACATCGTGTTCATATAAGAAATTGAATTTTCAGTTGAAGCACTTGTTGTCGTGAAGATACCAACAACTTTCATTGTGTAAGTCTTGCTATTACTGTCTTTCAAGGTAAATGTTGAGCCGACAGTCAGATTGTTTTGACTCGCAAGTGTTTTTTCAATCACAACATTATTTGTTCCTTGGTCTGAACTTTCGATGCCACGACCAGAACTAAGCTTGTAAGAACCTGTGAAAGCTGTGTTATCACTCAGATTGTTTGTGCCATTGATTGTGAAATCTTCTTGAGAGCCACCAAACATTCCACCAGCTGCACCTCCTCCACCAAAGCCACCTTTACTTGAAATGCTTGAACTTGTACTACTGTCGGAAACTTTTGTAATGCCAGAATCAGCATCTGCTGAAGCCGCATAAGAAAAACTGTATGATTTCACGCCCGACAAATCAGCGATTTTCTGTGCAGTCGTCTCTGAAATTGTTGGCAAGTCAATATTAAAATGTTGCCGTTCGGAACTCGATGTATCCGAGCTTGATGTTGATGCCGAGCTTTGCGCTTGCTTAACAACTTCCTGCATATTTACTGCCAAGGAAACCGTTGCACCAGCTGCTTTTTTCGCATTTTCAATAGAACGATTTGCCGCACTATTGATAATCAAACCAGAAAGTACAAAAATCAAAATTGCTGAAAATGCAATGATAAGTAAAACTGTTCGTGAAATTTTTGCTTTTGTAAAAAGCCATGCACGTCTTATAAAATCCATAATATACCTCTTTTTTAATCCAAATTTTTTTGACAGGATACAACCTCACATCTTTGATGTAAGACCGATAATTCTAAGTGGCAAAGCCACTAAGTCTCTTCGACAGTTCTGTCAAAAATTTTTTCTCATTTATTTTTTTGACAAAGCTGCCGAAGGGGCTAGAAAATTTATTCTCAGCCTTCTCGGACAGGGTGAACTTATAATGAAGTTGTAAGTTTGTACCCCTATCAAAAATTGATTTTGCTCGATTACAGGCCATTACTTGCATTGTCTGATGAATTGGCACTCGAATTTCCAGACGAACCCGAATCTCCCGAACTACTTCCGTCACTTGTAGAAGCGCCAGCATTCGCATCTGGTCCACCATTTGAAGAACCGTAACCATTTGTCCCACCATAATTTCCATAGCTATTGGAATTTCTAGCATTTCCAAAACGCTTGGACATTCTTTGCGCAATTTCCGTTTTTTGTTGGGCTTGCTCATGAGATTGTCCAGCAAAAAATCCACCAACTCCGCCAACAACAAAAGTCAACAGCGCTACAAGAATAATAACCATTTTTCCTTTAAAAAAATTTTTAACTCTCGACATCTTTCTAATTTCCTTTCTTAAATACTGAATTTATTATAATGACTACAACTTAATAAAGTCTTAGCAGAACCTAAAGTTAAGCTAAAATGACAGATTTTTTAATAAAATAAAAAAGCCTTGCTAAAAAGCAAAACTCTCTATTGTCACACAACAAAATAAATAATCAGTGCAATCGCAGAAGTAACAGCCGTGAAGCCCCAGAAAGCAAAGTCAATTTTCCATTCTGACCAACCATCACTTTTCCCAGAAAATCCACCCAACTCAAAGTGATGATGAATAGGTGTCATACGGAAAATACGTTTCCCACCTGTTTGCTTATAATAAGTCACTTGCAACATAACCGACAAAGTTTCAATCGCATAAATCAAACCAATCAATAACAATGTCCATTCCGCACGAAGTAAAATTGAGATGATTGCCAAAAATCCTCCCAAAGCAAGACTTCCAACATCTCCCATAAAAATCTTCGCCGGCTTGTGATTGAACACAAAGAAACCTAATAAACTTCCTACCACAGCAAGGATAATCAGTAAAATATCATAACGATGAGAAGCCACAGCAATCACTGCATAAGCAAGCAATGAAATTGCCACCGTAATTGACGCCAGGCCATCAATACCATCTGTCAAATTAACTGCATTTGACCAACCGACCAACCAAATGATAATGAAAATCGTAAAAAACCAACCAATATCAAAGCGCCAACCTAAAATATGCAAAAAACTAGAATTTGATTCATGATTGTAGATGAAAAATGAAACAATCCCAATCACAATCTGTGCAAGCATTTTTTGTTTCGCCGACAAACCTTCATTTATCTGACGAAAAACCTTTAAAAAGTCATCTGCAAAACCAATCGCTGCATACATCGCAAAAACCCACCAAGCTGTAATAAATCCCGAAGTGAATTTTCCAAAAATAATCGCTGCAAGCAATGCTACAATCAATGAAGTAATAACAAAAACAAATCCCCCCATTGTTGGTGTTCCAGCTTTACTCGCGTGTTGTTTTACTTCTTCCAGAGTAGGCTGTCCACCCAATTTTTTCTTATGGAAAAACATAATGAAGCGAGGAATTCCAATCATTGTCACAATCATTGAAATTACCGCTACTATTATCCCATCAAATAACATCTTTTTCTCCTATTTTTTAAAGCTTTCAAAAAATATACATTTTTGAAAGACTTTGCCCATTTTCTATTTCAAAATAATATCAACTACCCAAAGTGACAGTGACTGATTGTCCTTTTTTGATACCATCACTTGCTGTGATACTTTGATTTGTCACATGATTTCCTGAACCTTCATAAGTCACTTTCAAACCATACCATTTTGCCAATGTATTGACTTCATTTTTTGTCCAATCATACATATCTGGCATGACTTCTTGACCAGCTGTTAGCAAGAGAACACGTGTATTTGCACCAATTTTTGTGCCGGCTTTGATAGACTGCGCTGTTACTTTTGCCCCTTGTCCGATGACAACAGGTTCAAGTACCGTACGACGTAAACTATCTGAAGCATCACCTGGCGCTTTACCAACATAATTATCCAGAGTTACTTTCCCTGTTTTATCCGTTGTTGCTGTTGTAGCATTGATTTGACTCTTGAGCGCTTCTGCTTGTGTCAATATTGGATTTGCTACACGAGCAATATATTTCAAAGTCCAAGGTTCTGAAGGAATTTTTACATTCATATAGAAAATATAATCTGGATTTTTCGCTGGATACATCACAACTGCTGAGTAGAGATAATCTTGCGAACCTGTCATGTAACCGCCTGTTGGAGCTGCGATTTGAGCAGTCCCCGTTTTCACAGCTGCAGCTTGTCCATTTACCATAAATAATGGACCTGCTGGAAGATTTTCATCAGGGTCTCCTTGAATAGAATAAGAAGTTCCAAATTCTGGGTCTGTATTAACACCTAACATCAGATTTCTTACTTGTGCTGTTGCACTTGCAGAAACAGGTTTCCCAACCACTTCAGGTTTTGATTGTAAAATAGTATCATTATTTGTATTCACTAATTTACTGATAATATGCGGTTCAAGCATTGTGCCATTTCCCGCAACGGCTGTCCAGCCACGAAGCAACTGCAACTGAGTGACCGCAATACCTTGTCCAAAGGCAGACTGAATCTGAGAAACAGCATTTGCAGCAGGAAGATTGCCAAATTGCTCACCAATCATACCGATACGTGCAGGAACACCAAACTTAAAGCGTTTCAAGTAACTGTCCCAAAGACTATTTCCCATTTGCATCTCAACTTTACTCATTCCAATATTTGAGGACATCATAAATCCTTGAGCAAAATTAACTACTTCCGGTAATGTATAAGCATGATTTTCTGTTACATCCCAGTCGTTGATAGTTGTATCATAAACATCAAGTTTACGTTGGTAAGTCGCATTCAAATCTACTTTATTACTCGTCAATGCGCCAGACATCAAGAACGTTTTCATAACTGAGCCTGGTTCATAGGCAGATTGAAAGAGCAAACTGTTCCATGTAAAGTTTTTTTGCTGTGGCGCTGTGGTATTTACCGTTGATGGTGTGTATGTTGGACGTTGACTTGTCGCCAAAATTTCACCTGTATGCGCATCAACAAGTGTTGCTGAAAGTTGTTCGCCTCCAGATTGGATGACTGCCTGGTCCATTAACTTTTCTAAAGTCGTTTGGAGCTGAGCATCAAGGGTTGTATAGATATTATCCCCATTTTTTACAGGTCTTATGATTTTTGTCGTTCCTGGCATTGGACGACCGAGATTATCTTTTTGATAGGTCTCCTCACCATTTGAACCACCCAAAATAGAATTAAAAGATTGTTCTATTCCACCATTTGTACCTTGTAATACTTGATTTTTTCCATCATTGACTAAACTAGCAATACCGATAAATTGTGAAGCAAAATTTCCATTTGGATAAGAACGTGAAAGTTGTGGTAAAAATCCTATGCCAACAAGTCTTTCATCATCTGCTTCTTTTTGCAGAGTTTGCATTTGCTGGAGCTTGATACCATTTCCTTTGACACCAAACTCAACTTGCTTTTCTTTAGAATGAAGTTGTGTAGAAATTAAATCTTTATCAATCCCAAGTTTGCTGTTTAAAAATGTTGTCAAACGGTCAAATTCTTCAGGACTGGCATACAATTTATTCCCATTAGCATCCACTTGCGTTTTATCAAGAACAACATAAATAGTGTATGTACTTGAATCTACTGCGATTGCTACACCATTACGGTCATAAATCGTTCCACGTTTTGCATAGACAGTTACTGTACTTTGATAGTTACTTTTTGCCATTTCTCGGAGATTGTAACCTGCTACTTGATTGGTCGTAATCAACCAAACAAAACGAAATATAAAAATCGTAAACACAGCAATAGCTAGGAAAAAGAGGCTCTTACCTACGTGTTTACGATTTTTTTCTGGCCTTAATTTATATTTTCGTGCATTTTTGACTACTTTTCGGAAGGGAAGGCTAAATAGCTTTCTAAAAAATCTCATCATTTCGTCGCTTTCAATACATTAGAGTAATTTTGGGTCATGCCTGCTTTTGTTGCGGCACTATTGATGCGGTTTGCACCTGTTAAATCTTGAATTTGTTGATTGTATTCTGAACTTTTTTCTTGTTGTTGGGAAATTTTTGTGTTCAAATCGACAGTATTTCCTTCAATTTCATACGTTTTTGTTTGAATATAAAGTAAACCAATTGCGACAACTAAAGCGGCAAAGACCATTGAGAGATAGAAAACTTTCTCAACACCACTAAATTTCTTGAATTTACTTGCTAGGACTTCTGGAGCAAGGGAATTTGTATCAATCAGATAACTATCCTTTTTTGCCGCTGTTTTTATATCAAAATACTCTTTCGGCTGTGCTGCCATGATTTCCTCCTATCTTTGATACTTTGTTTTATTTCTTTATGCTGTTTTATTTATCTGCAAGTAAGATATCTTACTTATAAAGATATTAGTCACGTTGTTTTTGTGCCACACGTAATTTTGCACTGTGTGCACGATTATTATCAGCCAATTCTTCTTCTGTTGCTAAAACTGGCTTTCTATTGACAAGTTGAAGCTTGGCTTCCATTTCTTTGGGAAGCATTGGCAACCCTTTGGGAACATTAACTGTGCTATATTCCTTGAAAATTGACTTTGTCAAGCGGTCTTCAAGTGAATGAAAGGTAATCACAGAAATTCGGCCGCCGACATTGAGTAAATCTATCGCCTGTTCAATGGATTCTTCTGCTGCACCAAGTTCGTCATTGACCTCAATGCGAATGGCTTGAAAAATTTGTTTGGCTGGATGCCCTTTTTTCTTGAGCTCTTTTTGTGGTAGGGCAGATTTTATAAGCTCTGCGAGTTCTATTGTCGTTTCAATCGGTACAACTTTTCGTGCTTGCTCAATCTTTCTAGCAATTTGCTTAGAAAACTTATCTTCACCATAGCGAAAGAATATCCGAACGAGACTTTCATAGGGATAATCATTGACTACTTCATAAGCAGAAAGACTTTGCGTCCGATCCATACGCATATCAAGACGCGCTTCTTTTTTATAAGAAAAACCACGTTGGCTGTCATCAAATTGAGGGCTAGAAACGCCTAAATCATACAAAATACCATCAATTTTCGTGATACCATACTCAGCTAATGCTGTTTTTAGATGGCGAAAATTATCTTTGATGAGAGTTACTTTGTCTGCTGCCAATTCCTCTTTAAGACGATTTTTTGCATTTTCATGTGCAGTATCATCTTGATCAAAAGCGTAAAGATGACCTGTAGTGAGTTTACTTAAAAGATAAGCACTATGACCTGCACCACCAAGCGTGGCGTCAACATAAATCCCGTCAGGTTTCACTTCAAGCATATCTACGGTTTCATGCAAAAGAACTGTGTTGTGCTTGAATTCCATAATGTTTTGGCAATTTTGCCATTCCTCCTTGTAAACTTATTTCTATTATATCACTTTTTGACGATTTTGGAAGTCTTTTCACTAAAATTGTCACCCTATTTGTAAACTTATTTGCGAATTTGTCCTGTACCCTCGATAAGATACTTTGTACTCGTAAGTGCTTCCAATCCCATTGGACCGCGTGCGTGAAGCTTTTGAGTAGAAATTCCGATTTCTGCACCCAGTCCGAACACAAATCCATCTGTAAACCTAGTTGACGCATTGACGTAAACCGCTGCTGCATCAATTTCATCTTGGAATTTCTGTGCATTAAAGTAATCTTTTGTGACGATACTCTCGGAATGTCTGCTTGAATAACGATTGATATGTGTGATAGCTTCATCAAGTGTATCAACAGTTTTGACAGATAAAATATAATCCAAATATTCTGTGGCAAAATCTTCCTCAGTTGCTGGAATTGCTTTTGACAGAACTGTCAAACTTTTTTCATCTGCTCTGAACTCAACAGAATGAACTTTATTGATTTCTTTTTCCAATTTTGGAAGAAATTCGGCAGCAATTTTTGAGTGAACAACGAGACTTTCAGCGGCATTACAAACGCTTGGACGCTGTGTTTTCGCATTGATAACAATCGCTACTGCCATATCTATATCAGCCGTTTCATCAACAAAAATCGTACAATTTCCCACTCCTGTCTCAATCACTGGAACTTTGGCTTTTTCTTTGACAGTATTGATAAGTCGCGCGCTCCCACGGGGAATGAGAACGTCCAGATAATCTGTTGCTTGCATCATTTTTTCAGCTTCTGCATGACTTGTGTCTGTCAAAAGTTCCACTGATGCCTCTGTCAAATTAGCCTTTTTTAATTCTTCTTTAATAATTTTCACTAAAATACTGTTGGAATAGATAGCATCAGAACCACCGCGCAAGAGAACAGAATTTCCTGTTTTGAAACACAGTGAAAATGCATCAACTGTCACATTTGGACGGCTCTCAAAAATCATGCCAATCGTTCCCAAAGGCACACGTTTTTGTACAATTTTTAAACCATCAAGATTAGTAAATCCTTGCAAAACTTGCCCGATAGGGTCTGCTAATTCTGCAACTTGACGAAGTCCTTCAGACATAGCTGAGATACGGTCTGATGTTAATTTCAAACGGTCAACCATTACTTCTGAAATATTATGTTCAACTGCTTTGTCAAGGTCTTTTTGATTTTCAATGAGAATTCTTTCAGTATTTTCTAATAAACTATTTGCCAACTGACGTAAAAATTCATTTTTTTCTAATGTCGAAACTTTTGCAAGTTCGCGACTAGCATTTTTTACTTTTTGTCCAAGTTCTTCAATCATAGTTTGCCTTTCAAATTTTTTGACAGTTTTGTCAAAAATATTTTATTGATGAAAATAAGTTCCAATCTCTTTTCCAGCAAGAATATCTGAGATTTCTCGAATGCGCGTTCCATTTGTCAGCACCATTTCCTGCTGATTATCAAATAAAATCTGTGCTGCTGCTAATTTTGATGCCATTCCACCTGTACCAAAACGACTTCCAGCTCCTCCAGCTGCTGCACGCAACTCATCTGTAATACTGTTAATTTCTGTAAAAATTTTTGCATTGTCAAAAAGTGTTGGATTTTTATCAAAAAGTCCATCAATATCAGACAGCATAATCAGCAAATCAGCATTCACCAATTTTGCTACAATCGCCCCCAGCTTATCATTATCTCCAAATTTCGTCTGATGATCCATTTCATCAATCGCCACCACGTCATTTTCATTGATAATCGGAATGATATTCAAGCTAAGTAATGCCTCAAGCGCGTTCTCAGCATTTTCACGACTAAGAGGAAAATCTGTCACATCACGCGTCAGCAGGAGCTGCGACACTTTTTGTGAATATCGATGAAACATCTGCGTATATAAACTCATCAGCTCAACCTGACCAATGCTTGCTAGTGCTTGCTGCTGAGCGATTTCCATCGGTCGTTTTTCCATACCGAGAACATTCATTCCAACACCAACAGCACCAGAAGTGACTAAAATTACCTCAAAGCCTTTATTATTCATATCGGACAGCACAAAAGCAAGGTCATCAATATTTGATAAATTTATCTTTCCATTTGGCAAAATCAACGAACTTGTCCCTATTTTAATCACAATCCGCTTGGCATTCAAAATATTTTTTCTTGTCATAGTAGGACTATTATAGCAAAAAATCGCGCTGCTTGTATAATTAAAATGACTTTTTTAGCGGAAAATATAAAAAAAGGAGACCTTTTATTTTCTATCTCCAATTTTATTATAGTTTATTTAGTAAAATAAATTAGTTTCCTGTTTCTAACACGTCATCTTTAATATTTTGCCTACGAATTTTCCAGAAAAGTTGCATTTCCTTTTTGGCGTTTTCGTATTTACTTTTCGCAAATTGATAATCTAACTCTAATTGCTCTAAATTTGTCCCTTTTTCTTCTTTTAGTAACTTTTGTTGCTGTTCAAAATTAACTCGTGCATTTTTATAAATCCGAAAAAGTTCATCTTGAAACCTGCTTTCATTCGTTGTACTCCCCATATTTTCTCCTTAAACATTTTAACTTAGAGATATTTTACATTATTAGTTCTTTTTTATCAAAAATATACTATTTTTATAGATTGTTTTTCGAGCAAAATGTTTGCGCTTTATTTTATGTAACAAAGTGCCAATATCCGCTCTATCTAGCTTTTCTTGTCCCTTCCTTTTTTATCTAATATAAAATTTTATTCTTTTCCTTCATTTTACTTAACAAAAAAGTTAATTTTGTATAATTAAACAACAATATAAAAACAAAACTAATGTAAAACTTCTCTGTTTTTCGTGTTATGTTTCATAAATTTCTAATTCATTTTTTTACTTTGCATTTTCACATTTTTATATTTGTAAAATAAAAAGACTAATTTTTTTAGTCCTTTTATTTCATCAGCATTCACTTTGTTGCTTCTTGAATAAATGTGGTGACTTCTTCAATTTTTCCTTCATGCAAGTCACGCACAATTTTTGAACCAACAATCACACCACTTGAAACTTTATTAAAACGCGCGACATCATCAAGTGTACTCACGCCAAAGCCAACACAAACAGGCAAGTCCGTCAAATTTGACAAGGTCGAAATATGTTCATCAAGCTCGTCCGAATAGGTCGCACCAGCACCTGTTACTCCATTGACCGCAACCGCGTAAATAAAGCCCTCTGCGCCATCAACAAGCAATTTCTGACGCTCAACTCCCGTCGTCAAACTCACCAACTGCACCAGACAAATGTCCATTTCAGCCGTCAAAAAGTCTGTCAAAAAATTTTGCGCTTCTTTTGGCACATCAGGCACAATCAGCCCTTTGACAGGCGTTTTTGACAGTTCTGTCAAAAATTTTTCCGTGCCATATTGATAAATTGGGTTCATATAACCCATCATAACCAAGGGAATCTCCGTTTTGACAGTTTTCAAGGTCTCAATAATTGCTGTCAAACTGACATTTTTCGCCAGACTACGAAGTCCTGCCTGCTCAATCACAGGTCCGTCCGCCACTGGGTCGCTAAATGGCACACCAATTTCAATCGCCGAAGCACCAGCCGTCTCAAGCAAAGAAATTGTCTCCTGTAAGCCATCAAGCCCGCGCTCGTGATCTCCTGCCATAATATAAGGAATGAAAATCTTCTCAATTCCACGTAACTGTTTTTCTAATGTTTTCATTATTTTTTAACTTCCTCTCTTGTTATCGCCCAGTTATCCAGTAGGACAACTTTTCCAAATTTTTCAAAATAATCGTAACTCTGCCCAATCTTGTGCATCCCGATTTTTTCCATTACACGTCCTGACTTCTGATTTTCCGTCATATGGCGCGCAGTCACAATTTCGCATTCCAACTCATCAAAGCAAAAATCCCGTAAAACACGCGCTGCTTCAGGCATCATTCCTTGCCCCCAGTAGTCGTGATTCATTTCCCAGCCAAATTCCGCCATTTTTTCTTTCTTGAAAATTAAGCAAATCTCACCAATCAACCGTCCTGAAGCTTTTTCAACAACTCCCCAGTGCATCAGGCTATTCGGCAAAAAGACATTCGCCAAAACCGCTTTGGTCTCCTCCAAATCTTTATGCACTTCCCAGGGCACAAAGCGTGCCACCTCGTCATTACTCGCCAAGTCAAAGAATGCTGCCGCATCAGCCATTGTCAACCGTCGCAATCTCAAACGTTCGGTCTCAAAATTCTCATGCTCCGCCAATACTAGATTTCTATCCATCGTTTACTTCCTTTCAAGTTACCGTTCCTCCACCTGTTCAATATGCAATACACGTTGTGAAAATTTAACTTCATTATTTTCCAATACAAAATCGTCCTCATAACGAATATACATCACAAGCACCGTCCCATCCGCACGAAAATGATGTGCGATACAATAACTCGTCGCATGATTTTCAGTAATTTCAGTTTGTCCATTCATGTGAAAAGTCTTCTGAAAAGCACCAAGTGCGGACTTGATCCCAGCACATAACTCTGCTTTATCTGTAAAAGTTTGCTTGCTCCCATCTGGCATTATCGTGCTATTTTCAAAAATATCAGCAAAGAGTGCGACTTGTGCTTCTGCTTTTCTCGCATCCGCATAGAAAGCCCAACGGTTGATGAGAGATTTGATTTCTTCTTTATCCATTTTTGTTTCCTTTTTATTCTTTATTCATTTCTCTTTCTCAAACCAATTTCCTTTAGAAATTTGACACGTAAACAGGCTTCACTGCCATGTGCCTCCATCACGCGGGCTTCAGGACCATATTTTTCATAGTAAGCCATCTGAATCTCTGCCAGCAATCTCTCATCTGTCACTGCTGTAAATCCTACCTGATAAATCTTATCCGCCAAGTGAAGTTGCCCTGTACCTGAGACAATCGCTGATTGATACCAGCTAGAGCGTTTTCCAGTTTCTGCTTCAATATAAAATTGATTATTCAGCAACACAAAGCCAATCCAAACAGGCCTGTGACCTTGCGGGTCAGGACAAATATAAATATCTTTTTCGTTTGTAAAAGATGTAAAATCAATCATTTTTGCTGCCCTCGGTGTCTTAATTGCATGAAAATCGCCATCACGCTCAGAAACAAGACGGTGACAAGAATATATGCTGGCCAAAACCAGATAACAATGTAACCTGAGACAAGCATAGCGAAAGTGACAATCCGATAACTTCCGCCATAAGGGCGCATCGTGTTTACAATATGTGGATTTTCACGAATGAGCTCTATTTCCGTCAGATTAAAAGTAATCGCCCAGACCGTCAGCACAATAAGATAAAGCAATTCAGGAATCCGTGCATTCGGATAACGCCCGACATAGCCTGTTATTAAAGGAAAAAGTGACATCACTAGAATCCACAATCCTGTCAGCCAGTAAATCCGTGCGTTGATAATTTTGACTTCTTTGAAAAGGGCATGATGATTATACCAAACATTCCAAATCATAAGAAAGCTCAAAAAATAAGCAAAGATTGGTATCCCCAGAGTACTTAGCGCTGCAGCACTCTCATTCGTTGGTCGTGGTAAATCCAGCACCATGATTGTTGCGATGATAGCAATAATCGCATCTGTAAAAGCAAGGAATCGTTCTTTATTCATGCTAAAGTTCCCTATTGTCAGCTTTCTTACTCTTCACGATGAGTATCACGCGCACTTGCTTGAGCTTTTGGAAAGACAAGAAGCTCGGCAATTTGCACATGTTCAGGTTGACTGATAGCGTAATAAATCGTGTTGGCAATGTCCTCTGCTGTCAACGGTTCTAAGCCATCATAAGTGCCATCTGCCGTTTTTTCATCTCCTTTAAAACGTACCAATGAAAACTCAGTATTGACAAGTCCCGGCTCAATCTCAGTTACTTTCACACCCTCATCAACGAGATCAATCCGCATCGCTTGGCTAATTGCATCCACCGCAAACTTGCTAGCATTATAAACATTTCCGGCAGGATAAACCTGCTTTCCTGCAACAGAGCCGAGATTGACAATGTGTGCATGACCATTTTTAAGGAGCAAAGGCAAAACTGCCTTTGAGACATAAAGCAAGCCTTTCACATTGCCATCAATCATCGCATCGAAATCATCCAAATCTGCATCTTGAAACTTCGCCAGACCGTGTGCATTGCCTGCATTATTCACAAGAATATTGATTTTTACTTTCCATTCATCGCTCAAGCTGTCAATCGCAGCAAAAACGGCTTGTCGGTCACGCACATCAAAGTTCAACGTCGTGACTTTGACTTTCTGAGATAATTCTGCCTGCAGTGCCTCTAAGCGCTCTGTTCTGCGCCCCGTAATTACCAAATCAATCCCATTTTTCGCAAAAATCCGTGCTGTCGCTTGTCCGATACCACTTGTCGCACCAGTAATCAATGCTGTATTTTTCATATTCTCTCCATTTCATCTTTTATTTTTTTCGTTAATTCTTCAAAACTTTCTCTCATCAGTTCAATCTCATGCTTTTTACCTTCATTTTTCATCATGGAACGTGCCAAAATCTTATCATACCACCCAAGATTATCCAGCACGATTTCCCCACCGACATTTTCAAATGTAAAAGCATGATTTCGCAAAGACACAGGGATTTCTCGTGTCACAACTTTTGTTAAAGTTTCATATTCTACTAAAGAAATGAAAAAGGCAAAAGATTTTGTGAGCAAATCGGCTTCATATTTTGCAAGAAAAGCTTTTACAGGCTTTTCAAAACGATGGTCATACACAGGACTTCCAACAACGACAATGTCAAATTCGCTCGGATTAACTGTTTCATTTGCAATATCTACTAAGGTAACTTGCTCGAAATTACTTGCCAACTGATGAGCTGCTTTTTCCGTAGTGCGTGCGCCATCTCGCCCGCAAGCATATACAATTAAAATTTTCATTGTTCTTTCTCCGCTTTTTAGCTCTGATTTCCCCAGACGGACATCGGTCCTTTCGGTCCTGCTTTAGTTATTCCTTCATCATAAACCCAAACGATAGCTTTTGGAAATTCTAGGCGAAAAGTTTCTATGTATTGTTGCAAGACAGGCGATAGAATAATCTCTGCTTCTGCACCACGTTCCTTTTTCTTTCCCACTTTTAAAGTTTTAAAGAGTTCCTTGGATTGTAGATAAATCACTGTATCTCCAAATTCAGCATGCGCTTTTTGAACTTCGTCTGCCACATCATCTTCAGTAAAAGGCAGGATTGAATTTAAACTCATCATATTCACATCGTAAACAAAATATTTTTGCATTTTCTTCTCCAATCACTCGGAATAATATTTTTTCAAATACCAGCTGACAAAACCAATCGCTGCAAGCACACAAAATAATAACCAACACATGGATACAATAATCGGTAAGGTCAATGTTGAGCTGTGAACTCTGAACCATGATGATGCAAGTCCCGTTGTTATCACAATCGGCACAATAGCAACCAGCAAATAAACCAACACTGCAAGCACACCATCACGCGTTTGCGGTGTCAAGCCCCAACCGTCCTCACGAGGACGAAACATATGCTTTTTCTTCATTTTGAATTTCTCTTTTTCTGGTAAAAATGAACGCACGAAGCTCCAATAAAAACAATACTAGCAATCCCAAAAAGCCCCGTCGTCCCAATACGCACATGACCTGTCCCTACAAAACTGAGCAAAAAAGCAAGTAAGAAGCATACTCCAATCATCAACTCTGCCAAGGGAGACATTTTATTTTGTGATTTTTTCATTATTTACCTTTCAAGTCATCAATCCTGTCTTGATTTTTCAAATAATGCTCTAAGCTTGTCTCGCCTGTTTCCAGACGTTCCTTAATTTGATTAACATCTTTGTCGCCACGACCTGATAGGCAGACAATCATGCTCTTGTCCTTGCCAAGTTCTTTTGCGAGTTTGACAGCATAGCTAATCGCGTGCGAGCTTTCAAGGGCTGGGATAATACCTTCAAGCTTACTTAAAAGGACAAAAGCATCAACGGCTTCATCGTCGGTAATATCGACATATTTTGCACGTCCGATTGCATTGAAATAACTGTGCTCAGGACCAATTCCAGGATAATCAAGTCCTGCAGAAATACTGAAAGCTTCTAAAATTTGTCCATTTTCATCTTGCAAAACATCCATGAGCTGTCCATGAAGAATGCCGGGACGACCGCTGGTAATTGTGGCTGCATTATACGGTGTATCGACGCCCAGTCCAGCAGCTTCTACTCCGTACATCTCAACGGCTTCGTCATTGACAAAAGGATAGAAAAGTCCCATCGAGTTTGATCCACCACCAACACAGGCCACGATTGCATCAGGCAATTTTCCTTCTTTTTCAAGAAATTGCGCCCGCGCTTCCTTGCCGATAACGGACTGATAATCGCGGACAATCTCAGGATAAGGGTGCGGGCCAAGAACGCTGCCCATAACGTAATGTGTGTCTTCGACATTTGCCACCCAAGCACGCAGTGCTGCATTGACCGCATCTTTCAATACACGTGAACCGTCTGTCACACTGTGAACTTTCGCGCCGAGCAATTCCATACGAAAGACGTTAAGTGCTTGACGTTTCACGTCTTCTTCGCCCATGTAAATCGTACATTCCATGCCGTAAAGTGCCGCTGCTGTTGCTGTTGCAACTCCGTGCTGTCCTGCACCTGTTTCTGCGATGACTTTATTTTTGCCCATTTTTTTAGCAAGCAACACTTGCCCTAGCGCATTATTGATTTTGTGCGCGCCTGTGTGGTTGAGGTCTTCACGTTTCAGATAAATCTTTGCGCCGCCTGCGTAGTCAGTCAAGCGCTTCGCAAAATAGAGCGGATTTTCTCTGCCAACGTAGTCCTTGAGCAGATAATCAAGCTCTTTTTGAAATTCTGGGTCTCTTTTACTTTCTTCGTAGGCAACTTCAAGTTCTTTGACTGCTGTCATCAGGGTTTCTGGGACGAATTGTCCGCCGAAATCACCGTAGAATCCTTTTTCATCTGGTTTGTTGTATGTCATGTGTTCTCCTTTTTATTCAATAATTGCTTTACTTTATTATGCACTAATCAATGGGAATTTTCCATTGTAAACTGTCTCAAAAATTCTGTAAATTTACTTGAGGCGTTAAACGGATGGACGAAGTCAAAGATTTCTCCACCATTTTCCATAAAAGTGGCTTTGTTTTCAATATCAAGCTCGTACAGTGTCTCTAAACAATCGGCGACAAAGGAGGGCGAGATGATAAGGATTTTTTTAACGTTTTCGCGCGGCAGCTTTGCCATTCGTTGAATGGTTGCTGGTTCTAACCATTTGCTTGGTCCAAATTTCGATTGATAATCGTGTTCGTATTGATTTTCTGTCAGCCCCAATGTTGCTACTGTAAGCTGTGTAATCGTTTGACACTGAACTTCGTAAGGGTCTTTCCCCTTGGTAACATAACTTTTTGGAATGCCGTGATAACTGAAAATGACTTTATCGTAGTTGCCGCTCTGCCATTTCTCAGCAATACTTTCCGCAAGAAGTGCAATATACTGCGGATTATCATAGAATGCTGGAAGAATTTTCACCTGATTATCTACCTGCTTGACTTGCTGAACAATCGGCTCGACTGTCGTTTGCGAATATTGAGGGTAAAGTGGCAAAACGCTGATGTCATCTGCACCTGACTGCTGTAAATCTCTGATAACGTCCGCAATCTGTGGTTTTCCGTAGGTCATAGCAAATCGCACATCAAGCTCTGGCAAAAGTTGTTGTAACTGCTCTGTTTGCATTTTCGTATAGACAAAAAGTGGCGAGCCAGCTGATGTCCAGATTTTTTTGTAAAGTTCAGCAGACTTTGCTGGACGACTTTTTAAAATCATACCGTGTAAGATGGGCAACCAAAACCAACGCGGATACTGAATGACAAGCGGATCGCCGAGAAATTCTGCAAGATAATCACGCACATCTGAAATTGCGGTTGAGGTTGGTGTGCCAAGTGCTGCAAGTATAAGTCCTTTTTTCATGTGAAATGTCTTTCTGGGGCTGATAATTTTTTTGACAATTCTGTCAAAAAATTTTTTTACTCATTTTCAAGGTTTTGACAGTTTTTGATGAGCAAACTAGCCTATCTCTGCTTTGCTAGGCTGTCCATTTGCTCTAAGTGACTAAAGTCACAAGGTAAAATGGCACGTGAGCAAGCTCACAACGGCTATCCCATGTCAAAAAATTGTAGGAACAAGTCCACCATCCATTCGGAGGGCTGCGCCGGAAAATGCTGCGGCGAGCGGGCTTGCGACAAAGCTGACAAAATTTCCAATTTCTTCTGGTCTGATAAGTCGCTGAATGGTTGATGTACTGCGATTTTCAGCCATAAATTTTGCTTCGCGCGCGGACGCTGTCAAATCTGGAAATAAACTTTCGAGGAGTTTTTCGACACCTTCTGTTAATGTGGAACCTGGCATGACTGTGTTGACGGTCACTGTCGTCCCTGTTGTCTCATGTGAGAGCGATTTGGCGAGGCTCAGGTTCATTGTTTTCGTCATCGAATAATGTGGCATTTCTGGTGACGGCATGATGGCTGCTTCGCTGGCAATGAAAATAATTCTGCCATTGTCATTTTTCTTGAGAAGTTTTGGTAAATAAAATTTTGACAGAGCAATTCCTGCGAGAGAATTGACTTCAAAATACTGTCGCCAATCATCAAGTGTAAGCTCATCAAAACGTGCATCCGCGAAAATTGCCATGTTGTTGACGAGAATGTCGATGTCAGGAAAACTGTCAAAAAGTTGCGCACGCTGCGCATCGTCAACGAGGTCAAATGGCGCTTCCGCGGTTTTGACAGCATATTTTTCGGCAAGTTCTGTCGCAATTTTGTGGACTTCTGTCTGGTTACGTCCATTGATAATGACAGTTGCTCCCTCATGCGCCAAACTTTCAGCAATCGCACGTCCAATTCCTTTTGTAGAGCCAGTGACTAGCGCTGTTTTCCCTTTAAGTTGTAAGTCCATTTTGTCTCCAAATCTTTGTAAAATCTTATCTAGCTTTTTTGACAGAACTGTCAAAAAAATCTGTTCGTTTTTTAGTTGATTTTCTTTTCCATCAGCAATAATTTGCCTATTTTTCCATCAAAAGTTCGTGGTAATGCCTGAAAACCTGCTTTCTGATAGGCTTTTTGTGCATTGATATTTTCCGCATTGACTGCAAGGACGACGGTTGTAATTTCTGGACTGATTGTGCGCGAAATAAAATCAAAAAGTCCTGTCAGCGCGCTTGCTGCATTGCCTGTATGTGTCGTATCTGCCAGCTGATAATTTTTGACAGCTTTGTCAAGATCTGCTGTGTAAATTTCTAATTTCATTCTCATCATTTCTCATTTTTGGCTTCGTGCGCATTTTTTATAAAATCTCGAATTTTTACCACATCTTTTTTACCGTCCGTCTCCACGCCTGAACTCACGTCAAAACCATAAGCATTCGGATATTTTTTGACAGCTTCGGCAATATTGTCAGGTGTCAAACCACCTGCAATAAAATAAGGCAAATTGATTTCGCCAAATTTGACGGAACTGAAATCTGCTAATTTCCCAGAACCACCAACGGGTGCATCAAGAAGCAGGCTAACATTTTCAAAGTCCGAAATTTTACTAAAGTCTGACAAAGCCTTAATCACAGGAATATTTCCCAGCTGATGGATATAATCCATATCCTCATCACCGTGTAGCTGCACCATGTCAAGCCCCGCTACACTCACAGCATGCTTAACAAAATCAATCGGCGCATTGACAAAGACACCGACTTTTTTGACAGCTTTTGGCACATCCGCAGTCATTTTGACCACTTCGTCAAAACTGACAGAACGCCGAAAACTAGCACTCATGATAAATCCAACGTGCGTGGCACCTGCTTTGACAGCCGCGTCCACCGACGCTTTTTCCATGTTCCCACAAATTTTAATTTTCATCGCGTTCTTCTTTCATTTTCATTTACGTCAAATTTGATATCGTTACACCTCCCACCAAAATCAAGGTCGCAAGTAGAATCAAATTATTTTGCATGGCGGGTCACTTTCAGCTGACTCAGCGCATCTTCGACATTTTCCGACTGCATCAGCGCGGTGCCAACCAAAATCCCGTTGAAATAAGGCGCCAGCACTTCTGCTTCCTGCTTGCCAAACATGCCTGACTCGGAAATATAGACATTTTCAGGCTTGAAACTCTGCGCCAAGTCCAGTGAATGCTGAATATCCACCTCAAAAGTCTTGAGATTCCGATTGTTCACACCGATTATCCGCGCCCCAAGTCCGTGCGCAATGTCAAGCTCCGCCTGATTGTGTGTTTCCACCAAAATCTCCAACCCAAGATTTTCCGCATAATCATAAAGCTCTTTCAAGCGATTTTCATTACCTTCAAAACAAGCAACAATCAGTAAAATCACAGTCGCACCAGCCCAAACCGCGCGCCTGATCTGCTTTTCATCAATGATAAAATCCTTGTTCAAGGTCGGAATAGTGACCGCTTGCGAAATTTCACGCAAATAATCAATCTCGCCTTTGAAAAATACAGGGTCGGTCAGCACCGAAATCATCGCAGCGCCAGCCTGCTCATAGCTTTTCGCCTGCGCTGTCAAATCAACTTCCGTGTTAATGTCACCCAAACTTGGCGACGCTTTTTTGCACTCAGCAATCACCTGCAACTCAGCAGTATTTTCGTACAAAAAATCATACAACTTGTAAGTCTCGCGAACTTTACCAAAATCACCAAAATCCGCCATCTCAGCCACTTCACGTGCTTTTTCAGCCATTATCGTCTCTAAAAATTTCCCTGGTTTGATGTTCATTTATTATAATACTCCATATATTTTTCAAAATAAGTTTAATTGCTCAGGCAAATCAATGCCTTCCAGCGCCAATAAATACCGTTTTGCCGATAAACCACCTGCATATCCCGTCAAACTTCCATCAGCGCCCAGCACCCGATGGCAGGGAATAATCACAGAAATCGGATTGTGGCCGACCGCACCACCAATCGCTTGTCCTGACTTAATCCCCAATTTTCTCGCGATTTCACCGTAAGTTGTCGTTTGTCCAACAGGAATCTCGCATAAAATCCGCCAAACGTTCTGCCGAAAGTCAGAACCTACAGGCGCAAGCATAAGCTCTGAAATCTTAGGCTTTTCTCCAGCAAAATAAGCATCTAGCCAGTTTTTCGTTTGCTCAAAAATCGGCAAATCTTTCTCTTCAAATTCCGCCATTTCCGGAAAATATTTCTGATTTTCAAGATAACAACCCGTTAAATTCTCCCCGTCTGAGGTCAAAAGATAGCGCCCCACAGGCGAAGCGTAGCGTGTTTTGTAGTTCATCGCTTCTCCAAATCTATCCAATAACGACATACTCTGTCATCATCTATATCCACTATATTTTCCAGCACACCGCCATTTTTCTCAATCGTTTTACGACTGGCAATATTTCCCTCATCTGCAGAAACCATCACGCACAAAATGCCCCGTTTGCGATACTTCTCAAGAGCAAAAGCAAGCATTTTCGCTGCCAGTCCTTGCCCCCGAAAACTCGGTGCGACACCATAGCCGATATGGCCGCCCCATTCTAGCAAAATTCCTTTTTCAATCTGCCAACGACAACTAATCACACCAGCTACTTTGCCATTCATCACTGCAAAATACTTTATCGCTGTGGACCAATCAGGATTTTCAACCTTTGTTTCTTCTCTTTCAAGTTTATCCAACCAATTTTCAAAATTATCTACCGTAATCTCTTTATAATAATCTGTTTCATCAATATGAAAAGGGCTAGTATCTGTCGTCCATTCTTTAGCATAACATTGAAAAGCAGCGTTATCACTCGTTTTTAATCGTCGTATTTCTAGTTCTTCCATATTATTCAACCTGCGCTGACTGTAATTCACGAAGTTTCGCAAGCGCTGCGCCAGTTGCAATGATTTCGCGGGCAAGGCTGATACCTTCTCGAATGCTTGCCGTTTTACCGTTCGCATAAAAGCCAAGTCCAGCATTCAACACCGTTGTTTCAAGATAAGGACTGGCAATATTTTTGAGGACATTTTCAAGGATTTCGGCATTTTCAGGTGCTTCGCCACCACGAATGTCATTCAAAGTCACTTCTTCCATTCCCAAATCCGCAGCAGTAAATTCGTGCAAAGTGATTTCGCCATTTTCAAGAAGTGCGTAGTGATTGACACCAAAAAGTGTCGCTTCATCGACATTATTTTGCCCTGTGATGACAAGCGCCCGTTTACGTCCCAAACCTTTGAGAACTTCAGCAGTTGTTTGCAATAAATCTGGACGACTTGTACCCAAAAGTTGTGTTTCAAGTGGCACTGGATTGATTAACGGCCCTGTCAAGTTCATAATTGTAGGAATTTCAAGTTGACGACGAACAGGTGTGAAGTATTTCATTGCAGGATGCAAATTTTGCGCGAAAAGAAAGACGATACCTGTCTTATCAAAGACTTCTGCGAGTTTTTCTGCTGGGAGATAAAGGTTGATACCGAGTGCTTCAAGAACATCGGCAGAACCTGATTTACTAGTAATTGAACGATTACCATGTTTTGCCATGTGAACACCACCACCAGCAAGAACAAAAGCGGCTGTTGTTGAGATATTAAAACTAAAACTCCTATCTCCTCCCGTTCCACAATTATCCATCGCATCTGTAAATTGTGTTGGGATAGTAACAGCTGCGCGCTGTAAAGCTTTCGCAAGTCCTGTGAGTTCTGAGCTTGATTCGCCTTTCATTTTGAGAGCAACGAGGAAAGCGGCGATTTGTACTTCGGTAAGTTCGCCTTGGATAATGCTGTTTGCGAGCATATTCATTTCATTGACAGTCATATCACGGTTTTGCATGACTTTTTCGAGTTCATTTTTCATTTTTATCTCCTTTTTCTGGTGAATATATTTTTTGGATTATTTTGACCTTTTATATAAACTTGCTTAATGAGAATTTGCCTTCACAAAGTTTTCAATCATTGTCATACCGTCAAGTGTGCCAATGCTTTCTGGGTGAAATTGTAAGCCGTAAAGTTGTAGTTTTTCATTTTCTATCGCCATGATTTCGCCGTCATCCATCGAAACTGCTGTGATGGCAAAGTCTGGCAGGGCTTGTCCTTCGTCCATGACAATCGAGTGATAACGCATGACGAAAAATTTATTGGCAAGTCCTGCAAAGAGCTGATTACCAGAAGTTTGACGGATTTTCGACGTTTTTCCGTGACGTACAGTGTGTGCGAGACGTAATTTGCCTCCAAAAACTTCGACAATCGCTTGAAAACCTAGACAAACTCCTAAAATCGGCTTTTTTCCTGCAAAGTCTTTTATCATTTCTTCCATTTTTCCAGCATCTGCGGGCCAACCTGGGCCAGGTGAAAATATCAAAGCATCCGCTTTTTCTGCTGCTTCATAAAGCTTAGCATCATTATTGCGCAAAACTTTTACCGTCGTATCTGCGAGCGAACCAACGTACTGCGCAAGGTTGTAGGTAAAACTATCATAGTTATCTATTATTAAAATTTCCATGTTATTCTCCAATCTCTAGCAAGCCACGCGCTTTGTTCAGCGTTTCTTGATATTCGCTGGCTGGGTCACTATCGTAAACAATCCCAGCACCTGCTTGAACATTTGCTTTGCCGTCTTTTAAAATCATCGTGCGAATAGCAATCGCAAAATCGCTATTTCCATGTTTCGTGAGGTAGCCGACTGCCCCACCATAAATTCCACGTTTATCCTGTTCAAACTCATAAATGCGTTTGTAGGCACGATTTTTCGGTGCACCCGAGAGCGTTCCTGCTGGCAATGTGGAAATCAGGGCATCCATCGCTGTAAATTCTGGACGGAGTTTTCCTTTGACTTCACTTGTGATGTGCATGACGTAGCGATATTTCTCGACTTTCATGAAAACAGGAACTTCAACTGAGCCGTATTCGGCAATCTTACCGATATCGTTTCTGCCTAGGTCAACAAGCATTTTATGCTCGGCAGTTTCTTTCTCATCGTTTTCAAGTTCTTCAATGAGCTGATTGTCTTCTTCTTCACTTTCGCCACGTTTTCTTGTTCCGGCGATTGGATTGGTTGAGACAATGCCATTTTGCACGGCAACGAGACGCTCAGGCGAGCTACCGATGACATGGAAATTATCAAATTCTAAGAAATACATATAAGAAGATGGATTTTCCACGCGCAACTCTCGGTAGTAGTCAAATGGTTCTGCTGTGAAATCTGCTGTCAAACGTTGCGAAATCACGATTTGGAACATATCACCGTTGTGAATGAGTTCTCGAGCTTGACTGACTTTATTTTCAAAGTTTTCTTGCGTCGTATTGCTCGTAAATGTCATCTTTTTAAGCTGTCTTGGTGCATTTTCGCTTGCTGTCATTTTTGACAGTTCTGTCAATTTTTTTGAAAGCTCATTTTCAAGAGCTTGCTCATCCCGTTGGCTGTAAACATTGTCCTCAATCAAAATCAACTTCTCACGTTTGTGGTCAAAAATCACGTAACTCTCGTAGAGCATGAAATAAATGTCTGGCGTGCCAATTTTGTCTTTCAGTTCAACTTGGATATTTTCGTAAATGCCATAAGTGTCAAAGCCTGCATAACCAATAGCACCGCTGGCAAATGGCAATCCGTCATTTTCATCTTCTGGTCGCGCGACTAGATTTTCTATTGTTTTCAGTGGATTATCTGTTTTGACAGCTTTGTCATCAATCGTCAGCACATTTTTGTCAAATTTAATATGATGTACAGGATTCACCGCAATGATTGAAAAACGTGATTGGTCATTTTCCCGCGGAATTGATTCCAAAATAATTTTATTTTTTCCTGTCAAACGCAGATACACAGAGATTGGCGTCAAACTATCCGCACTGATTTCTTTTTTTATTCTCATTTTATTCTCTTTCTTTTTGTAAAAATTCATTTTCCGTCCATAAACATTTTTGACAGCTTTGCCATCGTCTGTAAAACAGTTCAAAATTTTTGACAGAATTGCCGTAGGGGCTAGACAATTTATTCTCAGCCTTCTCGGACAGGGTGAACTTATAACGAAGTTGTAAGTTTGTAGCCCTGTCAAAAATAATTTTCATCAAAAATCTCCATTTTCTAACTATAAAAAATAATACAAAAAACCCGCAGAGTAAAAAATACTCTACGGGCGTATATTGCGCGGTACCACCGTAATTCAAGATACTTCAAAAGTATCTTCTTTGCCTCGTCCAACAACGAGTGGCTTTTTAACGGGAGCAACCGTGATTTTTATTGTTTCAAATCTCATATCTTCCTATCAGTCCATTCATTTCTAGAAAATTATCTGCTCGCACAAACACAGACTTCCTGAAAATTTTCCTATAAAAACTACTCTTCTGATACTATCAAGATTATAAACTTTTTTGACAGTTTTGTCAAAAATTTGATTGAAAAAATGAGTTGAAATCTATCATCAAATATTTTTTGACAATTCTGTCAAAAAATATATTATCACAAAAACAACATTTCACCCAATCCAACGACTAATTTCCATCATTTCACTATCAGAAATCCCTGTATAGGCAAACGGACGCACAACCAGTAATCGTCCTTCATCTTTAGCCTTTTGCAAAACAAGTGATGGCACAATCAACCAAGAATTAGCATTATCATCAATCAAAACAAAACGACAATTCTCTCGCTTTGCACAAAATTCTTCAATAATCTCCAACTTATTCCATAGATAATTTTTCTCACGTTTCCCCGAAAAATCTAACCAACCCCTTGTCTCAAATCCTAATAATTCTGCAAAAACATCTGATTTTTCCTGCCAAGAACTACACCAAACAATCTCTACCTGCTCACTCATTTCCTGGAGCCAGTTTTTCAAAGAAGCTCGCACCACAAAATCTCCCACTTTGAGCGCTTCTTTTGGTATTTCTCCCATTGACAACAAAACACCGTCTATATCTAGCAATATTATCGTTTTCATAATCCTAGTATAACAAATTTTCTCAAATTTTAGCAAAGCTCATCGAAATTGTGCTACACTAGAAAAATGAAAAAACAAGTAAAGCAAAAGAAAAGTCATCATCTACTCTCACTTTTTTCCAAATTAGTTATCGTTCTCCTCGTTTTTTGCGGCTTTAATCTCAACATTCTAAATGCTAACGAAGCAGTATCACAACATGAACTCTCTACACAACTTCAAACAATGATTCGTTATAATTTCATTCGCACTGTTGCTCCACTTGCCCAAAAAGCTCAGAAAGAAGAACACGTTCTCTCCTCTCTTACCATTGCCCAAGCCTGTTTAGAAAGTGACTTTGGTCAAAGTCTTCTCGCCAGCAAATATCATAATTTATTTGGCGTAAAATCCTATGGCGACGTCCCCACAATAAAACTTAATACTCAAGAATACGAAAATAATCAATGGATAACTATTCAAGGTTCTTTCAGAGTTTATCAAAATTTCGAAGCTTCCGTTTTAGGTCATACAAGACTTTTCACAAAAGGTACCACATGGAACCCGAAACAATACGCTAGTGTTTTAGCTGCAAAAAATTATAAAACGGCAGCTCATGCTGTTCAAAGCTCCGGCTATGCTACTGACCCTGATTACGCAAACAAACTCATCTCTCTTATTGAAACTTATCATCTTAACAAGTACGACACAATGTAACTCTCTTTTTAAATACAAACGTAAAATTATATCAACCAAAAAGAAATATTTCGCTACCACAAACATTATATTGCACTTTATTTTTAAATAAAGTTAAATTTATGATATAATATAAACATGTTATATTAAAAGCTGTTTTTGGTTATGTAAATAGAATATTTCATTTCAATTTTTCTTTTAATGTACATTTGTAAGCTAATAAAGCTTAACAAACATCAAAAAACTCATAATTAAGGAGATATATTAAATGAAAAAAAATAAAAAGTTTATAATTTTTGCCTTTCTGCTAGGAATTATAACTCTATTTTCACATTCTGTTTCTGCAAATGAATTTAGTTTTAGTGTAAAAGCAGATTTACCAAGCAATCAAATAGGATCTAATTCCTATTTCGACCTAAAAATGTCCCCAGGGGCAAGCCAAACAATAACCGTTGAACTTTCAAACTCAACCAACAAAACAGTCATTGTGGAAGAAGGACTTGCAAGCGCCACGACAAACATTAATGGTGTTGTTGAGTATTCACCAAACAACATCAAACCAGATGCAACACTGAAATACAACATGAAAGACTATGTTACGCTTCCCTCAGAAGTAAGTCTTCCTCCTAAATCAGTAAAAAAAGTAAACATCAAAGTAACGATGCCTAACAAGAACTTCACAGGCGTCATGGCTGGTGGTTTAACTTTCCAAGAAAAAACCTCAGATACAACAAAAAGTTCTTCTAAGAAAAAAGGATTGAGCATTCAAAACAAATATGCTTACGTCGTTGCACTTCTCATGCAACAAAATCAAAATCCAGTTTCTCCGAATCTCAAAATGAATACTGTTGCACCTGGACAAGTAAATTACCGCAACGTCATAAATGCAAACCTGCAAAATCCAGAAGCTACTTACCTCAATAGTTTTTATGCCCAAGCCGATATTAAAGGTATTACAAATACTAAGTTAGAATACAAAGCCAACAAAGAAATGATGCAAATGGCTCCTAACTCTAACTTTAATTATCCAGTTGCTTTAGGTAACGGCAAAAAGTTACAAGCTGGAAAATATCGCCTTACTCTGACAGCTTATGGTCAAAAAGATGCTACAAATGGCAAATACAGCATGATTGATAGCCAAGGTAAAACGCAAAAATTTGATTATAAATGGCAATTTACCCGTGACTTCACAATCACAGCAGCAAAAGCAAAAGAATTAAATGCCAAAGATGTCACGATTAAACCTGAAAAATCTTATACAGCTTGGATTATCGCGATAATCATCATTATCCTTCTTCTCCTCATCCTCTTTATTATCCTCTGGAAACGTCGCAAAAAAGATGACGATGATGACAGTGAAAAAGATGCAAAAATCGCAGAATTAGAAAAACAACTCAAAGAAAAATCTGATAATTAATTATCAGAACTCAGAGGGCGACTACTTTTGACAGAATATGGCAAAAATAGTCGCCCTTTACTTTAAGGCTTATAGAATGAAAAATGAGAATAAAAATAAAAAAGATAACCTCTTAATAAAAATTGTCATTACTCTGCTGACTTTTCTCGCTCTAATTGTAATTGCCATTCCTTTTAGCAAATACTTTTTAATTGCCAGTCACACACACACAGCTGAAGTAAAAATCCATACAGAAATGCCAAAAAAAATACCAACAGCTCAACCAATTAAAGCACCATCATTACAATCAGCAATAGCCGGCGCTCAAAATTCCAAAAATTCCGATGGAACAATGAATCAGTACGCTATTGGACAAGTCGTTATCCCAAAAGTTTCAATCAATCAACCAATTTTTGTTGGTCTAACTGATGAAAATATGACCTACGGTGTTGTTAGTTTATTTCCTAATAGAGCGCCTGACAAAAGTTCACTTACTTTGATTGGTCATCATGGGGGGAACTGGTTACAATGGGGCTATTGGCTATTATTTGGCGGTATCCAACAATTAAATAAAGGAGACAGTGTTTATGTTCGCTATATGAATGATTATTATGAATATAAAGTCGAAAAAAACACAATTATCAAAGCAACAGATACCGACCTTTTAGCAAATAAAGGTCCCAATTATATCTTCCTTGTCACTTGTAATCAATCTACAGAAACTCCTTATCGTGTGCTTGTAACAGCCAAAAAAGTTAAAAATGTAAATACTCAAAAAATAAAAAGCTCTTTTGAAAATTCTACACATGAACTTACCCAAAAAAACACAAAACGTTATACAACAGAGTTCATTTTACCTCTTATCATCACACTTATTATCGCTTGCGCATTCTTAATCTTCATTTGGCGTTTATAAAATAAAAGCTAGTCTATATAGACTAGCTTTTATTTTATTTAAAACTTATTTTTTAGAAAAGCAACTGTTTGATAAGGCTTCAAGCTTCCTTTTTCATAATCCTCATAGTTATTTATCCAAATCGTCGCACCCGCAAATTCATCAGGTAGTTCAAACTGAACTGGATGATTTCTAAAGTTATTAAGTACCAACAACTTTTCCTCTCCAAACTCACGGATAAAAGCGTAGATATCATTTGATTCTTTCATTGCAGCTTCATAAGTCCCATCAGAAATCAATTTTTCTGATTTACGCAAAGCAATCAACTTTTTATAGAAATCATAAATTTCACCATTTTTATCCGCTGCCACATTGATTTCAGAATGATTTCCAACTGCAATCCAAGGTTTCCCTGTGGTAAAGCCAGCTTTTTCATTTCCGTCCCATTGCATAGGAGTTCTTGCATTATCCCGTGACTTCGTTTTCAAAATCTCAAATGCTTCCGCTTCTGCCACTCCCTGACTTAACAATTCATGATAAGCATTTAAAGCTTCCAAATCCACATAATCATCTACACTGGTAAAATCAGGGTCAATCATCCCAATTTCTTCTCCCATGTAAATGAATGGTGTCCCACGGCTCAAATGGATACTTGCCGCAAGCATTGTTGCTCCTTTTACTCGAAAATTCTTCACATCAACAAAACGGTTCAATGCACGTGGTTGATCATGATTATTCCAGAACAAAGCACTCCATCCACCATTTTCTGACATTTGCTCACCCCAATGATGGAAAATATCACGAAGTTGTGCAAAATCAAAAGGCATTTTTGTCCATTTTTCTCCGTCTGCATAATCTACTTTCAAATGTTGAAAATTAAAGACCATATTTAATTCATGACGATCAGAACGCGTATATAAAATCGAATTTTGAATACTGGTAGAACTCATCTCGCCTACAGTCACAGCATTTTCTGATTGACCAAAAGTTGCCTTATTTAAGAGCTGAATATAATCATGCACGATAGGTTTATCTGTATATTCAAACTTCCCACCATCCACAGGATTATTTTTTAATACTTCATCTTTCCCAATTACATTCAACACATCAAAACGAAAACCTAAAATTCCTTTTGCTCGCCAAAAATTTACAACATCAAAAAGTTCCCGACGTACATTTTCATTCCGCCAATTAAGGTCTGCCTGTGAAATATCGTATAAATGCAAATAATATTTCCCCGTATCTCCAAAAGGCGCCCAAGCATTCCCACCAAACTTTGAAACCCAATCCGTCGGCTCATCACGTAAAATAAAGAAGTCTTGATAATAGCTATCTCCAGCCAAAGCTTTTTTAAACCATTCATGCTCTATTGACACATGATTCAGTACCATATCAAGCATAAACTCAATCCCATACTTCTTTCCTTCCGCAATCATTGCATCAAAATCTTCAAAAGTTCCAAACATCGGGTCAATTTCTTTATAATTTGAAATATCATAGCCATTATCTCTTTGAGGGCTTGGATAAAAAGGATTCAACCAAATCATATCAACGCCAAGTTCTGCTACATAAGGAAGTTTTTTCGTTACTCCTTTTAAATCTCCAATACCAGAACCTGTCGTATCAAGATACGATTTCGGATAGATTTGATAAATAACTTTATCATGTAAACTCATATTTTCTCCTCATTCAAAAAAGCAGTCGGAAGTTGCACCGACCACCTCCAAATATTTTATTTTGACACAGCATCTTTGAAAGCATTCTTCTTTTCAACGCCTGCTCCCATCACATCTGTGTCTTTATAACCAAACATCCAAACAAGTACCATTGATACGACAACACAAGCAATCGTTGCAATCCAGAAAATCAAGAAATTATTCGGATTTCCTTCTACCATTTTATGAAGTGTTGGATTATAAACGTGCGTTGCTGAAAAATTAGGGAAACCGATAAGTGATCCAGAGAAACCATACATATGAAGATTAAAGAAGCCACCAATTCCAGCACCAACTGCTGCACCAATCGAACTCATGATAAAGACGCGACTATATTTCAAGTTAATCCCATACATCGCAGGCTCCGTTACTCCGCAGAAAGCAGAAATTGCAGCTGGTAATGATAATCCTTTAAGGTCTGATTTACGAGATTTGAAGAAGACAGCTAATGCGCCAGCACCTTGTGCTAACATTGTAAATGAAGCAATCATATTAAGTGATGATTCGCCTGTTGCTGCAATCTGTTGAGAAATAAGTGGTACAACCAACCAGTGAAGTCCGAAAATAACCAAACATTGATAAAGTCCACCAACGATGATACCAGCAATTCCAAGATTGAATGAAAGTGCATGGTCAATCAGGAAGGACAAACCAGATGAAAGTGTTGAAATAACTGGACCTACGAGCAATAGAACAATAGAAGCCGTTACAAAGAAAGTAATCATTGGTTGGAAAATTGGACGCAAAGCAAGTGGCAATACCTTCTTCAACCAAGCATTGATAGGTTTCGCAATCGCAACACCCACAATAATTGGGAAGATCGTATAAGCATAACTAGGCAAGTCAACAGGAATACCAAAATAACTAGTATTGAAAGTAACACCAAACAAATGTGCAATTGGTGCTGCTGCTTCAACTACAATATTTTTTCCCGCTGCATTTGTACCAACATGAGCATTGACAAGATTAGTAATTCCTGGATTAATCATAAATCCACCAACTGCCGCTGCAATAAATTGAAGTGAACTATCCTTTGGTGCAAGTTGTTTTGCTGCAGAAAACCCAACAAGAACAGGCAAGAAATAAAATGGAGTCATTGCAAGTGTAGATACAATGATGTAAGTTGAGCTACTAGGGTCAATAACATTAAAAATGTTATTTCCTTTAACAAACATATTCAATAATCCATTAATCATACCACCGGCAGCAAGTAATCCAATAATTGGAATCATCGAACCAGTGATTGTACCAATAACAACTTGAAAAGCGCGTACAAATGGATTTTTAGAACCTTTTCCTTTAACGCCACCAGTTTCAGCAACAGCTGCATTTGTTGCATCAGCATCAACAACTGAATCTCCAAGTTGATTAACAACTTCATCATAAACATCTTCAACTGCCTGACCAATAACCACTTGATACTGATTAAGATTGGCATTATAAAGAGCCGTAATAGCTGGTACTCCTTTAGCTGATAGACTTTGAAGCACTTCAGCGTTTGCCCTATCCTTGTCAACAAGTGTAAAACGCAAACGCGTAATACAATGAATAACTTTCGTGACGTTTTCAGCGCCACCAACCCCAGCGATAATATCTGTCGCCAGTTGTGTGTAATCTGCCATGAGGCCACCTTCACTACTTATTAAGTAGTCTTTCCAATAATATTTTATAAAATCTAATGAAACGATGTTCCAACATTTACCATAGTATAAATAAAGTCAAAAGTTTATCTATTATCTATGAAGTATGATAACTTTATCAAAATTGCATAAAAATTTATTTTGCCTGTGCTTCACCAACAACAGTACCAGCTGTTGTCGGACCATAGTTGACTGTCAAATGTGCCAATTTATCAGCAGTATTAGTAACTAATACCATCGTTGTTTTCGGAAGTCCTGCTGCTTCAACTTGTGACCAATCTGCTTTTCCTAATTCATCGCCTGCTTCTACAATATCTCCCACAGCAACTTTTAATGTGAATGGTGCACCATTAAGGCTTACTGTATCAATTCCTAAATGAAGAAGGACTTCCAAACCATCTACTCGTTTAAATCCAACAGCATGTCCTTGTTTTACCGTTATTTCACCCGCAACAGGACTTAGAATCTTTCCACTATCAGGTTCAATCGCAAAACCATCTCCCATTACCTTTTGAGCAAAAATAGGGTCTGAAACTGTATCTAACTTAACAAGCTCTCCACTAACTGGAGCATAAAGCTTTGAGTCATCTATCAGTTCTTTTTTCTTTTTTCCAAAACCAAACATCTTTTCTCCTTACTATTTTATTAAAAAATCAAACAACTTGTACGTACAAGTAAAGTATAACAAATGTAATCGCTTTTTGCAAGCGCTAAACTATTTTTTTTATTGCATTTCCACTTTTTTTTGATAAAATATGAAGTATGAAGAAATATGAAATCATTGTTACTGATTTAGAACAAAAAATTTTTAAAGATATATATAAAGAAAACGATCTTCTTCCTAGTGAAAATGAGCTTGCTAAACAATATGCTTCAAGTCGCGCGACAGTGAGACAAGCACTAAAAATTTTAGAAGAAAATGGACTTATACAACGCCGTCATGGCTATGGAAGTATTGTCATTTCTCATGAAAAATTACTCTTTCCTATTTCTGGACTTACTTCTTTTAAAGAACTTCAAACCTCTTTAGGATTTCAAAGTAAAACAGAAGTCACTATTTTTGGAGAAATTACTATTAATCAAGAACTGTCAGCTCTAACCGGCTTCCCTTTGAATTCTGAAGCCTATCATATCTTACGCAGAAGACAAATTGATGGTAAATTTACTGTACTTGACCGTGATTTTTTACGTAAAGATTTTGCAGGCAACTTAACAAAAGAAATTGCTCAAGATTCTATTTACGCCTATTTAGAAAATACTCTCAATCTTGATATTGCCTATGCTCAAAAAGAGATTACGATTGATTTCGTAAGCGAAGAAGACCTTGAATTGCTTGACCTCACTCCCCAAGATAGACATATCGTATCCGTTAAAAGTCATGTCTATCTCGCAGATAATACTCCTTTTCAATATACCGAAAGTCGTCACCAAGTAGATAAATTTCGCTTTACAGAAATTGCCCGCAGACAAAAACGCTAAGTATAAAAAATATCTAATTAATTACTTAAATATTTTTTAATTTTATATTTTTACCTTAAAAACTCAAAATAATATACAATAAAAAAATCCTATCTCATGTAGGATTTTTTTATTGTATTAATTTTTTTATCACTTCGGGATATAGTTGATATTCCAGCTCATGTACAGATTTTTCATAAAGTGCCAAATTTGAAAGATAATTCAACTCACGTTGTGCAATAATTTTTCCTGTATCCAGCCCTTCATCAACATAATGCACAGTCACCCCTAAACCACATTGTGCTGCGTGAGACTCCTCAATCGCATGCGGACTTCCTGCAAAATGTGGCAAATAAGACGGATGAATATTGATAATTTTTCCCTTGTATTGCGCAAGTAAAGTCGAACCGATAATCTTCATATAGCCAGCAAGAACCAATAAATCAATCTCATTGTCATCAAGCAACTGAACAATTTTTTGCTCATAATCTATCTTCGTTGCAAACTCTTTCAGCTCAAAACTTACCGCCAAAACTCCCAACTTTTCTGCACGTTTCAGCACATAAGCATCCCGATGATCAGAGAAAACAACTGTCACATTCTCTGGAAATTTCTCCGCCAGCACCTGAAAATTTGAGCCATTTCCCGAAGCAAAAACCGCTATTTTCATTTGATAATAACCGCCTTATCCTTGCGCTCAACCATTTTTCCAATAATTTTCGCTTCCGTCAAATCTGACAGAACATTTTCAACTTCATCAGGCGCAACAGCAAGCACCATCCCAAGCCCCATATTGAAAATTTGATACATTTCTTCATGCTTAATCTTACCAACTTTTTCAAGAAGCTTGAAAATCGGTAAAATTTCCCAACTTCCCTCAGTAATCTCCGCTGTCAAGTCATTTCCAAACATTCTTGGTAAATTCTCATCGAAGCCACCACCTGTGATATGTGCAATTCCCTTGATTTTATGTTCATGAATTGAAGGCAACAACTCTTTCACATAAATCTTTGTCGGCGTAAGCAACTCATCAATCAATGGCTTTCCTAACTCTGGCAAAACTTCTGACTTATCAACATCTGCAAAAACTTTACGCACCAAAGAATAACCATTTGAGTGAATGCCAGAAGATGGCAAACCAATCAGCACATCTCCAACCTGCACATTTTTCTCACCATCAATCAACTGCGACTTCTCTGCAATCCCGACCGCAAAACCAGCAATATCATAATCATCCTCAGGCATGACACCCGGATGTTCCGCCGTCTCACCACCAATCAGCGCAGCACCTGCCTGTACACACCCCTCAGCAACACCAGCAATCACGTGTTCTAATTTCTCAGGCTTTGTCTTTCCAATCGCGATATAGTCCAGAAAATAAAGTGGCTCAGCCCCTGCTGCGATAATATCATTGACACACATCGCCACACAATCAATCCCAATCGACTCATGACGATTGAACTCAATCGCAAGCTGCAACTTCGTCCCTACACCATCTGTCCCCGAAATCAATACAGGCTCTTTTACATCAAGCACAGATAAATCAAAACTTCCACCAAAACCACCCAGCGCCCCAAGCACACCCAAACGTTCGGTTTTAGCAACATGCTTCTTAATACGAGAAACCACCTCATATCCTGCTTCTACATCTACCCCAGATTTTGCATACGCATTCTCAGACACTGTCATTCTCCATTTTCTGATTTATTTTATTCTACTTCCATGTTAAATGATTTTCAAACATAAAAAAAGTTTCAGCAGGTAGTACTGAAACTTTTTGATTGAATCGTTCGGAAATAACACATTACTATTTTTTAATTTAATATCTCACTCTTTAACCTATTATTCAAAACATCGTGAGTAGTCTCAAAATATTTTCATTAAAATTGTATTCAAAACTTGCTAAAAGAGATGACACACCCACATGATTTAAATTTTCAAATTCAAATTTTGTATTAAACCTAGCTATATACTGATCCACTTTGAGATTATAAATATAACTAATTTTTATTTTTTCATAAATTACTTTTTCAAAATCTGAAAGTATCATCTTATCAATTCCTACTTTCCTGACAATTGACAAATTATGATTCTCATTTGTTGTTATATATTCAAATTTTGAGGGTTCCACTAAGACTCTAAAGCTTTCTAAAGGAGTAGGATTTGGATTTAAAAAATTTAAACTTAACAATAAATCTTCCTGATCAATAAATCTTGTTTCTATTTTATATTGTAAAAATATTCCATAATACCACTCATCTATCCCCACCGCTTCAAAACCATATTTTGAAAAAGGATATATTGATAAATTTTCACCCTCAATTGTTGATTCCGCCTCCGGTAGAATTATTTTGTTTCTAAATTTTAGAGCAGTTTGCCCAACAGACAGAGCAACTAGCTCCTTTACAAAGCAAAAGTGACTTAAATCAGCAAAACCCGTAAATGAAGGAGTCTCCGAAAGTCCATTAATTATTTCCAAAAGCTCAGTTTCATCGATGTTATTTAAATATACAACAAAATACTGTGAGACAAATTGTGAAAATGGGAGATGCAAGACGTTTATTTCTCTAATGAATTTTAGATAAATTTCATTATCTCTTTTTCCCCCAACTTCAGGAACAATTATATCTCCTGAAAATATTGCATGTGTTTTAACTTTATCAAGTAATGGCAAAATTTTATTGAATATCGCTTCTCCATAAAATGATTCTTTGATTTGAGACGTATCAAAAAATAGCCCAATCTCTCTTTTTTGAGTATTTGGCGTTAAAACCTTCTTTAAATCATCGTATTTTATTCCTTTTGATTTCAACAGCTCTCGTAATTGCATACTTTCAGAATTTAAATGTTTAAGTTTCTGTGAACCATCCCAATCTAGCCAATTCGCAGCTGCTAAAAACCCAATATAATCTCTGACATTAATCGTATGTATATGTATATCCATCTATTTTCTCTCTAAAACATTAAACATTGCTCTTTAATAAATTTATTAAGTTATTCTTTTACGATTTTTCACTCACAGCACATTTGTATCCATTAGAAATATTGTTGGAACTAATAAATTAAACTTTTTATTTATCTTTGCCTATCATCATATTCGATAATATGATTTTTGAATAAGCGATAAAAATCTTCTGCAAGATATTTTGCACGCGATTCTATGTCCCTAAAAGTAAAGTTTAAAGGATCCCATCTGTCTCCTTCTGCAACTTTCCATCCCTTTGTCTGCCTCTTTTTCCTGTTAAGAAATTCTCTCATTGAAATAAGTCCCGATTGATTATAAATATCTAATTTTTCATTCGTTAATTTATTTGTTTCCAGAGCTGGTAAGCTAGTATTATATCTACTTTCTAACAATACTAGGTTACCAAGATTGAAATTGGGTGATTCCTCATTTTTACCAAGTGCCTTGTCTAATATATGTTCCACAGATATATTCTGATCATTTGATAAACCTGAAAGTCGATAAAGCACAAATCCAGACATTAATTTTTCATCAGATTTATTTGGTATCTTAATCGAATTCTTAACATATCGTAATTGAGATATATTTTCTACTACAAGCTTTTTATTCTGATAATTATTTCGGATAACTTTTATAAGTTCATCATATATTGCATTCTCACCTATTTCAAGAATAGTTTTATTATAAAAATAATCTAATTTGTCAAAATCTCTTTCCACTCCTTTAATTTCTAGGATGAATCGAATAGCTTCCATAAGGGTGATTAAGTCTATTATATTTCTTTTATCACTATCGTTTAAGTCAGTTGATAGTACTTTTATTACTGCAAGTAAAGTATTTTTATTTCTATAACCAATTTTGAATTTAAATAACCAACTTAAATTATCTCCAATACCATTATCACTTCCTGAATCATTAACTTTATATTTTTCAACTTTCAAAACCAGTTCTAGTATTTTAGATAGAAACTCCGATAAATAATGTTCCTCTGAATATCTTGATTTAAAATTATCAAATGAAAATTCTATTACAGGATTTTCTATTCGCCAGTAAATATAAATAAATTCTTCAATATTTAAGCTTATATCAATAGAATGTGAAAGTTTATCCTGTATCTGTTTCCAAACCTGTAAAGGTATATCGTCATAACCTGGTCCAGAATGATTATCAAATTTACTAAAAATATGATACTTAATCAATTCTACGTCTGAAAGTGGCAAGCCTCTTGTATTAAGGCGTCCAAATAACAAGTTACTTTCAAATTCATTGTCGATAATGGCAACAGATAGCTTAATATTTTCAAAATATAGTTTTAATTTTTCTGTATTGACTCCCCTTATGTTATTTTTAAAAAATGAATATGCACGACCTATGTTAGTTCTTTTTTCTCTATTATCAATTTCACAATTATTACATATCTTTCTTATTGTCTGATTCTCATCGTCAACGTCTAGAACAATTGGAAGTCTATCCCCCCACTTTCTCCCAAGAGCCGCATAAAGAAGAATTGAAGTGATCAACCTCTGCTGACCATCAACAACTTCATATTTAATAATATCACCTTCAAGTTTTTTATTAAGTAAAATTCCTCCGAAGTAATCTGTTTCTTGTTTTTCATAACGACCTACAATATCATTCCAAAAATCATTTACCTGTTTATTCTCGATCTCATTCTTTCCAACTTTCCAGCTGTATACCCTTTGATATCTAGGAATAACAAAAATTGATTTTTCTAGAAAATCTTTCTCAGAAAAAAGTTCTTTTAATCTATAATTCTCAATTTTTAAATTAATATTCACTTGTTGATTGCTCCCCTTGTCAACTCAATCCTCTTATCCGCCCACTCAACAACACCTTTAATCACGATTTTCTGCATGGCACTCATCAAATTTGACATAAAATCATAGTCAATTTTTCCGTCAGTGCGGACAGGAAGCGAAATCATCAGTTCGTCAGCGTCAGTCGCATAGAAATTTCGTGAGTAGTCAAACTGTCCTGCATGAGCGGATTTGTGGATAGTCGACGTTGTGAATAGCGCTGAAAATTTATCCAATTTTTCAGTGTGCACAACTGCTACATGGTCGTCAGCGCCATATTTGTAATTGCGATATTTTGCCGAACCAAACATATCAATCGTAACCGTATTTTCAGAGAACACCTGTACATCGTTGCCAATAAAAGCAGAAATTCCCATATCTGCCTCGCCTGCTGTGACAAAGGGTAAATTTCCGACAACTCGATCAGCGCTTTTCAAGCGTCTGCCTCGAGTTGCCCTGCCAAACAGTTGCTCAAGATTAAATACTTTCCAACTAACAGAACCTCCCGACCGTAGTTTATCAAGGCTGGAGCGCTCTTCGGCGCTCAGCACCACATTATTCAGACCCGTTACTTTTAAGTAAGCTTCGAGCGTTGCGAGACGCTCGGCTTCGAGCGTTGCGAGACGCTCGGCTTCGAGCGTCTCTACAAAATCGTTGATATAATCGAAAGCGATTTCGTTATTTGTTGTTGGAAGTATGATTTTATAATTTTCATTTTTTAATTTTGAACTTGACAACTGATTGCCATAACTAAAACCTTGTAACTGCTTATCAAGTAATGCAGAAAAATACATTCCTTCACTTTTTGTAAAGTCATGATTTGGTATTTTTAGAGTATGAACTTTCATTTCCAGAGATGATTTTTTCTTGTGGTAAAAAGATTTTCCAAAGAAATTCACAGAAATAAAATTCTCAAAATGCCTTGCTCCTTCAATATTTTCTGTATCAAAATAACCAATAATACCATTTTCATCAGTTTTGACAGAAACTCTCGGAATATTTCCTGCTGGCAAATTCTTCAAATCTAGCAAGGAACCTGTGCCGACTTCAAATAAATCTCCTATCTTAAACTCTCGCCAATCCACACCATACCTCTTTTCAAGCCCATTGAGCTTGTCTTGCATGGATTGGCGATTTATTTTCCCACAAAATCCTCACTTTTCAAGATTTGATCAACTTCCCAAGCCAGATAGTCGGCGACCGTCTTGCGGAAATCATCAAAAGTTGGTTTCGTATCAATCTTCTTGTGCTGGTCAAAATTCCAGTCAGTGCCTGAGTCCGTGATTTGGTCCTCCACGTAAATCTCGTCCAGATTCCAGTCGGCTTGTAGATTTTTCGCCGCTTTACCCGCCTTATAAATCTTAACAATATCCATGTAGCGCTTGGTTGGTGCATCAATCTCCTGCAAGCTACGCTTGGTCCGCTTATAGCCGTCTTTTCGGAAATCAATGAACTTGACAGGGACGTCAAAATCGTGTGCTGTCCCCACTTTGAAGACATAAATTGAGGTCTGCACGCCTGCCATCGGCATGAACAAATCTACTGGCATTTTAATAGACGCCACCAGCGTATGCTTTTTCAGCATGCCTTGATTGGTCTTGACTGCTTTGCCTGACCCTGCACTATCCTGAATGATAATCGCACCCAGCCCACCTTTTTGCATCTTGTCCAGACCAAAGGCAATAAAAGGCATGCCGTTTTCTTCAAAGCTAAAAGGCGGGTTCAAAAGCAGTCGGTCGGCTTGGAAATTCTGATAAAGACTGGCTGGTGTGTCAAACGTATTGCCTTTTTGGATATTGGACGAGCCGTCGCCACGTAAAATCATGTTGGTGGCTGCAAGGGTGAACATTTCAGCATTAAGCTCCACGCCTAATAATTGTCTTTCTTTGATTTCTTTGACTTTTTTATTCGCCACTTCAGAGCCCTTGCGTCCTTTTTCTGCATCATTGATCATTTCTTCCATGGAAGCAATCAAGAAACCAGCTGAACCTGTCGCCAAATCCATCACACGTGAATTTTGATTCACATTCAAGATTTGCGTCATCATCTTTGTTACATAAGGAGGTGTTAAGACAATACCAATTTCTTTCCCATCTCCTAAAGCATATTTCAGAAATTCAGAGTACATCTCTCCCATGATATCCAACGTTCCTGTCATACCATCAATAGATTTGTAAATATTTTCATAGATGAAAGTAAAAATCTGTTTGTTAGCTGAAGCCGTTCCATTGATATATTTAGCTACTTCTTTATCTAATTTAGTAGGTTTATCACGGTCAGCATCTTTTGATATCTCATTAAAGGACGAGAGCATTAGCTGACGTTTGTCTTCTGGGATTTGTTTAAGTTGTAAATAATTCGCCACACGATTGACAACGATTTGTCCATCTCGATTACCATTTAAAGGTGAACTGTTCAAGAACTCTGGCGTGATCCCTAGACTTTCATAGCCATTTTGACTCAAGTCCTGCATTGCAAGCAACATCCCTGATACGTAAAGAACGCGTTGAGGTGCCGTAATATTATGATTATGCATCAGTTTATTAAGTTTCCCAGCATAAGATTGTAACTTTGCTTGACTATCAATTAAAATCTGGTGTTTTTCTTCTTCGGTTAGTGTTGCCTCTTTGTGAAACTTCGCGAATGATTTCTTATTTTGTAAAAAATCAAAGCTCTTATAGTCACCCATCAATTTTTGAGAATCTGGACCCGAGCCATATACATAGTAAACTTCTAACGTAATATTGTCTTCATTATCACCTGCTACACCAATAGCCACAACATCACTATATCCACCAGATGAAATCATATTTTTAGCATAATAAAGTGCTCCATTCACCGCAAAGTTTTTGACGGAATCATCATCATTTTTAATAATATCTTTAGTTTTTGAAATCAACTTTTTTAGATTATTCTTATCTTCAATAATAATAGGCAAGTCATAGCATTCTAAATGAAAATCTGGTTTTCCCGAATTAGTCTTATTTAATGTTTTAGCTGACCCCTTTAAAGCCGTTTTCATATACTGGCTATAACCGGATTCATGATTAAAATATCCAACATCAAATTGATGATGACCATTTCCATCTTTAAGACCTAATGCTTCCAGCTTTTTAGCTACCCAATTATTCACTGAACCTTCATCTTTATAATTTTCAGCCATTTTATTCCTCATCTTCTAATAGCCAATCTAAGGCATTCTTCTTGATTATTCCATTAAAATTCGCGTTTTTATTAATTATATCCAGAGTAAGCAAATACTTAGGATACATATCATCAATTTCATTCAAGCTTCTTAATTCACGCTCTAAAACTTTTTCATCCAAAGTTTGCAAGGCTACCTGATAGTAAACGGGATGATTTTCATGGTCAATACAGACAAAATCAACCTCCGTTTTGTCATTTTTCCCAACATAGACATTCACATATCTTCTACGAAGTTCAAGGTAGATAATATTCTCTAAAATATGCCCTTCATCGCCACCTGCAAGTGGCAAAAGTAATTCTCTAAAACCCAAATCAACCAGATAATATTTTTCAAGACGCTGCAAGAGTTGACGTCCTTTTATATTATATCTTGGGACTTTATAAATAATCAAACCATTGACAAAAGCATCAACAAAGCGTTCTATTGTATTATTTGATTTCGCTACTTTTTCATCTTTTAAAAAATTATTGATTCGATTAATTGAAACTTCCGAACCAACAGAACTTGCAATGAACTGTAAAACCCGCTCTAAAATATCTTGCTCAGTAATTTTATAGCGCTGAACGATATCTTTTAACACAATATCATTATAGGTACTGCGAATATAATCATTTCTTTCTTGAACACTTTCTTCGGAAACAAGGCGAGGGAAAGCCGTATGTTTATAGCGCTCGTAAACATCTGACAGTGAGAGATAACTGTATTGACTTTGAAATTCTTTAAAAGACAGTGGTAGAACTTCTAAATCAGCATGCCGTCCTGTCAAAAGCGTCGCAAATTCTCCACTCATGAAAAAGGCATTTGAACCAGTGACATATATATCAATGTTTTCTTGAAGATTTAAACTATTTACCACTTCTTCAAACTTTGTAACATTCTGTATTTCATCAAAGAAAAGATAATAATTCTGTTTTTCATTCGTACGCTCTAAGATATACTCATTGAGCCTCAAAAAATCACGTAGCTCATAATAACGTAAATCTTCAAAGTTAAGATGAATGATCTGATTTTCTTGCACACCCTCTTTTTTCAAAATTTCCTGATAAAGGGTAAAAAGCGTAGATTTTCCACTACGCCGAACCCCTGTAATGACTTTAATGAGCTGGTCATCCCTATGGTGCAACAGCCAGTCTGTATATTGTTTTCTTTCAATCATTTATTTTCTCATTTCAGAAAGTATAACGTTATTATAGCATATATTTTCCGAAATAGGAAAATAAATATTATATTTTTCTCATTTTGATATGTTAGAAAAATAAAAAAACGATATTCAAAATATCGTTTTTATTCTATTATATTGTTTCTGCCCAAGCACTTGCTGGTTTTCCTGCTGCAATTTGGATTTGTGTGGCGAGGGATGTGCCTTGGCTAACGCCCCATTCTTGGAATACGCCGTAACAGGGGCTTCCGCCTGCGTTCCAGACGTCGACTTGTCCGCCACTTTCGCGGGTGATGACTTGCGCCCACTGGGCTGCTGTGAAACCACTGACGGTGGAAATGCTTGCCATATAATTGGCTAGAGCTGCAATGTCAACATAGCCTGTAGTTTGACTCATGTCAAGTCCGCTACTATTTAGTGTGCTTTGTGCTGGGCTTGTTTGACTTGTTGCCGCCGTTGCTGGTGCTGGTGCTGGTGGAGCTGGCGTTTGTGGAGCTGGTGCTGGCGCTTTTACAACGTAGGCTGCTGCTTCTTTAGCCATTTGACGTGTGGATTGCTCTGTTGCTGCTTTTAGTTTTGCATTAGCTACTATTTGTTGAGAATCCTTGGTCAGCTTAGTCATAGTCATGACTGGATGTAGCTGTGCACTCGTTTGGGAGTGCGGTAGTTTTACTAGAGAAAGTGTTTTATGCTTCTGTGTTAGATGATGAGAATTTACTTTCGTTTGCGTAGCTGCATTTGTCACTTGTGGGGCAAGTGTTAGCGTACTTGTTGCTAGTAAAACGAGACTTGCGATTTTTGTCCATGATACAACATTTGACTTTTTCGCAAAGTCTTGTTGAGCATTTAAATGTTCAATGTGTTTTTGTTTAACCATAACAGGCACTATCATTCACAGCTGCATAGACACGACTTGCATACTGCTTCCTGTTTTTCAATCTTGAAATACTGCCTCAAGAAAGTCGGAAATGATAGTTAAGGTCCTTTTCCTTTCACTCGTTCTCACAACGAGGGGACATTCTGCTTAAAAGAATAAAATGTCAGAATGCTGCGATTTGCTGGCACAATTACCAGTAAAATAGTTTTTCTTTTGGAAAAACATGAGGTCTAGTATAACATGAATTTATCGTTTTTTATTACAATTCAACTTCTTTTAGTTTAAAATTTACTCAAATCAACTGTTTATGTGAAGCTTTTCTCAAAGTTTTGAACTATTTTGGTGTTATTTTTCTGAATTTAAAGTAAAAAAAGACTGGTTGTATAGACAATCAGCTTTATTTTTATCAAGGAAAATAATCGGTTTTATTTTTCAAGGCTTTTGAGATATTCTTCTTCATAATCATAGAGTGGGGTTTCGTATTTTCCATCAAAATAGGAAAGACATAGCTCGTTATGTCCTATCGCTTCTACTAATCCATCTTGACTGAGGAAACTCAAACTATCTGCTCCAATCAGTTCACTAATTTCATTGACTGTGTGATTAGCAGCGATAAGTTCTTCACGTTTTTGGATATCAATGCCAAAAAAACAGGGATATGCAAGTGGTGGGCTGGCAATCGCAACGTGAACTTCTAGCGCACCTGCTTCTTTTAGGAGACTGACAATACGGCGACTCGTTGTGCCACGGACGATACTATCATCTACCATGACGACACGTTTTCCTTCAACAACGCCACGGACAGCAGAGAGTTTCATACGTACACCCTGTTCACGAAGTTCTTGAGTGGGTTGAATAAAGGTTCTCGCTGTGTATTGATTTTTAATCAGCCCCATTTCATAGGGAAGTCCTGACTCTTCTGCGTAACCTGATGCGGCGGAGAGACTAGAATTTGGTACGCCAATGACGATATCTGCATCAATTTTTGCTTCACGCGCGAGAATTTTTCCACTTCGTTTACGTGCGGTATGAACATTGACACCTGCGATATTACTATCTGGACGTGCAAAATAGATATATTCCATACTGCAAATGGTACGATGGGTATTTTGAGTAAAGCGGTCTGTATGAATGCCTGTGTCATCAATCGTAACAACTTCGCCTGGCTGGACATCTTGCACCCAAGTCGCACCGACCACATCAAAAGCGCAGGTTTCAGAGGCAACGACTAGCGCACCATTTGCCATTTTTCCAATGGATAAGGGTCTAAAACCATTAGGGTCAAGAGCAGCAATGATGCTCGTTTCTGTCATGAGCAGATAAGCAAAACCTCCTTTGACTGTGTTTAAAGCTTCTTTGACTTTTCCCATAAATTCTGGATGGTGACTGCGTCTGATGAGGTGCATCAAAATCTCACTATCGCTATCTGAACTAAAAATCGCACCGTCTTTTTCAAGCTGTTTTCTCAGTGTGACTGCATTTGTCAGGTTTCCATTGTGGGCAAGCGCCAGCCCTCCATCATGAAAATGAAAATTGAAAGGTTGAATATTGTTAATCGTTGCTGACCCTGCGGTAGCATAACGAATATGTCCAATCGCTCCTTTTCCTGCTAAGTCTAGTAAGTCTTTTTCATCTTTGAAAACTTCTGTGACAAGTCCTAATCCTCGTTTTTGCTGGAGTTGTCCATGATTATTACTCACAATGCCTGCGCCTTCTTGTCCGCGATGTTGCAGAGCATGGAGTCCAAAAAAGGTCAATTTTGCTGCATCTGGATGATTCCAAACGCCAAAAAGCCCGCATTCTTCGTTGAGATGTTTATTTTCGTTTGTGTTTTGTGGTTGGTCAAACCAATTTTTTTCACGTGTCAATATTTTCACTTCTTTCCGAACTTTATAGTTCTATTCTACCGTGAATATCTTTAATTTTACTGATAAAAAATGCTAATTTTGGTTAAATCAGCATTCAATGTTCGGAAATTCGTTTTTTTGCTTATAATTTTTCTTTTTCTAAAAAATTTTGCCATTCTTCTCTCAAAATCCCAAAACTTATGGCATCATAGTAACTGCCATCAACAATTCTCGCTTTTCGGTATTCTGCTTCTTTTTGCATACCGCATTTTTCGGCGAGTTTCATCATTCTTTTATTTCCTGACCAGGTGGAAAGTCCAAGTCTGACTAATTCTGGTTTTTCTTGAAAAATCTGGTCAATCCAAGCTTTGAGAGCTTCTGTTCCGATGCCATTTCCCCAGTAATTTTCATTGAAAATCACAATACCAATTTCTAGCCACAGGGTTTCTTGTGATTTCCAATACCAACTGACTTCACCGATGATGGCATCATTTTCTTTATCTGCGATGATTTTCTTATTTTTGAGAACATTTTTCTGCCCTTTTGATAAAGAGTTTTTGAGTTGGGAAACTTGTTTTTCAAGTTCTTCTTTGCTGTGGCTGGCGTAATATGGACCATTCCAGTGATGAAATTCGCGTGAGGGATTATTCCAATATAAATAATCCTCGCAGTCTTTGAGTTCTAACTCTCTTAGAATGATGTTCATTGCTGTCCTCCAGCCTCTTTTTAATATCATTATAGTACATTTTCTGCTTTATTTCCTTAATATAAAATTATACTTTTTCTTTGTCTTTTCTGCTCGTTAGAAAGAGTGCTGGGATAGCAATCACTATCAGGAGAATTGTACTGACTAGAAATCCCATTTGATAACCTTTGAGTTGTCCTATGAGTTGTAAATTTGCGAAAGTGCTCGTTCCTGCGTGTGTTTTCATGTAAGTCATGAGGCTGTTTGTGACAATCGCTGACATGATAGCGGAGCCAAGGCTTTGTCCTGTGTATTGAATCATCCGATTGGCAACGGAGACACCAGAAATCTCAGTGGGCTTAAATCCGTAGAAAACGTCGGTCATCATTGGCATGGTAATTCCACCGACACCTAAACCACGTACAAAGAGGACTAGACCAAGAAGAATCAAGTTAGTATCTGTATGGACAAAAATGAGGGGCAAAGTACCAAGGAGTGAAATCGCAAGTGAAATGAGAACGACAAGCTGTGAGCCGATACGGTCAATGAGGCGTCCAACATAAGGGCGGGCAATCAGCATTCCGATACCTTGGGGAACAAGAATGAGTCCTGCCTCTGCTACTGTGAAATGACGGATATTTTGAAAATAAAGGGGCAAAAGGAGCATGACTCCATTGACGGCAACGCCTGTCAGGAGGACACCAATATTTCCTGCGGTAAAATTTCGATGGCTGAAATAGCGAAGTGGCATAACTGTTTGGTGTTGGCGAAGAAAGTCATAAATCACATAGACAATGAGGAGGAGCAGGCCAAGTCCTGTGAAAATCAGCATTTTTGTATTGAAGAAATGGGTAATATTTTCGGAGCCTTGCATTATACCATAAAGAATGGCTGTTATTGCTGCTGCAAGATTTATCGTTCCCCACCAATCCATCTTGCTCTCTTTATTTGCTGGTATAAAATTGCGAAGTAAGGTAATGTTAAGCACGGTTGAGATGATGACAATGGGGACATTCACAAAGAATATCCAGCGCCAGTTGCCGTATTGCACAAGAAATCCGCCAATCACAGGTCCTAGGATAGGGCCTAAAATCATGGGTGTGGAAACAATGGCAATCAGTTGACCGAGTAGCTTTTTAGGTGCAATTTGCATGAGCAAACTCATCGAAAGCATGGTAATGACACCGCCTGAGAGTCCTTGCAGGACACGAAATGCGATAAAACTTTCGATATTCCAAGCCAGTCCTGAGAACAGTGAAAAAGCACCAAAAATAACTACTGCGACGGTGAGTACTTTCTTGCCGTTCAAGTGGTCCATCAACCAACCTGAAAATGAGACGGCGACTGCCATCGCGAGGACATAGCCTGTAATCGCCCATTGTACCATATTGAGTGAGCTACTAAGGTCAGTCTGTAACTTATTGATGGCGATATTGACCATGGTGGAATCGAGTATGGTTGGTAAGGCACAAATGACAAGTACCCAAGCAGTCATCATTAATTCACGTGGTAATTTTTCTTGTTTTTCTTTTGGCATGAGAAATTCTCCTTTGTTTTTATAGAACATAGTGTTCTTTATTTTTATAATTTTGATTATAGTCTTTTTGAAAAAGTTTGTCAAGAATAAAGAACACCATGTAATTTATCATTTTGTAAAACTCACTTATTTTATGCTATAATGATTACTATAAAGAACAATGTGAGGTTTAATTATGTCTGAAAGAAAACGTGGCGAGGAACTCCAACAGGCTATTTTTGTGGCAACGATTGAGATTTTAGAAAATGAAGGATTTTTAGCGGTTAATTTTCAAAAAGTGGCAAAAAAAGCACAGACATCGCGTGGAGTGCTTTATAAGTACTGGGAGAATGCGGAAAGCTTGATTTATGCGGCTGGTCGTGATTATTTGCAGTCTCATTCAAAAAATCGTAAACCTGCGATTGAGCAAAAGTTTAATCGGGGAAATCTTCGGGCAGATTTGCTTGATATGCTTGGTTTCTTACGGGATAATGTGGATTATTTGCCGAAAAATTTTCTCGAATTTATTTTCTTTGAAGACACGCAGGGACAGCATTTGATGGATAATCGGACGCATAATCTTGTGCTGATGGAGCGAATTTTGACGCGAGCTGAGGAACGTGGCGAGGTGCGTTTAGATATTTCGGAGTCGGCAAAGCTCCTGCCTTTTGAGCTTTTGCGGCAGCGTATGATGGTGGAAGGTGTGCGGCAAAGCGATGCTCAGCTTGAAAGTGTGGTGGATGAGATTTTGCTTCCGCTTTATCGGGTGTGTTCAAAATAAAAATCTGTCAAAATTTTTGATGGCTTTTTTTCTTTGAAATTTTGTGTTTATTGTTTTTGACAGTTCTGTCAAAATTTTTCATGATTATTAGATTTGACAAGTCTGTCAAAACTTAAAAAATCAGAGTTTATAGGCTCTGATTTTTTTGACAGTTCTATTTTTTAAAGTTTGATGAAGAAATTTTCATTGATTTATTATTTTTTTCGTTCATCAAAAAGTTGAATTTGTCACTCTCCATTCATGGCATCAATACCACATTGAATCAAAAATTCTGTGCAACGCTCACAATAACCATCTTCAAGCTCATCTTCCCAAAATTCTGAACCACATTCTGCGCAAATCGCTTTGCCCTCTTCTAATTTTTTATTCATTTTTATTTCCTTTCTGAGAATATTTCTTTTGACATAGTCAAAAGAAAATGCTATATGTGTAATATAGCATTTTCATAAATTTTGAGCACTTCGTCAGATTTGACAGAACTGTCAAAAATATCACAACAAGATGGGAGAATCATTTTAATCCCAGACATCGCTTCTATCATTATTGATAAACAAATTTTTATTATTTTTCACTGCTTTTCGCCAAGTTTTCAGTCCAGAAAATGGGGCAATAAGGGCAATCCAGATAAGAATAAGGAAATTTGCCAAGATAATTTTCCCAATCAATGCGCCAATCGAACCAAATAAAATCAAACTGTTTGTAAATCTATCTATAATCCCGCCCTGATAGCTCCAAAAGGCATATTTCCAGAAAATCCAAGCTAGCACTGTCCAGATAATCGGCAGAATTATACTGACAATCGAATGTTCTGGCTGAATTGCAAAGTAAAAATTTAAAAATAAATACAAAAACAAACAACTAAAAAAACGACGGACATTGTATTTTTTTCGATAGTCAGCCGTCAAATGTTCCTGAAGTGAGGCATAGAAGCCTTTCAGATTTTTCGTTTCCTCACTTTGGCTACTTTGATTGCTTGCCTTTTCATTTTGTTCTTTGATGGTTGCCATTTTTCTTTCCCCTAATTCATCTTATTGCTATTATTTTGAGCTTTTTCTGCGCCTGCTTCGACATCTTCACGTATGATTTGATTGAGTTCAGCGTCAGAAAAACTCGCTTTTTTGAAAATACGTGCATCTCGACTTTGAGTAATTAACTGCAATAAATTTCTCACATAGCGGGCATTGCCATCGACAAGATGTTGACTTTTTGCATCACTAATGACTTTGGCTAAGGTCTCACTTGCTTCTTTATCACAAACTTGCGACTCACTCAGAAGCTGTTTTTCCGCAATCGCGATGAGTTCTTCTGCTGAATAATCCTCAAAGTCTATCCAGTTGGTAAATCTGGAACTTAAGCCTTGATTGGACTGCAAAAAGTCTTTGATTTCCGCTGAATATCCGGCAATAATGACAATCAGTTTGTCGCGATTATTTTCCATGTCAGCGATGAGCTGGTTGATAGCTTCTTCTTTGAAGGCTGCATTGCTTCCTGTGTCGTCTTTTGTCGCGAGTTGATAGGCTTCATCAATGAAAAGAATGCCACCCAACGCTTTTTCAATCACTTCATGCGTTTTCGTTGCTGTTTGTCCGATGTAGCCGGCGACAAGGTCTTTGGCACTGACTTCGGTAAGTTTATTTTCAGCAATCACACCATTTTCATACAAGATTTGGGCAACAAGTCTTGCGACTGTTGTCTTTCCAGTTCCAGCATTTCCTGCAAAAATCATGTGAAGAGAGGCACTCGACACTTTTTGTCCCAGCGCTTTGCGGCGTTGATTGGCGCGCGCACTGGCAATATAAAGCATCATCTGCTCCTTGGCTTGGGCAAGTCCTGTCATATTTTCAAGCTGGTAAATCGCGCTGGACTGCCGTTTTTCTTCTGCTTTTTCTGTTAGCCAGTCCTGATAAGGTAGCCATTGTCCTGCTTGATTTTTGGCAACAACTTTAACTGTACTTTCTCCTTGAAGCTCAAAATTTCCTCCGTCAAAGTATGCCCACCGATTGACATCTGAATAATTTTTAAAATAAGTCTGTGAGCCTTGAGAAATCTCACTCATAAAGCCATAAGTAACGGTATTTTCCCCAGAAATCGTCAACTGACCACTATTTTTAAAGAGAAATTCTTTTTTCAAAAGCACTGGTAAATCTTCGCCAACTTGGTCTGTGGCGAGTGTATAAGTCGCTGGTGCAAGCAATTCTGAGATTTTCAGCTCTCCAAAATTTGCTAGGATGCAATAGTTACCGTCTGTCTTATGCTTTTTATCATAATAATTGCCATTTGGTGCAAGAGCTTGTCTTACCAGTGCTGCGCCTGCCAAGGGCTGGAAACGTTCAATTTCTGCTTGACTACCTTTTTGGAAAATCAGATTTGAAGCGGTCAAAACAGGAAAATTTCCTGTGACTTTGAGCGAGATATTTTGCAGTTGCAAAAAATTAGCCTGACTGGTGCTTATTGCAGCATTGAGCGTACTTTGCGGATAGCCGATATCACCTAGATTGTTGTCATTTTCAAAGTTCACCATTTTTGCGTCAATATAAGGATGATGAAAATCACAATTTTCCAGTGTTAGCTCTCCGACATTTTCGACATAAATATCTGGAGAAAACGCTTGATTTTCCTCAATGGTCAAATCTTCAAAATCTGTAGTAAGATACTTGGTTGTGACATTGGAAAGGGTGACTTTTTTGAGATTTTTCGCATTGAAGCCATTTACCCCACAAGAGGGAACAATCAGATGGAGATTTGCCACGAGACAATTCTCCCCCAGCACCAGCCCTGCCGAATGATAGCTGGCAAGTTCAATAATAGGTTTTTTGTCATTTTTCATGATGCCTTGAATGACGCTCTGAGCAGGAAAGCTGATTGCCGTTTTTTCTTTGAACAGCTCGGTAATATCTTGTTCAATCGTGAGTATATCGCCAGTTTTCATCTTCTGCGCTGCTTCTGCTAATGAACTGACTTTCCCCAGTGGATGAAAGCCTCCTATGTAAAGATTTGCCATTCTGCACCTTTTATTTTTCCTGATAATGTTTTCTTTTGACTACGTCAAAAGAAAATGCTAGATTACGTAGTAATTGTAGCATTTTGGAAATTATGTAAAATTATAATTTTTTTCAGGCTCGCACTCTTTTTGACAGAACTTTTTATTTCATTAACTCTGGAAGTGCATTTTCATAAATTTTGAGCGCTTCGTCAGTTTTGACAGAAATACCGTTGATGCTCAAAACACCGTCACCCGTGACTTCTCCAAGTCTGTCAAATTTGACAGAACTGTCAAAAGCTAATTTTTCAAGTTTTTCAATCGCGTCAAATTTGACAGAAATCACAAAACGTCCCTGCGTTTCGCTGAAAAGCTGTTCGTTAGTGAGCTCAGCGCTGACGTCCACACCAAATTCTCCGTCAAATGCGGATTCAGCCAAGGCAACCGCCAAACCACCTTCTGACAAGTCGTGCGCCGACTGAATCAGCCCGGACTTAATCGCCGTCAAAACAAAATCCTGATTTTTCTTCTCCGCATCCAAATCAAACGTCACCGTCCCAGAGATTTCACCTGTTAGCATCTTCTGAATTTCACTCCCAGAAAAATCATCCCCCGTGTCGCCAATCAGAACAATCACATCCCCCGCCTGCTTGAAAGCCTGCGTGGTAATGTCGTCCGTGTCCGCAATCAGCCCCACCATACCAATCATCGGCGTCGGTAAAATCGCAGTTCCACTCGTTTCATTGTACAAGCTGACATTGCCAGAAATCACAGGCGTATCAAGCGCGAGACAGGCACGCGAAATCCCGTCCGCCGCCGTCGTCAATTCCCAGAACTGTTCAGGTTTTTCAGGATTACCGAAATTCAAACAATCCGTAATCGCCAAAGGCTTCCCACCGCTCGCCACGATATTGCGCGCCGCTTCAGCAACAGCAATCGCACCGCCCTTTTCGGGGTCAAGGTAGAGATAGCGCGCGTTGCAGTCCGTCGTCATGGCGAGCGCCTTACGCGTCCCGCGCACCCGCAAAACCGCTGCGTCAGAGCCGGGAGCCACGACCGTGTTTGTCATCACGCGCGAGTCGTACGTCTCGTAAATACTGCGTTTGCTGGCAATCGTTGGTTGTGCCAGCAATTTTTTAAATACGTCATTCACATCGTCAAATTCAGGTGTCCATTTTGGTAACGCGTCAAATTCCGCAATCCGCGCAGGCACTTGACTTTCCCGATAATACACGGGCGCATCCTCCGCCAAGCTATCCACAGGGACTTTTGCGACCATCTCGCCCTTGTGATAGAGCGTGTAAAAGCCGTCGTCCGTGACCTCGCCGATGTTGACCGCGTCTAGCTCATATTTCTTAAACACGTCAATAATTTCCTGCTCGTGCCCCTCTTTGACACACAGCACCATGCGCTCCTGACTTTCAGAGAGCATCATCTCGTAAGGAATCATCTCCGTTTCGCGCTGAGGCACATTGTCAAGGTTCAAAATCATGCCTGAACCCGCTTTGGACGCCATTTCTGACGTCGAAGACACCAAGCCCGCAGCCCCCATATCCTGAATACCGACCAGCACATCACCATGTTCGTTGATGACCTCGATACAGGCTTCAAGAAGCAATTTTTCCATAAATGGGTCGCCAACCTGCACCGCCGAGCGTTGCGTTTCATTGCCTGAGCCAAACGTTTTAGAAGCAAATGAAGCCCCATGAATGCCGTCACGCCCAGTCTTCGCACCAACATAGAAAATCGAATTCCCCACGCCCTTCGCCTGCCCTTTTTGGATATTTTTCTGCTCAATCAGCCCGACACACAGCACATTGACCAAAGGATTGCCCGTATAACTCTCGTCAAAAGCCACCTCGCCCCCGACCGTGGGAATCCCGATACAGTTACCATAGCCCGCAATGCCTGCCACGACTTGGTCCATGATATGCCGCGTGTGCGCATTATCAATCTGCCCAAAACGCAAGCTGTCCAAAATCGCAATCGGACGCGCGCCCATCGAGAAAATATCACGAATAATCCCGCCAGAGCCTGTCGCTGCACCCTCGTAAGGTTCGACATAGCTCGGATGATTGTGCGACTCCGCCTTAAAAACAACCGCCAGCCCATCGCCAATATCGACCACGCCAGCCCCCTCGCCGGGTCCCATCAGCACTTGCTTGCCCGTCGTCGGAAACTTCTTCAAAACAGGCTTCGAGTTCTTGTAGCAACAATGCTCGCTCCACATCACCGCGTACATCCCGCACTCCGTAAAGTTCGGCAGCCGCCCGCCCAAAATCTCCTGCACCTTCGCATATTCAGCATCCGTCATGCCCCAGTCGCGGTAAATCGCCGTCTCACGGATTTCTTCAGGACTCAGTTCGATTGTCATCATCTTCTCCTATTTTTTAGGTTTTTGGGAAATTTTGCGAGGTCAGACATTTTTGACCAAGCTGTCAAAAACCTTATCGCCCCTGTACAGCTGATTTCAAGCTGACGCAGGCAGAATTTGACACCATTCTCACATTTGACAAACACGTCAAATTTGACGTACCCTCCAAAAACAAAAATTCGCTATTCCAACGCAAAACTCTCTTGATAGAACTAATTTTACCTTGATTGTTTGGAAATAAAAAGCCCTAATAGGACTTTTTATGGATTATTCAGTTTATTGTTCGGAAATACTTTTGCTATATATACTTTCATTTATTCATTTGATAATCGAGAAACAATGTCATTCCAAGCTTTTCTATGCTGATATTTTACTGCTGAATCATTCTTTATATTTTCCACATAGTTTTCAATGAACTCTGAAGTATCATCAAGAAGCCTTAAATAATATTTAAGAGTACTATAAACTCCATTAACTATCAATTGGCAGCCATGTATTTTAGAAATTCTTCGAATTTCTTTATTTAATACATTCCAATCTGCCCGATCCATATTTGCTGTAGTCAAAATGTAATAACGTTTTGTTTGTTGCGATTTGAACTTATCATAAGCGATTTCAATTATTTCTCTTGTAACCTCTATATTATGTTTAATCTCTACTCCTTCGAAAGCGGAGCCATCCTGCTCATCAATTTCAACATCACCAACAGAACCCGAACGGGTATCCGCAGATGTATGGTTTTCCAGCTCACAAAGTATCTTATCTTCATACCTTTTCACTTGATTCATCATACATTGATATGCAGAATATATTGCTAAAACAGGTAATCTAGAAGCTCCCGAGCCTCCTCCCTCGTAAGAATAATTAAAGTGTGTTTCTAATAATAAAATAATATCAGATATTGGAAGGTTATGCGGATTAGCCAAATTATCGAGCCGTTCTTCTTCCCGCTTTTCAACGAGAAGAGCAAATATGTATACTAACGCTTCTTGACTATTTAAATCGTAATTCTGAACTTTATCAATTAAATTTAAAAAAGCACTTTTTAACGTCTTAGGACTGATAGCTGGCTTATAATCAAGCATATAAGGTTGAGAACTCTCAAGAGTTCGAGTTAGCCAACCAGAAGTTGAGGGAGCAGGAAAAGAAATACTCTTTAAAAATGGAGTAATAAATTTAGTATCAATAGTTCTACCTGAAAAACCATTATCAAACTTTGTTTGATAATATCTAATATCTTGTTGGGGCATCAAACTTTTATGAACTAATAATGTTGTCAACACCGCAAAAACACCCTTTGCATTATCAGCACGAAAAACAATTTCATCTAATTCTTGAGTTGTCTCTTCATTAAAGTTTGGTAATTTAGATTTTTTAGAATAAATATTCATAGCCTTTTGGTAAATTTCTTGCAATTTATCAGAATAAGCTAATTTGTTTTTGCTTTCTTTCGACATTTCGCACTCCTTGAGAAAAATATTGTTTTTTAATAGATTTTGCTAATGCTGAAAACATGGGAACACATACAGAATTTCCAATCTGTTTATATTGCGTTCCAAGTAATTCTGCTCTTTTAAAACTATCTGGAAAGCCCATAATTCTATAGCATTCGTCTATGGTAAGCTTACGAACCTTACCCTCAACTAAAATCCAAAAGCGTCCAGAAGTTTCCTGAGATGGAAGTGTTGGATGCGTTCCTCTAGCATCATAAATTCTATTCGGTTGTTTATGTACTCGTGACAGATGCTCTGTACCCGGTCTTACCCCAACTTTACGGATAGACTTATTTCTGTAACCTGCAAATATCAGACCTGATTTTAGCTGGATGGTCTTTTGCTCCTCCTTAAGCAAAGTATACTCCTCAGGCTCAAGATATTCAAAAGCTCCGCTCTTATCAAGAAAGCCATCTGACAACGTTTTTCTTGATTTTTTTTGAATATCATCAAAATCAAATTCACAATCCTTAGTTGCGACAATAATTATGCGTTCTCTATTTTGTGGCATTCCAAAATCGAGTGCATTTAATATTTGCCAATTTACTATATACCCCAGTTCTTCAAGCTTTTCAGTTATAACACTGAGGGTTCGCCCACCATCATGATGGACCAGATACTTAACATTTTCTAAAAGTATTACTTTAGGTTGTTTAGCTTCAGCAATTCTACAAATTTCAAAAAATAAAGTTCCTCGCGTATCTTCAAATCCTTTTTTCTTTCCAGAAATAGAAAAAGGCTGACATGGAAAGCCGCCACATAATATATCAAAATCTGGTATTTCGTTTGCTTCTATTTTAGAAATATCTCCTGCCGGGCGTTCACTATAATTAGTAGCATATACATTTTTACAGTCCTCATCAATATCAGACGAAAATACACATTGAAACCCTGACATTTCCATTCCCATTCTGATTCCGCCAATTCCACAAAACAAATCTATAAAAGTTCCAATTTTTTTAGTCATTAGTATCATTTTACCATAAAATTATTAAAATAGGATATAGTATTACTTGAATATATCACCTTTACTTAAATACTCTAAAATTTAATATTCACTTTTTATCAAATTTCTACGTATTTCCATCTTTATATTAGTCAACTCATTAGTATACCTACTTAAAGTGTCACAATAAGCTTCAAAATTTAACTTATTAATCTCTTTTCTAAAGTATTCGTATTTTTCCATCTCTTTTTTAGTTGGAAACCTATCTTCGTACATAGAAAACATCAATTCTTCAACAAGTTCTAATTCCTTCATCCCACTAACTATACCTGAGCAAGCTTGCTGAACAATACTAGTAAAGCTATGAACCTCCATGTATAAGTCATTATCTAGATAAATTTGTGACCTAAGAGTATTACTTCCTAAAGAACCCGATAAATTCATCAGTCGGGTAAATATCTTTTTCAATCCTTCAATGTCCTTATCAGAAGATACTTGCATTTCTGGTCCAGCCATATGTACAAATTTTTCTGATATAGATAAATCTAAATAATTCGCCATACAATGACAATAGGCTATCTGCTCTCTTTTCATAATAAATATCAGTAATTTTTTCTGTTTATCAATTTCGGCTTGTTTTCTATTTATAGTATGTGTGGTAACAAACCAGTTGACAACCGCTGTAACAATAAGAGTAACAACCGAAGTGAAAATAGAATTCCAACCCACTTTCATTTACAGCCTCATCTTTCATTTCTTTATTATACCACACTCCCATCACAAAAAACGCGTCAAATTTGACGCGTTCACTATTTCTAAGCCTGCACTTCCAAAAAATTCTTCAAAATACTTGCAAACAGCTTTTTCCCATCACTCCCACCGAGCAAGTCCTCAACCGCGCGCTCTGGGTGGGGCATCATGCCGAGGACGTTGCCCGCTTTGTTGGTAATGCCCGCAATCGCCTCCGCCGAACCGTTCGGATTTTCGCCGTCGTAGGTAAAGGCGATTTGATGATTGGCACGGAGTTCCGCAAGGGTCGCTTCGTCCGCGATATAATGCCCTTCGCCATGGGCAATCGGTAAGCTAATGCCTTCATTTTCAGCAAATTCACTGGTAAATTTCGTTTGATTATTGACGCGCAAACTCTGCCATTTCGACACAAATTTCAGTTTTTCATTGCGAATCAAACCACCGGGCAGTAAGCCTGCTTCCACCAAAATTTGAAAACCATTGCAGGTGCCAAACACGAGCTTGCCTTCATTTGCCAAGCGGATAATCTCTGGCATAATGTTCGCAAAGCTCGCAATCGCACCACATCTGAGGTAATCGCCGTAGCTGAAGCCTCCGGGAATGAGCACGCCGTCAAATCCAGCGAGAGATGCCTCATCGTGCCAGACAAACTCAGCTTCCGCCCCCATGACATCACGAATTGCCCAAAGTAAATCAAAATCACAGTTTGAGCCGGGAAATTGAATGACTGCAAATTTCATTTAGTTATCCCCCAAGATTTCGACAGTATAAGTTTCCATGTTCGGATTGGCAAGGAGTTCGTTGGCGATAGCTGCGACTTTTTCTTTCGCTGTACTTTCGTCTGCTTCAACTTCAAAGTCGAAATATTTTCCCATGCGAAGCTCTTTGATTTCTGAATACCCCATTTTGCTCGTTGCGCCTTTGATTGCCTGCGCTTCGGGGTCAAGGATAGATGCTTTGTAAGTCACATAAACACGTACTTTTGTCATTTTGCTGCCTCCAGTTTTTCTAAAACTTCCGTATAAACGCTAATCAAATCGCCAATATTGCGACGGAAAACGTCTTTGTCCATGTGTTCGCCCTTGGCATTCCAGAGCCGGCTCGTGTCAGGAGAAATCTCGTCTGCGAGGATAATTGTTCCATCTTCAAGTCTCCCAAATTCTAACTTAAAATCAACCGGTGTTAAACCAATTTCTGACCAAATTTTTTTGAGAATGCTATTGATTTGTCGTGTTTCAGATTTGAGAAATGCGATTTCTTCATCTGTGGCAATATCTAGGAATTTCACGTGTTCATCATTGATAAAAGGGTCGTCTAGCGCGTCAGATTTGTAGTAAAATTCAACGATAGCTTCAGGTAGAACTGCGCCTTCCTCTAGTCCAAAACGTTTGGCAAAAGAACCAGCCACGACATTACGTAAAACAACTTCTAGCGGAATAATCTGAACTTTTCTATTTAATTGTTCGGTTTTAGATAGCTGTTTGATGAAATGTGTTTGAATTCCTTCGGAATTTAATTTTTCAAATATGAGTGAAGTTATCTGATTGTTTAGGGCGCCTTTTCCTGAAATTTGTTCTTTACGCGCGCCATTTAAAGCGGTCGCTTGGTCTTGATACTCTACCCATAAAATCTCTTTATCATCTGTTGTATAGAGTTTTTTCGCTTTTCCTTCATAAAGCAATTCATGCTTTTCCACTAGAAATTCCTCTTTTCTACTTTCTAGTTTTATTGTATGAAAATTTTCAAAAATAAAAAAGTCCAGACGGACTTTCTGATTTTTTTTATTTCTAAATGTTCGGAAATAGAATGATTTTATCCTTGTGGATTGAGTAAATGCTTGTGTCCTGCTTGTCCATTTTTTCCGTAATTGAGCGCTTTATAGCCATAAATGTCAATACCACGCATGATACGCGCAATGTTGCGACGATTTCTTGGAACAAATGTTCGGATTTGTTCGGCGGAATAACCAACGGTTAATTGCTTTTTCTCAAAATTCACGACAATCCCATTTTTAAAGACTTCTGGATTGGCAAGGAGGAGTTTCATGAAAAAACCTGCTTTCAGTTCTGAGAAATTGCCAACTTCTTGAAAAAGTCGTTTATATATGTTGGAGCGATAATTGATAATATTGTCAAAGCCATCTTCACAAAATGATAAAATCTGCTTTAACTCGGGGAGAGTCATCTCAGAAACTGGAAGTTCAATAAAATCTAGTTCCTCGCGCAGCATCCAATCGCGAATAGACTGTGTCACATGGTTTTTTTTCGTATAAAATAGATAATTCATGCTCATAAGTATAGCATAAATCTTGAGGTTGAGCCAGTTTTGAGCTTTTTAGTCGGGACGATTGAGTCCAAAGCTTTGTCTTTTAGCAAAATCTGGTTCTGCAAGTGCTTTTACAACAAATTTTGAAATAGCTGTGACTGAAACATCATGTCCTGTGAGCATTTCGCCTTTTTTAGTAACGTTCACTTCATCATCGCCATGGTCAAACCATGCGGGACGAATAATGGTATAATCCAAATCAGAATTTTCAATGATTTCGCCTGCTTCGGCGTAACGTATAACATAGTCGCTCATACCGCCACCGTGAAGATATTTGGCTGGGACTTCATTGTAAATTCCCATCGTGAGAATCTGTACGAGACGTTTTGTTTCGGAACTTTCTAGTACATTGACAATCTTCTTAGTTAGCTCTGGCATATTGCCAGATAAGGCGACAAATACTGCATCAATATCTGTCAACTGGTTTTTATTGAAATGGTCAACGTCACTTTCGATGATTGTTTCGCGTGCTGCGTTGCTTTTTCCTATTTTTGTGGGATTGCGTACGAGAAGTGTTATTTCCCAGTCTGTTTCTGTCAAAATACGTTTTCTGACTTCATTTCCAATCGTGCCTGTCGCACCTATAATCATAATGTTCATTCTTTATTCTCTCCAAAAATTGGCAAATAGCTGCCATATCCTTCTTTTTTTAAATCCTTGTAGGGTACAAAACGTAAAGCTGCAGAGTTAATGCAGTAGCGCAAGCCTCCTTTGTCACGTGGACCATCGCTAAAAACGTGACCTAGATGGCTGTCAGCTGATTTTGAACGTACTTCGGTGCGTTCCATTCCATGTGTTTTATCCCGTTTTTCTTGAATAGCTTTGCGTGTAATGGGTTGAGTAAATGCGGGCCAGCCACAACCTGAATCGTATTTATCTTCGCTTGTAAAAAGTGCTTCTCCACTGACGATGTCAACGTAAAGTCCGCGCTCAAAAAAGTCATCAAATTCATTGTTAAATGGTGCTTCTGTTGCATTTTCTTGTGTGACTTCGTAACTCAGAGGAGATAAACGTTTTTTGAGTTCTTCTTTGTTGTCCATATAGCTCCTTCTTGACTTTTTTAATCTTTCTTTTCTAAATAAATAATTTCTTTGTTCTGTTTTTTGGCATACCAAATTTCATTTTTTACGGCTTCGCCTATATAACCATTTTTATTGACTACAAAAATGGCATCAGCTAAATCAATTTTTCTCAGATGGGCTTTGCTGAAGGCTGTAATTTCTTCTGCAGTATATGCTTCAACAGCTTTGGTTGGATAAATCACGCTGAGGACGCAATTTCCGGCAAGTTCTAGTTTTTCTGCCCAGATTTTCATATCATCAATGAATTTCAGAGAGCCACAAATGGTGATTATTTTCATATTGCTAAGTCAAACTTGAGCTGTGGTTTTACTGGCTCATAATCGACGAGTTCAAAATCTTCGGGTTTGATGTCAAAGAAATTGGTGCCGTCTGGGACGTTGAGAACGAGTTTTGCTTCTTTGTCTGAACCTGTGCGCTTGAGGAGTTCTTGTGCTTGCTCAAATTGATTATCATAAATATGGAGGTTATTGACAAAATAGAAAAATTTCCCGATTTTCCAGCTGAAATGTTTGGCAATCATCATCTGAAGCGCGACATATTGCATGGCATTGATGTGGTGGGCGACGAGCATATCGTTACTGCGTTGAATGAGGGTCGCATCAAGGTAAATTTCTTGTGTTTTTGGGTCGCGACGGACGTCAAATAGGGTTTGAAAGGCGCAGGGCAACAAACCTTCTGTTTCTTCAAAATCTTCATATTGCCAGAGGTTGATGATATTTCGGCGGTTCCAAGGATTTTTGGCGAGACCGTCAAGGAATTTGCCGATAATATTGTGTTTTCTGACGGTTGCACCGTAACGTTGACCGATGGTGCCATCTTCTAGTGCCCATTCGCGCCAGTATTTCACTCCGTATTTGTCTTCAAGAACGCTGAGTTCACTTGTTTGGTCTTGGTAAATCCACATTAGTTCTTTAATGGCGGATTTGATAGCAATTGGTCGTAGGCTTGTGATGGGAAATTCGCCTTTTTCAAGGTCATAGCTGGTAAAAGCACCTGTGATATATTTGCTATTGGCTGTTTTTCCATCTTTGTAATGAGGGCGAGCGTTTTCACTCATCACACCGTTTTCTAGGATATTTTGGATATTTTGTTTGAAAATTTGGTCTGCAAAGGTCATTTCTTTTCCTTTTCTTTGTTATTCTCAGTTCATTATAGCAAAAACTCTGTTTGCTGGGGCTGATTTTATTTGATAACTTTGCGCATGGATTGTTCGATTTGTCCGCCACAATAGCTGTCGCCGTATGTGTCCCAGCTGATTTTTGCAAAATCGGCGAGTTCGTTTTTCCAGAGTTTTTCGGCGTGTAAGGCTGTGTTGGGAGCTGTTTTTTCTAATAAATCTTTGATGGCTGGAAAGCGCTCTGTTACTGTACTCCAGAGGGTGCTTGAGACGATGTCGGCAATTGTTGGGGATTGCGTATTTACGAGATAATTACTACTGCTGCGCGCTAATTCTTCTTCCCAGAAAGTCATCCATTTTTGCAATCTTGGAATGAATGCTTGCCAGCTTTCTTGTGTCCACATTGTCATGCCTCCTTGGAGCGTGAGTTCATCAATGACATCATTTGCGTCGGCCACGATTTTGAGTGCGAGTGCTTTGTCCTCAGCTGACTCTGGTAATAAATTGAGTTGCTCACCGAGGTAATTGGCAATCGCTGGCATTTGCGAGAGGGCAAAATGTTTTTCATGATTGACCAAAACAGGCGGCCCCATAAAGGGAATCGGCTGATTGTGGGGTTTGGTACTCATCAGAGCTGGAACGTTTTCTCCTTCTTCCCAGTCTGCTTGTGCATAGCTGAGAATGGCGCGGATAAAGTGTCCACGGAAGGGAACAGGCCAGTAATAAAGGGTGTAAGTTGCTTTTTTTGACATGATGATAGCCTCCTTTTTGATGCTTTTGAGCGAAATTATTTTTGACAAAACTGTCAAAAATTTCTTTATGGTACTGACGGTGTTCAGTGCCTTTTTTGACAGTTTTAGATAAACAAACTAGCCTATCCGTAATGTGAGCAAGCTCACAACGGCTTTGCTACGTCAAAAAATTTATATGCCAATAACGACGGTTTCGACTTGTTCGGCACCACTTGTGGTCATACGAATGCGTATTAGGTTTTCGACAGTATTGATGTCAAAAAAGCGCTCGCCTGTGATGTCTTCTTGGATGATTTTGACGGTCGCATTTTGCGGTTGTTCTTTTAAAATCGTGATGAGTTCTTGCGTTGTCATGATTTCTCCTTAATTGGCGCGCTCTGAGAGATATTCCCAGCGCTCGTATTTGTGGTCAAGTTCGGCGGATTTTTCGTCACGTTCGCGTTGTAAATCGAGTAAAAGTCCGCTGTCAGAACCATTTGCGTTCATTTCATTGTCAATGTCAGCGATGCGATTTTCCAGCTCGGAAATGTCGTCTTCAATCGTTGCCCATTCTTGTTTTTCTTGGTAAGTCAGGCGGATTTTTTGCGTTGTCCGACGGCTGTCAGCGCTGACAGGGATTTCAGAATTTTTGACAGAACTGTCAAAAACTTTTTCGGCTGTTTTTGTCGTCAAATAGTCGCTGTAAGCACCGAAAATGTGGTTGATTTCGCCATTTTCAAAAGCTAGAAGTTCATTTGAAACTTTATCCTGAAAATAGCGGTCGTGGCTGACGGTCAAAACTGCGCCTGGAAAGCTGTCAAGGAAGTTTTCAAGGACGGTCAATGTGGCAATGTCAAGGTCATTTGTCGGCTCGTCGAGCAGGAGAACATTTGGCTGCAAAAGCAAAATTTTTAGCAAATAGAGCCGTTTTTTCTCGCCACCAGAAAGCTTGCGAATCAGCGTGCCGTGCGTGCTGCGGGGAAATAAAAATTGCTCTAAGAGATTGACAATAGAAATATTTTCACCTGACGCATTGTGCGCCGCATTTGCCGTCTCTTCAAGGAATGTAATCACGCGCTTATCCTCGTCCAAGCCGCGAATTTCCTGACTGAAATAGCCGATGTTGACCGTTTCGCCAATATCCAGATTGCCTGAGCTCAGTTGCAATTCGCCGTCAATGATATTCAAAAGTGTGGATTTGCCGACACCGTTATCGCCAACAATGCCGAGACGCGCATGAGGCTGAACAATCAAGTCAAAATTTTCAAAGATTTTCTTATCAGGAAAGCCAAAACTGGCATTTTTGAAAGCAAGCACTTTTTTACCGAGGCGCTGGCTGGCAATGTTGACAGATAAATCGTCTGACGGCGATTTTTCAGCGCTGAGATTTTCTGACAGCTTGTCAAAACGCTCAATACGCGCTTGTTGCTTGGTCGCACGGGCTTGCGGAGACTTACGAATCCAAGTCAGCTCGCTCTTATAAAGCTGACGAGCTTTGTGGCTCGCCGCCGCTTCTCGTTCTTCATCCTCGGCTTTTTTGACGAGATAATCTTGGTAATTTCCTTGATATTCCTTCAGTCCAGCATTGTCCAGCTCAAAAATCCGTGTCGCAACAGCATCCAAAAAATAGCGGTCATGTGTCACAAACAACACGGTTCGCTTGCTATTTTTCAGAACATTTTGCAGCCAGACAATCGTCTCCACATCTAAATGGTTCGTCGGCTCGTCCAGTAACAGAAGGTCACTATCGTTCAAAAGAGCTTGCGCCAGCTGAACACGGCGTTTTTGTCCACCTGAAAGTTGTGAAATCTTGGTCGCAGAATCTGGCAATTTTAATTTACTGAGAATCATTTTGACATCTGCCTCGACCTGCCAAGCATCCAGCGCATCCATCTCCGCTTGCGCACGTTCCAATTTTGACAAGTCTGTCAAAGCCGCTTCATAGTTTTTGACAGCTTTCATCTGTGGCAAACTCGCGTCCAGCACGGTTTCCAAAATGCTCAATGTTCCATCAAAATCAGGTTCTTGCGTGAGATAAGTGATTTTAAAATTGACAGCTTTGTCAAAAGGCGACACATCGCCGTCAAAACCCGAAGCACCAGCAATCACGTTGAGCAGAGTCGTCTTTCCCGTCCCATTGACGCCCAGAAGACCAATTCTATCCAGCGGGTGAATCATAAAGTTTATCTTGTCAAAAACAACTTTATCTCCAACACTTTTCGTCAAATTTTGCGCAATAAAATCAGCCATTTCAATCCATCCTATCTTCTGTTAATCCCATTATATCACATCTTTCAGGACATTCTATTGTCCGAGAGACAAAAATATTTTTGACAGAACTGTCAAAAATATTTTCATTGTTCAGCAACAAATTTTTCCAATTTTTCAATCGCTGTCAGCACTTTTTCGGCTGTCACATCAGGGTCAATCAAATTGTAAGACTCATTTTTTCCTGCTGCAAAATCTGCAACTTCTCTTAATTTTTCACGGTCAAATGTTGCGATATTTAGCTCAGCCAAAGTTGTTGGCAATGAAGAAGCTTGATAAAATGGCAAGATTTTCGCGATTTCTTCCCAATCATTTGTGTAACTTAATTGCACCAACACACCGTAAGCAACTTTCGCACCATGCAAAATCGCGTGTGTTTCAGACAAGAGTGACAAACCATTGTGCAAAGCGTGCGCGCCAGCCATACGTCCATAAGCACCTGCAAAGCCACCAACAGTTCCTGACAACTCGATAATCGCATCCGCAATCCTCTCAAAAGCTGTCGTCACTTTTTGAGCTTCCAAGTCAAGCAAAGCAGGCGCTGAATCCGCAAGTAAAATCTTCAAAATCTCCTGTGCGCTCGCAAATCCAAGTCTCGTTGATGCAGAAAGTTCTTCAGCAGGCACATGACGAACAATTCCTTCCATTTCGTACCATTTTGCCAAAGTATCACCAATTCCCGCAACCAAGTAATCACGCGGTGTTCCAAGTAAAAAGTCAACATCCACCAAGGTCAACTCACTTACCCGAGAAAAATATGCCACTTTATGGAAACTATGGTCAGGATGGTAAATCGCCCCAATCGGCGTGTAAGGTGCACAATTTGAAATTAAAGTTGGTAAAATAATCAAGCGAGCTGATAAATTTTCAGCAACCAATTTCGCCGTATCAAGCACACGACCAGCACCAATCGCCAAAATCGTATCCGTCTCACCATTTTCCGCAATCTCAGCAGCCAAACGTTCCCCATCTTCAACAGAAACCGTCCCATCATAACGAAAAATAGGATAAGGCAAATCTTTCTGATAAAAGTCACTAAAAGCTCGAAAAGACTTCTCCCCAGTCACCACAGCAATCTTACCAAAGTCCGTCAAATAAAGTTCCAGCTCTTGCAAAATCCCCTGACCACTCACATAACGATTGGCTCCCGGCCGCACTTCTTCTGCAATATTCATAAATTCTCCTCCACTTCCAATTATCAGAATATTCTATCACAAACAAGGCAAAACTGTCAAAAAATTTTTTCACTTTTTTATCAAAATTTATCAAGTTTTAAGACATATTCTTTAATCTCATCTCTCACTTGCCGAAAAACTGTAAGAATTTCCTCTTCCGTTCCCACAGCACGCGCAGGATCTAGCAAATCCCAATGTAAATGCTTCGTCCCCTGCGGAATCATTGGACACTTATCACGCGCATCGCCACATAAAGTCACTATCAGCTCACATTGATTAAAATAATCCTCATCAATCAAATCAGAACGATGATGAGAAATATCAACACCAACTTCTGCCATAACCCGCACTGCTCGTGGATTTAAGCCATGTTGCTCAACACCAGCCGAACGACTTTCATACCTATCCGCAAAATATTTTTCAGCAAATCCTTCAGCCATCTGGCTTCGACAAGAATTTCCTGTACACAAAAAATAAATTTTTTTCATCTTAAACCTTTTATCATTTAATCATTAAAATCAAATCGTAATTTCATATTCGCAGAGCCAAGAAATACCATTCGTCCAAGAAGTTCATTTTGCGCTTCCAACGCTACTTTTGCCAGCTGTTCATTCGCCGCTGCCAAATCGGCCTTTTCGCCCAGCGCATCTGTTGCATTTTGAATTTCACGGAATTTTGCCATTGTCGTGAGAGCGTAACTATCTCGCAAATCCACGAACAAATTGTAATTACTGTCGCCAAGCACTGCTGTCGTCGCAGAGAGCCAGTACATATTCGTTGGGTCATAAGCTGTTGTCGCATCACGATAGCAAGCTGGGGTATCTTCAACATTTGTGTAAAATGGTACTGCATGATTGAAAGTATTTGCTCCAAACATGAGCCAATGCACACCAGCAAGCGCTTCAGGCACATTATTTCTGACTTGCAAGATATGTGCTGAATGATTACGATTAATCCCAATCGGACGGAAAAGTTTTTTCTCCGCTTCCGTATTCGTCGTCCCATAAACATCATATTTTGTATTTTCAAAATGACTTGATAGCACAAATTTTACATCTTCCACAGTAATTTTACGATTGGCATGGCAAATAAATGGCAATTCCTGATTTTGCGGATTTTCAGAAATTGTCCCAAAATAATTTTGACCGTACCAAGTCCGCGGATTGTTGTAAATATTATCCTTAACCGCTGATGAACCAAAAATATGACGCAGATTATAACCCTCAAAATCTGGATTTAACTGATGATTATCAATCAACGCTTGCAAATCACTTGAACAAAGGGTATCACTACTATCAAAGTCAAATTTATCAATGTTCATGCGGTTTGGCGCAACCACATAAGCATCATCAGGAATCCGCACCGCAGCCCAATGATGTCCGCCAATCGTCTCCAACCACCACACTTCATCATGGTCAGCAAAAGCGATACCGTTTGGCTCATAAGTCCCGTAAGTCATGAGAAGTTTGCCCAAGCGCTCAACTCCCTCACGCGCACTATGAATATACGGAAGCACCAGTGTCACAATATCTTCCTCGCCAAATCCGCTCGCTTCATTGTAAGGGTCCAGCCCCAAAATCCGTGGATTCGTCGTGATAGTTTCCGTCGCTGACATCGCAACATTCACACTATTGATTCCCGCAGCAGGCCAAAGCCCATCTTTCAAATCTGCATTTGGTGTTGACGTATATCGCAAAGGGTTTTCTGGCAAATCTATCTCAAAGCTTGTCAACACTGCTTTATAGTGACTCGGTTGATTTTCTGGCTTGATGACAACAAAACGCTGTGGGTCAAGCGCTTCATGTCCATCATCATTTCGAGCAATCAAAGTTGAACCATCTAACGTAGCATTTTTCCCAACTAAAACCGTTGTACATGAACCTTTGCGTCGTTTTTCGATAATCATAATTTTTCTCCAATTCTTTTATTATTCAAATTCCGCTTACTGTGCTTATTTTTTCTAAGATAAATTCTCGTTTATTTATCCATTCATTATTGACAATTTTTTCCTCAATTTCAGCCAACATTTTACCAAGCTCAGGACCTGCCTGAAATCCCATTTTTATCAAATCCGAACCTTTGACAACAATTTCTGATTTGTCGTGAATTTGCAGCCTCTCATCAATTTTGACAGTTCTGTCAAAATCAATTTTCAGACCTTCAGCCATTTTCCAATCATCTACCAACTGACAAGTCGCAAGTCCAAACTTATAAACACTCGCCAAATCCCATTTGTCCAACTGATGTGCCTCTGTCAGTGCCGTCACATCCCGAATAAATTCATTTGACACTTTCCATTTCCGCAAATATTTTTTGACAGAAATATTATCAAACTGCGCCAACATTATTGCCCAAGCTTGTGCCGAACTTTTAAACTGAAAAGTTTTTGATAAAACTGTCAAAAATTTTTTCAAGCCAGCCAACTCAAAATCAGGCAAATATTGCCAAGCACCCGACTCTATCAAGACTGACAAACCTTTTCGCCAACCATCAGCCCGCAATAATTTATCCAGTTCCACAAAAATCCGCTCAATCGAAATCTTCATCAACAACTCAGCATGACTCATCATCGCCTGAAAAGTCATCGGCTCAATCTCAAAACCAAGCGCCGCAGCAAAACGCATTGCCCGCATAATCCGCAGAGCATCCTCATTGAAACGTTCCTCAGCAAGTCCTACCGCACGCAAACGTTTGTCTTGCAAATCCTGCAAACCATCAAACAAGTCAATAATTTCTCCATCAGCCCCACAAGCAAAAGCATTCACCGTAAAATCTCTCCGACGCAAATCCTCCCGCAAGTCTCGCACAAAATCCACATGGTCAGGACGCCGATAATCCGTATAATCACTCTCCGTCCGAAAAGTTGTCACTTCATAATGCTCAGCCTCAGATTTTCCCATCAAAACCAGCACCGTTCCATGTTCAATTCCAATATCAATCGTCTTCGGAAAAATCGCCTTTACCTCCGCAGGATAAGCACTTGTGGCAATATCGACATCATGAATAGCACGACCTAACAAAGCATCACGCACACAACCACCGACAAAATAAGTCTCAAATCCCGCCAAATTCAATTTCTCCAAAACAGGCAAAGCCCGCACAAACTCCTCAGGTAAATTCTCTAATCTCATAAATTCTATTTTATCATTTTATACAAAAAAACGCAGAGCCAACTGCGTTTCATTCATCAAAAATTCAATTTAAGTCACCTTGCACAAATTCCTGATATTCAGGGTGTTCCAAAAAATACTTCCGTGCAAAAGGACAGGTCGGAATAATCTTGCGTTGCTCTCTTTTTGCTTTCTCAATCGTTTGCAAGACCAATTTATCTCCCAAATGTTGCCCACGATAATCAGGATTTACCCCCGTATGAAAAACAGTAAAATAATCCCCATCTCCAGAAAATGCAATTTCTCCCAGCTTCTCGCCAGCCTCATTTTTCATGACGATACTCTCATCATCTTCTTCAAATATAAGATTCATCAAACATTTTCCTCCTTTTTTTCATGACGCAAATATTTCAAAGCACCAGACGGACAACGATTTATCACAGTCATCGTATGCTCAACAGTTCCACCATTATCAGGCAAAATCCAAGGTTTCCGTCCCACTTCAAAAATCTTTGAATCCCCACGTACACATTCTCCAGCGTGCGCACATAAAGAAACATTATAATAAATATCCAACTCCTGTCCCCGATATTTTCGGTAGCCCTGCGAAAGCAATTCAGCCCCCGCCATCTCTAATTCACTCTCTTTCATTTACGCTCCTTTTCTATAATAATAAAGCCATTTTAACATACTTTTAATATTTAATAGAAAGATTAGCTTATTTTTATAATATTTCTATAATTCTATCCAATAACGACATAAATTCTCCCCATCTTCATCAACAATATTTTCCAAAACACCACCAAACTTCTCAATCACCGCTCGACTAGCCCCATTTGTCTCCAAAGCCGAAATCATCACCCGAAAAATCCCAGTTTCCAGATATTTTCCCAAAGCAAAATCAAGTAAAGCACTAGCCACACCTTGCCTACGACAATCAGGAGCCACCATATAACCAATATGACCGCCCGTCATCAACAAATCACCCTTCTCAATCTCCCAACGACAATCAATCGAACCCGCAATCTCACCATTTTCCAAAAATGAAAAATATTTCGTCGAAGTCGAACCAGAATAACTATTTGATTCCGTCTTTTCCCGCTCAAAAGCTGTCAAATAATCCGCAAAACTCTCCAAATCAGAAAAACGCCGAACATGATAATTCACAATCGGCTCATTCTCCCATTTTGCAAAATAACGCTCAAAAGCTCCTTCATCAGACAACTCCAACTGACGAATTTCTAATTTCTCTACCATAAATTCCTTCTTACAATTCTAAAAAATGTTCCAGTCCATATTTCAACTCATGAACCTTCACAACCTCACGAATACCAAGCGCCACACCAGTCATAAAGCTCACACGATCATAGCTATCATGTCGCAAAGTCAATCCCTCACCAGCTGAACCAAACAAAACTTCCTGATGTGCCACAAGTCCTGGCAATCGTACCGAATGAATACGCATTCCCTCAAACTCCGCACCACGCGCACCAGCAATACTTTCCTCCTCATCATCAGCTCCCTGATGATGTTCCACACGGACCTCAGCAATCAATTCCGCCGTTTTTACAGCCGTCCCACTTGGCGCATCTTTTTTCTTATCATGATGCAATTCAATAATTTCCACATCAGGAAAATATTTCGCAGCCTGCTTAGAAAACTGCATCAAAAGTACCGCCCCCAAAGCAAAGTTAGGCGCAATCAATCCACCAATTTCTTTTTCCTGCGACAGATTTATCAATTCAGCAATCTGTTCCTCTGTAAATCCGGTTGTTCCAATCACAGGACGAAAACCATTTTCCAATGCAAATTTTGTATTTTCAAAAGCAACAGATGGCTGCGTAAAATCCACCCAAACATCCGCAGAAAATCCAACAAGTTCTGACTTATCAGTAAATACAGGCACTCCAAAAGCCTCTTTTTCCTTAGCAAATGGGTCTAAAACTCCTACCAACTCAAAATCTTCTTGCTCCAAAACCATATTAACAGCTGTAGAACCCATTCGTCCTTTATATCCCGCGATAATGACTTTAATCATATTTTTCTTTCCTTTTCCATATTTTTCTGATAACTTTGGTGTTTATAAAAACACCAAAGGTGCTTTTATAACTACTAATTTCTATTTAGGTATCACTGCATAAGCCACAGCTCCAAGTCCCAAATGTGTCGCAATAACTGGACCAAATGTCACTAATTCCAAATCTTCATAACCACTTGCCTTAGCAAAGTCATAAAGCTCCCTAGCGCGTTCTTCATCTCCACTATGAATAATATAAACCTTGAAATCTTCAGAATTAGAAGCTTCTAAAAAGAGTTTTTCCATCTCATTAACAGCCTTTTTAGTTGTTCTAACCTTATCATAAACCACAACTTTCCCATCTTCTGAAAATTGTAGCAAGGGTTTGATATTTAAAAGCGTTCCAAGGATTTCTCCCCCACGTGAAAGTCGTCCACCTTTTGCCAACCAATGCAAATCATCAACCAGCATAAAAGCATTATCATGCGCACGTTGCTCTTCAAACTTTTCCAAAATTTCTTCAAAAGATTTTCCCTTATCGGCTAAGTTAAGAGCTGTTTCAATCATAAAACCAAGCGGACTTGATGTGATATAAGTCTCGGGAAACTTTACAACCATCCTATCAAACTCATTTTGCAAATAAAAAGCATTTTGATAAAATCCCGAAATACCAGAAGTTAGAAAAAGCCCCAAAACATGAGTATAATTTTCTTTTTCTAACTTTAACAAAAGTTCCGAAAGCTCCGCAACACTAGGTTGTGACGTTTTCGGTACATCTTTTGCCTCACGCATCAAGTCAAACCATGCTTCATGACTAAATTCGCTCGGCTTATAATCTATCCCATCAATAGAAATAGGAACTTCCAACACAAAAAGATGCTCATTATTCCTAAATTTCTCAGCAATATCCGCCGAAGTATCTGTAATTATTGCTAATTTCATTTTCTTCACACATTCTGAAAGAAAAACAATCTTTTCCTTTCAAAAAATCCATTTCCTCTTAAAATTCCAGATTGATTCCTGGTTGATCAAGTGCCACTTCTGTCAATTCATATACCATCCGTTTCAAGATTTCAAACAAAGGACTAGCAATCTGTGACATATCTTCCTGATCAATTTCTGTTTGTTCCTGAATCACTTGTCCACGAATATAGTTCAACTGACTAACAAAGCCAGAAATAACGATATCATCCAAAGGTATCAAAAATGTAAGAATTGTATGAATTGCTGTATCTTCTTCACTTACTTTCCCATCAGCTAATTGGTCAGCTGGCACAAGTTGAAACTGAACATTTAAGTTTGTTTCAGGTGCTCCATTTTCTTTTTCCCATTCATAGTTCCGTGCATCATAATGAAACTGATTGACAAATTCTTGTTCACGTTCGATTGTTAAAGTCATTTTAAAATTCACTCCATTTTCTTATTTTTCTATCGGCAATATTACCGAAAATATTATTTTCATCTAATAAAAGTGTTAAAATCCCTGCATTCTTCCCTGCTTCAATATCTAATGGACGATCTCCCACCATGATTGTTTCAGCTCTTTCCAGCCCATATTTATCAATAAGATAATTAAGCGCTTCAGGATTAGGTTTCCTCGCAAAATTTTCCTCTGAAGTAATGATTTCAGTAAAAAATTTCTTAGAATTTCCTAAATATTCAAATGTTGTATGGTCTCGATGGCTCAATACAAAATTTTGTCCACCTTGAACAACAATATTTTTTAAAATCGCAGGAATTTCAGGATAAAACTTTGGCATTTTTTGTAACTCATGCTCTACTTGATGGTAACTTTCCAAAAAAGAAACATTCGCATAATCATCCGCAAATTTCCTAATTGAATAACGTTTAATAAAATCTTCTAAATCTCCATCATACTCAATAGAATAATTCTTCATTACCTGCCTCAGTGCTTGGAGCATCACAGGATAAGTATCAAACAACGTCCCATCAAAATCCCAGATATAATTTCTTAACTTCATCTATTCTACCACATCCTGCGTATCATCGCTCGTTTCTCGTAGTTTTTCCAAAATTTTTATTTCTTCTTCATTTGCAGAATAGTTTTCTAATAAATCTGGTCGACGTTTCAATGTTTTTTTCAGACTTTCAGTTAAACGCCACTTACGAATATTTTCATGATGACCCGACATTAAAACCTCAGGAACACGCAAACCTCTAAAATCTTCAGGGCGTGTATATTGGGGATACTCTAAAAGTCCACTTGAAAACGAATCATCTTCATGACTTACTTGTTTTCCAAGTACACCAGGGAGTAAACGTACAACTGCATCAATCATCACATTTGCTGCTACTTCCCCACCAGTCAAAACAAAATCTCCCAAAGAAATCTCATCCGTTACTAAGCTTTTAATTCGTTCATCATATCCTTCATAATGTCCACAGATAAAGACAAGTTGCTCTTCTTTTGCAAGTTCTTCTGCCACTTTTTGATTAAATTTTTTCCCAGCAGGGTCAAGCAAAATAACACGCGCATTTTCATGAGAAAATTTATCCATTGTATCAAATATTGGCTGAGGCATCAAGAGCATTCCTTGCCCACCACCATAAGGCATATCGTCTACATGTCTTTGTTTATTATCTGCATTTTCCCGAAAATCATGTGTATAGATTTCAACAATCTCTTTTTCTTGCGCCTTACCAACCATTGATTGATTCAGCGGACTGAACATTTCTGGAAAAATGGTTAAAATATCAACTCTCACTTATTTTCCTCATCATCCAACCCATCCATAATATCAACATTCACACGATGATTTGGCAAATCAACTTTTAAAATAACAGCTGGAATATAAGGCAAAAGTAAGTCTCGTTTCCCTTTACGTTTTACAACCCAAACATCATTTGCTCCAGGTTGCAAAATCTCTGATATTTCTCCAATAAATCGCTCACCTTCATACACATCAAGTCCAATAATCTCGTGATAATAAAATTCCCCAGCATCTAACTCTGAAAGAGATTCTTCCGGAATTTTCAGCGAAAACTCTTTAAATTTTTCTACATCATTAATATGATAAAGTCCTTCAAATTTAACTAAATACATATTTTTATAGCTTTTTCCTGTTTTAACCGTCAATTCTTGCACAAAATTATCTTTTTTATCAAAAAGCGAAAGAACTGTTCCTTTGGAAAAACGCTCCTCAGCAAAATCTGTTGTGGGCATTATTTTAAGCTCACCTTGAAGTCCTTGTGTATTTACAATTATTCCAACTTTATAAAAATTCGTCATAGTTTAATTATAGCAGGAATTCTGTCATTTGTACAAGAAATTCTTGTGATTGAGTATCCAAATGAAGAGCATGATAACCTCCAGCAATCTCAACAAACTTGACATTATCTCCTGTATTCTTTGCAAAATCCCGAATAGCTGGTGCCGAACAAATTCCATCTTGCTCAGCACAGAACAAAATACTAGGAGTGTTCAGTTCTTTCGCGTGTTTTTGGACATACTTTCCTGCTTCTTTAATTTGAGTAAACAAGCGCAATGAAAGAACATCATGATAAAAACCATCTTCTGTCATTGCCTTTACCAATTCAGTATCATGAGCGATTGCCTCTACTTTTAAATGAGTGTGTATGCGAATATTTGGACTGATTTTTCCTAGAAATTTAGCTAAAACTTGAACAATTTCTAATGGAGGTTCTGCTAAATCTAGCCAAGGAGACTCAATAACTGCTTTTTGATAAATTTGAGGATATTTGATAAGCAGATTAAGCACAATATTCCCTCCCATACTATGACCAAAAATAAAAACAGGAAATTCAGAAAAATGTTTTCCAATCCACTCACGAATTTCTAAACTATCACTCAGAAATTTTTCATAGTTTTCTGCAATTCCTTTTGTTTTTGGAAACTCTTTTGCCAGTACTCCATGTCCGCGCTGATCATGAATGACACAAACATAACCAAGTTTTGTAAGAAAATCAATCACAGTCAAATAATGACCAATATATTCACCAAAACCATGAATGATTTGAATAACTCCTTTAATTTCATCATTTGGCTCAAAAAAACCTAAACGAACTTTTTCACCATCAGCCATCTCCAAAAATTCATATTTTTCTGACATAAATTTTCACCTTATCTATTTTATTTCAAAAATATTCTAGCAAAAAAGCCTGTAAATCAGGCTTTAATCTCTCATTGGTCAACCAAAAGACGGACTTTTTTACCTTCAACAGGTACAAAATAAACAACTGTACGAATAGCTTGAATAATCCGTCCTTGTCGCCCGATAATACGTCCAATATCACTTTCCGCAACACGTAAATGATATTCTGAGAATTCTTCCCCATCAACAATTTCAAGTGTCACTTCTTCTGGTTTTGTCACGAGTGGTTTTACAATCGTCAAAACTAAATCTTTCACATCTGTTTGCATATCTTTCCTCTACTTTTTCTTCTGTGAAATTTGCACAAAAAGCCACACCTGTGGCTTCTCATATTATTTTCCGAATTTTTGTTCGTGGAATTTCTTCATAACTCCAGCTTTTGATAAGATATTACGAACTGTATCTGATGGTTGAGCACCTTTGTCCATCCAATCCATAATACGTTCTTCTTTCAAAGTCACTTGATTTTCATCTAAAAGTGGATTGTATGTTCCAACTGTTTCGATGAATTTACCATCACGTGGTGCACGTGAATCAGCAACGTTAATACGATAAAATGGTTTTTTCTTTGAACCCATACGAGTCAAACGGATTTTTACAGACATATTTATTTATTCCTCTTCTTAATTTGATTACTTAGTAAGTATATCACTATATAGTGATGCTGTCAAGAAAAAAACTTGACAGACTATTTTTGTTATTTTTAAAATAATTACAGTTATAAAAAAGCTCAATGAGCTTTTTTATTTCTGATTTTTTTTAATAATTCTTCTGCAATTTGTTGGTTCATTATTTTGTCTTGTCGTAACTGTGCACTGAGAATAGCAATTTCATCAGCTTCTGCACCCACTGCCATCGCAAGGGAACGAGATTGTAAACTCATATGTCCTCTTTGAATTCCTTCTGACACAAGTGCTCGCAATGCTGCAAGATTTTGAGCCAGACCAACTGCCGCAATAAGCTCGGCAAGTTCTTCAGCTTTATTGACATGCAATATTTCCAATGCAGCTTGAGCTTTAGGAAGGATTTTTATTCCTCCACCTACTGTTGCGACGGGCAAAGGAACGGTCAATTCACCATAAAGTTCATTTTCTTTTAATTCCCATTTTCCTAATCCCTGATAACTCCCTTTTTGTGCTGCAAAAGCATGGATTCCCGAAGCAATCGCACGTGTATCATTTCCGGTTGCTAAAACAACAGCATTAATACCATTCATAATTCCTTTATTATGTGTTGCTGCGCGATAAGGGTCTATTTTTGAAAACCGTGATGCTTGAACTATCTTTTCAGCAACTTCACGCCCATTTCCTATTTTGGAAAGATGCTCAACAGGAATGGTGCACTGCGCAGTAACAAGAGATTCCGTCGCATAATTACTTAAAATACTAAATAAAATATTTTCTTCTGGAAACCACTCACGAAAAAGTTCTGAAATACCTTCAAGAATACTATTGACGATATTCGCTCCCATCGCATCTTTAACATCTATTTTAAAATCGACGGATAAGAATTTTTCTTTAGAAAAATTACGTGTACTTACTTCTCGCAGTCCGCCACCACGTGTGATGATTGAGGGATAAACATTTTCCGCTTTTCTTAAAATTTCTGTGTGACTTTCTTGAATTTTTTCGATGATATCGCTACTTTGTTTGACCTCATAAAATACAATCTGCCCACGCATCAAGCGTTGTTCAACAACTGCCTTAAAATCCCCTGCAATCTTTGCACCATTACTAGCCGCTGCAATGACTGACGGTTCTTCTGTTGCCATTGGGACTTGATAAGAATGATGATTGACAATAAAATTTTGAGCCACTCCCAAAGGAAGCTCAATTTCACTAATTTGATTTTCAATGAGATTATTGGCAATATCTTTATCAAGCGACATTTGTTTCAAAATTTCTTGTGTCTCTTGTGATGCATCAAGTATTTCAATCCGTTCATCGGTACTCATCTGATAAAACTTTTTATCCATTCAAACAATTAACTGCTCATCCTGACTGAGCTTGCTCCTTTTTATTTTGTAAAATTAGGATTTTCTAGCAGAACAGCTAAACCAAGCCCACCACCAATACAAAGACTTGTAATACCATAACGTTTCTTTTCTTGTATAAGTTGTCGTGCAAGAGTTCCCAATAAACGCGCTCCTGTACTTCCAAGAGGATGCCCAAGTGCAATCGCTCCACCATAAATATTGACTTTTGAGCTATCAATACCAAGCTCACGTTCAATCACAATACTTGATGCTGCAAATGCCTCGTTAATCTCAAAGAAGTCAATATCATCAACTGTCATTTTTACTTTTTCAAGAAGTTTCTTAATAGCTTTTATTGGAGAAATTGCCATATTTTTTGGCTCTACTCCAATTTCTACAGCTTCTTTGATGATTGAAAGATAAGAAAGCTTATGCTTTTCCGCATAATCCCGTGAAGAAAGCAAAAGAGCTGTCGCACCATCATTTACCGGCGAAGCATTTCCCGCTGTAATTTGTCCTTCCGCTTTAAAGGCCGGACGTAAATGAGCAAGTTTTTCAAGTGAAGTATCTGAACGAACTGGCTGGTCTTTTATTCCTTCTCCAAAATCTAATATCTCATTATCAAATTTGTGCGTCTTTTGAGCTATCAACGCTTTTTGATGTGATTTTAAGGCAAATCCGTCCATTTCCAAACGGGAAATTTTATTATCTTCTGCGATAACTTCTACCGTCAATCCCATCAAATTTTCAGAAAAAGCATCAATTAAACCATCTGTGACAAATGCTTGCACTGGCTGACTTGTTTCATCTGTGCTTATCATAGGAGAAGCAGACATATTTTCTGTCCCACCTGCAATAATAACTTCTGCTTCATCTAGTGCAATCAACTGACGTGCCAAAAGTGCCGCTTTCATACCCGAACCACAAACTTCATTAACGGTCATCGCTGGAATTTCCACTGATAATCCTGATTTAACCGAAATTTGACGCGCTACATTTTGCCCCTGACCAGCAGTGATTACTGAACCAAATATAAGTTGAGCAATATCTGATTTAACGGCCTGATTGCGCTCTAATAACTTTCCAACAACTTTAGTTCCTAATTCAACTGAGCTATAATTACTCAATTTTCCTTTATATTTACCAATTGGTGTTCTTATGCTATCTAAAATAACTATGTCTTTCATACAAGTATCTAAAATTATATCTTTCTAAAGTTAAAATTTTATGCTAACTCATTATAGCAAAAAATATGAAAACTTTAAACACCAGCATCTTTTTATGCTAATTTGAACATATAAAATCACCGAAAAAATCGGTGATTTATTTATTGTCCCACACTCTACATCCATATTTTTAATAAGCTACTATCAAAGAATAAAATATTGATTTGACATTACTCTAAATTAATATTTTTTTCATTCAAAGCTAGTTCATCTAAATCTGGATAATTTTCTTCTATCATTTCTTTAAAGTATTTAAGAGTATCTTGTAAAGCTTCTTCTTCAGTTTTTCCAAAACCAACCGCAAGCTCAAATGAGTCATCAAATTTAATTCTTAATTGAACATCTGTATATCCAATAAATCTTTCTTTTTCCTCATAAATCCTAATTTTCATTCTGGGTATGGGAAGTACACCCACTGTACCTATTACATATTCTGCCGAAAATTTTTGTAAAACATTAAAATCACTATCTTTAATTGTATTCATTTTTTCTCCAATTCTTTTTTATAATTTGTCTATTTACCAAATGAAATTATGTTGTCTGTTCCCCGTTGAATATCAATATAATATCCCCCTTTTCTATATCTATATACATTAGAAGTCTGTCCTTCTACTGGTTTTCCTTTAACTTTACCTAAAACCTTATTTAACATTCCTTCTGCCTTTCTTGCATATTGTTCAGGTGTCGTAGCCCCAACTTGCTTACCATGCTTATCAAAATGATTCAGTAAAGAATCTTCAGAAGAATTATAACTTCCTTTTCCCCAGTTACTTGCAGCATTAGATAAACTTTTCCCATCATCCGCCCCAGTCTTTACATCAACCTTTTCAGAACTTCCACCACCTTTGGCTTTTGACGTCTTAGCTTCTTGACCATTGCCATCATATTGTCCCTCTTCCGCTGGTGTCGGTCCATTCCCATAACCTGCGCCTAAGCCATCTCGAGTATTGAGATTGTAAACTTCATCATCCGCATAGACAGTCTGCTCGCCAAAAGTATTTTTTATCTTTTTCCCTACATAAGCTGCAGCTCCACCAATTAATGCCAGACCTGCAAGCAATCCACCAATCAACTTCTTCGTTTTGCTCTTGTTTTTGGTTTGTGTTTTGCTTCTTACAACATTGTGATGACTGGCAGAAAGTTTAAAACTGGCAATATTTTGCTTCACACCACTCGTCACTGTTTGACGTGTGGTGTGTAAGTTCTGTGCTATATCTATTGCTACTTTTTCTTCAAATTATCTCTTTATTGTTAATTTCTAAGCTTTCTCATTTTTTTAACTTTTTTAACAAGGGTTCTGTCAATTTCAGCCAAGAATCAATCATTTCTTTTGTAAGCAAAATACGTACAGTAAATTTATAATCTCGCATAAAATCTTCATAAGTCATCTCATTTTCTGGCAACTCTAAAAAGTGATAATGATAAATCTTTCCAATCTCTAAGTAAGTTTCATTTTTATAATTATAAATCCAAAGTGATTGATTATCTTCCTGAATAGTTGACCATACATCATCTAATTCAAAATCTTGCTCTATATTCAATGCCAAATTAAAATTATAGGCAGCTCCTTTCATATAGTTTTTCTCTGATATTACTTGTTTATTATCTCTAACCAATGTTAATGAATTTACTAAAGATGTCAATGCTTCTGTTAAAAAGTCATCATATATCAAAATTTTATTTTCTTCATTTATAAAATATATTAAACACCTCGAAAAATAGTATAAATTTTCATCTTTTACCTCTTCATTTTCAATATTCACGTCTATTTCCCTATGGTCATTTAAATAAAGTTTAAAAATATTTATCATCCAATAATCTTTCCTTTCTTAGTAACTAATCCTGCTTTTCTTAAAATAGCTTGCATTTTTTGATTTAATTCTCTCCAAGTTCGAACATGACCATGATATTCTCCTTTTTCTGTTTCATCTAGTACAACAAACTGATTATTGGCTACACTAATCCTACGATTAGTAGTGTCTCCACTTACAGACAATGAATCATTTAAGGATTCTTGACCATTTCTTGGTCTTTCGCTCTTAATAGAATTCTTGGTATTTGTATGATATGGGGCATCCACATATTTTCCATGTGGATATTTTCCTGAATCCGCCCCAGTCTCAACATCAACCTTTTCAGAACTTCCACCACCTTTGGCTTTTGACGTCTTAGCTTCTTGACCATTGCCATCATATTGTCCCTCCTCAGCTGGTGTAGGTTCATTCCCATAGCCTGCGCCTAAGCCATCTCGAGTATTGAGATTGTAAACTTCATCATCCGCATAAGTGGTCTGCTCACCAAAAGTATTTTTTATCTTTTTCCCTACATAAGCTGCAGCTCCACCAATTAATGCCAGACCTGCAAGCACCCACCAATCAAAGCCTTCGTTTTACTCTTATTTTTGGTTTGGGTTTGAGTACTTGCAACATTGTGATGACTTGCAGAAAGTTTGAAACTTGCGATATTTTGTTTTATAACACCTGTTACTGTTTGCCGTGTAGCACGTAAGTTCTGTGCTAGTGGGCTATTTCCAACAGACATAGCCCCATAGTAAGGAGCAGGTTTACTATCATGATACTCTGTTGCTACTTTTTCTTCAAGTACTGGCTCGTTCATATAAGCATATTCAAGGTATTGCTTCATTGTGGAAGGGTCATCGCCATACTCCAACATTCCCTCTTTGCTCATATACTGTGCTTCGGTCAATCCTGTGCGTTTTACTTTCTTTTTACGTGTTGTCGTGACAGTATAGCTGACCTGTGTTGCAACTGGTACAACTTGGCTATAATAGAGAGTGTAAGTTTAGTTTGAAAGTCCAAAGTTTCCACTTTGATTGGCGTTCATTGCCAACTGATAGTTGCCTATCCAGCTTGGTAAGTTGAAATTCCAAGCCTGTCCGTATTCTCCTGATTGACTAACAGAAAATATAACTTTTAAGTCCAAAATTTTTTAATTCATCTTGTTACTTTTCCACTTTCTAAATTCTTTCAGCTCTTCAGCATCAATTTGGCTCGAATTTTCTGTCTCTGAAGCTGTAACTTTCTTTTTTTCAGGTTCTCTATTGAAAGTTTTCTTAATATCTGGTTCATCAAAGAAAGCTTTCTCTGTTTGTTCTTTATCAACACTCAACCAGTAATAATGAGAAACACGTTTTGGTAATTTCTTTAGTAAATTTATTGCTTCATTTTTTATCTTCTCACAATTATTTGAAAGTTGTTCTGGAACAAGTGCCTCCACGTCTTCAAGTTCTGTACCATCTTTAACTAAATTCAATAGCTCATTACTAACTCCCAATTCTTTTAAAACTACGTAACTATACGGAGTAAAAATTGCACCTTCTGCATCTTCCACCGTTATTGCACTTTTGGAGAGGCTTTCCATCAAGCCAATAATAATAATTAAGATAGTGCGATTGATTTCCAAGTTCTCATCAATAAGAATTTTCATCATTTTATTATTTTCCATGTTATTCCATTCTATTTATTAGATTTTTTTATACTCCAACTATCTTTCACTTTAACGTTAAAAACTTTCCCATTTGATTTATTCTGAAAGTAGTGAATTGAAATTTTGTGTCCCTCTGCATCATAGCCATTTTTATAAGTCTTAACCCATTTTCCACCTAGCTTCTTTAACATATCAATCACATCTTTATTTTTTATAGCTTCACTCCCTCCAGAACCATTCTTAGCTGGTTCAAAATCTTTCGGATATTTTGGTGCTTCTTTTATGCTATTATATATATGTTTAACTGTATCCGTTGAATTCTTCAACCAATTATCATAACTTTTACTACTTTTACTACCTTTTCCCTTTATTACCTCTTTTTGATTTCCGCCAGAACTTTCCTGATTCTTTGTAGGACCTCCAGGTCCCCACAAAGGCTCCATATCATCATACGGAGGTTCGCCATCATCCGCATAAACAGTCTGTTCACCAAAGGTATTTTTTATTTTCTTCCCTACATAGGCTACAGTTCCACCTAGTAATGCCATCCCTGCAAGCAACCCACCAATTAACTTCTTTGTTTTGCTCTTGTTTTTTGTTTGTGTTTTGCTTCTTACAACATTGTGATGACTGGCAGAAAGTTTGAAACTTGCGATATTTTGCTTTACAACATTTGTCACCGTCTGACGTGTTGTGCGTAAGTTCTGTGCGATGGTGCTGTTCCCAACCGACATGACACCATAGTAAGGAGCGGGTTTACTGTCATGATACTCTGTTGCTACTTTTTCTTCAAGTACTGGCTCGTTCATATAAGCATACTCAAGGTATTGCTTCATTGTCGAGGAGTCATCGCCATACTCCAACATTCCCTCTTTGCTCATATACTGTGCTTCCGTCAAGCCTGTGCGTTTCGGAACTTTCTTTTTCCGTGTTGTCCTTACAGTATAATCGACTTGTGTGGCAACTGGCACAACTTGGCTATAATAGAGAGTATAACTTTGGTTTGAAAGTCCGAAATTGCCACTTTGATTGGCGTTCATTGCCAACTGATAATTACCTATCCAGCTTGGTAAGTTGAAACTCCAAAGCTGTCCGTATTCTCCTGATTGACTGTAGCTTGTGAGATAAGTCCCATCCGTACCGTAAAGATTGAGCGTAACGGTACTTCTCACATAATAGTAATTCAGAGTCACTGAATTATAGATAGCATTAAACCTCCCAGAAACGTAGCTATAACCTGGATAAGGCATGAGATAATTCACTCCTAAAGGTGAAATTGGATAATAATAACTGTCTCCCCAGTAGCCATCAAACACTGTGCTACTTTGTACCTGTCCATCAATACTCAAATTAACCGTTAAATAAGCTGGAATATGCTTGTATTCAATAATTATTGTTGTTTGCGGATGACTGTATGTTCCTTTGAGCGTTTGAAGTTTGGTATTCACAAGACTTAAATATGGATAATGTGGAGGAGAAAGCAAATATTCGTTATTTTCGTAGTTATGATACGTCTGATGTCCTAAAAGTTGTCCTCTATCATCTATGAAGTATAGAGTAATCTCTGCTTGTCGCCGTGTATAATGAACAGTAATAATTCGTTTGGGTATATTATATTTCCCTGTAAGTTCTGCTTGACTGGCTGAACTCAGGCTGTCATACCATGGTACTTTTGGTTTGTAACTGTATGTACTGCCGTAAGCGCCTGTCTTTGTGACATTTTTATATACTTTCTGCCCGGC